>NZ_JAPNKC010000001.1:10130000-11330000 GCF_026626705.1 Pyxidicoccus sp. MSG2
GGAGGTAGAGCACTGGAACGGCTAGGGGTCTCACCAGATTACCAAACCGTACCAAACTCCGAATGCCGGCAATTGTTATCCCGGGACGCAGTCAGTGGGTGATAACGTCCATTGGCAAGAGGGGAATAACCCAGACCGACAGCTAAGGCCCCCAAATCTAGTCTAAGTGAACACTAGAAAGGATGTGGCAGGTCATTGACAACCAGGAGGTTGGCTTAGAAGCAGCCATCCTTTAAAGAAAGCGTAATAGCTCACTGGTCAAGACAGGCCGCGCCGAAAATGTAACGGGGCTCAAGACTAGTGCCGAAGCTTCGGGTCATGCGTAAAGCGCATGGCGGTAGGGGAGCGTCCCAGTTGCAGCGAAGGTCGACTGTAAAGGCGGCTGGAGCGACTGGGAGTGCTGATGCCGAAATGAGTAGCGATAAAGGGGGTGAGAAACCCCCTCGCCGTAAACCCAAGGTTTCCTGGGTCAAGTTAATCTTCCCAGGGTTAGCCGGAACCTAAGCCGAGGCCGAAAGGCGTAGGTGATGGAAAGCAGGTTAATATTCCTGCGCCATCTTGTGAGCGTTGAACTAAGGGAGGACGGAGAAAGCTAGGCGAGCTGACCGGTGGTTGTGTCAGTCTAAAGGCGTAGGGGTGTCGCGTACGATTAAAGGCGCGGCAGCTATCCCCGAGACCCCATGGCGCCCCGTAAGGGGTAAGTCGCTGATGCTCTGCTTCCAAGAAAAGTCCCGTAGGGAGCTCATAGGGTGTCCGTACCGCAAACCGACACAGGTGGGTGAGGAGAAAATCCTAAGGCGCTTGAGAGAACTCTCCTCCAAGGAACTAGGCAAATTTCCACCGTAACTTCGGAAGAAGGTGGGCCTCTGGTAGGTGTAGGCGTACAGCCGAAGCCGAGAGAGGTTGCAGAGAAATGGCGGTAGCGACTGTTTACCAAAAACACAGGACTCTGCGAAGGCGACAAGCCGACGTATAGGGTCTGACTCCTGCCCGGTGCTGGAAGGTTAAGGGGATTCGTCAGCCGCAAGGCGAAGCGATGATCCGAAGCCCCAGTAAACGGCGGCCGTAACTATAACGGTCCTAAGGTAGCGAAATTCCTTGTCGGGTAAGTTCCGACCTGCACGAATGGAGTAACGACTTCCGCGCTGTCTCGGAGAGGGACTCAGCGAAATTGAAATAGCTGTGCCGATGCAGTTTACCCGCAGCAAGACGGAAAGACCCCGTGAACCTTTACTATAACTTGACAGTGACACTAGGGATTGACTGTGTAGGATAGGTGGGAGCCTTTGAAGCCGGGCCGCTAGGTTCGGTGGAGGCAACGGTGAAATACCACCCTGTTGATTTCTGGTGTCTAACCATGTCCCGTCATCCGGGATTGGGACACTGTCTGGTGGGTAGTTTGACTGGGGCGGTCGCCTCCCAAAAAGTAACGGAGGCGCGCGATGGTTCCCTCAGCCCGATTGGAAACCGGGCGGCGAGTGCAATGGCATAAGGGAGCTTGACTGCGAGAGAGACATCTCGAGCAGGTGCGAAAGCAGGTCATAGTGATCCGGTGGTCCTGAATGGAAGGGCCATCGCTCAACGGATAAAAGGTACTCCGGGGATAACAGGCTTATCTCCCCCAAGAGTTCACATCGACGGGGAGGTTTGGCACCTCGATGTCGGCTCATCGCATCCTGGGGCTGGAGCAGGTCCCAAGGGTTTGGCTGTTCGCCAATTAAAGCGGTACGCGAGCTGGGTTCAAAACGTCGTGAGACAGTTTGGTCCCTATCTGCTGTGGGCGTAGGATACTTGAGAGGCTCTGACCTTAGTACGAGAGGACCGGGTTGGAGGCACCGCTGGTGTACCAGTTATCTCGCCAGAGGTATCGCTGGGTAGCCATGTGCCGATTGGATAACCGCTGAAAGCATCTAAGCGGGAAACCGACCTCAAGACCAGGTATCCCGGGCGCAAGCCCCTGAAGACCCGTCGAAGACTACGACGTTGATAGGCCGGGTGTGTAAGCGTGGTAACACGTTGAGCTAACCGGTACTAATGGGTCGAGCGGCTTACTTTCCCCGTTCTCTTCCATGCCTCCTTTTGGGGCGTAAGGGACTCGGGGCCAAGGCCGAGGCTCGAGTGCGAAAGCACTCGCCCGGAAGACGCTTCTAAACAGGCACGGCGAGACTTTCTTCTCGCAGAGAATTGAAACTTACCCTTTGTATGCACTGTCGCTTGTTTTCCGGTGGCTATGTCGGAGGGGTCCCACCCGTTCCCATCCCGAACACGGAAGTTAAGCCCTCCAGAGCCGATGGTACTTCGCGGGAAACCGCGCGGGAGAGTAGGTCGCTGCCGGATTCTTTTTGAGAACCCCCGTTGCCCTCGTGGCAACGGGGGTTTTCTTTTTTGGCGCGTCCGCCTTCCGGCTCTCCGCGCCGGCCGGGGCCCGCAGACCTGCCGCGAGCCCCTGGGCCCCACCGGGCCTGCGGCACGCGGACCACCACCTTGCCCACCGTGCTCCGGCCTTCCAACTGGCGGTGGGCCTCGGCGGCCTCGGCCAGGTCCAGCACCAGGCCCGCGCGCACCCGCGGCCGGCCTTCCCTCAGCTGCCTCCCACGGGGGCGCCGCGCCTGCCCGGAAAACGTGCTGCTCCGCGTCGCGACCGCGTCACCGTCCCGTCGGTTTCCAGCAGGCTCCAGAGGGGGTCAACCTCGCGGATTCCTTGGGCTTTCAGAGGTGGGTGCGAGTTTGACTCGCCGTCGGGGCTGGGACTAGAGTCCAGTCTTCCGCCCGGTCTGCGCACCGCCTGCCGCGGTGCACACCCCCCGGCGCCGGGCAGCTCCACGAGATGAAGAAGCCGACCATTTTTGGGAAGTACCTGCTCCTTGAGCGCGTCAACGTCGGCGGCATGGCGGAGGTGTTCATCGCGAAGGCCTTCGGGGTCGAGGGCTTCGAGCGCATCCTGGCCATCAAGAAGATCCTCCCCACGATGGCCGAGGACGAAGAGTTCATCACGATGTTCATCGACGAGGCGCGGATCAGCGTTCAGCTGAACCACGCCAACGTCGTGCACATCCACGAACTCGGGAAGCACGACGACACCTACTTCATCGCCATGGAGTACGTCGCCGGGCGCGACGTGCGGACCATCCTGGAGCGCTATCGGCGGCGCAAGGAGATCATGCCCACCGCGCAGGCGGTGTTCATCACCTCCAAGCTCTGTGACGGCCTGGATTACGCCCACCGGAAGAAGGACGCACGCGGGCAGGACCTGCACATCATCCACCGCGACGTGTCGCCGCAGAACGTCCTCATCTCCTACGAGGGCGAGGTCAAGGTCATCGACTTCGGTATCGCCAAGGCGGCGAACCGTTCGCAGAAGACGCAGGCCGGCATCCTCAAGGGCAAGTTCGGGTACATGAGCCCGGAGCAGGTCCGGGGCATGCCCATCGACCGGCGCAGCGACATCTTCGCCGTGGGCGTGTTGCTCTACGAGATGCTCACCGGCGAGAAGCTCTTCGTCGGCGAGTCCGACTTCTCCACGCTGGAGAAGGTGCGCAACGCCGACGTCCCGCTGCCCCGCGAGTTCAATCCGAACATCCCCCCGGGGCTGGAGAAGGTCGTCCTCAAGGCGCTCACGCGCGAGCCGGAGGAGCGCTACCAGTGGGCGTCCGACCTGGCCGAGGACCTGATGCGGTTCCTCCTGGCCGGCGACGCCATCTACTCGTCGAAGCATCTGTCCTCCTACATGAAGGAGGCCTTCGCCGAGGACATGCTCCGTGAGTCGGAGAAGATGGAGCGCTACGCCGGCATCGAGCGCCCGGACCAGATCGAGCATTCCGGCGTCACCGTCAATCCGCCCCCGGCCGCCCCGCGCGCGGCCCCCCAGGCCTCGAAGCGGGCGCCTCCACCGGCCGCCGTCACGTCCAGCCCGCCCGCCGGGCGCGCGCCCGCCCAGCCCGCGCCGGGCTACATCCCGCCCCCCTCCGCCGAGGAGCTCGCGGAGATGGACGGAGGCGGGGCCGACAAGACGCAGATTGTCGACTCGACGCAGACCTTCCGTGCTCCGGAGACCCGCATCGCCGACAGCAGCGTGGTGGTGGACGACAGCATCACCGGCCGCTCGGAGAACCCCATCCAGAAGGGCAGTGGCACCGCCGCCGCGTACAACTACGACCGTGAGCCCGAGCCCGCGCCTCGCAAGGGCAAGAGCGGCCCCAAGGCCCAGGTCGTCATCAGCAACGAGGAGGGCGAGGCCTACGCGGGCGCCACCATGATCGGCCCCGCGCCGACCGCGCCAGCGTCGCGCTCGCGTCCCGCACAGGTCCAGGAGGAGGAGCGCACCGGTGACATCCCCGTCCCGGCGGTGAAGGGCCGGAATGGCCGCGCCCAGCCGCGCGCGCCCGAGCCCCAACCCCTGGAGGAGCCGGCGGGCTACGACGACGGCCAGGATTACAACGGCGCCGGGCAGGACGACTACGGCGACGAAGGCCCCCCGACGTACGACGAGTCGCAGGAGGCGCCGCCGGAAGAGGAAGTCACCGGCTCGCTGCCGGTGGCACCCGTGGCACAGAAGGGCGCGAAGGCCGCGCCGCCCGCGAAGGTCAAGCCCAAGACTCCCGCCAAGAGCAAGGGCAAGGCCGTGGCGGGGAAGCAGCTGCCCAAGCCGGTCCTCTTCGCCGCGGCGGCGGGCATCGTGCTCGTGCTGGTCGTCATCGCCGCGGTGGCGCTGCGTCCGCCCGCGGCGGGCGAGGTCACCTTCATGGTGTCGCCGTCCGCCGGTGCGCACATCGAGGTGAATGACCAGGAGGTCCAGCTCAATACCCTGCTGTCACTGCCTCCCGGCCAGTATCGCGTGGTCGCCACCGCTCCCGGTCATCAGCGCCAGGAGAAGATGGTGAACGTCGTCGCAGGCAAGCAGACGGGGGTATCGCTCGCGCTCGTGCCTGAAGAGGAGACGCCCCCCGCCGCCACTCCGCCGCCCAAGCCCCCCTCCAACCCCGATGCGGTCGTGGCCGCCAACCCCGACAAGCCGACGACGGCGCCAACGCCGGAGAACACTCCGCCCGCCGGGACGGAGCCGCCCGCCACGCCGAACGCCGGCACGGACGAGCCGGTGGTCAAGAAGCCCGACGTCGAAGCCCCTCCCGCGCCCCGGAAGGTCGCCGCCATCTTCGAGGGCCTGGAAGGCGCGGAGATCGCCATGGAGGGCAAGCGCCTGGGGAAGACGCCGCAGGTCCGGGCGGCGGACCTCGAGGTCGGGAAGACGTACCGCTTCACCGCGAAGCGCGCGGGCTACGAGCCGTTTTCGGGAGAATTCACGGCCGACGGCAGCAAGGACGAGATGCGGGTCTCCTTCGAGCTCGTCAAGGCGCCCGAGCCCGAGCCGGTGCGTGAGCCCGTCCGGGAGCCGACGCCGCGCAAGCCTCCGCCTGCTGTCGTCACCAAGCCGCCCAAGCCGCCGGCGTCGAAGGCGATGGGCAAGTTCGCGTGCAGCACCAAGCCCGCGGGCGCCGACATCCTCGTGGACGGTAAGAAGACGGGCCGCCAGACGCCCGTAACGCTCGGTGCTCCTTTGTCGCTGCCCGTCGGAAACCGGAAGGTCTCCTTCAAGCTCAACGGAAAGACGACCAAGCCCGTGGTGGTCACCATCACCGAGGACGGGGTCGCCAAGCTGGTCAACGTGCCTATCGAGTGAGGGGGCGGGCATCCGGCACCCCCTTCGATTTGTTGAATGAAGTGGGGTCCGGCGCGGTATGACGCCCCGCCCGCAACGCGGCACGCAGAGGTGATGCGCATGCAAACGACGCCTACTCGCGGCAAGCCTGAGACCGGCCCCGCCCAACAGCCCTTCACGTATCCGCTCCGCAAGGAGTTCGTCGAACCCGACTGGCGTCGCATCCCCGGGTACAAGGACGTCTCCGCGGCGGAGTGGGAGAGCGCTGTCTGGCAGCGCAAGCACACCGTCAAGAACCTCAAGGAGCTGAGGGCCACCCTCGGCGCGCTCCTGCCGGAGGACCTGGCGGCGAGCATCGAACGGGACCAGAAGGAGCGGGCGACCATGTCGCTGCTCATCCCCCCGCAGATGCTCAACACGATGAACCTGGACGACCTGTGGAGCGACCCGGTGCGGCGCTACATGCTGCCCGCGTTCGCGGACCGGCTCACGGACTGGCCCAACCACCCCAAGGCCAGCCGCGACAGCCTCCACGAGGCGGACATGTGGGTCGTGGAGGGCCTCACGCACCGCTACCCCACCAAGGTGCTGGCGGAGATGCTCCCCACCTGCCCGCAGTACTGCGGCCACTGCACCCGCATGGACCTCGTCGGCAACGACGTGCCCCAGGTGCAGAAGCACAAGTTCGGCGTCGGGCCGAAGGAGCGGTACGAGCAGATGCTCGAGTACCTGCGCCGCACGCCGACGGTGCGCGACGTGGTGGTCTCCGGCGGTGACATCGCCAACCTGCCCATCCAGCAGCTCGAGCCGTTCGTCAGCTCGCTGATGGACATCCCCAACATCCGGGACATCCGCCTGGCCAGCAAGGGGCTGATGGCCATTCCCCAGCACTTCCTCCAGGACCAGGTGCTGGCGGGGCTGGACCGGCTGGCGAAGAAGGCCGTGGAGCGCGGCGTGGACCTGGCGATGCACACGCACGTCAACAACGCGGCGCAGCTCACCCCGTTGGTGGGCAAGGCCGTGCGCAAGCTGCTCGACATGGGCTTCCGCGACGTGCGCAACCAGGGCGTGCTGCTGCGCGGGGTGAACGACAGCGCGCAGGCCCTGCTGGACCTGTGCTTCACGCTGCTCGACCACGCGAAGATCCTGCCGTACTACTTCTACATGTGCGACATGATCCCCAACAGCGAGCACTGGCGGCTGTCGGTGGACAAGGCGCAGAAGCTCCAGCACGACATCATGGGCTACATGCCGGGCTTCGCCACGCCGCGCATCGTCTGTGACGTGCCCTTCGTCGGCAAGCGGTGGGTGCACCAGATCGCGGAGTACGACCGCGAGCGCGGCATCTCCTACTGGACGAAGAACTACCGCACGGGCATCGAGGCGAACGACGCCGACGCGCTCAACCGGAAGTACGAGTACTTCGACCCCATCGACACGCTGCCGGAGGCAGGTCAGGCGTGGTGGCGGGAGCAGCAGAAGGCCGCGTGATGAACTCCTCGGCGCTTCCGGCGGCCCAGCCGTCGGAGCCTGGCACCTCGCCGCGCCCCTCGCTCAGTGCCGAGGGGCGCCAGCGCCTGTTCCCCGCTGCCACCGACGCGGAGTGGGCGGACTGGCGCTGGCACCAGCGGCACTCGGTGCGAGGCCTGGAGCAGCTCGAACGGTACGTGCCGCTGACGTCCGATGAACGCGCCGGCGTGCAGGAGACGTCCGCGCTGTTCCGCATCGGCATCAGCCCGTACTACCTGTCGCTCATCGACCCGGAGCATCCGTTCTGCCCGGTGCGCATGCAGTCCATCCCCGTGAGGGCCGAGGCGCGCATCCGTCCGGGCGAGCTGGCGGACCCGCTCGGTGAGGACAAGACGCGCCCCGAGGAGTGCATCGTCCACAAGTACCCGGACCGCGTGCTCTTCCTCGCGCTCGACACGTGCTCCGTCTACTGCCGGCACTGCACGCGGCGGCGGATTACGCAGGGCGGGGTGGCGGAGCTCTCCAAGGAGCAGTTGCGCCGGGGCATCGAGTACGTCCGGCGGCACCCGGAAGTGCGCGACGTGCTCATCTCCGGGGGAGACCCGTTCCTGCTGAGCGAGGCGCGGCTGGAGGAGTTGCTCGCGCCGCTGAGCGAGATTCCCCACGTGGAGATGATTCGCATCGGCACGCGCGTCCCCGTGGTCCTTCCCATGCGCGTCACCGACGCCCTGGCGAGCACCCTGCGGCGCTACGCGCCCGTCTTCGTCGTCACCCACTTCAACCACCCGAAGGAAGTGACGCCCGAAGCGCGCGAGGCGTGCGAGCGGCTGGTCGACCACGGCGTACCGGTGGAGAACCAGGCCGTGCTGATGCGGCGGATCAACTCCGACGCGCGCATCATCAAGGAACTCTCCCACGTGCTGCTGCGCAGCCGCGTGCGGCCCTACTACCTGCACCAGATGGACGTGGCCGAGGGCTGCGAGCACCTGCGCACGCCCATCGCGAAGGGGCTGGAAATCCTGCAGCAGCTTCGCGGGCATACCACCGGCCTCGCCGTGCCCCACCTCGCGGTGGACCTGCCCGGCGGCGGCGGCAAGGTGACGCTCCAGCCGGACTACGTCGTGGAGCGCGGCGAGCACGAGACGGTGTTCCGCAACTACAAGGGCGAGCGCTACGCCTATCCGGAGCCGGAAGAGACCGACTGCGCCTGCCCCTACGATGACGTGTGGCAGGCCCGCTCGCGGGCGTACGGCGTTCGAAAGTAGGGGTTCGGACACGCGCGCGGCTCCGGCCGCGGCGTGCTTCAGGAATCGTCGCCGCCCGAGCTGCGCCGCCGCTTCACGGCCTTCTTCTTCACCCCGGACGAGCCGGCGCGCGCGCTGGCCCGCTTCGCGGCGGGCTTCTCCTCCTGCGCACCACCGAGCTGCGCACCTCCGAGCTCCACCGGCACGGACTCGGCTTCGGCCGCGCCCGGGATGCCGATGTCGACGACGGGCTCGGCGCCCTCGGCGGCCTCCAGCTCCACCGGGTCCTCCTCGCTGAAGCCCTGCTGCACGGGGACGTCCTCGGCCGCCTTCTCCGCCGTGGGGGGCGTCTGCTTCGCGGCCTGGGCCTGCTCCTCCAGGCGCTTCTCTTCCGCCTTGGCGCGCGCGTTGCCCTCCGGGCCCATCCGCGCCTCGTAGCGCGCGAAGTCCTTCGCCGACACGCCGTGCTTCTCCATCACCGAGGCCGAGGCGGCCTGCTGCTTGTCGATGGCCTGCGTGCGCTCCTCGTTGCTCATCTCCGAGGGCTTGCGGTTGCCGAACTCCTCGTTGACCCGGGTCTGGGCCTGCGCCTCGTCGCGGCGAATCTCCGCCACCTTCTCCGGCGTCAGCTCGGCGCCTTCCTGGGCGCTGGCGAGCCCCGGCAGCACGAGCCACGAAGCCAGAAGGAACAGGGTAGGGCGGGTGGACATGGCGGGGAGCCTTGGTCGAAACCGTGGGTACGTCCTGCATCTAAGCACGGTGGCCCCAGGGGCGCACCGGTCGTGCACGCGCGTGTCCGTCACGAACGGCCGCGGTTCATCCCCCGCAGCGTGAGCAGCCATCCTTCGCGCTGGAGCACTGCTCCCGGCCCTGGGCGCACCGCGGCGGCAGGTCATCCCGGTCCGGATGGCGGTCCACCAGCGAGCACAGCTCCTCCGCCACCCCACAGGTCCGCGTGGCCACGTCGCACGTGTCCGCGCAGGTCAGGTCATCCTGCTGCGCACGCGCGTTCAGTTCCTCCAGTCGCGCCGAGGCCGAGTCGATGGCCGCGTCGTCATCTCCGGCGACCCGGGTGTCCACATTCTTCGCGCAGCCCGTCAGTACGAGGCCGGCCAGGAGCAACAGCAGGGCAGGGGAGGAAACACGCATGCCCACCCCATACGCGCCCTGGAGTCGCTCCGTCCAGCCCGGCCCGTTGCCTCAGCGCGGAGCCGGCGCGGCCGGAATCGCAGGGCGTGGGCGGCGCGGTGGCTCGTCCGGCCGTGACAGGTACAGGTAGGCCGTCAATGCCAGCAGCGCGGCGACCGCGAGCCTCCGGAGCCACTCCTCGCGGCGCCGGTGCGGCGAGGCTGCGTCCTCCTGCGCCGCGGCCTCCATCCCCGCAGCCACCTCGGGGCCCACCCCCCGAAGCCGCCGGCAGACCTCCGCCACGGGCACCAGCGCGGCGGGGAGCCGCGCGTCCTCCCGTTCCAGGGCCTCCGTGAGCATCCTCGCCCAGGCGGTCTCCTCGTCCCCTCCGGCGGGCTCGCGCACCGACAGCCCCGCGCGCCGTGCCAGCGTTCCTCCCGCCCGCAGCAGGAGCACGGAGAAGGCCTCGGGTGAGACGCCGTAGAAGGTCGCGCATGCCTCCAGGGAGCGCCCCTCCACCAGCCGGCGCATGAGCAGGGCCGAGGGGCGGGGCTCCATCGCTCGCAGGGCCGAGATGAGGGCGGGAGGGGACAGGCGGGAGGCGTCGGGCTCGGGAGACGTCACGGGCGCGCCATCCTCCCCCATCCGCCGGGCGTTTTCTTGAGGCTCGCACCCACACCTCTACACTCCCCGTCCATGTTGCGACCTGTTGCACTCGTCCTGCTGCTGCTCGCCCCGCTGCATGCGCTCGCCGTGGAGACTCTTCGCATCGCCATCGAGGATGCGGATGGCGAGGTGCGCGTGAGTGGCCGTGGGCTCGCCTTCGGCGCCGACACCGAGGACGCCACCTTCGCCGCCATCCCCTCCGGCCAGGCCACCCTCCGCCGCCGGGGCGCGAAGCTGGAGCTCAATGGCGCGCCGGTGGTCGGCGACTCCGTGCGCTTCCGCGCCGGCTCCGGCGCCCCCGACGATGCCGGCCTCCCCGGCGACGAGCCGCTCAAGGCCGGCAGTGCCCAGGTGCGCGGCGACGTCGTCGTGCGCGCCCACCGTGATGGGCTCCAGCTCATCAACGTCATCCCCCTGGAGGACTACCTCGCCGCGGTGCTCGGCAGCGAGATGCCCGTGTCCTTTCCGCCGGAGGCCCTCAAGGCCCAGGCCGTGGCCGCGCGCACCTATGCCCTCCAGAAGAAGCTGGAGGCGTACAGCAACGCCTTCCACCTGGGCAGCAGCGTGCTCCACCAAGTGTACGGCGGCGTCAACCGCGAGGACCCGCGCACCCGTGCCGCCGTGGAGGCCACTCGCGGCCAGGTGCTCACCTACGAACTGGCCCCCATCGAGGCCTACTTCCATGCCTCCTGCGGCGGCCGCACCGAGTCCGGCCTGGATGCCCTCCAGCGGGATTTGCCCTACCTCCAGCCCGTCGAGTGCCCCTGCGGCAAGCTGCCCGCCAGCCGCTGGAAGGCCTCCATCTCCGACTCGGAGGTGAAGTCGGCGCTCCATCACCCCGCCCAGGGGCTGCGCGTGTCCGGGCGCACGCCCACCCGCCGGGTGACCAGCGTCATGCTCGGGGACGGTGCCTCGATGGGCGGGGTGGAGCTCCGCCGCCGGCTTGGCTACACGCGCCTCAAGAGTCTGGACTTCGAGGTGGAGCGCACCGACCGCGGTTATGTGTTCTCCGGACGCGGCTATGGCCACGGGGCCGGTCTCTGCCAGTGGGGCGCGAAGGCGCTCGCGGACAAGGGCCGGGGCTACCAGGAGATTCTCTCCCACTACTACCCCGGGGCCGAGCTGCAGCAGCTCTACTGAGGCCCTCGGCGACGGCGCGCTTTCCGCGGCGGCGCGGGGGCTGCTACAAGCGCCAGCCCCGTGTCGTCACGCCTCTCCGACTACGACTTCGAGCTCCCCGAATCTCAAATCGCCCAGGCCCCCCTGGCCGAGCGCGATGCCTCGCGCCTGCTGACCGTGAACCGGTCCACCGGCGCCTGGACGCACCGCCGCTTCGCCGAGTTGCCGGACCTGCTGCGCGAGGGCGACCTGCTCGTCCTCAACGACGCCCGCGTCATCCCCGCGCGCCTGCTGGGCCAGAAGGCCGGCACAGGCGGCCGCGTGGAGCTGCTCGTGGTGCGCCCGGCTGCCGCCACGCTCACCTCGGCGGCGCTCGGCGGGGCCCCCGAGTCGCTCGAGTGGATCTGCCTGGGCCAGGCCTCCAAGGGGCTCAAGCCCGCCCAGCGGCTGAGCTTCGCCGGGGGCCTCGAGGCCGAGGTACTGGGGGCGCTCGGAGGCGGGGAGTACCGCGTGCGCTTCCACGCGCCCCCGGGCGCCTCGCTGGCCTCGCTGCTGGACGCGGCCGGGCGCCTGCCGCTGCCGCCCTACATCACCCGTGAGCCCGATGCCGCGGACGCCGAGCGCTACCAGACGGTGTACGCGAAGGCCTCCGGCGCCGTGGCCGCGCCCACCGCGGGCCTGCACTTCACGCAGGCGCTCTTCGCCACGCTGGAGGCGAAGGGTGTGCGGCGCGCGCTGGTGACGCTGGACGTGGGGCCGGGCACCTTCCTGCCGGTGCGCGAGGAGGAACTCGACAGGCACCACATGCACCCGGAGCGCTTCACCGTGCCCGAGGCCACCGCGCGCGAAGTCAACGCGGCCCACGCGGAAGGCCGGCGCGTGGTGGCGGTGGGCACCACGGTGGTGCGCACGCTGGAGTCCGCCACGGACCCCGAGACGGGCCTTTTGCGCGAGGGCCCCGGCGAGACGACGCTCTTCATCCGCCCCGGCTTCCGCTTCCGCCAGGTGGACGCGCTGCTCACCAACTTCCACCTCCCACGCTCCACGCTGGTGGTGCTGGTGAGCGCCCTGCTGGGCCGCGAGCGCACGCTGGCGGCCTACGCGGAGGCGGTGCGCGAGGGCTACCGGTTCTTCAGTTACGGCGACGCCATGCTGGTGTCGGAGTGAGCACCATGGACGAGCAGCAGGCAGCACAGCGCGGCGAGAAGGGCGACACGCGGGTGGCACCGGGAATGGTGCGCTTCGAGCTGCTCCACGAGGACACCGGCACGAAGGCGCGCCGCGGCCGGCTGCACACGCCGCACGGCCCCGTGGAGACGCCCATCTTCATGCCCGTGGGCACCGTGGGCAGCGTCAAGGGCGTGGGGCCGGATGACCTGCTCACGCTCGACGCGCAGATCATCCTCGGCAACACCTACCACCTGATGCTCCGCCCCGGCGAGGCGCTGGTGGGGGAGCTGGGCGGCCTGCACCGCTTCGTGTCCTGGAACCGGCCCATGCTCACCGACAGCGGCGGCTTCCAGGTCTTCAGCCTGTCGGAGAAGCGCAAAATCACGGAGGAGGGCGCCGCCTTCCAGTCGCACCTGGACGGCGCGCGGCACTTCCTCACGCCCGAGCGCTCCATCGACATCCAGGAGACGCTGGGCGCCGACGTCATCATGGCCTTCGACGAGTGCCCGCCCTCCACCGAGGACCGCGCCTACCTGGAGAAGTCCCTGGCGCGCACCACCCGCTGGCTGCACCGGTGCGTGAAGGCGTGGAGCCGCGAGCGCTCCTCCCTCTTCGGCATCGTCCAGGGCGGGCTCCACGAGGATTTGCGCAAGCGCCACGCCGAGGAGGTGTGCGCGGTGGACCTGCCCGGCTACGCGCTGGGCGGCTACTCCGTGGGCGAGGCCCCCGAGGCCATGCACGCGGGCGTGGCGTACTCGGCGCCGCTTTTGCCCCGCGACAAGCCCCGCTACCTCATGGGCGTGGGTACCCCCGTGGACCTGGTCACCTGCGTGGAGCACGGGGTGGACATGTTCGACTGTGTGCTCCCCACCCGTTGCGCACGCAACGGCCTGCTCTTCACCTCGGAGGGCAAGCTCGTCATCCGCAATGCGTCATTCGCGAAGGACCCCAGGCCGGTGGACCCTGCGTGCGCCTGCTACACCTGCCGCAACTTCAGCAGGGCCTACCTCCGCCACCTCTTCGCCGCCGGGGAAATCCTGGCCATGCGGCTCAACACCATCCACAATCTCCACTACTTCCTGGGTTTGATGGCGGACGTCCGGCGGGCCATCGCCGAAGACAGGTTCGCCACCTTCGCCCGCGAATTCCGCGAGCGCTCCCGGGCCCAGGAAACCGAGCGGACCCGTGGCCGCTGAGCGGGCGGCGGGATTGCCGGGGTTCCCGCGTTCACTTGCTCACATGGGCCCCCCTTGCTAAGAGGGCCCCCTTTCGGATGGGTTCCTCGGGCAGTGTGGGGGGCCACCCATCCCGAGCCTTCCTCAACCTACGAGGCAGTCTGTGGCTGAGAGCTTTCTGATTCTGGCGCAGGCCGGGGCCGGCGGTAACCCGTTCGGAACCATGGCCTTCCTGGTCGCGCTGGTGGCGATCATGTACTTCATCATGATTCGCCCCCAGCAGAAGCAGCTGAAGGAGCACCGGGCGCTGCTGGGCGCGCTGAAGAAGGGGGATGAGGTCGTCACCTCGGGCGGAATGCTCGGGAAGATCCACCTCGTCGATGAGCGGACCGTGACGCTGGAAGTGGCCAGCGGTGTGCGCATCCGCGTGCTCAAGACTTCCATCAGCGCCAAGGGTGCTGTGGCGGAAGGCGCGCCGGTGGCGGCCGCCGAAGAGAAGAAGAAGGAGGAGAAGTAATGGACCGCGGCTGGTGGTGGAAGTTCGGATTCATTGTCGCGGTGACGCTGGGGACCATCTGGTTCCTCATCCCGACCTATTACTCGCTCGTGGTCCTGGACCGCGACCAGCGCAACAACCTGGCGGTGCTCGAACAGCGCCTGCCGGCGTGGGCGCCTCCCGCGCGGTACCGCCTCAACCTGGGGCTGGACCTGCAGGGTGGCATCCACATGGTGATGCGCGTGGACACCAAGACGGCGCTGCAGAAGCGCACCGAGCGCCGTGGGCAGCAGATCGCCAGCTACGTGAATGACAAGAAGCTCGGCGAGGTGACCGCGGATACGGATCCGGAGCAGCTCCAGCTCACCCTGAAGGCCAAGGACCCGGCGACGATGGACGCCATCGAGAAGGAAGTCCTGGCGACCTTCACCGACTTCAAGCGCGTCAGCCGGGACGGCGCCACGCTGGTGCTCTCGCCGGACGAGGGCCAGACGAACCGCTTCCGCGAGGAGGCCGTGGACCAGGCCATGCTCGTCATCCGCCGCCGCATCGACAAGTGGGGCGTGGCGGAAGTGGACGTGCGCAAGCTGGGCACCGACTCCATCCAGATTTCGCTGCCGGGCCGCAGCAACCCGGAGCAGGCGAAGGAGCTGGTGGGCACCACCGCGCAGCTCGAGTTCCGGATGGTGGACGACTCCAATCCCCAGTTCTTCGCGCAGATGCTCCAGCAGACCCCGCCGCCGGAAGGCAGCAACATCACCCTGACGCAGGAGGGTGGCTTCCCGCAGCTGTCCAGCCCGAGCCGCGAGGCGCTGCTGGCCTACACCAAGGACAAGACGCCGGAAGGCCGCGAGGTGCTCACCGAGTGCATCGCCAACCCGGTGAAGAAGAACGAGTGCTCCTCGTACCGCACCTTCCTGGTGGAGAAGAACGTGCCGCTGACGGGCGAGAGCCTGGCGGGCGCGGACGCGTCGCTCGGCAACCTCAACGAGCCGGAAGTCAACCTCGCCTTCGACGCGCAGGGCGCGCGCGAGTTCGAGAAGCTGACCGAGGCGGGCGTGGGCCGGCGCATGGCCATCGTCCTGGACGAGAATGTCCACACGGCGCCGAACATCAACGAGAAGATTGGCGGCGGCCGGGCCCGCATCACCATGGGCCGCATGGGCGCGCGCTCCTTCGAGGAGTGGCTGGGTGAGGCGCAGACGCTGGCGCTGGTGCTGAAGGCGGGCGCGCTGCCGGCCCCGGTGACGGTGGGCGAAATCCGTCAGGTGGGCGCGAGCCTCGGTGACGAGCTCATCAAGAAGGGCAGCCTCGCGGCGCTGGTGGGTCTGGCGCTGGTGGTGCTCTTCATGGCCGTCTACTACCGCAAGTCCGGCCTCATCGCGGACGTGGCGCTCATCCTCAACGGCCTGCTCATCCTCGCGGGGCTGGCGTTCTTCAACGCCACGCTGACCCTACCGGGCATCGCCGGCTTCGTGCTGACGCTGGGCATCGCGGTGGATGCCAACGTGCTCATCAACGAGCGCATCCGCGAGGAACTCGCCCATGGCAAGAGCGCGCGGGCGGCGGTGGACCAGGGCTATGACCGCGCCTTCTGGACCATCTTCGACGCGCACGTGACGACGCTCATCGCCGGCTTCATCCTGTTCTTCACGGGAACCGGTCCGGTGCGGGGCTTCGCCACCACGCTCATCGTCGGCCTGCTGGCCTCGCTCTTCACGTCCATCGTGGTGACGCGCGTCATCACCACCTACTTCGTCCACGGCCGCAACGCGCAGCGGGTCTCTGTCTGACCGGCTCGCCCGGAACGGAAAAAGCGCCATGCAGATTCTCAAGCACAAGACGAACTTCGACTTCATCGGCAAGCGCAAGCCGGCCATCTTCATCTCCACCGTCATCAACCTGGCCATCATCGTCGGCATCGCCGCGGCGGGGTTCAACCTCGGCGTGGACTTCGCCGGTGGCACGGTGGTGGAGCTGAAGTTCAATCACTCCGTCACGCCCACCGAGGTCCGTGAGCGCGCCCAGAAGGGCGGCCTGCACGACGTCAGCGTGCAGAACATCGGCTCCGCGGACGAGAACGCGTTCCTGCTCCGCATGGGCGGCGTCACCCAGCTCACCGAGGAGAACGCGACCAAGGCCAAGGCGGCCATCCAGGGCCTGGGGACCATCACCAACGTCTACCCGGACCTGGCCAACGGCATCATCAACTTCCGCTCCACCACGCCGCTGACCCCCAAGGCCATCAGCGAGGCGGTGGTCGCCAGTGGCACCGGCGTGCAGGAGGTCCGTGATTTGGGCGAGAGCTCGTCGGGCCACGGCTTCGACTACCAGGTCGTCGCCAGCGGCATGGCCGACAAGGTCCGCGAGGTGCTGAGCCAGGGCCTGGAGACGCCGGACTTCGAGCAGCGCCGCGTGGACTACGTGGGCCCGCAGGTGGGCAAGCAGCTGCGCAACCGCGGCATCATGGCGCTGGTGTACTCGATGCTCGCCATCCTCATCTACGTGGCGTTCCGCTTCGACTTCAAGTTCGGCCCGGGCGCGCTGCTGGCCATGATTCACGACGTCGTCATGGTGGCGGGCTACTACCTGGTGAGCCGGCGCGAGTTCAACCTCACGTCCATCGCCGCGCTGCTCACCATCGTCGGCTACTCGGTGAACGACACCATCGTCATCTACGACCGCATCCGCGAGGACATGGTGAAGTACAAGGGCAAGCCCCTGGCCGAGGTCATCAACATCGCGGTCAACGACACCCTGGGCCGCACCATCCTCACCTCGGGCGTCACGGCGCTGTCCCTCATCGGTCTGCTCATCTTCGGCGTGGGCGAAATCTTCGACTTCGCCATGGCGATGCTGGTGGGCATCATCGTGGGCACGTACTCGTCCGTGTACATCGCCAGCCCGCTGACCATCTGGCTGGACGAGCGCGCCGCGGCGAAGGCGGCCCAGCGCGGTGGCATCGACCGGCAGCAGCCGAACGCGGCCTGAGCCCGCGCTCCTGTACTCCCGCCGGCACCGGCGGGAGCGGGTGACACGACGAGGGCCCTCCTCCCGCTGTGGGAGGCAGGGCCCTCGGTGTTCCTGGCGGGCTCCGCTCGCTAGAAGCGGGCGCCCAGCGTGAAGGACGCGTCCAGCAGGCCGCCGTCGTCGTCGGCCAGGGGCTGCGCGGCGAAGTCCTCGCTCAGGAGGACGCGGTACGTGGCGCGGACGCCCGCGGTGAGGCCGCCGCTGTTGAACTCGACGCCGGCCGCCAGGGGCACCTCCTGCATCGTGTCCGACTCGTAGAGGTCCGCGCCCGTGCCCCGCACGTCCACGTAGGACATGCCGATGCCCGCGCCCACGAAGGGGCGGATGGACGTGAGGAAGGGCGGGGACACCTTGAGGAGCGCGCTGCCGCCCTGGCGCACGAGCGACGGCTCGTCCAGCAGGCGGAGGTCGCTGACGTTGTTCTGCGAGCCCTCGTAGCCCAATTCGAAGCCGAGGAAGGTGGTGGGCTGTACGTTGAGTGTCAGGCCCCACGCGGGGCCGGTGCTCGTCAATTCGCCCAGGTCACCGGTGTAGTCGCCTACGCCTCCCCGAAGGAACACGTTGACGTCTCCTCGCTTGCCTTCCTTGCGCTCCTGCGCCGCGGCCGTACCCGCGCTCGCGAGCGTCAGGGCCACCGCACCCGCGATGATGCTTCTTGGAAGCATGTTGTCCTCCTGTCAGGTGTGTGCGGTTCAAGCTGTGCACCGCTTGCCCGGTGCGAAGGGCTGGGGCAGGCGAGAGGGCAGGCGCATGCCTGAACGCTTGTGCAGGAAGGGAAAGGTCGTGCCCAAGGTTGACCTTCCCTCGTCAGACGTCTGAGGTACTGTCGGCCTGTCAAGAATTCGTCCCGGTATCCGCCCCGTTGGGGAGGTCCGAGGAGGAGTGCAACGCGTGCGGTGGTTGCTTCCAGACGTGGTCGAGGAGGAGGTGGCGTCCCTGGCGGGGGAGCTGTCGCTGCACCCGCTCGCGGCGAAGGTGCTGCTGCACCGCGGCTACCGCACCCCGGAGTCCGCCTCCGCGTTCCTGTCCGACAAGCTGGCGGACCTGCCGGACCCGTTCCGGATGAAGGGCATGCCCGCCGCGGTGGAGCGCCTCACCCGGGCCCTGCGCATGCGGGAGAAGGTGACGCTGTACGGGGACTACGACGTGGATGGGGTGTGCTCCACGTCGCTGCTCTACCTGTTCCTCAAGGAGCTGGGCGCCCCACCGGCCACGTACATTCCCCACCGTCTGGATGAGGGCTACGGCCTCAACCTGGGCGCGGTGGAGCGCATCGCCGCGGACGGCACGCGGGTGCTGGTGACGCTCGACTGCGGCATCACCTCCGTGGCGGAAATCACCCGCGCGAAGGAATTGGGCCTGGACGTGGTGGTGGTGGACCACCACACGGTGCCGCCCACGCTGCCCCCGGCGGTGGCGGTGCTCAACCCGCACCAGCCCGGCTGTGAGTACCCCACCAAGGCGCTGTGCGCCGCGGGCGTGGCCTTCAACTTCTGCATGGGCCTGCGCAAGCGGCTGCGCGACGACGGCTTCTTCGCCACCCGCAAGGAGCCCAACCTCCGTTCCATGATGGACCTGGTCGCCATGGCCACCGTGGCGGACGTGGTGCCCCTCACCGGCGCCAACCGCATCCTCGTGTCCCACGGCCTCCAGGAGCTGAGCGCCGGTCGCCGCCCGGGCGTGCGTGCCCTCAAGGAAGTGGCGGGCATGGACCCCGACGCCACCGTCACCGCCGGCCAGGTGGGCTTCCGCCTCGGGCCCCGCATCAACGCCGCGGGCCGGCTGCATGACGCGTCGCTGGGCCTGCAGCTGCTCACGTCGGAGTCGCCGGAGACGGCGCGCTCGCTGGCGGCGGTGCTGGACCGCGCCAACGCGGAGCGCCAGGGAATCGAAAGCCACATCCTCACGCAGGCACTGGCGCAGGCGGAGACGCTCAAGGACGCGCGCGGCTTCGTGCTCTACGACGAGGGCTGGCACCCGGGCGTCATCGGCATCGTCGCCTCGCGCGTGGTGGAGCGCTACTACCGGCCCACCGTCATGGTGGGCGTGAAGGACGGGGTGGGGAAGGGCTCGGCGCGCAGCATCGAGGCCTTCCACCTCTACGACGCGCTCAGTGGCTGCTCGGAGCTGATGACGCGCTTCGGCGGGCACAAGCACGCCGCCGGCCTCACCATCGACGCGGACCGGCTGCCGGCCTTCCGCGAGGCCTTCGAGAAGATTGCCTTCCAGCGCCTCACTCCGGAGGACCTCATCCCCCGGTGCAAGGTGGACGCGGTCGTCCATCCGAGCGAGCTGGACGCCCACGCGGTGGAGTCGCTCCAGCGCCTGGGGCCCTTCGGCCAGGGCAACCCGGAGCCGGTGTTGGTGCTGCGCCGGCAGGTGGCCCGCCCGCGCGTGCTGCAGCCCAAGTCGGGCATGGGCAGCGGCCACCTCAAGCTCGCCCTCGCGGACGCGCCGGAATTGGACGCCATCGGCTTCAACATGGCGGACCGCGTGACGCTGGTGGAGGGTCCGGTGGACCTGGCCTTCCAGGCCGGCTTCGACACCTTCCGCGGCCAGCGCAAGCTGTCGCTGCGCCTCAAGGACGTCCGCAGGGCTGCGTGAGTGGGACGCGTCCGAGGCTGCCCCGGGCGGCCTCGGCGGCTTAAGCCAGCCCCCAGCGCACCCGGCCCGGCGTCATCAGCGCGCCGACGCGGGCCAGTTCGTTGAGACGGAAGCGCTCCGCCTGTCGCTCGAAGGCGTGACGGCAGCGCTCCGAGCAGAAGAAGTACCGGCGCTTCTTGTACTCCGCCGTCGGACGGCCCTCCGGTGTGTCGAGCTCCTTCCCACACACCGGATCCCAGTGCTGCCCCTGCCCCTGAACGCTTTTCATCACACGCCTCCCCGCCCCAGGGAGCTCGCGCTCCCACCCGTGAGGATGGATAAGCACGACGCGTGCCGTTGCCCATCTCCTTGGGATGCCAAGCAGGCCGGGCCGGCGGCGGCCGGGAGGGTGAAGATTTTTCCGCCGCCGCTCCCGGCTTCGAAGCAGGGCGCGGCGGGCGGAGTGTTCTTCAGAAGGCGGTGCCGAGGCTGCCGCCGAGGAAGAAGTCGTTCATGTAGCCCCGGCGGAAGGCCATGGCCTCCAGGCGGAAGGCGAGGCGCAGGTTGCTGGTGGACGAAATCTTCGGGCGGCCCCGGAAGCCCACGCCGCCCTGGAGCACGGGCTTGAGGCCATTCACCTTGGTCTCCACGGCGTCCACGGTGATGGAGGTGGCCTGGTAGGCGACGCCTCCGCCGGCCTGGGCGAAGAAGCCGAAGTCCGACTTGCCCAGCTTCAGCTCGTAGGCCGGGGCGATGGTGAAGTAGTGGACGCGGGTGTCACCGGTGATGAACGACGTGCCGTCGCTGATGCTGCCGTACGTCCACCGGATGTCCGCCCAGAGGGCCTCGCGCAGCGGCTCGTTGTCGAGGATGCGGCCGTACTCCCAGGTGGCGCGCACGCCGAGCCCCAGCTTCGTCTCGGCGAACTGGCCGCGCGAGCTGTCCAGCAGCAGGGCGCCGGCGATGAGCTCCACCGCCACACCCATGTTGGGGTCGTCCAGGCCGGAGAGGGCCTTGAAGTCCCCGTCCTCACCCTCCTGCTCGGCGACGCGGCGGAAGTCGTCCGTCTCGTCCACGTTCTGCTTCTTGCGACGCTCGTAGTCGTCGTCTGCGTCGTTGGAGCGGGCGGGCTCCTCGTCGGGGTAGGCGTAGGGGTCGTCGTCGTCCTGCGCGAGCGCGGGCGTGGAAAGTGCGAGGCCACCCAGGAGGCAGCGTACGAGCCAGGTCTTCACGGAGTGGGTCCTCATCATTCGGCGGGCAGTCGAGGGCAGGTGGTGCCGGGGGCGGAGCTGGCCGGGCACAGGTTGGGATTGGACGTCCCCACGAGCAGGTCCCTGGGAATCTGGAGGTGGTCCATCAGCTCGTTGCAGACGGCCTCCTTCAGCTTCAGGTCGGTGACGTGGGTGATGATGGCGCCAGCGGCCACGGCCAGGGTGAACTTGTCCTGGTCGTTGATGTACTGCTGCGACAGCTGCAGCAGGCCGGGCGTCTTCGGGTCGGAATCGTTGTAGGCGGCGACAATCGCGCGCAGCAGCACCTCGCGCTGCCCCTGGCCCTCGCCCGCCTGGTAGAGCGCGCTCGCGAGCAGGGTGCCCACCAGGTACTCCTTGCCGCTGAACTCGTTCAGGCTCTGGTTGCGCAGCTGCGTGCGCAGCGCCTCCGTCATGCAGCGGTCAGAGCGTGACAAGTCCCTGTCCCGCGCGATCTGGTCGTACGGGGCGTCGTGGAAGGACGTGGAGAAGAACTTCGCGTCACACCCCTTGGTGGCGCGGCAGGTGGTGCCGTACGCGTGGTAGTCGGCCAGGCCCTCGTCGAAGGACTTGAGGACGTTGGCGCCCGGGCTGGACCCGGAGGCGGCCCAGAGGGACAGCGCCTCGGGGAAGGGCTGGCCGCCGTAGACCTTCAGGTTGAAGATGCGGTGCGAGTACTCGTGCGCGATGATGCCCGCGTTGATGGCGAGCGGTGCGCGCTGGAGCTGGTCGAACGGCAGCACCAGGAACGACTCCATCACCGAGAAGTAGAGCGCGTTGTCGAGCAGCGGGTCCTTGTCGACGTCGGCGAGGATGAACTCGGGGAAGTAGTAGGTGGTGACGGGCTTCTTGAAGTCCGCCGCGGGGATGTTGCCCACCGTCTGGAAGTAGTCGAAGGCGCGCTCGAGGTTGTAGTACGCCGTCACCATGTTCCAGGTGTGGAAGTCCGCCGGCCACAGGACGCCGTCCTGGTTGATGTAGCTGGCGGTGACGTCGTGGCCCTCCTCCTTGAGCAGGGCGTTGACGAACGCCTCCGGCGTGGTGGCGGTCTGGAGGTCCTGGTCCTCGGAGTCGAAGACGATTCGGGCCCCGCCGCGGAAGTCGGCGACCGTGCCGTTGAGGCTGACGATGTCGGTGACCGTCTTGAGCTCGACGTCCTGGGGGGCGTATTCGCCGTTGCTGTTGAGCACCAGGGCGCTGACCTTGACGGGTGCGCTCGTTTCGGGCGCACAGCCGACGGCCAGTCCCAGCGTGGCGGTGGCGGCAATGACTGTTCGGAGCATGACGCCGTTTTACTCCGGACCGCTCAGAACGTGTATTCCCCCCCGACAGTGAAGAGCCCGGAGCGGACCCGGGAGGCCTCCCCGCCCTCCACGGCCTCCAGGCGGTCCTGCTGCAATGCCACCGAGGCCCACACCCGCGCCATCTCTCCCAGGCGCACCGTCCAGCGGGTGGCCAGCACGTGGGACAGGCCCTCGCCGGACACGTACCGCGTGAAGGCGTAGGACAGCTGCCCCCGGACAGCCCGGCCGGGGCGCCAGGTGACGGAGGGCTTGAGGTCGAAGAGTGAGGGGGCGGTGGGGATGCCCGTGGTGGCGTTGAGGTCCGACACCCGCTGCGCCACCCCGGAGCCCAGGTCGCGGTTGATGCGCGTGCTCAGGCCCAGCAGGGCGCGGCGGGCCTCGAGGGCGTTCTCGAAGCGGCGCGTGAGCTCCACCGTCTCCGCCTCGGTGAACTGGCCGGCGGTGAGCGGATCCTCGCTGTAGAGGGTGAGGCCGGCGCGCAGGCCCACCTCCCAGTGTGTCCCCAGCATCAGCCGGCCGCCCACGGAGGGCCGGGCCACCCAGAGCAGGTCCTCCCGGGCGTAGCGCAGGGTGGTGCCGTTGCGGGTGGGGACGACGATTTCGCGGCTCAGCGGGTAGCGGGTGAGGGACAGGCCCGCGTCCAGGCCGTACTCCACGTCGGAGAAACCCGCCGAGTCGTACGCCGCGGACAGGAGCAGCGCCTGGCTGGAGTAGCCGGTGCGCGCGTCCACGGAGGGCAGGTTGAGCCTCGGCCGCTCGGGGGCCAGCGCGGTGAGCGTGCTCTTGGGCAGGCCCACGCTCGCCGTGGCGGCCACCAGCCAGTGCTCGCCCAGCACGTGGTCCACGCCGAGGGAGAGCTGGTGCGTGGCCGAGGTGCCGGACTCGGGCCGGGCGGCGGTGTAGCCCAGCGTGAGGAAGGTGGTCTCCTTGTACAGCGCCATGTCGCCCAGGAGACTCCAGGCGCGGTAGTCGCGGCCGGCGCTGACCTCGAGGGTGGCGGTGATGCGCCGGCCCGACTCCGAGCCCGTTTCCGAACCCGGCTCCGAGCCCGCTTCCGAGCCCGCTTCCGCGCCCGCGGGCCGCGCCGCCAGCACCGAGGCGAGGAGCGCGAGCACGGCGAGGCTCCGCCCGGGCCGGCGCGGCGCGTGGAGCACGGCAGTGGATTCCCCCTGCATGGGAGCAGCAACACGCGGCCGCCCCCGAAGTTGCGGGCCGGCCGGGCGGGCACTGGGAGCGTCAGGAATCGCCCCAGAATCCGACCGTTTGAGAGGAGTCAGGTGTGCGCGGATTCCTTGACGCATCGTTTCCACGATCCGTATGGTGCCGCGCTTTCCCTCACTACGAAACCAGCAGGCGGTCCTGTCCATGGCGGTCCCGTTCATCTCCGAGGTCAAGCGTACCCACAACTGCGGCCAGCTCACGGCCGCCAACGTCGGCGAGGAGGTCGTCCTCTTCGGCTGGGTGCACAACCGCCGAGACCACGGCGGCGCGGTCTTCATCGACCTGCGAGACCGGGAGGGACTCACCCAGGTGGTGTTCGAGCCTGACTCCGCCGAGGCCCACGCGCTGGCTGGCAGCCTGCGCCTGGAGTTCTGCATCGGCGTGCGCGGCAAGGTGGTGTCGCGCGGCAAGAACGTGAATCCGAAGATGAAGACGGGTGAAATCGAGGTCAAGGCGACCGACCTCACCATCTTCAACCGCTCGGAGCCGACGCCGTTCCCCATCGAGGACAACATCGACACCTCGGAGGAGAAGCGGCTGGCGCACCGCTACCTGGACCTGCGCCGCGCGCCCTTGCAGAAGTCGCTGATGACGCGCTCGAAGATGAACGCGCTGACCCGCTCGTACATGGTGGGCAACGGCTTCCTGGAGCTGGAGACGCCGTTCATGGGCAAGTACACGCCCGGCGGCGCGCGCAACTTCCTCGTGCCCAGCCGCATGAACGCGGGCAAGTTCTACGCGCTCGCGGAGAGCCCGCAGCTCTACAAGCAGCTCTTCATGGTGGCCGGCTTCGACCGGTACTTCCAGATCGTCAAGTGCTTCCGCGACGAGGACCTGCGCGTCGACCGGCAGCCGGAGTTCACGCAAATCGACGTGGAGATGAGCTTCGTCCAGCAGGACGACGTCTTCACCATCATCGAGGGGCTGCTGAAGAAGCTGTGGGGCGAGGTGCTGGGCATCGACATCCCCACGCCCTTCCTGCGCATGGACTTCTACGAGTCCATGGCGAAGTACGGCAACGACAAGCCGGACCTGCGCTTCGGGCTGGAGCACGTGGTGCTCACGGACCTGATTCGCGAGCACGGCGAGGCCGGCGGCGTGCCGATGATGTTCGAGGCGGTGCAGAACAAGGGCATCGTCAAGGCGATGGTCATCCCCGTGGCGAAGGCGATGAGCCGCGCGGAGAGCGACAAGCTGGAGGAGTTCGCGAAGCAGGCCGGCGCCAAGGGCCTGGCCCGCGCGAAGGTGGGCGAGGGCGGCGAGTGGACCCAGTCGCCGCTGTCGAAGACCATCTCCCAGGCGCTGCGGCATGCCATCAACCAGGCCGTGGGTGCGAAGACGGGCGACCTCATCCTGTTCCAGTTCGGGAAGGAGGCGCTGGTGCACACGGTGATGGCGAACCTCCGCGTGCACGTAGCGAAGAAGCTCGGGCTGATTCCGGAGTACGGCAGCGGCGGCCAGTGGAACTTCCTGTGGGTGGTGAACCCGCCGCTGTTCGAGTTCGACGAGGAGACGAACACCTGGGCGGCGGCGCACCACGCCTTCACGCGGCCGCACGACGGGGATGTGGACTACCTGCTCACGGACCCGGGCCGGGTGAAGTGCCACCGCTACGACGTGGTGCTCAACGGCTTCGAGATTGGCGGCGGCTCCATCCGCCTCCATGACCCGAAGGTGCAGGCGCAGGTGTTCAAGGCGCTGGGCATCAGCGACGAGGAGGCCCAGACGAAGTTCGGCTTCCTGCTGGACGCGCTGAAGTACGGCGCGCCCCCGCACGGTGGCATCGCCCTGGGCATGGACCGGCTCGCCTTCCTGCTGACCAACGCCGAGTCCCTGCGCGACGTGATTCCGTTCCCCAAGACGAAGACGGGCACGGACCAGATGACGGGCGCCCCCGGCGAGGTGGACGACCGGCAGCTGCGCGAGCTGCACGTGCGGCCCGTGCCTCCGCCGCAGAAGTAGCAGTCCCGTGGGAGCCGGGCGCGCGTGCGCCCGGCTTCGACGCGAGCCCGTGCCGCGCCTTCCGCTGATGGGCGTTGCACGCAGGCTGCTCGGAGCCTGCCTTCAGACGATGGATGCGAGCGGTTCCGGCCCGCCCTCCAGCGTCTCGCGCAGCCTGCGCAGGCCCTTCTCCAGCGAGGCGCGGGTGCGCGGTGCTCCCAGGCACACGCGCACCGCGGCCGGCGCGGTGGCCGGGCCCACGGTGAACACTTCCGCGGGCGTGACGGACACTCCCCGCCGCCGGGCCTGCGCGGTGAAGGACTCCGCGCGCCAGCCGGCCGGGAGCTTCAGCCAGAGGTGGTAGGTGGGTGCTCGCGGCGCTTTCGGCAGCAGGTCTCCGAGCACCTCGCGCGCCAGCTCCAGCCGCTCCTGGGCTTCTCGGCGGCGGCGCACCACCAGCTCGTCGGCGGTGCCGTCGTTCACCCAGCGGGCGGCGACCTCCGCCATCAGCGGCGGTGTCATCCTCACGGCCAGGGCTGCTTCCTCCGCGAGCCGCTCCGTGCCCGCCTCGGAAGGTGCCGCGAGGTAGCCGATGCGCAGCCCCGGCGCGAGCAGCTTGGATACGCCGCCGATGAACCAGCCGGACTCCGGCACCAGCGTGCTCAGCGGGGGAGGGCACTTGTCGAGCAGCAGCCCGTAGGCGTCGTCCTCCACCACCGTGAGCCCGTGCTTGCGCACCACCGCGGCGATGCGGCGACGGCGCTCCTCGGACATCACCGTGCCCGTGGGGTTCTGGAGGTTGGGCACGCAGAAGAGGACCTTTGCGCCGGTGCGGCACGCGGCCTCCAGGGCGTCCGGCTTGAGGCCATGCTCGTCCAGGGCCACGCCGTGCAGCCGCAGGTGCAGCCGGCTCGCGAGCACCTTCAGGCCCGGGTACGTGAGGGCCTCCGCGAGCACCGTGTCCCCCGGGCGCGTGAGGGCCGTGAGCGCCACCTCCATGGCGTGCTGTCCTCCCGAGCACACCACCACCTGCTCCGGGGACACCTCCAGGCCGAAGCGGGACAGCCACTTCGCGCCGGCCTCACGGTGCGCGAGCAGCCCCGCGTGGGGCTGGTAGTCGAGCAGCTCGGACAGGCGCGGGGAGCGCTGCAGGGCGTCCAGTGTCTTGCGCAGCGCGGTGCCCGCCGGGTCTCCCGGAGGCGTCGCCGGCCAGTTGAGGCCCAGCTCCACCAGCGCGTCGTCTCCTGTGTCCGGTGCCGGAGTGGGGAGGTGGCGGGGCGCGTCCCGGTGGCGCACGAAGGTGCCCCGGCCTACCTCGCCGCCGATGAGTCCCCGGCGCTCGGCCTCCGCGTAGGCGCGGGTCACCGTGCCCACCGTCACGCCGACCTTCTCCGCCAGCTCGCGGTGCGTGGGCAGGCGCGTACCCGGTGCGAGCCGTCCCTCGTCGATGTCCGCGGCCAGCGCATCCGCGATGACCCGGTACAGCGGGCCGTCCCGGCCCCGGAGCTGCGGCGTCCAGCTTGTCATGGTGACAATTCATACGGTTGACGGGTGGCTGCGCGCAATGCATCCATTGTGTCGATTCTGGCTGGAACATGTATCGGTACAATTCGCGCGGGGGCGGTGCTCCGTCCGCCGCGCCAGGGAGAGGTGCACGCCATGCAGGTGACCATCGTCGATGCCTTCACGAAGACGCCGGGGGAGGGCAACCGTGCCGGCGTGGTGCTGGACGCGGCCGGGCTGGACGCGGAGGCCATGCAGCGCATCGCTGCCGTGGTGGGGGCGTCCGAGACGGCCTTCCTGGTCGCGCCGCCAGCAGAGGGGGTCGTCCGCCTGCGCTACTTCGCGCCCGCGACGGAGATTCCCTTCTGCGGCCACGCCACCGTCGCCACGTTCCACCTGCTGGCCGAGCGCGGACTGCTGAAGTCTCCAGGCACGTACCGGCTGGAGTGCGCGGCGGGCCCCCTGGACGTCGAGCTGGAGTCCCTGGAGATGCGCGGGGCGCGGGCATGGATTGTCACGCCTCGCCAGCCGTGGGTGGAGAGCCCGGTGCCTCTGGAGACGGTGATGCAACTCCTGGGCGGGACGGTGGAGATGGTGGACCGCTCGTTGCCGGTGCTGCGCACCGGGTACCGGTTGGTGGTTCCGATGCGACGCCGTGAGGACGTATGGAACCTGTCGCCACAGTCCCGGGCTCTTGCGGAGGTCCTGCGACCGCAGGGCCTGAACGGTGTGTACGTGTTCACCCGCGAGACGAAGGACGCCAGCAGCGTGGCGCATTCGCGCTACTTCCCACCCGTGATTGGCGTGGCGGAGGACCCGGTGACGGGTGCCGCGGCCGGGCCGCTCGGGATGTACCTGGCGACGCAGGGGGTGCTGGCGCTGCCGGTCGAGGGCGGCACGGTGCGAGCGCGCATCGAGCAGGGGGATGCCATCGGCAAGCCGGGGCGCATCGAGGTGGAGGTCACCGGCCGGGCGGGAGCGCCCGAGCGGGCACGGATTGGCGGCGTGGCGGTGACGGTCTTCGAGGGCACGCTGCGGGCCTGATTCAGGACGTCCTGGGAATCGAGCGGCGGCCGGGCTGTTCCGGGGCGCATGAGAGCGACTCGTTGGCTCCTGGCCGCCGTGCTCCTGGGGACCGGGGCCTGCCGTACCGCGCAACCGGATGCCCCGGCCCGGGACGCGCAGGCCACCGCCGTGACGTGTGAGCTTCCCGCTTCACCTTCCGAGCTCATCCCCCTGTCGGAGGACCCGTACCCGGGCGAATTGCACGAGGTCTTCGACGTGCCGGATGTCCCGGAGTGGTGGGCTCCGGCGCCGCCCGAGGCCGAGCGTGAGCGCTACCGCACGGCCCTGGGGGCACGGCTCGGGGAGCAGGCCCTGGGGCACCGCGCCCTGCTGGAGCGCGTCCATGCCACGCATGCGGCCCTGGTGGGCACGCCGATGGGGCGCGAGTCGGAGAACACCTCGCGCGTCCTCGCGGGGACGGCGGGCCAGGTGGGGCCCGTCTCCTGCCTGGAGTGGAGCCTCTTCCAGCATCAGGCCCGGCGCTTCCCGATGATTGAGCGCCCCACCGAGTTCGGCGCCTACGTGCTGCGCGGCCACGGCCGGATTCGCGTCTACCTCTCGGGCGCGGACCGCATCGGCGGGCGGCTGTACAGCGGCGTGCGGGACAGGGTGATGGCGGATGTCGCGCGGGGCTTCGCGCCCGTGGCGCACGTGCACAACCATCCGTTCATGTTCGACCGGAAGCCCGGAGACCGCATGTGGACCACGCCCGAGACGGTGAACGACGTCGGCGGAGGCGTGGCCCCCAGCCTCACTGACGTGCAGGCGTACCGCCGCATGCGCGAGGCCTTCGGGCTCCAGGGGGCGTGGGTGACCAACGGGCTCGACACCGGCCGCTACTCCTCCGAGGACTTCGACCGGCTCTCCGCGTGGGATTGACGCGCTCCCTGGGGACCTCCGGGGATGGCCACGAGCTGCCGGTACTGGCGCGGGCTCAGGCCCGTCACCTGCTTGAACTGGCGTGACAGCGCGCTCTGGTCGCAGAACCCCACCGCCAGGGAGATGGCGGCGATGGACTGCTCCGAGCCCACCAGCCGCTCCGCCGCCGCGTCGATGCGCGTCTTCATGATGAACTGCCCGGCGGAGAGCTGGAAGATGCGCCGCATCCGTCGCTCGAACTGCGCGGCGGACATCCCAGACCTCCGCGCCAGCGCGTCGATACGCAGCCGCTCCCCGTAGTGCGCCTGGATGTGGTCGATGGTCGCCGCGAAGCGCTCATCCACGCGCCCGGCACGCCCGGGTTCGTGCACGTCCCTGGACAGGCAGGCGAGTCCCATCACCGCCCCCGCGGCGTCGAACAGCGGCACCTTGCTTGTCAGGCACCAGCCCGGCTTCCGGTTGTTGAAGAGCGTCAGGTCCAGGTTGTCCACCAGGGCGCGCCCCGTCCGGAACACCCGCTGGTCCTGCCGTACGTAGCGGTCCGCCATGTGACGGGGGAACAGGTCATGCGCCGTGCGGCCCACCGCCGCCGCCTTGCTGTCCAGGCCGCAGCGCTCCGCGCAGGCCTCGCTGATGCACACGTACCGCCCTCGGGTGTCCTTCACCGAGAAGACGATGTCCGGCACCCGGTCGAACAGCGCCTCCGCGAAGAGCGGATTCGCCACCTTCCCCATGAAGTCCGCCCGCCATTGCTCCAGGTCCGCGCGTGCCTTGGTGGTTTCCATACGCCCTCGCAAGGGAAAGACACAAGAATCACAGTTGTGCTCAAGACTACCTTGATTACCGCGTGAAACCCCACGCATCCCAGTCGAGGAGCACGAAGCCATGAGCCGTCCATTCACGGATGGGTATCGCTGTCACATCGCCCTCGCAGTCTGTCTCACCCTGTTCGGAGCCGGCGCCTCCGCCCGCCCCGGTGGCCCCGCTCCCGCCGAAGCCCTGAAGACACACGGAATCGACCATCCCCACCAGCGAATCCGAACCGACGAGCGCCCGCCGGATGTCTCGCCGGAGCGACTGCGGGAGTCCCTCGTGCCGCGCGCCCCTGCACGGGCGCAGCTCGCCGCCTGCGACACGGCGGCTTTTGCCTCCGCCAGTGGCAGTGCGCTCGTCACCCTGGTGAAGGGCTCCACGCAGGAGTGTGTCAACACGTTGTTCAGTGTCACGGGCACCCTCGCGGCCCAGGTGTTCGTCGAGAGCAAGATGGTCACCATCGCCAACGCGCTCACCACGAACGCGCAGGCCTACACGGGAAGCAACACCGGCGGGACTCTCCAGCTCATCCTCTTCCTTCGCGCCGGCTACTACGTGCAGTTCTACAGCCCGGACGTCGTGGGCAGCTACGGCACGGCGCTGAAGAACGCCATCCGCCCGGCCCTGGCCGCCTTCGTGGCCAATAGCCACTTCACCGACGTCAATGACAGTCATGGCAGCGTGCTGCGCGAGTTCGTCACCCTCATCGACAGCGCGGGTGAGAATGCCCTCCATCTGGGCACCTTCCAGGGGCTGCTCAACCGCTTCAACGACACGGCGCTGTCCTACTGGTACATGCGCAGCGCGACCAACAACGTGTTCGTTGGCCTGTTTCGCGGCCACTACAACGCGGACTTCGTGGCGGCGGTGAACAGTGACACCTCCATTGTCGACACGCTGAGCAGTTTCGTGAGCCGGAACGAGCACCTGCTGGGCACCGACAACCAATTCCTCACCGTCAACGCCGCACGCGAGCTGTCCCGCTTCCTGCAATACACCGGCGCGCTGCTGGACAAGACCCGGCCCCGGGTGAAGGCGCTCATCACCAGCCACGCCATGACGGGGCCGGGCGCGGGCGTCTGGGTGGGCGCGGCGGAGATGGCGGACTACTACGACGGCGCCAACTGCGCGTACTACGGCATCTGCGACTTCCGGCGCACGCTGGAGCAGGCCGTGCTCAAGGTGTCCTACTCCTGTGGCGCCAGCCTGCGCATGCGCGCCCAGGACATGACGGCCTCGCAGTTGAGCCAGAGCTGCGGCCAGCTCGCGACGCAGGAGACGTACTTCCACGACAAGCTGAAGACGAACCGCGTGCCCGTGGCCAGCGACGGCAATACGGCCCTGGAGATGGTCATCTTCGACAGCAGCCTGGACTACCAGACCTATGCCGGGGCGCTGTTCGGCATCGATACCAACAACGGGGGCATGTACCTGGAGGGAGACCCCGCCGCCTCGGGCAACCAGGCCCGGTTCATCGCGTACGAGGCGGAGTGGCTGCGGCCCGCCTTTGAAATCTGGAACCTGCGGCACGAGTACGTCCACTACCTGGACGGCCGCTTCGACATGAAGGGCGACTTCGGCGCCAGCACCAGCCAGCCCACCATCTGGTGGATTGAAGGCCTGGCCGAGTACGTCTCCAAGAAGAACGACAACACCCAGGCCGTGTCGCTCGGCACGAGCAAGAGCTTCCAGCTCAGCCAGGTGTTCCGCAACGACTACAACAGCGGCACGGACCGCGTGTACTCCTGGGGCTACCTGGCCGTGCGCTTCATGTTCGAGCGTCACTCGGACCAGGTGGACACCATGCTCGGCCACTTCCGCACGGGCAACTACACGGCCTACCGCCAGTACCTGGACGGGATTGCCACCACGCGCGACGGGGAGTTCCACCAGTGGATTGACTGCGTGGCCACCGCGACCGACCCGAGCACCTGTGTCAATCCCGGTCCTGGCCCTGGCACGCCGCCCTGCACGGACTCCGACGTCCGGATCCTGGGCAACGGCTGCTACCGGGACAACCTGGCCTCCACCTACGAGCTGTACTTCTACCTCTGGGTGCCCTCCGGCGCGCGCAACCTGCGCGTCCAGATGAGCGGGGGCACGGGCAACGCGGACCTGTACACCCGCGCCAACCAGTGGCCGACCCTGACGGTGTACGACGCCCGGCCCTATCTGCCCGGCAACGACGAGACGGCGGTCATCTCCAGCCCGGCGACCGGCACCTGGCACTACCTGATAGTCAAGGCCCGCGCCCCCTACGCGGGCGTGAGGCTGGAGGCCCGCTTCGACACGGGGCCCTGACCCAGGGCAGGAGCGGGGCATCCCGGGGGCCACCGCGCCACCCGGGATGCTCATGCCCGCTTCAGCACGCCATCCACCGTGCGCCAGAGGTCGAGCGGGTTGGACTCGCGCAGCTCCGCGGGAAGCAGCACCTCGGGAACGTCCTGGAAGCACACCGGCCGGACGAGGCGGCGCAACGCCCCGGTGCCCACGGCGGTGAAGCGGCCATCCGCGCTCGCGGGGTAGGGGCCGCCGTGCACCATGGAGGGACAGACCTCCACCCCCGTGGGCACGCCGTTCATCAGCACGCGGCCCACCCGGTCCGCGAGGACGGGGAGCAGCTCGGACGCCAGCGCGTGGTCTCCGGTCTCCACCATCAACGTCGCGGTGAGCTGGCCCTCCAGGTGCGAGGCCACGCGAGCAATGTCCCGGGGCTCCCGCACGCGGGCCAGCACCGCGCAGCTTCCGAACACCTCGTCCGTCAGCGTCGCGTCCTTCAGCACCGCGCCCGCATCCACTTCGAACAGCGCGGGGGCGCCCCGGGCACCGTCGCACTCGCCGCGGACCCACGTGCGGGTGTCCGCGCGCGCGGCGAGCCGGACTACGCCCTCGCGGAAGCGCTCGGCGATGGCGGGCGTCAGCATGGGGGCCGCGGAGACGGCGCCCAGCCGCTCCACGAGGCGGGCCCGGAAGGCCTCGTAGCCAGGGCCCTCGGCGGCCACGAGCAGCCCGGGTGAGGTGCAGAACTGGCCCGCACCCTGGAGGATGGATGCGGCCAGTGCGTCCGCCAGCGCCTCGGGACGCGTGGCCAGCGCCTCGGGCAGGAGGAAGACGGGGTTGATGGAGCCCATCTCCGCGAAGACGGGGATGGGGACGGGCCGCGCGGCGGCGAGGTCCATCAGCGCGCGGCCTCCTGCGCGTGAGCCGGTGAAGCCCACGGCGCGGATGGCAGGGTGTTGCACCAGGGCACGGCCCACCTGCGTGCCGGCGTCGAACAGGAGCGAGAACACTCCTTCCGGCAGGCCGCATGCGGCCACCGCGGCGCGCACCGCCTCGCCCGCGCGCTCGGACGTGGCCGGGTGCGCGGGGTGGGCCTTGACGACGACGGGACAGCCCGCCGCCAGCGCGGACGCGGTGTCGCCGCCCGCGACGGAGAAGGCGAGCGGGAAGTTGCTCGCGCCGAACACCGCCACCGGTCCCACCGCGCGCAGCATGGAGCGCAGGTCCGGCCGGGGCGCGGGGCGCCGCTCGGGCAGCGCGTGGTCGATGCGCGCGTCCACCCAGCTTCCCTCCTCGAGGAGGCGGGCGAACTGACGGAACTGTCCGGCGGCGCGGCCCAGCTCGCCCTGGATGCGCGCAGGGGGCAGGCCCGTCTCCCGGGGCGTGACGGCCAGGAAGTCGGCCTCGGCCGCCAGGAGCGACTCGGCGATGTGCTCCAGGAAGACGGCACGCTGGCGCGAGGACAGCGCCGCGAAGACGGGCGCGGCCTCCTCCGCGAGTTGGCAGGCCCGCTCCACCTCGTGCGGGTGCGCCGAGTGATAGCGGGGCTCCAGGGCCAATCCGGCCGCCGGGTCCCATCCGGTGAAGGTCGTACCGCCGGGCTCACCGCGCCCGGCGCCAATCCAAGACAATCCCATCCATTCCATGCCGCAAGTCCTCGCTTACAGGGTCGGCCGGTTCGCCAGCGCTTCTCGCAGCACGCGCAGGCACTCCTCGCGCTCGGCGCCGACAAGCTCCAGCCGGGGGCCGCGGACGCGCTCGTGGCCCCAGCCCACTTCCTGCTGCACCAGCTTGATGAGCTGGACGAACTTCGTCACGGTGTCCAGCCGCAGCAGCGGCAGGAACCAGCGGTACAGCGCGAAGGCGGCGTCCTTCTTTCCGGCCATGGCCAGCTCGAACAGGCGTACCGATTCGCCCGGGAAGGCATTCACCAGCCCCGCGACCCAGAAGCGCGCGCCCGCCTCCACGCCCTCCACCAGGCAGTCATCCACGCCCACGCCCAGGGCGAGCCGGTCTCCTAGCAGAGCGCGGATGCCGGTGACGCGCCGGGCATCGGTGGAGGACTCCTTCACCGCGGAGGCGTTGTCGAACTCGGCGGCCAGCTCGGCCAGGTGTGCTGGCGTGAAGTCCGTCCGGTAGGCCACGGGGTTGTTGTAGAGCAGGCACGGCAGCTTCGTGGCGCGGAGGACGGCGGCCACGTGGGCCTTCATCTCGCGCCAGTCGCTGGAATAGACATACGGCGGCAGCACCATCAGCCCCGCGCAGCCTGCGTCCTCGGCGGCCTTCGCCAGCCGCACGGCCTCCGCGGTGGAGAGGGCGGCGATGCCCGGGATGATGGGGGCGTTCACCGCCTCCGTGCAGGTGCGCATCAGCGCGACCTTCTCTTCGAGGCTCAGGGTCGCGCCCTCACCCAGCGAGCCGCAGGGGATGATGCCGGTGCAGCCTTGCGACACGAGCCAGCGCACGTGCGCGCGCACCGCGCCGTGGTCGACGGACAGGTCCGCGTTGAAAGTGGTGGTGATGGCGGGAAGGACACCATTCCAGGGGCTCATGACGCTCTCTTCGGGGTGGGTGGGGTTTCAGGAGGAAGTCGGAGGCTGCCGATGCGCGCGGGCATGCAGGGCGGACGCACGTCCTCGGCGGACCAGCCGAAGAGGGCCTCCGCCGCGGCGCCGCAGGTGCGGCCCTGGCAGGAGCCCATGCCCAGCCGCGCATACAGCCGGGCCTCGCGCAGGTCGCGGCAGCCCTCCAGCGCGGAGAGCGGCACGTCCTCGCAGCGGCACAGCAGCGTGTTCGGCGTGGCGAGCCGGCGCAGTTCGGGGCGGGGGGCATCGTGCTGGGCAAGCGCGCCGGCGAAGATCCGGATGCGCCGCCACGAGTTCACCAGCGCGTCCGGGGCGGGCTGCTCCGCGGCGGCGAGGCCGGCCAGTTCTCCGGTGACGAGGGCCTGGTCCACTCCGCCGATGCCGAGGAGCTCGCCCACGGCGTGGACGCGAGGCACGCGCGTCTCCAGCCGGTCGTCCACGACCACCGCGCCGCCGGACACCTCGCAGCCCAGCAGCCGTGCCATCTCCAGGTTGGGCACGAGCCCCCAGGCCGCGCCCAGGTAGTCACACGCGAGCTGCTCCTCTCGGCCGTTCACGGACATCCGGACGCTCTCGAGCTGGCGCTCGCCACGTGCTTCCAGGACCCACGACTCCGTGGTCGTGCGCACTCCCAGGAGTCCCGCTGACAGCACCGCGCCCTGGAGCAGCTTGCCCGGGTAGCGCCAGAGCTGGAGGGCGAAGCCCCAGTGACGCGCGGCGGGCGCCTGCTCGGCGACGAGGAGGACTTCGGCTCCGTGGGCGTGAAGCGTCGCGGCGGCGGCGAGCAGCAGGGGGCCCGTGCCGGCCAGCACCACGCGGCGGTCTCGGATGGGGAGGCCGTCCTTGACGAGCACCTGCAGGCCGCTGACGCCCAGCACGCCCGGCAACGTCCAGCCGGGGAAGGGGAGGAAACGCTCCCGCGCTCCCGTGGCGAGCACCAGCCGGCCGTAGCGCACCGCGAGCGAGGATGGGCCCTCCTCGACGAGGAGGAGCCCCGGCTCGGGCGCGGCGACGACGCGAGCCCCGGGACGGAAGCGCGCGCCGGAGGCGGCGAAGCGCGAGAGCCAGCGGCGGGCGAGCCGGTTCGAGCCCTTCCGTGCCTCGCCGCGCCAGACCTGTCCACCGGGCTCCGGCTGTGCGTCCAGGACGAGAACGTCCAGGCCCGCCTCGGCGGCCCGGCACGCGGCGGCGAGCCCGCCCGGCCCGGCACCAATGACGACGAGGTCGCAGGCCTCACGCATCGGTGACCACCTCCAGGTCCTCGCGGCAGGGCGTGAGGCACGTCAGCACCTCGGGCACGCCGTCCACGGTGGCGCGGCACTCGAAGCAGACGCCCATGCCACACAGTGGCGCGCGCGGGCGCCCTCCCAGGTCGCTCCGGCTGACGAAGTCTCCGGCCACGGCGAGCGCCGCCGCCACCGAGGTGCCCGAGGGCACGGTGATGGCGCGGCCGTTGATGCGCAGGGTGACGGACCTGGCGGCCTTTGCTCCGGACTCAGGCATGGAGGGTCTCGAAGCGCGAGGGCGCGTAGGGCCGGGCGTCGATGGCGCTGGTGCGGCCGAGCAGTTGGTCCGCCACCAGTCGCGCGCTGCCCGGGGCAGTGGTGATGCCGAGCCCCTCATGGCCGCAGGCGAGCCACAGCCAGGGCTTGCTCGGATGTCGACCGAGCAGCGGCAGGCCATCCGGAGTCGCCGGGCGCAGGCCCGTCCAGACGCGCAGCGCCCGCAGCCCATCGAGTCCTGGCATGAAGTCCGTGGCGCGCTTCAGCATGCGCTCCAGGATGGCGGGCTCGACGTGGCCGCCGCTCACGCCCGGCTGGCGCGAGGAGCCCAGCAGGAGCTGCCCGGTGATTCGCGGCTGGGCGTTGAAGGCAACGGACGCACCATCCGAGCCGTGCGCGCTCTTGAGGTAGCCCAATTCCACGAGCTGGTGATGCACCACTGGAGCGCCGCGCTGGGTGATGAGCAGATGTCCCTTGCGCGGGGAGATGGGCAGGTCCGGACAGAGCCGGGGACTGGTCACGCCCGCCGCGAGCACGACGTGGCCCGCGGCCAGGACCTCGCCATTCTCCAGCACCACGCCGTCCGGGCGCAGTGTGGCCACGGGGCAGCCGGGCATGAGCCGGGCTCCGCGCTGCTGAGCACGTCGCGCGAAGTGGAGCGCGGCGAGCGGTGGGTACAGCACGGCATCGTCCGGAACGCGCAGCGCCCCGACGAGGCCGGGGGACAGGGCCGGCTCCGCCTCTCGGAGCGCGGCGGCGTCCAGCACCTCGGCGCGCACGCCCGCGCCACGGTAGCTCGCGACCTTCGCGGCGATGGCGGCCTGCTCCTCCTCGTCCGTGGCGAGCCAGAGCGTTCCGCACGCGTCGTACTCGACGGCCATCGGCAGGTCGTCCCGCAGCTCGCGCCAGAGCGCCACGGACCAGGCCGTGAGCGCGAGCTCCGCCGCGTTGTCGTCCATGGCCACCAGGTGGCCCATGCCGCACGCAGTGGTGCCCGCGCCGATGGAGCGGGCCTCCACCAGCGCGACGGACAGCCCCTCGGCGCACAGCACGTCCGCGAGCGCCGCGCCGACGATGCCGCCGCCGACGATGACGCAGTCGAAGACGCTCATCCGATGCCCCAGGCGAAGGGGTCCTCGGGGTCGACGAGCAGCGTTGCCTCCGCGTTCACCGAGGCCGTGCCGGTGATGGTGGGCAGGATGCGGGCGCCGTCGCGCACGTAGCGCGCCTCGAAGCGGCTGCCGATGATGCTCTCCTGCACCCACGTCGCGCCCTCCGCGAGCGCGCCCTCCGCGGCGAGGCACGCGAGCTTGGCGCTCGTCCCGGTGCCGCAAGGCGAGCGGTCATAGGCGAGCCCCGGACAGAGCACGAAGTTGCGTGCGTCCACGCCGGGCGTGGACGAGGGCGCGTACAGCTCCACGTGGTCCACCTCCGCGCCGCCAGTGCCGGTGAGGCCCTGTTCGACCAGCGCGTGCTTGATGGCGGACGCGTACGCGGTGAGTGCAGGGATGTGCCGGGCCTCCAGGGGGAGGTGGTGTGCCCGGGAGAGGAAGAACCAGTTGCCACCCCAGGCGATGTCTCCGCGCACCTCGCCGTGGCCGGGGACGAGCACGGAGACGTCGTGGGCCATGCGGTGACTGGGGACGTTGGCGATGCTCACGCGCCCGTCCGGATGCAGCGTGGCCTTGACGACTCCCACGGGCGTCTCCAGGGCGTGGACTCCGGGAGTGATGCGGCCCAGGTACTCCAGCGTCTTCACCACGCCGATGGTGCCGTGGCCGCACATGCCCAGGTAGCCGACGTTGTTGAAGAAGATGACGCCCGCGACGCAGGAGGGGAGGGTGGGGGGACACAGCAGCGCGCCCACCATGACGTCCGAGCCACGAGGCTCGCAGACGATGGCCTTGCGAAAGGCGTCGAACTGCTCCCGGAAGCGCTCGCGCAGGGTCGCCATGTCGCCCGTTCCCAGCTCCGGTCCCCCGTCGGTGACGACGCGGGTGGGCTCGCCGCCGGTATGGCTGTCGATGACACGAATGCGCCGCATGCTGACTCTCCCTCCGAACCTCTCGAAGGCTACCCTAGGAACCCCGGAGCGCGGTTTCTTGAGGGTTCCGCGCACGGCGGCGAAGGAATCGCGCAAATGCAGCCCCAGGCCACGACAGGCCCTGAGTAGCGCGGCGCGCCACAGATCCACGCGAGCCGTAACCCGCGGCGTCACACGGAGTCGGCGCTTCGGGTGTGGCACGAGCGCGACACAGAGAGAGCTCTGCCGTGGGCCGTCATGGCGCGACGGGTGCATCGCGCGCGGCCGCGTTCGCAGGGTCCTTCTGTCCGGCCTTGCCGCGCCTGGCGGAGTCAGTCGTGCCATTCCCAAGGCGGTGAGTCGTTGCCGCCCGGCCCTCCGCTCGCCTCATCCAACTGAAGTCATCCCCTCTCATCGACACGGAGGTCGTTGATGTCGTTGTCCAAGTTCGCAGCAGGGAAGTGGTTGTTGTTGTGCGGAGTGCTGGGTGGGGCCGTGGCGCTGGGGGGCGCCTGTGGCTCGCCCGAAGCAGAGGTCGAGCTGCAAGCGCAGGAGTCACAGTCGCTCATCGCCTGTAATCGCGTCGTGGGCGCCACCACCATCTGCGGCACGGTCACCAACGCGTCGGGCGCGGCCATTGCCGGGGCGCAGGTGAATCTCCAGGGCGTCCTGACGACCACCGCCTCGGACGGCTCGTTCTCCGTCACCTCCGCGTCGCTGACTCCGGGCGCGCCGCTGACCATCAGCGCGGTGGGCTACATGCCGCACGTCGGCGCCGTCACGCGAGACGTCCTCGGGGCCCGCTTCACGTTGCAGACGCTGTACCGGCAGACCTTCTCGGGAGGCATTGTCACCGTCACGGACCCTCGCAGTGGCGCGGGCATCCGGGTGGACCTGGGCAAGCTGGCGAGCACCACCGGGCAGACCATCGTCTCGCCCTTCACGGTAGGCGTGCGCTACATCGACACGGGCCTGCTGGCGATGCCGGGGGCCGACGGTGCCATCAACCTGTCCGGCCAGCCTGTCTTCCTGGAGACGCGCGGCGCCATCTACACCGAGGTCCGTGACGCGGCAGGGCGCCTGCTCAAGCTCGCCGCCGGGACGACCGCCCAGGCGTTCATCCCCATCGCCGGGAGCATGAACGCGTCCTCTCCGGCGAGCATCGCCCTGTGGTCCATGCCCGTGGGCAGCAACCAGTGGCGCCAGCAGCCGGCCACGGCCTCGAAGACGACCAACCCGTCCCGGTGCACTGTCGGCCAGGCCCCCGCGTGCAGCGCGGACCAGTGCGACCCGGCCGCCACGAACCGCTACACGGGCAACACCAACGAGATTGGCTTCATCAACGCGGACATCGAGAAGGTCAACCCCGCGTGCATCCGGATCGTGCTGAACGCCGCCGCGCTGCCGCCCGGCACCCCGCTGCCCGTCTGCCTGGACCTGGAGATTGCCATTCCTGGCGGCGGCACGCAGACGCGCACCGTGTGCGTGGGGGACGGCACGGACGTCATGTACAACCTGCCCCCCAACGCCAACATCACCGTGCGCCAGGCGACGGGCTATGGCTGCCCGCCCCCGCCGAGCACCAGCCTGGTCGTCAACACGGGCGCTCCATGGGGCGGCACTGGCGTGCCCGCTCCGGCTCAGTGCAACGGCGTGCTGACGCTTCCGCCGCTGCCGTGAGCCCGGCCCGTGGGCGGCGCTTCCTGGCGTCGCCCATGGGTGAGGTGTGGCGCCCCTGGGGTGCTGGAGCCCGACCAGGGCCAAGCACCGACGGGGGCGTCACGAAGCACTGCCGGAATCGGCGCTCGGAGTGAGCTGCTGCAGGTCCAACTCCTCCAGGTCGAGCTCCTGCTCGACGCGCTGGAAGGCCGCATCGCCGATGGTGCCGTCCGCCCGCAGCGCGAGGAGCCGCTGCCGCTCCGCCGAGGTGGCCCTGCGCACGATGGCCACGTCGGCGTCGGGCGTGGGACCTTCAACAGTGGCAGCCCCGTGCGGCACGCTGACGCCGCCGGCCAGCTCCGCCTGGGCTCGCCGGAGCATGACCTCGTAGCGGCGGCGCAGCAGCCCCGACATCTCGTCGCCGTCGCCCGGCTGCTCGGACGTGGCCGAGAGCGCGGCGCGCAACGTCTCGACACGGGCGAGCCGGACCTCCCGCTCCACCGAGCCGTCGTCCTCGAGGCGGAGCATGCTCATGAGGGGCCGCAGCGACATTCCCTGCACGACCAGCGTCCCGAGCACGACGGCGAATGCGGTGAAGAGAATCAGGTCGCGGTAGGGGAACGCAGCCCCGTCAGCCCCGCCGGCCGGAAGCGCGAGCGCCGCGGCGAGGGTCACGATTCCTCGCATGCCGCACCAGCCGACGACCGCGGCGGCGCCCCTCGACAGACCCACCTTGTCCTGGTGCCCGGGCGCGCGGCCCGGCGCCGGACGACTGCACCACCAGCGACTGAACGCAGCGGCGGCCGACACCCATGCGATGCGCGCGACAATCGTCGCGGTGCACACCGCGGCCGCGATGCCGGAGTACTCGAGGAGCGTGCGCGAGTCGATGCGGCCCAGGATGCCCTTCAGCTGGAAGCCGACGAGGATGAAGGCGAGCACGTTCAGCACGAAGACGGCGAACTCCCAGACCGCATACGACGGGATGCGGATGCGGGCCGGGATGATGTCCGCGACGCGGCGGGAGGTCACCATCGCGAAGACGACGACGGTGAGGATGCCGGAGAGGTGGAGCCGCTCCGCGAGCAGCCAGACGGCGAACGTCCCGCAGAACTGGACGACGACCGCGATGGAGACGTCCTGGATCCGCGCGGTCACCCGGATGACCACACTCGACAGCACGAACGCGAGCACCACGCTGCCCACGGTGACGACGAAGAGCATCGGGATGGCGCTCGCTGGCGACATCGTCCCCGCGAGCGCCGCCCCGACGGCGAGGCGGTAGACCAGGAGCGCGCTCGCGTCGTTGAACAGACTCTCGCCCTCGAGGATGACGAGGAGCCGATGCGGCGGGCGGAGCTGCTTGAGCACGGCGGTCGCGGCCGCCGCGTCCGGAGGCGCCACGATTGCGCCGAGTGCGATGGCGACGGCCCAGGGCATGTCCGGCACGAGCAGGCGGGCCACCAGCGCGACGGCGGCGATGGTGAGCCCGACGGCGCCGATGGCGAGGCCGGCGACGGTCCGCCAGTTCGCCCAGAGGTCACGCGGGGATGAATCGAACGCGGCGTCCAGCAGCACCGGCGCGACGAAGAGCGTGAGCGCGAGCTCAGGGTCCAGGACCAGCGTCGGCGTGCCGGGGACGAGCGCCAGACCCGCACCGGCGAGTGCCACCATCGCGGGGTAGGGGACCCCGATGCGCTTGGAGAGCGCGGTGAGGCCCGCACCGGCGAGCAACAGGGCGATGATGATCTCGAAGACGTGCATCCGGGATGACCTCTGCGACCGCGTGGTGTTTGCCGCACCTTACGCCACGCTCAGAGCCCGGTCGTTCTCTCAAGGTGCTCGGGATAGCGAGCCCCCTGCACGGTGATCTTCGAGGCGGCGCTCGTGATCTCACCGAGGTCGTCAGGCGTCAGTTCGACGTTGGCTGCTTCGAGGTTCTCCTCCAGGCGGTTCAGCTTCGTAGTGCCCGGGATGGGGACAATCCACGGCTTCTGGGCAAGGAGCCATGCCAGAGCAATCTGGGCAGGGGTCGCCTTCTTCCGTTCCGCGACCTTGCCCAGCAGCTCGACGAGAGTCTGATTGGCTTTGAGTGCCTCGGGCTTGAAGCGTGGAAGGCTGTTGCGGAAGTCACTCTTGTTGAAGCTGGTCTGCTCGTTCATCTTGCCCGTCAGGAAGCCCTTGCCCAGAGGGCTGAAGGGAACAAACCCGATGCCGAGCTCTTCGAGGGTCGGCAACACCTCTGCTTCCGGGCCTCGTGTCCACAGCGAGTATTCGCTCTGGACCGCGGTGACCGGCAGGACCGCGTGGGCGCGCCGGATTGTCTTTGCTCCAGGCTCGGAAAGGCCGAAGTGCTTGACCTTGCCTTCCTGGATCAGGTCCTTCACCGCTCCCGCGACGTCTTCGATTGGAACGGCCGGGTCGACACGGTGCTGGTAGAACAAGTCGATGGTGTCGATCTTGAGTCGCTTGAGGGAGGCCTCGGCGACCTGCTTGATGTGCTCGGGCCGGCTGTCCATCCCTGCCTGCCGCCCGTTGGAGTCGAGCTTGAACCCGAACTTGGTGGCGATCACCACCTGCTTGCGGAAGGGAGCGAGGGCTTCGCCCACGAGCTCTTCATTCGTGAACGGGCCGTAGACCTCGGCGGTGTCGAAGAAGGTGACGCCCCGCTCGACGGCCGCCCGGATCAAGGCGATTCCCTGCTGCTTGTCTACGGCCGGGCCGTAGCCAAAGCTCAATCCCATGCAGCCGAGTCCGAGGGCCGAGACTTCTAGATTGCTCTTTCCAAGTTTGCGCTTCTGCATTGCTTGTCTCCTTCGTGTTTGAGCCAGCAATCTCACCTCATCCGCGAGGCTCGTCGCTGTGCAGGATTCAGGGCTGACTCTTCGCCAGCAGCTCCTTGGCGCGCGAGATGGCCGACATGGCGTTGGGCCAGCCGACGTAGAACGCCAGGTGGGTGATGAGCTCGACGAGATCCTCCTGCGTCACGCCGTTTTCGATGGCTCGCGGGAAGTGGAAGGCCATCTGCTCGGTCTTGCCGGTTGCCACGAGCGCCGCGCAGGTAATCAGGCTGCGGTCGCGCTTGGAGAGCTGGGGCCGCTCCCAGACGTCGCCGAACAGCACGTCGTCAGTGAGCTCGACCAGCTTCGGCGCGAAGTCGCCGAGGGCCTTCTGTGCGGCGGTGACAGGCTTTTTATTATCCATGTGTGTGTTCCTCACGGCCGGCCGAGGTACTGAGCGTCGCTGACCTTCTCCATCCATTCGACGGCCTTGCCGTCGACGTTTTCCTGGATGGCGATATGGGTCATCGCGGTGTTGGGTGAGGCGCCATGCCAGTGTTTTTCACCGGGCGGGGTCCAGACGACATCCCCTGGCCGGAGCTCCTGGATGGGTCCGCCCCAACGCTGTACCCGGCCGAAGCCAGCCGTTACGACCAGGGTCTGCCCGAGCGGATGGGTGTGCCACGCGGAGCGGGCACCGGGCTCGAACGTGACGTAGGCGCCGGAGGTGCGGGAGGGCGCGTTCGCCTGGAACAGGGGGTCGACGCGGACGGAGCCAGTGAAGTTCTCGGCAGAGCCCTTGCTGGAGGGCTGCGAGCCGCTTCGCGTGATGCTCAGTCCCTGCGGGTTCTCGCGTGACGCGGCCGGGGGGGCGCCCGCCCCCTTGGCGGCCCCTCGTTGGTTTGTCTGGGCGAACGCTGGAGCCAGCAGGGCGAGCGACCCGACGGTCGCGGTGAGCAGTTTCATCTTCCATCCTCCGGTTCAGTGACGCGTGTTCACGGCGCGTGGTCAGGGACAGCCGGTCTCCGAGGGGTATCCTGGATCGACCCAACAAGAGATACGGCTCGGCACCCCGGAGGACTAGGTGCCGGCACGACAACGGGCCTTTAAGCCCTGCTTGATAATGAGGCGCGGCATCCTCAAGGGCGGCGAGCGCCGCCGAGAGGGCGGCCGGGCAACGCCTCACCTTCTGGGGAATGTCCCGTGGCCTCGAAGGGACTCTCGCGATGCAGACGGCTTATCTCTCGCAGTTTCAGTAGTCCTCGCCGAGTCCCGACTGCGCAGCTTCAGCGGCGCGTGAGCTAGCCGTCTCCACAGCTGCGGTCAGCCATGCGGTTCGGCACTTCGAGGAGAGGCTGCGCGTGGTGCTGCCCACCGTTCGTGTGCGTCACCCGAGGGTGGAGGTGGAGGTCGTCATCGAGGACGGCTTCGTGGAGCACGTCTTCGAGTCGGCCGTGGAGGAGAAGCTGCGCACCGGGCGGCTGCGGCGGGTGCCCGAGTCCTACGCGCCCACCGTCTCCGGCTTCTTCCTCTACTTCCCCAGCCGTGCACAGCGCTCCGCACTGCTACGCCTCTTCGTCGAGACGATCAGGGCGCTGGCGGTGATGAAGGGGATCAAATAGTTCCCCAAAGGCGCCTTATCGGACATCGCTAGAATCGACCACTGTCGGTCCGAACGCGCGTATCTGGACGCTGCGGTCTGCCGACGTGGGCCCAGCCACGAACTGGGTGCCCGTCTTCTGAGGCGCCCAGTTCATGGCTTCATTTCCTAGTCCCGGCACCTGCGCTGGTGCAAGACGCTGCGTGGTCGTACCGTCCGTCTGGTTACCCAATCCCTGCACCTGCACCGGCGGCCATGGTGAAGTTGGAGCCAAAGGCAATGGCCGCAACACCTGTTATTAGAGCAAGGAGAGCGTGGGCGTGGTGGTGTAGAGGGTGTCCCCCCCATTGCCGAGCTGGCCGTAGGCGTTGGAGCCCCAGGCCCACCCCACGCCGTCCGAGCGCAGCGCCAGGGAGTGGGCGGCGTTCACAAGTGAGTGGGAGCAGCTCACGGCTACGCCCATCGCACCGCTCAGCCCTTGCACCTGCACAGGCACTTTGCGGGTGGACGTCGTCCCGTCCCCCAACTGACCGGAGGCGTTGGTGCCCCACGCCCACACCGTGCCGTCCGAACGCACCGCCAGCGAGTGGGCGTCGCCCGCGGCCACGCGCACCCCCCCGGTCAGCCCTTGCACCTTCCCAGGCACCAGGCGGGTGGTGATCGTCCCATCCCCCAGCTGGCCGGAGGAGTTGGCGCCCCACGCCCACACCGTGCCGTCCGAGAGTACCGCCAGCGAGTGGAGGTAGCCCGCGGCCACGGCCACCACCCCGCTCAACCCCGGCACCTGCACCGGCAGCGTGCGCCTGGTCGTGGTGCCATCCCCCAACTGGCCGTAGGTGTTGTAGCCCCAGGCCCACAGCGTGCCATCCGAGCGCAAGGCCAGCGAGTGCTTGTAGCCCGCAGCCACGGCCACCACTCCACTCAGCCCCTGCACCTGCACCGGCACTCTGCGGAGGGTCGTCGTCCCGTCCCCCAGCTGGCCGTAATCATTGGCGCCCCAGGCCCACACCGTGCCGTCCGAGCGCAAGGCCAGCGAGTGCTCGTCGCCCGCGGCCACAGCCACTCCCCCGCTCAACCCCGACACTGGCACCGGGACTACGCGCGTGAACGAGGAGCCATCCCCCACCTGCCCCTTGGCGTTGGAGCCCCATGCCCACACCGTGCCGTCCGAGCGCAGAGCCAGCGAGTGCTTCAAACCTGCGGCCACGGCCACCCCCCCGCTCAACCCTGGCACTGGCATGGGCACAAAGCGGTCGGTCGTCGTCCCGTCCCCCAGCTGGAAGAGGCGGTTGGAGCCCCAGGCCCACACCGTGCCGTCCGAGCTCACGGCCAGCGAGTGCTCGAAGCCCGCGGCCACGGCCACCCCCGCGCTCACCCCGGACACTGGCACGGGCGCAGCGCGGGAGTACGTGGTGCCATCTCCCCGCTTTCCGTTTTCGTTGGAGCCCCAGGCCCACACCGTGCCGTCCGAGCGCAAGGCCAGCGAGTGATCGAAGCCTGCGGCCACGGCCTCCACCCCGCTCACCTGCACCAGCACCGGCAGCATGCGCCTGTCCGTGGTGTGATCCCCCAACTGGCCGACGGAGTTGGAGCCCCAGCCCCACAGGGTGCCGTCGGAGCGCAAGGCCAGCGAGTGCTCGTCGCCGGCGGCCACGGACTCTACTCCGCTCACCCCCTGCACCTGCGCCGGCACCTTGTGGTAGCTCGTGGTGTTATCCCCCAACTGACCGGAGGTGTTGGAGCCCCAGGCCCACACCGTGCCGTCCGAGCGCAAGGCCAGCGAGTGGAGGCCGCCACCGGCTACGGCCACCACCCCGCTCAAGCCTTGCACCGGCACTGGCAGCGTGCGGTAGCTCGTGGTGCCATCCCCCAGCTGGCCGTAGGAGTTGTAGCCCCAGGCCCACACCGTGCCGTCCGAGAGCACCGCCAGCGAGTGGGCGTAGCCCGCGGCCACAGTCACCACTCCGCTCAACCCCTGCACCTGCACCGGCAGCGAGCGCTTGGTCGTGGTGCCATCCCCCAGCTGGCCGGAGGAGTTGTCGCCCCAGGCCCACACCGTGCCGTCCGAGCGCACCGCCAGCGAGTGGGAGTCGCCTGCGGCCACGGCCACCACCCCGCTCAACCCTTGCACCTGCACCGGCAGCCCCAGCTGGCCGGAGGAGTTGTAGCTCCAGGCCCACACCGTGCCGTCCGAGCGCAAGGCCAGCGAGTTGGAGGCGCCCGCGGCCACGGACGCCACCCCGCTCAACCCTTGCACCTGCACCGGCACCGTACCGTTGCTCTGGCCCCCGCTGGTGCCACCCACGGTCCAGACCGTGCCATCCGGGCGCAAGGCCAGCGAGTGGGCCCGACCTCCGTCAATGCGGGTTTGCGCCTGCGCACCCCAGAGCGTCGAGGTCAGCGCCAGGCAGACTCCCAAGACCCTGCTCATCCAGTCCCATCGGCCACGCTGCATCCGGCACCTCCTGGTCATCACAGTATCCACGGAAATCTCTACAATTCTGGATCGGCGAGCACAAGGAACTGATTCGACCGAGAATGAAGCGTGGCTTCCTCAAGGGCGACGAGCGCCGCCAAGGGAGAGATCGGGCAGCGCCTCCCCTCCGCTCATCCGCACGACGAACCCTGACATGGACCTCAACGCGTACACCTACGTCGGCCCCGAGGAGATCCGCCGCTCCTCGGCGTCCCAGCCCGCCGGAACGCCCATCGCTTCGAAGGAAGACGCCGAAGCCTGGCTCCAAGCGCATCCCGATGCCCGTACCGAAGGGGCGACGTACGTCGTCGACCTCCAGGGGCGGCTGAGGCTCGCGCCGAGAAGGTCCGAGCATGTCGCCTGTGCCGGAGGCGGGGAGGTGCTGGCCGCTGGAGAGATACGCTTCCAGGGCACGGGGACCCGGCTCACCGTGGCGGAAGTGTCCAACCAGTCCACAGGCTACTGCCCGGACACTTCGTGCAGGGACGCGGTGGTACTGGCCCTCCGTGCCTCGGGGATGACCCCGCCGTCGCGCTTCACGCCCGAGATTGTCTTCCGGCGCTGTGCTCGGTGTAGCGAGGTCAACCTGGTGAAGGAAGGCTGGTTCGTCTGTGTGTTCTGCGACGCGGACCTGCCCGCCGAGTGGAATGTCGCGTCCCGGCGCACGCTCCACCTCACCGAGTCCGCGTAACGCTCGGGCTCTGGGCGGGCGTCGCCTTCCAGGTGGGTCTATCGAGGGAGAACCCGGTGATCACTCTCTTGACGACGTCCTCCGAGCGCAGGTTCTTCATCCGCTGCTCGAAGAGCTTCCCATCTCTCTCCCACTGGTCGGTGACCTGGATTACGAGCCCCTTGGGGTCGGAATGGCAGGAGCGACGAACGTGCACCTCGCCGAGGTAGATGGCCTTTCCCGCCTCGACCTCGAAGGGCGCGTACACCCCGTAGGGATACGGAGAGAGTTGTTCGATTCTGTGTTGCCCGGCAATGACCTCCATGATGGAGAGGTACCCGGGCGGGTCCTGGAAGTCTTTTTCGCGGAACGGGTCGCTCACGGGAATCGTCCCCATTCGTTTGCGCGCGTATGAGTCGTCCACGTATTGAAGGGCCACCGAGCGGTCGTCCAGCGATCCGCAATCACTGATGAATCGGGTGGAGATGATGATCAGCCCATTCTCGAGGCGCTCCGAGAAGTGGAAATCACTTCCAGTGTTGCTGACGTTGTAGAGACTGGGTCCACCGCAGGCCGTGCAAACCCATACAGCTATCGCCAGGAGCAGTCTTGGGTTCATGTCCTTCACTCCGTGCTGAGTCGTGTGGCTGTCACTGCCTGCCAGGATAGCGCGCATTGAACCCGGTCTTCACCGCCGCGAGTGCCACCGCGTCTCCGGCGGCTCGTGCTTCGTCCGGAGTAGGGCCCACCCAGGATTCGAACTTTCCCAGCGTCTGCCGCATCGCCTTGCGCACCTCATGGTTGGCGGGCACGCCTCTCGCTTGGAGCAGCCAGTTCACCGCGTCGTAGGCGTAGCCGTACCAGGCATCCTCGGTGGCGGTGGCCTCCACCGTGATTTCGATGGCCCTCACCACCGCATCCGAGAGCCCCAGCTGCCGGATGCCCTCGTCCGGGTCATCGAGCAGCTCCGCTCCGCGATACGTGGCATCGAGCGCGGTCAGCCAGCCATGGCCGCGCTCCAGCGCCTTCATGATGAGCTGGACGTTGTGCTCCACGCCCAGGTCCGGGAGGGGCCTGTGATTGAAGAAGCTGTGGCACCAGCAGAAGCCGCCGATGATCTCATTCCCAAGGACCACCCCCGTCTCGTGGTACCAGGGGCCCATGTTGGCATCGAGGATGGCCTCGACGCCGTCCCTCAACTCCTCTCGCAGGGACTCCTCCAGCTTGCGCATGCCCCGCGGGATTCGCGGCGTCAGGTACTCGCGCAGCAGCGCGGCGATGCGCTCCGGGTGGTAGCTGTCGAGGCTGCGCTGGATGACCTCCCAGCCAGACTCCTCCCTCCGCTGCCGCTGCTTGCGTCTCATGAGGCCTCCTCGCACTGCTCGCTCCCGGAGATGCTCCGCGCCACCATCCGGACGAACCGCACATACCGCTCCGCATCCCCGGGCGGCTTGGGCAACAGCACCCACGGGGCCAGCGGCGGCGTGGGCAGCCCGGCCCGGCGCAGGCAGAACTCGAACCCCAGCCTCGCCGCCCTCGCATTCCCATCCGGGAACGGGTGGAAGAAGGCCAGGTCCAGGTACAGCCGCACCGCCTGCGCCACCGGGTGACAGCCGTCCCGCGCATCCGCCTCCACCTTCCGGATGAACATCTCCTCCAGGTCCGGCGCGTACAGGTAGCGGTGCGCGCCTCCGTGCGCGAAGGCCTCTCCCGTCCGGAAGCCCACTGGCTTCCCGAGCACCTCCGCCTGCACCTCCGTCAGCCGTGCCCAGGTGAGGGGCACCCGCGCGTCGGCCAGGGCGCGCACCCGGGCCAGGGCGGACAAGAAGCGGGCCTCTCGCGCGGTGTCCGCGTCATGGGCCGGGGTGTCGTACCGGGCGAGGTAGTCCTCCTGGGCCCGCGTCTCCTCGAAGGGGCGGGCACTGGCGGCCTCCAACTCGGAGCGCAGGTGCGCGCAGGTCCAGTCCACGGCGAGGGTGGCCCTCAGGTGTGGCACGAGCTTCTCGCTGGGCTCCAGGGTAGCCAGGGCGGAGTCCTCCTCGGTGCGTACTCTCGTTCTCGGCCTGGGTGCGTAGTTTCGTTCTCACTGCGTACTTTCGTTCGCAGCATGTCATGGCCAAAGGGGTGGGCGTGGACCTGGTGCGTCATGGACTGGCCATGGAGTGGAGTGCTGACGCGCAACCGCGTAAACAGGAGGGCCAAAGGGAGGGGCAGGAGCCGATGAAGACGTTCCTCGTGGTCAATCCGCGCAGCGCCAACGGACAGACGGGTAAGCGCTGGGCCGAGATTGGCGCGCAGGTGGGCAAGGCGCTCGGTGACTTCGGCCACGGCTTCACGCAGGGCGGCATGGATGCGGCGCGCATCGCCCGCCAGGCCATCGAAGACGGCTACGAGTGCATCGTCGCGGTGGGCGGTGACGGCACGCTCAACGAAGTCACCAACGGCTTCTTCCGCGACGGCAAGGCCATCAACCCCAACGCGGCGCTCGGCCTCATTCCCCGTGGCACCGGCGGTGACTTCCGGCGCACCTTCGGGTGGGAGCTGGACCTGGACTCGTCCCTTTCGCGGCTGCGCTCCGAGAAGACGGAGCCCTTCGACGTGGGCCGGCTCGACTTCATCAACAACGAGGGCCAGCCGGAGACGCGCTACTTCGCCAACATCACCTCGTTCGGCGTGAGCGCGGTGGTGGCTCGCGAGGTGAACAGCGGCAGCAAGGCCCTGGGCGGCAACTTCAGCTTCGTGTGGGGCACGCTCAAGGGCCTGGTGAAGTACACGGAGAAGAAGGTCCGCCTGTCCGCCGACGGCGGCCCGGAGGAGACGCTCGACATCACCACCGTGGCCGTGGCCAATGGCCGCTACTTCGGCAGCGGCATGTTCGTGGCGCCCGAGGCCGTCACCCATGACGGCCTCTTCGACGTCACCATCTGGTCCGGCTACGGCTTGAGCGACTTCGTCCTCAAGTCGAAGGGCGTCTACAACGGCAACCACGTGACGTGGAAGGGCACGCGCCGGCTGCGCTGCCGCACCCTGCGCGCCGAGCCCATGGAGGGCGAGGACGTGTTCCTCGACGTGGACGGCGAGACGCCGGGGCGCCTGCCGTGCACCATGACGCTCATTCCCGGCGCCATCCGCCTCAAGGTGTAGCCGCGACTTCCCGCGAGGCCACGGGCCGGGGCTTCGGGGCGAAGCGCCGCTTGTAGTAGCGCTCCCACAGCTTCAGTCCCGTGACGCCCACCACGGTGGGCCCGAGGAACAGCGCGAGCTGCGTGCCGTTGATGCCGAAGTGCCTCGCATTCACGACGAGGACGGCCGTCACGGTGCCGATGCCCGAGGCCACCATGGCGCCCATGTGCTCGAACCACCAGTGCATCCGCTCCTGGGGCGGGCGCAGCCAGTAGCGGAGCCCGGCGGAGCCCGCGTAGATGCCCACCGGCGCGAAGCCCCACAGGAGCGGCTGCTGGACGACCACGCCCCAGGCGAAGGTGAAGAGCCCCATTGCGAGCACCAGCGCGGACAGGCCCACATCCAGCGGGTGGTGGTGCGCCCCGGTGCGCGTCTTCGCCCGTAGCACGCGCACGCCCATGGACGAGGAGGCCGCGCTCTGCACCGCCAGGTAGGTGAAGAAGAGGGCCACGGGCTCCTCCAGCGGCGCCTGCACGAAGCGCCACCCGGCGATGACCAGCGCGGACAGCGCCACCGCCAGCATGGCGCCCACGTACACCCAGCCCACGCGGCGGTGCAGGGTCCCGCCCTTGCGCGCAATCAGGGGTAGCCAGAGGGTGATGAACGCCACGACTCCCGAGGCGATGTGGAGCCACCGGGCCAGTTGATAGAACGACATGCGAGCCTCCGACGTACCGCGAGTCCGAGGCGTACGGTACGGAGCGGATCGAGGGCCCACATCTGGCGGAAGTCATACCGGCCGGATGTGACTTCCGGCACATGGCCCGTCCGACGAGCCCCGTCGGTGCTCCTGTCCGCACGCGGCATCTGACGGGGTGATGTGACTTCCGGCACATGGCCCGTCCCCCAGGGGCCCCGTAAGCTCTCCTCCATGCCCACGGTGCCTGGCGTGGCGAAGTCGGCCACCACCCATCGCCTGCTGTTCGTTGCCGGGATGCTGACCTGGGCGGTGGTCGGCTTTCCGAAGCTCGTGGAGTTCGTGCGCGCGCCCTCGCGATGGGCGGAGCCGGCTTCGCTCGTGTGGACGGCGGCGTTCCTCGCGTTCGGCGTGGCCTTCTGGCTCCACGCCCGGGACGAAGAGCGGGGCAGGGTGTCGCTGCTCGCCGTGCAGGCGGTGGCGGCGCTGGCGGCCGTGGCCACGGGGGACAGCGGCCTGGACGGGGCGTTGTTCGCCATCGTCTCAGGACAGGCCCCCGAGGTGCTCTCCCAACGCCGGGCGCTGACGTGGGTGGGCGCGCAGGTGGTGGGCATGTTCACCGTGTTCGCCGTCATCCACCCGGTGGGACGAGCGCTGGTGCAGACGCTCATCTACGCGGGCTTCCAGGGCTTCACGCTCGGCACGGCGCTGGTGATGGTGCGCGAGGCCGAGGCCCGCCGCGAGCTGGCCCGGGTGCACCTGGAGTTGCAGGCCACGCAGGTGCTGCTCGCCGCCCGCGAGCGCGAGGGAGAGCGGCTGCGCATCGCCCGCGAGCTGCACGACTCCGTGGGCCACCACCTCACCGCGCTCTCCCTCAACCTGGAGGCCGCGGCGCACACCGCGCGGGACACGCCCTCCGCCGAGCACCTGCGCCGCGCTCGCGAGGCCGCCCGCACGCTGCTGTCCGAGGTGCGCGGCACGGTGACGGCGCTGCGCGACGCGCCTCTTCCGCTGCTGCCCTCGCTGCGCGCGCTCGCGGAGGGGGCCCCGGGGCTCGCCGTCCACCTGGACGTGCCCGAGTCACTCAGTCTGGAGTCCTCCGAGGCGGCGCACTCGCTGTTCCGCTGCGTGCAGGAGGTCCTCACGAACACGCTGCGCCATGCCCAGGCGCGGAACCTGTGGATTGCGATGGTCCCCACGGAAGACGGCGGGGTGCGAGTGCACGCGCGGGACGACGGGCGGGGCTCCTCCGAGGCCATCCGGCCCGGCGCGGGACTCACCGGCATGAGCGAGCGCTTCGCCCGACTGGGCGGCCGCGTGGAGTGGCGCGCGGCGGCGGGGAGGGGCCTGGAGCTGGAGGCGTGGCTGCCGGCCGCGCATGGGGCGGGGACGTGATTCGAATCGTCCTCGCGGATGACCACGCCCTGGTGCGTCAGGGCCTTCGCGGCCTGTTGGACCTCACCCCGGACCTGCGCGTGGTGGGCGAGGCCGGCGACGGTGAAGAGGCGTTGCTCAAGGTCGCCGAGCTGAATCCGGACGTGGTGCTGATGGATGTGCGCATGCCGCGCATGACGGGCCTGGAGGCCCTCCGCGAATTGCGCCGCACGGACGCGTCCCGACGCGTGGTGCTCCTCACCACCTTCGACGAGGACGCCGCCATCATCGAAGCCCTCCGCGCGGGCGTGCAGGGCTTCCTCCTCAAGGACGTCTCGCTGGAGGAGCTCGCGGACGCCATCCGCCGTGTGGCCTCGGGTGAGACGCTGCTGCCGCCCGGCGTCGCGGAGCGCGTGGCCCGGGGCGTGGCCGAAATGCCCCGCGACTTCCCCCACGCGGACCTGCCGGAGGGCCTCACCCGCCGCGAGGTGGAGGTGCTGCGCCTCATCGCCCGGGGACTGAGCAACCGCGAGATTGCCCAGGCGCTCGGGACGGCGGAGGGGACTGTGAAGAACCAGACCTCCAGCATCCTCTCCAAGCTGGGCGTGAGGGACCGCACCCGGGCCGTCCTCCGGGCCATGGAGCTCGGCTGCCTGTAGGCCGGACATACCACTTGGCAAGTGAGCAGCAGGCGGGGCAACCTGCTGCATCAGGTGACGTCCGGCGTTAGCAGAGAGAGCAGCCATGCCCCAGCCCCGAGGACCCTCCCAGCTCGACCTCTTCACCGGTGCCCCCGTGGAGGCCCCCACCCGCGGTCGCAAGGCGACCCAGCCGGTAGGGCCCGCCCCGGCGGCGGAGTCCCTGTCCGCGCTGGGCCAGCAGCTGCCCACGGGCACCTTCCTCGGCACGTCCTCGTGGACCTTCCCCGGGTGGTCCGGAATCCTCTGGGACCATGAGGCCAGCGCCTCGCAGCTCGCGCGCGAGGGCCTGGCCGCGTACGCGAAGCACCCGGTGCTGCGCACGGTGGGCATCGACCGGACCTTCTACGCCCCCATCCCCGCCAGCGCCTTCGCCGAGTACGCCGAGCAGGTGCCGGACGGCTTCCGCTTCCTCGTGAAGGCGCACGACGTCTGCACCATGGCCCGCTTCCCCACGCACGAGCGCTACGGTGCCCACCGGGGACAGTCCAACGACAGGTTCCTCCACGCCGCCTACGCCGCCGAGGCCGTGGTGGCCCCCTTCGTCGAGGGACTCGGCGAGAAGGCCGGGCCGCTCGTCTTCCAGTTCCCTCCGCAGGACCCGCAGACGCTCGGGGGCCCCGCGCGCTTCGTGGAGCGGCTGCACGCCTTCTTCGCCGCACTGCCCAAGGGGCCGCTGTACGCCGTGGAGGTGCGCAACGAGGAATTGCTCACGGAGGGCTTCGCGCAGGCGCTGTCGGACGTGGGCGTCAGCCCCGTGCTCGCGGTGTGGCGCGACATGCCGCCGGTGGCGCAGCAGGCGAAGCGCACCCGCGCCTTCGAGGCCCGCGCGCTGGTGGTGCGGTGGATGCTGCCGCCGAACCTGGGCTACGAGGAGGCCCGCGCGCGCTACGCCCCCTTCGACAAGCTGGTGGACGAGGACATGCCCACTCGCGACGTGCTCGCCCGGGTGTGCCTGGCGGCCGAGCGGCGCGGGAAACCCGCCTTCGTTACCATCAACAACAAAGCCGAGGGCAGCGCGCCCCTGTCCGCCATCCGACTCGCGGAACGTATTGTCGCGCGCAAGACGGAGGAGGACAGCCCACGGGGCGTCTCCTCATGAACGTCACTTGCCCCTGAGCACGAGTCTTGCTTACGTGGAGTGACATGAAGTCCATGGCCGTAGCCGCGATGATGGTGCAGTTGATGGCAGCCGGGGGCGCAGGCTCGCAAGGCGAGCAGGCGACCGTGCGCCGCGACGCGTCCGCGGATGATGTGGGCAAGCACCTCTCCGCGCTGAAGGGCGAGGTGTCCTCCCTCTCCGAGCAGTTCCGCATCGCGCGCGAGCGCCGCCGGTTGGAGGCGGAGAAGAAGAAGCGCGAGAACGAGGAGTGGCACCTTGGCCCCCAGGCGCCTGCCGCCTCAGCGAGCGAGCGAGCCCCCGCTTCCACCCGAGGGGCCGGAGCCTCCGCCCGCTGAGGACGAGGCAGTAGAAATTCCAATCGATGGGACGCTGGACCTGCACCTCTTCCATCCTCGCGAGGTGAAGGACCTGGTCGTCGAGTACCTCTGGGCGTGCCGCCAGAAGGGGCTGCTCGACGTGCGCATCATCCACGGCAAGGGCACCGGGGCGCTGAGGCGCACCGTGCACGCGCTGCTCCCGAAGTTGCCAGAGGTGGAGTCGTTCCGCTCCGCCGGCGAGGGCGACGGGGGCTGGGGCGCGACGTGGGTGCGGCTGCGGCCGGCGGAAACCGCGGGGACGTAGCGTCCGCGCCCTGTCGGTTTCCCGGCACGGGTGTCATGCTTCCCGGCACCATGCGCTGGGTCATCCGCTCCGAGCAGCAGCGTGCCCTGGGAGGGCTCGCCGCAGACAGCTTCGTCGAGGACGCGGCCACCCGGCTGCGCCGTCACTGGCCCGCGGCGTGTGCGGCCCTGGGAGACGCGGGGCTGGAGGTGCGCATCCGCCACGGCATGACCCTGGCGGCCCGCTTTGACATCCACGACAAGGCCGCCGTGCTGCGCTACCTCAACGCGATGTTCGCGCTGGGCGACGGCTTCGCATCCGACGCGCGCTACCCGTGGGCCGCGGAGCTGTTGGGACATCCACGGCTCGACGAGCACGAGCGGATGGCGCGAGTCTCGGCCGAGGTGGCCGCCACGCTGCGCGCAGGGGAGGTGAAGCATGGATCCGTTTGAAGGGTGGGCGCTGAAGAAGGGCAGTCCGCAGCTGCCGAAGCCGCTCCCGATGCCGGAGCCGCTGGCCCCGACGGACGACGCCGTGGAGAGCTTCGAGGCGCTGGACGCCGAGGCCGCGGAGCTGTCTCCCGAGGCCCGGGTGGACTCTCCGGTGACGACGTGCCCGCTGACGTGGCTGGAAATCACCGTCTTCGACGAGGACGGCGACCCCGTCCCCGACGTGTCCTTCGAGGCCTCGCTGCCGGATGGCTCGACGCACAAGGGCACCCTGGACAGCCAGGGCCGGGCGAAAATCAAGGGGACGGACGTGGAGGCGGAGGACGTGGACGTCGAAGTCTCCGTCCGCAGGGCGGAGGATGGCGGCGCCGCGTCGTACTCGCTGAGCATCCGTCCCCGCGCGTCCTCGTCGACGGAGAAGTCCGAAGACGCCGAGGCCCCTTCCGACGATTCGCTGCTGCGGGCCGAGCTGGAGGAACCGGAGCGCTGAGCGCGGCACGCCGCTCGAGCTCAAATCGTGACGCGGACCTCCACGGGCAGGTGGTCGCTCACGCCAGTCGTCTTCCAGTAGGCGTCATGGCACGCCTGGAAGTTGGCCTGGGCGAGCCCCACGCCACCGCCGACCACCACGGCGCCTCCCACTGCCGCGGCCTGGCGCCGGTCCGCCTTCTCCGCGACGACGTTCTTCAGCCGCGCGTGGTGCACGGTGGTGAAGCCCACCGTGAGGATGTGGTCGTACGCGTGCGAGGTGTGCGCGGCGTAGGTGGCATTGACGCCCGGCTGCTTGAGGCTGGTGCGGATGTTGATGTGGCTGGCGAATCCGCCTCCGAAGCCCGTCAGCACCGCCCGGTCATTGGCGTGCCCCGGCCCGTTGTTGGAGCACTGGGCGAGCTGGGCGCCCGTCATGGTGCAGCAGTTGAAGTCGCCGACGACGAGCGCGGGCTCGGCGCCGCGCAGGGTGGTGATTTCACGGATGGTCGCCAGCCGCGCCGTCCCATTCTGTGCATCGAGGTTGTTGGCGGAGCCCTTGCCGGACTGGGCCGCCTGCTTCACCGTCTGGTAGTTGGGCGCGGGGGAGTGGGCCGCGAGCAGCAGGAAGGTGTTGTTGGGGCCCGCCACCGTCACATCCCGGAAGCGCGCCAGGTAGGGCCGGCGCTGATAGGCCTGGGGAAAATGTATCTGCGCGCCCATGGCCGTCTGGAAGTTGCACTGGCCCACCCAGGCGCTGCCCGGATGGACGGCGAGGTGCCCGGGCGTTCCCGCCGCCACCACATTCACCGGGGCGCCGCCCTGCACGCGGCTGCGCACCCGGTTGCCGTTCGTGTCCACCCACCAGAGGGTGCTGCGGGCCGGGTCCATGGTGAGGTCCACCGGCACGTCACCGGCGACGACGGAGGCGGCGTTGTTGCCGTCCATGTCCGCCTGCCAGATGTTGTTGGTGGCCGCGTCGACGAAGTACATCGTCTTGCGCGCCATGTGCAGCGTGAGCTGCCGCGGCTGCACGCCGACCTGGGTGAAGCGGTTGCGGATGTTGGCGCCCTGGAGGTCCGACGACTGGATGGTGTTGGTACCGGTGTCCACCCAGTAGAGCTGCGCCCGGGCGAGGTCGACGGTGAGGCAGTCGGGGCGGTTGAGCCCCGCGGGCGGGAAGTCCGCGTTGCCGTTGCCGTCCAGGTCGCACCACTGCAGCCGGTTGGCACCGGCGGCGTTGGACCAGTAGAGGACGTTGAAGTCCATGTCCAACGCCAGGTCCACGGGCTGCCGCGCGGTACCCATGGGCAGGGCGGGGGTTATCACCGTGTGGTTCGCGCCGTTGTAGTCGACGCGGCGGATCTGGTTGCTGTTGGTGTCCACCCAGTAGACGCGCTGGTTGACGGTGTCCAGGCGCAGGCGTGAGGCGTAGACGTTGGCCGGGCCCAGGTTGGCCGCGCCGCCGCCCAGCAGGTTGGAGCTCCAGAGCTGGTGGGCCGCGCTGTCCACCCAGAAGATTCTGCTCGCCGCCGCGTCCAGGGTGACGGCCGTCGCGTTGGCGCCCGTGCCCTGCGTCGCCACGGCGGCGCCCGCCAGCCCGGCGCGGCGCAGGGTGGTGCCGTTGCCGTCGTACCAGTAGACCTGCCCGTCATCCGCGGCGGCGGAGTTCCAGGGCTGGGTGAGTCCCACGCGCCGCTCCGGCCCCTCGAAGGAGACGGTGGCCGAGTTGTAGTAGATGGCGAGCGTCTCCGCCTTGGCGCCGTTGCAGAGCGCGAGCGGCGGCGCCACCCGCCAGCCCGGGTGGCGGTGCTGGAGCTTGGAGAGCAGCTTGAAGACGCCCAGCACCCCGTCGCCCGCGGCGAGGTCTCCCGGGTTGAGGCTCTGGACGCAGCCGGGCTCGATGACGATGAGGATGTCGTAGTTGGGGCCCGCGGCGGGGTTGACCACCTTGAGGATGCGGTTCACCGCCGCGGCCCTCCGCACGAGGTTCGCGCGGAAGTTGTACATGTTCCAGGAGAGGATGCGGACGGCCATGGCTCACCTCAAGGTCCAGTTGGCTTCCACGAGCGTGTCGTCTTCCAGCACCGCGGTGGAGCGCAGCCGCAGCTGGTTCGTCCGCCAGCTGTAGTACAGGTGCAGCTCGTCGTACGCCTCGAGCGGGATGCCCGGGTTGTTGTCCAGCAGCACCAGGCGCTCACGGGCGGCCTCGGCCACGTTCAGCATGGGGACCATGGGCGGCCGCGTGGGGTGGCCCTCGGGCGGGTGGCCCTCGGCGTTCGCCTCCATCGCCTGGTCCAGGGAGATGTCCTGACCGGCGAGGCTGGCGAACACGGTGAGGTCCGGCGGGAGCAGATGCGCGTTGAACGTCAGGCCGCAGAACTCGAGCCGCGCGCGAATCTGGAACTGGCCCTCGCCGGACTGGTGGCTCCACTCCCACTCCAGCCGGACGTCCCGGAACCGAAGGGCTCCGTCGAGGAAGTTGAAGTCCGGGACGGAGAAGATGGCATGGGCATCCGTGCGCGCCCCGTCGAGGAGGTCCACGCCCAGCCCGGCCTCGAGCAGCCAGGTCCGCCCACCCACCGCGCCGAGCAGCGTCTGCAGGTGCTGCACGCGGGTGCGCCAGGCGCCGCCACCCATGAGCGGATCCAGCGCCGCCAGCGGCAGCTCCATGGGCTCGCGGAGCATGCTCTTCCAGCAGAGCACTCCTTCGTCCTCGGGCAGGTCCGTCCACACCGGCAGCAACAGGTTGCCCACCTTCAGCAGGCCGCGCAGGTCCGCGAAGTAGTCCATGCCGTTCGCGGGCCGGGGCCGGCTGTAGATTCGCAGCGAGGCGTTCACCACGTGCGAGTCCGCCATCGCCAGGGTGAAGGGGTAGGACGCCAGCTGGACGTCGGGGTGCCCGTCGTCGCGCGGGAGGAACTGCCCCACCAGCACCAGGGGGAACTGAGGCACCACGCCAGCCCACAGGCGGGGTCCGAAGCGCACGCCGATGGCGAAGTTGGTGCCGGCGCGATAGCCCACGTCCCCCTGGGAGGCGTACTCGTCATGTGAGCAGAGCAAGTAGCGGGGGGTGGAGAACGTGAGGTCCATGTTCTCCTCCCAGGCCATCGACTGGAGCTGCGGGAGCAGGATGTCCTGAGGCACCTCGATGGTGATGCGGTACTGCAGCTCCTCGCCTCTCAACAGGAAGCGCGACTTCACCCTCCAGCCGCGCGTGCGCTCCCTGCCGTCGAGGGTGACGGACTTCAGCGGGTCATGCAGCGACGTGCGGAACTGGCTGAGGCCCTTGCGGCTCTTGGAGACGAGCTTGACCTGGACCTCGAGCGGCGGGAGGGCGCGCGCGCCGTCATCCGGCTCGCGGTACATCCGCCGCAGGCGCAACGGCGTGCGCCCCTTCGTCTTCAGCTGCACCAGGTGCTGCTTCCCGATGCGTGAATCGAACTTCTTGGAGAGGTCGCGCCTGCGCAGCAGGGGGGCCACTTCCGGCGCGTGGAGCGTGGGTTCGACGAGGTCGAGGCGGCCCAGGTTCAGCAGCCGCAGCACGTCATCATGGGCATTGCCCACGTGGCTGCCGAGGGGGACCTGCTTCCTCTCGACCTCGCTCTTCAACGAATCCAGCAGGGCGCGAAGCTCGCGCCGGCGGTGCTTCGACATGGGCGGCCTCCTCGCGGTGACGGCGGGTGCTCAGCTCACGGCCAGGGGCTTTTCTTCCAGGCCCTCCTGCCCCACCGCGTACTCCACCAGGGCGCTGCCGTCGGGGCTCTCGGCGAGGTAGCGCTCCACGGGGCCGAAGAGCGTGTGCAGCTCCCGGCGGGTGCACGTGGGCAGGTATGCGCGGAGCACGCGCGGGTCGTAGTAGCGGAAGTAGAGGCGGCGGCCCTGCTCGTCCTCCACCTGGAGGAACTTGCGGAAGTGGCGGCGCAAGTCGCCGAGGCTCGCGGGCGTGGCGACGAAGATGCCCCAGGACTGGCCCCATGCCTTGGTGAGCAGCTCGCGGGTGGACTCCGCGTCGCGGCGCAGGAGGACCAGGTACGGCGCCACCGCCAGCAATTCACGCGGCACCGGCCCCTCGTAGAGGCACACGCAGCCGCGCGCCCACTGCATCAGCGTGCGGGTGACGGCGGGGGAGCGGGCGCCGTCGAGGACGGCGTAGACCTCGCAGGGCGGCTCTCCGAATTCGGGAGGACGCCAGAGCAAATCCAGGACGCGGTCCACGTCCAGCGCGGTGGCGGGGGCCGCCGTCATGCCGCCTTCTTCTTCTGGGCCGCCGCGGCCTTGGCGCACTCCTCACAGAAGGGAATGCCGTCCTTCGCGGCCTGCACGAGTGCGTGGACCTGCGCCGCCGTGTCGATGGGGGCGGGCGCGGGCTGGGGAGGCGGCGCCTCCGCCATGGGCGGCTCCGGCTCCACCTCCGCGACGGGCTCCGGGAAGGACAGGGGCGCATGGCGCGGGCGCTCGTAGGAGAGCACCACCAACTCGCCCAGGCGGAGGGCGCGCTCCAGCCGCCAGCGCAGCCGCTGCGCCTCCGCCGAGCGCCCCAGCCGAGAGAGTCCCATCGGCTCCACGCCGCCGAGGGCCTCGAACAGCGTCCACGCGCTGCCGGGGGCATTGGCCAGCCACCACTCGAGGTGCCAGAGGGCCACCGACTCCGGCACCCGCGCGGCGCCGTCTTCAGGGGCGACGTCGGTGCCCCGGACGAGGAGGTACTCCGCGCTCAACCCACGCAGGAGCCAGGACTTCCGAGGAGCATGACCAGAGGGGGCGGGCGTGGGGCTCATACGTAATAGGGTGATAGCAACCCCTGAGCCAGGAGCCCATACCCTGGTAAGTCCAGAGAATCACGCCCGTCTGGCCACCTCCCGCGTGCCCCGGGGACGCCGGGCGCGTTCCGGGGGGACGCAGGGCCCGTTCCAGGGAGACGCGTGGCCCGTTCCAAGAGGACGTGGATGCGTTCCACCCGGACGGACCAGGGGGACGCGGATGCGTTCCACCCGGACTGCCGCGGGCCTCAGGCTCAGGACAGCCAGAAGTAGGCGGAGGCGATGAGGGAGCGCTTCTCCGTCACCTTCGCCTTCTGCGCCAGGTCCGCGAGCTGCCGGTCCTTGGCGGCGTAGCGCTTCTCCTCCTCGTTGCGGAGGGAGGACAGCTTGCGCCGGTACTCGCGCTCCATCCGGTCCGAGTGGGCCCGCGCCTTCGCCTTGTCCGCCACGTCCTCGGCGGTCGTCACGGCCTTGCGCGCGTCGATCCAGGCCTGCCGTGCGGCCTCCACGGCCTCGCGCGACTCCATGAGGCAGTCCTCGACGTACCGGTCCGCGCGCTCCTTGGCCTTGTCCAGCTCCAGGGCGTTGCGGCGCTCGGCGGCCCGGACGATTTCCTCCTTGGCCGCCACCAGCGACTGCTCCTGCATGAGCTGCACGGACACCGGGGCGGGCTGGCGCCGCTTCTCCTCCTTGGCCGCCAGCTTCACGAAGTGCGCGCCGTCCTGCAGCGGCAGCGCCCGGAAGGCGCCGTCCCGCTCGCGCACGAGCACCAGATGGACCAGCTTCTCCTCCGGCTTGATGCCCGTCGTCTCGAACTTGTAGGCGAACCACCAGCCCTCGCAGCCGGCGAGCCGGGCCAGCCGCGACGGCAGTCCGGACGCGTCCAACTGCAGGTAGGCCACCGCGTCCTGCGTGCGCCCCTTCACCGCGTACGCGGCCTTGGCAATCTCCAGCCGCCCCGAGGTGCGGCTGCCCAGCACGGAGCTGGTGAGCGCGCGCGCCTCCTGCTGCCGCTTGGCGAGGGCTTCCTTCGTCTGGTCCTGCTGCCCGCGCAGCCGCCGCCGCACGTCGCCGTCGAAGCGCTCCAGCACCACCGAGCGCATCTCCGTCATGCGCTTGCTGATGCGGCCCTCCATCTCCTCGCGCAGCTTGTCGAAGGCGACGTTGATCTCCTCCGGCTTCCGGCAGGACTGGTAGATGTCGAGGATGCGCCGCTCGAAGTCGACGCCGCTCTCCAGCGCGCCGAGGATTTCGTCCGACGCGCCGAAGACACCGTCGAAGAGGTTGAGCTTCTTCTCCAGGAGCTCGAACAGGCGCGCGTCCGCCGCGTTCATCCGGTTGAGGAAGTTGATGACCAGCACGTCCCGCTGCTGGCCATACCGGTGGCACCGGCCGATGCGCTGCTCCACGCGCTGCGGGTTCCACGGCAAATCGTAGTTGACCACCAGGTTGCAGAACTGGAGGTTGAGTCCCTCGGCGCCGGCCTCGGTGCAGATGAGGATCTGCGACTTGTTGCGGAAGTCGTCCACCAGCGCGCGGCGCTCTTCCGGCGTGCTGGCCAGGTCACCCGCCAGAAGGGAGATCTTGCCCTTGTAACCGCTCTCCGAGAGGAGGTTGAAGAGGTACTGCTGCGTGCGCTTGGACTCGGTGAAGATGAGCGCCTTCTCCGGCCAGCTGTGCGCGCGCATCACCCCGAAGGTGCGGTCCAGGCCGCGCACGAGCGCCGCGCCCTTGGCGTTGACCTTGATGGAGTCCGCCAGGTCCGCGTACTGCCGCAGCTCCCAGACCTCCTGCTCCAGGACGCGCACGTTGGGCGCCTTGGCCGGGTCGTCGGACCACTCCTCGCCCTCCTCGACGAACTGCTTGGCCTCCTCGGGCTCGAACATCGCCAGCGCCTGCTGGCCCAGCTTCGCCGCCTGGAGGCGCTTCTCGAGGTTCTCCGACAGCCGGCGCAGGGTGGGGGCAATCGCGTACGTCGAGGACGCCAGCAGCTTGCGGTAGCAGAGCGTCAGCAGCGTCTTCTTGCCGGGCTCGATGGCCGCGGCCTCCGAGCGCTGGAGGTATTCGCTGACCTTCTCGTAGAGGTCGTGCTCCTCGGGGGAGGGAGTGAAGTCCTCCACGATGGAGCGGCGGTTGGTGTAGCGGACGTACTCGCGCACCTGCCGGCGCAGGGTGCGTTGCACCACGGGGGCCAGCCGCTCCTTCAATTCGGCGACGGCGGACTCGGACATGCCGCCGCCCTCGTCCACGCGGTAGCGGCTGCGGAAGGCGTGCTCGGGGCCGAGGATCTGCTCGTCCAGCAGGGACATCAGGCCGAACAGCTCCATGATGTCGTTCTGGAGCGGGGTGGCGGTGAGCAGCAGCTTGGGGCGCCCGGCCAGCGCGGCCTTGAGCGCCTGGCCCATCTTGTTGTTGGCGCGGTGCGCGTTGCGCAGCCGGTGGGCCTCGTCGATGACGACCACGTCCCACGGAATCTCCGCCACCAGGGCGCCCTTGTTGGCCGCGAAGGGGTGGGAGCAGATGACGGGGAAGGGCTGGTCGAAGCAGTTGCCGGTGGCCCGCACGGTGCGGCCGTCCACCAGCACGCTGTCCAGGTCGAACTTCTCCCGCAGCTCGCTGTTCCACTGCGCGCGCAGCGTGGCGGGGGAGAGGATGAGGATGCGGTTCTTCCCCTCCGCCATCAGCTGGGCGATGACGAGGCCCGCCTCAATCGTCTTCCCCAGCCCCACCTCGTCGCCCAGCATGCAGCCGCCGCGCGACAGCGAGTCGAGCGCGAACATGGCGCCCTCGACCTGGTGCGGGTTGAGGTCCACCTTCGCTTCCGCGAGCGCGCCGGCCAGCCGCTGCTGCGTGTCCCCACTCTTCGCCAGCAGCTCTTCCGCCAGCAGCCGTTCGTGGAACGGGGTCAACGTCCGTGTGGGCTCGGACTCCACCCGTGACGCCATCGCCGCCGCCGCCGCCGCGTCGACCTCCACCTCCACCCTCAAGCCCCTCGCGCCCTCCGCCAAGACCGTCTCCATCCGTGATGTTCGAGGTCGCCCGCCACAGAGGCGGGCGAGAGAGACGCGCCATTTTGTTGACGGAGACGTGTCTGTAAAGGGGGTCGTCTCCGGAGCCTAGAATTCGGCCTCGGCGCGATTGGCATGCTTCCGCGCGAGCGACGCGTGCACGCGGCTCATGCGCGCTTCATGCAATCTTTCCGCTGGACTTGACGGAAGGACTCAGAGCAGTCCACGCGACTTCACGTCCAGGTACGCGTTGAGTGCGGCCGCGCCGAAGCCGCGCGCGGGGGCCCGGACCACGAGCGCACCGGCGTCTCGCAGGGTGGTGGCGGTGCGCCGGTACTCGGCCTCCAGCCGCGCCGCGGCCTGCCGCGCGTAGGCGTCCTGAGCATCCCGGGGCACACCTGTCGCCGCGGCCTCCACATCCTCGTCCAGCAGCGAGGCGACGACGGGCAGGTGCCGGGGGCGCAGCGCGAGGGTGCGGGTGAGGAGGCTGGCGGAGGCGTCCGGGTCCACCAGGTCCGTGAAGAGCACCACCAGCGCGCGGCGCGTCTGCCGGGCGAAGGCGAAGTCGAAGGCGCGGCCGTAGTCGCTCTCCTCCAGCGCGGCCTCGGTGCGGTAGAGCGACTCGGTGATGAGGCGCAGGTGCTCGCGCCCCTTGCGAGGCGGGAGGAAGGCGCGCACGTCGCTGGCGAAGGCGAGCACCCCCACCAGGTCCCCGGCGTCCAGGCCGACGCGCGCCAGGCGCAGCGCCGCGTCCACCGCGTGGTCCAGCTTGCGGCGCCCCTGCACCTGGCCCGCCATGTGGCGCCCGCAGTCCAGGAGCAGCAGCACCGGTTGGTGCTTCTCCGGCTGCCACGTGCGCACCAGCGTGTCCCCGTGCCGCGCGGACGCCTTCCAGTCGATGTGGCGGTAGTCGTCCCCGGGGCGGTACTCGCGCAGCGACTCGAACTCGCGCCCCTCCGCCGCGCGGCGCCGCTGGGTGCGCGCGGAAGGGGACTCCGAGGCTCGCGCCAGCGCCAGCGCCTCGCGCGAGAGCGCCGTCAGGTCCGGGTACACCTTCACGGCCTGCGCGGCCGGCACGCGGACCTGGCGCGCGCACAGCCCCAGCGGCCCCAAAAGGCGCAGGTGGACATCCCCGAAGCGCGCGTCGCCTCGCGCCGGTGGGGTGACGAAGTAGGTGAGCCGAGGCGGCGGACCCGGAGGCGGCGCGCCACCGGGAAGGGTGAGGGTCTGCCGGTGGCCGGTGCTGGCCACGTCCTCCGGGGGCTCGTCACGTGCTTCCAGGCGCAGGGGGTGGGCGCCGCCGTCGGTCCGCTCGAACTCCAGGTGGACGGGGTTGCGCGTGCCGGAGGAGAGGATGGGCTCCACCTGCCGCCGCACCGTCACCGCGTCCGCGCGGGGGGCGCGCAGGAAGTCCACGGCGCAGAGCACCAGCACCGCGACGTTGACCGCCAGCGCCAGCCAGCCGAAGGCCGGGCCCGCCACCGCGAGCGCGGCCGGGACGAGCCCCGCCGCCAGCAGCGCCACGGCGAGGCCCGTGGGGACGGGACGGCCGGCACTCACCGGGGCACTCGCACCCGTTCGAGCGTCTGCCGGAGGACGTCGTCCACGGTGACGCCCTCCACCTCGGCCTCGGCCTTGAGGAGGAGGCGGTGGTTGAGGACGCTGAAGGCCACGCCCTTCACGTCGTCCGGGGTGACGAAGTCCGTGCCCTGCAGCGCCGCGCGCGCCTTGGCGGCGGCCAGCAACGCCTGCGCCGAGCGGGGGCTGGCTCCCAGGCGCACCCTCGGGTGGGCGCGCGTGTCGCGCACCACATTCACGACGTACTGGATGATGGAGTCGTCACACGACACGCGGGCGGCGCGCGCCTGCAACTCCAGCAGGGTGGGCGCATCCAGGACGCGCTCGGTGGAGGTCGGCCGGCCCTCGCGCTGGTGGAAGGCGCGCAGCATGGTGACCTCCGAGTCCCCGTCCGGATAGCCCACGCGCACGCGCATGAGGAAGCGGTCCAACTGCGCCTCGGGCAGCGGGTAGGTGCCCTCCAGCTCCAGCGGGTTCTGCGTGGCCACCACGAAGAAGTGTGGCGGCAGCGCGTGCGAGACGCCGTCGATGGTGACCTGCCGCTCCTCCATGGCCTCCAGCAGCGCGGCCTGCGTCTTGGGCGGGGTGCGGTTGATTTCGTCCGCGACGACGACTTCCGTGAAGATGGGGCCCTTCACCAGGCGGAAGGCGTTGTCCTGCGGCTGGAAGACGTTGGTGCCGAGGATGTCCGCCGGCATCAGGTCCGGGGTGAACTGGACGCGGGTGAAGAGCAGTCCCAGCGCGCCGGCCATGCTGCGCGCGGTGAGCGTCTTGGCCACGCCGGGCACGCCCTCCAGGAGCACATGTCCGCGCGCGAGGAAGGCCGTCACCAGGTCGGCCAGCACGCGCTGCTGCCCGAAGACGGCCGCGCCGAGCGCGGAGGTGAGGCGGGTGAGGGGAGTGGCGTCGGACATGGTGGCGGAAGACGCTAGCCCGCTGCCGCATGGCGCGGCAGCGGTTTCGTGAAGGGCCTCCCGCGCCTCAGGCGGGCTTGCTCTTCAGGCCCATCAGCGTCCCGCCCAGCGCCGCGAGCGAGCCCAGCACCGCGAGGAAGACGCCGAAGCTGGGCGACGAGTTCATCATCTCCGCGTTGCCGATGGGCGTGGGCACGCGCGTGGTGTCGGCCGACACCTTGATGAAGATGATGCACCAGACGAGGCACAGGAAGCAGAACAGCAGCTGGGCCATCCACGGCACCACCGGGCCCAGCTTCGCGAACGCGCCCTTCACGCGCATGCCCACGGCGATCATCGTGAGGATGGACAGCACGAAGACGCCGACGCCCGTGCTCATCAGCCCCAGCACGTCGCCGTCCGCCGCCGTCTCCTTCCACGGCAGGAAGCACGAGAACAGCACCACCGCCGCGCTCCAGAAGGCAATCTTGTCCCCGCCGGCGAGCAGGCCGAACAGCTCCTTCGCGTCGCGGATGAGCTCCTCCGGGTCCGCGACGGCGTTGTCCCCGCCCCCTCCCCGGGACGGGCGCTCCCATGGGTCTGGCCCCGCGTCGACGGGCTCTTGCGCGGGCGGAGGCGGCGCGCGGCGGGGCGCGGTGGCTGCGCGCGCGGGCCGGGCGGCGCGAGGGGGCGCGGCCCGGGCGATTTCATCCATGCTGCGGATGTTGGTGGACTCCGAGTCCAGGTCCGGCGGCGGCGCCGCGGGCCGGCTCCCCGACTTGCCCTTGGGACGCGCGGGCGCGGCGGGCTTCGCCGGCCGAGGGTCCTCCGCGGCGCCGGTGGACTCGTCGTCGTCGTCTGCGGGCGGCTCGGCGGACAGGAAGGAGCCGTCGATGATGTAGTCGCAGACGGAACAGATGGACGTGTTGGCGGCTACCTTCGAGCCGCAGCCAGGGCAGTTCAGGACCAGCGCTCCCGAGGAGAGAAACGAAGATGCATCTTCGGAGCCCCGGCCCGCGCATGTCAAACCCGCTGCGTCCTAACCCCTGGATTTTCGCGGAGAATTGACCTAGGCCCCAGCGAATGAGCCGCCTGCGCACCGCCCGTGCATTGACTGCCTGCCTCGCCGTCCTCGCGCTGTCCTCCGGTTGTGTCCGCGCCGTGCCCTCGCCGGAGACGGAGCCGGTGGACGCGGCGACCCTGGCCCGCATCCAGGACTGGGAGGACCGCCGCTCGCTGGGAGACGGGGCGCTCCTGGCGCTGGCCACGGACGCGCAGGACGCACGGGTGCGAGCGAGGGCGCAGCGAGCGCTGGCCCGCATCCAGGACCCGGCCACGCTGGACACGGTGGTGGCGGGACTGAAGGACACGGAGCCCGGCGTGCGCGACGAGGCCGCCTTCGCCGCCGGAGAGTTGGCCCTGTCGTGGGAGCCGCTGACGGAGGCGGAGCGCACGCGGCTGGCGGACGCGCTGCTGGAGGCGGAGGGCGCGGAGCGCGAGGCGCGGGTGCGCACGACGCTGCTGGACGCGCTGGGCCGCGCGGGCACGCCGGCGGCGGTGGCGCGGCTGGTGGAGCGGCTCCAGGGCGAGGACGTGGCGGTGGCGGGGCGGGCCGCGCTGTCGCTGGGCGTGGCCGCGCGGCGGGGTGGGGCGGCGGTGGTGGCGGGCGTGCCGCTGCCGCCCGCGGTGGCACTGCTGGCCGCGGAGCGGCCGGTGGAGGCGCGCTACGGGGGCGCGTATCTGCTGATGACGGCGAAGCGGGCGGAGGCGCTGCCCGCGCTGCGCGGCTGCCTCGGGGATGCGGACGCGGACGTGCGCGGCCTGTGCGCGAAGGCCTTCGGCGACCTGGGCGGGCCCGAAGATGCGCTGGTGCTGGGGCGACTGCTGGAGGACGCGGTGCCGCGCGTGGCGGCCGAGGCGGCGCGCTCGCTGGCGAAGCTGGCCGCGAAGTGCAGCGGCCCATGCACGGCGGTGGATGCGTTGGAGGCGCTGGTGCCCCGGGCGAAGCGCGTGGCGCGGGGGCTGGAGGCGCCGGCAGTCGACGGCGCGGATGCGAAGGTGGAGACCCTGGCCCGCTCCTCGGAGGGACACGCGATTCTGGCGCTCACGCAGCAGGGGCTGCCCGACTTCGCCGCGCCCCTCCTGGTCTCACTGCGGCTGGCGCTGGCGGACGCGGAGCGGGGCGCGGCCTCGGACCTGGCGCGCACGGACCTCGGGTGGCTGGACTGTCGGCTGGCGGCGGCGCTGGACCGGCAGCGCGGCGTGCCCGGGGACTCGGGCGCCTGCGGCTTCGGCCGGGTGCAGGACGAGCGGCGACTGGCCCTGGGCATCCGCGAGACGGCGCAGACGCAGGGAAAGGGCTCCGCGGACTTCGCGGTGGGCTACCTGAACCACCGGGATGCGCGCGTGCGCCTCGCGGCGCTGGAGGCCCTGGGCGCCCGGCCCGTGCTCCGGACGGCCACGGCGGTGCAGCCCCTCGCCAAGGGCGATGACCTGGTGGTGGCCGGTGCGGCCGCCGCCACGCTCGGGAAGATCGACGCCAGGGGATTCGTACCCGTGGTGGAGAGCCTCGCCGACCGCGTGCCGAAGGAGCCGGGAGACCTGGCCGAGCCGGTGGCCGGCGCGCTCGTCGCCCTCCAGGGAAGCGCCGCGGAGCCGCGCTTCCGCGAGTGGCTGAAGCACCCCAACGCCAACGTGCGCCGCGTGGCCGCCGAGGCCCTCACGCAGCTCACGGGCCAGCCCGTGCGCTCCGAGCGCGTGGAGCTCCCGGCCGACACCTTCCGTCCCGAGCCCGCGCCCGCCCGGGCCGGCCTCGTCTTCCGCACCGCCAAGGGCGACATCACCGTGCGCCTGGACGCGGAGGAGGCGCCGCTCACCTCCGGCAACCTGTACGCGCTGGCGAGCAAGGGCTACTTCAACGGCACCACCTTCCACCGCGTCGTCCCGAACTTCGTCGCGCAGGGCGGAGACCCGCGCGGGGACGGGGAGGGCGGCCCTGGCTACTCCATCCGCTGCGAGATGACGCGCCGGCCGTACCTCCGGGGAACCCTGGGCATGGCGCTCGCGGGCAAGGACACCGGCGGAAGCCAGTTCTTCTTCACGCACGCGCCGCAGCCCCACCTGGACGGCCGCTACACGGCCTTCGGCGAGGTGGTGTCCGGAATGGACGTGGTGGACGCGCTCCTCGAGGGGGACATCATCCGCGAGGTGCGCGCGGTGCAGCTGTCGCCGTAGGCCCCGACGCTCAGGCGCCGCTGGCCTTGGCCATCGACGGAGGGCCGAGCGGATGGCCATGCCACCGCCGGTTCTCCGCTTCCTCCATCCCCTCCACCTCCTGGCGGATGCGCTGCCACTCCGTCTCCGGGATGCGCAGGAAGGCCTCCGCCAGCGCCGGGTCGAACTGGGTGCCCGCGCAGCGGCGGATTTCATCCCGCGCCACGCTCATGGGCCGCCCCTTGCGGTAGGGCCGGTCCGACGTAATCGCGTCCACCGTGTCCGCGATGCAGAAGATGCGCGCCCCGAGGACGATGTCCTCACCCGCCAGGTTCTGCGGGTAGCCCTTGCCGTCCCAGCGCTCCTGGTGCTGCAGCACGATGAGCGCCGCCTCGTGCAGGTAGGGCATCTTCGCCAGCATCCGGTAGCCGAACTCCGGGTGCTTGCGCATCTCCACCCATTCATCCGGCGTCAGCGGGCCGGGCTTGAGCAGGATGGAGTCGCGCACGCCAATCTTGCCGATGTCGTGCAAGAGCGCGCCCTGCTCCACCACGTCCAGCGCCGCCCCCGTCATCCCCACTTCCTGGGCCAGCCGCCGCGAGTAGAGCGACACGCGCCGCGAGTGCCACTGCGTCTCCGTGTCGCGGTAGTCCAGCGCGCTGATGAGCCCGTCCAGCAGGCCCGCGGTGCGCTCCACCACCCGGCGCTCCAGGTCGCGGTTGATGGCCACCAATTCCGCGTTCTTCTCCGCCACCTCGCGCGTCAGCCGCTCGTTGGCGTCCACCAGGCGGTAGTGCTCGAAGGCCTGGCGCACGCTGCTGGTCAGCTCGCTCAGGGACCACGGCTTGCCCAGCAGGCGGAAGACCTCGCCGCGGTTGACGGCCTCGGACGCGGTGCGGAAGTCCGCCGCCGCCGTCAGCATCAGCCGCACCGCCTTCGGGTTTCGCTCCCGCAGTGCGCCCAGCAACTCGATGCCGTTGAGGTACGGCATCATGAAGTCCGTCAGCACGACGTGGAAGCCCACCTCGCGCGCCGCCAGCGCCGGGTCGCTGTGCGTGAGGACCTCGTAACCTTCCGCCTGCAGAATCCGGGAGAGCGCGGCGAGGATGAGCACGTCGTCATCCACCACGAGGATTCGGTCCATGTCTGCGGATTCTCCGGGGCGGCGAGCTTGCTCCCTTTATACACGCGTCCCTCGCCAGCAAAACAGGGGCCCCCCGGCGCTTGTGTGCTCGCAAGTCCCGGAAATCCTTGGATGTTCTCCCAGTCCGGAAGAGTCGCACATCCAAGTGACGCTTGCCTGCCCGCCAAGGTGTGTTTTATGGTGCCCACGCAGTCCGCGCCGTGTCGCTAACCCCTTGGAATCCTGGAGCAATCTCCGATGGCTAGAGCCCCTGAAGGGCCAGTGCCGGTGGTGGTGATGGGGCTGGGGTTCATCGGGCAGGAGATTGCCAGGGCCGCGATGTCGTCTCCCGAGGTGGAGCTCATCGGCGCCGTGGACACGCAGCCTTCGCTGGTGGGGAGTGCCCTGGGAGACGTGCTGGGCGGGCCCGCGCCTCGCGTGAAGGTGGTGGACTCGCTGGAGAAGGCGGTGGCGAAGCGCAAGGGCGTGGTGCTGTTGCACGCCACCGGCTCCAGGCTGCCGCAGGTGATGGAGCAGATTCTGGCGGCGCTGAAGCTGGGCCTGCCGGTGGCCAGCACCTGCGAGGAGCTGGCCTTCCCGTACCTCAAGTACCCGGAGCTGGCGGACAAGCTGGAGCAGGCCGCGCAGAAGGCGGGCGTGGCGGTGGTGGGCACCGGCGTCAATCCCGGCTTCGTGCTGGACAGGCTGGTGGCCATCGCCGGCCAGGTGTGCGGGCCGGTGCGCCGCGCCACCGCGACGCGCGTGGTGGACGCACGCCTGCGGCGCGAGGCCCTGCAGCGCAAGGTGGGCGCGGGCCTGACGGAGGACGAGTTCTTCGAGCTGGTGGACAGCGAGCAGCTCGGCCACGTCGGCCTGGTGGAGTCCGCGGCGCTGGCGGCCCTGGGACTCGGGCTGGATTGCGACGACTACGAAGAAGAAGTAGCCCCCGTGTTCGCCGAGGAGGACATCACCGGCGGCGCATTCCCGGTGAAGAAGGGGCGGGTGGCGGGCATGTTCCAGTCCGTGGTGGGTTTGGAGGAGGGGCAGGAGCGGGTACGGCTGGAGCTGACCATTGCCGTCGGGGCAGATGACCCGAAGGACCGCATCGAAATCGACGCGGACCCGAAGCTGGTGTTGGAAATCCCGGGGGGAGTGGCGGGCGACCGGGCCACCGCGAATGCGCTGGTGAATGCCGCGCCACGCTTGACGGCCGCCGAAGCAGGGCTCCTCACGGTGCTCGAGCTTCCGGCCGGACGTTAGAGTCAGGAGAGGGAAATGCTGGACAAGAACGCGATTGGCCGCGCCTCGCCGCCGACGCTCAACGAAGTCGAGAAGGGTGCCATCCGCCGCTTCGCGGAGGCCATCGGCGACTACAACCCCATCTACTACGACGAGGAGTACGCGCGGGCGTCCGGCTACCCCACCATCATCGCGCCCCCCACGTTCCCCGCGTCCTTCCACTCCGCGGCGGACCTGCGGGAGCTGCTGGGCGTGGGCATCAAGAGCCTGCTGCACGCCGAGCAGGGCTTCGACTACGAGCGGCCCATCTTCGCGGGTGACCGCATCTACGTCTCCACCCGCGTGTCGGATGTGTTCGAGCGCCCCGGCATCTCCGGGCGCATGGACATCGCCGTCATCGAGGACGAGGGCCGTGACGAGGAGGGCAATCTCGTGTTCCGCGCCCGCCGGACGCTGGTGGTCCGCGCCACCAAGGAGACCCCGTGATGCCCGCGCGCAAGCTGTACTTCGAGTCCATCCGCGTAGGCGACGAGCTGCCGGCCCTGGCCAAGGCCCCCGTCGACCGCGTGCAGCTGTCCCGCTATGCCGGCGCCTCCGGTGACTACAACCCCGTCCACGTGGACGAGGTCTACGCCAAGAGCGTGGGCATGCCGAGCGTCTACGCTCCCGGCATGCTCGTGATGGGCATGCTCGGCCAGCTCATCAGCGACTGGGCCCGCGGCGGCCAGATGCGGCGCTACAACGTGCGCTTCATCAAGATGGTGTGGCCGGGCGACACCGTCGTCTGCAAGGGCCGCGTCAGCGACAGGCACGGCACCGGCGGCCGCTACTTCGTCGAAATCGACCTCTGGGCGGAGAACCAGCGCGGCGAGCTGGTGATGAAGGGCACCTCGCAGATCCAGCTCTTCTTCTCCCTCGAGGACGAGAACCGGCAGCGCTCCGGCCAGGCCCCCATCGTCGTGGAAGTCCCCCGGGAGAGCCTGAGCACCGCCGCTCCGGCCGCCACCGCCGCCAGCGGCGAGGGCGCCCCCGAGGAGGGCGAGGAAGGGGACGAGCGCCGCACCGGCGCCTCCTCCAAGAAGACCGCCCCCCGGGAGAAGCCCGCCGCCAAGACGGCGTCCCTTCCCGCCGCCAAGAAGGCGAAGAAGTAGGCACTTTCCCGCGCGCTTGACGGGCGGTTCTGACCGCCCCTCAACGCGCAGTGTCATTCAGGGTTGACTCAAAAATCAGTCGCCGCCACACTTCCTGCGTCTTACCTGGGCCACTGACCCCTTTGCCCTCCTGGAGGGCAGGCAGTGAGCCGTCACGCAGGAGTGGCCATGTCCGCCGGCATCAACACCTACAAGACCGACCTCAGAGAAATCTTCTTCACGCTGTTCGAGCAGTTCGGCTTCGGCCAGGTGTCCGGCCAGGCCCCGTACGAGGCCTGGGGCCCGGACGAGGCCAAGGCGGTGCTCACGGAGACGTACCGCTTCGCGCGCGAGGTGCTCGGGCCCCTCAACTCGGTGGGCGACCGCGAGGGCTGCCGGGTGGAGAACGGCTCCGTCTTTACCCCCACCGGCTTCAAGGACGCGTGGAAGAAGCTCTATGAGCAGGGCTTCAAAACCGTCGCCGTGGACCCCGAGCACGGTGGCCAGGGCGCGCCGATGATGCTCCAGGTGACGGTGGAGGAGCTGCTGTCGGGCTCCAACACCGCGTTCAACATGTACCCCGGCCTGGCCTTCGGCGCCGCCGAGGTCATCGCCGAGTGCGGGACGCCCGCCCAGCAGAAGATGTACGTGGAGCGCATGCTCAACGGGACGTGGGGCGGCACCATGTGCCTCACCGAGCCGCACGCCGGCTCCGACGTGGGCGCGGCCAAGTCCACCGCCCGCCGCAACGCCGACGGCACCTACAACATCCGCGGCACCAAGATCTTCATCTCGGGCGGCGACCACGACATGGCGGACAACATCATCCACCTCGTGCTCGCGCGCATCGACGGTGCCTCGCCGGGCACCAAGGGCCTGTCGCTGTTCATCGTCCCCAAGCTGCGCATCAACGCGGACGGCAGCGCCGGCAAGGCGAACGACGTGGGCGTGGGCTCCATCGAGCACAAGATGGGCATCAACGGCTCCGCCACCTGTGTCATCAACTTCGGTGAGAGCGACGCGTGTATCGGTGAGCTCGTCGGTACCGTCGAGCACGTCGGCATGAGCCAGATGTTCAAGATGATGAACGGCGCGCGCATCGCCGTGGGCATCCAGGGCCTCGGGCTCGCGTCGGCCGCGTACTACAACGCGCTCGACTACGCGAAGGACCGCAAGCAGGGCTCGCACTTCACCAAGTGGAAGGACCCGACCGCGCCCCGCGCCGCCATCATCGAGCACCCGGACGTCCGGCGCATGCTGCTGGACATCAAGGCGCACGTGGAGGGCATCCGCTCGCTCATCATCAAGCTGGCCATGCACCTGGACAAGGCGCGCCAGCTGGCCGGCAAGGACGACGACGCGGCCACCTACCACAAGGGCCAGGTGGAGCTGCTAACCCCGCTGGTGAAGGCCTACGGCTCCGACCAGGCCTTCCGCCTGTGCGCCCAGGCCATCCAGGTCTACGGCGGCGCCGGCTACATCCAGGACTATCCGGTGGAGCAGTACACGCGCGACTCGAAGATCTTCTCCATCTACGAGGGCACCAACCACATCCAGGCCATGGACCTGGTGGGCCGCAAGCTGGGTCAGGCCGGCGGCACGCACTTCCAGCAGTTCATGGGTGACGTGGGCGCCTTCATCGAGGCCAACCGCGAGCACGCCGTGTACGGCGAGGCCGTGAAGACGCTGGCGTCCGCGCAGGAGGCCGTCATGTCCAGTGCGATGACGGTGTTCAGCTGGTCCCAGGACGGCGCGAAGTTCCCGCTGATTCCGCTCTCCGCCAACCGCTTCCTGCAGATGATGTCCGAGCTGGCGGTGGGCTGGCTGCTGCTGGACGCCGCCCTCATCGCCGACAAGGCCCAGGCCTCCGTGTCCGCGGAACACCCGGACCGCGCCTTCTACGAGGGCAAGAAGTTCAGCGCCCTCTACTACGCGCGCAACGTGCTGCCCGGCGTGGAGCAGGCCGCGCGGATGATTGCCACCGAGGACACCTCGCCGATGGACATCTCGGACGCGGCCTTCGGCTCCGTCTGAGTCACCGCCCCTTCACGAGGGGCGCCTGAAACACCTGAGGCCACCCGGGCTCCTTCGCCTGGGTGGCCTCTGTGTTTTCCAGGCGGGCCCGAGGGCTTCCGGGCGCTAGTCGCCCTCGCGCACGCCGATGGCGAGCTGGCCGAGGCCGGCCTTCTTCGCCAGCTCCATCACCTGCACCACGGTGCCGTGGGAGACGCCCTCGTCCGCCTGGACGATGACGACGGTGTCCGGGTCCTTGAGCTTCGCGTCGTCGAACGTCTTGCGCAGCTCCTCCTCGGAGACGACGTTGCCGGCGAGCACGTAGCGCCCGTCGGCGAGCACCGCCACGGACAAATCGGTGCTGCGCGCGGTGACGTCCGCGGCGCCGCCCTTGGGCAGGTTCACCTTCAGGCCGGCCTTGGCGCCGCCGCCGGGCCCCTGCTGGACGATGACGGAGCTGGTCACCATGAAGATGATGAGCAGCACCAGGAAGATGTCGGTGAGGGGGGTGATGTTGATTTCGGCGAAGACGCCCTCTTCGCCCTCGTTGTCCCCCGGAGTCTTTCCCATGGCCATGGTGGGTGTCCTCCGGGCCTACGCGAGCTTCGGGTCCGGGCGCGGCACGGCGGGCGGCTGGGACTCACGATTGGGGGCCGGCTCGGGGGGCAGGGGGGCGCCCGAGGCGCGCTCCTTGAGCAGCTCCACGAACTCGTCGCCCAGCAGGCGCAGCTCCACCAGCACGCGCGACAGGCGGGCCTGGAAGTAGTTGTAGAAGAACATGGCCTGCACCGCGACGAGGATGCCCACCGCGGTGGCGACGAGCGCCTCGGAGATGCCCGTCATCACGGCCGCGCTGCCGCCGGTGCCGCCGGCCTCCACGTCCAGGCCCAGGTCCTTGAAGGAACGCATGATGCCCGCCACGGTGCCGAACAGGCCGACGAAGGGGGTGATCGAGCCGATGGTGGCCAGCATCCACAGGTTGCGGCGCAGCTTCAGTCCCACCTGGGCGCGCTCGCGCTCCACGGCCGCCTCCACGCCGGCGCCCCCAGTGGTGCGGGAGCGCTCCATGCGGTCGAAGCCGGCGAGGAAGATGTCGGCGGCCACCGAGTCCGAGCGCTCGGCGGCGGTGCGGGCCGCGACCACGTCGCCGCGCAGCAGGTGCTTGTTCACCGCCTCGCCCAGGGTGCGGGAGCGCTCGCTCACCCCCCATAGGGCGATGAGCCGCTCCACGGCGACGACCAGCGCGATGACGGAGGCCAGCAGCAACAGGGCGAGGGTGACGCCGCCCAGGCGAAGGTAATGGAGGATGTCGTTCAGGCTCATTGGTGGGTGACCGGGCAGGGCGGCATGGCCCAGACTAGGAGATATGAACCGCGCAGCCGCCGCAATCTTCCTGGCAGTCCTCTGTTCCGCGTGCCCCAAGCGAATCGAGTTCGGTCCCGAGGGTGAACTCACCGACGCGAAGGTCGTCTACCAGCGCGTCCGCGAGAATCAGGACAACATCCTGTCCCTGGAGGGCGACTCCAAGATGCGCGTCGAGTCCCCGCAGGGCAGCGGCACCCTGAGCATGTTCGTCTCCGTCACCCGGCCGGCCATGCTGCACCTGGAGACGTTCGACTTCTTCAACCGCCCGCTCGCCTCCCTGGTGTCGGACGGGAATGGCTTTGGCCTGTATCAGACGGAGACCAACACCTACTTCCAGGGGCCCGCGAGCCCGGAGAACGTGTCGCGCTTCCTGCCGGTGGTGCTGCCCAACCAGGAACTGGTGGCCATCATGCTCGGCCAGGTGCCCCTCATCCCCCCGGAGCGGATGACGTTGGCGCTGGACCGCAAGGAAGGTGTCTACGTGTTGACGCTCCACAGCGGGCCCGCCACCCAGGTACTCCACGTGCACACCAAATACCTGCGCGTGATGAAGAGCCAGGTGCGGGGCGTCCCCGGGTACGACCTGGGCTTCGACGACTTCCAGGAGAAGGGCGCCCTCATCTTCCCCGGCAAGGTGGAGCTGGTGGCCGAGCAGGCGAAGACGCAGCTGCAGTTGCGCTACCAGCAGATCTCCCTCAACGGGCGGCCGGACCTCACGCTCTACGAGCTGCTCCCCCCGGAGGGGGCCAAGGTGGTGGAGGTGGACGAGCGCGGCCGGGAGCTGCCGGCCGGGGCACCCTCGCAGCCCCCCAGCTCGACCGAGCCCGCACCGGCGGTGCCGGGTTCCTGACCGGGCAGGCGCGGAAGAAGGGGCGCTGACCGCCGAGTCGATCTAGAGTGCTCCCCACGACATGGCACAGATCAAGCTCGGAGAACTGCTGATCAAGGCGAATGTGCTCCAGGAGAGCCAGCTCAAGGCCGCGCTCGCCGAACAGGCGAAGTGGGGCGGAAAGCTGGGCGAAATCCTGGTCAGGATGAGCCTCGTCTCCGAGGACATCCTGGTGCGCGCGCTGTCCAAGCAGCTCGGCATGCCGGCGGTGAACCTGGACGCGGTGCAGATGGTGCCGCCGCACGTCAAGGCGAAGATTTCCTCGCAGACGGCGCGCGACTTCTCGGTGCTGCCGCTCCAGCTTCGCGACGACGGCAAGACGCTGGTGGTGGCGATGTCCGACCCGCTCAACGTGCGGATGCTGGACGAGCTGCGCGCCGTCACCAAGTGCCGCATCGTCCCCAACGTGGCGGGCCGCAGCTCCATCGCCCGGGCCTTCCAGCGCATCTACGAGGAGAACGCGGAGCTGGAGGACGCGGACACCAACTTCAAGGTGGTGGACGCCCAGGGCCGCACGGTGGTGAAGAACCTGAAGGACCTGGACCCGGCAGCGGCCGCCGTGGCCGCTGCTCCCGCGGCCCGTCCGCCGCCTCCTCCACCCGCGCCCGCCGCCACGCGCCCGAGCACGGAGACGCCCGCGGTGCGCCCGGCCGCTCCCAGCGGCAGCCCCGCGGAGCTGCTGCGCAGCGTGGAGGACGTGCAGCGCAAGGAGGTCGCCGCCCTCAAGGCGATGGTGGAGTTGCTCATCGAGAAGGGCGTCTTCTCGCGCGAGGAGTACCTCGCCAAGGTCAAGCGGTAGCCCCTGCCCATGCGCAAGAAGATTGGTGAGCTGCTCATCGAGGCGGGTGTGGTGACGGAGGAGCAGGTCCGGGTTGCGCTCGGCCGCCGTGGTGCCCCGGGGCATCAGCGGCTGGGCGAGGTGCTCGTGGCCCAGGGGCTGTGCACGCCCGCGGACATCGCCCGTGCCCTGGCCGCACAGACCGGCCTGCCGTTCGTGGAGCTGCCGGAGGACATCCCCCAGGCCGTCACCGGGCTGGTGTCCGTGGACTTCCAGGCCGAGCACCGCGTGGTGCCCTTCCGCGTGGAGGTGGAGGGGCGCAGCGAGCGCATCCACATCGCCGTGGAGGACCCGGGTGACCTGACGCTGGTGGACGAGCTGCGCTTCCAGCTCCGCAAGCAGGTGCGCGTCTTCGTCGTCTCCTCGGACGACCTGGACACCGCGCTGGCCCGCGCCCGCGGCGAGCCGCTGGACATCGTGGAGGCCGAGCCGCTGGACGAGGAGCCGGGCACGCCTCCGCCTCCGCCGGTGGGTACGGGTGCCTCCCTGGAGTGGGACTTCCCGGAGCCCCCGAAGCCCCCGAAGCCCGCCCCCCCGCCCGCGCCGAAGCCGGCGGCGGCCGCCCCCGCCCGGCCCACGTTGCGCGGCTCGCCGCCGCCTCCACCCGTGGCGACGCCGCCGCCCCCGCCAGGCGCGGACATGCTGGATGACCTGCTGGGCGTGGAGCCCGCCGCCCCGGCGAAGCCTCCGCCGCCTCCGCCCGCTGACGAGGCCGGGGCCGGGGGCAAGCCCCGAGTGCCGGTGGTGCTGTTCGGCGGCGCGGCGCAGGGCGCGAAACCCTCCATGGCCCTCACGCCGACGCCGCAGTTCTCGGACGAGGACCTGGCCGTCCTCGACGACATCGAGCGCATCTCCCGGGGTGAGGAGGCTTCGCTGGACACGGAGAAGGTGAAGCCCGCCCGCATGGTGGCGAGCCTCATCCGCCTGCTCATCCGCAAGGGCCTCATCCAGGAAGGGGAGTTCCTGGAGGAGCTGGCGAGGAAGTGACGGCCGCCGCCCAGCGCCCCGACGCGGAGCGGCCCCTCCTGGACGTCCGCGGCCTCACCGCCGAGCTGTCCCTGGAGGAAGGCCCGGTGCGCGCGGTGGACGGCGTGTCCTTCTCCGTGCCCCCGGGCGGCACGCTCGGGGTGGTGGGGGAGAGTGGCTGCGGCAAGAGCCTCACCGCCCTGTCCGTGCTGGGGCTGGCGCCGAACCCGCCGGTGCGCGTGGTGGGGGGCGAGGTCCTCTTCCAGGGACGCGACTTGCTCAAGCTGCCCGAGGCCGAATTGCGCCGGGTGCGCGGCCACCACGCGGCCATGGTCTTCCAGGAGCCGATGACGTCGCTCAACCCCGTCTTTACCGTGGGGGAGCAGATTGCCGAGGGCGTCCGGCTGCACCTGGGCGCCTCGCGCGCGAAGGCGCGTGAGCGGGCGGTGGAGATGCTGCGGCAGGTGGGCATCCCCGCGCCGGAGGAGCGCGTGGACGCGTACCCGCACCAGCTCTCCGGCGGCATGCGGCAGCGGGTGATGATTGCGATGGCGCTGGCGTGCGACCCCGCGCTGCTCATCGCCGACGAGCCCACCACCGCGCTGGACGTCACCATCCAGGCCCAGATTCTGGACCTGCTCAAGCGCCTCCAGGCCGAGCGCGGCATGGCGGTGATGTTGATTACGCACGACCTGGGCGTGGTGGCGGAGAGCTGCGACACCGTCGTGGTGATGTACGCGGGCCGCGTGGTGGAGCGCGCCCCGGTGCGCGAGCTGTTCTCCCGGCCGGCGCACCCGTACACCGCGGGCCTGTTGCGCTCCATTCCCTCGCTCCAGGTGGCGACGGGGGAGGGGGGCGCCGCCTCGCAGCGGAGGCTGCGGGCCATTCCCGGCATGGTGCCTTCGTTGCGGAAGCTGCCCTCCGGCTGCGCGTTTCGCGACAGGTGCGAGCGCGCGCTCGAAGTCTGCGCGCGCGTGGTGCCGCCGCTGGAGCCCAAGCGCGACGGGCAGCTCGCCGCCTGCCACAACCCGGTGCCCGCGCCATGAGCTCCGGGCCGCTGCTCCAGGTGCGTGACTTGAAGGTCCACTTCCCCGTGCGAGGGGGCCTCCTGGGGCGCGTGCGCGGCGCGGTGAAGGCCGTGGACGGAGTGGGCTTCGACGTGGTGCGCGGGGAGACGCTCGGGCTGGTGGGGGAGAGCGGCTGCGGCAAGAGCACGCTGGGGCGCGCGCTGCTGCGGCTGGTGGAGCCCACCGCCGGCTCCATCCGCTTCGACGGGCAGGAGCTGACGGGCCAGTCCCAGCGGCGGCTGCGCCCGCTGCGCCGGCGCATGCAGCTCGTCTTCCAGGACCCGTACGCCTCGCTCAACCCGCGGATGACGGTGCGCGAGATTCTGGGCGAGCCCTTCGCCATCCACGGCCTCGCGCGCGAGCGCGGCGAGCGGGAGCGCGAGGTATCCGCCCTGGTGGACGCCATGGGCCTGCCGCGCGAGGCGCTGGAGCGCTACCCCCACGAGTTCTCCGGCGGTCAGCGTCAGCGCATCGGCATTGCACGTGCCATCGCATTGCGTCCGGACCTGGTGGTGGCCGACGAGCCCATCAGCGCGCTCGACGTGTCCATCCAGGCGCAGATCGTGAACCTCCTGGTGGACCTGCAGCGCGAGCGCGGCCTCACCTACGTCTTCATCGCGCACGACCTGAAAATCGTCGAGTACGTCTCCACCCGCGTCGCCGTCATGTACCTGGGCCGAATCGTGGAACTGGCGCCCGCCGCGGAGCTGTACCGCCGCCCGCGCCACCCGTACACGCAGGCGCTCCTGTCCTCCGTGCCGGTGCCGGACCCGGGCCACGCGCGCACCCGCCTGCTGGTGCCGGGCGAGCCGCCGTCGCCGCTCAACCCGCCGTCTGGCTGCGCCTTCCACCCGCGCTGCCCCCACGTCATGGAGCGCTGCCGGCGCGAGTCGCCGCCGCTGTACCCGCTCGGCGGAGGACACACGGCCGCTTGTTTTCTCGTGGAGGGCGACTCCCGCGAAGTCACTCCCGCCCCCGCCTCCGGAGGTGATGCCGGTGTTCTGGCTCAGCCACCATCACCCGGATGAGTACAACCGGACCTACGTGCTGGGCGGCGTGCGCGTCTGCGCGCGCTGTCTGGGCACGTACCCGGTGCTGCTGGTGACGCTCGTGGGCCTCTTCGCCCTGCGCGCGCCGCGCGAGTGGCGCTGGGACATACCCGCGGTGCTGGCCCTCACGCTGCCCGCGCTGGTGGACTGGGCGGTGGGGCGCTTCCGCCCGGCGTCCGGCTCCAACGCGGTGCGTACGTTGACCGGGGTGCTGCTCGGACTGGCGCTCGGACGCTCGCTCCAGGTGCATGTCCAGCGGCCCCTGCCGGCGGTGCTGCTGGCCCAGGCCGCCCTCGTGACAGCGGTGGCGCTCCCTGTCATTCTCGCCACTTACCGGAGACCACGCCCGGAGTAGACCTTCGTGGCCCGTCGCCCGTTATGAGGGCACGGGTTGAGGAGGGGTCGGGGTGTCGGGTGCTCCAGGAGAGATGGGGGAGTGTTGGGACCGGAGACCTCAGACGAGCGGCTGATGCTCGCCTTTCAGGCGGGGGACGCGCGCGCGTTCGAGGCGCTGGTGCGCAAGCACCGGACGCCGGTGTTCAACTTCGTCCTTCGATTCGTCGGGCACCGGGCACGGGCGGAGGACGTGCTGCAGGAGACGTGGCTGAAAGTGGTACGGAGCGCCGGCGAGTACACGCCCAAGGCGAAGTTCACGACCTGGCTCTACACGATTGCGAGGAACCTCTGCGTGGACAGCGCGCGCAAAGAGAGCTACCGCCAGGCGTCGTCCCTGGAAGCCCCCGCCGCGGGTGCGGATGGGGAAGAGGGACGTCCGCTGGGCGAGGGGCTGCCGGACACGGGGGCCAGCCCCGAGCGCGGCGCGTACAACGCCCGCCTGCGGCCCCTGCTGGAGCGCGCCCTGGCGGCACTCCCGGAGGAGCAGCGAGAAGTGTTCATCCTGCGTGAGTACAGCGGCATTCCCTTCAAGGACATCGCCGAGGTGACGGGCGTGTCCGAGAACACCGTGAAGAGCCGGATGCGATACGCGCTCGACGGGTTGCGACGACGCCTGTCGGACATGGGCGTGGACGGCGACCTCGCCGAGGACGGAAGGACGGTGACGGGATGAATCCGCAGAATGCCCACGCGCACGAGGACCGGCTCCTCGACTTCGCCTACGGCGAGCTGCCCACCCCCGAGGCCCGGGCCATGGAGGCGCACCTGTCGGGCTGCGCCCGCTGCACCCAGGCCCTGGACGACATCCGCGGCGTGCGCGCCACCATGTCCCAGCTCTCCACGGAGCCCGCGCCGGACGCCGGGCTCGAATCGCTCATGGCCTACGCGCAGCAGGCCGCGCGCCGCGCCGCCGCTGGCCCCGCGCCCAAGCCCTCGCGCTGGCGCCGCTGGCTGCTGCCGGTGCTGGGCGTGGCCTCGGTGAGCACCTTCGGCATCCTCATCCTCGAGGCGAATGAGCACGCCCCCGCGAGCCCCTCTCCGGCCCAGGTGGCGGCGAAGGTCGAGATGGCGAGAGCGAAGGACGCCGCGCCCGCGCGCGGTGTGGCCGAGCCCGTGGTCGCGAGCGCGGAGGCCCCCGCCCCACCGCCTCCGCCCACCGCGCAGGCCGCGCCCTCCCCGAAGGCGCTCCTGGACGAGGGCGCCGCGAAGGAAGTGGCGCGTGCCGAGGACTGGCGCAACGCGGGCAGTGGCGGCGGGCTCGACGCCCGCATCGTCCGCGAGGAGGAGATGAAGGCGAAGCCCGGGTACGGCAAGGGCGCCTCGGAGCGCGCGCGGGCCTCGACGAACCGGCAGCCGCTGGCGAAGACCGCCCCCTCGAAGGCCTCGAAGTTCGCCTTCGGCGAGAAGGACGCCCCGGACGAGGAGTCCCTGGCAGAGTCCGCGCCGCGCGATGACTCCGCCTCGCGGAAGCAGGAGGGGTTGAAGCTGGGCGGTGCGTCCGCGGCCCAGGCCCAGGCCGCCGACGAAGACGACGGCGCTTTCGACAAGGTCTTCGCGGGCGGGGATGCGCCCCAGGCCGTGGGCTCCGTGTCCGTCCCAGCGGGGCCTCCCGCGCCCGCGACGGCGGCGCCCGCGTCCCCGTCCCCGTCCCCGTCCGGCGGCCGCGCGGATGTGGCCACCGGTGCTCTCGCGCAGACGGAGTCCCTGGCCGAGCGCCGTGCGCCCGCCCCGGCCCAGGCGCCCACGAAGAAGGCGAAGCGAAGCGAATCCCCGAGCCCCGCCGCGGAGATGCCGGCGTCCCGCGCCCAGGCGGAGCCGGGGCCGTCCGTGGCGGAGCTGTCGAGCCAGGCCCGGGACGCGTACCTCGCCGGGGACCGGGCCCTGGAGGCGGGGCTGCTGCGCTCGGCGCTGGCCGCCGGGCCCTCCGGCTCGGAGCGCCTCGGACTCCTCAACCGCCTCTGCGACGCGGAGCTCGCCCTGGGCCGTCAGGCCGCGGGCGCCGCCGCCTGCAAGCAGGTCATCGCCGATGCGCCGGGCTCCAGCGCCGCCCAGGCCGCTCGCCGCAGGCTGTCCCGCGAGCCCGCCATCCTCGAGGCCGCCCCGAAATCCGCTGATCCCCAGAAATGATGGTCTGCGGTTTCTGAGCAAATAGAAAAATGGACGGAAACGTGGGTGTAGGTCTGTCCATTTGACCGATGCGAGTCCGGCGCGCCTCACCGGATAATGGCGTCATGGGACAGGAAGCACAGGATGGGCGGCGGGAGCGGGGGGCGTCTCGCGCGCAGTCGGGTCAGGCCGCCGTCGAAGCGGCGATGATCATGCCGCTGACCGTCTTCATGACGCTGGGCATCATCCAGCTCACGATGATGCAGCACGCGAAGCTGATGACCGAGTACGCCGCATACCAGGCGGCGCGGGCCGGCATCGTGTGGAACGGCAACAACGAGCGCATGCACGACGCGGCCATCGTCGCGCTGCTGCCCACGATGGGCGCCACCAACGACATCGCGAAGCTGGGGACGACGCTCGCGCTGCACCAGCTCTACGACACGGGCATGAGCGCGTTGAACTTCGGCGGCGGCGTGGTGCCCCGCACCGTCAACGGCTCCAACCTGCTGGGCATCGTCCGGGTGGACACCATCAACCCGGCGTATTTCACGCCCATCGACAGCATCTGGAAGCTGCGCAACGGCTTCAACTGGCAGGAGCTGGACTTCGACGGAGCGGACAGCTTCCCCGAGGTGCCCTCGCTGGAGAACCACATCCGCAAGTTCTTCAACCTGCCGGAGCCGGACGATTCGGAGCTCGTCTACCGCAAGGCCACGCGGCTCACCATCCGCCTGCGCTACTGGTACCAGCTGCGCGTGCCCTTCGCGAACTGGATCATCTTCACCTCGTGGTTCGCCTCCAACGCGGGCCTGGCGCTCCATGGCGCCATCGACCGGGCGACCGTCACTCCGGGCGCCAACATCATGGCCGACGGCAACATCGACGCCCTGGCCGCCGCGTCCATCAAGGGCATCCAGCACGAGAAGGGCTATGACTCCGTGTATCCGCTGGAGATGGCGGTGCTCTGGGGCCTGGCCACCGGCAGCATCCCCCTGGTCTCCAACTTCGCGGGCCGGCGCTACTTCATCCCGCTGACGGCCACGTACACCATGCGCATGCAGTCCAACTTCCACCGGAAGTGGATCATGCACCTCAACCCCGACTGGGGCCTGTAAGAGGACCGCCGACCATGTTCACCCGGACCCTCCGACAGAGCTTCCGCCGCCAGGAAGGCCAGGCGCTGGTGCTCGCCGCGCTGATGGTGCTCGTCATGTCCATCGCCGTGTTGACCACCGTCAACATCGGCCACACGGTGCACGAGCGCATCCGCCTGCAGAACACCGCGGACTCCGCCGCCTACTCCATGGCCGCCATGGAGGCGCGCGCCTTCAACTTCTACGCGTACGCCAACCGCACGCAGGCGTCGCACTACGTCTCGGCGATGCTGTGGCAGTCGCTGCTGTCACTCATCTACTTCGCCGAGGCGTTCCTCGCGGACACCTACGGGTTCATGAAGACCTTGAACCCCTGTGCGGGAAAAGCAAGCGGCCTCTTCTGGAAGATAGCCTGTCCCATATTGAAGGCGATTCCGGTGGTGGGGCAGGTGCTCAAGGTCATCGAAACGGCGATGAATGCCTGGAGGATGGTCGTGAGGGCCTTCCATCAACTGTTGGTCGCCACCAACCCGGACAAGCTCATCGGCAAGCTGGTCATCCCCACGCACTGGGTGCTCAACAGCGTGCTGTTCTTCGCGTCCCAGGCGGTGATGATGTCCGCGTCCACGCACGTGTTGCAGACCACGGACACCGTCATCGCGGACAACGACAAGAACATCGACTCGCTCATCAGTCAGGGGCTCACCGGCGTCATCAGCCAATGCCTCTTCGACCAGACGCACTTCGCGGAGGCAGGAGGCCGCCCGCTGGGCACACCCGCCAACCCGTTCAAGGCCATCGACCCGAAGGAGACAGCCCTGGCGTCGAAGGAGGCTCGCGCCAAGCGCTCCATGGGCGGCATCTCCAATGCCACGCGCTACCCGTGTGACTCGAAGGGCGGGCTGGGCGCCGGCGGGGTGGACATCCTCTCCTGCCAGCAGAAGTTCATCACCTCGCGCCGGCTGGGAGACCTCCTCCCCCTGCCGCCCTGGCTGGGCATCATCGGCGACTGGCTCAGCAACGACATCAACATCCCCGGGGTGATCAGCTTCGGCAAGCTGGGGCAGACCCGCATGCTGACCCACATCCGCGACTACCGGAACGTCCTCACCCAGACGCGCAAGACGCGCAACTACATCCGCGACTGGAACGACGGCATCGCCCCGACGCTCGGCATGATGGCCCAGGGCGACAACCTCGGCTCGGACGACCTGTACTGGCTCAAGTTCGGCCCCGACTTCCCCGGCGTGACGAACCCGCTGTCCTGCAAGACGGACGAGAAGAACATCGGGCGCTGCTGGGGGGATCCGCGCAAGGGGCTCGAGGACACGTCCCGCAAGAAGCTGCCCTACCAGTGGATGGCCAAGACGAGCATCTGGGCCCTGAACGACCAGGAGGGCTCGTACCGCGACGGCGGCGTGCACTGGCGGGTCCACCCCCAGCGCCTGCCCACGGGCGACAGCGGCTGGCGCAACCGCCAGCGCGCCAATGGCCCCGAGGGCGAGGTGGGCGTCACCAAGAACGAGGTGTGTGTCCTTCCCATTTGCTTGTTCGGCAAGGGAAAGATGGATGTCTACACGGCCAACGTGCACCCCGCGGAGGACGGCAACCATCCGTGGAAGGGCATCGTCCCGTTCATGCACTTCGAGCCCGGCCAGTTCCAGGGCGTGTGCGGCCGCACGGCCACCAACGACGCGGCCCCGCGCTACAAGTTCGACTTCAACCAGCCGTCCACGTGGGTCGCGCTCAACAAGTCGCCGGACGAAATCACCAACCGGGACCTCAAGGACAAGGAGGCGGGCACCAACGCGCCCGCGCTGCTGAACGCGGACGGGAAGATCCGCTTCAACTTCACCGCCGACACGGACGCGCTGGAGATGGAGAACAACCGGAAGAAGTTCCTCAGCTTCTCCGAGGGGCTCAACGTCATCACCCGCGGCCAGAGCTACTACCACCGGCCCGGCAACTGGACGGAGCAGCCCAACTTCTTCAATCCGTACTGGCGCCCGCGCCTGGCCTCCGTCTACCAGGGCCGCCACAACCTGCCCCTGGCTGGCAGCCTGAATGACGCCCTGCCAGGCCCGCTGAAGAGCATTGCCCCCAAGATCATCACCCACTAAGCCGGGACTTCGCTGATGAGACTCCCAAGACAGCGCAGGGCCCAGCACCGGGGCGCGGCCACCGTCGAGTTCGCGCTCTCCGTCCCGGTGTTGGTGATGATCCTCATGTTCAGCATGTACCTCACCGAATTGGTGAGGGCGAAGCTGAAGCTCCTGGAGCTGGCGCGCTACGCCACGTGGGAGATGACCAGCTACACCCTGTCCGACTTCGGCAACGCGGACCACGACGCCGCCTTCGCGGACGCGAAGCGGGAGGCGATGGAGGAGGTGGCGGAGCGCTACAAGGACATGGACTCGGTGGAGACCAATGCTCCGCCCGGCTCGTTCATCGCGCGCTACACCAACATCCAGGCGGACGTGGTCAACAAGGACGTGCCCTTCATCGAGGCGGGCCTGGTGCTGGGCAACAGCGGCGACGGCATGGCCAACTCCGTCCTCGGCGCCATCAATGGCGGCGCCAACGGCCTGCTGGGCTTCTGGAAGTTCAACACCAAGGGCTGGGTGGAGTCCCAGGTGTCGATGCAGTTCGACAACGTCATCCTTCCCCAGCGCTACCTGGAGCAGAGCACGGGTGACTTCTTCAAGGTGGACACCTTCGGCGGCCGGAACATCGGCAGCCTGCGGCTCAGCACCCGCCACTCCATGTACGCCACCGGGTGGAACCTGCCGGACGGCAGCGATGCCGTCATCAACGGCCGGCGCGCGGGCGGCCACACCGAGGGCAACGAGGTGCATGGCCTCTACGCCCAGGTCAACCGGATGACCTTCCTGGGCGTCAAGGAGCGCCTCGAGAGCTCACCGCTCGGCGGCGTGCTGTCGACCTTCTCGTCCTTCGCTCCGGCCTTCCTCGGCACCTTCGTCATCTCCAAGAACTACGGGTTGGCGGGCGGGGATGCGTCCCAGTGCGACGGCGTCAACAGCTACCCCGCGGCCGCGGCGCACGGCCTGCAGGATCAGATGTCGAACGACCTCGAGCTGCTCGACAGCGACCGGCCGCAGTGCTTCGACACGGCCCCGTTCCGCGACAACACGTACGAGGACTCGCAGTACAAGAAGATCTTCGAGGCCCGTGGCGAGCACTTCATGGGCTGCAAGAATCCGCAGGCCGAAGACCCCTCCGCCCCCACCAGCGCCGACTCGACCAAGGGCGACAAGAACGAGGACATCGTCAACTGTGAGTAGCTCCCTGGCACGGCTCTGCGCGCTGCTGCTGACGGTGGGGGCCCTGGCCGCCCACGCCCAGCAGGAGTTGCCCGTCTATCCGGGCACGGTGCATACGCGCATCGGCAATGACCTGGTCATCGCCGGTGAGTACTACCGCATGGCGTACTTCACCACGGACGACCCGCTGGAGAAGGTGGCGGACTACTTCACCCGCCACTGGCGCTCGCAGGGCTACCCCACCGCGGTGGACGGCGACCTGGAGAACGAGGCGGTGGTGTCCGCCCTGTACACGCGCGAGGGCCTGCAGCGCGGCGTCGTCCTCCGCCGGCACCTCGGCAAGACGGTGGGCTTCACCGTGCTGCGCGACTTGTGGGTGAGCGCGCCGCGCAACTCCGCCCCCGGCCTGGTGAAGGTGGAGGGGATGCTCTTCACCCAGGACCTCGCCACGCGAGACGCGCCGGGCGGCTCGCAGAACCGCTCCTCGCTCGTGGAGGGCAACCTGGAGGACGTGCGCCAGCGCGTCACCCAGGAGCTCGAGAAGCAGGGCTACCAGCCGGTGCGCCAGGGCGCGATGAAGCTAGGTGGGGAGACGCAGCTCACGATGGAGCATGCGCGCAAGGCCGAGCAGGTGGTGACCACCCTCCGCCCCGTGGAGGACGGGCTCACCGCCATGGTACAGATGTGGGTAGGCTCCGACCGGCCCGACGCCATGCCCAACGACGCCGCCGTGAAAGAGAGCCGTGAGGCCCATGAGCGCGGCAAGCGCGCGGCGAAGGAAGGCAAGAAGTGAAGGCCCTGGCGCTCCGCTTCGCACTGGCCGTGCTGCTCGTGGCCATGCCCGCGCAGGCCGCAGCGCCCGCGATGAAGGCCCTGATGGACCACATGTCCCGGGGGGCGCGGGCCTCGCGCGTGGGCGACTGGGTCACCTACCGGATGGATGGCGGCGGCGCTCGCGTGCACTACTGGCGCATGGCCGTCGTGGGCCAGGAGAAGGACCGGTACGGGCGGGACGCGGTGTGGATGGAGGTGGAGTTCGGCACGCACCCCGCGATGCGCGCGCCCCTGGGGCAGATGAAGATGCTGGTCGCCCTGGGTGAGTCGAACGACCCGCGCCGGCACGCCATCACCCGCCTCATCGCCTCCGCGGGCTACGGCAAGCCGCAGGAGTACTCGCAGGAGGCGCTGGAGGCCGAGCTGAAGAAGAATGAGCAGGCCCCGGCTCCGGACGAAGCCGCGCGCGCGAAGGCCGCTCCGGAGCCGGCGCTCACCGCCGCGTACCGTCCCGTGGTCCGCTCCGGCAAGGAGGCGCGCCTGATGACCCACGCGGGCACCGTCACCGCCGTCCCGGTGGAAGTGGTCATGCGCTCCACCGTCATCAAGCGCATGTGGATGAGCCGGGAGATTCCCGTCATCAACCTGGCGAAGATAGAGATTCCCGGCATCGGCCAGAGCATGGAGGTGGCGGAGTATGGTGTGGATGCGAAGTCCCGCATCCGCATGCCGCAGCCGAACGAGCCGCAGATCCACCTCGAGTACGCCGAAGAGAAGTTCGCCAACCTCCCCTGGTTGCAGGAAGACGAAGAGGAGAGCCCATGAGCTCCACGACGAAGACGCCGCGCTCCAGCCGCCGTGCGCGCCGAGGGCAGGCGATGTTGGAGTACTCCCTGCTCAACTGGGTCCTCGTGGTGGCGCTCGTCGTCGGAGCGTCCGTGAAGGTCAAGTGGACCGATGACCGGCAGTCCAACGTCATCGACCTCTTCCTCGAGGCCTACCAGGTCTATTACGACTCGTACTACTTCGTGCTCAACCTGCCGTTCCCATGACGGCGGTGGCCCGGAGGGGGGAAGGGGGCTCGTCACCCTGGGGCCTGCGGCTGGTGCACGCGGGCGTCTTCCTGGCCCTGGCGGCGGTGCCGCTGGGTGCGTCCCGTTCCGAGTGGCGGCACCTCGTGGATGCGCTCTCTCAGCCCTTCAATGTGGGGGCCCCTCCGCGGGTGCTGATGCTGGTGGGCTCGGTGGTGGCGGCCGTGGGCCTGGTGCGCCTGCTGGTGGCCCTGGCGAGGGGCCGCTCCGCTCCGCTGTGGGCCTCCCTGGCGGTGCTCGCCGGCGTCGCGGGGACGCTCGTCTACGGCCGGGAGCCGGTGGACGCGCGCTCGGAGCCGCGGGCCAACCTGGCCTTCCTCGCCTCCGCCCGGCGCGTCCATCTGGAGATGGTGGGCCAGCTCCAGTCCAAGGCGGAGGTGCCCGTCGAGACGGCGCCGTGGCAGGCCCTCCTCGAGCAGGCCTTCCGCGCCGACGCCCGCGTCCGGGACAGGTCCTTCCGGAGCGTGCCGGCGCGGGTGCTGCGCGTGGAGACGCCGGGAGCGGCCGCCGAGCGCACCGTCCCCGGGGATGTCTGGCTCTTCGTCTCCCCCGACGGCGTCACCTTCTCCCTGCGCGTCGTCGGCCTGGAGCAGGGGAGGCCGGCGCTGCTGCGGGACGACACCGGCGAGCCCGTGGTGCTCACCGGCCTCTTCAACCCTGACCTGCCTGCCGCGGAACCCCCCGCACCATTGCTTCCTTGACGGGGGGCTGCTTGCGGGGTTGCCTCGAAAAGCAGGTTCGGTGAGGCTCCGGGTAGACGTTGACCCGGCGGTCCCTCCAGATGGGGGGCCGCTGGTACTTCAGGGAGAGGCGCACATGGCAAAGGCGCGGTGGACGTGGTTGCTGGTGGCGGCCCTGGTGGGGCTTGGGGCATGCAAGGACCACGGGACGGACGAGGAGGGGACGGACGGGGGTGACGTGGATGCGGAGGCGCAGGCCGGCTTCGGCAAGGACCGGCGCCAGCCGAAGGGCACGCCGCTGTCGCTGCCCGCGGGCGTGCAGGTGTCGGGCACCATCGTCGGCGCGGATGATGACGGCAACTGCGGGCAGCCGCAGACGGCGGACGTGGGCAGCGGCCTCTATGTGCGCGCCTGCCTCAAGCTCACCAACATCAGCGGTGGCCCGGTCCAGGTGACCTTCCCTCCGGGCCTCGTCATCGTCTCCGCCTCGGAGGGCTACCAGAACGGCCTGCTGGTGGAGCGCGTCGTCATCACCGTGCCCCCCACGTCGGGCGGCCCGGGCGGGCTCGACGGCGGCAGCAACCCGGAGACGGTGAACGTGCCGCTGCACTTCTATTGCATCAACAAGGCGAGCGACCCCTCCGACCCGGCCGCGCGCTACGAGCTGGGGCCCATCACCGACCACCCGCAGATGCGGGAGCTCTACACGCTCCTGCAGGGCAAGGACGTCTACGAAGACGGCCTCAAGGTGGAGGTCGTCCAGGAGGCCGTCTACAGCATCTCCGACGGCTCGGGGCTGACGGCCGATGACCGCGCGGCCCTCCGGAATCTGTAGTCCGGCGGGGTACGGCACGCCCTCTCCCGCCTTACCCGGGGCAGGGGACTGGCGGCGGGGGGCGCGCCGACCTGTAGCACCCTGGTTTTTTGTTCCTGAATCGCGCGGGATGCCGAGTTATCGCGAGAGGTGGTTTTGACACCCGGCGTATCGCACGGCTAACATCCCGCGCCATTCGCGCTTGTTGCGCCTGATTGTACTCGCACACCCCCTCTGGACTTCGCCGCCGAACGGCACCCCCCGTTTTGGAGGTTCCTGAACCATGCTGAAGGGCAAGACTCCTCTTGTCGTCGCGCTCGTGCTGGGCCTGCTGGCCGGCGTCATCGCCTACTCCGCCATCAAGAAGAAGGAGGCGGACGTCCGCCGTGGCTGGAACCTGGTGCCCGTCGTCGTGGCGGCGCAGGACATCCCGGAGGGCACGGTCATCACCTTCGAGATGATCTCCCAGCGCTCGGTGCCGGAGCAGTTCGTCACCTCGTCGGTGGTGCGTCCGGACTCGGCGTCCTACGTGGTGAACCAGAAGGTGCTCGTGGCGCTGCAGTCGGGTGATCCGCTGCTGTGGAGCCAGTTCGAGACCACGAAGGCGGCCGAGCGCCTGTCCACGAAGGTGCAGCGCAAGGCCCGCGCCATCACCATCGAGGCGAAGAACACCACGTCCGTCGGTGGGTGGATCCGCCCCAACGACAAGGTGGACGTCATCGGCACCTTCCGGGACCCCCAGACGGACGAGAGCGTCGCGGTGACGCTGCTCCAGAACGTCATCGTGGTGGCTACGGGCAAGATTACGGGCACCACGAACGTGAACCTGATTCCGGAGAACCAGCGCGAGTACAGCAACATCTCGCTGATGGTGCTGCCGGAAGAGGCGGAAATCCTGGTGCTGGCGACGGAGCTGGGCGCGCTGACGCTCACCCTGCGCAACGAGGACGACGTGGACCTCATCGAGGAGCGTGGCCGCGCCACCATCAGCACGCTGCTGTCAGGCGAGCGCACCCGCGTGCTGGAGCAGAAGCGCCGGGAGATCATCCAGATCATCAAGGGCGGCGCGGAGAAGGCCGCGGGCGCGGCCGCGCCGTAACGGCGCTGCACGCGAGTCCTCCAGGGAACCACGCCCATGCTCGCCGGAATCGTCCTCCTCCTCGTCACCGGGTCTGTCTTCTTCTTCAGCCTGGTGATCTTCAGCGTCCTGTCGAAGGCGTACGAGCAGTACCAGGAGCGCTACGTCGCCAAGTCGATGAACGACTTGAGCGACATGTTCCTCTTCATCGACCCGCGCCAGATGTTGATCCTCAACATCGCGAGCATGTGCTTGTTGGGGATCCTCTCGTACATCATCTTCAACCCCATCCTCGCGGTGATAGCCACGGTGTTCGGCTTCTTCGTGCCGATGCTGCTGGTGAAGCACTACCGCAAGCGGCGCATCAAGAAGTTCAACGTCCAGCTGGTGGACGCGCTGCAGGCCATGGCCAACGCCTTCAAGGCGGGCCTCACCTTCCCGCAAGCGATTGAGCACGTGGCGCGCGAGGCGATGCCGCCGCTGTCCCAGGAGTTCGGCCTGTTCGTGAAGGAAGTGAAGCTGGGCGTGCCCCTGGAAGAGGCGCTCATCAACATGGGGCGCCGGGTGGGCAGCGACGACCTGGAGCTGGTGGTGGTGTCCACGAACATCGCCCGGCAGCTCGGCGGCAACATGGCGGAGATGTTCGAGACCATCTCCACGGTGATCCGCGAGCGCTTCCGCCTGGAAGGCAAGATCGACGCGCTCACCTCGCAGGGCAAGCTGCAGGGGTGGATTGTCGCGGCCATGCCCGGGGTGCTGGGCATGGTGCTCAACTACATGCGGCCGGACCTGATGGAGCCCATGATGAACCACCTCTTCGGGTGGATCCTGGTGGTCATCATCGCCATCATGGAAATCATGGGCATCTTCATCATCCGGCGCATCGTCAACATCGATATCTGAGGGGTGCACCGTGGATGTCCTGACGCAAGTGCTGGTCGGCAGCTCGGCGCTGCTCTTCGCGGGGGCCATCGGGTTCCTCGGCCTGGGCCTGTACCAGACGCTCCTCGAGCGCTTCCTCTCCGAGGTGCGCGACGAGTCAGCCGGTGGCGTGAAGGGCGCGGGTGGCGTGGCCATCCGCCGCCTGGGCTCCATGAACCGCCGCATCATGTGGCCGAGCTACGAGGCCAAGGCGCGCCGCAACCTCATCAAGGCCGGTGAGCCGCAGGGCTACAAGCCCGAGGACATCATGGCGCTGCAGGAGGTGAGCTCCGTGGTGGGCCTGCTGATGGGCCTGTTCATCCTCAACGGCACGGGGCAGAACCTGGGCTGGTCGCTCCTCTTCATGCTCTTCGGCGCGTACTACCCGCTGATGTGGCTGAACGACCAGGTGAAGAAGCGCCACCTGCAGATCAGCCGCGCGCTGCCCTACAACCTGGACCTGCTGACGCTGTCGGTGGAAGCGGGCCTGGACTTCACCGCGGCGCTGGCGAAGGTGGTGGAGAAGGGCAAGCAGGGCCCGCTGCGCGAGGAGCTGCAGCTGGTGCTCAAGCAGCTGAAGATGGGCAAGACGCGTGAAGAGGCGATGAAGAGCATGATCGTCCGCGTGGACCTGCCGTCGCTGACGACGTTCGTCACCGCGCTCATCCAGGCGGACAAGATGGGCACCAGCCTGGGCAAGGTGCTGCGCATCCAGTCCACGCAGATGCGCATCGACCGCACCCAGCGCGCGGAGAAGCTGGCCGGCGAGGCCCCGGTGAAGATGCTCTTCCCGCTCATCGCCTGCATCTTCCCGACGGTGTTCATGGTGCTGTTCGGGCCCATCGTGTTCCAGTTCTTCTTCGGTGAGCTGGCCTGAGGGTTGTGCCCTGCCTATCCGTCTGACCATCACCAAGGGGCTCCAGGAGGGACGGGAGCTCGTCTTCGAGCAGGCCGAGGTGAAGATCGGCCGCACCTCGGAGAACGACCTGGTGCTGCACGACCACGGCGTCTCCCGTCGGCACGCGCGCATCATCGAGCGCGCGGGGCTGTACTTCGCCGCGGACGTGGGCAGCTCCAACGGTACCTCCCTCAACGGCACGCTGCTCCCGGGTGAGCAGCAGCTGAGGGACGGGGACCGCATCACCGTGGGCCCCGTGGAGTTCACCTTCGTCTGGGTACCCCCCGACGGGGACGAGGACGCCACCCGCCCCATCCGCCGCACCGCGGCGCTGGGGGGCCCGCTGGACGGCCCGGCCGACGTCCTGCCCACGGCGAAGCTCCCCGCCGTCTCCGCGCAGCGTCCCGCGGACCCGCCGCCCCCGGTGGCCCTGGAGAAGGCGCAAGCCAGCTCCGTGCCCGCGCGCCCGGCGCCCGGCGCCGAGGGGATGACGGCCGCCGAGCGCGCCCGCCGCCGCCGCGAGCTGGCTGGCAGCGGCGGTGGGCAGCTGGCGGTGTGGTGGGGCGAGCTGTCGCGCGGGGCCCGGGGGGTGGTGGGCCTGGCCATGGCGCTGGTGCTGGCGAGCGGCCTGGGCGCACTGGGCTGGGTGTTCCTGCCCCACGGCGGAAAGGCCGGCAGGGGTGGGCCGGAGCCGGTGTTGCTCGGGGTGGACGTGGTGCCGGACTCGTTCGGCCTGGGGGAGGGCGTGCAGTGGGAGCGCCCGGACCAGAAGTCGTTCGACTTCCAGTTCGTCACGCCCACGCGGGCGGTGGCGCTGCTGCACTACCAGGCCAGCGGCATCTCCAAGGAGGAGGTGGCGCTGGTGCTCAACGGGGCCAACCTCGGGTGGGTGCCCCCGGACACGGCCAGCGCCATGGAGCGGGAGCTGGAGTTCATCCTCCCCATCATTTCGCTGAAGCGGAATGACCAGAACACCGTCGTCTTCGACAACGTGCGCAACCCGCCCGGCAACGAGTCGTGGCGGGTGTGGAACCTGCGCCTGGAAATCATCCCCGTGCCGGAGCTGTCCCCCGACGAGCTGGTGGCGAAGGCGCGCCAGTACGCGGTGGCCGGCTCCCGGTTCTACGAGACGAAGGCCATCGGCTCGGAGAACCTCTTCAAGGCCTGGCAGCAGTACCGCTTCGCGTGGCTCACCCTGGAGGCCCTGGACGAGAAGCCGGACCTGTACCAGGACGTACGCTTCCAGCTCGGTCAGGTGTCAGCCGAGCTCGACCACAAGTGCAGCCAGCTGATGCTCGATTTCCAACGCAGCGTACAGTTCCGGAACGCGAAGAAGGCCCGGGCGGCCCTGCAAGAAGTCGGCAGGCGCTTCCCTACAGCCGAGCATCGCTGCCACAATCGGGCGCTGGAGTTGGCTTACGAGCACGAGCTGTAACTCCCGTGCCCCCCTCGTAGGAAGTCGGTGAATTCCCATGTCGAACGGTTCCCCTCCGGCGCGTCGCAGGCCCACTTCCGGAACGCCTTCCGGCGGCGGGTCGCCCTCGGGAGGCACCGGGTCCCGCCCGGCCGCGCGCAGGCCGTCCACTGGCGCGGCCCGGCCCGCTCCCGCGTCCGCCAGCCCCCGGCTCGTGTGTGTCGCCGGCCCCAAGGCGGGTGAGGAGTTCCCCCTGGAGGACGGCGAGTACGTCATCGGCCGCGCCACCGACAACCCCATCTGCATCCCCGACACGTCCGTGTCCCGCAAGCACGTCATGGTGCGCAAGGTGGGCACGGGCTGGGCGGTGAGTGATCTGGGCTCCGGCAACGGAACGATGGTCAACGGCGACGTCATCGGCGACGAGACGCCCCTGGCCAACAGCGACGTCATCACCCTGGGGGACACGGAGCTGCGCTTCGAGGACGTGGCCAACTCCACGATGAACATTTCCGCGCCTCCCAGCGGCTCGCGGCCCCGGCCCTCCAGTTCCGGCTCCGGAGGCCGGCCCGGGGTGCCGCCCCGCCCGCCGCCGCGCACCGAGGGTGGGCGCGTGCGCAGCTCGCGAGCCACGGCCGCCACGCCGGCCAGTCCCGAAGAGCAGAAGAAGAAGATGCGCATCAAGCTGGCCGCGGCCGGCGTGGTGGTGGTGCTGTTCGCCGGCCTGGGGCTGGTGCGGATGAACGTCAACCGCCAGCAGGCCGTGGAGCTGGCGAAGGCCATGGAGGGCAAGGCCCGGCGGGATGCGCTCAGCGCGCTGTTCCAGGACGCGAAGAACCTGGTGCGCGAGGGCAAGTGGATTGAAGCGCAGGCGAAGCTGGAGGAGCTCCAGGCGCAGGCGCCGGACTACCCGGGCGTGACGGACTACCTCGGGCACGCGGAGCGGGAGATTCCCATCCAGCGCAGCCTGGAAGAGGCGCGGGCGGCGCTCGCGAAGAACGAGCTGGGCAAGGCCTCGGCCGCGCTGGCGAAGACGGGCAAGACGCAGTTCCTCGACGAGCCGGTGCGCCAGCTGAAGCGGGACCTGTCGGCCGCGGCCGGCAAGCGCACGGTGGCGGCGCGAGCGGCGCTGGACAGCAGCCAGTATGACGAGGCCAAGGCCATCACCGACGACGTGCTGGTGGCCGTGCCCGACTACCGCGACGCGAATCTCATCAACGAGGCGGCGGCGCAGGCCATCGCCCAGCGCGACGCGCCGCGGCCCGTCATCCAGGGCCCCGCGCCCAAGCCGTGGGAGCCGGCCGTGGACCGGTTCCGCGACGGTGACACGTCCGGCGCGGTGGCCATCCTCAACGCGTGCCTGGCCCGCACGCCCCAGTGCAAGAAGCTGCTCGGGCAGATCAACGAGTTCAGCAACCTCTACAAGAAGCTGGAGGACCTGGATGCCAAGTCGCTGACGAAGCTGCTGGCGCTGGACAAGGACATCACCGACGGCCGGCCCAGCAAGATGGCGCGCAACGCGGGCACGCGCGCGGCCACCATCTTCTACAAGGGCGCCAGCGCGGCGAAGGCGGCGGGCCAGTGGGGCCGCGCCATGGAGTACGCGCGCCGCGCGCTGCAGGCCGACCCGGGCCATGCCGGTGCCACCAACATCATCAGCGAGATGAAGACCAAGGCGAAGGACCTGTACCTCTCCGCCTACTCCATCAAGGACGCCTCCCCCGAGGAGGCGCTGCCCAAGTTCAAGGACGTGGTGGCCATGACGCCGCCCGACGACGAGTACCACCAGAAGGCGCAGACCTGGGTCGAGAAGCTCTCGCGATGAAGAAGTCCAGGGGCGGCCCGCCGCCGACAGTCGTTCCTCCCGGCCTGCAGGGGGATTTGTTCGGCGCGTCCGTCACGCCTCCGGCCCCCCCGGCGCCCTCCGAGGAGGCCCGGCCCCAGGCGCGCGTGGTGGCCATGCCCCGCAGGCCTCCGCCCCCGCCTCCGCCCGTGGACGCGGACGGCACGGCGCTGCTGGGGCCGCTGGAGGGTGCGCCTCCGCCGCCGCCGAAGCCGGAGCGCTCGGTGCTGACGGTGGGCGAGCTGACGCGGCAGTTGAAGCAGACGCTGGAGTCGCGCTTCGCGCGCGTCATCGTGCGCGGCGAGGTGACGGGCTTTCGTGGGCCCAACGCGCGCGGGCACTGGTACTTCTCGCTGAAGGACCCGTCCGCCGCCATCGACGCGAAGGTGTGGGCGTCCCTGGCGGGCCGGCTGCGCTTCATGCTCCGCGACGGCATGGAGGTGGTGGCCGAGGGCAGCGTCGACCTCTACGAGCCGCAGGGGCGCTACAGCCTCATCGTCCAGCGGATGGAGCCGGTGGGGGAGGGCGCGCTGGCGCTCGCCTTCGAGCAGCTCAAGGAGCGGCTCGCGGCGGAAGGGCTCATCGGCGACCGGCGCGTGCGCGCGCCGCGCCCGCTGCCCTTCTTGCCCCGGCGCATCGGCATCGTCACCAGCCGCACCGGCGCGGCGCTCCAGGACTTCCTGCGCGTGCTGCACTCGCGCAACCCGCGGCAGAGCGTGCTGCTGGCGGACGCGCGCGTGCAGGGCGAGGGCTCCGCGGTGGAGGTGGCCCGGGCCATTGAGCGGCTGTCGCGCACGGACGTGGACGTCATCGTGGTGACGCGCGGCGGAGGCTCCGTGGAGGACCTCTGGACGTTCAACGAGGAGCTGGTGGCGCGCGCCATCTTCGCCTCGCCGGTGCCGGTGGTGTCGGCCATCGGTCACGAAATCGACTTCACCATCTCCGACTTCGTGGCGGACTGGCGGGCGCCCACGCCCAGCGCGGCGGCGGAGCGGCTGGCGCCGGTGCTGGCGGACCTGGAGCTGACGCTGGCCACGCAGGCCGGGCGGCTGCGGCGCGCCATGGAGCGACGGGTGCTGGAGCTGCGCGAGGAGCTGGGCCAGCTCTCCGCGCAACTGGAAGACCCGCGGCGCGCCATCAACCACCAGCGGCTGCACCTGTCCGAGCAGGTGGAGGCGATGATGCGCGTGCTGCGGCCCGCGGTGCGTGAGCACCGGGACGGCCTGCGCGCGCTGTCCGAGCGCCTGCAGCGGGCGCGGCCCCAGGCGCGGCTGGGCGAGCAGCGGGCCCACCTCCTGAAGCTGGCGATGCGGCTGTCGGAGGCGGCGCGCTCGGGTGTGGCGTCCCGGCAGGCGGCGCTGGCGGCGGCACACCTGGGGCTGGAGCGGGCCTCACCGGCGGCGCGGGTGGCGAGGGAGCGTGCCCGGCTGGCCGCGCACCGGGCGCGGTTGCTGGCGCTCCAGCAGGCAGCCCTGGCGGATGCGCAGAGGCGTTTCCAGCGTCTGGAGGGACGGTTGGACGCGCTGAGTCCGCTGAAGGTCATGTCGCGCGGGTACTCGGTGGTCTTCCGCCAGCGGGACGGCGCGGTGGTGCGCACCAGCACCGACGTACAGGTGGGAGAGCGGCTGGGCATCAAACTCGCGGTGAACGGGGCGAAGACGCTGGGCGGGTGTGAGGAAGTCGAAGCCACCGTCACGGGCGTGAAAGGGCCGGTGGACTGCTAACGGGCCACCCTCTAGAGTCCCGCGCCCCACACGGGGAGGTGGAAGGCTGTGGCGAAGTCCAAGGCGGACAAGGTGGCGGCGGAGGCCGAGGTTCCCGAGCAGTACGGGGACGTGGTGACGCGACTCGAGGAGACGGTGGGCCGGCTGGAGAGCGGCAACCTGTCCCTGGAGGACTCGCTCAAGGCCTTCGAAGAGGGCATCAAGCTCGTGCGCCGCGGCGAGAAGCTCCTCACCGAGGCGGAGCAGCGAATCGAGCAGCTGCTCCTGGACGAGGACGGCAAGGACGTGGTGGCACCCCTGTCGGTGTCGGCGCGTCCGGCCGCACCCGCGGCCACCCGGGCGCCTGCTGCGCCTGCTCCCCGGCCTCCCCCGGAGGATGACGTCCCGTTCTAGGCGGTGCGGGCGCCCACTTCCGGCATGGCGAAGCCGAAGATCACCATCGTCGATGACGACCGCGACACGCGGGAGCTGCTGGCGGCGGCCCTGGAGGACGAGGGCTTCGACGTCACCATGGCCGCCAACGGTCTGCGGCTCATCGCCTCGCTCCAACTGCACCGGCCGCACGCCATCCTCCTGGACGTGAATATGTCCTGGATTGATGGTTTCGAGCTGTGCCGGGCGGTGAAGAAGAACGAACACTTCCGGGAAATCCCCGTCGTCTTCATCAGCGGACGCGGGGACCCCGAGGACAAGCGGCACGGCATGGAGGTCGGCGCCGCGGACTACTTCGTCAAGCCGCTGGACATGGACAAGCTCGTCAAGCGCATCCGCGAGCTCGTGGCCACGCAGGCCCCCTAGAGGAGCACGGACTCTTGCCATCTTTCGACTTGGACTCCTTCCTGGGCGCCCAGCAGGCGCGGGTGGAGGCACTGCTGCGCGAGCGCGCGGACCGCCTCGTGTCGTCCGGTGCCCCGCCGAAGCTGGCGGAGGCCATGCGCTACTCGCTGCTGGCCGGCGGCAAGCGCCTGCGCCCGGTGCTGTGCCTGGCCTTCGCGGACACGGTGGCCCGCGCCAGCAACGCCTCCGCCGTGTCGGGCGACGCGGCGTGCGCGCTGGAGTACGTGCACACGTACTCGCTGGTGCATGACGACCTGCCGGCCATGGACGACGACGACTATCGCCGGGGCCGGCTCACCAACCACAAGGTGTACGGCGAGGCGATGGCCATCCTCGCGGGTGACGCGCTGCTGACGGAGGCCTTCACGTTGGTGGCCTCGGGGCCGGAGCCGGTGCGCGCCGCGCTCTGCCGCGAGCTGGCGGTGGCGGCGGGCGCGGCGGGCATGGTGGGCGGGCAGGTGCTGGACATCGCCGAGGACCGGCCGTCCGCGCTGGACTACCTCGTCCGGTTGCACCGCCTGAAGACGGGCGCGCTCATCCGCGCCGCGTGCCGCATGGGCGTGCTGGCCGGAGGCGGGGACGCGGACGCGCTGGCCCGCGCGGACAGCTATGGCGACGCGGTGGGGCTGGCCTTCCAGATTGCCGACGACGTGCTGGACGTGACGGCCACGCCGGAGCAATTGGGCAAGCCGGCGGGCGCGGACGCGGCGGCGGGGCGCTTCACCTTCCCGGCGGTGGTGGGGCTGGAGGCGTCGAAGCGCATGGCGGAGGAGAAGGTGGCTCAGGCCATGGCGGCGGTGCGTCCCCTCGAAGGGGCGGACGGGCCGCTCGCGGCGCTGGCGCGGTACTCCGTGGAGCGGAAGTCCTGATGGCGGGGGTGCTGGCACGCATCGCCTCGCCCTCGGACGTGCGGGCGCTTCCGGAGGCGGAGCTGCCGGCGCTGTGCGAGGAGCTGCGTGAGGACATCATCTCCCTCTGCGGCCGCGTGGGTGGCCACCTGGGCGCGTCCCTGGGCGCGGTGGAGCTCATCGTCGCGTTGCACCGGGTGTTCCACTCGCCGACGGACGCGCTCCTCTTCGACGTGGGTCACCAGGCGTACGCGCACAAGCTGCTCACCGGGCGGCGCGAGCGCATGCACACGCTGCGGCAGGCCGGGGGGCTCGCGCCATTCCTGGACCCGCGTGAGAGTCCCCACGACGCGCTGCTGGCCGGCCACTCGTGCACGGCGGTGTCCGCGGCCCTGGGGATGCTGGAGGGGCGCCGTGTGCTGGGCAGGCGCGGGCACGTGGTGGCGGTGCTGGGCGACGGCGGGCTCACCGGCGGGCTCACCTTCGAGGGGCTCAACAACGCGGGGGGCAGCCACCTGCCGCTGGTGGTGGTGCTCAACGACAACCAGATGTCCATCAGCGCCAACGTGGGCGCGATTCCGGCGCTGCTGCGCACCCGCGGCGCGCGCGCCTTCTTCGAGGGGCTGGGCTTCACCTACGTGGGGCCGGTGGACGGGCATGAGCTGGGCGCGCTGGTGCACGCGCTGCGCGAGGCGAAGGCGTCCTCGCGCCCCGTCGTCGTGCACGCGCTGACGCTCAAGGGAAAGGGCTTCCCGCCGGCGGAGGCGGACGCGCAGACGCGCGGTCATGCCATGGGCCCGTACGAGTGGCGCGACGGCAAGCTGGTGCGCTCGCGCAAGGGACAGCAGACCTTCAGCGAGGCCTTCGCGGCGGTGCTGGAGGACGCCATGGCGAAGGACTCGCGCGTGGTGGCGGTGACGCCGGCGATGCTGGAGGGCTCGGCGCTCAACGAATTGAAGGCGCGCTTCCCGGACCGGGTGCACGACGTGGGCATCGCCGAGCAGCACGCCGTCACCTTCAGCGCGGGGCTGGCCGCCGCGGGCGCGCGTCCCGTGTGCGCCATCTATTCGACGTTCCTCCAGCGTGCGTACGACCAGATCATCCACGACGTGTGCCTGCCGGGCCTGCCCGTCGTCTTCGCGGTGGACCGCGCGGGGCTGGTGGGCGCGGACGGCGCCACGCACCAGGGCACCTACGACGTGGCGTCGCTGCGCCCGCTGCCCGGCCTGCAGCTGTGGTCGCCCATGGTGGGCGAGGACCTGGCGCCCATGCTGGACACCGCGCTGGCGGCGCCGCACCCCTCCGTCCTCCGCTTCCCGCGCGGCACGTTGCCGCCGCTGCCTTCGGACGTGCACCCCGGCGAGGCTCCGCTGGCGGGCGCGCGGTGGCTGCGCCGCGCCGCGCGCCCCCGGCTGACGCTGGTGACGCTGGGGCCGCTGGGAATCGCGGCGCTGGAGGCCGCGAGGAGCGAGCCGGGCTGGAGCGTGCTGGACGCGCGCTGCGCCTCGCCCCTGGACGAGGCCGCGCTGCTGGAGGCCGCCGCGTGCGGCCACGTGGTGGTGGTGGAGGAGGGCACCACGCGCGGTGGGCTGGGCGGCGCGGTGCTGGAGCTCTACGCGGCGCGCGGAGTCACGGCGAGGGTGCGCCTGGTGGGCCTGCCGGACGCCTTCGTTCCGCACGGCGACGCGCGCGTGCAGCGCACGGAGCTGGGCCTGGACGCGGCGGGCCTGCTCAGGGCGGGCCGTGAGCTGCTGGAAGGAGGCGGGCGGTGAAGCCTCGCAAGGAGCGGGTGGACGTGCTGGTGGTGGAGCGCGGGCTGGCGGAGTCGCGCACCAAGGCGCAGGCGCTCATCCTGGCCGGGCAGGTGGTGGTGGATGACCAGCGCGTGGACAAGCCCGGCTCGCTGGTGCCGGTGGAGGCGGAGCTGCGCCTCAAGGGCGAGGTGCTGCCGTACGTCTCGCGCGGCGGGCTGAAGCTGAAGGCGGCCATGGACCGCTTCGGGCTCGACGTGAGCGGCCGGGTGTGCGCGGACATCGGCGCCAGCACCGGCGGCTTCACGGACTGCCTGCTCCAGCACGGCGCCACGCGCGTGCACGCCATCGACGTGGGCTATGGCCAGCTCCACGAGAAGCTGCGCAAGGACCCGCGCGTGCGCTCGCGCGAGCGCGTCAACGCGCGCTACCTCACCGACGAGGACCTGCCGGAGAAGGTGGGCACCATCGTCATCGACGTGAGCTTCATCTCGCTCACCCAGGTGCTGCCCTCGGTGCTCACCTTCCTGGAGCCGGGCGGCCTGCTGGTGGCGCTGGTGAAGCCCCAGTTCGAGGTGGGCCCCGAGCGCGTGGGCAAGGGCGGCGTGGTGCGAGACGCCGCCGCCCGCCAGGACGCCATCGACACGGTGACGGCCTTCGTGCGCGAGCAGGGCCTCACCGTGCGTGGGGTGATGGACTCGCCGGTGCCCGGGCCCGCCGGCAACGTGGAGGCACTCCTCGTCGCCGACAGGCCCTGAGCGCTGGCCCGGCTGCCTACGGACGGAGGCGGCGGTACTCGCCCGTGCTCAACATCTGGACGAGGTCGGCGCTGTCTCGCATCCACACCCGGCCGTCGGAGTCCACCCCGGCGCCCAGGCTGCCCACCACCTGGTAGCGGAAGAGCTCCCGGGCATCGCCGCTGGGGGACTGGTCCACGCCGACGATTTCCGCGGGCAGCGTGCCCAGGCTGCCGGTCGGCTGGGGCGCGTTGAGCAGGAAGAGCTCCGAGGTCCGGCCCTTCAGGATGCGCTGCACGATCAACGCGCCGTTCGCGTCCAGGGAGCGCTTCTCCTTGGTGCGAAGCACGCCGCTGTTGACGTCGAGGAACCACACGCGCTGCGAGCCGATGGCCAGCACCCGCGAGGACTCCGGGTGGAAGTACACGCTGGCGAGCGAGGCGGGCAGGGCGTCGCTCGTCCAGGGGTTGTTGCCGCCCTCGCACGCCTCCACGCCCGACGGGTTCGCGACGCAGGCCACGACGTGCGACTGGTTGTTCGCCAGCTGGATGCCCAGGTACAGCATGGTGCCGTCGGAGTTGAGCACGCCCAGCGGAAGGGGCTCGCTCCGGGAGAACGTGCGCAGCGTGTACGTGCGCTTGGCGAAGATCTGGTTCTCCACGTTGGGCGTGTCGCTGGCGTTCAGGTCCGTCACGATGACGCTGGTCAGGAGCGCGGTGGGGCCCGGTCCCATGGCGGCAATCTTCACGACGCCGTCTTCACGGGCCAGCGGCGGGGTGAGCAGCCCCTCCACGGACTTGTAGAGCCACTTCACCGTGGCCGCGGTCTGCGTCGTGGCGGTGGGCATGTGCGACAGGCGCCGCACTTCGTGGATGCGGTTGACGACGAGGGCATCCCCGTCCGGCATCACCGACAGCATGGTGGGCTTGAGCTCGGACGGCGTATAGCCGGAGATGTTCAGGTTGGAGTCCACGGCCAGCGCGCCCACGCCCGGCGTCCACAGCCAGCGCTTGCCGCTGTTGCCGTTGCTGGCGGTGATGAGCGTCTCCGCGGTGCAGGCGAAGGGCATCCCCTGCGTCTTCACCTCCTTGCCGGTGGCATCCACCTTGTAGAGGGTGGAAATGCCCGTGCCCGTGACGCCGCAGCCGACGAAGGTGGCGCTGGTGCCGCTGCCGTCGACGACGAAGGCGTCGGTGACGACCTGCTCACCGTTGGGCGGGGCCAGGACGACGCGCGAGACGGGAAGGAAGGTGGCCGGCTGGGGCTGGGACTTGTTCTTCCGGCCGTCCTTGCACGTCGCTTCGGCGTTCAGCGACAGGTAGGCGGACATGCCCGCCGTCGGGTACGGGATGTCCGCGGGCAGCAATTCCAGGGTGACGTCCCCCGTGGTGTAGGAGAACGACTTGAGGGGCGTGTCCCGGTCGTTCAGGCTCAGGTTCGTCACGCTGTCGCAGCCGGACACGTTGACGATGACCTTGAGGCTGGTCCCCGCGACCACGGCCTTGGGCACCGTGAGGGCGACCTGGGGCGGATCCGGGGTGGAAGGGGGCTTGGGGTCGCCACAGGCGGCGGCCAGGCTGGCGGCGACGACAAGGGCGGCGCGCCACGCGTGCCGCGTCAGGGGTAGATGGGACATGGCGGAGCACTCTACCGCGTACCCACCGTCCGGGCATCACCGTGGCTGGTGGGGAAGGCCCCCCGGGCCGTAGCCCCTGGAGCCGTGACTCGGCCTGGCGGGGGCTCCGGGCAGGCGTTGGGGAGGGGTAAACGCCAGGTGATTGCAATTGCAGCCGTGCTAGCGCCCGATCGACGGCGGGAGGGGCTGCCGACCGGGCATCGCCCCCAAGGAGGCGCGAAGCACTCCTGTACTGACGCGGACCGTGATAGCCAGCCGGGGTGCATGAGGGAGGGGCCATTGGCGGGGACGGGGGCGCGAGCCGCACGGACGGTGCGGCCGGGGCGCGCAGCTTCCCTCACATGCCCACCCTCTCACCGATGTCCGCCGCTCTGGCCCAAGGGCGTGTTCAGCGGCATGATCCGGATCCGAACCATGTACCCTTTCGCACGCAGTGAGTTGACGCAGCCTCTCCACCCGTCCTTCCTGGGCCGGCGGGTCCGAGGTTCACCGTGAGAGTCGAGATGCAGCCGGATCAGCGGGGACGCGTGCTGGTGGTGGCCGCCAAGGAGGCGGGCGACGCGCTCATGGAGCGGCTCACGGCGAGCGGCTACCAGTGCGCGGCGGCGGAGAAGGAGAGCGGCCTGGCCCAGGTGGCCGAGGCCCTCCAACCCGAGGTGGTGCTGCTGGCGGTGACGGCGAAGCGGGCGGCGGAGATGCTGGACTCGCTGCGCAAGCTGGAGCGGCTGCAGCGACTGCCGGTGCTGGTGGACCTGGGGCGCACCCGCTCCGCGGAGGCCTTCAAACGTCTGGCAGTGGACGATTGGATTCGCAGCGCGGACGAGGTGGTGCCCAGGCTGGAGGCGGCGCTGCGCGCGGGCCGGCTGCGAGACAGGGAAGAGCGCATCCGGATGCGCATGGGGATGCTGCTGGAAATCACCCAGGCGGCCACCAGCTCGCTGGAGCTGGAGGAAATCCTCCGCATCGCCGTGGACAAGGTGGGCCGCGTCACCGGGACGGACCGCTGCTCGGTGGTGCTGGTGGAGGGCAGCCATGCCCGCACCGCCCGCGTGGTGGCCACGCAGGAGGACCCGAGCCTCGTCGAGCTGGACATCGAGGTGGCCCGTTACCCGGAGCTGCGCCGCGCGCTGGAGACGCGGCAGCCGGTGCTGATTGAAGAGGCCCAGAGAGACCCGCTGATGGCGGAGGTTCGCACCTCCATCGTCCCCCTGGGCGTGAAGTCCATCCTGGTGCAGCCGCTCATCTGCCAGGACGACCTGCTGGGCGCGCTGTTCCTGCGCGTGTCGCGGGTGGACGCATCCTTCGGCCGGGACGAGCAGGAGTTCGCCCAGGCGGTGGCGGGCGTGCTCGCCAACTCCATCCGCAACGCGCGCCTGCACACCGCGGTGAAGAAGAAGCGCGAGGACCTGGAGCTGGCGTACGTGCAGCGCTACCAGGAACTGAACGACGCCAACCGCCGCCTCAAGGAGCTCAACCGCCTCAAGGACGAGATCATCGCCGTCTGCAGCCACGACCTGCGCGCACCGCTCCAGGTGCTGCTGGGGCACGGCCGGCTGCTCCAGGAGGGCCCGCTGGAGCCCCAGCAGAAGCAGTCCTCCGAGGCGATGATCCGCCAGGGCAAGAAGATCCTCGGGCTCGTCGAGTCGCTGCTGGAGAAGGGCAAGGGCGAGGCGGCGCGGCTGTCGATCGAGCCTCGCGTGCTGGACGTGGCGCAGCTGTGCCGCGACGCCGTCAACGAGCTGGAAATCCTCGCGGCCGACCGCGGCGTTTCGCTGCGCGCCGAGTGCCCGGACAGCCTGATGCTCATCGGCGACGAGGTGAAGCTGCACGAGGTGCTGCAGAACCTCATCACCAACGCCATCCACCATGCCGCGCAGGACGGCGAGGTGGTGGTGAGCACGCAGCGGCTGGCGCGGCCGGACGGCGACGCGGCCAAGGTGTGCGTGCAGGACGACGGCGTGGGCATCCCCCCGGACGAGCTGCACCTGGTCTTCGACCGCTACCGCCACGGCGGCAAGGGCACGGGCCTGGGCCTCGCCATCTGCAAGGAATTCGTGGAGCTGCACGGCGGCGAAATCTGGGCGGAGAGCCCGAAGGACAAGGGCTGCATCTTCGTCTTCACGCTGCCCCTGGCGCAGGAGGCACCGCGCAACCCGAGGCCGCAGCAGCCCGTCGCCACCTCCCCGCACGAGCAGCCTCGCGTGCTCGTGGTGGAGGACGAGCCGGAAATCGCCGCGGTGCTGTCGGAGGTGCTGCGCTCGAAGTACCGGGTGGAGGTGGCGCGCGACGGCGCGGAGGGCCTGGCCAAGGCGCGCGCGCAGCGGCCGGACCTGGTGGTGATGGACGTGTTCCTGCCCAAGCTGGACGGGCTGGACGCGGCCATGGCGCTCAAGTCCTCGTCGGACACGGCCCACATCCCCGTCATCCTCTTGTCCGCCCACCAGGGCGTGGCGGAGAAGGTCCGCGCGCTCAACCTGGGCGCGGTGGACTACATGAGCAAGCCGTTCAACGCGGTGGAGCTGCTCAACCGCACCGATCGCGCCCTCAAGCTGCGCCAGGGCGAGCGCGAGCAGCAGGAGAAGGAGCGTGCCAGCTCCCTGCAGCGGCGCACCGGCAGCGACCCGGCCACGGGCCTGCATGACCGGCGCGGACTGCTGCTGCGGCTGGAGCAGGAGGTGGCGCGCAGCCGTCGCTTCCACCGCTCGCTCAGCCTCGCGGTGCTGCGGCCGGACCGCCCCGTGGAGACGCTCCCCGCCAGCATCGCGGACATCATGCGCAAGCGGGTGCGCCACCCGGATGCCATCTCCCACCTGGGCGGGGGCGTCTTCGCCGTCATCCTCCCCGAGTGCCAGGCGGAGCCCGCGCGCAACGTCATCAGCCGCATGCTGCCGGACGTGGAGAAGGCCACCGACACCGAGTACCGCTCGGCGGTGGCCGACGTGAGCCAGGACAGCGACCCGGTGGAGAAGCTGCTGGAGAAGCTGGGCGCGCCGCCGCCTGAGGAGACCTGACGGTACGCCTGCAAGCCGGACGGGGCCGCGCTAGACTTCCTCTCGCGTGAGCCCCTCCCGCCTCCTCGTCTCCGTCCTGCTGGGCGCCCTCATGGCGCGGGGGGCCCTCGCGGCCCCTCCGCCCAAGCGCCCGCATGTGGACCGCGAGGCCATGCGCGAGGCGATGGACGCGGCGGCCTCGGAGGAGGAGTCCTTCTCGTCCTCCGCCAGCTACGCGAACTACCTCCAGGCGCGGTTGCTGCACCATGCCGGGGACCACCGGGGCGCGGTGGATGCGCTGCGCCTGGCCCTGGCCACGGATGACGGGCACCCGCTGCTGCTCACCCGGCTGGCCGAGGAGTACGCGCGGCTGGGGGATTTGGACAAGGCCGAGCGCGAGCTGCGCCGGGCGGTGGAGCGCGCCCCGGCGTACTACCCGGCCCACGTGCTGCTGGGGCGCGTGCTGCTGGAGTCCGGCCGCTTCACCCGGGCGCGCATGCACCTGCGGCGCGCGGTGGCCCTCAAGTCGCGCGAGCCCGAGGCCTACCTGGTGCTGGCCCAGTTGAACCTGGAGGCGGGCGCGCCCGACGAGGCGGTGAAGGTGGTGGATGCCCTGGCCATGGCACTGCCCGGCGAGGCCTCCGGCTACCGGCGCCTGGGCCTGGCCCTGGCCGAGCGCGGCGATGCCCTCCGCGCCGAGCGTCTGCTGGGAGAGGCCAGCAAGAGAGACCCCGGCGACGTGGAGGTGCTGGCCGCGCTGGCGAAGCTGTACGAGGAGTCCGGCCGTCCCGCCGAGGCCGAGGATGCCCTTGCGCGCGCCCTGCGAAGAGACCCGGACAGCCAGGAGGTGCTGCTGTCCGCGGGCCGCGCCGCGCTCAAGGCGGGCTCCGTCGTGCGCGCCCGGGCGTATTTCGACCGGCTGCTGTCGCTGTCCACCGAGCCGGAGACGGTGGTGCGGGTGGCCTTCAGCTACCTCGCCGCGCGCGAGCCGGCCGCCGCCGCCGAGGTGCTGGAGACGGCCCGGAAGGCGGGCGCGGACGAGCCCCGGCTGGCCTACTACGCGGGCCTGGTGCAGGAGCGGATGCGCCGCTTCCCCGAGGCGGCGGAGGCCTTCGCCTCGGTGCCCGCTACTTCCGACGTCTTCGCCGAGGCCCGCCTGCGCCGCGCCCGCTGCCTCTCGCTGGCCGGTGCGCACCCTCGCGCCCTGGGATTGCTCAAGGCCGCCCTCCAGGACGCGCCGGAGGACGTGGAGGTGCGGACCCAATACGCCCGCGCGCTGGAGCGGGGCGGGGCGCCCGCGAAGGCGGAGGCCGTGCTGAAGGAAGGGCTGGCCGCGGCGCCTTCCGCCGCGCTGTACGACGCACTGGCCTCCACGCTCCAGCGGCAGGGGCGGGGGACGGAGGCGCTGTCCCTGCTCGGCGCCGTGGTGGCGAAGAGCCCCCGGGACGAGGAGTTGCTCTACGCGCTGGGCGCGGCCCACGAGCGGCAGGGGGACGTGGACGGCGCGCTGGCGCGGATGCGGGCGGTGCTGGAGGTGGACCCGGACCACGCCGCGGCGCTGAACTTCCTGGGCTACCTGCTGGCCCAGTCGGGGACGAACCTGGACGAGGCCGAGCGGCGGGTGCTGCGCGCGCTGGAGCTGCACCCGGACACCGGTGCCTTCCTGGACTCGCTGGGGTGGGTGTACTTCCGGCGCGGCGAGTACCAGCGCGCGGTGGAGGCGCTGGAGCGGGCCTCCCTCCTGTCCCCGGACGAGCCCGTCATCCTCGAGCACCTGGGGGACGCCTACCAGCGGGCCTCCCGGAGCGAGGAGGCCGCGGGTGCCTGGCGGCGGGCCCTGGACGTGCTGGCGTTGGACCCCGAGTCCGCGGAGCCCCCCGGACAGCGCGCGTTGCTGGAGCGCAAGCTCAAGGCGCTACCCACGCGTTCGTCGGGCCGCTAAGTTGGTGCGCCTATGGCGCGTCACGACGAGGGCTTCTTCAACGGCAGGGATGGCACCCGGCTCTTCTGGAAGTCGAGCCTCCCGGACGGCGAGCCGCGCGCCCATGTGGCGGTGGTCCACGGCTACGGAGACCACTTCGGCCGCTACGGGTATGTCGCGGACGCGCTGCTCGCGGACGGCTTCGCGGTGCACGGCTTCGACTACCGGGGCCACGGCCGCGCGGACGGGCGCCGGGGCTACAGCGAGGCCTGGCCGCGCTTCGTGGACGACCTGGAGACCTTCTGGGAGCGGGTGCGCAAGGACGCGGGCGGGAAGAAGGTCTTCATGCTCGCCCACAGCCACGGCGGGCTGATGGCCGTGAAGTGGCTGGGCGAGCGCAAGGTGGAGGGGCTGTCCGGGGTGGTGCTGTCGGCCCCCTACCTCAAGCTGGCGATTACGCCCCCGGCCATGAAGCTCCTGGCCGCGCGCGCGGTGGGGAGGCTGGTGCCGTGGCTGCCCCTGAAGACGGAGCTGACGGTGGAGGCCCTGACCAGGGACCCCGAGGTGCAGCGCGCCACCCGCGAGGACCCGCTCTACCTCACCGTCGTCACGCCCCGCTGGTTCCTGGAGTCCACCAAGGCCCAGGCCGAGGCGATGCTCCTGGCGCCGAAGATTCAAGCTCCGCTGTTCGTCCTGTGCGGCGCGGAGGACGGCGTGGCCGCTCCGGCGGCGGCGCGGGTCTTCTTCGAGGCGGCGGGGGCGGCGGACAAGAAGTTCAAGGAGTACCCCGGCATGCGCCACGAACCGCTCAACGAGGTGGGGCGTGCCGAGGTGTTCCGGGATATCTCCGGCTGGATCTCCGCGCATCTCTGACATAATCAGGTCGCCCGACTCCTACGGAGGAGTCGGCGCTGGGTGAGGTCACCGCATGGCAACGGGTGAGACGGGCATCATCGGCAAGGGCATTGTCATCAAGGGCAACCTCACGGGAGGTGGGGACCTCGTCATCGAGGGCCGGGTGGAGGGGCAGATTGCCCTGAAGAACCACCTCACCATCGAGAGCACCGGGAAGGTGCAGGCGGACATCCGGGCCGAGGAGTTGACCATCAACGGCGAGGCGAGCGGCAACATCGACGCCTCGACTCGCGTGGCCATCAACGCTTCGGCCAAGGTGGCTGGCGACATCAAGGCGCCGCGCGTCGTCATCGAAGATGGGGCCGTGTTCAACGGTTCCATCGAGATGGACGTGAAGCTGCCGGACGACATCTGACGACTCACGCCGCGCACCGCACGGCACACACCTTTCGAGAGGGGCGGACAACACTCATGGCGAATACGGTCATTGGCTCGAGCATCGTCATCGACGGGGAAATCTCCGGAGACGAGGACCTGGTCATCCAGGGCACCGTGAAGGGGAAGATCTCCCTCAAGGAAAGCCTCTACGTGGAGGGCAGCGGCGTCGTCGAGGCGGACATCGAGACGCAGAACGTGGAGATTGCCGGCCGGGTGACGGGCAACATCGTCGCCAGCGACAAGGTCGAGCTGAAGACGGACTGCCGCGTGGTGGGCGACATCAAGGCGCCGCGCATCCTCATCGCCGATGGTGCCTCCTTCAAGGGCAACGTCGACATGGACATGAAGGAGCGCTGATTCGTGGCCACCCCGAAGGAGCTCTCAGGCAGCAACAACGTCAACAACACCGTGGTGGGGCCATCCATCCTCATCAGCGGCCGGTTGACGGGCGACGAGGACCTCACCGTCCGTGGACGGGTCGAGGGTGAGCTGACGCTCAGCCGGACGCTCATCGTTGAGCCCTCCGGCGTGGTGAAGGCGAACGTGGCGGTGAGGAACGCCATCGTCAGCGGCGTGGTGGTGGGCAACATCAACGCCACGGAGAGTGTGGAGCTCACCCGCGAGGGCCGCATGGTGGGCGACATCCACGCCCCGCGCGTCATCATCGTGGACGGCGCCAGCTTCCGCGGCCGCGTGGACATGGGCGACGTGGAACCGGGCCGGCTGCCGGCGGAGCGCCCCACGGTGGCGCGTCCGACGACGACGGCGCGTCCCACCCTCGCCCCGGCGCGTCCGGCCCCTCCGGCCGCGCGTCCGACGCCGCCCCCTCCGCCCGCGCGCACGGCTCCGGCTCCCGCTCCGGCCGCCACGCGTCCGAGCGCGGCGCCGCCGGCGCCGGCCGCCCGTCCGGGGGCCAAGCCGATGCCCCCGCCTCCGCCGCCCACGCGCGTGGAAGCCCGTCCGGCGCCCGCGCCGGTTGAGCAGGCAACCAGTGCCGAGCCGCCGTCCGTGTTGGGTGCTGGTGCTAAGAAGAAGGTCGTGGTGAAGAAGAAGGCCCGCTAGAGCGCATCATCCGCGCCACCGACTCCGGTGGCGCGGGGGTGGGCAGACCAGGGGTGCCGCCATGGACGCCGAGCACAGGGTTGACGGACAGGAAGGGATGCCGGGGACTTCGCCCGCCGAGGGCCAGTCGCGCTCGGAGGAGGGCGGACACGCCGAAGGCGCGCCCGGTGAGCACCGCGCCGAAGGCATGCCGCACGGTGAGCACCGCGCCGAGGGGGGCCCGCCAGGTGAGCCTCCCCACGGAGAGCACCGTGCCGAGGCTGGCTCGTCAGGTGAGTCTCCCCCCGGTGAGCAGCGTGCCGAGGGCGACCAGCCCCAGGGTGGCGAGCAGCACGGAGGAGGGTCCTCCTCCGGTGAGCAGCGTGCCGAGGGAGGCGAGCCCTCCCAGGATGCTTCGCGCGAGGCCTCGCCGGGCGGCGAGCCCGGAGCCGAGGCGCAGGGTGGTTCCGAGCAGCGTGAGGAGTCCCAGGTGGCGATGGAGGACGAGTCCGAGCAGGAGACCGACGAGGGCGGGCTGCCGGAAGGGCTGGCCGCGCCGGAGGAGCGCCTGGCGGGGCGGGTGACGCTGGTGTTGATGCCCCTGGAGAAGCTCCAGGACGACAACATGTTCCGCCTGCGTCCGGAGGGTGACGTGTCCGGGCTGGCCACGGACATCGCGCGGCTGGGGCAGCTGTTCCCGGTGGACGTGCGTCCGTCCGGCGAGGATGGCTACCAGCTGGTCTGCGGCTTCCGGCGCGTGGCCGCGCTGCGCTTCCTCAAGCGGGACGCGGTGCAGGCGCGCGTGCACATGGGCCTGTCGGACGAGGACGCGCTCCTCATGTCCCTGGCGGACGCCATCCACGCCACGCCGGTGGAGCCGGAGGTGCTGGAGGCCAAGCGCGAGCAGCTGGAGTCGCAGGGCCGGCTGAGCGCGGCGGTGCGCGACATGCTGGAGAAGGCGCTCGCCACCGAGGACTCGCTGGCGCCCGAGGGCGTGGAAGAGGAAATCGACGCCGACGAGCTGGCGTCGGATGTCTCCGAGCGACTGGGGGCCATCAACCAGGACCTCTCGCTATTGGCGGACGTGTTCGCCGCGCTGGACGACTCGCGCAAGGCGGAGCTCCTGATGCAGCTGCGGTACTCGTCGCAGCTGGTGGCTTACCTGGAGGGTTTGTAGACCATGGCGGAACCGCTCGCGCGCGACCGTGCCCGGCTGCTGGAGCTGCTCACGGAGCGCTCCTTCGAGCGGCGGCGCGTGGTGCTCTCGTCCGGCAAGGAGTCGGACTTCTACATCGACTGCAAGCGCACGGCGCTGCTCGCCGAGGGGCACTTCCTCATCGGCCGGCTGCTGCTGGAGGCCATCCGCCGCGACGCGCCCCAGGCGATGGGCGTGGGCGGGCTGACGCTGGGCGCGGACCCGCTGGCGTCGGCGGTGAGCCTCACCGGCTACCTGTCCGGCCACCCGCTCCCCGCCTTCATCGTCCGCAAGGAGCCCAAGGGCCACGGCACCGGCCAGTGGATCGAGGGCCTCAGCGGCATGCCCGCGGGCGCGTCGGTGGCCATCGTCGAGGACGTCGTCACCACGGGCGCCTCCACGCTGAAGGCCATCGAGCGGGCCCAGGTGGAGGGGCTCAAGGTGCTTGGCGCCTTCGCGCTGGTGGACCGACTGGAGGGTGGACGCGAGGCCGTGGAAGCCGGCGGCCACCGGCTGTTCACCCTGTTCACCCGCAAGGACTTCATCCCGTGAAGAAGCCGTTCGTGATTGTGACACTGCTGGCCCTGCTGGCCGGCTGTGTCACCACTCCGCCCACCGTCGGGCCGGCGGCGCCGGCGCTCGAGGACGAGCAGGCCGAGGAGGCCTACCAGACGATTCTGGCGAAGTACTCGGGCCGGCAAGAAATCTACAACGGTTTCGAAACGCGCGTCTTCGTGGGAGCCACCCTGCAGACGCTGGCCTTCCGCGAGGCGCGGGTGCGCCGCCGGGCGGCCTTCCAGGTGCTGCCGGCCAACAAGGTGGAGCAGCTCCTCGCGGAGGAGCGCGCCCAGGCCGAGCAGGTCCACGAGTTCTTCCTCGGCGTGCACCTCAATGACTACCGCTACGGCGGCTTCGACCTGAAGACCTCCATCTGGCGCCTCGCGCTGGTGACGCCCGCGGGCGAGGTGACACCCACGAGCATCATCCGCGTGGGCCGGACGAACCTCGACACGCGCGCCTACTACCCGTACACGGACGTGTTCTGGGTGGGCTGGAAGCTGCAGTTCCCCACCACGCTGTCCAACGGCCAGCCCGTCATCCCTCCGGGGACGAAGCAGGTGACGCTGCGCATGGCCTCAGCGCTCGGGAAGGCCGAGATGACGGTGTCCGCGCAGTAGCGGCCGGGGCCCCGCGGGGCCTCACGTCTGGGTGTTGCGCCGCAGCCACTTCTCCACGGGTGGCAGGGTGGGGCCGGCGAGCAGCCGGTCCACCACCACCTCGGGCAAGGCGCTCACCGCGAAGGGCAGGGCCTGCGCTTCCGGGACGAAGCCCTCCTGCGCCATGTGCCGGGCCATGGCCACCAGCGGCTGGAAGTAGCCGCGCGTGTCCAGGAGTCCCATGGGCTTGCGGTGCAGGCCGAGCTGCGCCCAGGTGACGATTTCGAAGAGCTCGTCCAGCGTGCCGAAGCCGCCGGGCAGGGCGACGAAGGCGTCCGAGCGCTCCGCCATCAGCGCCTTGCGCTCGTGCATGGAGCCCACCATGTGCAGCTCCGTGAGGCCCGGGTGTGCCAGCTCCTTCGGGCCCATGAAGCCGGGCAGCACGCCCACCACCTTGCCACCGGCGGACATCGCGCCGTCGGCCACCGCGCCCATGAGGCCCACGCTGGCCCCGCCATAGACGAGCGTCAGGCCGCGCCGGGCGAGCTCGGCGCCCATCCGGGTGGCGGACTCGACGTACTCGGGGCGCGTGCCGGGGCGCGAGCCGCAGAACACACAGACGCTCTTCACTTCCATGTCACAGGCCCCCGCGCCGCTCGGGGTGCGCGGCGAAGAACGCCACCACGAGGCTGAGGAAGAGGAGGATGGGCAGGGCGCGCGCGTACACCCGGTGCCCCATCCGCAGGGCCAGTCCGCACGGCAGCCCGAAGAGGAAGCCGCCCAGGTGCCCGGCCCAGCTCACGAAGGGCAGCAGGCTCAAGACGGCCACCTGCGCCAGCCAGATGAACAGCTCCCGCCGGCCCTGTTGCGTGGAGATGGGGAGCATGGCGCCCGCCCACCCCAGAATCATCCCCGACGCGCCCACCGTGGGGGTGTTGAAGTTGAACAGGAGCGAGAAGGTGGACGCGCCCAGCGCGCTGACGAGGGAGAGCCCCAGGAAGCGCAGGCTGCCGATGGCGCGCTCCAGCGTGAAGCCGAGCGTCACCACCACGGACATGTTGAAGACCAGGTGCAGCAGGCCGCCGTGCTCGAACACCGCTCCCAGCAGCCGCCAGTACTCACCGGCCTGGACCGCGGGCCCGTACAACCCCAGCGGAGGGAGCACGCCCACCCGCGCCCCGTTCACCACGATGTACCGGGACAGGGGGAGGAACTGCTCCGCCCCGAACAGCGCCACCGCGCACACGAGGAGCACCTGGCTCACCCACGGCCGGGGCAGGGGACCGGTGGGAGGAGGGGGCGCGCCCGGGGGCCCACCCTCGGGAGGTGGAGCCCCATCCCCACCGCCAGGGCCAGGGGGGAGCGAGTCGAGCATGCTGCCGCGCTGGGGGGACGCCATGACGGCTCACAGCTCCCGGGAGAGCACGGTGTCGCGCAGCCAGTGGTGGTCGTCGGTGTGCGGGTAGTCGAGCGTGAAGTGCAGGCCGCGGCTCTCCTTGCGGCGGCTGGCGCAGTCGACGATGAGGTAGGCCACCTCGGCGATGTTGCGCAGCTCGATGACGTCGCGAGTCACCTTGAAGTGCCAGTAGTAGTCGCGAATCTCCTCGCGCAGCAATTCCAGCCGGCGCCGCGCGCGCATCAGCCGCTTGTCCGTGCGGACGATGCCCACGTAGTTCCACATCAGCCGGCGAATCTCGTCCCAGTTGTGGGTGACGACGACGCTCTCGTCCGACTCCACCGCGCTGCCTGCGTCCCAGGCCGGCGGGTCCTCGGTGCGGGCGGGCAGGTCGGCCATTTCCTCGAAGGCCACCCTCACCGCGCGGTGGCCGAACACCAGCCCCTCCAGCAGCGAGTTGGACGCGAGCCGGTTGGCGCCGTGCAGGCCGGTGCAGGCCACCTCGCCGATGGCGTAGAGCCCCGGCACGCTGGTGCGCCCGTCCAGATCCGTCACCACGCCGCCGCACTGGTAGTGGGCCGCGGGCACCACGGGGATGGGCTGCACGGCCATGTCGATGTTGAAGGCCTTGCAGGTGGCGTAGATGTTGGGGAAGCGCTCGGTGAGGAAGGCGCGGCCCAGGTGCGTCATGTCCAGGTAGACGCACTCGTCGCCGGTGCGCTTCATCTCCGCGTCGATGGCGCGCGCCACCACGTCGCGCGGGGCGAGCGCGCCCATGGTGTGGTAGCGCTCCATGAAGGTGGCGCCGCCCTTGAGGCGCAGCTTGCCGCCCTCGCCGCGCAGCGCCTCGCTGATGAGGAAGCTCTTGGCCTCAGGGTGGTACAGGCAGGTGGGGTGGAACTGGTAGAACTCCATGTTCGCCACCCGGGCGCCCGCCCGGTACGCCATGGCCACGCCGTCGCCCGTGGCCACGTCCGGGTTGGACGTGTACAGGTACACCTTGCCCGCGCCGCCGGTGGCCAGCACCGTCACCTTCGCCAGGAAGCGCTCGATGCTGCCGTTCTCCAGGAGCGCATACGCGCCCAGACACCGGTGGGCGCTGGGGTTGGGCATGCGCCGGTCCAGGATGAGGTCGATGGCGGCCGTGTGCGGGAAGAAGGCGATGTTGGGCGCCTCGTCACACGCGGCGAGCAGCGCGCGCTGCACCTCGCGGCCGGTGATGTCCCCCGAGTGGATGATGCGGCGGGCGGAGTGGCCACCCTCGCGCGTGAGGTCGAACTCGCCGGAGACGTGCTTGTTGAAGTCCGCGCCCAGCTGCACCAGCTCGCGCACGCGCTCGGGGCCTTCCTTCACCGTGACTTCCACCGCGTCCCGGTGGCACAGGCCCGCGCCGGCCACGAGGGTGTCCTCGATGTGGGCGTCGAAGCTGTCGGTGGGGGCCAGCACGCTGGCGATGCCCCCCTGGGCGTAGGCGGTGTTGCTCTCGCCGCGCTCCCGCTTCGTGATGACGGCCACCGTGCCATGCCGGGCCGCCTGGAGGGCGAACGAGAGGCCCGCCACGCCGCTCCCGAGGACGAGAAAGTCGAACCGATGGGGCATGGTGGACAGCCTTAACGACTGTAAGTGCTGGAAACAAGGCGTTTTCTTGAGGACTTTCCTGCGCTTGTCTAAGGTTGAGGGCTGCCGATATGCGTGCCCTTTCCGCGCTCCTCGCCACCGCCCTGCTTGCCCTGCCGCTGACGGCGGGGGCGTCCGAGTCCATCTACCGCTACGTCGAGAAGGACGGGACCATCGTCTATACGAATGTCCCGCCCGCTGGCGCCAAGAAGGCGAAGCAGCTCAAGGGCTCCTTCACGCCCGCGCCGACGAAGAGCGCGCCGGTGGTGGGGCGCAGGAAGACGCCGCCGGAGTTGGATCCGCACATCGTGGCGGCGGCGCTGCGCTACCGCATCCCCACGGCGCTGGTGCGCGCCATCATGCACACCGAGAGCAACTTCAATCCGAACGCGCTGAGCAACAAGGGCGCCAGCGGACTGATGCAGCTGATGCCGGCCACCGCGTCGGACATGTACGTGAAGGACATCTTCAACGAGCGCGACAACATCGAGGGCGGGGTGCGCTACCTGCGCGTGCTCGCCAACCAGTTCGACGGCGACATGGTGAAGATGATTGCGGCGTACAACGCCGGCCCCGAGGCGGTGAAGCGCTACGGTGGCAAGGTGCCTCCCTACGAAGAGACGCAGGGGTACGTGCGCAAGGTGCTCCAGCTCTACTTCCACTACAAGGAGCGCGAGCGGACCGACGAGAGCGGCCCCCGCGAGCCCACATCCCAGAATGACGACGCGCGCGAAGGGGCGGGGGGAGACGAGCCCCGCTGACGACGAGTTCCTCCAACAGCTCTACCGCGGTGGCGAGCTGCTGGCCGCCGGGAAGGTCATCGAGGCGAAGGAGTTCCTGGAGCGCGCCCACCAGCTCCAACCCCGCCAGGAGAAGGCGCAGAACCTGTTGGGCCTCTGCTACTTCAAGCTCGGCATGTTCGACCGGGCGGCGGAGCTGTACGAGATGCTCGTGCGCGACAACCCGGTGGACCCGACACTGCGGGTCAACCTGGGCCTCGTGTACCTGAAGACGAGCGCGCTCCAGCGCGCCGCGCGCGAGTTCGAGACAGCCACCGACCTGGCCCCCGAGCACCAGAAGGCGCAGAACTACCTGGGCCTGACGCTCGCGCAGATGGGCGAGTACGGCCGCGCGCGCGAGCACTTCCTCCTGGCGGGCAGCGACGCCATGGCGGAGAAGATGAGCCGCGCGATTGCCGGCGAGGGCTACTCCCGGCCCTCGCCCGCGCCCGTGCAGCCCGCGAGGGCCCGCGGCATCGCCGAGCTGGAAGGCGGCGAGCCGGTGGCCGCGCCCGCTCCGGCCCCCGCGGAGCCTCCCCGCGCGCAGCCCCGCTCCGGCGGGCTGACGGAAGGGGACTGGGGCTCGCAGCTCGACGCGGGCGCGAAGCCCGTGTCCAGCGCCGCCGCGCTGGCCGCCGCGGCAAGGCAGGAGCCGGAAGAGGAGGAGATCCGCCTCGCGGAGGATGAAGGGCCCAGCGCCCTGTCGCCGTCGGGTGGGGAGGAGCTGCCGGTCCTCACCGCCACGCCCGAGGACGCGGAGGAGCTGGCCATGGAGGCGCAGCACCAGCCTCCGCCCACGCAGTCCCCGGAATCGGAGTTCGAGGAGACCTCCGCCGCGCTCGCCGCCAGCGTGCCGCTCACCCCGGTGCCGCTGACGAAGCTGCAGCTCGCGCGCGCCGTGGCGAAGCCCGGCGGCATGGTTCCCAGGACGGCGGGCCCGGGCCCGGCCGCCCCCTCGGGCCGCACGGATGCGGCCCCAGACGCCGTGACTCCCACTGCGGCCACGCAGCGCGGCGGTGCCACTCCGGCCGCGCCGGCCACTGCCACCCCGAGCTTCGACGCCGCCACCTCTGCGCAGGCTGGCGCCCCCTCCACCGGAGCGCCCTCCACGCCGCACGGGGCCGAGGCGCTCTCAGGCGCCGCCGTGCCCCCGCTGGCCGAGCTGGCGCCCGCCGTGGCGCTGGCGGGCGCGGACGCGGCGCACCCGTTCATGCTGGGCGAGGGGAGCTTCTCGGTGGCGGTGGATGGGGAGCTGCTCACGCGGCTGGACGGGCTGGTGGCCTTCAGCGGTCAGCTCGCCTTCCAGCCGGAGATGAAGCGCTTCCGGGGCCGCGCCACGGACAAGTCCTTCGGCGAGGGCCCGGCGCGGATGGTGCGCGCCCGGGGCAAGGGCGTGCTCTACGTGGAGCCCTCCGAGAAGCGCACCTTCCTCGCGGTGGACCTGGGCGACGAGTCCGCCTACTTCCGCGACGAGTGCATCTTCGCCTTCGAGGAGCCGGTGATGTTCGAGAACGGACGTGTGCCGTCGGACATCGCCCCGGACCTGGACCTGGTGCACCTGCGCGGGCAGGGCCGGGTGCTCTTGAGCCTGCCCGGGCCGCTGCGCTCGGTGCCGGTGGCGCTGGACGGCGCGGTGACGGTGCCGCTGACGCACCTGGTGGGCTGGCAGGGCAACCTCACGCCCCGCGTCGTGCCCCTGCTCAAGTCCCCCACGGGTGAGGTGCTCCGGACAGCGGTGGAGTTGGGCGGTGAAGGTTTTGCCCTCATCGCCCTCGGTGTCCGCTAGAAGGTGCGTGCCATGGCCTCGGACCGAGCGACCCGGAAGAAGCTGAAGCGCGAGGAGCGGGCGCGCCGCCGCGCGGAGCGCCAGCCCAGCGTGCTGGTGCAGGAGTTCTGGAACCTCCCCAACATGCTCACGCTGGGGCGCATCCTCCTCATCCCGCTCTTCGTCTGGCTCACCTACGACGCGGACCCCCTCAACTCGCTGTGGGCGGGGCTCGTCTTCGCCGTGGCCTCCATCACCGACGTGATTGACGGCTACCTGGCGCGCAAGTGGAACCTCATCACCGTCGTCGGCAAGTTCATGGACCCGCTCGCCGACAAGCTCATCGCCATGGCCGCCCTGGTGATGATGGTGCGGCTGGGCCGCATCGCCGCGTGGGTCGTCATCGTCCTGCTCGCGCGCGAGCTCATCGTCAGTGGCCTGCGCACCATCGCCGCCAGCGAGGGCATGGTCATCGCCGCCGGCCAGGAGGGGAAGTGGAAGACGTCCCTCCAGCTCGTGGGCATCATTTCACTCTGCGTTCACTACGTTCACCCGCTGCGGATTGGCGCCACCGACGTCCCCGTGGACTACAACCTCGTGGGCAAGGTGCTCGTCTACCTCTCGGGTGCCTTCTCGGTGTGGAGCGCCGTCGTCTACTTCCGTGCGTTCCTCGCCATGCTCGCGAAGCGTGGAGGCGAGCCCACGGGTGCGAAAAGTGTTTGACGGGGCAGACCCGGCTTTGTATACCCCCCTTCGCTTTTGGCCTGCCGCACCCACCGGCCAGAAGTCAGCAGGAAGCAAGTTCAAAAACGCGGGAATAGCTCAGCGGTAGAGCATCGCCTTGCCAAGGCGAGGGTCGAGGGTTCAAATCCCTTTTCCCGCTCCAATTGAACTTCCTGATGCGGGAATAGCTCAGCGGTAGAGCATCGCCTTGCCAAGGCGAGGGTCGAGGGTTCAAATCCCTTTTCCCGCTCCAAAACGAAAAGGCCCTCTGGGAAACCAGGGGGCCTTTTTGTTTTCAGGCCCCAGCACTCCACCCTGGCGGGCCATGTTCCGACGTCCTTGCGCCTGCAACGGTGACAGCGTGCAGCCAGCCAGGCCAGCGGTGGGACGCGCCACCGGCCCGTATCCTCGCTTCATGCGGCCGGCTTGCTGTATGGATACGCCCGCATGCTTCGCAACCTGCGTGAGCTCTACCAGTATCGGGGGCTCCTGCTCAGCCTGACTCAGCGGGAGCTGAAGGCCCGGTACCGCAACTCGGTGCTCGGCTTCCTGTGGACGTTCCTCAACCCGACGCTGCAGATGGGGGTCTACTCGCTCCTCTTCTCCGTCTACATGCGGCAGAAGATCGAGAGCTACACGTACTTCGTCTTCGTCGGGCTCCTGCCGTGGCTGTGGTTCTCCACGTCGCTGGGCGGCGGCGCCAGCGCCATCAGTGACCGGAGGGATTTGCTCACCAAGGTGCGCTTCCCGGCCCAGGTGTTGCCGGCGACGGTGGTGGCCACCAACCTGGTCAACTACGTGCTGTCCCTGCCGCTGATGCTCGCCCTGGGCCTCATCCAGGGGCACTACCCCAGCTGGCACGTCGTCGTGTTCCCGCTGGTGATGCTGACGCAGCTGTGCGTGACGATGGCGCTCGTCTACCTCGTCTCCGCGCTCAACGTGACGTTCCGCGACCTGCAGCAGATCATCGCGAACCTCCTGACGATGTGGTTCTTCGTCACGCCGGTGTTCTACCGGGTGGACAGCCTGCCCGATTCAGTTCAGCACCTGCTGGTGGTGCTCAACCCCATGGCCGTCATGGTGACGTCGTACCAGGCCATCTTCTACGAGCACCGGCTGCCCGACCCCGGGCCGCTGGCGGCGTGGATGACCATCTCCCTGGCGCTGCTCTGGGTCGCCTCTGGCATCTTCGAGCGGAGGCGCGAGGAGTTCGCGGAGTTCGTATGAGCAGCGACCTCGCGTCGAAGGACGCCATCGTCATCCGCAATGTGGTGAAGCGCTTCAAGAAGAGCACCATCCGGCGCGAGTACACCACGCTGAAGTCCGAGCTGATCCGCCTGCTGCGGGGCAAGCGCGAGGTGGACAGCAAGTCCATGATCGAAGCGCTGCGCGGCGTGGACCTGGTGGTGCCCCGGGGCAAGACGGTGGGCATCATCGGCCGGAACGGCTCGGGCAAGAGCACGCTGCTCAAGCTCATCACCGGCATCTACGCGCCGACCACGGGCACCATCGACATCCACGGGCGCATCAGCGCGCTGCTGGACCTGGGCGCGGGGTTCCACCCGGACTTCTCCGGCCGGGAGAACATCTTCATCAACGGCATCATCCTGGGGATGACGCGCGCGGAGCTGCGCGACCGGATGGATGAAATCATCGCCTTCAGCGAGCTGGGCGACTTCATCGACGAGCCGGTGCGCACGTACTCCAGCGGCATGTACATGCGGCTGGCCTTCTCCGTGGCCACGCACGTGGACCCGGACATCCTCATCATCGACGAGATTCTCGCCGTGGGCGACGAGCACTTCGGCAAGAAGAGCCTCGCGAAGATGACGGAGTTCAAGCGGGCCGGGAAGACCATCGTCATCGTCACGCACGACCTGGGCACGCTGGAGCGCTGGTGCGACCTGGGCGCGTGGATCGACGCCGGGCGCATCCGCGAGTTCGGCCCGCCCGCGGATGTCATCCGTCACTACCGGCAGGCCCTCGAGCTGGCGGAGAGCCAGGGCCTGGCGATGCACTCGCCCGCGCTGTCTCCTGGCGGGGGCGCGCTGCCCGGGCTGGAGCCCGTGAAGGGCACCGAGTCCTCCAAGGTCTCACTGAAGGCGGTGCGGCTGACGAGCACCGCGGGCGCGCCTGTCGAGCAGGTGGACACCGAGAGCGGCGTCGTGCTCGAGATGGACTACGAGACCTCCGAGTGGGTGGAGGACGCGGTCTTCGCCGTGGAGCTCCAGCAGTCGGACGGAACGCTGATGTACGTCACCAGCACCGAGGTGGAGAAGGTCCAGTTGCCCTCACCGCTGCCGCCGACGGGCTCGCTCCGCTTCGTGGTGGAGCGGCTGGGGTTGATCTCCGGCGACTACTTCTTCAACGTCATCGTGCGCTCGGGAGACGGGCAGGTGCATGACACGCGGCGCGAGGTCTGCCGCTTCAGCGTGCGCACCGCCCTCAAGGACGGCGGCCGCATCCGTCCGGCCCACCATTGGTGGGTGAGCCCCGCCACGGCCCCCGCCTCCGAGGCGCCTCCGAGGCGCGTGGGTTTGTGAGCCGGGGACGACAGGAGGGCAGCACCGTGCTCTGGGTGGGTGTCGTCCTGTACGAGAATGCCCCGCGGGAGCTGGAGCGGTTGTGCGCCTCCTTTGCGCTCAACCGTGAGACGGCGGACTTCCATGTCGTGTGGCGGGACAACTCCCCCACCGACGCGCTGCGCACCGAGGTGGAGCGCCTGTGGCCCGGCGCGGACTACCGCTTCTCCGGTGCCAACCTGGGCTTCGGCGCCGCGCACAACCGGGGGATGGCGGAGGCCTTCGCCGCGCCGGCCCCCTGCGCGTACGTATGCGTGAATCCGGACGGGGTGCTGCATCCCCGCTGCTTGACGGAGCTGCTCGCGCAGGTGGCCGCGGTCGGCGCACGCGCGGGACTGGTGGAGGCGCGGCTCTTCCCGGATGAGCACCCGAAGCCCTATGCGCCGCGCACCCACGAGACGCCGTGGTGCTCGGGCTGTGTGCTGCTCGTGACGCGCGGGCTGTACGCGGCGGTGGGCGGCTTCGACGAGAACTTCTTCATGTACTGCGAGGACGTGGACCTGTCCTGGCGCGCACGGGCCGCGGGCTTCGGCGTGCACGTGGCGCCTCGCGCGCTCGTGCACCACTACACCGTGGACCGCGCCATCACCCCGCGACGCGAGCGCATGGTGCGCCGCAGCGCGGCCTACCTGGGCCACAAGTACGGCAACGCGGCCTTCGCGCGGGAGCGGCTGCGCGAGTACCACGCGCTTGGGGGCGAGCCCTTCGAGCTGCCCCAGGTGCAGCGTCCCTCTTCGGCCCTGCGCGACGCGTCCGACTTCGAGCACCTGCTCCAGTTCGCGGAGCCCCGGTGGTGAGGCGCCCCGAGGACATCGAGGGCGAAAGCGAGTCGCTGGCGGCACGCCTGCGTGCCTTCGTGCTTGCCCGAGTCACGGCGACGCGGGGCTGCCGCGTGGCGCTGGTGGGCTCGGATGCGTCGCTCTCGCGCGCGCTGAACGACGCGGGTTGTGAGGTGGTGGAGGGCGCGGAGGCTGGCCCGACGCACGTCGTCCTCATGGATGAGCCTTCCGCCTCCGCCCTGGAGTCGGTCCTCGGCGCGTGGGCCACGGCGGCCCCCGGTGCGGAGCTGCTCTTCGGGTTCCGCAATGCGGGGGCGGGCGCTTCGCTGCTGGCGACCTTCCTGGAGGGGGTGCCCGCGAGGCCGGGGCCCTCGGAGTCCGCGGTTCGCCACCGGTTCGCCGCGTGTGGTCTGCGGGTGCTGACGAGGGAAGCGTACCCAGCACCGAAAGGACGCGGCCCGCTACCCGCCGAGGCGGAGCGCTCCCTGCGCGACGTGTTCGCGCAGCTGCGCCCGGACGCCGAGGACGACGTCGTGCTCTACGCCCTCGCGCGCGAGGCGAATGCGGACGTGAGCACTGCGACCGCCTCTGGGGGCAGGTCGGCCACGTCGTCCGCGTCTGGAGGCACGTTGCCCCCGGCGTCGACGGGCCTGGTGCCGGACCTGCTCAGCGTCATCGTCTGGGCGGGTCCGGAGCATCGGGAGTCCCTCGACGAGGCGGTGTTCTCGCTCGCGTGTCAGGACCAACGCCCGCTCGAAGTGGTCGTGGTGGAGCACTCCGGGGCCGCGTCACCCCCAGGTTCCGGTTCCGCGGAGGCGTGCCTGGAGACGTACCGCCGCATCGAGGACTTCTCGTCCCAGGTGGTGCGCGTCGCGCCGGGCGAGGGATTCAGTGCGGCGTTGCGCGTCGCGCGCGGCCAGTACCTGGCCTTCCTCGATGCGTCGGGGCTCGTCTACCCGCGCCACTTCGTCAACCTCATCGCCGCGCTGAAGTCGGGTGACGCCGCGTGGGCGGTGTCGCGCGCGTACCGGGACGCGCTTCGCACGAGCGACGGGGAGGCCTACGTCGAGACGAAGGTTCCCTTTCCGCTCGGCGATGTCCTGGAATTGGAGCACCTGCGCCGGCACCCGTGGTTGATGAATGCGGTGGTCATCGACCGGGCGCGCCTGGCGGGCATTCCCCTCCACCTCGAGGACCCGGCGACGGAGAGTCCCGCGTCGCTCCTCCTGCGACTGGCGTCCGTCTTCGAGCCCCTGTTCATCAACGGCCTTCCGACGTGTGAGCAGCGGGGCCCGGAGCCCATCGCGCCCGGGCCCGCGCTGGCGGAGGTGCGCGTGCTTCGGCCGCTCGGGGCCTGGGAGGCCACGGTGGGTCGGGCCCGGGACGCGGGCCAGTCCGCGAAGGACCTGCGGCATCGTGTCCTCGACACCCTCAACTCGCGGCTGAAGCAGTGGGTGCCCGGCCTCCACGGGAACGTTCGCGCCTGGGTGTCGAAGTGGAGCCGGTGAAGACGCGGCCCTCCGAGCCCGCGTGGTGTGAAGTCCCTCGGCGGCTCGCGGACACGCGCGGCCTGGAGATTCCCGGCTCGCACCGCTCGGGTTGGAAGGGGCTTGCCGTCACTCGCGCGAAGCGACTCGTGCTGCGCGGGATGGAGCCGATGCAGCGGGCACTGCTGGAGACGCAGTGCCAGCTCAACGCCCTGCTGGTGGATGGGCTCGCGCAGCTGCCCCGGCGCTCCGAGTCCGGGCTTCACACCGTGTTGGCGTCCCTGCGTCAGGCCGTGGCCGGGCAGTGGGACGTCCCGCCCGGCGTGCCCGGCCGCACGTGGGTCGAGCGGCAGCGGGCCTGGAACCGGCTCGCGGTCTCCACGCTGGCGGAGGCCGCCGAGGTGTGGCCCCTGTGGACCCCCTCGCTGGTGGAACGGTGCGCCGAGCTCGCCGCTCGCGCGGATGTATCCGAGGGAGAAGCGAAGGGCAGGGCGGAGCAGTTGTTGCGACCGTCCTGGCGCGAGCTGTGGCGCCGGCAGGTGGCCTTCCACCACGCCTTCGCGGAGGCGCTGCGTTGGGCGGTGGGGATTGCCCGGCCCCGCATGCACTTCCCCGAGCCGGAGGTGTACGAGGCCTGGCGGCGCGCGAGCGAGCCCGTGGAGGTGAGTGCCGCCGCCGAAGCGCTCACGCAACTGAGAGACCGCCCACTCATCAGCCTGGTGGTGCCGGCATGGCGCACGCCCGAGCCGCTGCTGCGCGCGTGTCTCGACTCCGTGCTCGCGCAGGTGTACCCCGACTGGGAGCTGTGCCTCGTGGATGACGGGTCGCCTGATGACGGTGTGGCCCGGGTGGTGGGCGACTATTCGCGCCGCGACGCGCGCATCCACTTCGAGCGGCTGCCTCGCAACGGGGGCATCGCCCGCGCGACGAACGCCGCGATTGCCCGATGCAGTGGGGCGCTCATCGCCTTCCTCGACCACGATGACACCCTGGCCCCGCATGCCCTCGCCGAAGTGGCCCTCCACGCCCAGGCGTACCCGGACGCGGACGTCTTCTACTCGGACGAGGACAAGCTGGACGGGGAGGGCCGCAGGTACGCGCCCTCCCTGAAGCCGGCGCTGTCACCGGACCTGCTGCGCGCGCTCAACTACGTCTGCCACTTCGTGGCCGTGCGGGCTCCGCTGCTGCGTGAAGTGGGGGGCCTGCGCGAGGGCTTCGATGGTGCGCAGGACCACGAGCTGCTCCTCCGCCTCAGCGAGCGCACGTCCCGCTTCGTCCACATCCCCCGCGTGCTGTACCACTGGCGCTCGCATCCGGGCTCCACGTCGATGGACTCGGGGGCGAAGCCCGCCGCGAGCGAAGCGGGCCGCCGTGCCGTGGTGGAGCACCTCGCGCGACTGGGCACCGCCGCGGAGGTCTCCGTCATGCTCCCCGGCGTGTACCGCGTGCGCTATCCACTGGCCGGGCAGCCGAGCGTTTCCATCATCCTGCACGGCTCCGCTCCGGAGGCGTCCGAGGACCTCGCCGAGCGGGCACTCCTCGCCTCGCTGAAGGACACGGCCCTGGACGTGGAGGTGCTCGCTTCCCTGGACGCTTCCTCCAGCCAGGGCGCACAGTTGAACTCCGCCGCCCACGATGCGCGGGGGACGCTGCTGCTCTTCCTCGAGCGTGGCCAGCTGCCGGCGGAACCGGAATGGCTCCAGGAGCTGGTCTCCCAGGCGCTGCGGCCGGAGCTGGGTGCCGTGGGCGGACTGCTCCTGGGCCCGGATGGGACGGTGGATGCGGCCGGACTCATGCTGGGAGGAGCGGCGGGAATCGCACCGGCCCTGTCTGGCATTCCGGACCCATCGCTCACGGCCCTGGGCGGCTCACGGTGGCCACACAATCGCTCCGCGGTCTCCGCCACGTGCCTGATGGTCCGGCGGGAGCTGTTCGACAGGCTGGGCGGATTCGACGAAAGCCTTTCAGACGGAGCCGCGGCCGTGGACCTGTGCCTGCGGCTGGTCTCCGAGGGATTCCGAATCCTCGTCACACCCCACGCCCGCCTCGTTCGGCTCTCTCTCGGGTCCGCTGGCCGGTCCGCCCCGGAGGCCGTGTTCGAATTGCAGGAGCGGATTGGACAGGCACTCGGAGGGGTGGACCCATACACCCATCCCAGCTCCGCATTGACTGACATGGACGAGTCATTGCGGTGACCTGTCGAGCGTCGCGCAGTCAGACTCTACCCCGTGTGCGTCAGGTCGGCATGTGAGCTAGAGAGTGGCGGACACGCGTTCTCGAGAGGTCCGCATGCAGGCAGACGGCAATTGGGATGTGCTCTTGAGGGAAGCTCGTCGCCGGGCCGAGTCTCTGGGGCGGATGTTCCCGCGCGTGGATCGCGCGGTCAGGCCCGCGGTGCGCCTCGCCAGCCGGGCCCTGTCTGTTGCCGCCTCCAGGTCCCCGCAGGCGGTGACGAACACCGTGAGCGTGGATTCGGCGCGCGTGGCTCCCTTTCCCTCGGACTGGCCCCGCGTCCCGTGGGCGCGGTGCTGCATCGACCACATCAACGCGGTGGCGGTGAACGTCCCGTCCCTGCGTGCGCAGGTCTCCGCGCACCCGGACGGTCTGCTCGGCCTGCAGGGCTGGGCCTTCGACCCGGACGCCGAGGTGCAGGACGGCGAATTGAAGATCCTCGTGGATGGGGTGCCGTACCGCGCCTATCTCGGCGACGAGCGCCAGGACCTGGTGCGCGTCTTCAATGCCCCCTCCGCGGGCTATTGCGGCTTCCGCGCCGACGTCCCGGTGAGTGACTTGCGCGCGGGAGAGCACCACCTCGCCTTCGAGTGGGTCACCCCCGGGCGCCAGCAGGTGCTGCGCTGCGAGGGCCGGTTCGAGCTGACCCTGGACCCGAAGGGAGCCACCCGCGACGAGGAGCACTACAACCTCTGGGGACGCACCATCGTCGTGAAGCGCAGCGCGCTGGCCGGGGGCTCCAGCGGTGCGGACCGCCTGAGCCAGCAGTCGCTGCGACATACCTTCCGTGAGCTCAACTCGCTCTTCCTGCTGATGTCGAAGAGCCCATACCTGCACTCGTCGCCGCGCCATGTGGCCGACGATGAGGCGTACGCGCTCATCTACAAGGCCTTCCTCGCCTCCAACGTTCGCGTGGAGGAATACTCGTGCGACCCGGCGGGCTTCGATGCGTACCTCGCGCACGCCCGGCCGCTGTACGACGCCAGGAACTACGTGGCGCACTATGGCGGGGAGCGGGGCTACTACCTGGAGAAGGCCTTCGAGCACTACCTCTCCTGGGAGTACCTGCGGTGGAAGGAGACGGACCGGGTGATGGACCTGGCCTGTTGGATCTCCCCGGCCGCCCAGGTGCTGTCCTCCTGGCGTCGCGCGGACTTCTACGCGCATGACATCACGCTGAAGACGGACCTCGAGAAGCGCACGGTGTCTGGTTACGCCAACGCCATCGAGGCGCCGAATGACTACTTCGACGCGGTGATGGCCCACTGCTCCATCGACAACTTCGAGGGCCGTGCGGACATCGACGTGTTCCACGAGATGGCCCGCATCCTCAAGCCCGGAGGCCGCGCGCTCTTCGTCCCCCTGCACATGGCGGCGCGCGCGGAGAACCTCATCGCGCTGGGCTCGCCGGACATCGAGCTGGATGAAGGCGCACACCTCGTGATGGGTCCGCCGGGCGGGATGCGCTTCGCCCGGCACTACAGCGTGCAGTCCCTCCAGGACCGCATCCTGCGCAACGTGCCGGAGCTCGACTTCCACGTGGTGCACGTGCGCAACCCGCCCCGTGAGGCGTACCCGCCCACGACCACCGCGCGCTTCATGCTGGTGGCCACGAAGCGGGCGCGCTGAGCAGGGGACGTGTCACAACGCCGCGAGGGCGGCCCCGAACAGCGGGAGGCCGCCCCCGCGCGCCCGGGCCTCACGCCGCGACGGACGGGGCCACGGGGGTGAGCAGGGCGAGTGTGACCAGCTCGAACTCACCCGGCCGGTCGATGGGGTCGAACCGCAGGGCCGAGGGCTGCCTGGGCGGCCAGCGCCCGCGGGTCTGCTCCCCCAGGTCCACCGCGTAGTAGCGCAGCTTCCCATCCGCGAGGACGTCGAAGCACAGGCTGTTCTCCTCGGTGATGGGCTCCCAGAAGAGCTGCGCGCGCACGCTGCCGGCGTGGCTGCTCTGGGCCCTCAGCCCCACGACGAGGTGCCGCGCCCCGGTCATCAGCTCGGGCGAGGGCCGCAGCACGAACCACGGGTCTCCCTGGGGCGCCCGGAAGCGTCCGGGCTGCTCCTTGCCGTCTTCCGTCACGGGCACCAGGTCGCCACAGGCGGGAGAGCGCTCCGCGGGCCGGGAAGGCCCGACGAGCACTTCGCCCGAGAACGAGCTGCCCGGGTGGCCCGCCTCCAGCGACTCCAGCGCGTCGAGGCGCGCATCGCCCGGCAACACCTCCTCGGCCTCCACCGGCCAGGAGCGCTTCGTCTGCGTCTGCACCCAGGCGGGCTCCAGGTTGCCCAGCTCCATCGTGCTGGCGAACCGCAGGCTCTGCCGCGCGACGCGGCGCACGTGCCCGAGCCGCTTCCTCAACGTGGGCCAGGGAGCTTCCAGTGGCCGCGGGGCCGCGGCCGGCTTCGAGGAACGCCCCGCACGCTCCAGCAGCCGCCAGGCGAGGACATTCTCCCAGGCCTGGGGCGAGTACTCGTCCAGCGCCAGCCGCCGGGCCGCCCGGCCCATCCGGAGTGCCTCCAGGGGCGTGGTCATCCGCAGCAGGGCGTCCACCCATTCCCCGTGGGTCCGGGCCACCTGTCCGGTGACGCCCGGGATGATGGCCTGTTCGTACTCCGCCATGGGACTGGCGATGGCGGGCACGCCGAAGACCCCGGCCTCGAAGACCTTGAGCGCGCTCTTGGCGTGGGTGAAGTCGTTGAGCGTCTCGAGGGGCGCCACCTGCACGCGGCACCGGGCCAGCAGCCAGGGATAGACGAGGTGGTGCTGGTACGAGACGCGGTCGATGCGCGAGGCGAAGGGCCGCAGCGACTCCGGCACGTCCAGGTGTCCACACAGCAGCAGTCGCAACTCCTGCCGCCGCGCCAGCACGTCCGCGAGCGCGACGGAGATGGACGCGAGGTCCCCGTCATGCGTCTTCGAGCCGCTCATGTAGCCCACATACGGCGTGTGCTGGAGCAGCGGCCGCAGCGGGTAGATGGCGCGCGCCAGGCGCAGGAAGTCGTGGGACAGCAGGTTCGGATGCACGAGCCCGGGCACCCCCAGCTTCGTGGCATGCCGGGCAATCCTGGGCGTGGTGCCAAGGCAGAAGTCGGTGGCCCGGAGCGTCCGGTGGAGCGCCGCCATGTGCTTCCGGAAGGCCGTCTGCTCGGGGCGCGGGGCCTCCGTGAGGAAGGGAAGCAGGGGAGCGAGGCCCTCGTCGAAGATGAGGTCGTCGATGTCGAACCCCACCGTGGCCCCCGCCTCGCGGGCCCGCTGCACGACCTGCCCCACGCGCTCGTTCCACTCCAGCCGGAAGAGGATGACCAGTGAGTAGCGGGGGAGCTCGTCGAGCAGGTCCGCGCCGTCCACATGGGCGATGTTGGCGACCACGCCAGCGGCCCGGAGCTGCTCGCAGGCATGCACACATCGGTAGCGGAACGGGGCATCGTCCCGGGACGTCACATAGAGCACCCGCAGCCTGTCGCGTTCGGCCGCCGGGAGGGGGCCCGCCAACGCCGCCTGTTGCCGGGCCTGCTGCACGTCGCGCCGCAGGGAGTCGACCTCGGGGTCGGACCTCCGCGCGCTGTCATCCTGCTTCACCATATCCTCCTCGAGTTCCTTCATCCGGCCCCGCCCATGCTTCGTGTGTCCGCGCTTCCCTGCTTTCCAAGCAGGCGGATCACGGGAGCCCCGACGCACGAAGCCCTTGATTCCTTTACCAAAAAATATGGTGGACCGCGCCAAGGCCGCGCTTTGACACAGGTCGTCGGCGGCTTGACTTGCACCCGCGAACTCTCTATTCCAGCCCTCGCCAGCCCTGGTCGCGGACGGACGGGAACGGGAAGGAAGTTCGTGAGAGGGGGCCACGCTCCGTCCTCTCCCACCAAGGCATCCGCTCGGTGCTGCCAAGGCGCAGGAGCGGGGGAGTACTCGCGTGACGAAGCAACTGAGAGGCACGTCAGAGCAGGTTGGCACGGACACGGCCGAGGGAATGGCAACACAGGCCGACCTTCAGAGCTCGCTGACAGCCGTCGAAGGCGCGGGTCGACGCGGAAAGCCGGTGGTGAAGCTGGCGTCCCAGCTCCAGGCCGCCGCCGCGGCGGATGACTCCCGAGAGGCGCCGTGCGAGCGCTGCCGCGAGCTGGACCAGCAGGTGCGTGACCTGCGCGAGCTGAGAGACCGCACGCTGGAGGAGCTGGCCCGGGCCCGTGAGCAGCTGAACACGCTGCGCCTGAACCGCGAGTCCTTCGTGCAGCCTTCCGAGCCGCCTCCGCCCGCGCCTCCGCCCCTGCGTTACGTCATCGCCGACCGCATCAACGCCCAGCTCAAGCGCTACCTGGGGCCCGTGCACGTGAACACCCGGCGGGTGCTCGATTTCGCGGCGAAGCGCGGGGGACGGCGTGAAGGCTGACGTCGTGAAGGTGCGGCGGGCAGACGTCGTCATCCCCATCTATGCGGACGTCGAGGTCACCCGCGCCTGCATCGATTCGGTGCTGCGTCACTCCGGTGAGTCGCTGCGGTCGCTGATCCTCGTCAACGATTGTTCTCCCGACCCGGACATGTACCCCATGCTCCGGACGCTGCGCGCGACGGACCCGCGCGTGGTGCTGCTGGAGAACGACGTCAACCTGGGCTTCGTGGGGACGTGCAACCGGGGCCTCGCGATTCGCGGGGGCGACGTGGTGTTGCTCAACAGCGACACCCGCGTCACCGAGGGCTGGCTGGAGGAGCTGCTCGGTGTGGCGTACCTGAACGACCGCATCTGCGCCGTGGTGCCGCTCTCCAACAACGCCACCATCTGCTCGGTGCCGGCCTTCTGCAAGGAGACGAAGGCGCAGGAGCTGGAGGGCAGGCCGCTGGAGCTGGAGACCTTCTCTCCGCGCTACACCGAGGTGCCCACCGGCGTGGGCTTCTGCCTGCTGCTGCGCCACGTGGCGCTCAACATGCTGGGCGGTCTCGACCCGGCGTATGGCCGGGGCTACAACGAGGAGAACGACTGGTGCCTGCGCGCGCAGCGTCTCGGCCTCCAGATCGTGCGTGCCAACCGCGCCCTCGTCTACCACCTGGGCTCCATCTCCTTCGGTGAGGAGCGCAACGAGCTGGAGCGGCTGAACGCGCGGCGCCTGCATGCCCGCTACCCGCACTACCCGGAGCACGTCGGCAGCTTCGTGAGGACCACCGACGCCCATGTCGCCGCGCACTACGTGCGCAGGCGCCTGGGTGAGGTGGCCGCCTGCCTCGACGGCCGCCACATCGTGGGCCTGAAGGAGAACGGGACGGGCGTCCACGCGGCGGAGCTCGCCAAGGCGCTCGTCAAGCACACCGACGTGAAGCTGTCCGTGTGGGTGAGCAGCCCGGAGCAGCGCAAGTTCTTCGAGCGGCAGGGTGTGCGCACTGTCGAGGCGCTGGACACGCCGCCGCCGCAGGTATTGCACCGGTCGGCACAGGTGCTGCGTCCCGAGGAGCTGCGCAGCCTGCTGGATGCTCCCAGCCACGCCGTCATCTCGTACCAGGACCTCATCGCCTACCGGGCGCCGACCACCCATCCGAACTACGGGCTGTTCCGCCGCTACCGCGCGCTGTCCTTCGCCTCGCTGCACGCCGCGCAGGCCGTCATCGCCATCTCCGAGCACAACCGCCAGGAGATCATCTCCGAGTTCCAGGTCCCGCCCGAGCGCGTGCACACCGTCCACCTCGGCGTGGACGTGGACTCCTTCGCGGACCGCGACGAGACGGCCAACCAGAAGGTGCTGGAGAAGCACTCCCTGGTGGGGCCCTTCCTGCTGAGCGCGGGCAGCGACTTCGCGCACAAGAACCTGCGGCTGCTGGTGGAGGGCTACCAGTTGTTCCGCGCGGGCTGGAAGCACCGCTCGCCGGTGCCCAAGCTGATCTTCATCGGGCCGCGCACCAAGGGCCGCGGGGCGCTGTACGACGACGGCCAGTGGCCCGAGGGCGTGCGGTACCTGGGCACGGTGGCGCCGGACGAGGTCCGCGCGCTGTTCCAGGAGTCGTCCGCCTACTTCTTCCCCACCGCCTACGAGGGCTTCGGCCTGCCGGTGCTGGAGGCGATGGCCGCGGGCACGCCGGTGGTGTGCTCCAGCCTGACCTCGGTGCCCGAAGTCGCCGGAGACGCCGCGCTCTACCTGGAGTCGTTCTCTCCGGAGGAGATCGCCGCGCGCATGCTGTCCGTCACGACGGACGCGGGGCTGCGCAAGCACCTGGTGGCCGCGGGGCACGAACAGGTGAAGCGTTTCACCTGGAAGGAGACCGCCCGGCGCACGGAGGCGGTCTACCAGTCCGTCATCGACAGCCCTGCCCAGGTGACGCTGCACCAGAAGCGCGCGCTGGCGCTCATCTTCGAGCAGTGGGCCTCCGCCGAGGAGCGGGCCCACATCGCCGAGCACCACCTCCACCACGCGTCTCAGCCGGTGGCCTCCGGGCCGGGAATCCTGCGCACCCTCCGGGGGCGTTTCAGCCGGCGCTGACCCGGGTCAGCGCCGTTCCAGGCTCTTGCTTACACCTTGACGCCGGCCGGGCGCGTCATGGATGGTGCGCCCAACTTCGTGTCCGAAAGGACACGTCAACGGATTTTTTGTGACTGCCATGCTTTCCATCATCTTCCCCGCCTACAACGAGGCCGAGAGCCTCAAGCGCCTGCCCGGTGAGGCGCTGCCCGTCTTCGAGTCGCTGGGGCGGCCCTACGAGGTCGTCATCGTGGATGACGGCAGCAAGGACGACACGGCGGCGGTGGCCGAGTCGCTGGGCGGGAAGGTTCGGCTGGTGAAGCATGAGCGCAACAAGGGGCTGGGCGCCGCGCTGCGCACGGGCTTCGAGGCGGCGCGCGGCGAGTTCGTCATCACCATGGACTCGGACCTCACCTTCGCTCCCTCGCTGGTGCCGGCCCTGCTGGAGCGCTTCGAGCGCGGGGACTGCGACGCGGTGAGCGGCTCGCCGAAGCTGGCGGGCTTCGCGGCGGACATCCCCCAGTACCGCATCTTCATCAGCAAGGCCGCTTCGATGGTGTACTCGCAGCTGCTGGGCCAGTCGGTGACGTCGGTGAGCCCCATCTTCCGGCTCTACCGCCGCAAGGACCTCATGGCGCTGCCGCTGCAGGCCACCGGCTTCGACATCAACGCCGAAATCCTTTTCTTCCTCATCCAGCAGGGCAAGCACGTGGTGGAGATTCCCGCGCCGCTGACCCAGCGCCTGCATGGGGAGAGCAAGCTGGACTACAAGAAGGAGATGCGCCACCACCTGCGCCTCATGAAGCGCATGGCCCTGTGGCGTCTGGGCTCGCTGCGCAAGGCCATGGCGTGAGCCCCTCCTTCCTCCTGCTCGAGTCAGAACGCCCATGATTGCTGTCGTCCTGGGAACGCGTCCGGAGCTGATCAAGACGGCTCCCATCATCCACGAGCTCGCGCGGCGCGGGTCTCCGTTCGCCCTCATCCACACCGGGCAGCACTACACCCCGGCGCTCGACGAGATCTTCTTCCGCGACCTGGAGCTGCCGCCGCCAGCCGTCAACCTGCACGTGGGCTCGCTGCCCGCGGCGCATCAGGTGGCCCGCATCCTGACGGGTGTCTCCGACGCGCTCGAGCAGCTCAAGCCGCGCATCGTCCTCGTGCAGGGGGACACCAACAGCGTGCTGGGTGGGGCGCTGGCGGCCCACAAGCTGAGCATCCCCCTGGCGCACCTGGAGGCCGGGCTCCGCAGCGACGACTGGACGATGCCGGAGGAGGGCAACCGCGTGCTGGCCGGCCGCGTGGCCGCGCTGCACTTCTGCCCCACCGAGCTGCAGGCCGCGCGCCTGGCGGGCGAGGGCATCCTTCACGGCGTGCACGTGGTGGGCAACACCATCGTGGACGCCTCGCTGCGCTTCGCGGCGCGCTCGCTCGAGATTTCCACCATCTTCGAGCGGCTGGAGCTGGGCGGCAGGCCCTATGCCCTGGTGACGATGCACCGGCCCTCCAACGTGGATGACCCGCAGCGGCTGGCGGCCCTGCTGGACGCGCTGGCCACCATGGCGCGCGAGCGGGGACTGGAGCTCGTCTTCCCGGTGCATCCGCGCACCCGGGAAAAGATTCGCGCCTTCGGGCTGGAGTCGAAGCTGGCCGCACCCTTCCGGCCCATCGAGCCGCTGGGCTACATCGACCTGCTGCGGCTCTTGCGCGGCACGGAGGTGGCGCTGACCGACTCGGGCGGTGTGCAGGAGGAGGCGTGCACCCTGCACGTCCCCTGCGTGACGCTGCGGCCCAACACGGAGCGCCCGGAGACGGTGGGCGTGGGCGCCAACGCCCTGTGCGACGAGGCGGACGCGGGGCGGATTGGCGCCTTCGTGGACGACATGCGGGAAGCGCCGCGCGACTGGAAGAACCCGTTCGGTGACGGCCACACCAGCGAGCGCGTGGTCGACATCCTGCTGAACCCGCGCACCCGTCTGGCGCCCTCCGGGGCGCCGTGAGGCGAGGCCGGAACCCGGCCCGCCCCCTCTTCCCGAGGTAGAACCATGCGTTCGAGTTGGCTCTTCCGCCTGGCGGTCTGCGGGGTGGTTGGACTGGGTCTGGCCGCCTCCGGCCTGGCCGTCCACCGCGACCTCGACTTCATCCTGTGGGCGTCCCACTTCGTGGCCGATGGACACCTCAATGTCTATCAGGCCGTCTACGAGGGCCCGCATCAGGCCGCGCTCCAGGGGCTGACGTACCCGCCGCTGACCTATCTGTATTTCGGCACGCTCATCTGGGTGGGCAAGCTCCTGGGCCTCTTCGCGTATGCGGAGTGGAACACCCCCATGGTGCTCAAGGGCCGCGACTACTTCTTCATCCGGGTGAGCTACGTGCCGTACTGGCTGCTCATCGCCTGGACGTGCCGCCGGTTCGCGGAGCGCTTCATCTTCCCCGACTCGCCGGAGCGGGAGTCCATGGGGCGGCTGGTGTTCCTGGTGGGGCTCACCTCGCCCGTCCTGCTGTTCGTGGCCTTCGTGTTCGGACAGTTCGACCTGCTGCCCTCGAGCATGCTGTTCCTGGGCGTCTATCTCATTTCGACGCGCCGGCTCTTCCTGGGCGTGCTGGCGGTGTTCGTCGGCGTGTGGCTGAAGAACTTCCCCATCCTGTTCCTGGGCGTCGCCGCGCCGGTGCTGGTGGTGGAGTACGGCTGGAAGCGGACGGCGGCGGCGCTGGCCATGGGCGTGGGGCTGACGTCGCTCTGGATGCGGGCCTTCCGGAGCCCCGGCTTCTCCAACAGCTACCTCAAGTTCCAGCACCAGCAGTACGACGTGCTCGTGTGGGTGGGCCAGGACGGGCTTCGCGCCACGATGGGCGTCTACCTCCTGTTGGCAGTGGTGTTCCTCGCCGTGGGCCTGGTGCTGTTCCGCAACCGGCTGGTGACGTGGGAGCGGCTGGTGCTGCTCTACAGCTGGGCCTTCATCGTCCTGCTGGCGCCCCGGTTCTGGATGCCGCAGTACATGTCCTGGGTGGCGCCTGCCTTCGTGCTCTTCCTCGTGCTGTGGCTGCGGCTGGAGTCACCGGTGGTACCGGGCTTCTACCTGGCGCTGAATGGCCTGTACCTGCTCAGCACCGCGGTCATCTTCCCGCACAACGTGGACGTCAACATGTTCCACAAGCTCCACCGCGCGGGGATGCCAGGGCTGGCCGAGTTCCTCCGCCTCGATGGACTGCGGAACGAGGTGTGGACCTCCATGAGCATGTTGCTCTACCTCGTGGTCGCCCTCATCGCCGTGCGGATGTTCTTCTGGGAGCGGGTGAAGAAGGCCCTCGAGCCGACGGTGGTGTGGAGCCCGCTGCGGCAGCTCCAGTGGACGTCGGCCCTGTCCGTGGTGGCCTTCATGGCCTTCATCGGCCTGCACCTCGTGAATATCTGGGTGGCGCGCGGGAGGCTCTGACCCGGCTACCGCTGGCGCCTGCGCGCCAGGGCCAGCACCGCCAGCGCCCCGAGGACGAAGCTGCCGCCGCCGCCCGTCGCCGTGCAGCCGTCCTCATGAGGCTGGGGCTGGGGTTCCTCGGGAACGACTTCCGGCTCGCAGCTCTCGTCGCCTTGCAGGTCGTTCTCCAACACCCGCGCGTGGACGCGCGCCACGACCTCCTCGCCGGAGCCTGAGGGCTCATCCCCGATGAACACCATGAGTGAGTGTCGGGTGCCGTCCGAGGCCAGCCGGGGTTGCGTCTCCCGGGCACCGCTCATGGCCAGCTCGAGGATGTCGCATCCCGCCGGAGTTCCGTCGGGCTCGAGCAGCACACCCCGGATGTCTCCCGCGGCGCCTTCAGCCCAGGCGACGAGGAAATAGTTGCCATCGAAGGTGGCCGCGGTCGACTTCCACGGGGATTGCTCGGCTTCCGCCGCGAACCCCTCCTCACGGACCGTTCCGTCCGCCTTCAGAAGGGCTGTCTGGAGGTTCGCGCCCTGTCGATGCACCACCAGGAAGTCCTCACCGTGGGAGGCGACGCTCGCATTCTGGCTGGACGACCAGAAGTGATTGAGGAACTCATGCGTGCCATCCGGCTCGAGACGGGCCGCCTCCGTATAGTCACGCCCGTCGTTCCGCGAGCCCACGTAATTGGAATACACGACAAGGAATTCCGTCCCGTTGAAGGCCAGCTGCGGAAAGCGCTCGCTGTTGAAGCTGCTTTTGGAGAGGTACAGGTCCTTGGCGTCCACGACCTGGCCCTCGGGAGTCAGTCTCACCGCGAAGATGTCTCCCAACGGATCTGCGGCTGCATAGGTCACGACCCAGTAGCCGCCACCCGCGGCGACATCCAGGTCGTGCTGCTCGAGGTTGAGCACGAGCCCGTTGGTCAGGACCTCCCTTGCGTCCGATACCAGGAAGCCTTGCGGGTCCAGCACCGTCCCATCCGGGTCCACCCGGGCTCCATACACATCGTCGCAGCAGACGCGTGCGTCCTCCCAGACGACGAAGAACCGGGTGCCGTCAAAGGCAACCGCGGGATTCTTCTGCGCGTTGACGGCGGTCGTGAGGGCAATACCTCCCGGGTCCAGGACCGTGCCGTCCGGCGTCACCCGCGCCGCATAGATGTCTGTGTTTCCGTTGCGGTCGTCATCCCAGACGACCAGATACACTCCGCCGCCCCAGGCCACATCGGCTCCACCCTGCCGGACCAGCGGTGCTCCCGCGTCTGACGGACTGATGCGGATGACGTCCGACAGCCTGGCGGCACCTGCCTGCGATACCGCTCCCAGCGAGACGGCGAGCAGGATCCCCCTCCAGCTTCCAAGCCTCACGTTTGAATCTTTCTCCGGCCCCACCGAGCCCACGAGGGCTCATTACAGACATTCTACCCGCGGTGGCTGACGGAGGATGCACCCTGGCCCGCGAGGAAGTTCTCGACACAACCCTGGTCTGGAACCGAAGGCTCGGGTGCCTCGAAGGCGCGCGGCGTCAGGGCCCAACCCCGGCTCCCCGCGGCGCGGGGGACGCGGGGTGCATGGCCTTCACCGGGGCGGAGCAGGCATGTCGTGGCCCGGAACGGGCGCGGGGGCTTCCGCCCGGGGTGCTGGCGTCGCGGACAGCAGCGCCACCTCCTGCGCGAGGCGCTTGAGCTGCTGGCGCTGGTCCGCCACCTGGAGGCTCAGCCGGTACACCAGCCACATCAGCGCCGTGCACGCGATGACGAACAGCGCGGAGGGCGCGTAGTAGATGCCCATCGCTTCGGCGAGCGCGTCGATGCCGTGGCGCCAGAGCGACAGCGCGGCGATGAACGCGGCGACGAGGAGCCAGGCGAACGTGTGACGCTCGTGGGTGCGCCGCCGACGGGCGGCCAGTAGCACGGTGAGCGCGAAGGCGGCCGCGAAGGCCAGGCCGATGAGACTCGAGCGGGACATGAAAATCAGACCGGGCGCACCCGCTCCATGAGCAGGGCGAAGGAGACCTTCGCCATGTAGAAGGCGGACTTCCACGCGGTGAGCGAGCTGGTGCCCGTGAGGCGCGGCCGCATGCGCACGGGCAGCTCGGTAATCTTGAAGCCCTGCCGGGCGGCCATCAGCACGCTCTCGGGCTCCGGATAGTCGTGCGGGTGGGTGCGCGCGAAGAAGCGGATGGCCCGCGGGCCGAAGCCGCGGAAGCCGGAGGTCGGGTCGGTGATGCGCTGCTTGCACAGCGACGACAGCAGCCACGCCAGGAAGCGGTTGCCGAAGCGGCGCAGGAGCGTGGAGCGGAAGCTGGTGATGCCCGCGAAGCGGCTGCCGATGGCGAGCTCCGCCCCCGCGTCCAGCGCCTCCAGCAGCGAGGCCACGGAGCTCGGGTCATGCTGGCCATCGCCGTCCATCCGGATGACGCGCTCGTAGCCGAAGCGCGCCGCGTAGAGCAGCCCGCTGACCTCTCCCGCGGCGACTCCCAGGTTGAAGGGGTGGGAGAGCACCTGCGCGCCCGCGGAACGGGCCTGCGCCGCCGTCTGGTCCGCCGAGCCGTCATCCACGACGAGCACGTCCATCGCGGGCAGGACCTTGCGCAGCTCCGCCACCGTGGAGGCGATGCACTCCTCTTCGTTGTAGGCGAGCAGCACGATGAGGCCGCGCGGGATATCCATGCCTCCCCCTTCGAGGGTCAGGCGTTCTTCTATCCGGTTCTGGCGCCGGGGGAAAAGGTGGCCTCCGGCGGGCCGCCTCGTGCCTGCGCCCACTCCATCAGCCGCGCTTGTGGCCCCGGCCTGGAGCCCGGGCTCGGGGGGCCGTCTTCGCGGGCCCCTCGGCGCGAGTCGGAGGGGGCGGCTCCGAGGGGGACTGGGCGAGCTTCGCCAGACGCTCCTCCACCTCCTGCCGCCAGCGGGCCTGGGTGTGTGCCTGCACGCGCTGGTGCTCATGGATGAGTGCGAGTGCGTCCAGGATGGCTTCGTTGAACTCCACCTGCCGGCGCAGCGCCTCGTTGATGAAGGGCTGGAAGGCGAGCCGGAAGGCGCGCTTGGCCAGCACCAGCACGGGCCCCACCACCGGCCGGTGCGACGAGGGCGCGTCCGCGTAGCGCGTGTCCCGCTTGAGGCGCGCCGTCTGGAGGATGGCGGGCCACTCCACGCCGGGGGTGGGCGCCTGCACGGTGTCGAGCTTCTTGCGCAGCGCCTCCACGGCCTCGGGGGCCGGTGTGGGCAACCTGCGCAGGGCGTCCGCCACCGCCTCGGCGGTGGGGTGGGTGGTGATGAGGTCCTCAGCGCGCATGCGTTGCTCCTCCCGACTCCAGGGCCCTGACCAGCTCGCCTGCCAGCGGCGCCACGTCTGCCTCCGCACCCAACTCCCGCAGCCGGGGGCCCAGCAGTTGCCGCACCGCCGCGTCCGGCGCGCGGGGGGCCTCCCACACGCCCCAGGCCCGGCCCTGGACGTGCGGCACCGCCTCCCGCGCCACCGCCTCGGCGGCGCCCGCGAAGAGCACCGGCCCGCGCGTGCGGCGCACCCCCATCTCCAGCGAGGAGGAGGGTGGGGCGCCGGCGTCACCGCCGAAGGAGGGCTCGTCCGCGGTGAAGCGCCACAGCGTCGTGCCGCCGAGCCGCTCCTCGCGCGGCGCCGCCTGCACCGGCATGACGTCGCGCCGCACCGTCCACAGGCTCGCGCCGGGCAGCCGCTCGGCCACGGCTCGCGCGAGCCGGGACATGGGCGCGTCCGGGGAGGTGTCGAAGCCGGGGCACACCACGGTGGCGCTGTCCCCCAGCGGGGCGGACGCGCGGGGCGGCGCGCGGCCCTCCAGGAAGGGCGTGAGGGCCTCGCGCACCCGCGTGGCGACGGCCTCCTGCCCCAGGTCCGCGAGTCGCTCTCGCTGCGAGGCGACCACCTGGGCGCGCAGGGACTCGTCGCGCTCGAGCACCGCGAGCAGTCCGGCCACCTCGACGGGGTCATCCCTCAGCGTGGCGAGGCCGGCGCCGCCCATCGTCTCCGGCACCGCCGCCGCGCCGTAGGCCACCACCGGCACGCCCCGGTACATGGCCTCCAGCAGGGGCACGCCGAAGCCCTCGTGCCGGCTCATGGAGAGGTACGCCGTCGCCGAGCCGAAGCAGGCGGACAGCTGCGGCGCGCCCACCCGGCCGAGGAAGAGGACGCGCTCGGCGCCCAGCAGCTCGCGCAGCGCCATCACCGTGGCGCCATAGGTCGTGTCCCGGTTGAGGTAGCCCGCCACCAGCAGGCGGCTGCGCGGCTGGTACAGCCGCTGGTAGGCGGCGAAGACCTTCAGCACGTCCTCCACGCGCTTGCTGGGCACGGCCCGGCCCACGAAGAGGATGTTGGCGCAGCCGTCGTCCAGCTCGGCGCGCAGCGACGGGTCCGGGGGGACGTCGAAGCCGCGCCAGTCCACCGCGAAGGGCAGCACCGCCACGCCCGGGAAGCCCGCCGCGGACAGCTCCTCCGCGCTGAAGTGCGAGTACGCCCAGGCGTGCTCCACGAGGGGCCGCAGGGCCAGCAGCTCGTCACGCGCCGCGGCGCACGCGGCCGCCACCTTGCGGTCCAGCCCCGCGAAGAGCCTCGCCGGAGTGACGTTGTGGTACACGAGCGCCTTGCGCCCGGGTGAGCGGGCCACCAGCGGGACGAGCCGCGACTCGAAGCTGTGGTGGACGAGCAGCGCGCTGTCCGCGTCCGCCTCGTGGGGATAGTCGTCCGCGGGGCGCACGTCGTCGCGGCACTCGTCGTCCCACTGCGGCGCGTAGATTTCAGAGGCGTACCCCCACGCGCGCAGCAGCGAGCGCAGGTAGCGCACCTGGTTGCCCACGGCGTCGCCCCACGCCAGCCGTGACACGAGCTGGTGGACCGCTCGGGCGGGCGATGCCGTGGCCCCTCGCTTGCTCTTCCGGAAGTTCACGCTGGCGGTAGCCTCTAGACCCGGGCGGACCGGCACACAAGTGGGAGTGTCGCCAGACGACTGTTGCCTTACCTTGACGCCCCCTCCCAGGCTCCGATACGGAGGGCACTTCTCCTGATTCCCGTGGTGAGTACGTCAATGAATGTCCTGGTGACAGGTGGCTGCGGCTTCATCGGTTCCAACCTCGTGAAGTACCTGCGCCGCGAGCGACCGGACTGGAAGATCGTCAACCTCGACAAGCTCACGTACGCGGGCAACCTCGAGAACCTCTCCGACCTGGAGGGCGACCCGAAGCACGTCTTCGTGCGCGGCGACATCGGCAACCGCGAGCTCATCGAGCACCTGATGGTGCAGCACTCCATCGACGCGGTGATGCACCTGGCCGCCGAGAGCCACGTGGACCGCTCCATCCTCGGGCCCGAGGTCTTCGTCACCACCAACGTGCTGGGCACCCAGCAGCTCCTGGAGGCCTCCCGCGCCCGCGGCATCAAGCGCTTCCTGATGGTCTCCACCGACGAGGTGTACGGCTCGCTCGGCCCCACCGGCGCCTTCACGGAAGCCTCGCCGCTGCAGCCCTCCAGCCCGTACTCGGCCTCCAAGACGAGCTCCGACCTGGTCGCGCTGGCCTACCACCACACCTTCAAGCTGGACGTGGTGGTGACGCGCTGCTCGAACAACTACGGGCGCTACCAGTTCCCGGAGAAGCTCATCCCCCTGATGGTGGTCAACGCGCTGCACGACAAGCCGCTGCCCGTCTACGGCGACGGCGGCAACGTGCGCGACTGGCTCCACGTGGAGGACCACTGCCAGGGCCTGCTGCTCGCGCTGGAGAAGGGCAGGGCCGGCGAGGTCTACAACATCGGCGGTGGCGCGGAGCGGCGGAACATCGAAATCGTGAAGGGCATCCTCGGCCTGCTGGGCAAGCCGGACTCGCTCATCAAGTACGTGGCGGACCGGCCGGGGCATGACCGGCGCTACGCCATCGACCCGACGAAGATTCGCGCGGAGCTGGGCTGGAAGGCCGCCCACACCTTCGAGCAGGGCCTGGCGGAGACGGTGAAGTGGTACGTCGAGCACCCCTCGTGGTGGGAGCGGGTGATGAGCGGCGCCTACCGCCAGTACTTCGACACCCAGTACAAGACCCGCCTGCACGGCCGGGCGGCGTAGGCCGGCCATGCGCTTCCTCGTCACCGGTTCGAATGGGCTCGTCGGCAGCCGCGTCTGCGCGCTGCTGGAGCGGCAGGGGCACGAGGTGGTGGGCCTGGGCCGCGGCCCGCGCCGCACCGGCGGGACGTACCGCTACGTGGAGGTGGACCTGACGCGCGAGCCGGACGTGGCCGCCGCGCTGGCATCCGCCGCCCCCGAGGTGGTCATCCACCCCGCCTCCATGACGGAGGTGGACGCGTGCGAGAAGGACCCCGAGGCCGCCTTCGCCGCCAACGTCACCGCCACCGCGGCGGTGGCCAAGGGCGCGCGCAAGGCCGGGGCGCACCTTGTGCACGTGTCCACCGACTACGTCTTCGACGGCGACGCGGGCCCGTATGACGAGGATGCGCTGCCCAACCCGCGCGGCGTCTACGCCCTCACCAAGCACATGGGCGAGCAGGCCGCGCGCACCTTCGTCCCCGGTTGCGCCATTGCCCGCACGGCGGTGGTGTACGGCTTTCCCGCGGCGGGGCGGCCCAACTTCGGCATGTGGCTGGTGGGCTCGCTGGAGAAGGGCCAGCCGGTGAAGCTCTTCGAGGACCAGATTGTGTCCCCCAGCTTCGCGGACAGCGTGGCCGCCATGCTGGTGGAACTGGGCGAGCGCAAGCTGGGCGGCGTGTGGAACACCTGCGGCGGCACCGTCATCGACCGCGTGGGCTTCGGCCGGGCGCTGTGCGAGGTGTTCGGTTTCGACGCGAAGCTCATCACCCCCACGCGCATGGCCGACCTGAAGCTGGCCAGCCCCCGGCCGCTGCGCAGCGGCCTGAAGACGGACAAGGTGCGCACGCAACTGGCCGCGAAGCCGCTGGAGCTGGCCGAGTCCCTGGCGCGCTTCCACGCGGCCTGGAAGGCCGGGCAGGGCGGCTGACAACTTTCGCGCGGCCCACGGGCCGCGCATCCCCCGCTCGACTGACAGGGACCACGGCCGGGAGCCCGTCGGAACGCGGGACATGAGGTGAACGTATGAAGGGAATCGTCCTCGCCGGTGGCTCGGGCACGCGCCTGTACCCACTGACGCGCGTGGTCAGCAAGCAGCTGCTGCCCGTCTATGACAAGCCGATGATCTACTACCCGGTGACGACGCTGATGCTGGCGGGCATCCGGGAGCTGCTCATCATCTCCACGCCGCAGGATCTGCCGCGCTTCCGCGAGCTGCTGGGCACGGGCGAGCAGTGGGGTGTGCGCTTCCAGTACGCCGAGCAGCCCCGGCCGGAAGGGCTGGCGCAGGCGTTCGTCATCGGCCGCGAGTTCGTGGGCCAGGACGCGGTGTCGCTCATCCTCGGCGACAACATCTTCTACGGCCACGGCATGAGCGAGCTGGCCCAGCGGGCCGCCCGCCGCGAGCAGGGCGCCACCGTCTTCGGCTACTACGTGAAGGACCCGGAGCGCTATGGCGTGGTGGAGCTGGACGCCAACAAGCGCGCCATCTCCATCGAGGAGAAGCCGGCGAAGCCCAAGTCCCACTACGCCGTCACCGGGCTGTACTTCTACGACAACCAGGTGGTGGACATCGCCGCCAACCTCAAGCCCGGCCGGCGCGGTGAGTACGAAATCACCGACGTGAATGCGGAGTACCTGCGCCGCGGGCAGCTCAACGTGGAGCTGATGGGCCGCGGCTACGCGTGGCTGGACACCGGCACGCACGAGTCGCTGATGCAGGCGTCCAACTACATCGAGATCATCGAGCGCCGTCAGGGCCTCAAGGTGGCGTGCCCGGAGGAGATTGCGTTCCGCATGGGCTACATCGACGAGAAGCAACTCGCGACGCTCGCGGAGCCGATGCGCAAGAACGAGTACGGCCAGTACCTCCTGGACCTCATCGAGCACCGCGGGGCGGTGTCATGAAGGTGATTCCCACGGAGCTGCCGGGCGTCCTCATCGTGGAGCCGAAGGTGTTCGGCGACGACCGCGGCTTCTTCATGGAGACGTTCCATGAGAAGCGCTACGCGGACGCGGGCATCCCCGGGCCCTTCGTGCAGGACAACTACTCGCGCTCGGCGAAGGGAATCCTTCGGGGGCTGCACTTCCAGGAGCCCCACGCGCAGGGCAAGCTGGTGCAGGTGCTGGCCGGCGCCGTGTACGACGTGGCGGTGGACATCCGGAAGGGCTCGCCCACGTTCGGCAGGTGGGTGGCGGTGGAGCTGTCCACGGACAACCGGCGCCAGCTGTGGATTCCGCCCGGCTTCGCCCATGGCTTCTGCGTGCTGAGCGAGTCCGCCGACTTCCACTACAAGTGCACCACGCTGTACTCGCCGGACACCGAGCGCGGCGTGCTGTGGAATGACCCCGACCTGGGCATTCCGTGGCCCGTGTCCACGCCGCTGCTGTCCGGCAAGGACGCGAAGGCACCGCGGCTCAAGGACGCCCCGGTGCTTCCGGTGTACGCGGGCTGAAGGTGGTCCGCGGTTCGGCGGGGCTCAGGCCCCGGAATGTTGCGGGGCGGTGGCCAGCATCGACGACACCACTGCCTCCGTCACGTCCTTGCCGCCGCCCAGGTTGGTGACGAGGCACATCGGCGTGTAGATGAAGCCCCACGGAATGCCCCACCAGCCGAGGAAGAGCGACAGCAGCGTGTAGCCGATGCTCTTGCTCGTCGTGCTCTCGCCGGCGCGGATGAAATACACGTCCGACGAGCGCCTGAACGTCATCACCAGGATGGAGATGCAGTACTCGAACACGACGAACCGGCCGCCCCGGCCCAGCTCCTCCTGGAGCTGCGCCACCGTCATGTTCTCCACGCCTTGAATCTCTGCCATCGGGAATCCCCCCTCCAGCCACCGCCACGTGCGGTGCGGAGGGCGAAGAATAGCAGCGGCGCCGGAGCCCCCGAAAGCCGTGCCGTGCGCTACATCCCCAGCCGGTGCGCGAGGTCCGCGGGCACGGGATACACACGCTCCGGTGGGCACAGGCGGGTGGCCTGTTCCGCGCGCCCTTCGTCGAGCAGGCGGCGGATCTTCTGCACGCGCGGCGTGAGGTCCTCGATGGCCACGGTCCACGCCTCCACGTAGCGGGAAATCACCGTGCGCCCCAGGCCCACCTGGATGCTGTCATGCGGGAGGCCCGCGCCGCGCAGCGTGCGCTCCGGGTCCCACTGCACGTGAACGGGCGCGGACTCGAAGTCCCGGCGCCAGGCTTCGGGGGTGCCGTGGACCCGGGGCTCGAAGGCGGTGAGGACCGCGAGGCTCAGCGCCTCGTGCCAGCCTTCACGCCGGATTCGCACCGCGAGCGTCCGCTCCTGCCCGCTCTTGCGGCCCCAGTTGGAGCGGTGCATCAGCCACAGGAAGCTGGGTTTTATCCACGTCATCCGGCCTACGGAGAAGGGCGGGCCGAACTTCTGTTGCTTCACGGCCACGTCCGCGATGGCGTCCGGATAGGCCTGGTACATCACGATGGACGCGCGGTCGTGGTCGGCTCGAATCTCTCGGGGGCCGGGCATGGACGCGCGCGGGTGGGGCCTGGGACTACCGCATGGTCTCGTCTGGTAGATCGGCCTCGCAGCGAGAGATGCCCCGGGCGGCCTGTGGGAGTCGTGGGTAGTCCTTCTTCAGCTTTTTGTAGAGATCGATGGCCTTCTCGCAGTCGCCCTTTTTCTCTAGGGCTTGCGCGCTGGCCAGCCGCTTCGAGGCATCCTGGAGCTTGTCACCCAGTGCCGCCAGCTCGGGGTCCAGGTCGGCCAGCCCCCTTTCCCGTGCGACTTCGAACTTCTGGAGGGCCTTGTTCAGCGCTCCTTCCGCGAAGTCGTCGTTGATCTCGATGAACCTGTCCTTCGCACGCTCTATGTCCTCGCGCGTCGCCGCGGAGTCCGCGACGGCGGGCGGCGGCGGGGCGGTTTCGGCGGGCGGAGCGGGCGCCACCTCCGGAGGCTTCGGAGCCTCCGCGCGCGGAGGCGGGGGCGCGGGCGGCGTGTTCGCGGACGCGGCGGGAACCACCTGCACATCCCCACCGCCTGAACCCCGGATGGCCACCACGCCCACGCCGCCTGCCACCAGCACCGCGGCAACACCGAGGCCCATCATCAGGCCCGTGCGCGAGCGCTTCGGCGCCGCGTAGGGCGAAGTCGTGTGCGCCGTCTTGTCGAACCCGTCCGACACGGCGACGCCCGCGCGCGGGGCCTGCGTCGGCGCGGGCTGCGTCAGCTGAATCGGCGCCACGCGGCCGGTGTTGTACCGGCCCGAGTCCACCGGTGGGGTGACGGCGGCCCCGCGAACCAGCGTGGCCTCGGAGCCGTCGCCGAAGAGGAGGGTGTTCGACTTGTCCTCCTTGTCGGCGGCGCCCTTCACCGCGGGGTTGACGCCGCTGATGGGCGAGCGGCCCGTGAGCGTAGGCAGCGCGTTGCTCAGGTCCGAGGCGAACGCCTCCATGGTGGCGTAGCGCTCCACGCGCTTCTTCGCCGTCGCCTTCTGGATGACCGCGTCGATGGCCGGCAATTGCAGGTCCGCCACCACGTCCGTCAGGTGCGGCATGGGCTGGTGCACCTGCTTCTGCATGATTTCCGCGACGCTCGTCCCGTCGAAGGGCTGCTGGCCGGTGAGCAGCTCGAAGAGCACCACGCCCACCGCGTAGATGTCCGCGCGCGAGTCCACGTCCTGGCCCATGGCCTGCTCGGGCGACATGTACCGGGGCGTGCCGGCCACCGCACCCTGCATCGTGAGGCGCGGGGCGCCGTCGCTGATGCGGGCGATACCGAAGTCCAGCACCTTCACGTGCCAGCCCCGCATGCCCTGCCGGACCATCACGTTCTCCGGCTTGAGGTCGCGGTGCACCACCTGCCGCGCGTGCGCGTAGGCCAGCACGTCCGCCACCTGGAGGATGATGTCCGCGGCCTCGTGCACCGGGAGCCGCCCCGTGTTGGAGAGCAGGCGCTTGAGGTCATCGCCCTCCACGTACTCCATGCAGATGTAGAGCGTGCCCTCCTCGTCCTGCCCGAAGTCGTGCAGGTTCACCGCGTTGGGGTGCGCCACGCGCGCGTAGCTCTTGGCCTCGTTGAGGAAGCGCCTCGCCACGTCCGGGTCCATCGACAACCCGGTGTTGAGGAACTTCATCGCGACCTGCTGGCCGATGCCCACCTGCTCCGCCAGGTACACCGAGCCCATGCCGCCCTGACCCAGCCGGCGCAGGATGCTGTACTTGCCGGCGATGGTGCGGCCCAACATCTTGTCCACCTGCGGCGCCAGCTTCAGCAGCTCGGTGCCGCCACAAGCGGGGCACGCGCCGCCCCAGGTCTCGTACTGCGCCTCGCACCGCTGGCAGATGAACAGGGACATGGGGTCAGCGCGCCGCCGTGGGGTAGCGCTGGAAGAGGATGCGCTCCAGCTCGCGCGCCCCGTCCCTGGGCGACTTCTTCCGAGCCACCTCCGCGCGCAGCACGTCCGTGCGCACGTCGTCCGGTAGGTCCGCCTCCATCACCGCCAGCGCGCCATTCAGGTCTCCCGCGCGCTGCAGCGACGCCGCGCGCCAGACGCGGTACTCGGTGCGGCCCGGATCCGCCGCGGCCGCCTGCGCGAACAGGGGCTGCGCCTTGGCGAAATTCCCCTCCTGGAACACCGCCAGCCCCTCCAGGAACGGCGCCTGCGCCGCCGCGTTGGGGGAGGCCTCTCCCGTGTTCGCCGCCAGCTCGAAGAGCTTGCGCGACTCGCGCAGTTGCTCGGGCGGGAGCGTCTCACCGGCCAGGGCGCGGCGGTGCAGCTCCTCGGCGGCGTTGCGGCTGGCGGCGCTCAGCTTCGCGCCCATCTGCCCCAGGTCCGTGCCCAGGTAGCCCTCCGACACCAGCGTGGTCAGCATCTCCGCCGCCGAGTCGGGGCCCACGAGCTTGCCGTCCCCGAGCGCGGCGAAGAAGCCCGCCTTCAGCTCCACGTGGCGCGCCGTCAGGTCCGCGGGCGCCAAGCCCTTCTGCTTCTTGCGCGCGGCCTTGAGCTGGCGCTCGCACAGGTCCAGCTCGCGCTGCGCCTTGGCGCGGTCCTGGATGTCCGGCGCGCTGTGCACGTAGGCGCGGTACGCCGTGCACGCACCGGGAATCTCCTTGGCGCTCAGGCGCGACCGGGCCAGACCCAGGTACGCCGGCAGCAGCGTGGGGTTGGCGCGGGTGGCCTTGAGGAACAGGTCGGACGCGTCCGCGAAGCGCTTCTTGTTGTAGAGCCGGGTGCCCTCGGCCACCAGCGCCTCGGCGTTGCCCACCGCGGGGCCCACCAGCGGCTCAGCCGCGGCCAGCCCGCTCACCAGCAGCGCGCACATCACCACCCAGCGACGCGGTTCAGAACGCATAGCCCACCCCTCCGCGCAGGTTGCTCGTCCCCGCGATGTTCTTCAGCAGCGAGATTCCATACTGGTACGCCACGGAGGCGTAGAGCCCCTCGTAGACGAAGACGCGCGCGGTGGCCTGCGCGGAGCCGTGCAGGTCCACCGCGAAGAGCCCGTCCTCGAAGGGGGCGCTCTCCGGGCGGTCCTTCTCCTTGAGGAGCAGCCCGCGCACGTCCACGCCCGCCTGGATGGCGAAGGAGAAGGGGCCCACCACGTAGCGCAGCTGCGGCTGGAGCGCGCGCAGCGACATCATCTGCACCTGCGTGTCCAGCGCGCTGTCGTTGCCCCGCACCCGGTCCACCCAGTCGCCCGTCGCGCCGTCGGGGATGCTGACGCCCATCGTCCACGTGTCCGCGGTGCGGTAGTACGTGGCGCCCACCAGCATGACGCCGAAGTACTGGCCATAGCGGCCGTACTCCACGCCCAGGCCCATCATCTTCCTCGAGCCCGGCGCGCGGACGTCGTTGGTGTGGAAGTCCCCCAGGCCCGGGTTCGTGCCCACCGGGTTCGTCGCCACGGAGGTGCCGGTGAGGCTCAGCATCTCGTAGGAGCCCTCCAGGTAGCTCTGCCGCGCCATGGTGGCGGCCTGGCGGCGGCGCATGGCCAGCTTGAAGGCCTGCATGGACGTGGGCTTCAGCTCGCGCTCCAGCGTGTACGTCGCGCCGGGGGCAATCTCCGCCTTCACCTCCTGCGGCTCGTAGCCGTCCAGCACCAGCGACAGGGTGCGCGAGCCGGGCTGGATGCCCTGGTCCACCGCGTCCGTCCCCACCTGCTTGCCATCCACCAGGATGCGCGCGCCCTCCGGCAGCACCTTCGCCACCAGCCGCGCGGGCACCTTCTCCAGCGCCGCGCGCAGCTTCACCGCTTCGCGCGAGGCCACCACCCGCGTCTCCTCCTTCGGCAGGTGCGAGGCCAGCTCGAAGCGGAAGGTGTGCTCACCCGGCAGCACCTCCGTGGCGTAGGGCGTGGTGCCCACCTTCACCCCGTCCACGTAGACGGTGGCGCCCGCGGGCTCCGTCACCGCCTCCACCGTCGCGTTGAGCGTGAGGAACTTCACCAGCACGCCGGCCAGCGCCTTCTCGAAGGCGGGGTTGGCCGTCTCCGCCTGTGCGCGCGCGCCGCTGTCCGGACGCACGCTGACGGCGCGGAAGCGGTAGCCCGCGTCGTCCTGGCCCGCCTGCACCAGCACCACCCGCTCCAGCCCCAGCGAGGCGAGGTACGACTCCAGCGGCTCGCGGCAGCGCGTGGCGCCCGTCACGCAGCCCACGTCGCCCTCGCGACCCTGGAGGTAGCCCTCCAGCGCCTCGCGGCCGATGACCTGCTGCGCCTTCAAGTCTTGAGGCAGCAACGCGACGATGCCGTCCTCGGTGCGCTTCACCAGCGCGTCCTGTCCCGGATACATCGGCTGGACGAGCCACAACGTTTGCGTGGGCGCCCCGGCCTGGGTTCCAGGCGGCATTCCAGGAGCGGCGCTGGCGGTCAGGGCCAGGCTGACGGTCAGCAGACAGGTGACGAACATGAAGTCCTCGGGGATGGACCACCCGCACCCCATGCGAGTCGCCCGACACATGGTGTACGCCAATGAACGCGGCCCTGCCTAGGGGGGGCAGGGTGGCCCCATGGGGGTTTTCCGCGAATTGGGTCTTTTTCGAGGTTCTGAACCCGCCTGCCCTGGAGGCGCCCGGGCGTCGGCTCGGCGAGGGGAGGCGTCGCGAGGTATGGGGAATGCGCATCGTTCCCCAGGTCACAACACCCCTGAGGAGGCGGAATGGTACTCCCTGGCAAGGGAATGGGCTGGATGGAGTTCTTCAAGGCCCTGAAGTCGGAATGGAAGCGCGACGACGTGGGCGACGTCGCGGGGGCGCTGACGTTCCGGGCCATCCTGGCGCTCTTCCCGTTCCTGCTGTTCCTGGTGTCGCTGGCGGGCGTCATCATCGACCCCGCGCAGGCGCAGACGCTCATCGCGGAGCTGGCGAAGGTAGCGCCCCAGGAGGTGGTGAAGATCCTCGGCGACCGCATCAACGCGCTGGCGGAGAGCAACCCGGTGGGGCTGCTGACGGTGGGCGGCGTGGGCGCCGTCTGGGCGGCGTCCAGCGGCATCGTCGCGCTGATGGACGCGCTGAACGCCATGTACGGGGTGAAGGAGTCGCGGCCCTTCTGGAAGCTGCGCGCCATTGCCCTGGGCGTGACGCTCGGGGGCGCGGTGGTGGCCATCGCCGCGGCGATGGCCATCCTCGTCACGCCGGTCATCGCGGACAAGCTCGGGCCCGCGGGCATCGTGCTCACGTGGATTCGCCTGCCCGTCGCGGGCCTGGTGGTGATGTTCCTGTGGGCGGTGCTGTACTACGTGCTGCCGGACGTGAAGCAGACGTTCCGGTTCATCACCCCGGGCTCCGTGGTGGGCGTCATCATCTGGGTGGTGGCCTCGTGGGGCTTCTCCAAGTACGTGGCCAACTTCGGCAAGTACGACGTGAACTACGGCGCCATCGGCGGCGTCATCGTCATGCTGCTGTGGATGTGGATCTCGGCGCAGACCATCCTGCTGGGCGCGGAAATCAACGCCATCCTCGAGCACCGCTCCCCGGACGGGAAGGCGCCCGGTGACAGGGTCCCCGAGCAGGGCAAGGTGGTGACGGCCACCAAGACGGAGCTGGAGGAGGGCGGGGCGCAGCTCCCCGGCTCCCACGAGTTCCGGCCCGTGGTGGACCCGCGCACGGGCCAGCCGACCGCGCCCCCGCCGAAGCTGAGGCAGACGCCGCTGGCGGCCGCCGCCCGCTGGGCCGCGGGACTCGGCCTGGGCCTGTTCCTCGTGCGCCGGAACACCGCCCGGTAGCCGCGCGGGCACCACCTCCTGAAGGGCCCCGGGGCCCCGGCCTCCTCGCGAGAGGGGCCGGGGCCTCGTCGCGTTCGGCGCGCAGGCCAGGGCAGGGGAGCGCCGGGTAGGAACAGACCCAGCAGGAGGCGGGAGACCTGTGCGAGCGACTTCGCCTGGAGTGCATCCGCTTGCGGAGGCCCCGCCCCCGGTGCCACCCTGCGCGGTCTGTCAGACGGGCAACATTCAATCCGTTGCCCGGCTACCCCCCCGCGACATGCCTTCCCGACACGCAATCCCTGGCAAGGGGTGGGTGCCTTGCATCCTGGAGCTACGATGTCCCTGAAGACTTCCTGGCCGCTCCGCTTCGCCGTGGCGCTGCTTACCGCGCAGCTGGTGAGCGCCTGTGGCGGCGGTGGTAGCAACCCGAATCCCAACCCGACGCCGGACACGACGGCGCCCGCGACGCGCGCCACGCCGGCCGGCGGCAGCTTCACCAGTCTGGTGGCCGTGGCACTGGCGTGTGACGACGGCGCCGGCAGCGGCTGCGCGGCCACGTACTACACGCTGGACGGCTCCACGCCGGGCACCGGCTCCACGCAGTACCGCGAGCCCTTCACGCTCTCCGCCACCGCGACGCTGCGCTTCTTCTCCGTGGACAAGGAGGGCAACACGGAGGCCGCGAAGAGCGAGCAGTACACCTTCACCAACACGTCCGGGGACACGCAGGCGCCCACGACGACGGCCACCCCGGCGGGCGGTGCGTACAACAGCCCGCGCAGCGTGGCGCTGACCTGCAATGACGGCACGGGCTCGGGCTGCGCGGCCACGTACTACACGGTGGACGGGAGCCTGCCCACGGAGTCGTCGTCGCGCTACGCGACGCCGGTGGCCATCTCCGCCAGCACGACGCTGCGCTTCTTCTCCGTCGACAAGGCGGGCAACAGCGAGGGCACGCGCACGGAGCGCTACGTGCTCGACACGGACGCGCCGGGGGTGTCCGCCTCGCCGCGCACCGGCACGTACGGCAGCGCCGTCGACGTCGCGCTGGCGTGCGATGACGGCAATGGCTCCGGCTGCGCTTCCATCCACTACACGCTGGACGGCTCCATCCCCTCGGAGGGCTCGCCCGCGTACACCGCGCCCATCCACCTGACGGCCACCACGCGGGTGCGCTTCCTCGCGGTGGACCGGGCGGGCAACGCGTCCAACGGGGGCTCGGAGCTGTACACGCTCGACACCTCCGGCCCCGTCTCCACCGCGACGCCCCGGGGCGGCACCTTCCGCACCGCCTTCACCGTGTCCCTGACCTGCGACGACGGCGCGGGAAGCGGCTGCGCGGCCACGTATTACACCACCAGCGGGGCCGCGCCGACGCGCGCGTCCGAGCGCTTCACGGGCCCCATCGCCATCACCGGCAACACCACGCTGCGCTTCTTCTCCGTGGACACCGCGGGCAATGACGGGCCGGTGGTGACCGAGTCGTACGTGGTGGACCAGGCCGTGCCCGTCACCCGGGCCAACCCGCCGGGCCGCTCGTATGGCGGCGAGCAGTTCGTGGCGCTGGAGTGCGAGGACACCGCCGGCAGCGGCTGCGCGGCCACGTACTACACGGTGGACGGCTCCGCCCCCACCACCGCGTCCCCGCTGTACGTGATGCCGGTGCGCGTCGCCTCCAGCCTCACGCTGCGCTTCTTCTCCGTGGACAAGGCGGGCAACACCGAGGCCACGAAGACGGAGCCGTACCTCATCGACCGGGTGCCGCCCACGGCGTCCGCGAGCCTGGCCTCCGGCACGTACAACACCGCGAAGCAGGTGACGCTCTCCTGTGACGACGGCACCGGCAGCGGCTGCGCCGCCATCCACTTCACCCTGGACGGCTCGCTGCCGACGACGGGCTCGGCCGTCTACACGGCGCCGTTGCAGTTGTCCGCCAATGCCACGCTGCGCTTCTTCGCGGTGGATGCGGTGGGCAACCGCGGCGACGAGCAGTCGCGCACGTACACCATCGACACCTCCGCGCCGCTCACCACGGCCACTCCGTCCGGCGGCGTCTTCGGGACGGACACGCAGGTGACGCTCACCTGTGCCGACGAGCAGGGCGGCGCCGGCTGCGCGGTGACGCGCTACACGCTCGACGGCACGGTGCCCAATGATGCGTCGCCGCGGTACGACGCGCCGCTCACCGTGACGTCCTCCGTCACGCTGCGCTTCTTCTCCGTGGACTCCGCGGGCAACCGCGAGTCGGTGCGGGTGGTGAGCTTCACCATCGACAAGGTGGCCCCCACCACCACCGTGAGCCTCCACGGTGGAAACTTCCCCGGCGCGCAGTCGGTGTCGCTGTCGTGCCAGGACACGGGGGGCAGCACCGGCCCCTGCGTGACGTACTACACGCTGGACGGCACCCTGCCCACGCAGTCCTCGCAGCGGTACACGACGGCCTTCCGCTTCGAGTCCACCACCACGCTGCGCTTCTTCTCCGTGGACTCGCTGGGCAACGCCGAGTCGGTGAAGACGGAGACGTACGTCATCGACACCACGCCGCCCACCACCACGGCCTCGCCCCCGGGCGGCGCCTATCGCGATGCGCGCAGCGTGACGCTCACGTGCAATGACGCGGGCGGCGTGGGCTGCGCGGGCGCCATCCGCTACACCACCGACCCGGCCGCGCCGACGGGCAGCTTCCTGACCTACAGCGGGCCCATCAGCATCGGCGCGAGCGCCACGCTGCGCTTCTACTCGCAGGACGGCGTGGGCAACACCGAGCCCGTGAAGACGGCGTCGTACGTCATCGACCCGCTGGCGCCCACCGTCTCCGCCAGCCCGCGCGGCGGGGCGTACTTCACGCCGCAGACGGTGACGTTGACGTGCTCCGACACGGGCGGCAGCGGGTGCGCCGCCATCCACTACACGACGAGCGGCGGCATCCCCGACACCAACTCCCCCCGCTACACGGGCGCGCTGCTGCTCTCCAGCAACACGTCCCTGCGTTTCTTCGCCGTGGACGCGGCGGGCAACAGCAGCGGCGTGGTGCTGGAGACGTACACCTTCTCCTCGGACACCACGGCACCGCTGACCGCGGCCAGCCCGCCGGGCGGCGTCTTCGCCAGCGCCATCGACGTGACGCTGGCGTGCTCGGACACGGGCGGCGTCGGCTGCGCCGGGACGTTCTACACGCTGGATGGCAGCGAGCCGTCCACCAGCAGCACCCGCTACACCGCGCCCCTCCACCTCTCCGCCAGCGCGCAGGTGCGCTTCCTCTCGGTGGACGCGGTGGGCAATATCGAGGCGCCCCGGCGCGAGCTCTACACCATCGATACCCGGCCGCCCGTGACGCAGGCGCAGCCCGGCGGCGGGAGCTTCTCGGACCCCGTCCTGGTGCAGCTGTCCTGCACGGACACGGAGTCGTCCTGCACGGAGACGCGCTACACGCTGGACGGCTCCGCGCCCAACGGTGCCTCGCCGCTGTTCACGTCTCCCTTCACCCTCAGCCGGACCACCACCGTGCGGTTCTACTCGACGGACGCGGCGGGCAACCGGGAGGCCACGAAGTCGGAGACGTATGACATCGAGATCAGCCCCAGCACGGCCTCGGCGCAGATTGCCGAGGTGCGCGCCGCAGCGAATGGCCCGGTGAACCTGTCCATCGACGGCGCCCTCATCACCTACGTCAAGCCGCACATCGGCAGCGCCGTCAACGACCCGGCGGGCTTCTTCCTCCAGGCGGAGCGCAACGGGCCCGCCATCTTCGTGGAGGTGGAGCCGAGCACGCTCTTCCCCGTGCCCGTGAGCGGCGAGCGTGTGAGTGTCATCGTCTCCGAGCGCCTCACGGTGAACGGACAGGCCCGGGCGAGGATCTCCGGCTACGGCGCGCTGAGCTTTGGCAACCCGCTGGATGGGCTCGTGCAGGACGTCAGCAACCTGGACCTGCCCACCAACGTGGACGCCTACGAGTCCGAGTACATCTCCATCTCCGGCACCATTGGCTCCACCGGCTTCGTGCCTGGCGGCTCCGGCCACGTGCAGGCGCCCCTGGCGACGGCCGGCGTGCCCGAGGGCTCGGCCAGCGCCGCCAACCTGCGGCTGCGCGTGGAGGAGACGTTGAAGGACACACTCGATCTGGCGGGGCAGTGCACGGTGACTGTCGTCTCGCCCCTGTGGCGCTTCACGACGGTGACCACGAACTCCACCCAGCCCTCGCTGTGGTCGGCGTCGCAGCTCACCTCCGTCGTGTGCCCCGCCCCCAGGGTGATGAGCGCGCAGGCGGGCGACGCGAGAAGCGTCGTCGTCCGTTTCGACCGGCGCATCGACCCGGCGTCCGTCCTGGGCAACGGCAGCCAGTTCTCCATCCCCGGCCTGACGGTGACGGGCGCCAGCGTGAGCGACCGCAACGTCTGGCTGACCACCGTGAACCAGACGCCCCGGCAGACGTACACGGTGACGGTGGCGACCACGGTGAAGGACACGCAGGGGCGGCGGCTGGACTCGGCGGCGACCACCGCCACCTTCACGGGCTTCGTGCAGCCCGCCCGGCTGCGCATCTCGGAGGTTGCCCCCAGCGTCCCGCTCGGTAGGGACCTGGTGGAGCTCTACGTCGTCACGGGCGGCAGCGTGGCCGGCGCCACGCTGGTGGACGGAAACAGCCCCAACAGCCCGCTGGCCACGCTCCCCGACGTGCAGGTGGCCACGGGTGACACCATCGTCGTGCACCTCAACCCGGACCGTGCGTCCGGCGCGGATGCCCCCTCCTCCGAGACGCTCAGCAAGAGCGAGTTCCCGCAATTCAATTACGTCAACAACTACGATACGGCCTGGGACTTCCAGGGTGGGACCACCGGCATCGGCTCGGGCAACCGCACGCTGCGCATCCGGGATGGCTTCGGCGTGGCGCAGGATGCGATTGCCCTGGTCAGCCCCGGCAACAACTTCGCGGGCTACCCGGCGCAGCTCCAGGCGCTCCAGGCCGAGGGACAGTGGCTGCCCGTCGACTGCAACGGCGCGCTCTGCACGTACACCACCTTCCCGACCGCCTGGGACGTCTCCGTGGACTGGTCCAGCGCGTTCGTCACCTCCGGGAAGTCGCCCACCTTGAGCCGCGTCCTCTTCGGGGACTCCAACAGCAGGGACGACTGGTTCGTGGTGTCGGGAACGCTCGGCTTTCCAAACCCGTAGCGCTCCGTGAGTTGGGGCCCACGCCTCCGCGCGTGGGCGACTGTAAACGCGAATCGCCGCCTCGTGCCGGGAGTGCATCCCCGGTGACGGGCGGCGATTCGTGCTTCAGCGCCTGGGCGCTTCGTGCGGCTAGCGGCGCTGCGTCGCGGCGGCGGCGTGCTTCTCCACGAACTCCGAGTAGGGGCCGTTGAAGTCCAGCACCTCCTGGCCCTGCTGGAGCGACCAGATGCGGGTGGCCACCTCGGAGATGAGCTCCTGGTCGTGCGTGACGACGATGACCGTGCCCTCGTACTTCTGGAGGCCTTCGGCGAGCGCGGCGATGGACTCGAGGTCCAGGTGGTTCGTCGGCTCGTCCAGCACCAGCACGTTGTCCTGCATGATCATCAGCTTGGACAGGAGCAGACGCACCGTCTCGCCACCGGAGAGGGTGTCGGTGTTCTTCATCCGCTCGTCGCCGGAGAAGAGCATCCGGCCCAGCACGCCGGAGATCTCCTCGTTGGTGAGCTTGTCGTGCAAATCACGCAGCCAGCCGAAGCAGGTGGTGCCCTTGCGGACGACGCCGTGGTGGTCCTGCGGCAGGTAGCCCACCGAGGCCTGGTGGCCCCAGCCAATCTTCCCGCCGTCCGGCTCGAGCTGGCCGGCAATCATCCTCACCAGCGTGGACTTGCCCACGCCGTTGCGGCCGATGACACAGACCTTCTCGCCCTTGCACACCAGGGCGTTGAACGGCTTGATGACCTTCTGGCCGTCGAAGGACTTGTGGATGCCTTCAATCATCAGCGTCTGCCTGCCGCTGGCGACCTTCTGGTCGAAGCGGATGAACGGGCGCGCGATGTTGGAGCGCTTGAGGTCTTCCGACTTCAGCTTGTCGATCTGCTTGATGCGGCTCTGCACCTGCGAGGCGCGCGTGCCGGCGCTGAAGCGGGCGACGAAGTCCTGGAGCTGGGCAATCTTCTTCTTCTTCTCCGCCGTCTCCGACTCCACGCGGCTGCGCAGCTGCGCCTTCTGGCGCACCATGTCGTCGTAGCCACCCGTGTACTGGATGATGGCCTCGTAATCGATGTCCGCGATGTGCGTGCAGATGGAGTTGAGGAAGTGCCGGTCGTGGCTGATGGTGATGAGCACGCCCTCGAACGCGTGGAGGAAGGTCTCCAGCCAGCGGATGGAGTCGATGTCGAGGTTGTTCGTGGGCTCGTCGAGCAGCAACCCGTCCGGCTTGCCGAACAGCGCCTGCGCGAGCAGCACGCGCAGCTTGAGGCCGCCGGTGAGCTGGCGCATCGGGCCCTCGTGGAAGGCCTCCTCGATGCCGAGGCCCGCGAGCAGCGTGGCCGCGTCACTCTCCGCGGAGTAGCCGTCCTCCTCGGCGATGACGCCCTCCAGCTCGCCCAGCCGGTTGCCGTCCTCGTCGGTGATGTCCGACTTGGCCAGCAGCGCGTTCTTCTCCGACATGGCGGCCCACAGGGCCTTGTTGCCCATGACGACCACGTCGAGGACGCGGTCTTCCTCGTAGCGGAAGTGGTCCTGGCGGAGGATGCCCAGCTTGCGCGGGCGGATGATCTCGCCCATGTCCGCTTCCTCGTCCCCGGCGAGGATCTTCATGAACGTGGACTTCCCGGCCCCGTTGGGCCCGGTCAGGCCGTAGCGGCGGCCCGGCGAGAAGGTGACATTGACCTCCTCGAACAGCTTCTTGGGCCCGTAGGCCTTGGAGACGTTGATGACGTTGAACATGGCGGCGGCGTTGTAGCGGAAATGGCGCGGTGGGCCAAAGAAGCAAGGTGATTCCAGTCCCGGCCCGTTCGCGGTGACCCAATGTAACCGCTGGGAGGGTCCGGAAAATGCCGCCGTCCGGGCGGGCGGGGTGCCGGGGCTCTCCCACATGAGTCGCCCCTGGTCGCCTGCCCTGGGGGCGGGGAGGGGGCCACTGGGGACCAGGGTCTGGGGGTGGGGGAGCGGGCCGGGCAGATGGATGCGGTGCCGGCCGGGAGTGGCGGGTATAAGGGCCGTTCAATGGCCGTCCGCTTCGAGCTCGTCACCACCGACCCCACCGGCGCCCGTGCGGGCATCCTGCACACCCGCCGGGGTTCCTTCCTCACTCCGATGTTCATGCCGGTGGCCACCCATGCCGCCTTCCGGCACCTGGGCAGCGAGGAGGTGAAGGAGACGGGGGCCAGCATCCTGCTGGCGAACACCTACCACCTGATGCTCCGGCCGGGCCCGGAGGTGTTCAAGCGCTTCGGGGGCATCCACCCGTTCATGCAGTGGGATGGTGGCATCCTCACCGACTCGGGTGGGTTTCAAATCTTCTCCCTGCCGGAGGACCGGCTGATTACGGAGAAGGGCGCCCACTTCCGCAGCTTCCACGACAACAGCCGGCAGCTGTTGAGCCCCGAGTCCAGCATCGCCATGCAGCAGGCGATCAACTCGGACATCATGATGGTGCTGGACGTGTGCATCGACTCGCGCACGGACGAGGCGGGCACTCGCGAGGCCATGGAGCGCACCCACCGCTGGGCGGTGCGCAGCCTTGCGGCGAAGGCGAAGCACGACACGGGGCAGGCGCTGTTCGGCATCGTCCAGGGCGGCGTGTACCCGAACCTGCGCGACGAGAGCTCGGACTTCCTGACGAAGCTGCCCTTCGACGGCTTCGCCATCGGCGGGCTGGCGGTGGGCGAGACGAAGGCGGAGCGCGAGACGATGACGGCGCGCGCCACCGCGTCGCTGCCCGCGGACAAGCCGCGCTACCTCATGGGCGTGGGGACTCCCACCGACTTGATTGAAGCGGTGCTGCGCGGCGTGGACATGTTCGACTGCATCATCCCCACGAAGATGGCGCAGCAGGGCTATGCGTACACGTTCCAGGGGCTGGTGAGGATTACGCGCACCGCGTTCCGGCTGGACGACGCGCCGCTGGATGCCGAGTGCGACTGCTACGTGTGCAAGCGCTACACGCGCGGGTACCTCCAGCACCTGATGCGCGGCAAGCACCACCTGGGCTCGCGGATGCTGTCGGTGCACAACGTGCGGCACTACCAGAAGCTCATGGGGCGCATCCGCGCGGGCATCCTCGGTGGCACCTACGACCAGGTGGCCCGGGAGCTGAAGGCCGCCATCGCCACGCCGAAGGACTTGAAGGAAGAGGCGGGGGCGCGTGAGGTGACGCTGAAGGAGGTCGGGTGAGCGGCGAGGCGACGGTCGCCAATCCGCGCGACGGGGACTTCGAGGTCGTCACCCTGCGCAACGGAGCGCGCGCCGTGCGGCACCTGGGCCATGGCGAGGTGATGCACCCCTCGGTGGGCCCGTGGCAGGAGGCGCTGCGGCTCTACGTGGAGCAGCCGCGCCTGGCCGAGCGCCTGCGCCAGCCGGGCCCGCCGCTGGTCATCCACGACGTGGGCCTGGGGGCCGCCACCAACGCGGTGGCCGCGCTCACCTGCGCGCGCTCGCTGGGCGCGGAGCAGCGGCGCACGCTGGAGGTGGTGAGCTTCGAGGTGGACCTGGCGCCGCTGCGGCTGGCGCTGGCGGACGCGGCGGGCTTTCCGTTCCTCCAGCCCTTCCGCGAGGCGGCCGAGGCGCTGATGCGCGACGGCGTGTGGGAAGGGGAGGGCGTGCGCTGGCGGCTGCTGCTCGGGGACGCGGTGCCGCACCTGGACGGCGCGCTGCCGGTGGCGGACCTCGTGTACTTCGACCCGTTCTCCCCGGCGTCCAACCCGGACATGTGGACCGAAGGCGTGCTGGCGCGAGTGCGCAGGCATTGCCGCGAGGATGGCGAGGGGACGCTGCTGTTGACGTACAGCGCGGCCACGCCGACGCGGGTGACGTTGCTGCTGGCTGGCTTCTTCGTGGGGGCCGGTGTGTCTACGGGCACCAAGGGTGAAACGACGGTGGGCGCTACCCGGCGTGAGTCATTGGAGTTGCTTTTGGGCGAGCGGTGGCTGGAGCGGTGGAAGCGCTCGTCGTCGAGGGCGCCCCACGGCGCGGCGCTTACGCCCGAGGTCGAGACGCGCGTGCTGTCACATCCGCAGTGGCGGTGAGTGCGGCTCCGCTGGATGTCTGGGGGCTGCATTCCAGGCGGTCAATGCAGTACAAGGCCGCCCATGAATTCCTGCCTTCGTACCCTCATCCTCGTTCCCCTCCTCGCGGTTGCTTCCGGCTGCGTGACTGTCAGCAAGCAGCAGTATGCGAACCTCTCCGCGGGAGCCATTGGCTGCCCTGCTGAAGAGTTGCAGATCTCCGGAGAGAAGGACTCGTTTGGCATTGGCGAGCAGGTGACACCCTGGACTGCTGAATGCCGTGGGCACCGCTTCATCTGCAGCGCCGCGGGACAGATCGTGAGCTGCAAGGAGGAACTGAAGGCGGCCGAGGCGCCGGCGGCGGCACCGGCGGATGCGCAGGCCACGGACGCGGTGAAGTAGCACCGCTCCTCGCTGTGCGACTTCCCCCCGTGTCCGGGCTGGATGCGCTCCCTGCCTACCTGCTGAAGACACCGGGGACCGTCCGGAGTATGCGGAAGGGGATGCGCGACGCTCTGGAACTGGATGAGTGGGGCGGCACCGGCCCGGTGCTGCACCTGGCCCACGCCAACGGCTTCCCACCGGGCACCTACCGCAAGCTCATCGAGTCGCTGAAGACGCGCTACCGCGTCTTCACGCTGCGCAGCCGCTGCCTCGTACCGGGCGAGGACCCGCTGACGCTAGGGAGCTGGACGGACCTGGCGGACGAATTGGCCCACACACTGCGGGCGCGCGGTCTGGAGAACGTGGTGGGCGTGGGGCACAGCGTGGGCGGTGTGGCCACGCTGCTCGCCTCGGTGAAGTCGCCGGGCCTGTTCCGGGCCGTGGTGGCGCTGGACCCGGTGCTCGTCACCGGCAAGCGCCTGTGGATGCTCCGTGCGGCGGCACTGCTGGGCATGCGGAAGCGGATTCCCCTGGCCAGTGGCGCGCGGCGCCGCCGTGAGGCGTGGGGCTCTCGTGAGGAGGTGGCCGCCAGCTACGGCAAGAAGTCCCTCTTCCAGCGCTTCGACCCCGAGTCCTTCCAGGACTACCTCGCCCACGGCCTCGTCGACGCTCCCGGTGGCGGCGTCCGGCTGACCATCCCCGCGGCATGGGAGGCACGCATCTTCGAGACGATTCCCGTCAACGTGTGGTCCTCCCTGCGCAAGGTGACGGTGCCCACGCTGGTGATGCGGGGCGGTGACACGGACACGCTCACCCCGGAGGCCCTGGAGCGCGTGCGGCGCACCGTGCCCGGCGTCTGTACCGAGGAGCTTCCGGGCACCACGCACCTGTTCCCCCTGGAGCAGCCGGAGGCCTGCGGTCAGCGCATCCTCGCGTTCCTCGACGCGGTGGACGCGCGGCCTCGGTGATTCCGGGTAACGCGGGGCGGGCCGACTCGACGGAGGCCTTCCGGAGTCATGAGCCCGTCCCGGGGCCCGGTGGCTGGAGCGCTGTCCGCGCCCGCCCTGCCGGGCCCCGAAGGGGGACTGCTACGCCCGGGGCCGCGACACGCCGCCGTCACCGGTGGCGCTGAGGGCGGCCTCGACGGGCACTTCCGACCAGCGGATGTGGAACGTGGCCGACGTGCCGTCGAACTCCTCGGGCACCGCCACCACGCGCCACCCGCCGCACAATTCCACCGCCCGGGCCAGCAGCCCCGAGGCGAAGGTGGGCAGGTCCGCCAGCACGTCATTCATCCGGAATTCCAGGGACGTGGGGCTTCGCTCGACGATGTCCACGTCGCTGAAGTTGTTGCCCGCACGGAAGCCCATGGCCGCGCGCAACAGCATGCGCCGGGGGCCCGCCAGCCGGACGACGCCCAGCAGGGCCCGGCCAAAGAAGGTCCCGAAGTAGGCGTCCATGAAGCGCTCGCCCAGCGAGTAATACGCCGCCTCGGCGGGGACGCCTCCGTAGACGTGGCCCGCGGCGATGCGGAGGAACTCCTTCCACTGCTCCAAGGTGTAGGTCCGCTCCAGCTTCTGCTCCAGGTCCAGCCCCGCCCGACGCAGGTGCTCGCGGCACGCCGGCGTCAGTCGATTCTCCAGAGCGCGCACGAAGAGCGCTTCGACCGTTTGAGTGAAAACCAGCTTCTCGGAAGAAGTCATAGAGGACCACGTATACAACGGCAGGGCCGTGGGATGCTCGCCCACCCTTGAATCTGCGTTCAGTGTCCCTGTCCGGGAGTGTCAGGAAGGTTGCGTCCTGCGCACCCGCCGTGAAGACCTGGAGGGTAGGTCGCCAGTGACTCCGGCGGCGCGTGAGACTGCACTTCGCAGCCAGCGGTGGGCCGGGTCTGTGTCGAACCGCTCGTGCCAGATTTGAAGGACGTCAAAGGACCTGAGCGCGAGGGGCGGGGGGAGGACTCGGAGGGGCCAGGCGCCGTTGCCGGTGAAGGTCTCCACCAGACGACGCGGTGCGGTAAGCACATGGTCCGAGTGGACCACCGCCAGGGGCGCGGTGAGGAAGTAGGGCAGGCGCAGGGCGATGCGCCGCGAGCGCCCCATCGCCGCCAGCGCGGTGTCCACCGCCCCGGCCCCCTCGCCCCGGGGGCTGATGAGGACGTGGGGCAGGCGCAGGTACGTCTCCAAATCCAGCCCCTTGCGGACGGCGGGGTGGCCCTCGCGCACCACGCAGACGAAGTCCTCCGTGTAGAGCTTCTGCTGCCGCAGGGAGAGCGAGGAGTCGGGGAAGGCGGCCACACACAGGTCCACATCGCCGCTCTCCATGAGGGAGATGGCCTGGTCCGGGATGAGGTGGCGGACGACGAGGTCCACGTGCGGGGCCTCGGTGTTGAGCACCACGAGCAACTCCGGCAGCAGCGTGGCGGCGAAGTAGTCCCCCGTGGCCAGGATGAAGCGGCGCCTGGCGGTGCGGGGCTCGAAGACGGGCTCGTTGCGAAGGGCCCGCTGCAATTCCAGCAGCCCGCGGTGGAGGGGCGCGGCGAGCTGCTCCGCGCGCGGCGTGCGCACCATGCCGCCCCGTCCGCGGATGAGCAGCGCGTCTCCCAGGAGCTCGCGGAGCTGCCGCAGTGAGTGGCTCATTGCGGACTGGGTGACGCCCACCCGCGCGGCGGCCTTGGTGACGTTGGCCTCCGTCAGCAGCGCGTCCAGCGCCACCACGAGGTTGAGGTTGATGCCGGACAGGTCCGTGGAGGCCGGCGTGGGCTCGGGCGTCGCGGAGGCCGGAGGACGGCGAACATGAGGGGCGCTCATGTCCACATGAGTAACATGCAGTGGCCTCATGCCGGGAGCGCGAGCACTTTACGCCCATCTCGACGTTCCCCGGAGACACCCCATGAGCATCGTCATCAATACCCCCAACGGAAACATCGGCCGTCCCCTGGCGCTGAGCCTGCTGGCGGCGGGCCGCTCGCTCACCGTCATCAGCCGGAGCGCGGACAAGGTGGCGGACCTGGTGAAGCGCGGCGCGAAGCTGGTGGAGGGCTCCACCGACGACGCCGCGGTACTGGACCGCGCGCTGGCCGGGGCGGAGGCGCTGTTCTGGCTGACGCCGCCGGCCATCCGACCGGATTTCGTTTCCTGGGCGGGGGACGCGGCGCGCACCGCGGCGCAGGCGGTGAAGAAGCACGGCGTGAAGCGCGTGGTGGTGCTGTCCAGTGTGGGTGCGCAGAACGGCCCGGGTACGGGCCCCGTGGGCGCGCTGCTGGCCGTGGAGGAGGCGTTCAAGGCCGTCTGCCCGGACGTCACCATCCTCCGGCCGGGCTTCTTCATGGAGAACTTCCTGCGCGACCTGCCGACGCTGGCGAAGACGAGCTCGCTGTTCATGCCCATGCCCCGCACGAAGGCCGTGCCCATGGTGGCGGTGGCGGACATCGCCGTGAAGTCGGCCGAGGTGCTGCTCGACGCCGGCTGGAAGGGGCACCGCTACGTGGGCATCCACGGCCCGGCGCACGTCACCTACGCGGAGCTGGAGCCCATCTTCTCGGAGGCGCTCGGCCGGCCCGTGCGCTACGTCCAGGTGGCGCTGGACGACGCGCGCAAGGGAATGGCCGGCGCGGGCATGCCGGCGTGGATGGTGGACCTCTACGCGGAGCTGTACGGCGCCATCATCGACGGCCGCATGGACCCCGCCGAGACGCGTTCCCCTCAGACCACCACGCCCACCACCCTGGCGAAGTGGGCGCGCGAGGTGCTCAAGCCCGCGGTGGACCAGGCGGCCACGGCCGCGGCCTGAGACTCCACCGAGGGACTTCACGCTTCTTCATGCTTCCGTCACACGGGTTCATTCCCGCGCCGGTGCGCCGGTGCGAGGATGGCCCGCGTGAATGGGGGCAGCTCGGCCCCCGGGAGTGACACGGATGGCGTCAGGGAAGGCGATTCTCGGAGGCATGCTGGGGCGGTTCCTGTTCCGCGACGCGACGGTGGAGCAGGTGCGAGACCTCACTCCTCACTTCCGCTGGCTGGAGCTGGCGGGAGCAGGGCTGCGCGACATCTCGTGGAGCGCGGGCGACAAGGTGCAGGTGTACTTCCCGCGCGTGGGGATGCGGACGTACACGCCCCTGGCGTGGGACGCGGTGCGAGGAACGACGCAGTTGCTGGTGTATCTCCATGGCGACAGCCCCGGCGCGGAGTGGGGCCGCAACGTGCGCGTGGGGGACCGCTGCCAGTTCATGGGGCCGCGCGGCTCGCTGTCGCTCACGGCGCTCCAGGGACCCGTGGTGCTCTTCGGCGACGAGACGTCCTTCGCCGTGGCCCACGCGCTGCGCAACCTGCGGGCCGGTGTGGGAGGCGTCGAGCAGGTGTTCGAGGTCTCCTCCCGCGAGGAGTCCGAGGCGGTGCTGCGCGAGTTCCACCTGTCGGGCAGCGCCGTGATTGAGCGGACACCCGATGAGGCGCACCTGCCCGCGGTGGCGGAGCGCCTGCGCACGGCGCTGGAGCAGCGGCCGGGCGCGAGTCTCGTCATGACGGGCCGGGCGCAGGCCATCCAGGCGCTGCGCTCGCGGCTTCGGGCGGACGGGGTGGGCGCGGCGCAGAAGGTGAAGGCGTACTGGTCCGAGGGGAAGCGCGGACTCGACTGACGCGGCCTCCCCGGGGCCGGCTCTCAGCGCACCGGATGCGTCGTCCAGGCCATGCCGTCGACGCTCGACGCGAGCACGTGGCTGCCCGCCAGCCAGAGGCGTCCGCCTCCCGTGGACAACCTGCCCACGGTGGGGATCCGTCCGACGGAGTCCATCAGGGGAATGGCGCAACGCTCGAAGCCGGACGTGCCCAGGCGGTAGACCCGCTCCGAGTCCGCGACATAGAAACAGTCACCCCACCGCTCGGCGGAATGGATGGGGCCCACTCGTGCGATGACGCGGCAGTCCGCTCCATTCCCAGCGATGACGTCGCCTCGCGTCGTGCCAGCGACGACGTCGCCCGAGGGGAAGCAGCGGAGGTAGGCCACTTCGCCGTTCAGGTAGGAATGCACCTCGCTCCAGCGGCCCTCCGTGTGCATCCAGAGTCCCTTGCCGCCGGCATAGAGGATTCTCGTCCCGTCTGCGCCAGGACAACTGTCCAGCGCGAGCACCCGCCCCGGGACTTGCCCCAGTGAGTGCGTCCACGTCATGCCCCCGTCGCCGCGCACGAGCAGGCCCACCTCGGACGGAGCGTCGAGCGCGTACGACAGACTCCCGGCAAGCACGATGTCGGCACCGCTGAAGCACGCGCGCGTCTCGACGAGCCCCGCCGGCAGGCCCTTGTACTCGAGGACCTCCCAGCCGCCTCCTTCGCGTTCGCGAATGGCGGCATGGAAGGCCGAACCGCCGTACGAGAGCAGCGCGCCCAGGCTGTTGGCGCCCTGGCGGCACAGCGCTTCGATGGTTCCAGCGCCCGGGAGTTCCTCCAGCGTCCAGCGGCCCTCCGTGCACACCGCCACGTTCCGGAACCCGTCCACTTCGAAGCAGACGTCGTCGGGGTCGAAGTCGGAGTCGATGAGACTCTGGAACGCTTCCGGGTCATAGGGCTCGTTCCAGTCCTTGACGGGGCCCGGCCCGCCTCCGTGGTCATTGTCGGGATGCGGGTGGCTGACGACCAGCGCCAGGTTGCGCTCGTCGATGAAGCAGCCACTGTGCACGACGCCGCGGAATGCATTCTTCAAGTCGTGGGTCCTCACCGTCATTCGAAGCCGCTGAAGGCCATGCCGTTCGTCTCGTGAGCGTATATCCGAAGGGTGGCGTGGCCTCGATGGAGACATGGGGATGCCCAGCGGAATCATGAGACACTCGCTCGATGCGAGTCCCTCTTGCACTTGCGCTGGGCGTGCTCGAGCTGGCTGCCGGCTGCGCTCCAGCCAGCCGCAGCGTCACGGCCCAGGTTGCGACATCGCCCGAAGCGGACCTTCGAACCGAGCAGCTCGCACTGTTCGACCCGGCCCGGAGCCGCTCTGTTCCCCTTGTCCTGTACTTCCGGGACACGGCGGGGCCGCGCCCCAGGCTCAAGCTCGCGCTGCTCAGCCACGGCCACGGCGGCCAGTACACCGACTACTCCTTCATCGCCCGCAACCTGGTGGCCCATGGCTACTTCGTGGCCAGCATCCAGTACGAGCTGCCCGGCGACCCGCCCCTGGCCACCAGCGGCAAGCTTCGTGAAGCCCGCCGCCCGAACTGGGAGCAGGGCGTGCAGGACCTGCTCTTCGTGCGTCGGGCGCTGGCGCGGATGCACCCGGAGCTGGATGTGGAGCACCTGCTGCTGGTGGGCCATAGCAACGGTGGCGACATCGCCATGCTGTTCGCTCACGAGCATGCGGCGCGGGTCGAGAAGGTCATCTCGCTCGACAACCGGCGCATGCCGCTGCCGCGCGCGCGGTCGCCACGAGTCCTCTCCATCCGCTCCAGCGACCAGGTGGCGGACGAGGGCGTGCTGCCTGACGTGGAAGAGCAACGCGCCTTGGGCATGAAGGTCATCCCGCTTTCCGGCACCCGCCACGACGACATGTGGGACGGGGCGACCGAAGCGCAGAAGCGGGAGATCAACGGAATCATCTCCGCCTTCCTGGAGGGCTGATTCAAGTCGCGGGTAGCTGCTGCGATTGTCGGGGACGCGCCTGCGCAGGGGCCGTGGACCGGGCCTTCCTCGCCACGCTCGGCGACAGACGCTCCCTCTGACGCCGCCGCCGGCTCGATTGCTGGCGGCACGTTCGTGGTCTCAGCCTCGGGGCGGCTCCGCCAGGTACTGCGCGGGCCGAGAAGTCCCTGCAATCGCGCGCACTCCTGGGAACCAGGGATGTAATGGCCGCTTCATGCGCGGACTGCATCGGGTTTGACTTCGCCGCCGCCCGTCGCGAGGGAATCGAGAACCCGCGACCCCGAGCGGCCTCGCGACGCCAGTGAGACGCAGGTGTCTCGTGGCAACACCAGAGAGTTGCGTGCTCCACGCGTCAGGCAACCTCGCCGGAGCGGCGAAGCGGCGAGGACGGGCTCGGCCATGAGGGCCTACCCGCCGGGGATGGCAGGCGCTCCCTACCAGCCATGTCAGCCCTCTCCGGTAGAAGGGAATGGTGGAAGGAACATTACTTCCACGGGACGGCCGCCCCGGAAGGGGGCAGGAGGGGTAGGGGATGGGGTTCGCGGAGCATTACCTCTCGGGGATGATGCAGAGCTCGGCGGAGGTGCTGGGCCGGCATGGCTACGAGCACGTGAAGGCCGAGGAGCTGGCCCGGTCCGTGGGGATGTCGGTGGGCAGCTTGTACCGGCGCTACGGCAGCAAGCAGCACTTCGCCCAGACGGTGCGGAGCTTCCACGAGGACACCTTCTGCCGGGAGGTGGACTGGGCCTTCTTCTGCAAGCACGGGGCGGACGGCGTCAGCTTCCGCGAGGCCTTCTTCACCTTCTGGAATGCGCTGACGCACTGGGCGCTGGGGCTGCCCGGCCCTTTCGCCTTCGCCTTCCTGCACCGGCACCCGGAAGTCGAAGGGCAGCCGGCGCCCGGCAGTGCGGCGCGGGCCATGGTGCGAGAGGTGCTCCTGAAGGGAGAGCAGGAGGGGGCGCTGGTGCCCGGCTGCGCCCGGGTGGGCGAAGCGCTGGTGTGGGGCACGCTGGCGGAGTGGGTGCGCGTGCTGACGGAGAGAAACAAGGAGGTGTACCGGGAGGACGTCCTCGAATCGGCGGCGGCCCTCTGGCGCGCGCTGGCGAAGGCGGACGACTCTAGCGGCTCGCGTCGAGGCGGCACTCCTCCTGGTGCCGCTCAGCCCGAGTCACAGAGGGTTGTGGAAGACTCCGGCGGTTCCCGCGAGAGCGGCACGCCTCATGTTGCCGCTCAGTCCGAGCCAAAGACGGCGGTGGGCGGCTCTCGCGGCTCCCATGGGGGCGGCACTCCTCCTGGTTCCGCTCAGCCCGAGTCACAGACGGCAGTGGACGACCCAAGAGGGCCTCGTGAGGGTGGCCTTCTTCCTGGCGTTTCCTTGCGCGTCCTGCATGGAGCCATTGACGGCTGCCACACGGACGGCACGACGAAGCCATTGCGCGCGCGGGGGCGCCGCTTCAAAGACGGTGTCCATGGACCCGCGCCCTTCGAAGACGGACCCGTCCCACAACGTGCTCCACCAGCAGCACACGCGGCTGCCTCTGGACGTCATCTTCTCGCCGCGCAGTGTGGCGGTGGTAGGGGCCAGCGAGCGTCCGGGGAGCGTGGGGCGCACCGTCCTCTGGAACCTCATCAGCAATCCGTTCGGCGGCACCGTCTATCCCATCAACCCGCAGCGGCCCAACGTGCTGGGCATCAAGGCGTGGCCGTCGCTGCGCTCGCTGCCGGAGCCGGTGGACCTGGCTGTCATCGTCACGCCCGCTGCGGTGGTGCCCGGCATCATCCGCGAGTGCGCGGAGCTGGGCGTTCGTGGCGCCATCATCATCTCCGCGGGCTTCAAGGAGACGGGCGCGGAGGGAGCGCGGCTGGAACGCGAAATCCTCGAGGTGGCGCAGGCGGCGCGCATTCGCATCATCGGTCCCAACTGCCTGGGCGTGATACGGCCAACGAGCGGCTTCAACGCGACGTTCGCCGGAGCCATGGCCCGGCCGGGCAACGTGGCCTTCATCAGCCAGAGCGGCGCGCTGCTCACCGCCATCCTCGACTGGAGCCTGCGCGAGGCGGTGGGCTTCAGCGCCTTCGTCTCGGTGGGTTCCATGCTGGACGTGGGCTGGGGAGACCTCATCGACTATCTGGCTGATGACCCGATGACTCGCTCCATCCTCCTCTACATGGAGTCCATCGGTGACGCGCGAGCGTTCCTCTCCGCAGCGCGCGAGGTGGCGCTCACCAAGCCCATCATCGTCATCAAGGCGGGGCGCACCGCGCAGGCCGCGCAGGCCGCCGCGTCACATACGGGCACGTTGACGGGCAGCGACGAGGTGCTCAGCGCCGCCTTCCGTCGCACCGGCGTGCTGCGCGTGGACTCGATTGCCGACCTCTTCTACATGGCGGAGACGCTGGCCCGGCAGCCCCGTCCCGCCGGACGCCGGCTCACCATCCTCACCAACGCGGGGGGCCCTGGCGTGCTCGCGACTGACGCGCTGGTGGCCGGGGGCGGCGAGGTGGCGGCGCTGACGGAGGACACGCGCAGGGCGCTCGACGGATTCCTGCCGCCGCAGTGGAGCCATGGCAACCCGGTGGACATCCTGGGTGACGCGGACCCGGAGCGCTACGCGAAGGCGCTGGAGGTGACGGGGAAGGACGCGAACAGCGACGGCCTGCTGGTCATCCTCACGCCGCAGGACATGACCGAGCCCACGCAGACGGCGGATCGGCTCAAACCCTACGCGAAGCTGCACGGCAAACCGGTGCTGGCGAGCTGGATGGGGGGCTCGGAGGTGGCGGCGGGGGAGCGCATCCTCAACGACGCGGGCATCCCCACCTTCGGCTATCCGGACACGGCGGCGCGCATCTTCAATTACATGTGGCGGTATACGTACAACCTGGCCGGCCTGTACGAAACGCCCACCCTGGCGGAGGAGCACGCGGAGGCCCGTGACGAAGCGCGCCGGCAGATTGACGAGGTCCGCGCGGCCGGACGCTCGCTGCTGACGGAGTACGAGTCGAAGAAGCTGTTGGCCGCTTACGGCATCCCCACGGTGGAGACGCGCCTGGCCCACACGGAGGACGAGGCGGTGACGGAGGCCGCGTCCCTGGGCTACCCGGTGGTGGTGAAGCTGCACTCGCGCACGGTGACGCACAAGACGGACGTGGGGGGCGTGCGGCTGAATCTTCCGGACGCGGACGCGGTGCGCGCGGCGTTCCGGGGCATCCGCGAGCGGCTGGCGGAGTTGGGGCAGGCGGAGGCGTTCGAGGGCGTGACGGTGCAGCCGATGGTGAAGCTGGACGGGTACGAGCTCATCGTCGGCAGCGGGCTGGACGCGCAATTCGGCCCGGTGCTGCTGTTCGGCGCGGGCGGCATCCTGGTGGAGGTGTTCAAGGACCGGGCGCTGGGGCTGCCGCCGCTCAACACGACGCTGGCGCGGCGGATGATGGAGCAGACGCGCATCCATCAGGCGCTGCGTGGAGTGCGCGGGCGGCCACCGGTGGACCTGGCGGCGCTGGAGCGGTTGATGGTGCGCTTCAGCCGGTTGGTGGTGGAGCAGCGCTTCGTGAAGGAGATCGACATCAACCCGCTGCTGGCTTCTCCGGAGCGGCTGCTCGCGCTGGATGCGCGTGTGGTGCTGCACCCGCCGACGGTGGCGGAGGCGGACCTGCCGAGGCTGGCGATTGAGCCGTATCCGCAGCAGTACGTGGCGCCCTACCGGATGACGAGCGGCGAGGAGGTGCTGCTGCGGCCCATCCGCCCGGAGGATGAGCCGCGGATGGGGGAGTTCCACCGGACGCTGTCCGAGCACACGGTGTTCCTGCGTTACGCGGGACTGCTGCACGTCAACACGCGGGTGGCGCACGAGCGGCTGGCTCGCATCTGCTTCAACGACTACGCGCGGGAGCTGGCGCTGGTGGCGGAGCGGAAGGACGGGTCGCTGCTCGGCGTGGGGCGGCTGACGCGGCTGCGGGGGACGCAGGATGCGGAGTTCGCCATCCTCATCAGCGACATCGCGCAGAAGCAGGGACTGGGCACGGAGCTGCTGCGCCGGCTGGTGGACGTGGGGCGGGACTGGGGGATGCAGCGAATCGTCGCGGACATCCTCGCGGGGAACCGGGCCATGCAGACCATCAGCCGGAAGCTGGGCTTCTCCATCCTCCCGCACGAGGAGCTGGCTCCGGACATGGTGAAGGCGGTGAAGGTGCTCTGAAGCTGGCGGAAGTGGCTCCTCGCGACGGGCGCCCCGAATCAAAAGGCCGGCCGCGCGGCTGCTCGCCGAGGAAGCGGGGGCCACTGAAAAAAAGGCCGGGAAGGGTGAGGGAAAGGGGAGCACCCATCCCGGCCAGGGGACACTTCACCGGCTCCGGCACGTGGCGACATGCGCTTCCGCGTCGGGGCTGAGACCAAGACTGGGCCTTCTTCCAGCAAGTGCCCACTGGCCGCGGGTGCAACGGCCACGGGGCCATGGGTGGCCCCCTGTCGGGCAGGACACCGTTCTCCTTCACGCACCGTGCGCCAGCAGGCGATTTTTCACGGTGAGGGGGGCGCCCGCCGCCTAGAGTCCAGGGGGTGATGGCTACCTCAGAAGAGACGCAAGCCCCGCTCGCCGCCCTGCTGCCCAAGCCGGGAGAGCCACCCCTGGACGCGGATGAAATCCTCAACCGCTTCGTCGGCTACGTGTCGACGAACGGGCTGAGCCTCTACCCGGCCCAGGAAGAGGCCATCCTCGAGCTGCTGGCGGGCAAGCACCTGTTCCTCAAGACGCCCACCGGCTCCGGCAAGTCGCTGGTCGCCACCGCGCTCCACTTCAAGGCCATGGCCGAGGGCAAGGTCTCCTTCTACACCTGCCCCATCAAGGCCCTGGTCAACGAGAAGTTCTTCGCCCTCTGCGACGCCTTCGGCGCCGAGAACGTGGGCATGCTCACCGGCGACGCGAGCATCAACCGCAACGCGAAGATTCTCTGCTGCACCGCCGAAATCCTCGCCAACCTCGCCCTGCGCGACGCGGGCGCCCGCGTGGACTACGTCGTCATGGACGAGTTCCACTACTACTCCGACAAGGAGCGCGGCGTGGCGTGGCAGTTGCCCCTCATCGCCCTGCCGGACACCACCTTCCTCCTCATGTCCGCCACGCTGGGTCCCACCCACGTCATCGAGGAGAGCATCCAGAAGCTCACCGGCCGCGAGGTGGCCACCGTGCGCAGCGACCAGCGCCCGGTGCCGCTGGACTTCGACTACCGCGAATCCGCCCTGCACGAGACGATTGAGGACCTCATCGCGCGCGGCAAGTACCCCATCTACCTGGTCAACTTCACCCAGCGCGCCGCCGCCGAGCAGGCGCAGAACCTCATGAGCGTGGACTTCTCCACCAAGGAGGAGAAGGAGGCCATCCGACAGGCGCTGATGGACGCCCCCTTCGACACGCCCTACGGCAAGGAGTTCCAGCGCTTCCTCCGTCACGGCATCGGCATGCACCACGCGGGCCTGCTGCCCAAGTACCGGCTGCTGGTGGAGAAACTGGCCCAGGGCGGCCACCTCAAGGTCATCAGCGGCACGGACACGCTGGGCGTGGGCGTCAACATCCCCATCCGCACCGTGCTCTTCACGCAGCTCTTCAAGTTCAACGGCGAGAAGCTGGCCACGCTGAGCGTGCGCGACTTCAAGCAGATTGCCGGCCGCGCGGGCCGCAAGGGCTTCGACACCCAGGGCAGCGTGGTGGCGCAGGCCCCCGAGTACGTCGTCGAGAACGTCAAGCAGGCCGCGAAGGAAGCCGCCGGCAAGAAGAAGGCCCCCAAGGCCAAGCCTCCGCAGAAGAACTTCGTCCAGTACGACCGCAACACCTTCGAGCGGCTCCAGAGCGGCATGCCCGAGCCGCTGGAGTCGCGCTTCTCCGTGTCGCACGGGATGATCCTCAACCTCCTGCAGAGCGACCACGAGACGGAGGGGCGCGGCGGCTACCGGCGGCTGGTGACGCTCATCCAGCGCTGCCATGACTCGGAGTACCTGAAGCGACGGCATCTGAAGGAATCCGCCCGGGACTTCCGCACGCTGCGCGCCGCCGGCATCGTCGAGGTGGAGCGAGGGCAGAACGGCTCTGGCGCCCGGGTGAAGGTGGCGGGCGAGCTGCAGCACGACTTCAGCCTCAACCACACCCTGTCGCTGTACCTGCTGGAGACGCTGGAGCTCCTGGACCCCACCACGGAGACCTACGCGCTGGACGTGGTGTCGCTGGTGGAGTCCATCCTGGAGAATCCGGACGTGGTGCTCTACGCGCAGCTCAACCAGCTCAAGGGCGAGAAGGTCAACGAGCTGAAGGCGCAGGGCGTGGAGTACGACGACCGGATGGAGGAGCTGGACAAGCTGGAGTGGCCCAAGCCCAACCGCGAGTTCATCTACGGCACCTTCAACAAGTTCGCGGCGAAGCACCCGTGGGTGGGCGAGGAGAACATCCGCCCCAAGTCGGTGGTGCGGGACATGTTCGAGCGCTTCATGTCCTTCCACGACTACGTGCGCGAGTACGGCCTGCAGCGCAGCGAGGGTGTGCTGCTGCGCTACGTGAATGACGTCTACAAGACGCTGGTGCAGACGGTGCCCGAGCGCTTCCGCAACGAGGAGGTGGAGGACTTCGCCGACCACCTGCGCGCCACGCTGCGGCAGGTGGACTCCAGCCTCCTGGACGAGTGGGAGCGGATGAAGAACCCGGAGGCCGCCATCGCCGCGAAGCCGGTGGTGGAGCTCAAGCCGAAGGAGCTCACCGACGACCCGAAGGCCTTCGCCGCCCGCGTGCGCGAGGAGCTGCACCGGCTGCTCAGGGCGCTGGGGCAGAAGCGCTACATGGACGCGCTGGCCCTGCTGGACAACCCGCTGGGCGAGTGGACCGCGCCCAAGCTGGAGCAGGCCATGGTGCCGTACTTCGAGGAGCACAAGATGGTGGTGCTCACGCCCCAGGCCCGCAGGCCGGCCAACAGCTTCATCAAGGAGTCCGGCACGCGGCTGTGGGAGGCCCAGCAGCGCATCATGGACCCCGAGGGACATGGGGACTGGATGCTCGACTGTGAGATTGACCTGAGGGACCGCCGTATCGACGACGGCCCCATCCTCATGCTGCGGCGCATCGGCCCGTAGGCGCTCAGGTCTCCGAGCCCGGGGCCCTGGGCGCATCCGTCGTCATCCCCGCGGCGGGAGCGGTGTCCGGCCCGGCCGGCGCCGCGTCCGCCACGTCCAGCTTCCCCGTGGCGTCGGGCGAGAGGACGAGCTGCCAGTCATGCGTGGCGAGGACGACGCGGTCCGTCTCGCAGCGGACCTCCATCTCCGCGTCCTCGACAGTCCAATCACCAATCCAGACCGTCGTCTTGCGGATGCACTCCTCGTCGCCGCACTCCTCCGTGTCCGCCACCCAGACGCGGCCTCCGGGGACGGCGGGGCAGGAGAGGGGCTCGGCGTAGCGGAGCAGCGGCGCGTCGGTGGCCTCGGGGTCCTCCATGAAGAACTGGGACTCGTCCACGGCGCCGGCCATCTCGTCGGGAGCGGCCTCCGTGTAGGGGGCCTCCTCCGTCTCGGCCAGGGCCACCGGCGCGGCCAGCCAGCCACACAGCAGCGTCACCTTCCAAACCCTCGTCGTCCACATGCCTCATGCTCCCTGCCGCGGGATGCGTCCCGTGGCTTACGGGAGGGGTGTTGTGCAAGGGGTGGACCGGGCTTCCGTGTGGCCGTGGGGACACGGTGCCGAGGTCTCTCCCGGCGGCCGGCCAGACTGGAAGGAACGCTCATTCCGCGAGGCCTGCGCTTCGGGGTGGGAGGGCGTGGTGGCGGTCCGCACGCGCTTCGTCGGTTGCAGGGCGATTGCCGGTGAATACCCGGGCCGAAGACGCGGTGCGGCGTTACGGTTCCGGCCGTATGGCCCGACTGCGTGCGTTGGATCCGCCCCTCCGTCGAGACGTCCGCCTGCTCGGCAGGCTCCTGGGGGACGTGCTCGTCGAACAGGAGGGCCAGGCGCTCTTCGATTTGGAGGAAGAGGTGCGGCGCCTGGCGATTCAGCGCCGGCGCGGCCCCGTGGCGGGCCGGAGGGCCGCGGCGGCGGAGCTGGCGCAGGTGCTGGAGCGCCTGCCGCTGGAGCGCGCCGAGCCCGTGCTGCGGGCCTTCTCCGTCTACTTCCAGCTCGTCAACCTCGCGGAGCAGCACCACCGCATCCGCCGCTCGCGCGCCCACGCGAGCGCGGCGGACTCGCGGCCCCAGCGCGGCTCGCTGGAGGCCACGCTGCTGACGCTCAAGGCCTCCGGCGTGCCCGCCGAGCGCGTGCGCGACGCCATCCGCGCCATGCGCGTGACGCTCACGCTCACCGCGCACCCCACCCAGGCCGTGCGCCGCACGCTGCTGGAGAAGCTGTACCGGATGGCCGGCCTCCTGGAGGAGCGCGACAGGTGCGAGCTGACGCCGCGCGAGTCCGCCGAAAACCTGGAGTCCCTGCGCGAGGAAATCACCGGCCTGTGGCAGACGGATGAATTGCGCCGCGAGCGACCCACCGTGGGCGACGAGGTGAAGAACATCCTCTGGTACGTGGAGGAGGTGCTCGCCGAGCAGCTCGCCCTCGTCCCCGAGCTGATGGACTGGGCCTTCGAGCGCGCCTACGGAGAGCCGCTCGGCCCCGCGGGCACGCCCGTGCGCGTGCACTCGTGGGTGGGCGGGGACATGGACGGCAACCCGCTGGTGACGCCGGAGGTGTTCGCCGACACGCTGCGCGCCCACCGCGCTCGAGGCCTGCGGCTGCTCCTGCGCGACTTGGAGGAGCTGGGCGGCCGGCTGTCCCAGTCCTCGCGACACGCGACGCCGTCCCCGGAGCTGGAGGCCTCGCTGGCGCGCGACGCGGCGGAGCTGCCGGAGGCGGAGCGCCGCCAGGGTCCTCGCACCACCGGCGAGCCGTGGCGTCACAAGCTGCGCTTCATGGAGGAGCGGCTGCAGCGCGCGCTGCGCCACGTGACGGCACAGCGGGCCGGAGAGGCCACGGCCATGCCCGAGGGAGCCTACCGCACCCCCGAGGCGCTGCTGGCGGACCTGGACCTGGTGGCGCGCTCGCTCACGGAGGCGAAGGGTGGGCACGCGGGGCTGCGGCAGGTGCGGCGGGTGCGCGAGCGGGTGTGCGCGCTGGGCCTGTCCCTGGCCGAGCTGGAGGCCCGCGTGCCGGCCGAGGACGCGGTGAGCGCGGCGGCCTCGCTGGACGGTGGCCCGCAGCCGACGGAGGGCGGCGCGCGGCTGCTCGCGGTGCTGGCGCGCCTGCGCGAGGCCCAGGTCGAGTCGGGCGAGCCGGCCTGCCGCACGCTCATCCTCAGCATGGCCAGCACCGCGGACGACGTGCTCGCGGCCTTCCGCTGCGTGAAGCACGCGGGGCTGTGGGACGAGAAGCGCGGCTGCGCCACGGTGGACGTGGTGCCTCTGTTCGAGCAGCTCGGCGCGCTGGACGCGGGGCCGGACGTGCTGCGAGCCCTCTTCGCCCATGCCGAGTACCGGCGGCATCTGGACGCGCGGGGCGTGCAGGAGGTCATGGTGGGCTACAGCGACTCCGGCAAGGAGGTGGGGTTGCTGGCGGCGAGCGCGGCGCTCCAGCGCGCGCAGGTGGCCCTCACGGAAACGGCGCGTGCGGCAGGCGTGCCGCTGCGCCTGTTCCACGGTCGCGGTGAGTCGGTGGCGCGCGGCGGCGGCCCTGCGCAGGAGGCCATCCTCGCGCTGCCCCCGGGCGCGGTGGCGGGCGGCTACAAGGCGACGGAGCAGGGCGAGGCGCTGGACCACAAGTACGCGCGTCCGGAATTGGCGCGGCGCACGCTGGAGCTCGTCCTGGGCGGCGTGCTGCTGCACACGCTGGATGCGCAGCCGCGCCCGTCGCCGGAGGACGAGGGCACCTTCCGCGCCGTGTTCGACACGCTGGCGGAGACGGGCCGGCGCGAGTACCGCGCGCTCGTCTGGGAGGCCCCGGCCTTCCTGGAGCTCTTCACGGCGGCCACGCCGGTGGAGGAGATTGCGTCGCTGCCCATCGGCTCGCGCCCGAGCAAGCGCAAGGCGGGGGGCCTGGAGACGCTGCGCGCGATTCCGTGGGTCTTCGCCTGGACGCAGAACCGCGCCATCCTTCCCGGCTGGTACGGGGTGGGCTCGGCGCTGGAGGCGTACGCGAAGGAGGAGGGCGGGGCGGCGATGCTCAAGCGCATGTACCGCGAGTGGCCCTTCTTCCGCGCCGTCATCGACAACGTCACCATGGTGCTGGCCAAGTCGGACATGGCGATTGCCGGGCGCTACGCGAAGCTGGCGCCCGCGTCCACGAAGGCGCTGTGGCGGCGCATCCAGTTGGAGCACCGGCGCACGCGCAAGCAGGTGAAGCGGCTGACGGGAGAGCTGAAGCTGCTGGACAACAACCCGCCGCTCCAGCGCAGCATCTCCCTGCGCAACCCCTACGTGGACCCCATGTCCTTCCTCCAGGTGGAGCTGCTCAAACGCAAGCGCCAGGGCGAGGCGGAGTGTGACAGGCCCCTGCTGCTCACGCTCAACGGCATCGCCGCCGGCATGAGGAACACGGGGTAGGCAGAGAGGACGACGGGATGCCGAAGGACACGTTCAGCGTGGTGGAAGTCAATCGCAAGCACGGCTTTGCCCGGCTGCGCCCGGAAAAGGGTGAGGGGCTCCTCAATGCGCCGCTCTATCCGGACGAGGACTCCCCGGCGCCCAAGATGCAGTTGCGCGAGGGCGACCGGGTGTCCGGCCTCAGGCGAGGCCAGTCCGTGGCCGCGGTGGAGTGGGTGACGCGCGCCGAGCCGCCCTACGAGTTGGTGGAGCGGATGGGCGAGCTGCTCGCGAAGCTGGAGCGCTGGGAGGTGCGCATTCCCTCCACCGCCTTCGACCTGGCCGAGCACCACTGGCGCGAGAGCAAGGAAGACCCGCTGCACCTGGAGCTGCTCGCGCAGTTGCCCACCTTCTTCGACCTGGAGCTCGTCCACCCGTACGAGGACGCCTCGCTGCTCGAAAGGCTGGAGGCGGCGATGCAGCCGTACCTCCCGGGCTTCCAGGTACAGCCGCTCCAGGGACGCGCCGCCTTCCGCCTGCAGCCCGGCGGCCTCGAGGTGGCGGCAGGGGAGGGAAGCCGCGAGGCCCCCGGCACCACCTTCGCGCCCCTGTTGATGCGGGTGAATGCGCTGCTGGAGGACGCGGGAGCGCCGGTGCGCTGGGTGCCCACGGAGGAGGACTGGCTGCTCTCGCCTCCGGGGCTCGCCGAGCTGCTGGTGCTGCACGGCGTGATTGGCCCGCGTCCCGCGTAGGCGCCTGAAGGCGTGAGGGCGGGGGTTACAGCTCGCCCTGCTCGCGCAGGGCGCGCGCCACCTCGGCGGCCATGACCTTGTGGCCCGCGGCGTTGGGGTGGATGCCGTCGGCGACGAGCCCTTCGAGGAAGAGGTGCACGTTGTCCGGCCGGCGCATCACCGCCTCCAGGTCGATGAGGTCCGTGCCGGTGGAGCCCTTGCGCAGCCAGTCGTTGAAGCCCACGCGCTGCACCTTCACCGCCGCGTAGGAGCTGTAGTTCGACTTCTCCTTGGGCAGCAGCGTGCACACCCACACCCGGCAGAAGGGCTGGAGCCGCTGCACCATCAGCAGCATCCGGGACTCGGCCTGGGCCAGGGCGCCGTCGCCGCCCAGGTCGTTGGTGCCCAGCAGCACGATGCAGTCGGTGATGCCTTCCAGGGCGAGCACCTCTTCGTCCAGCAGTGCCAGTGCGTCATAGAAGCCCTGGCCGCTCACGCCCGCGTTCACCACCGGCACGCCCAGCTCCGCCTCCACCAGCGCGGGCCACGCGTTGCGGGTGTCGTTCTTCATGTCCATGTAGCCCTCGGTGATGCTGTCACCGATGGCCACGAAGGCCCGGCTCGTGGGGCCCTCCACGTCCACCGTCGCCACGCCCACGGAGCGTTCGAAGGGTTGACCTCCCATCGCCCCGGGCACCGTCGACCAGGCCCCGGAACGCGCGAAGCTGCCCGGGAAGGAGTCGATGGCGCTCACACCCAGCGCTCCCCGCACCTCGAAGCTGATGGCCAGGTCGTCGCGGAACGCCACCGGGAAGTCCACCGGGTCCGACGTCACCAGCGTGCGCGCGGCCGTGGTGAAGCCCGCCGTCCCTCCGAAGGTGAGCGACACCGGCGTGGACGCCAGCGAGCCGTCGGGCCCCGCCTTCGCCACCGTGGCCCGCTGCAGCGTGAGGTTTCCGTCGCCGGAGCGGAACGTCACACGGATGCGTCCGCCCTCGCGCCCCACGGGCACGCGCAGGCGGAACGTCATCAGACCGCCCACGCTCTCGGACCAGCGCAGCGCCTGGTGGAAGCCGGGCTGGAAGGAACTGGCCGGCACGGGCGGAGGCGCCGGAGGCGGCGTCTCGCTCACGCGGCGTTCATCGTTCAACACCAGCACCGGGGCCACCTCCAGTGGCTCCTGCGGTACGGATTCCACCGCCGAGGGCGTGCTGACGTCTCCCGGGGGGGCCTCCCATGAGGGCTCCCCGCCGGTGCTGTCCGCGCACGCCAGCAGCGCACTCCCCGCGCACACCAGGACCCCGAGCCACGCCCGCCACACTCGCATCCCCGCTCCCTCCCGGCGCTTGAGGATGCGCACACACGGGCGCCATGACGAGCGGGTTGACTTTGACGTGACACCCGCCGGCGACGCCTGCTCACTCGCTTGCCGGTCAGGGGAAGGACACGCGGCGTTCACCGGACGACAGCGCGGACGGTGCGAGGACGAGGCTCGGGAGTCGCTCAGAGGTTGAAGCCCACGTTTCCGACGGAGATGCTCGGCCCGAAGATGAAGGACCACTTGCTGGAGGGGACGACGGTGTCCGTGTTCGGGTCTCCGCTCATCCGCCGCTTGATGTCGCCCCGGAACTCGCGCGCCACCCACGCCTGGGCGCCGACGGCCGCACCCGGGCCGATGGGAACGCGCAGCCCCACGCCCCCGACGACGGCCAGCGTGGGAGGGAACTGGATGTCCCCCGACTGGGGGATGAGCCCCAGCCCCATCAGCCCCAATTCGAAGCCGAGCAGCCGCTCCTTGCCCTCGTCGTTCAGCAGCACGAGGCGGGACACCACGCCGAAGTTGAGGGTGAGCTGGCCGCTGGGCTCGGTGGCGCGGTAGAGGCCCGCGGGGATGGTCGCCGTCGTGTAGAGCCGGAAGAGGCCACCGCTGACGATGGCCGTCCACTGCGCGGAGGGCAGGCCCGTGCGGTCCGTCGCGCTCAGCGCGTAGCGGGACTCGTCCGCCACGTGGGCCACCTGGACGAGGATGCGGTCGTACTGCCCCAGGTTGCCCGGCACGGGGATGACGCGCTCGTCTCCGCCAGGGCGGAGGAAACTGCGCTGCTCGACGTGACTCTCCGCGCGCGCGGAGCCGTCCGGCCGGGTGACGTCGATGCGGAGGACGACCTCCTGGTTGCCCTCCTGGGGCTTCAGCCGCTCGCGGTGGATGATGACGCGGCAGGTGTTGCGCATGTCGTAGGCAATGCGATGGGGCCGGCTCGGCTCCAGCGACTGGTCCTTCCCGTGCTCGTCCGCGCAGACGAAGTCGAAGAGGCTCTCGATGCGGGCGGGCACGCTGGCCTCGCGCACCAGCCGCTGGACGCGCTCGCTGACGAGGGCCAGGTCCGTGGTGGCGAGCTCCGCCGGAAGCGTCGGCACCTGGTAGCCGAAGCGCAGCGCCACGAAGCCGCCCGCGCTCGCCTCGCCCTGGACGCGCGTGGCGCCGTCGCCCGCGGTGACGGCGTAGGCGCCCGAGAGCGGGTGCAGCGCGAAGCGTCCCTGCTCCGTCGCGGCCGCCACGTGCACCTGGGCGGGGCGGTTGGTGGGGATGAAGTCGATGGGGCCGTGGCCGGGCAGCTCGAGGGTGGTGCGCGGGGTGGGCAGGGGTACCGTCTTCACCGTCTCCGACGCGACCACCGTGCCGTCCTGCCGGGACGTCAGCGCGGTGATGACGGCCTGCTGGTCCGAGGTTCCGCCCGTGCGCAGCAGCACGTACGTGCCGTCCGCCGCCTTCACCACGCGCTCCACGCGGGCGCGCTGGTTGTTCACCGTCCACACCAGCGTGCGCGGGTCGTGCGCGCAGGACGCATCGAGCCGCGCCACCAGGGCCGAGTCCTCCGCGTCCCGCAGCACCGTGCCCTCCACGGCCGTGAGCGGGCAGGCCAGGACGGGCAGCGTCGCCGACAGCACCTGCTCGAGCGCCTCGCCGCGAGCGACGAACACCCGGGGAGACAGGCGCAGGCGCAGCGTCACGGTGGCGTCCACGCCGGGCACGTTGCGGACGGAGATGGCGCCTTCGCCCACCTCGCAGCGCACCAGCCCGCAGTCGACGGTGGCAATCGCCTCGGAGTGACTGACCCCCACGAAGCCGGGGCCCTTCGACACGTCGATGCCGCTGGAGAGGACGAGCGGCTGGGTGAGGATGACGCGGCCGGGGCGCAGCCGCATGGACTCGGGGTCCACCACGCGCCCCTGGGCGTCGTAGGTCGTCACCTCCGGCCCACGCCGGCCATGGGGCGGAACCCAGTACAGCGCCGCGTCCGTGGGCAGGCCCTGCGCCACCGGCACCGTGCAGTCGGTCGGTCCCCGGCCCGTGGAGGGCGTGAGGCAGACGTCCTGTCCCTCGCGAGGCGTGCCCCGCGCGTCGCCGCGGGGCGTCCCGCTCCAGGCGATGGCCATGTTGAAGAGCCCCGTGCCCCGGAGCTCGAGCCGGCCGTCATCCGGGTAGAAGGTGATGGCCGAGGCATCGATGCGGGGCAGGGGGCCGGTGGCAATCACCTTGACGGTGGCCTGGCTCGTGGCGCACTGGCCCGCGCTCTCGGCGACCTTCAGTTCCTGCGTCCGCTCATCCTCCTCCGCCTTCGAGGGAGGTTGGACCGAGCGCCCATCCGACTCCAGCGACCAGCCTCCGCGCAGCGGGCCGCACACGACGCCCTTCTCCACGACGACCACCGGCCGGCCTCCCTCGGGTACCTGGATGACGGGGGCGGCGGCGGAGAGCCCCGCGACCAGCAGCGACGCGAGGAGGAGTGCTCGGGCGGGATGCATGCACCCGTTCAAAAAGCGGAGGCGCTCCCGACGGTCAAGCGACATGTGCCCCGAGCCACGCGGACCTCCCCAGGAATCCGGGGAGGTCGGTGCGGCTCACGGCGCGCAGGCACCCACGCCGGGGTTGCCATCCAGCTCGCGGCACGTCCCGGTGGTGCATGCGGGCGTCCCGCCGGGCCGGCACAGCGGACGGCAGGCGAGGCCGCTGCCCGCATTCACACAGGTGCTCCCGGGGGCGCACTGATTGCTGAAGCTGCACGACTCGCCCTCGAGGCGCGTGCCGCTGCCCGCGCACACCGGGCCGGACGTGGACGGGTAGCAACCGAGCGGCGAGGTGCAGTCCTGCCCGAAGGGGTCGCACTTCGCCGACGGCGGCCCGCACACCAGCGGCAGCTCCGTCGTGCCCTCCAGCCGCAGCACCGTGTTGCACTCGCCGGACTGTCCGCACTGAGGCGTGGCGTGGCACAGCCGCCGGCAGTTGAAGATGGTGCCGCCGTCCTCCAGCCGCGCGTCCTTGCAGAACAGGCCCTGCTCACACGTGTCATAGGCGAGCCCGCCGTCCGTGGGCGCGAGCGTGCAGGGCGAGCCTTCCGGCGTCGCGCCCGGCTCCACGCACCGGCGCCGCGTGGCCCCGGCCTCGGTGACGTACGTGCACCGCTGCCCCTGCGCGCAGTCCTGGGCCACGACATCGCACTCGGCCGCGAAGCACCGGCTCCCCGTGCCTCCGTCCGCCAGGTCCGCGAAGTGGCAGCTCTCTCCCGTCCCGCAGCCCTCCTGCCGCGCCACGTTGCAGGCGAATTCCGAGGCCGTCCCTCCGCCGTCCACTCCCGCGTCGGTGCTCTCCCCGCCATCCGGGTCCAGATGCACCCCCGAGTCATCCGCGGCGTCGGGCCCGGAGCCCTTGTCGTCACGACACCCCGCCGCCCAGAGCGTCAGGGCCAGGGTTCCAGTCAACATCACGAGGTGCGCACGCATCCCAAGCTCCCGAATCGAAGTACACAGGGACTTAGCCGACAGAATCCGATAGAGGGGCCCCCCTTGAATCGGGCCTGGGAAGCAGCGGACACTTGGCGGAAGCCCGACTCCCGGGGGTTGGCCCGGCGCGTCACCCTCAAGGGATTGGGTGGTCATACGTTGTTATCGCCAGTCGCGTCGAACTTGGGGGTCGCGGGTGCGCATGACTAGCAAGGTGGCGGATGACATGGCAGGCGGGGACTTGAGCGCATTCGCGAACCGGCGCTCGGACGAGCGCGTCGCCGCGCGGTTCGAGGTCCGGTTCGAGCAGGTGCAGGATGCCGCGCGCGCGCTGCGTGCCTATTCGCTCAACATCTCCGCCGGGGGCCTGTGTCTGCGCACGCGCAAGGCCTACGACGTGGGCGCGCAGGTGCGCCTGTCCATGGTGATTGAAGGGGAGGAGTTCCACCTCACCGGCATCATCGCCTGGGTGCGCGACGAGGCGGAGGCCATCGGCGTGCGCTTCACGGACATGCCCGACGATGACCGCGTCCGCCTCCAGCGCGTGGTGGACAGCTTCAAGCGGTAGCGCCGACGAAGCCGGCGCGAGTGAGGCCCGGCGCTCCTGGCGCCCGGGCCCCTGCCGTCAGCGGCCGCCTTCAGTCTCCAGGTGGCGGAACACGCCCGAGTCGATTTCCGAGAAGCCACAGGCGGCGTAGAAGCTGCGCGTCTCGGGCGTGCTGGCCATGGGCGAGACGAGCTGGAGCTGTCGGACGCTGAGCACCTTGCAGCGCTCCAGAATCTGCTTGATGAGCGCCCGGCCCACGCCGCGCCGGCGCCACGTCTCCGTCACCACCAGCTCGTCCACGGTGGCCACGCGGCCACGCAGGCGCAGCTGCGGCCGGTGCGAGAAGGAAATCATCCCCACGGGCCGGTCCTGCGGGTCCCCGGCGACGAAGATTTCAATCTCCGGATGGCTGACGACCCAGTGGACCGTCTGCTGGTCCGTTCCCTGGGGATAGCCCAGCTCGCGCAGGAGCAGGGCCATGGCCTCGGCGTCGCCCCGGCGGGCTCGGCGGATGCGGAAGGCGGGCGCTTCTGCGCCAGCGGCGGGGCTGACGGTGCGGACGATTGGTTGGGACAAGGCGTTCGCAGTCTAACGAAAGGGCCGCCGTACCTTCAAAGAGGAACGGCGGCCCGGGTGCCCATGGGGCGGGGTGGTTGTGGGTGCGGCGCTTACGGCTGCTCGGCGGCGAGCGAGCGGATGGCGGCGGTGATGTCGCCCTGCTGGGGCACCGACGCCATCTCCAGGACGTCCGCCAGTCCGATGCCGGGGAGGAACTTGCCTGCCAGCAGCCGTGGCGGCGCCAGCAGCGAGTAGAACAGCTCCTCCACCGTGCGGCGCACCAGGTGCTCGCCGAAGTTCGTCACCTCGGTGTCCTCGTTGACGAAGAGGACGCGGCCCGTCTTCTGGACGGACTCCTTGATGAGCTCCCAGTCGTAGGGCCACAGCGAGCGCAGGTCGATGACCTCGGCGCTGATGCCCTCGTCCGCGAGCGCCACGGCGGCCTTCGCGCACAGGGGCAGGGTGCGGCCGTAGCTGACGACCGTCACCTGCGAGCCCTCGCGCACCTTCTTGCCCTTGCCGAAGGGCACCGCGTAGGCCTCCAGCGAGGGCCACTGCGGCTTCCACTGGGTGCGGTCACCCAGCGGCGCGTCAATCATCTTCGACAGCTGGCGGTCATCGTCCGGCTCGCCGGGGATGCGCTCCTCGCCCTTCACGCGCAGCAGCGCCTTGGGCTCGAGGAACATGACCGGGTTCTGCTCCTTGCACGCGGTGATGAGCAGCCCGTACGCGTCCAGCGGCGTGGAGGGCATGACCACCTTCCAGCCGGGAATGTGGGTCATCGTCGCGTCGAAGGAATGCGAGTGGTAGATGGACCCGCGGATGCCGCTGCCCACCGGCGTGCGCACCACCATGGGCATGTTCCAGTCGCCGTTGGTGGACCAGCAGGTGTTGCCCGCCAGCTTGAGCAGGTCGATGGTGTTGTAGACGTAGTCGCAGAACTGGATCTCCGCGACGGGCCGGCCGCCGCCCATGGCGATGCCCATGGCCGCGCCGATGATGCCGCGCTCGTCGAGGGGGGAGTTCCACGTCGTCTTCAGGCCCTGGGTGCAGGTGAAGACGCCGCCGAGCGGCGCGCCCACGTCCTCGCCGAAGATGTCCGTCACGCCGAGGTTCTCCTCGGCGTAGTGGAGGGCCATCCGGATGGCCTGTGCCATGTTGGCCATGGGTTACTTGTCCTCCGCGTAGATGTGCTTCCAGATGGAGTCGGGGTCCGGCTGCGGCTCGTCGCGCACCTGGCGGGCGGCGGCGGCCAGTTCCTCGGTGTAGCGGTTGCGCAGGTCGTCCATCTGCTGGCGGGTCATGAAACCCTCCTGCTCCAGCCGTGCCTCGAACTGCTTGAGGCAGTCCACCTCGTCGCCCACGTAGTTGGCGCCGGAAGCGGAGGAGTGCCCGTACAGGCGCGACACCAGGGCCTCGATGAAGTACGGCTTGCGCTCCTTGCGCACGTACTCCATGGCCTCCTTCAGCTCGTTGTAGGCCTCGACGGGGTCATTGCCGTTGATGGTCTTCGCCTGGATGCCGAAGGCCTTGGCGCGGTCGCTGATGCGCGCCTCACCGTGCTGGCCGTCACCCGAGGTGGAGATGCCCCACTTGTTGTTGGTGACGATGATGAGGATGGGCAGCGGGTTGGCGGGGCGGCTGCTCCACACGAGGCACGACGCGAAATCGCCCTCGGCCGTGCCGGCGTCGCCGCCGGTGACGATGGTGATGCCGTCACCACCGACGCGCTTCTGCACCATGGCCGTGCCCGGAGCGACGGCGTACTGCACCTCGATGGGCGAGGACACCGGCGCCACGTTGTACTTCTTGAGCGAGAAGTGGCCCGCGAAGTTGCGGCCGCCCGAGTAGGGGTCCGTGGCCGTGTTCTTCATCTGCCGCAGCGCGCCGATGGGCTCCTCGCCGAGCGCGAGGATGGTGCCCGACTGGCGGTAGTGCGCGTGCAGGTAGTCGTACGCGGGGCCCTGGCCCTTCTTCATCAGCATGCCCAGGGGGACGTTGAACGCCTCCTCGCCGGGGCCGCCAATCCAGAAGTACCCATGGCCCTGCTTGTACATCTGGATGAGGCGCTCCTCGAGGGCGCGCGTTTTGACCATCAGGTCGTGGATGCGAAGCAGCAGCTCCTTGTCGAGCTGGAGCGGCGCGGACGCTTCTTTGATGAGACGGGGACGGGACACGCGCGGCCTTCCTCTGGCTGGAGGGGACGCCCCTATAACCCGGATGCGCCCCCTCCGCTCAAGGCTGCTGATGAGCCTCCTGTCCACTCGTCAGGCGAAAGACGCCCTCTGATGCGACGCGGCAATCAGCGGCGCTCATTCCAGTTAGAAATTGTGCCGGCGCAGCTCGCCCGCACGCTGCATGAGCGTGCCCTGGCCCGCGGCACCCGCGCGCTCGGAGATGAGGGCCAGCGTGTCGTCCGACAGGTGCGAGGCGCGTGGGCCGCCCAGCAGCGCCTCCAGCTCCGCGAAGCGCTTCGTGTCCAGCAGGGCCACGACGAGCGCATGGCCGGTGCGGGGCGAGGGTGACGCGGCGAAGGCGGTCTGGAGCGGGCGCACCGCCATCGCGGGGAGGCCGCTCTCCAGCAGCATCTCCCCCACGAGCGCCGGGTCATGCGGCTCCTCGGGCTCCTCCGCCTCCGGCGCCTGAAGGGACGCGGGCGCGCGGCGGACCTCGGGCATTTCCCCTGGAGGCGCGGCGCGTGGGGTGCTTCGCAGCTCCTTCATCAGATTTTCCACGGAGACGGCGCCGGCCTTCGCCTCGCGCCGCGTGGCTTTGCGGCGGAGGGGCAGGGCGGCGGCGCGCTCGAAGCGGACCTCCGTCGGCAGCCGGAGGAACTGCTCGACGTTCATCACCCCGAACATCAGCGCCAGCAGTCCCATCCACGGCTGGCGCCACCAGACCGCCAGCGCAATCACCCCCACCGCCGTGGCGATGCCGAGGCCGAGCAGCGCCCGCTCGTACCGGTAGCCGCTCCGGGCCCGCACCGCGGACGCGAGCAGGTGTCCCCCGTCCAGGGGCTGCAGGGGCAGCAGGTTGAACAGGCCCCAGCCGACGTTGACCCACAGCAAGTCATGCACCGCCTCGCCCGCGAGCCCGCCCTGTTGTCCCAGCGGCGTGAAGCGCGACAGCGCCCAGACGAGCCCTCCGAGGAGGAAGCCCATCCCGGGCCCGGCGAAGCTCACCCACGCGGACTGACGATGCGTGAGCTGCTCCGTGTCATGGCCCGTGGTGGTTCCGCCCATGCCGTGCAGTTCGATGGACGCGGGGCTGCCGTAGCGGCGGTAGGCCAGCGCGTGCCCCATTTCATGGAGCAGCACGGAGACGAAGACGACGCCCATCCACAGGGCCAGCCGCGCGGGCGACTCGAGCAGGTCCCAGCCCGAGGCGAACGTGATGACGAAGAAGAGCAGGTGGACGCGGACCGGGACGCCGGCCACGTGGAAGTGGGGCCGCATGGCGGCGTCAATGCTAACCGGTGCCTCCAGGAGACGCCCGGTGAAGGCCCGGGCCGTTTTCTATATACCGTGCGTGAAGTGACGCCGCGGTGCCCGCTCCGGCCTTCTTCCCACGTCACATCGCCTGCCTGCCGGCCCAGCCACCCGGGTGGGGGGCCAGGGTCTCGCGAAGTAGGAGAAGTGCGATAGAGTCGGCACTCCCCCGCTCCCTCCTCGCGCCCTGGCGCGACCCTCTGGGTGTGCCCTTGTCCAGTACGAACACGCGTCTGAAACCCGCGCCTCCGTCCGACGGCGCCCCGGACTCCGCAGCGCCGCCCGCCGAGCGGACGGGAACCCATGAAGTCACCGCCACCGGCACTGGCACCCGCGAGGCCACCGCCACGCGGCTGACGGGGCCCGTGGGACACGTGGAGGCCACCAGCACCCTCATCGCCCCGCTGGAGGCGGGCGAGCTGCCCAACGTCGCCGCCATCAAGGGGCTCCGGCTGGACCAGGTCCTGCTGCTCACCACCGGCGTGCTGGTGGTGCTCATCGTCGGTCTGCTGGCGGCGCTGTCCGTCGCCTCCACACAGTCCCAGTTCGAGGAGACGGCGCTGCGCTCCAAGGAGCGCATCCAGGACCAGGCCCGCGAGCTGGGCCAGACGGTGGGGCAGACCATCGCCCTCACGTCGACCACCAACCTGCGCGACAACAACTACGCCTTCCTGGAGGAGGTGGCGGGCTCCATCACCAAGACCAACCCCAACATCCTCCGCGTCCAGATCTTCGACCCGGACGGCGTGCGGATGGCCGACAGCGAGAAGGGCACGGAGCGGGAGGAGGCCGCCGGAAACAGCAACAGCGGGCGCACCGCGGAGCGGCGGCTGGTGAGCGCCTTCTACCGGGGGCAGCCCATCTCCGAAATCCAGGAGCCCATCGACTACGGCTCCAGCAGCGGCAAGGGACTGGTCGTCATCAGCTACTCGCTGGGCGGCCTGCAGAAGCAGCTCGAGACGCTGGAGCACGACAAACGCGCCACGGTGCGCGCCAACACGGTGCGCATGCTCGGCCTGGGGCTGGGCTTCGTCGTCCTCGCGGGTGTGCTCGTCGCGTTCCAGAGCCGCCGCATCACCCGGCCGCTGGGCATGCTCACCGGCAAGGTGATGCAGCTGGCCGCTGGAGACCTGGGCGCGCGCGCTGGCACCGCCCGCGGCGCGGGCCGCGAGGTGGTGGCGCTGGGCGTGGTGTTCAACCACATGGCCGAGCGCATCAAGATCCTCCTCGACGACGTGCGCGCCAAGGCCCAGTTGGAGCGCGACGTGTCGCTTGCGCGCACCGTGCAGGAGACGCTCCTGCCCGGCCGTGACGCCGTGCAGGTGGGCCCGGTGCGCATCGCCGGCCTCGTCGTCACCGCGGACGCGTGCGGTGGTGACTGGTGGTTCCGCGCGGGACTCGATGAGCGGCGGGTGGTCATCGGCGTCGGCGACGTGACGGGCCACGGCCTGTCGACCTCGCTCGTGGCCACCAGCGCCACCAGCGGCTTCGCCTCCGCGATGACGCTGCGCGAGCCCTCGCAGATCAACGCGCAGATGCTGATTACCGCCCTCAACGTGACGCTGGCCAACGTGGGGCGCGGCGAACACCAGATGTCCAGCGCGCTTTGCGTCATCGACGTCTCCAACGGCGCCATCGACTACGCGGCCGGCGCGCACCCCAGCCCCCTGGTGTTCAACCGGAACAGCGGGCAGGTGGCGTCGCTGCCGGCACGCGGGCCGCTGCTGGGCGCGTCCGTGACGTCGCAGTTCACCTCACGGCAGGCGCAGCTGCGCCCCGGCGACATCGTGGTCTGGTACACGGACGGCCTTACCGAGGCGCGCGACGCCATGGGCAAGCTCTACGGCAACCAGCGCCTCGCCGCCGCCGTGCAGGCCAACGCCCACCTGTCCGCGGAGCAGCTGCGTGATGCACTGCTCGCGGACGCACGCGCCTACAGCGCCGGCCAGCCGCAGCGCGACGACATCACCGTCGTCGTGGCCGAGTACAGCCCCGTCGCCTGATTGCCCCCGGAAACCACCCGCATGCGCCGCACACCCCGCACCCCACCGCCGCGCCGACTCGCCTCGGCGCTCGCGCTGCTGGCCACCCTGGCCGGCCCTCCCGCGCTCGCGCAGTACCGCCCTCCGCCCATGTCCGAGTCGCAGCGGCTGGTGAAGGAAGGCGAGACGGCCCAGGTGGCCGCCAGCGCGGCCAGCGCCTCCGGTGACAAGAAGGAGGCCGAGGAGAAGTACCGCAAGGCCCTGGCCCTCTATGAGCAGGCGCTCGCCGCGGAGCCGGGCTCCGTCGCCGCCGCCGCGGGCGTGGGCGCCACCGCCAACGGCCTCCAGGACTGGCAGCGCACGGTGGACCGGGTGCAGCCCGTCGTGGCGGCCCACCCGGGCGAGCTGTCGCTGGCGTACCCGCTGGGCGTGGCCCTCTACAAGCTGCGCCGCTTCCCGGAGGCGGTGCCGCTGATGGAGCAGGCGGCGGCCTCGGACTCGGCGGACTACCTCATCGTCCACTACTACCTCGCCAGCTACTACCTCTACGCCCAGCAGGGCGACGCGGCGGTGACGCGCCTGCAGCGCTACCTCGCGCTGCGCCCCGCGAAGCTGGCCACCAACGACTTCCAGATTCACGAGCTGCTGGGCCGCGCCCACGTGCTGCGCCGGGACGTGGCCTTGGCGCGCGCGTCCTTCCAGCAGGCGCAGGCGGGGCGGCCGGAGTCGCCCTCCGTGCAGCTGGGCCTCGCCAGCGTGCTGGAGCTGGAGGGCCGGGTGCCCGAGGCGCGCACGCTGCTGGAGGGCGTCACCACGCGCTTCCCGCAGGCCGCCGAGCCGAAGGAGAAGCTGGCGCGGATGTACCTGACCGCCGGCGAGGTGCCGCGCGCGGAAGCGCAGGCGCTGGCGCTGGTGAAGCTGGGCGCCACGCCCGCCGCGCACCTGCTCCTGGGTGACGTGCGGCTGGCGCAGAAGAACGCGGCCGCCGCGGAAGGGGAGTACCGCAAGGTGCTCCAGCTCCAGCCGGGCCTCGTGGTGGGGCAGATGGCGGTGGGCAAGGCGCTCCAGGCGCAGGGCCGGCACGAGGAGGCCATCCAGTTCCTGGAGGGCGCGGTGCGCTCGGGCGGCAACAGCCTGGAGCTGTGGGCCAACCTCGGCTCCGTCAACCGGCGCGCGGGCCGCTTCCAGCGCGCCGTGGAGGTCCACCGGCGCGTGCAGGAGATGGCGCCCCGGATTGCCCTGGGCTGGATGCTGCTCGGCGCGGACCACTTCGCCACCGGCCAGTGGGACCAGGCCATCGAGGACTACGCCAACGCGCTGCTGGTGGAGCCGGACCACGCCGGCGCGAAGCAGTGGCTGGCGCGTGCGCTGGCGCACCGTGCCCGCGACAGGGCCGGGGCGGGGCGCATGGATGACTCCGTGAGAGACCTCCGCCGCGCCTACGATTTGGACCACACCGCGCTCATGGCGCGCCGGCTGGGTGCCGCGCTGCTGGAGACGCGCGCCTTCCCCGAGGCGCGCAAGGTGATGGAGCAGGGCGCCACGTTGCCCGGCGCCACGTGGCGCGAGGCGCTGCTGCTGGGCTACGCGCGGCTGGCCTCGGGTGACGCGCAGGCGGCGCTGGAGTCCTTCACCCGCGCGGGCAAGCAGACGGAGGAGCCGGACGCGCAGGCCGAGGCCTCCGTGGGCGCCGCCCTGGCCGAGGTGGAACTGGGGCAGGTGGACGCCGCCGTGCAGCGACTCACCGAGGTGGGCCCCTCCAAGGCCGCCGAGGGCGTGGCCTCGGCCAACCTGCCGCGCGTGCTGGTGCGCCGCGCGCTGGCCCGGCTGGAGTCCGGCGACGCCGACGCCGCGGAGAAGGACCTGGAGGCGGTGGACCGGCTGGGCGTGGGCAAGCGTCCGGACCTGGCGAAGCTGGCCCTCTTCACCCGGGGGCTGACGCGCGCGGAGGCCGGCCGTCACGCGGAGGCGAGCGCCGCCCTCAAGAAGGCCCTCACGCCCGCGCAGAAGTGGGCCTGGCCCAACACGCGCGCCCTGGCGGACGCCTTCGTCCTCTACAAGAAGGGGCAGGTGGCAGCGGCGCGCAAGCAGCTCGCCGCCGCCTCGAAGAAGCCCATGCCCGGGCAGCCGAAGTGGCTGTCCGCGATGACGGGCGCCCTCCACCGCCGCGAGGCCTCGCTGGCGTACGCCTCCGGCAACATGAAGCTGGCGGAGAAGGCCCTCAAGGCCGCGCTCGCCCTGGACGCGGAGGACGCGCAGGTGCAGCACAACCTGGCCTGCGTCGACTGGCGCAAGGGGAAGACGGCGGACGCGCTGGCCACCTGGCGCCGGCTGGAGCCCGCCGTGCCCGTGGCCGCCCTCAACCTGGGCATCGACGCGCAGGAGCGCCGCCACGAGCCCGCCGAGGCCGTGGACGCCTGGCGCCGCTACCTCGCCGTCGGCTCCGGCCCGCGCCTGGCCCAGGTGCGGGAGTGGAAGGAGCGCCTGCAGAGCCTGAACGGCCTCGCCGAGCCCGCGGGCTCCGCCACGCCGGCCGCCGCCACGGCGGAGGAGACTCCATGATGAAGGCACACCGCTTCCTCCTGGCCGGCCTCGTGCTGGCCTGTACCCTGGCCGCCGCCCCCGCGGGCGCGGCCGCGAAGAAGGCCACCGTGGGCGTCTTCCTCGCCACCACCCTCACGGACGGCCAGGAGCGCTTCCAGTACGCGGAGGCGCTGGCCGTGAAGCTGGGCGAGTCGCTGGACCGGCCCGTGGCCGCCAAGAGCTTCGGCCGCTACGAGGACTTCTCCCGCGCCGTGTCCGACGGGCTGGTGGACTTCGCGGTGGTGGATGCCTGGGCCGCCGTGCAGCTCGGCTCCCGAGCCACGCCCGTGGCCTGGGCGTCCCGCTCCGGCGAGACGCAGCAGCGCTGGGCCATCGTCTCCACCCAGAAGGGCGCCGTGAAGGACCTCGCCGGCAAGCGCCTGGCCCTGGTGAAGGGCGCCGGCCCCGCCGACCCCAAGTTCGTCACCCACGTGGTGCTGGGGGGAGACCTGGACGCGCAGCGACACTTCAAGGTGACGCCGGTGCCCAACGTGGAGTCCGCCCTGAAGATGCTGGAGGCGAAGGGCGCGGAGGCCGCGCTCGTTCCCCTGGCGCACGTCCCCAAGGACAAGGATGTGCGCGTCCTCTTCCGCAGCGGCCGCGTGCCGGGCGCGGTGCTCGTGGACCTGCGCGGCAACGCGGACGCCCTCGCCGGGGCCCTCGGCACCGTGGGCGCCGTGGCTCCCTTCGACACCTTCGCCCGCGTCCAGGGCCGTGACTTCGAGGACTTCCGCAGGCTCGTCACCCAGGGCCCGCCCCGCCGCCAGCCCGTCCTCGCGGAGGCCGCCGAGCTCCATGTGGACACCGCCGTCCTGGTCCGCTCCGAGGAGCTCGGGCCCGCGCTGCCCTCCTTCGCCGGGGACCTCGACGTTTCCGCCGAGCAGCCCGATGACTGAGGACGCAACCGGGTAGGGCGGGTCCTCGAAATCTTCTTGAGTTTCAGGGAATGAGAGCCGCTCACTTGGCCCGGCGGTGGCTCTGAGGTAGTTTCCCAGCCGACGGTTCGCGCGAGCAGGGGGAAAAGTGGTCCGTGAGGACGACGAGGCCCCTTCCGCCGGACTGCCAACCGAGGCGTACGTACAGGACCGTGGGTGTTTCCCCCTCATCCACGGATGTGAGAACGATGCACACAACTGTGTACGGTGGGCCGCGGCAAGGCGCGGTGAAGTCTCTTTCCAGGCGCAGCGGTCTTCGCGCCCTGTGGCTGTCCGTCATGCTGTGCGCGCTGGCCGCCGCCGGCCTCGGGAGTACCGAGGCCCAGGCCCAGGCCGCCGCAGCCGAGACGGCGCCCCGGGTGAAGAAGAAGAAGCGCACGACTCCGAAGAGTGCCACGACGCCTCGCGCCACCCGGACGAAGGCCAAGTCCCGCAAGGCCACGAAGCCCGTCACCCCGCCCGCCGACGAAGAAATTCCGGTGCTGGGCAGCGGCGGGCCGGCCACGGATGATCCAATGGCCGAGCCCGTGGCGGCCGAGCCCGTGGCGGCCGAGCCGCCCACGCCCCTGAGCCCGACTCCGCATGTGACGGCGCCCCTGCCGGTCGCCTCGCCGGGCTCGCCGGCCTCGGGAACGTCGGACGCCCCCCTGGGCGCCACGGCGGCGCCCGCCAGCGACACGCAGCCCGCGCCGTCCCCGGTGGCGGCCCCGGCCCCGTCGCCTGCGCGGCCCACCGACAACGTGCCCATCAGCGCGCCCTTCGCCGAGCCCACCATGGACCGGCCGCTGCCGCCTCCGTCCGGGCTGGCCGGGCTGCCCGGGGGAGACCCGCTGGCCGGCGGTGACCCGCTCGAGGAGTCCGTCAACCGCGTGCTGAGCGAGGCCGTCGTGACGACGGCGTCCAAGCGCAAGCAGCGCATCGCGGACGTGCCCCTCACGGTGTCCTGGATTCCGGCCGAGGAGCTGGAGGGCACCGGCCAGTTCTCGCTGTGCGAGGCGATTCAGTACTTCCCCGGCATGGAGTGCCGCCGCGGTTCCATGCGCAAGGCGGCGGTGAGCGCGCGTGGCCTGGGCTCCAACTACCTGTCCAACCGCCTGCTGCTCCTCAAGGACGGACGGCCGTTGACGGACCCGTGGACGGGCCAGTTCTACGCGGACGAGACGACGCCGCTCGTGAATCTCAAGCAGGTGGAGGTCATCCGGGGCCCGGGCTCCTCGCTGTACGGCTCCAACGCCTTCAGCGGCGTCATCAACATCATCGAGCGCCAGCCCGGGGACCTCATCGAGAAGGGCAAGAACGTGGGCGCGGAGGCGCGCGTGCTGGCGGGCCAGGACCAGACCTGGCGCCTGCACGGCACGGTGGCCGGACGCGGAGGCCCGGTGGAGGCGCTGCTGGGCTACTACGGCTACGGCTCGGACGGGCCGCAGCTCTTCAACGACCCGAGCGTGGGCCGCGTGGACACCAACGAGGACTCGCTGGTGCACCAGGTGAGCGGCAAGGTGCGCGTGGGCCCCCTGGCGCTGGACGCGGACTACACGGACGCGGAGATTGGCCGCCCGGGCGGCACGCACATCTCCACCGTGGGCAACTGCGGCCGCTGCCACTACACGCCCAACGACAAGGAGCAGGTGCAGAACCTCAACGCCTCCGCCCAGGTGGACCAGCAGGTGACGGAGAACCTGCGCCTCTTCGGCCAGGCGTACGGCCTCTTCAAGCGTCGCGACGTGCTGCTGGAGAACGCCTTCGGCGGCGACCCGGTGCGCGCGCTGGGCAAGCGCCGCCGGCTGGGCGGTGAGGCGCGCGCGCTCCTGTCGGCCGGCGACCTGAACGTCACCTTCGGCGGCGACGTGAAGCTGGACACCGTCAACGTGCCCAACGTCCTGCCCGAGCTGACGGTTGACGACACGAAGCAGACCATCCTCGGCGGCTTCGTGGACGCGGAGTACCGCCTCTCCAACCGGCTGGTGTTCGGCGCGGGCGCCCGCTACGACCGCTACCAGATTCCCGAGCGCGTCTGGAGCCAGCGCACCGACCAGATTTCTCCGCGCGCCAGCGTGGTGTTCCACGCCGTGCCGGAATTGCTCACGCTGCGTACCAACTACGGCCGCGCCTTCCGCGCGCCCACGCTGGCGGAGCTGGGCATCAACCAGCAGATGTACGCGTCCACGCTGATCGGCAACCCGAACCTGGCCGCCGAGACGCTGGACACCTTCGAGGCCTCGGTGGACTTCTGGCCCTTCGAGCGGCGGGTGCGCCTGACGGGCACGGGCTTCTACAACCTGGCGAAGAACTTCATCAACCAGGAGCTGGTGTTCGGCTCCGTCTCCCAGTTCAAGAACCTGGGCGACGCGCGCGTGGCGGGCTTCGAGCTGGAGGCGGCCGCGCAGATTCCGACCATCAACTCGTCCTTCGACGTGGCCTACCAGTTCCTGGACGCCAAGTCGGTGCCGTACGGCGACGGTCCGGAGACGCCGCTGGACTACGCGCCCAGCCACCGCATCTACGCGCGCGGGCGCACCAACATCGGCAAGGTGGCCTTCGCGGAGCTGTACGCGCTCTACGTGGGTCAGCGCTTCGACCCGGGCTTCCTGGTGGACGAGGCGACGGGCCTGGCCACCACCCGCGTGCAGCTGCCCAGCTACCTCACCGCCGGCGCGCGCGTGGGCTTCAACGTCTACGACGGCATCTCCGTGTCCTTCCTCGGCTCCAACCTCTTCAATGCGCAGTACGAGGAGTCTCACGGCTTCCCGGCACCGCCCCAGTCCTTCTTCAGTGAAGTCAAGGTTCGCTACTAGGCCTTGAGTACCGCATCCCATCTGGAGGCCGGCGGCCTCCTGCTGATCGCAGACGAGTCGCTCTCCGCCACGCAGCTGGAGCAGGCGGCGCCCGCCCTCGCACAGGGGGGAGTGGCCCTCCACCAGGGACCGGTGCCCACCGCCGGCCCGCGCCGGCTGGTGCTGTTCGACGGCCGGCTCGCTCCGTCCCATGCGGAGCTGCTGCGCCGCGAGCCGCCCGCGCTGCTGCTGGCCACGCGAGGTGAGGACGGCCGCCCCTCGGAATGGGACGTGCGTCTGCTGGGCGCGCTGCTTCGCGGCGGGCCGTTGCTGCCGAAAGGCGCGGCGGTGACGCGGCACCGGCTGCAACGGGTGGTGGATATCAACACCGTGGCGGACGCGGCGGCGGCGGCGGTGGGGCAGGCGCGAGGCTCCCGTACGGCGGCGAGCCTGGTGGCGGACGTGGTGCACGAACTGGCCGTCAACGCGTTGCTGGACGCTCCGGTGGACGCGCAGGGCCAGCAGCGCTACGCGCACCGGCGCACCGAGGTGACGGAAGTCGCGGCGGAGGATGCCTGCGAGCTGTCCCACGCGGTGCAGGACGGCCGCATGTGGCTGGAGGTGGTGGACCGCTTCGGCGGGCTGCGTCCAGGGCCGTTCGCCCGGGCGCTGGAGGGGTGGGGCGGGCGGGTCCGGGTGGACGCCTCCGGCGGAGGCGCGGGACTGGGGCTGCGGCGCATCCTGGAGCACTGCGCCACGGTGGCGGTCCGTGTGTCCGTGGGACGTGAGTCACGCGTCCTGTGCGTGGTGGACCTGGGAGAGGCGCGCCGCCGTGCCACCCAGCCGAAGTCTTTGCTGTTTTGTCTGCAATGAGGTCAGGGCCGGTGGATAGCCAGGGTTCCAACGCCATCATCAGCCGGCTCCGCGTGGGTACGATTACCCACGTCCGGGTCTCCGGCGTCATCGACGAAACCTTTCCGCTGACGGCCAGCAGCCCCGAGCTCAACGGGTTGCTGGTGGTCGACCTGGGACGGGTGGAGCGCATCAGCTCCTTCGGCGTGCGCCGGTGGATTGAGTTCGCCGGCAAGCTGCCGGCCGGAGCGCTGGGGCTGTACGTCGTCCACGCGCCGCCCGTCATGGTGGACCAGCTCAACATGGTGGAGGGCTTCGCGGGCGTCGCGCGGGTGCTCTCCGTGCTGGCGCCCTATACCTGCCGCACCTGCAACGAGGACCGGCTGCGGGTCGTGAATCTGCAGGACGAGGCGAAGGTGCTCGAAGAAGAGCGCGCGCCCGAGCACAACTGCCCGGTGTGCTCCAACCCGCTGGAGTTCGCGGACCTGCCCGGCGAGTTCTTCGACTACGCCCGCCGCCAGCAGTTCGGCACCGTGGACCCGGTGGTGATGCGCTACCTGCGGGCGAGCATGCCCTCGGAGCAGCCGGACCTGGCGCAGCACCTGAAAATCGTCCAGGACGACATCACGTACATCACCCTGGCGAGCGCGCTGAAGGGCGACCTCAACGTGCGCCGGCTGGCGTCCGGCCTGGAGGGGCGCGTCGCCTTCGACTTCAGCCACGTCAGCAAGGTGGAGCCGGAGGCGCTGTCGAAGCTGGAGCAGGTGCTGGAGACGGCGGCCCAGGGCGCGCAGGTGGTGCTGTGCCGGCTGCCACCTCCGGCGCTGGCCGTGCTGGCGCGCTCGCAGCGGCAGCCTCCCGCGCGCATCGCCTCGCTGTGGCTGCCGTGCGAGTGCCGCAACTGCGGGCAGGTGAGCCACCAGCGCATCCTGGCCGCGGACTACCTGGCGCAGCTGCGGGCGCAGCAGGCCAACGTGGAGAGCACGTGCCCCATCTGCGGCGGCAGCGCCAAGGTGCCGCACATGCCGCAGCTGCAGGGGCTGCTGGCGCGCGTGCAGCTCACGGACCGGCCGCTGGAGGACATGGAGGCGCTGGAGCCGCGCGCCCTCAGTCAGTACCTCTTCGGCTCCACGAACGTGGACCCCCAGGCGAAGACGGGGAACTCCACCGACATCTCCAACTCGCTGGGCAGCACCAAGCTGAACATCATCCGGCGGCTGGGGCAGGGCGGTATGGCCGAAGTCTTCCTCGCCAAGCAGGTGGGCGTGAAGGGCTTCGAGAAGTTCGTGGTGATGAAGAAGATTCTCCCGCAGTTCGCGGAGAACCCCGAGTTCGTCGACATGCTCTTCGCGGAGGCCCGCGCCAACGCGCGGCTGACGCATCCGAACGTGGTGCAGACGTTCGACGTGGGCGTGTCCGACGGCGTGGCGTACATCCTGATGGAGTACGTGCGCGGCCCGGACCTCAAGAAGCTGGTCAACGAGCTGCGGCGCAAGGGGCTGGCGCTCCCGATGGAGCACGCGCTGCGCATCGTGGCGGAGGTGGCCGCGGGCCTGCACTACGCGCACGCGTACGTGGACCCGGCGGGTGTACCGCACCCGGTGGTGCACCGGGACGTGAGCCCCCACAACGTCCTCATCTCGCTGGACGGCGCCGTCAAGCTGAGCGACTTCGGCATCGCCAAGGTGGCGGGTGAGGAGCACACGCAGGCGGGCGTGCTGAAGGGGAAGATTTCGTACATCTCCCCGGAGGCAGCGTCCGGACGCGCGCTGGACGCGCGCAACGACGTGTTCGCGCTGGGCGTGGTGCTCTTCGAAATCCTCACGGGCCAGCTCCCGTTCAAGAGAGACCACGACGCGGCCACGCTCAACGCCATCGTCCGCGAGCCCGCGCCGGTGCCGTCGCAGCTCAAGCCGAACATCCCGCAGGACGTCTCCGACCTCATCCTCCGCGCGCTGGTGAAGGACCCGGCGCGGCGCACGCCGTCGGCCGCGGCGATGCGCGAGGAAATCGAGGCGGTGATGGCGCACCACCGGCTCAACTCGTCGCCGGCGGCGGTGGCTCAGTTCTTCAAGGACACGCTGGGAGACCGGCTGACGGAGTTCGCGCCGTCGACCACCGCCGGCACCGGCAGCCACCCGCGGCCCATGCCTACCGGCACGGGTAGCGGCAACGTGAATACGGGGGACATGGTCGCCCCGACGGACGGGCGCGCGGCGAACCGGGGGAGCGGCTCCCACCCGGCGAGCAGCGGCAGCGGCAGCGGCAGTGCGCCCCGGCCCACGGGAAGCGGCAGCGGCAGCGGCCCCCGGCCCGTGACTCCGCCTCCTGTTGCCCCGCCCACGCGTCCCACGGGGAGCGCGCCGCGCGTGGTGCCGCCGCCGCCTCCTCCTCCTCCCGTGACGCCTCCGCAGCCCCCGCTGCCCGAGCTTCCCGAGCTGGAGATGGAAGAGCGCACCGAGGTCGTCCCCCTGGCGAAGGGCCAGCCGCCGCCGAACATGGCCGCGATGGCGGCTCGTCCCGCCTCGCCGGTGCGGCCGTCGCAGCCGCAGCCGGCCATGCCTCTTCCGCAGCGTCCCTCCGCGTCCATGCAGGCCGTGGCCCCCGCGGCCCATGGTCCGCACGCGACAGGTGGGACCCAGACGCGGCAGCCCGCGCATCCGACGGGACAACACGCCCGGCCTCCCGCTGGCGCGCAGGGGGCTCCGACGGCTCCGGCCCGGCCGGCGCCGCACGGTGCGGCTCCGGCTCCGCGTCCCCCTCCGGAAGCCGCTGCACCCGAGGCCCCGAAGGGCGCACCCTGGAAGTGGATGGCGCTGGGCGTGGGCGGACTGATGGTGGTGGGCGCGGTGGCGCTGGTGATGATGCGGGGCTCGGGCTCCGGGTTCATCAACGTGGAGGAGGGCGAGCACGTCTACGTGGGCGGCCTTCGCCTGGAGCAGGACGCGACCCCGCTCGCGTCGCAGGGCCCGTTGCTCGTCTCCACCGCAGTGGGCGGGAAGCTGCGCCGCTTCGGGACGACGCTGCAGCACGAGGGCATCGACGTACGCACGCTGGCGGACGCCCAGCCCCAGCCCGGCACGCAGGGCCTGCTGAGCGTGACGGGTGCCTCCCAGGGCTGCCAGGTCCAGGTGGGCGGGTCGATGCTGCCGGGCATGACGCCGATGGTGAAGTCTCCGATTGAAGCGGGCCGCGAGCTGGAGGTGCTGGTGAGCTGCCCGGGCGGCGTGAGCAAGCTGTGGGTGATGGCCGTGCCGGGGCAGGAAATCGAAGTGAAGGCGCGGTAGGCGCACCAGTCAGCGGCGCGTCATACCTCCGGGCGCCGCACGCGCCCCTTGCTCCAAGACGAAGGGTGCGTAACGCATGAAGGGTTGGAGCCTCTTCCCCCACCTCGTGGTGCGCACCACGGGCTTCCCCTTCGATTGGCTGGAGCGCCTGGGGTGCCCGGAGTCCGCCGCGGGGGCTCGACGCCTGGCCGCTGCGCAGCGGGCGCTGGAGGCCCTGCGCGCCGAAGGCCCGCGCGTGAAGCGCCCACCGCGCGCGGTGCTCGCGGCGCTGAAGGCCGGGCGGCCCGTGGACACCGAGGGGCTGGAGTCGCCGGAAGTCTTCGCCGCGTGGAACGCGCGTGCCCTGGCGGCACGGGAGGCGGAGGACGCCTTCACCGAGGCGCTGGAGCGTGAGAGCGCGAGCGTGGAAGCGGCGATGGCCGCGCTGCGCCGCGAGCCGCGCTTCCTGGAGGCGGTGGCCAGCTCCAGTCCGCCCGTGGCGGGGGACCTGCTGAATGGCCGCGACGGTGCGCGGCTGCGGCGACAGGTGGCCAGCTACCTGCAGCGGCTGTGCGCGAAGAACGAGACGATGGGCTTCTTCGGCCCCATCAACTACGGCGGGGCGGACGCGGCGGCCCCCACGGGGGTGACGCTGCGCTGGTCCGGGCCGGAGGTCCTGGTGGGCCGCAACACCTTCGCGGCCTCGTGGCTGGTGCAGGGGCTGGTGCGGGCCATTGCCTTCGACCCGGAGGTCTCCGCGTGGCTGGTGCTGCGCCGCAAGGCCTTCGCGGAGGTGCCCGCGCGCAAGACGGTGCCCACGCCGGAGAGCGTGGAGGAACTGCTGCCCCGGCTGGTGGAGCTGGCGGACGGGACGCGCACGCTGGCGGGCCTGGCCTCGTCGCTGGGCGTGGCGCCGGGGCTGGCGCGCGAGGCGGCGCGGCTCGGCTGTGACAAGGGACTGCTCACGCACCAGCTCGAGGTCCCCGCCGCCGTGCACCACCCGGTGGACGACCTGGCCGAGCGTGTGGCGGGCCTGCCCTGTCCCGCGGCCCGGCGCCATGTGGCGTCGCTGAGCGAGCTGCTGGAGCTGATGGGCCGGTACGGCGCGGCGGACGCGGCGGGGAAGATGGCGCTGCAAGCGTCCTTCGCGGAGCGGGCCCGGGTGACCTGGGGCGTGGTGCCGCCGTCCGAGCGGGGCCCCGCGTCCGAGTCGCACAACTTCTACCAGGACCGGCTGCCGCTCCGGGAGGAGTGCGGCGGGGACCTGCGTGTGGAGGTCGGCGGCGAGCGTGCCCGCGAGCTGGCGACGCGGCTGGAGCCCGCGCTGGCGTGGATGGGTGAGGCGGCCCGGCGCACGCGCGAGGCGGCACGCGGCGCGGTGGCGGGGCTGGTGGGCGCGCGCACGGTGCCCTTCTGGAAGGTCGTGGCCGCGTACGCGGACCGGCCCGTGCCTTCGGACACGTCGATGGCGGACCTGCTCGCGGGAGCCATCTCCGACGCGTCCGTGCGGCACGTGGAGCTGGGAGGCGTGGCGGCGCCGTCGACGCCGGAGGATGCGCGGACGCTGCCGCTCGTCACGTCGGTGGATCTACTGGTCGGCGCACGAGACGTGGAGGCGTGGGGCCGGGGCGAGTACGAGCTGGTGATGGGCGACATCCACGACACCGCGCTGGTGTGGGGCTGGGCGCTCCAGTTCCACGAGGCCCGGGGGAAGGTGGAGAGCGGCATGGTGCGGGCACTGGGCGCACTGCGCCGGCCGATGCCGCTGCTGACGGTGCTGGCGTCGCGACGCACGGGGCTCTTGCCCTCGGAGTTTCCGGGCCCGGTGGTGGAATTGGGCGGCGTGAGCGCGCGGGCCTCGGCGTGGCGGATGCCGCTGGATGACCTGTTTGTGGAGAGCGACGGGAAGAGCGCGCGACTGGTGTCGAAGCGGCTGGGCTCAGAGGTCTGCCTCTACAACGGCGAGCTGGAGAGCCTGGTGCACACCGCCTTCGCCCTGCCGCGCATCCGCCCGCTGCGGGTGTCGCTGGGGGCGCATACGCCCCGGCTGACGCTCGGCGGGGTGGTGGTGCAGCGCGAGCAGTGGCGGCTGGGCGCGGAGGAGCGGGAGGCCCTGCTCGCGTGCAGGGACGACCGCGCGAGGCTGCGGGCGGCGGTGGGCGTATGGGAAGCGCGGGGGATGCCGGACTGCGTCTTCGCGAAGTTCAAGGACGAGCGGAAGCCCGTCCTGGTGGACGTGCGCAGCCCGCCGCTGCTGCGCGTCTTCCTCAACCTGCTGGAGCAGAAGGAAGAGGTCATCCTGTCGGAGATGCGGCCCGCGCCAGACCAGCTCTGGCTGCGAGGCCCCCAAGGCCGCCACACCGTGGAGCTGCGCTGCACGCTGCTGTGGGGCGCGCAGCCGCCGTCCGACGTGGAGGGAGGCGCTTGAAGCTGCTGGTGCTGCCACCGCACCGCGACGTGACGCTCGCTCCGGAAACTCCCGAGGGATGGCACGTCATGGACGTGGCCCGGGACTTCTGCCGCCGTGTCGTCTCCGATGCGGCCATGGCGGACGCCATCCAGGCTCGTGTGACGGCACCCGCGACGCCGCGGTCCATGCGGGAGCTGCTCCTGCTGCGCGCGGGTCAGGTGCTGTCGTTGCGTGAGCAGCGCTACGGCCACACCCGACTCCGGGCCCTGGGCGCGGTGCTCACGGCCCTCTCGGGGCCTCCGAGCGGCGTGCGCCTGCGGCTCGATGACCTGGAACTGGAAGAGGGCACCACCGAGCGGAGCGCGGACGTGCTGCGCACCGTGGGACAGCCCGCGCCCTACGCGGAGGACCTGGCCCGGGCCGCCGAGCGCTTCCCGCAGGCGGAGCGCGTGCGCCTCTGGCTGGAGCGGGACCAGCAATTGCCGGCGGCGGCGTGGCTCGCGCGGGCCTGTCCGCCGCAGGTGCCTCTCGAGGTCGCGGGGCCCTTCGCGGTGGCGCACCGGAAGGTGCTGGCGCGGATGCCCATGTTCCAGCGGGCGGAGTTCGTCGATGCCGCCGCGCCCCTGCGCTGGCGCGTGGCCCCGCTGGACGGTGAGCCGGGGCCAGGGTCACTCGTCTGGATTCCCGAGGCGCTCGACCTGCTGGTGTGCACATTCGCGCCCCCGCTCAACGCGTCCGATGCGCTGCTCTTCGACGCACCCGCGCCCAGGGACCTGGGGACACTGACGACGAAGCAGGTGCTCGGGGCCTGCACGCCAGGGGAATTGAAGGGCTTCACCGGCGGCGCTCCCTGGGGCGGACATGTGCTGGTTGCCTCGCTCCCGCACGCGGAGGCCCTCATCGAGAGCGGCTGCCGCGTCGCGGTGGTGGGGTTCTGTGCCGTGCGCGAAGGCTTCATGGTGGACCCGCTGGGCACCCGGATGAACGTGCAGGACCTGGCACGCTGCGCACGGCGACTGAGGGATGCGGGCGTGCGGCTCGTCGCGGAGTGGTGGGTGGGGGCTCCGGGAGTGGACGAGGCGGCGCTGGAGGAGACGCTCGCGGCGCTCGATGCGGAGCCGCTCTTCGACCACGTGGCCGGAGCGCGTCCCTTCCATTGGCCCCTGGAACACCGGGGCCTCGACCGTCCGTTCCAACGTCTCTCCGTGGAGCCGCAACGTCCTCCACCGGACCGGGACCTCGCCCGAAGCCAGCCCTTCGAGGCTCCGAACACGATTCCGACTGCACGGCTCCCCGAGGTGCTCGCGGCCCTGAGCACCCGCCTGATGCAGCGAGCCCCCCTGAACCCGGGGCGCGTCGCGGCCGCCTGCCTCCGTGGGCCCACGGCTCCGTCTCCCGTGAGGGAAGACGCCTCCGAGCGCGCGCCCATCCGCCTGGACGATGACTGCGCGCTCGTCCAACTGCCGGCATCCCTCGACGGTGCGCCGAAGCCCACGTGGTACGCGGCGAACCTGCGCACGGGCACGGTGCTCGCGATGGACGCGCGCCTCGCGCCGAAGCTCGCGGGCCTGGACCACCCGGTGCCCGCGGCCGACGCACTGGGCGCCGTCCCCGAGGCACAGCGGCGGAAGCTGGTGGACACGTTGGTGGGAAAGACAGTCCTGACGAGGGTGTACGAATGAGCGAGACCTGGACGCTGGGCGAGGTCTTCGTGCTGCGGCACGCGGGCTTCCCGTTCGACTGGCTGGAGTCGCTCGGGCTGTCGGCGGAGCTGGTGGCACAGACCTCCCAGCTCCTCGCGGACGAGGACGCACTGCTCGCGGCGGCACGGGCCGACGGCGGTGACGCCGATGCGCGTTCCCTCCAGGAGGCGCTCACCCAGGGCCGCGAGCCCGCGCTCAAGCCCCGCCATGGCTCCGCGCTCCGGGACGCGCTGTCCCGCTACCTCGCGAGCCGTCAGGCGCTCCAGACCCGCTACGCCGGGGAGCGCGCGACGCTGCGACGGCAGTTGCGTGAGCGGGCCGCGGACCCCGCCATCCAGGAGGCGGTGTTCCTCTCCAGCCCGGCCATGTTCGACAACGTCTGGGCGCGCTACCTGAAGGGCGGCGAGCGGCCGGACACCTCCGACGCGCGCCGGGTGGAGCGGCAGGTCTACACGTACCTCCAGCGCTTCTGCGCGAAGAACGAGACGACGAGCTTCTTCGGCCCCATCTCCTACGGCGAGCGCACCGCCGACGACGGCTACGACGTGCGTACGGTGCCCAGCGACAACACGCGCCGCCGCACGTTCTTCTCCTTCTGGGCGGTGACGGAGCTGGCTCGCGCCGTGGGACGCGAGCGCACGCTTCGCCCGCACCTGCCGCTGCGCCTCAACCCGCTCTTCACCGTGACGCCCGGCCGGGCCGCGTGTGCCCCGCTGAAGCTGGACGTGCCCCTGTCCCCCCAGGCGGAGCAGCTCCTGTCCGTGCTGCGCGAGCACCCCACGCCGGTGGAGGCGGCCCGGGTGCTCGGCGTCGCGACGGAGGACGTGGAGCGGCAGGCCCTGCCGCTGGTGAAGGCCGCGCTGCTCCTGTGGGGCCTGCCCTTCCGGCCGAACGACTTCGGCACCTTCGAGAGCCTGCGCGACTCCGTGGCGGCGCTGCCCGAGTCCGACGCACGGGCCCGCTGGCTGGAGCGGCTGGACACGCTCGCGCGCATGCGCGCCGACTTCGAGACGGCGGACCTCGCCCGCCGCCGTGAGCTGCTCCCGCGCCTGGAGGCCGCCTTCACCGAGGCCACCACCAAGCCCGCCAGGCGCGGCGAGGGCCAGGTGTACGCGGACCGGCTCATCATCTACGAGGAGGCCAGCTCCCCGTTCCGCCTGCGCTTCGGCGCGCGCTTCACCGAGCAACTGGAGGCGGCGCTCACGGGCGCGCTGGAGCTGTCGGCCGCGTACGGCGAGAAGGTGCAGCGCGGCTTCAAGGAGCAGGTGCGCGACGCGCTCGGCCCGGACGAGACGCCGGTGGACCTCCTCGAGTACGCGGTGCGGCTGCGCCCGGACAACGTGTCGGGGAGCCGCTTCTCACCGGTGCCCCCGGTGCTGCTGGAGGAAGACGGCGCCCGCACGCGCGCGCTGCCCACGGACTTCCTCGGCACCTCCACGCCGGGCGGACGCTACGCGCTGCCGGACGTGTGTCTCGCGGCGAAGCCGGACGGCGGTGGCTTCGAGGTCATGCTCGCGCGCGTCCACCACCACCTGCTGCTGTGGAGCTGGCTGAGCGCCTTCCAGCCGGCGCGCGAGCGGTACGCGTCGGTGGCCTCGCGCTGGCTGGACGCGGACCCGGCCGCGCGCGGGCTGGTGGGGCTCTCCATCCGCCGCCGCAACAAGGGCTTCTACGTCTTCCCGGGGCGGCGGCTGGTGTACTCGGTGTCGGACGTGCTGGACGTGGAGGACGGCGCGCTGACGCCGGCCGACGTGAAGGTGCTCCCCACGCCCCAGGGCCCGGTGCTGGTGGACGGGAAGGGCGAGCGGCTGAGCCTGTACCTGCCGCTGGACGACTTCTCCTCGTACCCGCCCTTCGCGGCGCTCGCGCACACCCAGGTGCTGCATGCGCCACTGCGCACGAAGGGCAGCCACCTGCCCCGGCTGAGCGTGGGCGGCGCGGTGTATCAGCGCGAGCGGTGGGACCTGTCCGCGGAGCGGCTGGCGAAGCCCGTGGGCTTCGAGATGTTCCTCGCCGTGCAGCGCGAGCGCCGGGCGGGCGGGTGGCCCCGCTTCGTCTTCATGCGCAGCTCGAAGGAGCGCAAGCCGTACCTCATCGACACCGCGAGCCCCTTCGCCCTGGATCTGCTCTCCCACCTCGCCCGCGAGGCGGAGCGGCTGTCCGTGGAGGAGATGTACCCCGCGCCCGAGCAGCTCTGGCTGAAGGACGCGCGAGGCCGCTACACGTGTGAGCTGCGGATGCAGTTCACCCGGTGGACGGGCGGGCCGGGGTGACGAAGCGGCAAAACGCGCCGGGCTCCCTTTGACATCCGGGGTGTATCAGCGGCCAGAATGCCCCCATGCCCGGGCCTGGCGGGGCTTTCCGCCCCTGCTGGGATGACGGGCCCTTTTTCTGGAGAGAGAGCCCATGGCTGGAGAGAACCAGGTCGTCCCCCCACCGAAGAAGCTGAAGAAGCCAGTGGCGGAGCTGCGCGCGGAGCTGCTCGTCGACAAGGACGTCATCGAGCAGGCCCGCATGTTGAAGGTCGACCTGGCCGAGTACGTGGAGAAGATCCTCGACTACGCCCAGAACCCCGAGAAGCCGCCCCAGCTCGTCATCACCCCGGACGAGGAGCTGAAGGCCCAGGACCCCAGCGTCCCCACCGTCGAGGAGCTCCAGACGCACCTGGAGAAGATCATCAACGGCGAGGTGATGATCAGCCGCGCGCAGCAGCTGGACGGCTTCAACGACAAGGACGCGGACGCCCGCTACAAGACGGCGCTCGCCTCCGACGCCGCCCAGAAGGGTGCGCCCGAGGCTCGCAAGGGCGCGTCGCCCACGGCCCTCCAGGCTGATCCGAAGAAGCCGTCCACCCCGAAGAACTGAGTCACCCTCCGGGGCCGGGTAATTTCCCCGGAATTTCACGCCCAGTTGAACGCCAACCCCCTGGATTTTCAGGGGTTCCACTCGGGCAGACAGTTTTTTCGGGTAACACGGAAACAATCAGGCCGAGTTCCCGACAATCATTTCAACAGGAACACTTGATGGCCGCACGGCGGCCACTACCAAAAGGACTCGACCATGGGTGGAATTGGCAAGGCTCTCGGCAAGGTGATGGACATCGTCAAGCCGTTCGTGTCGATGGTCAACCCGCTCCTGGGCGCGGCCATGGGCTTCGCCAGCGGCCTGATGCAGGGCAAGAACCCCCTGCAGTCGCTGATCGGCGCGGCCACCGACCTCATCCCCGGCGGGATGGGCGGCGTCATGGGCAACGTCCTAGGGAAGTTTGGCGGGAAGGCGCTCATGGACGGCATGGGCGGCAACAGCCTGCTGAGCGGCGCGCTGAACCTGGCGACCGGCAAGAGCAAGGTCACCGACATCGTTGGCGACTTCCTCAAGAGCAGCGCCACGAAGGCCTTCACGGCCCAGGGCATGGGCAACACGGCCGAGCTGGCCGCCCAGCGCATGTCCCAGTTCCTGACCCAGTAATCGATGACCCCCATCCCCTACGTTCCGGAGCTGCACTTCGAGCAGATCAAGGGCTGGCTGCAGCTCTGGAACGAGTCGATGACACACGACGCCCTGCCGCAGACCGGGTACATCATCCCGGGCCGTGCGGCGGGGTTTCTGTATCGTACGGACAGCTCGGTGGCGCTCATCGAGAACCTCGTCGCCGCGCCGGGAATGTCGCGCGAGGAGCGCTCCACGTACGTCGATGCCATCGTCGCCGCCATCTGCGCGGAGGCCGGAAGGCTCGGCTTCAAGATCCTCCTCGGCTACACGCAGCTGGACGCGGTGGTGAAGCGCGCGGAGCGCTTCGGCTTCGCGCACATCGGTAGCAACTTCCACCTGGTGGCCCTGCCGCTCAACATGGCCAAGGACACCGGGACTTGAAGAGCGCTGTGCGACCGCGCGCCGACCTCGTGATTCTCGGAGCTGGCGTCGTCGGTCTTTCGGCCGCGCGCCGGCTCGTTTCGCTTGGAGCCTCCGTCACCGTGCTGGACGCCGTGGACCCTGGAGGCCGGGGCTCGCGTGCCGCCGCCGGTGTCGCCATCCCCTCGGTGCGGCTGTTCGACGACCTGGACCTGCTCACCTTCGCGCGCGCGGGCCGGGCCGCCCTGGCCAGGGACCTCGAGTCACTTCCCGGAGGTGACCGGCTCCGGCGCGGGCAGGGCATCCTGCGCGTCATGCCGGACGCGAAGGCTCGGGACTCGCTCGTGGAGAAGGCCGCGAAGGACGCGGAGGGGCCGGGCCTCTGGGTGGACGCGGCGAAGCTCGTGGAGCTGGAGCCCGCGCTGGAAGGCACGCCCCTCTTCGGCGCCTTCGACAGCACGCATGGCCACATGGTGGACACGGACGGCTACGTCAACGCGCTCCGGGACGCCGCCATCCGCGAGGGCGTGCGTGTGCGGACGGGCACCGCCGCGCGCTCCATCACCGAGACTTCCGACGGCGTCGAGGTCCACCTGGAGGGCGAGACGCTCCGCGCGGATCAGCTCCTCGTCAGCGCGGGGCCGTGGTCGGCGGGCGTGGCGGGACTGCCCGCCCTGCCGCTGAAGCCGGTGCGCGGGCAGATGCTGGTGGTGCACCAGCCGGGGCTCCAGCTCACGCGGGTGGTCTCCGGCCCCTCGTACCTGGCGCCCTGGCGCGAGGGAGAAATCGTCGTCGGCGCCACGGAGGAGGACGCGGGCTTCGTGGAGCAGGTGACGCCCGCGGGCCTGCTGCACCTGAGCGCCACGGTGGCGAAGCTCGCGCCACGCCTGCGGGACGCCCGCTTCGTCCGCGCCTGGGCGGGGCTGCGCGCGGTGACGCCGGACGGTCGCCCGTACATCGGCCGCTACCCCGGCACCCGGCACACCTACGTCGCCACCGGGCTGGGAGGGCAGGGCATCCTCACCGGCGCCTTCACCGGTGCGTCTATCGTGGAACTCATGGAGCACGGCCGCTGTGACGCGGTGGCCCCGTTCGACCCGGCTCGCGCCATCGCCGCGAGGCCTTGACTCCAGGGCCCGCGGGCCTCAGTACAGCTGCACCGCGTCGAACGGGCGGTTGAGCTTCGTCCTCGCTCGGGGCAGCGCGGCCTGCACCGCCTTCGCGTCCCCGCTCGTGAGCGCCTCCACGAGCACCGCCGTCTCCTTGGGCCAGGTGGTGCTCGCCTGGGCGCAGCGCAGGGCCTCCGTCCAGTCGGTGTGGCCGCCGGCCACCGCGAGGCCCGCGAGGCTCTGCGCCACCTTCAACGGGTCTCCCACGGCGCGAGCGTGCTCCTCCGCGCGGGCGAACCACTCCACGGCGACGGCGGGCTGCTGCTCGTCCAGGAACAGCCGCCCCAGCTCCGCGGCGATGACCTGCCGGTGGAAGGAGTCCCCCAGCTCGTCCGCGTTGGCGTACGCCTCGGTGAAGTGGGCCACGGCGGCGTCGCGCTCGCCCGCGCCCAGCTCCAGCCCGGCCAGACGGTAGCGGTGGTGCTTGGCGAAGTTGGCGCCCCAGCGCTCGCTGATCTTCTCGAAGCGCCGCCACGTGGCGATGGCGTCTCCCCACTGCCGCGCCGTCTCCTGCAGGTAGCTGGCGTTGGAGATGAGGTTGATTTTCAGGTGTGTGGCGCTGGCGTCGTGCAGGTCGCCCACGCAGCGCATGGCGAGCTTCTCCTCCGCCACCGCCTTGTCCAGCTTGCGCTCCTGGAACCAGGTGAGCGCGCACACGTTGCGCAGCCAGCCCTCCTGCAGCGCGCGGTCCGGCGCGGTGCTCCGCTCCAGCGCGGCCAGGCCCGCCTCCACCTCGGTGCGTGCATTCGGAAGCTGCCCGAAGCGCTTGGTGAGAGTGAGCGCGCGGAACATGTGCAGCCGCGCCACCAGCTCTTGCGGAATGCGGCACGTCAGCCCGCGGCCGAAGGCCTCCATCGCCGCGTCGTGCGAGCCGGTGAACACGTGCACCACGCCCATGCAGCGCAAGAGCAGCGCGCGCAATTCCTCCACGTCGCCCAGGCTGCTCCGGTCAATCTCGATGGCTGGCGTGGTGAAGCCCGTGTCCAGCGAGTCCCACGCGTCGGCGACGCGGGCGGGCAGCGTCGCGTCCGGGCCGTCGTCCAGCAGCGCCAGCCCCTGCTCCGCGGCCAGCATCGCGCCTTCGTAGTTGGTGGTGAAGAAGCAGGCGCGGATGGCGAGGATGGCCGCGGCCACGCGGACCTCGCGCGCCTGCGTGCCATCCACCGCGAGCTGGAGGTAGCGCCCCTCCAGGTCCACCGCGGGCTCCAGCGCACGCGAGGACACCAGCCCCGGCCCCGTGGCACGTGGGGCGCGCATGCGATCACACAGCGCATCCAGGTAGGCCTGGCGCCGGGACTCGAAGCCCACCGCGCCGTGCGGCCGGCGCACGCTCCACCCGGTGAGCAGCAGCGTCCCGTCCAGTCCCTCCAGGCGGCTCCACTCGGCGGCGCGCATCACCGCGCGCAGGCTGACCAGGTCGCACTCGCCCGCGCCGTGCAGCACCAGCGGGCGGCCGCTCGCGCGAAGCGTCTCGACGATGGCCTTCGCCGCCACGTTGAGCACCCAGAACATCTGCTCGGACTCGCGGTGCAGCCGGCGCTCGGAGGGCGTCAGCGCCAGGTCGCTCAAGTCGGGCACGCCGAGGATGGAGCCGGGGAAGAGTCGGTTCCACTCCGACGGGTGCGCCCGTGCGAGGGCGCCCACCACATCCGGCGCGGCGCCCTCACAGGCGCGCAACACCTTCCGCAGCCCACCGAAGGCGACGGGTAGGGCCACGCCCGCGTCGACCTCCAACGCCCGCGAGGGAAGGACGGAGGGAACACCGCCCGCGACGGAGACCGCCAGCGCGCTCGTCCTCATGGGCAATGCCCTACTTCAGCGGCGGGGTGGACAGCGGGAGCATTCGGTGTGGAAGCGACGGGGGGACAGCTCACGGTCGGCTCCTCGGAGGGGAACTCCATCCTCACATCGTCCGAGAAACCGAGCAATCCACCCCACAACAGAAATCCCACCCCCCTGTACGAGGGCGTCCAACGGTTGACGGCCGGCTCACGCGGGCTGCTTCGACGCCTCGGGCACGCCCTTGCTGTAGTGGAGGATGAGCCGGGGAATCCACCCGTCGAGGTTGCGGGCTCGACGCAGTGCGGTGAGGTCCATCTCCCGGTACGGAACGCCCCGAGCGCCGCGGCCGTAGTAGTGGATGACCCAGGCATGGTCGACGAGCCACTCCACCTGGTCCTCGGAGAGCTTGAGCTCGCCCTCGAAGCCCGTCTCTGACGCCCAGTTGAGGAGGCCGGTGAACAACTGGTCCACGCGGAAGCGGCGCGAGTCGATGACGCGGTTGGCGATGTTCTGGTCCGTCCAGTGGTCCCACTGCGCGTCGGGGACGGCTTTCATCGCGGTGAGCCAGGCCTCGGCGAACGGGTCTCCCGGCGGGCTGGCACAGACGCCGGCGCAGCGGCGGTGCGAGTCCCAGCACTCCTCACCGATGGTGAAGCGCTCCACCGCTGGCAGCGTGCGCAGGGTGAGCGTGTCGAAGGAGTCCAGGTACCAACCGCCATGCTGGTGCAGCGCGAGGGCGCGCATGCGGCGCGCGGCCACGTCCATCCGTGTCGTCTGCAGCGCGCCGAAGTACTGCGTCAGGTCCTCGAAGTGGACCTTGGGCAACAGCGGCTGGTAGCGGGGGATGCTCTCCGGGTTGCAGTAGACGCGGACGACGGCGCTCTTGTTGTGGGCAATGGCCGAGCGCACGGCGGCGACCAGGCTGGGACGGACGATGTGGTCGTGGAAGATGAAGGTGAGGGCGGGAGTCATGGCGGGCCTCAGGGCGCTCCCGCGGCGAGCGGGCGCGATTCAGCGGGGAGGGCGGCGTTACGGAGGGTGGAGAAGGCGTCGTCCCCCATGAGCGCGCGGATGGCGTCGGTGGGGTGCGCATGCCAGAAGCGGTGGTGGACGCGCTTCGGGTCGATGTTGGCGTCGTGCACGCAGGCGACGAAGAAGGACGGGTCGTCCAGCACGAGGAGCTTCCGGGACGGGTCGCTCCAGAGGAAGCGCGCGTCCTCGCCGACGTTGATGTCGGGGAACGGATTGCGGCGCCAGGAGTCCCGCGTGTAGCAGAGCGTGTTGCCGGACACCCAGGGGCGCTGACCGGCGGGGTACACGTACTGCCAGGAGCGGCCTGTCGTGGGCTGGTGGTAGTAGACGCGGGTGAGCCCGCAGGCGCTCGCGCTCGCCCGGAGCAGGGACGACACCTGGTAGGTGAGGCGCGTCGGCGCGGACCAGTCGTCGTCATCCCAGTGGACGATGACGTCGCCGCGCGCCGCCTGGCAGGCGAGGTTGCGCTTGGCGCCCAGCGAGTGGCGGCGGTCCAGTCGCACGTAGCGGATGCGCGAATCGTCGGGCAGCAGGTCGCCGACGGGCTCGGTGCCGTCGTCCACGACGATGAGCTCCCGGTGCTCCCAGTCCTGCGCGAGGAACCAGCGCACGGCGAGCGGCACGAAGCGGCGCCGGTTGAACGTGGGCATGATGCAGGAGACCTGCGTGCCCTCCTTCCCTGGCGGCGGTGTGACGCGAGCGCGGGCCGGGACGGTGGGCGTCGGGTCCGTCCTCGCGTCGGTGCGGACGCTCATGGTGGCCACGCTGGTGCCCGACGGTGGCGGAGTCGGTGGCTCCGCGACAGGCATTGCGGAGACTCCACTTGGAACCGTGTCGCCCTCCGAAGGTGGCTCAGCGACAGGTGTTGCGAAGCCTCTGCTCGCGACAGTCCCGTCACCCGACGGTGCCGCCACGGCTTCTCCGGTGGGCCGAGCGGCAACCGCATCCATCGCGGCTTCACCGTCCTGCGCGGCTCGAGGCGCAGCCCCCGCATCCGCTCGCACCGCCGTGGCCAGCTTCTCCAGCACGACGAGGGAGCCCGCCATGTGCACGCGCCGGAACCTGCCGCCGCGCAGCAACTCCTGCACGAAGCGCTTCACGCCCGGGAAGTAGTCCGCGCAGTCGTGGAAGGCGGCGAGCCCGCCGGTGACGAGCGACGGCTCCAGGTGGTGGAAGTCGGCGGAGACGCTGGAGTAGTCATGCAGCCCGTCCACGAGCAGGAAGCCGATGGGCCCGCTCCACGGCACGGAGGGCGCGCTCCCGAAGTGGACGCGGACGCGCGACGCGAGCCCGGACTGCTGCAGCGTCCGCTGGAGCTTGTCGCGCGTCGGGCCCACGTGCTGGAGCCCCCCGTCGAGAGAGCCCACCACGCCGTCCCCCGGGTCGATGGCGTGGATGGGGGCGGGCGAGTTCAGCACCTCGGCCACACGGCCCAGGACGACGGTGGCCTTCCCGCAGAAGCTGCCCACCTCCACCACCGCGTAGGGCTCCGGCTGCGACGACAACGCGCGGAACGACGCGGCGATGAGCAGGTCCGCCTCTTCGTCGGACAGCCAGCCCTCCACCTTGCGCATCTCCGCCAGGATGGGCCAGGTGAGCAGCAGCTTCGGCGCGTCTTCGTCACCATTCGCGGCGGTGTCGGCCAGCGAGGACTCCACCGCCTGCGACTCCAGGGGGGCCATGCTCCTCGCCACCGGCGATGTGCCCTCGTAGTCCAGGTACCGCGAGCGCACGTGGGCGCGCAGTGGGTCATCGAAGCGGCGGGGGATGGGGTGCGCCCAGAAGCCGCCCGGGTGGGCCATGGTCGCATCGAGCTGCGCGGGCGTGTACCGCACGCGGTAGCGCACGAGCTCGTAGTTGCACGGGCTGGTGAGCAGCTTGTAGCCCATGAGCGCGACGAGGGTGGGGAAGAGCACCTCCTCCGTGGCCCAGATGCGCGAGCGCCGGAGGATGTCATGCAACTGCGAGTCTCCGTCCCACAGCTTCACCAAATCTCTCGCGGCGTCCGCGGTGAAGACGGTGGAGGGCCAGAAGGTCCAGTGGACGAACTGGGACTCGCCCTGGGGGAACTTGCGCAGGAAGGGCCGCCACAGGTCCAGCTCGCGGCGGGCGTTGACGGCGGGGGCGGCGCGGTTGCTCGGGCTGCGGGGCGTCTGCACGTTGCCCAGCAGGCCCGCGCCGGGGTTCGCCTTGAGGAAGTCACCGAGGAACGCGGAGTAGCCCGGCCGCAGCCCGAGCTGGTCCGAGTCGACGATGGTCATCGCGTCGAAGGGCTCATTCGCCAGCGCGTAGCGGAAGCAGTCGAGCGCGAAGTCGTGCAGCCAGCCCCACTTCATCGGCTTCGGGGTGGGGTGGACGACGGCGTTGTACTTCTCGAACGCGAAGCCCTGGAGCAGGTCCGTGTCGCGGCCGCCGTTGTAGAGCAGGATGCGCGAGTCCGGGTCCAGGTGGTGCAGGTTGCGCACCAGGTCGATGACGCAATCCCGGTTCTCGTGGACGAGACAGGCGAAGGTATGGCGTAGAGAAGTCATGGCTGGATTCCGGGCCAGGTTCATCCGTCGAGCTGCCGCCAGTTCACGACTCCACCCAGGCCCTGGATCTTCGGCAGCAGACCCTCCAGGGCGCTCACGGAACGTTCGAAGTCGGGGACCTCGATGAGGAGTCGGGTCTGCTCCGACGTGGGAGGCCGCGGGCGCGTGCTCACCTGCTGGAGGTTCCCCAGCCCGGCGGCGCCCTGGACCTCGCGCGTCAGCGGGTCTACCACCGCCTTGCGTCGGACGAAGGCCGCGATGACCAGGGCCGTCCGGTCATGGGGTGCGTCATCGAAGTCGCCACTCCACGTCTCATCCAGTGCGTCCACGAAGACAGGCTCATCCCAGGAAGGACGGGCGGACGTTCCCGGATGTGAATCCAGGGTGACCTCGACGGACCAGGCGATGGGCCAGCGGTCCCTCCATTCCGGCTCGCCGGGGTAGTCCGAGTAGAAGTGGGTGCGCAGCGGCTGGACCTTCCATGTCCGGGGCGTCGCATCGCCCAGCCCGAGCGCGCGCAGGCTCTCGCGGATCCACTCCTCGGACGCATCCTGGAGCCGCGGCATGTTGGCTCGAGTGACGTCGAACATGAGCGTTCCACGAGGATCCAGATATGGACTCCATAGGTTGAACATGGCGTTCCTTCCTGCTCACTCGTCCGGGCCCCGGAACTTCTGTCCGACTTCGGGGGTGTAGGTCAGCCCCGCCTTGCGGGCCATTGCGCCATCACTGCTGTTGTTCTTGCGTGCGACGACCTGCATGGAGCCCGTCTCGTTGTAGAAGTCGGCGCGATCCCCCTGTTCGCAGTTGTTGCCGCCATGGCTCCTCCAGTGCTCGACCACACGGGTCTTGTGGTCGATGGTGGCCGTGCTCTTGGGCTCCCAGTTGTTCGTCATCTCGTCCTTGAACTGGGACTTATTCGCCGGGTTCTCCAGCGTCTTGAGCCTGTTCTGGAACCAGGTCTCCGTCGCCGTCCGGTAGCCGCTCGGATAGAAGGTATCGCGGACCTTCTTGTCATACGGCGGCTTGAGGCGGTTGCCCTCGACGTACTTCGAGGCGTGCCCCATGTTGATGAGGTCATCGATTCCGAACTCGCCGCCAATGCCCTTCAGGTTGTTGGCGACGTCCTCGATGCTCTTCAGCAGCTTGCCCTCGGCCTCGCTGTCCGAGTTGATAATCGACAGGTGCAGATCGCTCTCGATGTTGGAGAGCTTCGTGTAGACCTTGTCCAGGCGATTGATGAGCTTTGGCCGGTTGGCACCCTTCTTCTCCTTCTCGATGGCACCGGCAGCGAGTGACTTGAGCACTCCGAGCCGGCTGGACGCCATCTTGATGCTGAGCTTGTCGTCCTTGAACTCGGCGTAGATCGTGTGCCCTTCGTGGTGCATCGTGAGCGGGAGCTGGACCTTGAGGTGCCGCCCGCCCTTTTCGTCTTTCTTCTTCTTGCCGCCCCCTCCACCGAACAGCTTCTTCACCCACGCCCAGGCCTTCTTCAGCCAGCCGAGCACGGCGGCGCGGACCTTGGTCTGCACCTTGGTGATGAACTCCCGAATCTTCTTGGAGATGCCGCCCAGGCCGATGAGCCGCGCCAGGAAGGCGATGACGATGGGAATCAGGTTCGCCAGCGCGTTTTCAATCCACTTCGCCGCGCCACCGATGGCGCCCGTGGCGATGGCGTGCACCGAGTTCACCACCGCCTCGATGAGCGCGACGATGCGCGAGGCGTTCTCGATGACCCACATCACCACGTTGTAGATGGCGATGACGGCCTGGACGATGGCGCCGGCCGGGTTGAACATCGAGACGACCTTCATCACGGCCTGCTTGACGATGGTCTCGATGAGCCAGTTCTGGATGGCATCGATGACCATCTCCTTCAGGTTGGAGAGGTCCTCCTTCAGCTTCTCCCAGAGCGCCTGCGGGCCGCCCTTGATGGTGACGGTGATGTACTCGACGAGCTTCTCGAGGAGCGCAACGTTGCGCTCGCCCATCAGCTTCACGGCCTCGCCGCGCATCCAGTCGTAGGTCAGCCCGAGCACGTCGAGGACGAGCTTGAGGATGGACCAGACGTTGAGGTCGCTCGGCACCTGGATGCCGGCCTCGGCCAGCGAGCCGAACAGCCACTGCATGAAGCCCTTCTTCAGGTGCGTCCAGATGTTGCCGACGAACTGGTTGAAGCCCTGCTTGATGGCCGCGAGCAGGTTGCCCAGGAAGCCGATGGGGTCCGACAGGATGAGCTTGATGGTCTCCAGCCCCTTGCGGAGCACGGCCATCAGCTTGTCCTTGAACTCGGTGAGGATCTTGATGACCTCGCCGATGGCGTCCGCCAGCTTCTTCAGCGCGCCGGCGTTCTCCTCCTCCAGCTTCTTGAGCGCCGCGTCCGCCTTGTCGTGCGCCTCCTTGTATTTCTGCGCCAGCTTCTGGGCGAGGTCGTTCTTCTTCGAGTCGATGCCGCTGCGCAGCTCCTCGAAGCGGTCGTTCATCGCCTGCTGCGCTTCGCGCCCCACCGCCTGCAAATCCTTCGGCAGGCTGTCCACGTACGCCTTGATGGCGGCCTGGCCCTTGTCGACCTCCGCCTTCGCGTCCGCGAGGCGCGTGTCCACCATGGTGGAGATGCGCACGGCCAGCGCGTCCATCTTCGAGGCGAAGCGCGTGCGCGCCTGGCCGAGGATGACCTTGATGCCCTCGGGCACGGGGCGGAACAGGTCCGCAAGCCAGCGCCCCTTGCCGAGCACGCCGCTGTAGCGGTCGTCCTTGAACTTGTCGATCTCGCGGTTGGCGTACGACTTCATGTCCGCCAGGGCCGCCTCGGCGCCCAGGTCGAACAGCCGCATCACATCCGACTCGAGCGTGGACAGCTTCAAGTCCACCCGCTGCTTCGTCGTCTGGTACAGCTTCTCGATGTGGTCGCTGACCTCCTTGCGGCGCGCCTCGTCGCGCTGCTTGGCCAGCAATTGCCGCGCCTTGACCTTGGTATTGCCGGAGACCTTCACTCCGCCCATCTGCGCCACGCCGGACTTCGCGTCGCCGGACGCCTTGGCCTTGGCCTGCCCCAGCGTGGCCTTCTCGCTGGACACGTACTTCCCGGGCGCCGCGCTGGCGACCTTGTCCACGTTTGTCTTCTGCGAATTCACGGCGGAGAAGCGCGAGTCGTTCGCCTTCGTGAGCCGCTCCGGCGTCAGCTCGGCCTCCTTCATCTGCTGGTCGGCGTCCTGCTTGGGCTTGCCCAGCGCCTGCACCTCGGTGGAGGGCTTCGGCGCGGGCATGGCGTCCGCGCCGTTGACGGGCGGAGGCGCCACGGCGGGCTCCTCCGGCATCGGCGCGGACGCGCGAGCGGGGACGGAGCCCGTATCCGGGGGCGCGGCGGAGGCCTGCTCGGTGGGGCCCGCCGCCGTGTCCTTCTGTTCCTTCACACCTCCGGAGACGGCGCCCTTCACCTGGGCCGTCTCGTTGCCCTCCATGAACTTGTCGGCGTCATCCAGCGTCTTCGGCATCACCTTTTCGATTTCCGCGCGTAGCAACGCGAGGAAACCGTTGGGCTCTGCCTTGGGCGCATCCGCCGACTTCATGGCGTCCACCTGGTTGGCCTTGGCGCCGGCGGTCCGCTCGGAGGGCGGGGACACGGCGGCGGCCTGGGCCTCGGAGGCCTTCTGCGCGGCGGGCGGGTGCTGCTTCGTCTTCTTCGAGCTCTTCTCCAACTGCTCGATGACCTTGCGGAAGCGCGGGTCCTTCTCCGCGTCGCCGCCCACCTTCACGGCCGCGCCACCCGGTGCCGCGGCCGTGGTGGCGCCCCCGGAACGCGCGCCGGCCCCACCGCGCGCGGGAGCGCTGGAGGGACCTCGTGCTGCGGCTCGGGCGGGAGGCATGGGTGGCGGCTCTCAGCCCCGAAGGGAGGTGGCGCCGGGTCGGCGCAGGGGACAGACGTCGCCGGCCTTGCGGTACTCGCGCAGGACACCGGCCTCCAGGTGTGACGAGCCGAGCGGCCCTCCGTCCTCCATCGCCAGCAGCGAGGCGTGCAGTACCGCGTTGCGAATCTGTCCACCGCTGAGCTGGCAGCGCGCGGCCACCTCGCGCAAGAGGCCCGCGTCCACCCCGTGCGCGGCGGGCAGGTGGAGCTGCCACAGCGTCCAGCGCTCGGACGGGTCCGGCGCGCGGAAGTCCACCACCACGTCCATGCGCCGCTGGAAGGCGGTGTCGATGGCGTCCGCCGCATTGGTGGTGACGATGAGGAGGCCCTCGTAGGACTCGATGCGCTGGAGGAGGTAGTTCGTCTCCAGGTTCGCGTACCGGTCCGTGGACGAGCCCACGCCGGTGCGCTTGGCGAAGAGCGCGTCGCCCTCGTCGAAGAGCAGCACCACGTCCAGCTCCTCGGCGAGCGCGAAGATGCGGGCGAGGTTCTTCTCCGTCTCGCCGATGTACTTGTTCACCACCGAGGACAGCTCCACCCGGTACACGTCCAGCCCCAACGCCGCGGCGACGAGGCGCGCGGCCAGCGTCTTCCCGGTGCCGCTGGGGCCCTGGAAGAGGGCGCGCACGCCCGGGGTGAGCTGCTTCGCCAACGAGCCGCCCACGGCCTCGCCCATGCGCTCGCGGCCCCGGCAGCGCGTCTCCAGCAGGCGCAGCTCGCGCATCGTCTCGCTGGCCACGGAGAGCTGACCCCAGTCGCCCTGCGTGGTGAGCCGCACGGCCAGCGTGTCCAGGGCCTGCCGGTTGAGCGCGCGCGTGGCCTCGCGCACGTCGTTGGGTTCCACCTCCACGCGTCCGGCGAGCGCCGCGTGGGCCTGCGCCAGCCGCGCAGCGCGGCGGACGTGGCCCCGGGTGAGGCGGAAGGACGTACTCAGCTCGTCCACGCAGGCGCAGGGCCGGCCCGCCAGTCCCCGCTGCCAGTGCAGGGCCCGCTCCTCCGGGCCGGGCATGTCCACCGCGAGGGTGAGCGCACGGTCCACGCCGTCGCCGGAGACGCCGCCCAGCCGCCCGAGCACCACGCCCAGCGGCCCGTCCAGGCCCGTCAACTCCGGCACCTCGGCGGCCTCACCGGGGGCCGGCTCCAGCACCGCCACCGGCAGCGCGTGCAGCAGCGTGGCCAGCGGGCCCACCATGCGCCACCGCGCGTCGTCGCCCTTCTGCGGCCCCTCCACCTCCAACACGCCCCGGCCCAGGGCGCGAGCCACCGAGCGCAGCAGCGTGCGCCGCCCGTTGTGGCGGGGACCGCGGACCACCAGCGCGCGGACCTCCGTCGAGCCCAGCAATGCCGGCAGCCGCGTGAGCGCCTCGCGCAGTGGCTCCGGGATGATGAGCGGCTCGTCGCGCTCCAGCTTCGCCAGCGCGTGGTGCTTCATCCACGGGGTGGGGCGCTCGGGGGCCTCGCCGCGCAGCGCATCCCAGACGGCACCGGGGACGTGGAGGGCCCACTCGGAGCGGGGGGCCTCGCGGTCCGTCACCTCGACGAGGCCCAGGTCCATCAGCCGGCGCAGGTGCGCGCGCACCTCGCCCCGGTCGTCCTCGCCGCGCCAGGCCGCGTTGAGCAGGCCCAGGGTGGGGCGGTGCAGCGTGGGCGTGCCCTGGAGCGCCGCGAAGAAGGTGCCGAAGCGCGCGTCCTCCTCCACCATTCCCACTGCGAGCAGCAGCGTCAGCGCCTCATGGTCCAGCCCGGCCGCCTGGCGTAGCGCGCGCATGGGCAGGTGGCAGGGCACGTCCGACTCCCACTCGGCCAGCGCCCCGGGCCAGTGGCCGGGGCCGTCCTCGTTCTCCAGCGCGCCGATGCCCAGCCCGGTGAGCTCCTCGCGGTACGACTCCAGGAAGGGGAAGCGCGCCAGCAGGGCGCTCTCGCTTCCGAAGGTGCGCGCGCCGTGGGCCAGCACCCGCGTGGCCGCGGCGAAGAAGTAGAGCTTGAAGTGTTCGACGGGTTCGGAGCCGCTCGGGATGTCGGACATGGCGCGTGTCGGGCTCACTCGAAGTGGAAGGTGAGGTGGCGCCCGGCGGACGGGAGCCACCCGATGTCCCGGTCCAGCCCGGCGATTCGCACCGCCAGCGGGAGCTGGGACAGGGCAAGCACCACGTCCACATGACTCTCTGAGACGTGGAGCCGGGCATCGTGTGAAAACAGCGTTCCCTCCAGCTCGAGCGCATCGTTCGAAGTCAGACCCAGCGCGCGGACCAGCCGTGCGCGGCAGTAGGGCACCAGCCACGCGAGCCACCGCTCCAGTGGGGCGGCATCAGCTCCACCCGGCGGCGGTACCTCTCCGTGGGCCAGTGTGAAGCGCGGCTCGGCGGCGGTGTTTGCCTCCCCACCCGGTGCGTGCTCTCGCATGGAGGTCGCCGCCATGCGGCGGCTTCGTGGGTCAGGGGCACGCTGGAGGTAGGGCTCCACCTCTCGCTGGACCTGCGCCTCCACGTCGTCGTCCATGCGCGGCACATCCACCACGAGGAAGCCCGCCGGGTGCAGCACGCGCAGTCGGCCATCCTGGGCCGACCACGTCCACACCTGCGTCTCCTCGGTGCGGAATGCGTGCAGCCACTCCTCGGGCACGCGCCACGCATCCGGAGGCTCGAAGCCCTGTCCGGCAGCGTCCCCCGCCTTGCGACCGGCGAGCAGGGCCAGCACCTTCCACACCGGGTCGCCCGGGCGTGGGTCCGCGAGCAGCCTGCGCCCCAGCAGCGTGACGAAGTCCCAGAGGGACAGCGGCAGGTGCGGGTGCATCGGCCGCGAGAAGTCCCCGTATAGCTCCAGGAAGAGGGCCAGGTTGACGAGGTAGAACAGGCCCCCGAGTCCGGTGGGGATGGGCAGACCCCAGGCGCGCTCCGGTGTTTGTTCGCGCGACACCTGGGGAAGGAAGCCCTGGGTGGGCGAGGGCGGCTGCGACGAAATCGGAGTGAGTTCCACCGGCGGCCCGCTCACGCCTTCGCCGGGGAGGGCCGGAGGCTCGGAAGGGGCCATGACACCCGCGGTGGGCGCGTTTCGCACGGCAGGCGCATCGAGCGGAGGCGCTCCGTCTTCCGAAATCGCTCCCGTGTCCCGGAGAGCCAGCCCCTCATCCCTCGCGGGGGCGGGGCTCGCGCGAGACGCCTCGCCCGGAGCCTCGTGTAACGAAGCCGCTGCCACGGGCGGCACGTTGGCGAAGGCTGGCGGGCCTCCCGCGGAATCCAGTACGTACGGCGGAGGAGACCGGGGGGACGCTTCGACGAAGTGCCGCGCCTGCTCGCGGCGCCATGCATGCAGCGCCCGTGCGAAGTCCGGGCGTCGAAGCTCCATGGGCGCACGGTGCAGCATCAGCGACACGCCGAGCAGCGTCCGTCGCTCGAGCCCGCTCTCCACGGCCCGGACCTCCTGCACCCACGGTTCCCAGGGAGCACTGGCTCCGGTGAGCGCCAGCGCCCCGTCGTACCCCTCCGTTTCCATGGCGGAAGCCCCATGCTCCGCGCGCACAACCGTCGTTTCTGCCTCTGGGATACGGGAGGCTTCTGTTTCGCTCAGGAGCGCTCGTTGTCCGTAGCGGAGGGCCAGTGCGGTGAGCAGCCCACGCGCGTCCACCTCGTCGAGCACGGAGAGCGCCGGTGTGACGTTTCCTTGTCGCGCCACGAGGCCCAGCGAGGCCGGGAGGTACTCGGGATGGCGGTTCCACTCCCGGAGCAGCACCTGCCGCAGGTCCGTGCTGCCGTAGAGTCCGCTCCACCACCATTGGTGCGCGTGGAGCCCATGGCCCAGCGCGAGGGCCAGGCAGCCCAGCAACTCCGCCATGTCGGAGAAGAGGACCGCCTCGCTGTCGGCTGGAACCGCACCCTCGACGGGCCGGGCCGCGCGCGAGAGCAATTCTCGCAGCGCCGACCCGAGCGTCCTGTCCCACTCCACCGGGGAGTCGAACGCGCGGCGGCTCCGCGACGTGCCACCCGACTGGAGCGTCCCCAACCGGCGCACGCAGAGGATGGCGGACGGAGGCAGCCCCAGGGCGCCAGGATTCACGGCGCCCATGAGGCGCTCCATCCGGAGGCGGGTCGCGAGCGAATCTCCGCCCGCGCCCCGGACCCGCAGGCGAGCCACCTTGATCAACCCCTCGTGCATCCCCATGGCCCACCTCGCGGCGCGGCGGCTACGCGCGCCGCGACCGCCGGCGCACGAAGATGAGCAGCAGCGGCAGGGCGTAGAGGAGCATCATGTCCCCCGTGGCGCCGCAGTGCCCACAGGTCTTCCCCTTGCCCCCGCCGTTCCCGGTGCCCCCGTCTGGTGTGCCCGGCCCCGTGCCCGGCTTGACGGGCTCGAGCTTCGTCACCGTTCCCCGGGCGATGACGGCGTCCCCCATGGCGATCTCGATGGGCGTGTCCTTCTGCACGCCCGTCACGAGCACCTTGTACGTGCCGTCGACCTCCGGCGTCGTCACACTGACGACCTTGCCATTGCCGCCGAGCGTGACGCGGAGCTGGTCCTCGTAGCCGGGCCCCTTGACGTTATCCAGCGCGTCCTTGAGCACGAGCGTCAGCACGTACGAGTCGGGCGAGCCGTCGGGAGCCGGGGCGCTCTCCAGGGTGGAGCTGGGGCCGTCCGGGATGACCTCCACGGCCGTCTCCACGGTCTCGATGCGGCGCAGGGGGATTCCGTCCGCGGACTTCCCCTCCAGGAGGACGTGGAAGCGGTACGTGCCCGGAATCTTCGTGTCGGCGTAGGTCAGGGTGAAGCGCCCGTTCTCCAGGCGCTTCATCTGGACCGGATCCGCATTGAGGGACTCCAGCTTCTTGCGGAACTCCGGGTCCAGGGCGAGCGCCTCCAGCTTGCGCTGGTAGGGGCTGAGCACGTCCGGGCTCTGCTGCTGCGTCGTCGCCGTCGTTCCCGGGGTGGTGGGAGTCGTCCCCGCTCCCGGCTGCCGCGGAATCGGATTGGACGGCATCTTCGTCGTGTGCAGGAGCGTCCCCAGTGCGGCCATCGGTCGCTCCACCGCGACGGAGAGCACGAGGTCCTGCTCCTTGCTCAAGGGCTTGCCATCGAAGATGACCTCCGCGTTCAGCGTGAGGGGCTTGCCCGCAGGGTGCTTGTCCCCCTCGATGTGAAGGCCGAAGTCCAGGCTGCGCTCCTCGACGAGCACGGACAGCTCGTAGGGCTGATCCCCGGGGGCGTCGGGGTTCCGAAGGACGTCGAAGGCCCACGTCCCCGGCGGCCCCAGCTTGCCCATCTCGAAGCGCTGGACCAGGGTGCTGCGTCCGACGACCTGGGCCGAGGGCTGGGCCAACGCGCCTCCGGGCTTGCGGGCGCGCAACCCCAGCGGCATGAACCGGCCGGGGCGCGCGGAGAGCGCGACGTAGATGCTGCGGGCCGTGGCGTCGACCTCGACGCTGGTGGACTGCTGGCTGCTGCTCGCGGGCAGCACGGCCTGCTTCTGTGCGAGCGTGGCCAGGGTGTTGCCCTTCAGCGCCGCCACGAGCTCGGTGAGGAAGGAGCTCGCCAGGGTGCTCGACGTCGCCATCAGCGGATTGCCCGCGGTCTGTTGGGCAATCTCCGTCAGCAGCTCGCCATGCGGAGTCATGGCTCCCGGAACTCCGACGGAGACCGCCAGGATGGGGATGCAGAGGTCGCCCAGGCTCTGCTCGCCTTCCCCGTTCATCAGGTCGAGCGTCCGCCGACCATCCGAGGCGCGCTTGTTCACGTAGGGCGGCACGTTCTGCATGCCGTCCGTCATCAGGACGATGGCGAGGTCGAACTTCCCGTCCGCCGGCAGGCCGCGCCAGGTGTTGATGGCATCCTTGAGCCCCGAGCCGAGGGCCGTGCCGCCCAGGGGATTGTCGGCCTGGACCCGTGCATTGATGGCGTCCCACGGGTGGGTGCCGGCCCCGCTCCCGCGCTCGACGAAGTTGCCTCCCGGGAAGGGGACGACCTGGGATGCGCTCTCGAAGTAGACGAGCCCGAGCCGGTCCTTCGCGATCCCGATGCCGCCGGCCGTGCCAGCGCCGAGACCCTCGATCCGCCACACGCCGACGAACTGTTCGATGGACCGCTGGAGTGCGGACCACTTCGAGCCGGCCATGGGCCCCACATCACCCGGCGTGGCGTCCCACATGCTCCCGGAGCGGTCGAGCACCAGGGCGATGTCCAGCGGGAGCCGGCCTCGGTATTGCCCGGGCGGCTCACTGCCCGCCACCCAGGTCACCGTGTCCACCCGCCGGTTCGCGCACTTCCCACAGGTCGCCGGGGAGGCCCGGTACCCGGTGATGCGGTAGCCGTTGATGGCCGGCAGCCCCACCGGGCTGAAGGAATAGCTCTTCGCCGCGTCCACACCCGTCTTGACGGCACAGAAATCAACGCCCGAGCCCAGGGGCGCCAGGACGCTCTTCGCTGCCAGATCGATCACGAGGCTGTTGGTGCCCGGGACGAGAAACACCGCGACGGTATCGCCGGCATTGGCGCCGGTAAGGTTGGCGGCGTCGCCCACGAAGATGCTGGTGCCCGCGAACTCGATGGCGGCCCCCGGAGCGGGAGCCGCGTCCAGGTCCAGCATCACCCGGACCCTGCTGACGGGAGCCGCCGTCGGCGCGGGAAGTTGGAAGGTGTAGGGCTGGGCCAGTGCGGGGCCGGCCAGCAGCAACGCCACGAGGAACAGTGGAATGCGACAGGGGCGGGAGTGCATGACGCTCAGAGCCTCCAAATGAACAGCGGGAAAGGCGGCGAGGTCCGGCTGGTTTCGCCGGAGCCGACCTGGACGGTGATACCGAACTGGGCGTTGCTCCCCTGGGTGTCCAATCCAGGGAGGCTGCTCGGCACGGTGACGACCAGGGTGTTGGTGGACAGGTTGGAGTCGGCCGTGGGAGTGACCCCGGCAAGGGGCTGTCCGCCAAAGAAGACCCGGATGGCGCTGAGCTGGTCACCGAAGGCGCTGCCGACGATGCGGATGCCCGCGCCGAGCCTGACGGTGGACGTCCCCGCGGTGACGGGGGTGATGGTGCTGATCGCCGGGTTCGGCTGCGCCAGCGGCGGCAGGACGATGAGCTTCAGCGTGTCCGAGCCGTGAATCGTTTCCACGCGCACGCTGACTTCCTTCTGCTGGCCCGTGCTGGTGGGCGCGCCCGGGATGTTCGTGGGTACGATGACCGACAGCATCTGTGACGTGCTGTCCAGGGTGGGCGGAGCCAGCGCACCGTCGAACGTCACCGTGTTCTGCGAGATGGCGTCGAGGAAGTTGGTGCCGAAGATGTCCAACCGGTCCCCGATGTTGACGCTCGTCTTGCTGAACCCGGTGATCTTCGGCGCCAGCGGCGTGGGGGTGGTGCCCACCGTGGCGGAGACCAGCAGGAACACGGGCGTGTTGGGGACGACCCGCGCGCCCGGGGGCGGCACCTGACCAATGACTATCCGGTTGTTCTGGGTGGAGTCGTTGGCGTTCACAACGAGCCCCGCGGCATCCCTCACGGTGCTCAGCACGAGGCGCGAGCCCTGTGCACTCAGGAGGTTCTTCGTCGTCAGCAGGTTCTGCCCGAAGAAGGTCGGCACCTTGATCTCGCCGCCCAGGGCGGCTTCGAGGTCCTTCAGTTTCTTGATGATGAGGTTGATGAACTTGGCGGTTATCAAATCGCCCGGTTGGACATCAGTCAGTTGTTCGTCGGCCATCGCTTCCTCCTCGCGGCCTGTCAGGGTGGGAAACCGAAGGGTGGGTTCACCGCAGTGCGTAGTTGCCGAAGCTCCAGTGCGACGCGTCGTAGCGCGGCTCGCTCACGTCGGGCATGTGGCCGCTGGCGAAGATGAGGTACTCCTGCGTGGAGCCGCCCGAGAGCAGCGCCTGCTGGTTCTCACGGACCTTGAAGAGCCAGACGAACGGGTCCGTGCTGGAGGGCGTCGTCGGCAGGAAGGTGACGGGCGGGAAGGCGAAGGCCATCCGCAAGAGCGCCTGCATCCGCGCGCCCTCCACGTGCGTCACCACCTCGCGAATCGTCACCCCGTCGAAGAAGACGTTCTTGTCGAAGCCGGGGAAGGCCTCGTTGCCCAGCGGCACCACGCCCGTGGGAGGCAGGAACTCGAAGTGGTCTCGCGCCTTCAGCGCCTGCGGGTTGACGGCGCGCAGCGAGTCGAGCTGGTCCTGGAACTGGAGGAACATGGCCTCGCCCTCGGCGGCGCGGCGGTCTCCCACACCCAGCGCCCAGCGCCCGGGCTGCGTCGAGCGGGTGGGGCGGCGGCGCGCGGACCACACGTCCACGAAGCGGATGCCCTCGCCGTCGCGCCAGTGGATGACGGCCAGCGGCACGTCGCAGTCGGTGAGGAACTGCGGGCGCAGCTTGTCGATGGCGCCGTACCCCGTCGCGGGGACGGAGAAGGGGTAGTCGCGGAAGGGCACCGCCTGCGTGTCCGTCGTCCCGAAGCAGTGGTGCGCCACGCGGTTGCGCAGCCGCTGCCGCTTCGCCGTGGTGTTCTGCAGGTCCGCGTCCGGGACTTCCAGCCGCAGCAGGCGGAAGCGCACGCCCTCCACCAGCCGCTTCGCCTCGCAGCCGTTGGTGGGCTGGCCGCCCAGGCCGCTCGTCTCCGCGCGGCCCTCGCGCCCGTCCGCCTCGGAGATGACGAGCAGGTACACGCCCGTGCCGGACACGTACACGCTGCCCGGCGGCGAGCACGCGCCGAAGCCGGCCTGCGCGCCCGCGGCGGTGGTTTCATTGGAGGCGCCGCGCAACAGCGACACCTCCACCGGCTGCTTCAGTTCCAGCGCTCGGCCCTCGCGGTTGAGGGCCAGGCCCTGCTTCACCGTGACGACGGGCTCCGTCGTCGAGCTGCCGCCGATGATGGCCTCCACCTCCAGGCCATGCACCACGCCCTCGCCCAGCGCGGCGCCGAACTGCTTGAGCGCGTCCTTCCGGGCCTGCTGCTCCCGCGTCAGGTCCTCGGCGGACAGGAGCCGGCCATTGAAGAAGTTCGTCGAGCGGATGCCGTCGTCGAGGAATGCCGTATCCAGGTCGATGCGCATGGCGCGTCACCCCTCTCTGTTGAAGAAGTACTGGCTCACCTCGATGACGAACTCGAGCTGCTGGAGGATGTCCCCCTTGACGGGCCGCTGCTCGATCGGGTCGAAGACGTTCAGCCGGAAGTGGTCGGACTCGAACCCGACGAAGGTGACGATGCCCAGGTGCGGGAACTCGGGGTTGAGCTTCAGCATCGCCTTGACGATGTACTGGTACTTCTCCGACTCCAGCGAGTAGCCGTCGAAGGTGAAGCCCACCTGTCCCTCATCGAACCCGATGGAGAGCAGGTTGTTGTACGTGTTGCCGGGAGCGTTGCCCGGGTCCGCTGGGACGATTCCCGCCGCGACGATGTAGTACTCGGGCAGGTCCGGCGGCCGGCGCACGATGTCCGGGTCTCCGCCAGGGTCTCCCTGGGGGCCCTGCTGGCCCGGGGGCCCTTGAATGCCCTGCGGTCCTTGAATGCCCTGCGGCCCGGTCGCGCCGGCGGCCCCCGTCGCGCCGGCGGCCCCCGTCGCGCCGGTGGCCCCCGTCGCGCCAGCCGGGCCCGTGGCCCCCGTCGCGCCAGCCGGACCCGTGGCCCCCGTGGCCCCCATCTGGCCCGTCAAACCCTGCAGCCCCTGAGGCCCCGTCGGACCGGCTGGACCCGCTGGACCCGCCGGACCGGCAGGGCCCGCCGAGCCCGAGCCCCCGCCGAGCCCACCGCCCAGCAGCCACTCCTGGAGCATGCGCAGGTGGAGCAGGTAGGGCCGCTCCTCCTCGAGGATGCGGATGGCGCCCGCGGAGTCATCCACCTGCCAGTCGCCGGCCACGCCGGACTTCACCAGTGGGACTTCCACCTCGGCCAGCATCACGCAGTTGCCGTCGCCGGAGGCCTCGGGGGTGACGGGCGCGGAGCAGCCCTGCGCCTCGCCCAGCCAGTTGGGCCGCCACAGCGCGCGCAACTCCGTCACCCACAGCCGCATCGCGGCACGCAGGTACTGCTCCAGGTACTCCTGGTAGATGATGAGCGGCCCGGGCGGAGAGCCGTCGAGCATCACGTCCAGCGGGCTGTTCGGCGGCGATGGCGGCGACAGCGGCGAAGAGGGCAGGGCGCCCGTCACCGCCGCGTCGCGGATGGCCTGGAGGAAGTCCTCCAGGGACACGGAGGTGGACGGGTCGCTCCCGGGCTGGATGTGCTCGCGCAACCAGCGCACGAAGTCGCGGACGGCGTCCTCTTCCGGCTGGGAGGGGCGCGAAAGGCGCAGCTCCAGGCCGAAGTCGTCCGTGACGCGCGAGGGCGCCATGGAGTCGTCCTCGCTGCGGCACGGCTCGCCGGGGACGGGCACCATGTCCGTGAGGCACTCGCGGTAGCAGAGCACCACCCACAGCCGCAGCAGCTTCGTCACGGACACGTGGGTGTCCACGCCGCCCTTGTTGGCCTTCAGCCAGTCGTTGATGGACGCGCACTGCGCGGGCGTCACGCGCACCAGGTGCCCGCGCGGAGTGAGCGCCACCCCTGGGGACACGCGCACCTCCGGGCCGCGCGCGCCCAGGCCGGACGTCACCGCGAGGCCCCAGGCGGTGCCGTAGCCGAGGAGGTCTCTCGCCAGCCACCTGTCCCTCTCGGAGAGCCAGGCGAACTCCTGGTTGAAGTCGTCCACGCCCAGCACCATGCCCAGCACGTAGTTCACGTGCTTCGTGGGGTCGGCGGCCGCGCGCGGTACTGACGTGGAAGTGAAGGTGCTCATTGGATGTCGCTCCCGTGGGACTCACGGCGCCCGAGCGCGTCCCGCCCCAGGATTTGCCGGTCCTTGGCGTCCTGTGGGGGTCTCGGTGCCAGATGGCTTTCCGCCAGGTACTCGCGGCCGAGCTGCATGGCGGGCATCAGCTCGGGGGCACGGCTGCCCAGGTCAATCAGGGTGTCCACGCCCAGGCGGGCTTCGCCGACGCGGAACATGGCCCAGTAGAACTTCACGTCGAACACGGTGTGGGCCGGCTTCTCCACCGCCACCACACGCATCGCCTGCTCCAGCCTCGTGCGCTGCTCCTGCGCGGCGCTTCCCTGCGGCACCGGCAGCACCACCGTGAAGCGGTGCGCCGCGGCGCGCACCGGCAGCACCACCGTCTCGAAGTGATACCAGTCCGACTGCGCCGGACCGTCCGCCGGCAGCACCGTGGGCAGCGCGGCCTGCGTGAAGTCCGTCAGCGTCGTCACGTGCGCGGCATTGAGCGCGGTGATGTTCCGGTAGCGCCGCGCCAGGAAGTCGCGCCACACCGGCGCGTCCGCGGACGTGGCCGCCGGGATGAAGCCCAGCGCCTCCTGGGTGAAGGAACGCCAGACAGCGGAAACCGTCGCTCCCGCCGGCTCGGTGAGGGGGAAGTTCTCCGTCAGCGCCGTCACGCCCGCCGCCGTCAGGGCCGTCCGGTAGCGCTCCACCAATTGCGCGCGTCCCTGCGACGGCTCCCAGCGCTTGGACGTGGCGGTGGCCACGGTGTGGATGCCCTCGGTCTGGGTCGGCTCCGGCGGGACGAGGAACGGGGTGCGCGCGGAGCGGAAGCGCTCGACGATGCGGAAGCGCGAGCGGGTGGGGTCCTCCTCCTCGGTGAAGATGGAGTCGTCCGGGCACTCATCCAGGGCCACGCGCAGCGCCATGCGCAGCCCGCGCGGCGTGCCCCGCCACTGGAAGAAGTCCAGCGTGTGGCGCAGGAAGAGCCGCCGCCGGGGCTCGTCCCATGCCGGGTCCATGGCCACGCCGAACCAGGAGGACAGCCAGTCCAGCGCCTCGGGCGGAGCGCTGCGCGCGTCGAACAGCACCTGCGCCGCGGCGATGCGGTCCTCGATGGAGGTGAACAGCCCCTCCACGTTGGCGAGGAACCTGTCCAGGAAGCTCGAAGACTCGGCGTCCTGCCGGTACAGGCCGGGCAGGTACTGCGCCAGGTACGAGAAGCGCGGGTACCAGGCGCGCAGCGCGTGGATGCGCGGCGTGGTGGCGCCGCCGCCCACGAGCGTGAGCTCCACCTGTGCGTAGCGCCCCTTCGCCCGCTGGAAGAGCACCTCGAAGGTGCCGCGATGCGGGCCCTCGGCCTCGGTGACGAAGGGCTGCTCGGAGCCGCCGCCGCGCTTGTACGGCGTGGGCTCCTCCATGAAGGGCGTGGCTTCCAGGTCCGCGTGCTCGTTGGCCGCGCGGGTGCGGATGACGATGCGGGCGCCGGGAGGAATGGACGCGTCCAGCATCACCCGGTGCCACGCGCAGTCCGGCGAGCGGCCGTCGAGCACCGGCGTGCGCAGCGTGGCCTCGCGCACGTAGCGGGGCCGGCGCTGCGGCACCAGGGGCACGAAGGTGTCGGCGAAGTCGTAGAACGCGCCGCCGCCCGCGCCGATGAGCGCCTTGCCGCCGAACAGTCGCAGGGGCAGGTACTCCGGCTGGGGCACCGCGGAGAGCGTGCCGTCCTCGGCCACGTGCAAATCGAAGGCGAAGACCTGGTTGCCGTCGCGGCCCACCACGAGCACGCGGTGGGGCGTGGTCTCCGTGCCGGGCACCAGGGCCATGTCGTGCGCCACCAGCGCGTAGCTGAACGCGGGGCCGGAGCCCTGGAGGATGCCCTCCACCTCCAGCGGCAGTGGCGCACCCTCGGGCTGTCCGTCGCGGTACACGCCGAGGAAGCTGGCGGCCTCGCCCCGGTCCAGCACCAGCACGCGGCCGTCCGGCAGCACCTCCACGGAGATGGGGTCCTGGGCGGACAGCGGCAGCGACGCGTCCAGCGTCACCGGCTCCGGGAAGGTGACAGCGGGCACGCGCCGCTGCGGACCGCCCGTCGCGGGCTGGAAGGACTCCACGACCTCGGCGGACAGCACGGAGTCCCCGTCCAGGTGCACCACGCGCAACTCCGCGTCCAGGCGCCACAGGCGGCGGTTCTCCCGGTCCAGCACCACCGCGCCGCCGTCCGGTGTGGCCGCGATGTCCCACGGCGCGAAGGGCACGCCCGCGGGCCACACGTGCTTCACGGGCGGGCCGCCGGAGTGCAGGTCGAACACCAGCAGCCCGGGCGACGGCGCCAGCGTTCCCACGACGAGGTAGTGGTGCCCGGTGATGCCCAGCCCTCCGAGCGGCGCGGGCGCGGGAGTGGCCAGCGGCACCGCCGGGCCGAAGCCGCCGAACGCGGGCGCGGGCACCTGGGACGGGGCCACCGGCCAGAAGGTGCTGGTGGCCCGTGAGCCGCTGGACATCACCTTCACGGTGAGGCCGTCGCCGCCAATCCAGTAGAAGCTGCCGTAGCGATCTCTCGCGGCGCCGCGCCGGTCCTCCAGCTTCGGGGGCACGTCGCGCGGGGCGGCGAGGAAGCGGAACAGCTCCGCGCGCAGGGACACCTCCGCGCGGATGGCGTCCCAGGCCACGTCCGCGCCGGTGCCGGACGGGTCGGCCCATGCCTCGGACAGGGGCCGCCCCTCGGAGGAGCAGCGGCCCCAGTCGTCGCGGCCGAGCAGCAGGTGGAAGCGTGTCCCGTTGGCGTCCATCTACCGGCACTCCTCCGGGACGACGGGCACGGACACGAAGGGGCGCTGCGCTCCGGTGGCCACGGTGCCGGTGCCACGCAGTTCGTCCAGGGACGGCGGGTCCCCCACGGCCACGGAGATGCCGGCGAGCCGGGGCAGCTGCAAGCCCGTCAGCGGCACCTGGTCCTGCGCGGCGCCGGTGGCCAGACCCAGCCGCACGCCGCGCACCAGCGCCACGCCCGCCACGCGGCTGGCGACGGCGGCCAATTCCAGCGACACCACGGCCTTGCGCAGCGGCCAGCCGCGCTGGAGCACGGTGGCCTGCGGCGCGCCGGCCAGCGACACCGTGGGCTCCAGCAAGTCCGTGCCCTCGGGTGGCAGCGGCGAGAGGAAAGCGGTGAGCGCGGCCTTCACCGACTCGCGCACCGTGGCCTGCGACACGCCGGCCACCACCTCCAGGCCCACCGTCACCCAGACGGGCTTGTAGACGGCGCGGCGCACGAAGATTTCCGTCGTCACCAGCCGCCGGGGCGCCAGCCAGCAGGCGATGGCGTCCAGGAAGGCGTCCTGCCCTTGAGTCTCCGCCGGGTCCGGCTCGAAGCGCGGAATGGCCATCACCGTCACCGCTCCGGGCGCGTCCCCGGGCTCGTTGGGCGAGAGGGCGGGATGGAAGGCGGGCAGCACCTCCACGCGGCCCACGGCCACGCCGGGAGTGCGCAGGGTGAGGGCCTCGAAGTCCTGCGTCGTCACCAACCTGTCGCGGTGCTGGAGGAAGCGGGTGATGTGCCGCTCTCCCTCCGTCACGCCCTCCGCGTCCGCGCCGCCCCACGTGGGCAGCGGGTTCTCCACCTTGAGCCCCGGAGGCAGCGCCGGGCCGCTCGTCACCGTGCCCGGACCCACGTTGCCGGCGCGGCCCACGCCGTGGTCGTAGTCCACGCGCAGGGTGGCACCGGGAGGCGGCCGTGCGCCGTGCGCGCCGTCGCCGAAGCGCAGCTCGCCGGCCTCCGCGTCCAGGCGGAACACCTTCACCCGCGTGTTGGTGGACGCGGGCGTGCCGGGCGGCAGGCGCGGGTCGGCCACCGCCACCTCGGGCCCCGCGCTCATCAGGTCGTCAATCTCGTCCCAGGGGTCCGACTTGCCGTCGACGGTGACGGTCAGCTTCACCGTGCCCGGCAGCACCGGAGCGCGCGCCAGCTTCGCCACCTGGTCCGGTTCGCCGGTGCCCGCGGGCAGCAACTCGCTCGTCACGCGCTCGCGCTGCGTCACCGGCGCGGCGTTGATGCCCGCCCACAAGAGCTTCGTGGTGACGGGCGCGGACGAGGTGATGCGCAGCCACGTAATCACGCGCGCATCCAGCTCCTCGTCGTCCAGCGCGGGAGGGAAGTCGCGGGTGCCCGCCTCCAGCGGGTCCATGTTCGTCCACAGCTCCAGCTCGGCCACGGTGGAGGGCAGGGGTACGTCCACCACCACCGGCTCCGCGGGCACTTCGGCCGTGGCCAGGGTGCGCCAGCTCGCGTTGCGGTCGGCGGCGGTCTCCGGCAGCTTGCCCTCGGGCGGCAGCCGGGGGAGCTGGAACTGGAGCACCGCCGAGCCCTCCGGCCGCGCCTGTCCGTTGGGCACCAGGTTGCGCCCGCCCGTGTCGCCGGCCGGCGCAATGCCCACCGTCAGCACCTTGCCCTTCAACTCCTCACGGGCGCGCTTCAGTGCGTCCGGCAGCTTCCGGTCCGCGGGCCTGAGCAGCAGCGCCACCCACAACGCCCTGTCTAGCGCCTGGGTGTTGAGGTCCAGCGGCTCGGTGCCGCGCGGGGAGAAGGGCGTCGTCTCGTAGAACTGGAGATCGTTCGGTTGCGCGGGCGGCGGCTGGGTGGCGGTGAAGGAGGCGTAGAGCTCCTGGTAGTACTCCTTCACGCGCGCCTCGGGCGCCACGCTCCGCTTGTAGAAGAAGGCGGCCTCCACGGGCAGCACGTCCAGCCCGCGCTCGGTGCGGAAGGGCACGTTGCCGGCGCGCACCTCCACGCCATCCGTCAGCGTGAGGGCCTGCGGCGGGCCGCCGCGCGCGTTGCTGAAGGCCACCATGCCCTTCGCGGACGACGCCGGCTGCAGCGGCACGCCGAGGAGCTGGAGGAACTTGAGCCGGTTGCGATCCGGAATCTGGTTGGCGCGGTAGAGGAGGCTCTCCGTCAGGAAGGCGAAGAGCTCCAGCAGCGTGACGCCCGGGTCGGCCTTGTTGAAGTTGGTCCACTCGGGGTTGTGGACGGGGATGCGCGACAGCGCTTCATCCAGCAGTTGCTGGTACTTCCGGTCGTCGATGGTGGGCAGGGTGATTGGCACGGTGGTGTTACCCCGCGAGCGTGATGTTCAGGCTGAGCCGCTCGCGCGCCCCGGTGGCGACGAGCTTGTACGTAATGGTGGCGGTGGCGGCCCGGGCGTCCTGCGGGTCCGCGTCCACGCTCACCGACTCCACCGCGATGCGCGGCTCCCACTCCGCCAGCGAGCGGGAAATCTGCTCGGCAATCTGGTGCCGCGTCGTGACGGTGTTCGGCTCGAAGAGGTAGCGCGACAGCCCCGCGCCGAACTCCGGCAGGAGGATGCGCTCGCGCGGCTCCGTGGCCAGGATGACCTGGATGGCCTCGCGCACGTTGCGCTCACCTTCGGACCACTGCATGCGCCCGTCCGGGCCCACGCGTGGGGGGAAGCTGATGCCTCGGCCTATGAGCTTTCCGGCGTCCATGGACTCACCCCACCCTGGGCTTCGGGAGGCAGATCTTCAGGAAGGGCATCCACCAGAAGATGATGTTGAGCAGCGCGAGGAAGATCATCAGGACGATGAACGCGCAGAGCGTGATGATGGGAATGGAGAACATGCACAGCTCTCCCAGGTCGAAGCTCAACCCGTCGTCGAGCTCGCCCTTCATCGTCTTCTCCAGGCCGGCCACGCGGGACATCTGCTTGCGCAGTCCCTTGGACAGCGTGAAGCCGACGTTCTTCTTGAACCTGCGCAGCCCGCGGATGCTGGTGTCCACGGGCAGCTCGATGCGCACCGGGCGCGCGGGCGCGTCCGGGTCGAAGAACGGCGCCAGTGTGAAGGTCCGCGACGGCGCGCTCACCAGCGGCGGGCACAGCGCGCCGCACGCCGGCTTCAGGTACACGCAGCGCAGCACGTAGCGCGTGACGCCCGGCTCCTCCAGCTTGGACACCGGCTCCGGCTGGGAGGGCAGGGTGTACGTGCCCACCGCGGCCGCCGCCGTCACCGCGCCGCGCAGCGTCTCCGGCAGCACGCCGCCCCGGCGCAGGTTGTAGTCGAGCGTGTTGGTGCGCCCGTTGAGGACGGCCTCGCGCTGCTGCCACGCGCTGCGCAGCGCCTTCTGCCAGGTGTCGGCCGTGGCGCTCTCCAGCGCGTTACCGGTGAGCAGGTCATACAGCGCCTGGGTGGCGTCCGTCGGCCGGGGCCCGGGCGTCTGCTTGTTGAGCACGGTCCACAGCGCGGGGAGGCGCTCCTCCAGCAGGGTGGCGAAGTCCACCAGCAGGAAGCGCGTGGTCTCCTTCTGCACCTCCACCGCTTCGGTGGTGGTCTTCGTCCAGGCGCGGAGCTGCTCGTACGGGACGATGACCTGTCCCTCGGCCTCGTCCGCGATCATCTCCTTCGGGTTCAGGCCCGTGCTCGGGTCGCTGTCCTCGAAGGCGTTGGCGGACTCGAAGGTGTCGCGGCTGGAGGTCGGCACCAGCCCCACCAGCATCCGCCGGCGCTTGCCGTCCGCGGTGAAGTTCACCGGGAACAGGGGCAGCAGTTCCTCGCCCTTCGCCAGCGTGCCCACCTGCGCGGTGGTGAGCTCCTTCCAGATTCGACGCTTGCCCCTCGGGTCCGTGGCGTCGGGCACCCACGCGCCCTCCTTGCCACTGCCCAGTTCCTTGCGCAGCACGAAGGCGGCCTTCTCGCCCTTGGGCAGGTCCACCACGTGGTCCGGCATGCCGGGCAGGCGGCACACGAGGCTCGAGGCCACCAGGTAGAAGCGCCCATGCGCCGGCTGGTACAGCTTGGGCGTGCGCGTCGAGTCGACCGGGCCCTCGCCGGGGAAGCGCTCACCGAAGCTCTCGAACTTCGTCACCAGCAGGTCCGTCAGGTCCGGCTTGGGCGCCTGCTGGAGCCGCTCGGCCAGTTCCTCCATGAAGCGGTCCGAGTCGAACTGGAGGATGCCCGGCGCCTGGATGCGCGCCAGCTTGTCCGTGCCCGCCCACAGCGGCGACGCCGACACCCACTGCACGGCGTGGGGGAGCGTGGTGGCCATCATCACCATACGTTCCCCGCGCCCGGCGTATAGGAAGAGCTGACGACGCTGTTGGTGATGACCGTGTCCGCCTGCACCACGCCGCTGAACTTGGACATGCCCGCGTTGACGGTGAGCATGCCGGCGGAAATCTCCGCGGTGCTGGCGTTGATGGTCACCTTCGCGGAGGCCGTCACGGTGATGCCGCTGGACTCCAGCTTCACCGAGTTGCCGTTGCTGTCCGCCACCTCGATGGAGCCGGGCCCGTCCTTGAGCGTCACCTTCTGGCCGCCGGGCGTCTCCAGGCTGAGCGTCTCCTGGCCGTCCGTGTCGTCGAGCGTAATCACCACGCCGTTGCGCGAGCGCAGCACCTTCTTCGCGTTCTTCCCCGCGCCGTCCATGCTCTCCGGCGGCGCGTCCTTGCCGTTCCACAGCGCGCCCACCACGTAGGGCCGGCGCGGGTCTCCGGCCTCGAAGCCCACCAGCACCTCGTCCTCCACGTCGGGGACGAACCACGAGCCGCGGTTGTTGCCGCCCATCAGCGTGGCCAGTCGGGCCCAGGCCTCATAGTGTCCGCCGCCCGCCGCGTCCGCCGCCCACGGCAGCGCCACCTTCACCCGGCCCTGGCTGTCCGGGTCCTTGATGTCGGTGACGCGCGCCGGGTACAGCCCATAGAAGCGGCCGCCCAGACCTCCGGGCACGCGCTCGTCCGCGACCATCTCCCACGCCGAGCCGTCCATCATGACGCCCTCCCCAGGCCCGCCCGCTCCGCGACGAACTCCGTGCGCAGGCCGCGCTCGGCGTCGAACAGGTGCTTCACCTCGGCCAGGTGGTACTTGCCGCTGAACATCGGCCCCAGGCCGGTCAGCTCCACGCGGGCGCCCACGCGCAGCTTCGCGTCCGTCTGCGCCGTGCCCCGTCCCACCACGAAGCGCCGCGCCATCTGCCGGAACAGCCCTTCCGCCCGCGCCTGGGCCTCCTGGCTGCCCATTGGCACGGCGTGGACCACGGCCTCCTTGCGCTCGGCCAGCTTGGAGGACAACAGGCTCGCGCCGCTCTCGTCGTTGCCCAGCTCGGCACCGAGCACGGACGGGCCCGCCTCGTGCGTCACCGCGTCCTTGTCCTGCACGCTCCAGCCGCTCACCGTCACGGCGGAGCGCTGGTTGGCCAGGTCCGCGAGCACGGTGAAGGCCAGCAACTCATTGCCGCGCCCCAGCTTCGGCGCCTCGCCGCTGGAGCGCGCGCCGCGCTTCTTCGCCTTCAGCGTCCGCCCCTCCACCCACAACTCCACGTCCACCGCGCGGCAGCGCTCGCGCAGGAAGGCCAGGTCGCTCTGGTTGAGCTGCGCCAGCACCTTGTGCTTCGGCCCCTGGACGTCCACCTCCGGCGTCAGCCCGTGCTTGCTGGCAATCTGCTTCAGCACGTCCGCGTCGGTGACGTCCGCGTACGTGGCCGTCCGCCGCGTCATGCGCAGGTCCTGGAGCCGGTCCTCCGCCAGCACCGTCAACGTGGGCGGCGAGGCCTCCGGGAAGCCGGCCTCCAGCCCGGTGATGCGCCCCTCGAAGAGGATGTCCGAGGTGCCCAGCCGCACCTCGAAGGGCTTGCCGAAGTCCAGCTCCGTCCGGTCGAAGTAGAGGAAGCCGCTGTCCCCGTCCTTGGGGCCCCAGTTGCCGAAGGTGGCCTCGCACCGGTACAGCCCGTGGGCCGTCTCCGCGATGCACAGCTCCAGCAGGGCCAGTCCGAGCGAGGCCTTCTCCTCTCCGCCCACACGCAGGGTGGGGCGGGAGGACTTCAGCTTGCTGTCGGTGCTGTTTCCGTCGGCCATGGGAGGTTCCGGCTCAGTGCGCGCGCACGCGCTCCATCCGCTCGCGGTGACGCTTCAGGCTGCGCTCCAGGTCGTGGTTCTTCTGCACCTCGGAGCCGGTGGACGACTCGCCCCCCTTCGCGCCGCCCGACGACGCGGACGGTGGTGGCTCGCTGACGACTTCCATCTCGTTGATGACCACGGCCATGTGCCTGCCCCCGCTACCGCTTCACACCGATGTTGAGCCCCGCCTGCAGGTCCACGAGCTGGCCGGGCGCCAGCATTCGCGGGTTCTCGATTCCGTTCGCGGAGGCAATGGACTGCCAGCTGCCCCCCTTGCCCTGGCTCGCCGCCATGCCCTGCATCGTCGAGCCCGACGGCGCGGACGTCATCGGCGCGGTGCCCGCGGGCTTGCCGCTGGGCGTCGTCTTCGCGCCCGCGGGCTTCTTGTCCGGGTCCTCGAAGCGCAGCGTCCCAATCTTCTGCTGCGTCAGCGTGAAGGAGACGCTGGCGCGCAGCGGCACGCCGTCCTCGGAGAACAGCTCCAAGGACTCCTCCATCCCCTCCATGATTCCGTCGAAGCGGAAGGTGCCCCACTGGAAGCGCACCGCGGGCGGGATGTACTGCGTCTCCGACTTCTTCTTCGGGGTGATGAAGAACGTCACCTTCTCGGTGAGCTTGCGGACGTCGTCCACGCCCGCGGGCTCGCCCGGGCCTTCCGGCTGGCCCGTCACGTCGAACCAGAGCTGCACGGCCAGCTTGGTGGAGCCGGTGCCGACGAATTGTTGCGCCGCCGTACCTCGCTGGTCGCCACCGCCCTGCGGCTGCTGCACCTGGTTGGCGTACGTGACTTTCAGCGTCTCCGGATTGAACTGCACCTCCACCGACGTCTCCTTCTCGTCGATGGGGTCCTTGAACTTGTCATCGAGCTGGATGAGCTTCGCCTTCGCCAGCTTCGGAGCGTCGTCGGCCATGGCTAGGTGCCTCCCTCGGACACGGCCTTGCGGGTGAGCGACTCGTAGGCGATTTGAAGTTCTTCAATCGCGACCATGCCGTCCTTGGCGTTGAGCGGCGGGGCCTTGAGCTTCACGGGCAGGCAGCGCGTGAGGATGAAGCGCGCGCGCTCCTTCTGCGCGGGGCCGGGGGCGAACACCACCACCTCCGCGCTGGCGCGCAGCCGGGGGCGCGTGCGCATGGCCTCGAACCACTTCCACAGCTCGTCATTGGCCGTCATGCCGCGCTTGAGCGTGAGCTGGCCGAAGCTGAACGCGCCCGTGAGGCGAATCTGCCGGCCGTTGTTGCCACCCTCGCGGATGGTCTTCACGTCCATGGTCATCTCCAGGCCGTCGCACTCGGAGAAGGCCGCGCTGCACGCCTTGGGGCTGACGCCGGGGATGTCGATTTCCACCGCGAAGGCGAACGCGGTGAACGGGGCAATGACCGTCTCGTCTGTCGGGGTGGCCATGCGCTAGCGCGCCTCCGTGACGGTGCCGCGCTCGCCGCTCTGCACGAGCCGCACGTTGAGGAAGGTGAGGGGCTGCGACGGCGCCACCTTCAGGTCCACGAAGAAGCGGCCCTGCTCCACCTGGGTGGGCGTATTCAGCGCGTCGCCTGTCACCACCTGGAAGGCGCTCTCGGGTGTCTTCCCCGCGAAGGCGCCTCGCGTGAAGAGGCTTCCCAGCAGCGCCTCGAAGCCGCGCTGCACGCGGCGGCGGAAGCTGGCGTCGTTGGGCTCGAAGACATAGGTGGCGCCCAGCTGCAGCGCCGCCCGCCGCAGCAGCGACAAGAGCCGCCGTACGTGGATGGGCCGCAGGTCGGGGTCCGTGGCCAGCGTGTCCGCGCACAGCGTGAGGAAGGCGCGAGGCTCCTGTCGCACCACGTTCACCTGCGCCTCCTGGAGGTCCAGCCACCGCTCGCGGCTCAGGGCCGGATCCAACGCCACCACGCCCTCCCACCGCTCGTTGGCCGGAGCCACCCACACTCCGCGCTCCACTGCTCGCCGCGCCAGCACGCCGCACGCGGTGCCGTCCGGAGGCATGCGCCGCGTCACCCCGGGACGGCCTTCCTCGGAGACGAAGGTCCACGGGTGGTAGAGCGCGCCGTACGAGAGGGCGTTCTCCTCGGCGAAGCCGATGGGCGGCACGCCGTCCTCCTCCGCGCCCAGCGGGGACTGGAGGGTGGCCGCGTGCCCCATGGTCTCCTCTTCCCGGTAGTGCTCGGGCAGGGAGAGCACGGCCAGGAAGTCACCGCGGGCGCACGACATCCGCATCAGCGCGCGCTGCACGGCCAGCAGGGGTCCCACGTCGTACTGGGACACGGGCACCAGGTGCCACTTCGACTGGGGCGCCACGGTGACGGCCACGCCCGTCGCCCAGGGCCCGGTGATACCGCCACGCTCCGCGCGCACCCGGTAGTAGCGCGTGCCGGACGTGCGCCCGTACAGCGTGCGCGCGGACAGCGGCCCCCGGTACAGCTCCGCGGCGTCGCTGAAGTCGGGGAGGGTGGCCTCCACCAGCACGTAGACGACGTCCGCACCGGGCACCTCTGCCCAGTCCAGGGTGAAGGACTGCCCGGAGTCCGGCTCGTCTGGCTGCGCCACCAGCGGCTCGGGCGCGGGAGGGGGCTGGAAGGCGCAGTCCAGGAACGAGCCCCACGCCGGCTCCGGCAGCGGCTCGCCCGGCTCGGGCGGGGGCGCGTCAGGGCGGCCCGCGAGCACCCACGGCCGGTGCCCCGCGTCCGGTACGGAGATCAGCGAGGCATCCAGCCGGTCCAGCACCGCGTGGATGCCCTTGAGCGTCCGGGGCTGGCTGCTCTGGTAGCGGAGGAAGTCCGCCTGTGCGAGCAGCGCCTCCGTGCCCAGCGTCTTCACGTCCGCGTCCAGGAAGAGGTCCGCGCCGAACGTCGCCAGCCCGTCGCGCTCCAGCGAGTCCACGGCTGGGGGCGTGCACCCCACGTAGGCGGTGGGCTGGTCCGTCAGGCCCAGGGGAAGGGAGAAGGCCTCGCCCGTGGGGCCGGGGCCCGCCAGCGGGAAGCGCTCGGTGGGCACGCCCTGGCGCCAGTCCTGCGGCAGCCGCTCCTCGGGGAGGCGCGAGGGCAGCGTGTCGGCGTCCGCGTTCCGGGCCCGCTCCACGTCGGTGGGCAGCGCGGCCCAGTGGCGCGGGTGCGCGGGGCAGAAGCCGAGCCGCTCCAGTTGCGCGGGCTGCTCCTCGCCCCGTCGCGTCCACAGGCTCAGCGTCAGCCGCTCGCACCAGGCGGGCGCGGACGTCACATCCACCGGCACGGACGTCACCACCCGCGTCGCCACGCCGGACACCTGCACCCCGCCGCCCGCCACCTGTCCCAACTGCACGGAGTCCACCGGCAGCCAGTGCTCGCCGGTGGCGGCATCGACGATGCGCAGCACCGTGCCCGGAGGCGGCGCCTGCGCCGGGTCCAGGTCCAACGTCAGCGTGAGCACGCGCGGCGACACCGTGGGCCCCGGGTCCTCCATGGCGGTGACGTCCAGCGAGACCTCGTCGCCCTCGCCGCGCATCCACGACACGAAGGGCGTGGTGTCCACGGGGGCCACGTCCGTCTGCTGCCACACCGCGCGAGGCGCGCGCACCCGTGCCGTCACGCGCCGGGACACCGGCCCGGACCACGTCAGCGCCGTCTCCTGTGCCACGGGCTCCACCGACTCCACCGGCACCATCAGCGTGCAGCCGGTACCGTCGAAGCTCACCCGCAGCAAATCGCCCACGGCCACGCCGCCGGGCGCCGTCACCGTCAGCTCGGCGCCCGCGCCGGCCACGCTGTCCCAGTCCAGCAATTCCACCGGCTCGCGGTGGAGGGACGTCGCCACCGTCGCCGCGTCGGACCAGCTCCCCTCGGAGCGGGCGCGCGCGAGCGCCGGTGTTGCCGCGCCGCCTTCCGTGCACCGCAAGAGGCCCGGCACGGGGAAGGTGTTGGCGCGCGCCTGCGGTCCCGCCACGCGCACCACCCAGCAGCGCTGGCCGCCGTTGCGGAAGAAGGCCCGCACCGCGGACTCGAGCTGCGCGTACACGGGCTCGCCCCGCTCGGTGTCCCAGGCCAGCAGGGGCGCCGCGCCAAACACCGCCGCGAAGTCCGCCACGTCCTCCACCGCCACCGGCGCATGCAGCGGGCCGGAGGCCGCGAAGCCGACGAAGGCGGCCACGTCCATCCGAGGCAGCGCGTCCGCCACGGGCGGAGCCTGTATCTCGAAGCGGAGCCCGGGAAGGCGTCTGGCGGCGGGGCGGCTCACGTCACTCCATCTCCAGCCGCTCGTAGGCGATGGTGAGCTCTTCAATCGCCACGTCCGTGCCCTTCGCGTTGAAGGGGCCGGACACGTGCTTGATGATGCGGGCGCGGAGCAGCTTCCACGTCTGCACCACCGCGGTGTGGTCCTCGTTCTGGAGCTGGATGGTGACGGTGCGCAGCGCGCTGGCGTCGCCGTTGCGCAGCTGGTCCAGCCACTTGTAGAGGCTGAGCGAGCCAATCACCCCGCGCTTCATGGTGACGTCCGTCGCCTTGTTCAGGCCCGTAATCTTGCGGACGCTGTTCTCCTTCTCGTTGCCGTTGCGGTACTCCGCGACGGTGACCTCCATGCCCACGTTGGAGATTTCCTGGAAGCCCGCGTCCGGCCCATCGGTGGTGCCGGTGCCCAGGTCGACCAGGAAGTTGAACTGCACATAGGGGCGATCACGAAAGACGGCCATGGTTGGTCTCCAGGAGGGTTACTTCCGGTCGCCGGTCCACTGGCCGATGCGGAAGATGACGAACTCGGCCGGGCGCAGCGGCGCCACGCCGATGAGGCAGACCAGACGGCCGTTATCCAGGTCGTTCTGGCTCATGGTGCTGCGGTCGCACTTCACGAAGTACGCCTTGTCCGGCTTGTCTCCGAGCAGCGCGCCCGACTGCCACTCGTTGAGCATGAAGTCTTCAATCGTCCGCCGGACGTTCGCCCACAGCTGCTCGCCGTTCGGCTCGAACACCGCCCACTGGGTGCCCTTGTCGATGGAGCGCTCCAGGTAGGCGAAGTAGCGGCGCAGGTTGACGTACTTCCACTCGGGGTCCGACGACGTGGTGCGCGCGCCCCACAGCCGGTTGCCGCGGCCCTCGAAGAAGCGGAAGGCGTTGATGCCCTCGGGATTGAGCACCTCCTGCTGCGCCTTGCTCAGGTTGGCCTCGAAGCCGAGCGCCAGGTTGACGACTTCGTTGGCGGGAGCCTTGTAGACGGCGCGGTTGACGTCGTTGCGCGCGTAGATGCCGGCCACGAAGCCGCTGGGCGGCAGGAAGATGGGCTGGCGCGTGACGGGGTCCAGCACCTTCACCCACGGGTAGTAGAGCGCCGCGTAGCTGGAGTCGATCTTCGCGCGCAGCGCACGCACCTGCGACAGCGTCTGCCCGTTGCCGCTGTCCAGCACGGCGATGCGGTACTTCATCCGCTGCGCGTGGGAGATGAGCAGGTTGACGATGCTGGCCGCGTCGTTCGCGTAGCCGTTCTCGTACCCGAAGGTGGAGCCCGGCGCGGCGACGATGGAGATGTCCTCCAGGTCCTCGAACTGCACCAGGCCCGTCTTCCGGGTGGTGTTGACGATCTGCTGGCCCTTGTAGTCGTCCGAGTTGGGACGCTCGCCGTCGCTGCCGCCCTTGAGCAGCGCCTCCAGCGAGCGCTGGGACTCGGGCGAGTCCGTGTTCTCCAGCGCGTCGTCCAGCGGCGGGCTCATGACCGGGCTGGCGAGGCTTGCGTCCATGAAGGCCTGCGCCACGCCGAGGCCGTCGGTGATTTCCTGTACGGAGATGATGATGGGCAGGTCGCGGTTCTTCGCCGTGTCCGTCGCGTCGTAGCCGAAGCGCGAGGACAGCGAGTCCTCCGCCCCGGCGCGCGAGTGCTTCGGGTCCAGCGCGAGCCCGTCCCAGGTCTGCGCGGACGCCGGGTCGTCCGTGGGAATCACCGTCACCGCTACGGTGACGACGCGGATGTCGTAGCCGTCGCTCTCGTGGATGGTGTTGAGGAAGATGGAGGTTGCGCCCTGGGTGAACTTCCAGTCCTGCGCGTCCTGGTCCCACTCGGCCAGGTACAGCGAGCCGGTGCCCGCGGGCGCGACGATGGGCGAGCGGATGTCGCGAATCATCACCACGTCGCGCTCCAGCAGCGCCCCCACGCGCGGGATGCCCGCGTCGAAGGAGAGGACGTTCTGTCCCACTCGCAGCGTGAAGCGCACGCGCAGGTTGCCGGCCGAGCCCGGGTAGCGGGCCGTCAGCGCGAGCGTCTTCTGCTTGTCGGTGGCGGTGAGGTCCAGCAGCGTGCGGGCGTGGCCGTCCTTGTACTCGGTGGCCACCGCGGTGCCGCCGCCCAGGTCGATGCTGGGGTCGATGCCCGTGTAGGCCGAGCCTCCGCTGCCATCCGGCTTGCGGTACACGCGGCTCACGTAGAGTCGCTTGCCGCCCTCCTCGAAGAAGGCGCGCACGGCATGCCAGGTGTAGTTGTGGAGCGAGCCGATCGTCTTGAAGGCGAGCTGCCGGCGGTTGCCGTAGATGCGCTCGAACTCCACCACGCTGGTGATGAGCTCCGGCTCCAGGTCCACCGGCCCGTAGCGTGTCGGTCCGATGAAGCCCGTGGTGGTGGTGCTCACGCCCTCGATGGACTTGGCGCGGAAGCTGGTCTCTTCGATGAATACGCCAGGGGCAAGATATTCGGGCATCGGTCTTTCCTAGGGAGTTGGACCCGTGGGGGTGATCCACAGTCGAGAGCCCGGTGCGTCCTGGGTCCGCAGGACGAGCTCCTGGCCGTAGCGCAGCGTTGACTCGAGCAGCTCCAGCGGGCTGCCCGTGTCGGCCCACACCCCCACCGGGGGCTGGGACAGCGTGAGGCACACGTCCGGCAGCTCGGGCACGGGCGTGTGGCGGGCGTAGTGGACGCGCACCTGCAGCGCCCACTCCTGCTCCAGCAGTGGCGGGCCCGCGGGGAGGCTGGACGCGTCCATCGCCGAGCCCGGCGCGAAGTCCACGGGCTCCGGGTACTGGAAGAAGAGGGCGAGCCGGCCGCCTTCGTCCGCGATGCCGCGCACGGTGGCGCCCCCGGTGACGGTGGCCTCCACGTACGCCCACGCCGCGGGGATGCGCGCCTGGATGTCCCACAGCTCGGCGCGCAGCACGGCCAGCGGCACGGCGGCCTGGCGCGCGGGCGCGGAGAACAGCGGCACGGAGGGTCCGTCCCCCGGGGACAGCGGCGACAGCGGCGACAGGGGCGAGGTGATGCAGTCCGGCGCGAAGAGGCCGCGGTGGGGCAATTGCGCGCGGAAGGCGCAGGGCAGGAAGCGCCCCAGCGTGTCCACGACTTCGACGATGTAGGGCCTGCGGGCGGGGAGGGCGGCCCACCAGGCGTCGGTGCCCGCGTCGCCGTCGCCGTACTCCAGGTGCCTCAGACCGGGCAGGTCCATGAGGACGTGGACGCCGGAGCGGTTGACGACGGAGGCCTTGCGCGCGGCGGGCAGCGTCTCCGGGTAGGCGGAGACTTGCAGGCCATCACCGACGAGGGCGCCGGTGGCCTCGTCGTGGAAGCGCACGCCCAGCGGGGTGATGCGCGACAGCCGCTCCATGACGTGGATGGGCGGCCTCATCGCTCGGTCAACCTCCCCGGCGCGAGGACGCGCGTCTGCACGGGGCCGGCCTCTTCGTCGGCGATGGCGGATTCGATTCCCACCATGCGTGCGATGTACGTGGCGGAGACCTGGATGTTGGGCTCGCCCGGCTTCCAGATGTTGAGCATGTCCTGGATGGATAGCGGGTCGTAGACGAGCGTCACCGTCTCCTCGGGGAGGAAGGTGTCCGTCTCGGGCGTGCCGTAGTGGTTGAGGAAGCTGGCGGTGAGGGTGGGCGTGTCCTCGAGCTGGCGCATGGCCCAGCCGAGGAGCCGGTGCTGCTTCACGGCCGTCTTCGCCCACGGCGTGAGGAGGTAATAGAGGTCCAGCGGCAGGGGCCTGCGGGTGCGGCGGCCCTGCGAGTCCACGCGGCCGGGGAGGTTGCGGCGCACGGTGCTGGGCATGACGCGGTAGAGGAAGAGGGAGACGCCCTCGTCCATGGGGGCCTTGAAGTCAGACGCCTGGTAGAGGCGGAACTTGGCGCCCTCGAACTCCGGCTTGGGGCAGGACTGCTCCAGCAGGGCAAGCACCCCCTGTCCCACCGCCGAAATCGCCGCGTACGTCGCCAACAGCCGCTCCCCCGGGCCAGGCCGAGCCCCCTGTCCGCCCACACCCCCGTGGTGCGGCGAAATCGTCGGAGGGCGGACAGCAACGCGCGTGCCCGCGCGCTTGGGCGTGCGGATCGGAGTGATCCCGCACACTTGAAGAGAGCGGCCGGGAGCGCGCGGCGGGGGGAGTGGGAGGGAAACGTCCACCCTCGCGAGCAACCCCAGGAGATCACAGCGGAAGAAGGGTGGACGAAAACCTCCACCCCATCGAGAGAACAGCCGAGGGGCAGGAACGCTGGAAACTTCCAGCGAACAAGCCTTGCTGGCTGGGGTGAATCCCGTTCTGGTAGTGACGGCGCTGCAAAGACAGACAGCGGCGCGTCTGTCTTTGGATTCGGGTCCGCGCTACGGGCGCCTGAGCAGGCGTTCTCTCCATCCCGCCGTCCCGCCCAGGCCACCCACCGAGCGCCCGCTCCCGCCTCCGTTGAACCCCTGCGCCACGAGCGCCCGCCAAGCCTCCTCGGGTCCCCGAGCGCGCGCCCGGTGCCCAGATTCCCAGGGGGTCCGCCCTCGGGGGAGAGATGCTGGAGCTTCCGGGCTACCAGGAGGTCCAATCGGTCTACAGCGGGCCCCGTTACGAGGTCTTCCGCGTGCGGACGGACAAGGGTGCGTCCCATGTCGTGAAGACCGTGCGTCCCGGTCCCCTCGCGGACAGCAGCGCCGACATGCTTCGCCATGAGCACGCGATGCTCGTGGAGCTGCGCGACGTCCCGGGCGTCTCGCGGACCCTCGGGCTCGTGGACCTGGCGGGGCTCCCGGCGCTCGTCCTCGAGGACGCGGGGCCGTACTCCCTCCAGGAATGGCTGCGCCGGGGCCCGCCGCCCGTGGAGGCCTTCCTGGAGCTGGCCATCGGGCTCTCGGATGTGCTGGGCGCGCTGCACCGCAAGCACGTCATCCACCGCGACCTCAACCCCGCCAACCTCGTCGTGGCACCGGACGCTCGGCGCCTCGTCCTCATCGACTTCGACCTGTCCACGCGCGTCCCGGGCCTCGTCCAGGCGATGGGCATTCCCGGGGGCTTCGAGGGGACGCTCCAGTACATCGCCCCCGAGCAGACCGGACGGATGAACCGCCTGGTGGACCACCGCGCCGACCTCTACGCCATGGGGGCGACGTTCTACGAGATGCTCACCGGCGAGGCGCCCTTCCTCTCGGCGGACCCCGCGGAGCTCGTCCACGCGCTCCTCGCGAAGCCGCCCGTGCCTCCCTCCGAAAGGGACCCCCAGCTCCCGGCAGTGCTCTCGGAGATGGTGATGAAGCTGCTCGCGAAGGTGCCCGAAGAGCGCTACCAGAGCGCCCGGGCGCTGGCGGCGGACCTCCGCGAGGCCGAGCGGCGATGGCACGAGTCGGGCAGCATCGCCCCCTTCGAGCTGGGGCGACACGACCGGGCGCGGGAGCTCGTGATTCCCGACACACTCTTCGGGCGGGAGCGCGAGCTGGCGGCCCTGGACGCCGCGCTGGCCCGCGTCCGCGAGGGAGCAGGCGCGTGCGTGCTGGTGAAGGGGCTCGCGGGAAGCGGCAAGTCCTCGCTCGCGCGGGCGGTCCACGGACGGGTGTCGGGGTGGGGGAGGTTCCTCTGCGGCGGCTGCGCTCCGCTCCGGGGCCACGTGCCCTTTGCGCCCTGGGTGGAGGCCTTCCGGTGCCTCGTTGGGGGGCTCCAGGAGGAAGCGCCAGAGGCCGTGGCCGCATTGCGCAGCCGCGTCCAGGAGGCGCTCGGCACGCGGGGGCGCGTCCTCACCTCGCTGCTCCCCGGCCTGGAGGCACTCATCGGCGAGCAGCCCCCGGTCGTGGTGCTCGGGCCGAAGGAGGCGGAGAGCCGCTTCCACCTCGCCTTCCAGTCCTTCCTCCACGCCCTCGCCACGCGAGAGCACCCGCTCGTGCTGTGGCTGGATGACCTCCAGTGGGCGGACGCGGCCTCGCTCGCCCTGCTCGAGCGCGTCGTGCTGGACCCGGACCTGCACCACCTGCTGCTGCTGGGCGCGTACCGCCCCGAGGAGGCGGGCCCCACCCATCCCCTCGCGCGCACGCTGGAGTCCCTCCGAGGGGCGGGCGTGGACTTCCAGTCACTGGAACTGGCGCCGCTGGACCTGACCGCGTTGGAGTCACTCTGCGGCGACACGCTCCGCTGCGGCCCCGAGCGCGCGAGCCCCCTGGCGAGGTGCGTGCTGGAGAAGACCGCGGGCAACCCCTTCTTCGTCCATTCCTTCCTCAGGCACCTGCACCGCACGGGGCTGCTGACCTTCGACGTGGAGCGGGGCACGTGGGAGTGGGACCTGGACCGCATCGAGAAGGCGGAAGTCACGGAGAACGTGATCGAGCTGATGCTGGCAACCATCCACCACCTCCCGGAGCGCACCCAGCGCCTCCTGAAGGTGGCGGCCTGCATGCGGGGCCCGGTGGACCTGTGGCTGCTTGCCGCGGTGGTGGGCGCGCCCGTCGAGGACACGGCCGCGGACCTCTGGAGCGCCATCCGCGAGGGCCTCCTCGTCCCGGTGGGGGACGTCCCCCGCTTCCACCCCACGCATGAAGACACTTCCGTCCCGGTGGCGGCCCGGCACGCGAACTACCGCTTCGTGCATGGCCGCGTGCAGCAGGCCGCATACTCGCTGCTGGCGGAGGACGAGCGCAGGCGGCTGCACCGGGACCTCGGACTGCAGCTCTGGGCGGAAGCCTCCGAGTCCGAAGTGGAGCAGCGGTTGTTCGAGGTGGTGGACCACCTCAACCAGGGCGCGGAGCGCGGGGCTTCCGAGGCGGAGCGGCACTGGCTCGCCGACCTCAACCTGCGCGCGGGCCGCAAGTCCCGGGATGCGTCGGCCTTCGACGCCGCGCTCGCCTGGTTCCTGCGCGCGCTGGAGCTGCTGACGCCGGAGGCGTGGCACTCCCATCGCGAGCGGATGTTCCGCCTGCACCGGGACGCGGCGGAGTGCGCGCAGCTCACGGGGGACGGCCCCCTGGCCGAGTCCCTCCTCGAGGCGGCGATGGCGCACGCGGCGACCCCCGTGGAGAAGGCGGACCTCTTCGGGCTGCGGATGAGCGCGTGCACCCTGCGGCGCGCGCACAGGGAGGCCCTCCACTGGGGAAGGCAGGGCCTGCGGCTGCTCGGCCTGGAGCTGCCGGAGGGTGACGCCACGGAGGCCTTCCAGGCGGAGTTCGCGAAGGTGGCGGAGTACCGGCGGGGCCGCTCGGACGGAGAGCTGCTCGCGGCGCCGCCCATGACGGACCCGGCGCTGCTGGCGTGCATGCAGTTGTTGATGAACGCGGGGGTGGCGGCGTGGTTCTCCGACCCGCCGCTGTTCTCCTTCATCTACACGCGCATGCTCAACCTCACGCTTGAGCACGGCAACTCGGTGTACTCGGCCTATGCCTACGTGTGCTTCGGCATCATCTTCGGAGAGGTGCGGGGCGACTTCGCGTCGGGCCACCCGTTCAGCCGTCTGGGCGTGGAGCTGAGCCGGCGCACGGCGAATCCTCGCGAGGAGTGCCGGGTCCTGTCCGCGTTCCTGTTCTACGTGCACCACTGGCGCGAGCCACTGCGCTCCGCCCTGCCGCTGTTGCGCCGGGGCGTCACCGCCGGACTGGAGAGCGGGGAGCCGCAGTTCGTCGCCTACCTGCTGGCGAGCACGGCCTTCACGCGGCTGCGCATGGGCACGGAGCTGGGCCGCGTGCGAGCGGAGGTGGAGTCCGGCCTGGCCTTCGACCGGAAGAGCGGGCAGCACGCCATGGCCGACGTGCACCTCGCGGTGCGCCAGGCGGTGCGGTGCCTCCAGGGGCGGACGCGCGAGCGCGCGGGCTTCGACGACGACGGCTTCGACGCGCGGGCCTTCGAGGACTCCGCGCGGAGAGACCCCACCATCCTCTGCCAGTACGAGGTCCTGCGCCTCCAGACGTCGTACCTGCTGGGAGACCTGGTGGGGGCGCGGAAGTGGGCGCGGGCGGCGGAGGCGCACCTGCCCTTCGTGCGCTGGCTCTTCACCGCCACCGAGCACGCCTTCTACGCGGCGCTGACGCTGGCGGCGAGCGAGGAGGACGCCCCCGCCGGGGAGCGCGAGTCGCTCGTGGCGCGGCTGGAGCAGGACCACCGGCGGCTCGGCGCGTGGGCGGAGTCCAGCCCGGGCAACTTCCGCCATCGCCACCTTCTGGTGTCCGCGGAGCTGGCGCGGGTGAAGGTGCGCCACAACGAGGCGATGACGCTCTACGACGAGGCCATCGACCTGGCGCGTGAAGAAGGCTTCCCACAGGACGAGGCGCTCGCCAACGCGCTGGCCGGCCGGCTCTACCACGCGCTGGGCCGCCGCAAGGTGGCCACGCTCTACCTGCGGGCCGCGCGGGAGGGCTTCGCCCGCTGGGGCGCGAAGGACGTGGTGGCCATGCTCCAGGAGGAGTTCCCGGACGTCCAGGCTCCGGAGATGGGCTCCTGGGATCGGCCGGTGACGCCGCCGGGCGAGGAGCCTCGCGGGGCGGCGCTGGATTTGCTGAGCATCCTGAAGGCGGCGCAGACGCTGTCGGGAGAGATGGCGCTGGAGCGGCTCCTGGAGAAGCTGATGGCGGTGTGCCTGGAGGCGGCGGGCGCGCAGCGGGGCGCGCTGGTGCTGGAGTCCCAGGGGGCGCTGGTGCTGCACGCGGTGGGGACGGTGTCGGAGCCGGTGGACCTGGTCCGCCAGCCGCTCGCGGAGGCGCGGCAGGTGCCGGACTCGCTCATCGGCCACGCGTACCGCACGGGGGACCTGGTCGTCCTCGGCGACGCCGCGCACCAGGGGCGCTTCGTGTCGGATGCCTACGTGGCGCGCGAGCGGGTGAAGTCGGCGCTGGCGGTGCCCATCCGCCGGCACGCGAGGACGGTGGGGGTGCTGTACCTGGAGAACAACCTGGCCACGCAGGCCTTCAAGCCGGACCGCGTGCAGGTGCTCCAGTTGCTGTCCTCGCAGATGGCCATCTCCCTGGAGAACAGCCTGCTCTTCGAGGAGCGGAAGCAGGCGGAGGAGTCGGTCCGCTTCCTGGCGGAGTGCAGCATGGTGCTCGCCGAATCGCTGGACTTCGAGGCGACGCTGATGCGTGTGGCCCGCCTGGCGTCGCCCGTCCTGGGGGACGGCTGTACCATCGACGTGGTGGACGAGGACGGCGGCTTGCGCCGCGTCGTCACGATGCACGCGGACCCGGCGCTGGAGGCGGTCGCCCGGGAACTGCATCGGGACTACCCGCCCGACTGGAATTCACCTCATCCGTCCACGTGGGCGATGAAGACGAAGCAGCCGCTGCTGCTCCCGGAGGTGTCCGAAAGCATCCTGACGTCGATGTGCCGGGACGCGCGGCACGCCAGCCTCATCCGCTCCCTCCGCGCCCGGACGTTGATGGCGGTGCCGCTCCTCGCCCGGGGACGGACGTTGGGGGCCATCACCTTCATCTGCGCCAGTCCGGGGCGGCGCTACAACGCCTCGGACCTGGCGCTGGCGCAGGACCTGGCGCGCCGGGCCGCCATCTCCCTGGACAACGCGCGGCTGTATCGCGAGTCCCAGCAGGCCATCCACCTGCGCGACGAGTTCCTCTCCATCGCCGCCCACGAGCTGTACACGCCCATCACCGCGCTCCAGCTCTCCGTGCAGGGGCTGTCGCGGGGCGGGGCGGCGGCGTCACCGGAGACGGTGCTGCGCACCGCCAGGACGACGCAGGCGCAGACGCGCCGGCTGGCCCACCTCGTCGACGAGCTGCTGGACGTGTCGCGCATCCAGACGGGCCGCCTCCACCTGCACCTGGAGTCGGTGGACCTCGTCGCCGTCGTGCGGGACGTGGTGGAGGGAATGAAAGACGCCTTCACGCGGGCCCAGAGTCCGCTGAGCCTCCATCTGGACAGCACGTGCGCGGGAAGGTGGGACCGCGTCCGGCTGGAGCAGGTGGTGACGAACCTCCTGTCCAATGCGCTCAAGTTCGGCGCCGGGCGGCCCATCGAGGTTCGGCTGGAGGAGGAGGACGGCCGCGCCTGGCTGGAGGTGGTGGACCAGGGCATCGGCATTCCTCCGGCGCGGCTGCCCTTCATCTTCGGGCGCTTCGAGCGGGCCGTCTCGTCGCGGGAGTACGGGGGCCTGGGCCTGGGCCTCTTCATCGTGAGGGAGATTGTCTCCGCGCTGGGTGGCCGGGTGTCGGTGGAGAGCACGCAGGGCCAGGGCTCCCGCTTCACCGTGGAGCTGCCCAGGACGGGGCCGCCCGACGCGCGCGAGGCCCCGGAGCCGGTGGCCCAGGCCTGAAGCCCGGCCGCTGCTAGCGCGAGCGCGCGGCAGAGGGCATCATCTCCAAGAGCATCGGCAGGTGTTCCTCCTCCAGTCGCCTCCCCGGCCGGGTGCACAGCAGGAAGAGCGCGCAGTTCTCCACCTCGCGCACGTTGCCCGGCCGAAGCGTTTCTGCCTACGCCACCCTGTTCCGGACCTGCGTCTTCCCGGGCGCATCGAAGAGATTCGGTAGGGCCTTGGGGGTTATTCCGAGGCTACGGAGCAGTTCGTCAGCGATGTACCAAGCCAGGAGTGGAGGCACGCTGTTTCCGATCTGGCGGAAGGCTGGATTCATCGTGCCGGCGAAGCGGAATCCATCGGGGAACGACTGGAGGCGCGCGGCTTCCCGCACCGAGATCACCCGCTGCTGAGCCGAGTCGTAGTGGATGTGGCTGTATGTGTCTTTGCCGAGATGGGCCATCAGAGTTCGCGCGGGCTCATTGGCAGCCAACTTGCGCCATTTGTTGGGGAACTTTCCCGGATCGTACGGAGGAACGTAGTCAGCCTTGAGGCTCAAGTAGTCGGCTGCGCCCTCCAGCAGGGTGGTGCCAGCCCTCCGGCGTTTCCCCAGCTCCTTCTGGAACAGATCCATGGCTCGCGCATGGGCCTTCGGGTAGTCCTCACCCGGCTCCATGGCCTTGAAGAGCCGATAGTCCCGCTGGGTCAGGCAGCGGGTCACGTGATCCCTGAGGCGCCCATCGGACTTGAATTCAGGCCATTCCCTCATGAACCGTGCGTAGGCGCTGTGTGGGAGCTTCGTATGCGGAACTTGTCCATCCAGGTAACGTGCGCCGCGCCGATCCCGATTGTGCAGGTGATCCGTCAGTTCGGGCAGATCTGCCAGTGCTTCGTAGGCCGTCACGGCAGGGGGCGCGTCGACGTCGGCCACAGGGGGCGGCACGTACCAGGACCCCTTGCCCGAGGTCTTTGCCAGGACGTTCTTCAGGGCCACCATCCGGCTGCTGGAGTACCCCCGCGGGAAATCAACCTTCCGTGTCGGCACGGGGAAGCTGGGGTCGCCGCCGGTCTCCTTATGGACGGCGACGAGGAAGAACCTTTCGCGCATTTGCGGAACGCCGTAACTCGCGGCGTTCAGGAGGGTATAGGCACAGCGGTAGCCCATGGCCGCAAGCGACTCGCAGATTTCATCCCCCAGATTGTGCCCGCCCCAGTTGAGGATGTCGGGGACGTTCTCCATGACGAGAGCCAGCGGCTTGAGCGCTCGGACATACTGGAGGTAGGGCACATAGAGCGTGGCCCGGGGGTCCTGCTTGAAGGCTTCGGGATGTTGGAACACCTCGCGGAGCTTCGCCCTGCCAACCCGCGTGAAGGCCGGACACGGCGGACCGCCGACGATCAGATCGACACCCTTGTCGGGGGAGTGCTTCTGCAAGAACTCAAGAAGTTCTTTGGGCTTGTGCCGCAGGATGTCCTTGGCCATGGCGTGCCGGGCGTCCGGCGAGGCGCCACCTGACGAATGAAAGTTCAGCGCGTGCGACTCGGCTGCATGGCCGTCGACTTCCACCCCACCGACGCTGACACATCCCGCGCTGACGAAGCCGAGTGTGAGCCCACCACACCCGGAGAACAGGTCCAGCAGTCGAGGTGGCTCCCCCTTGCCTATCCTCGCGAGTTTCGCCTCGATGCCTGGAACCATGCCATCCGGGCTTATACCGCAGGGCCTCCGTGCGTCACGTTTCCCGGCGTGCTGTTCCAGCCTGGAAATCACGGGCGCTTCCACTTCTTCGTGCTTCGACGCACGACCGTAGAGTGCTTCGCATCCGCGTTTCGGAGGTCTTCCATCCAGCGTTCCTCCATGTCCCCCTCGCCCGCCAGCGGGGTGACCTGGACGACCCGCCACGACGAGAGCGCTGACCAAGCCTCGTCCCGGAGTGCATGGCGGACATACTCCACGAGAACCTGAAGGGACTCGAAGACTTGGTGTTCCCAGAAGCGGCAGACTCGCCAGCCCTCTTCTTCGAGCAGAAGCGTCTGTCGGCGATCTCGCCTCACGTTCTCCTGCAACTTGGACGACCAGAACTCGTCGCGCGTTCGGGGGCGCACATAGTGCTCGGGGCACCCATGCCAGAAGCAGCCATCGATGAAGACGGCGACCTTCAGTTTGGGGAACACCACATCGGGCCTTCCATGGGGAGTCCGGGCATGTAGTCGGAAGCGCAGTCCAGCGCGCCAGAGCGCTGAGCGAAGCAGCCGCTCCGGGGAGGTGTCACGACCGCGGATCCGCGACATCTGTTCGGAACGAGAGAGGGCCATATGTGAATCCTACCCATGGGATTGCATCAACCCTTGTAACACTGCTGGGTAGGGCAGCGCCAGGCGCATCGATGTCCCGGCATCCGATGATTGTTTCGCGCGTGCCTGGGCAGGTGGCCTGTTGGCTGTAGCGCTGCAGGCTCGCAGGTAGCGAGGCATTTCGTTCCCGTGGATGTCGCCCTCGACCCATCGATCATGTCGCCCTCGACCCATCTATCTGGAGGCTTCAGCAGATTGGCGCCGCACGAGAGGGACTTGTGAGCCCTCGCCTGATTGGCTGCCCACCTCATCGCTGAGCGGCTTCTTGGCAACAGGGGAAACCAGGTAAGATGGAATAGACTCGCCGTTGGGGGAGCTGCTTGTCCTACTCGGGGAGTGGGTGCTGTCTCCTTTGTGTGATCCGGGGAAGGCGAGGAAGCGTTGCGCAAGGTTGGCCAGGTCGTGTTGGGGGACGACTACGAAATTGCCGAGCCGAGGGCATCGTCCATGCTTGAGGCGCTGCGAGCGGTCGGCTACAGCGTGCAGACTGCGCTGGCGGACCTGATCGACAACAGCATCACGGCGGGCGCACGCAATGTCTGGCTCACCTTCCATTGGAATGGCGAGGACTCGTACATCACCTTGAGGGACGACGGCCGGGGGATGTCTGAGGCCGAACTGGCGGATGCCATGCGCCCAGGCAATCGCAGCCCGCTGGATGAGCGGGAGCCGCATGACCTCGGGCGTTTCGGTCTGGGCCTGAAGACGTCCTCATTCTCGCAGGCACGTCGGCTCTCGGTTGCCACGCTCAAGGCTCGTGGCAGGCGTGCCATACGGCGTTGGGATCTCGATTATGTAAGGGAAAGCAGCGAGTGGCGTCTGCTCAAGACAGAGGCTCCAGGCTCCGCGGCTCGACTATCCGCGTTGGATGGACATCAGCAGGGAACGCTTGTCCTATGGGAGCAGATGGATCGCATCGTCGGGAAGGTACGAAAGGACGATGCTCAGGCTCAGAGCAGGTTCCTGGCTCTGGCCCGTACCGTGGGGAGGCACCTCGCCATGGTCTTCCACAGGTACCTTGAAGCAGGAGAGGGACGTCCGTCCCTTCGAATCTACCTCAACGGTCACGATACCGGCTCCCTGATCCGTCCGTGGGACCCCTTCCTCTCCTCGCATGTGACCACATACCAGTTTCCTGAGGAGGTACTGACACTCCGAGGCGAGCAGGTTCATGTGACGGGCTACGTCCTGCCGCACAAGGATCGCATGACGGAGGACGGGTATGAGGCGGCTGCGGGTCCGGGAGGATGGAACACCCAACAGGGATTCTACGTATACCGGGAGCGTCGCCTGCTGGTGGCGGGAGGATGGCTCAGTCTGGGGTATGCCAACGAGGAGCACTACAGGCTGGCCAGGCTGAAGGTGGATATCCCCAACTCGACGGATGCCGAGTGGGAGATCGATGTCAAGAAGTCGCGCGCCAAGCCCCCTGCGGAGCTGGAGGAACGGCTGAGAGAGTTGGCAGATACGATTCGCAAGAGAGCCCGGGAGGTGTTCGTCCACCGGGGCGCGCGCGGACGCACAGCCGGGGTTCAAGAAATCGATGATGCCTGGGAGTCGGTGACCCGGCGCGGCAGGCTTGGCTACCGCATTGACAGGGAACATCCACTCGTGAAGTTCGTCATCGACCGGCAGGGGAGTGACCAGAAACCGCTCAAAGCACTTCTCCGCCTGCTCGAGGAAACCGTGCCAGTGCAGCGCATCTGGCTGGATGCGGCCGAGAAGCCCGAGGCTCATGCGGCCGCGTTTGAGGACGAACCGCCAGCGAAGGTTGCAGAGGTGATTGAGGAACTCTTCAAGTCACTGCGCGCCGTTGGGGAATCGGTGGAGTCCGCTCGGGAGCGACTCCGTACCATGCGCCCGTTCGAGCAGTACGCGAAGACCATCAACGAACTGGGCTCGAAGAAGCCTTGATGCGGTCATCCACGAATAGCCCTTGAAGGGATTGAATCAATGAATACCGCCTACGACAGTGCGTGGACTATCGCACAGGTGCTGATCAAGGGGCATGTGCAGCAGGGACAGGCACTGACCCGCGAGATGATTGCAGCGAAGGTCGACATCGCGCTCCAGATGGACGCAGCGCTCAAGAACGAGGTTGATCGAGAACGCCTCGTTGCTGACCTCGAGTCCTCATTCACCGTGTGGATGGGTAGTTCGGTGACCTTGGAGAACAACGAGGATCACGTCGCCTGGTTAACCAGCCTCAAGACAAGCATCGAGTGGAAGTTCTGGAAGAGATACCAACGCCTCCTCCAGCAGAAGCGCTGGGCTGCTGCAAGCATCGACAAGCTTGGTGAGTTGACCGACGAAACGCTCGGTAGGCTTGAAAATCCGGAGCGCAAGGGCATGTGGAGCCGGCGGGGGCTGGTCGTCGGGCATGTGCAATCGGGAAAGACTGCTAACTACACAGGACTTATCTGCAAGGCGGCGGATGCGGGCTACAAGGTCATCATCGTGCTTGCAGGCATCCACAAGAGTCTGCGTAGTCAGACGCAGATCCGATTGGATGAGGGCTTCCTCGGGTACGAGAGCAAAGACGAGTCAGTTGAAGGTTCGACTCCCAAACCCATCGGAGTCGGTCAGATCGACCCCAGCATTCGTGCGAACACCATCACGACGCGGGCTGACGACGGCGATTTCAAGATGAGTGTCCGGCGCAATTTCCACATCGGGCCCGGAGGTATTCCGCTTCTGTTCGTCGTCAAGAAGAACGCGCGCGTGCTGGCGAACCTGAACTCATGGGTTGAGCGATTTGCCCAGAAGACACTCACGGTTGGCGGTGTGGAAAGGCGTGTCGTTCCGGATGTGCCTCTTCTGGTCATTGACGACGAGGCTGACCACGCGTCAATCGATACCCGGGCCCAGGAGTTCGATGATGAGGGGCGTCCCGACCCCGACCACGACCCGACCGCCATCAACAAGCAGATTCGAAAGTTGCTCCACCTTTTTGAGCGGAATGCTTACGTCGGCTACACGGCCACTCCGTTTGCCAACATCTTCATCCACGATGCTGGCCAGACCGAAGAGTACGGTGAGGATCTGTTCCCGAGGAGTTTCATTACGAATCTGCCCGCTCCGTCTGACTATGTCGGTCCGGTTCGTGTCTTCGGTCTGGACCCCGACCCCTCGCTGAATGTCGAGGAGCAGGAACCGCTCGGACTCATCCGAGACATCTCCGATCATGCCGATTCGATCGCCGCTGGCGAGCGGAATGGTTGGATGCCTCCCGTTCACAAGAAGGAGCACAAACCCCGGTATAAAGAAAAGAACGAGTTGCCGCCGTCCCTGCGTGCGGCGCTTTACTCCTTCGTGCTCGCGTGTGCGGCACGCCGAGCGCGTGGGCAACTCAAAGAGCATAATTCGATGCTCGTGCATGTGACCCGCTTCACCGATGTGCAGAAGGAGGTCTTCGGGCAAGTCAAGCAGGTGCTCAAGACCTTGCAGGACCATCTGGAACTGGGTGGGGCTGCTGGTATCACCGGTATGCTCACGGAGTTGCGGCGCCTCTGGGAAGAGGACTTCGTTCCTACTACCCGCTCCATCAACGACCCTGCACTAACAGTTCTCTCATGGTCCCAGGTCGCTCCGCACCTCAAGGCGGCAGTGGCTGGCATCAAGGTCAAGCAGATCAACGGCACGGCAGGGGACGTACTCGATTACGAAGAGTACCGGGCGACGGGCCTAAGCGTCATTGCGGTGGGAGGGGACAAGCTCGCGCGAGGTCTGACGTTGGAGGGGCTTACCGTGAGCTACTTCCTGCGGGCCTCCCGGATGTACGACACTCTCATGCAAATGGGCCGCTGGTTTGGCTACAGGCCCGGCTACCTGGACCTCTGTCGCCTTTACATGACACAGGAACTTGATGAGTGGTTCCAGCACATAACAAACGCGAGCGAGGAACTGCGGCAGGAGTTCGACCAGATGGCGGCTGTCAATGGGTCTCCATCTGACTATGGACTCAAAGTTCGTTCGCACTCAACTCTGCTAATTACGTCTCCAGTCAAGATGAGAAATGGAGTTGATCTTCAAATCTCGTTCGCTGGGAGTATTGTCGAGACAACCAACTTCGTCCCCCGACCTGAGGCGCTGGAGTACAATCGGGCCGCTACTGTTAGGTTTCTTGAGAAGCTAGGTGTGCGTGACCCGGGATGGACTCAATCACGTCCGAGTGGCATCGAAGAGTGGAAGAACTCATTTGTATGGCAGGATGTGTCGGCTGTGAGTGTTGCTGCATTCCTGGCTACCCTTCATGTGCCGGCAAGCTCTACCAAGGCAGTAGGGGCATTGATTGCCGAGTTTATTAATCAGCAAATTCAGCAAGGTGAGCTGACACGTTGGACGGTTGTGCTTTTTGGTGGTGGCGAGGGACCGGAAAATACACTTGCGGGACTGCCGGTCAAGCTGACGCAACGGCGGGCCAAGAGTAAAGACCCTCAGAATGGCCTGTATACAATTCGCCGCCTGGTCAGCCCCAAGGATGAAGCTATCGACATTGATGCGGTTGCTTATGAGCAGGCGCTCCTGCTGACCAAAGAGAATTTTCGCCGTCACCGTGACGCCGGCCGTACAAGGCAAGTCAAGGAGCCGGAAATTCCCAGCGGCCCCTTCATTCGGAACGTGCGTCGCAAGGACCGGGGCCTCCTGATCATTTATCCACTGGATCCAGCTGCCGATACGAGCAATATGCTCCAAGCCAAAGTGACGCCTATCGGTTGGGCAGTTAGCTTCCCTTCGTCCGAAACCGCAGCGATGGTGCCATACCGAGTCAATAATGTTTACTGGGAACAGCAATATGGGAGTTTGAAGTGAAATCCGTCGAAGCGGCTTGGGCACTTATTGCTGATGAACCTAAGCGCCAAGTCGGGCTTGTTGCGCGACGCATTCATCCCGAGGCCTCGCTGGAAATCTATGCGGGCCTAGACAGACCATCAGACGTCCCGGTCGTCTGCATCCATGTACGGCCCGCTGCGCTTCGCGTGGTCGGAGAATTCCCATCGTCTGCGGGTTTCGTGCTGCAGCGGGAGAGCAATCCGCATCCCGGTCCTGACTCGGTCCGGCTGAGTCTCTGGCTCGCGGCTCCGTTATATCGTGATGTCTTCGGAGTTCTTGCGCAGGATGTCGTCGACAGCATTGCGCAAGCCTCGGATCAGCGAGCGGCCGTCGCGACATTCGTTGAAAGGCTCCGGCGGTGGCAAGAGTTCCTCGAGCGGCACGGTCCGGAGGGGTTGGGCGCCCATGCCCAGCGCGGTCTGTATGGCGAACTCTGGTTCCTGCGTCAGCAAGCCATTCCCCTAAAGGGGGCCGACATTGCCATCTCTGCATGGACGGGGCCTGAGCGTAGCAATCAGGATTTCCAGTTCGCCGGATGCGCCGTGGAGGTCAAGACAACTGCAAGTAATCCGCACCACCAAGTGGTGATCTCCAACATCCGACAATTGGATGAGACGCATGTTCCAGCCCTACTGCTGCTGCATGTGGCACTTGAAGTACGTCACGATGCAGGAGAGACGCTCGTGGGCATCGTTGAGTCGATACGAGCCTTGCTGCGGCCACACTCCCAACCCCTGTCGCTGTTCGAGGAGAAACTCCGGAGTTGGGGGTACCTCGATGTCCACGCGGTTCACTACGCAGATGCTGCTTACGTCGTGCGCGGGCATTGCTTTTATCACGTGACGGGCAGCTTCCCCCGGCTCATCGAATCGGACATCCCCGATGGGGTCGGAGACGTCCGTTACTCCGTCGTGCTAGCGGCTTGCGCCCACTACCAACTGGCTTCGGAAGAAGCCGCTGCACTCCTGGCTGGGAAGTGACAAATGTCCTTGAGTCCAGAGATTCTTGGCTTTGCCCGCGAGTTCCACGCTGAAGTTGTCTCCGCCGCTAGAGGAGAAATGGCAAGCCAGAGCAGTGCATCTCAAGAGGTCGAGTTCAAGGAAAACGCCTTCACTGAGCGAGTGATGGAAATCATCGCGGAAGCCGGCGCCGTCAGTGGCGGCCATGCCTGCTACTTCCGAAAGGAACTCGGGAACCGCCAACTGAAGGTGAATGGCTACAACGTGAGTGACGACGAAGAGCAACTCGACGTCATCACCAGCATCTACAAGGATTCCCCTGCGCCTGCGGTACTCCGAATGACGGAGGTGTACCAGACCATCCAGCGCGCTTTGCACTTCGTCAACGCGGCGGCGGGTGGGCTTTCGAGCAAGATGGAGCAGGCTCATCCCGCGCATGACATGGCTGATCGGGTCAATGCTCTGTTCTCGACGGGCAGTGTGCGGCGTGTCAACGTCATCGTGCTTACTGATTGCGTCGTGCGCGAGCACCAGCCGCAAAAGGCGCTGAAGATCAGCAAGCATGACCGGATCGAAGTACGTGCGGACATATGGGACATCGAGCGTCTGTGTCGAAGCATGAGCTCGGGGCGTGTCCGAGAGACCATCGAAATCGATTTCGTAGAGGAATTCGGGCACGCCATTCCCTGCCTGCCGGTTCCAATCTCCGATGGAGAGTACGGAGCCTATCTGGCAGTGGTGCCGGGCGAAGTTCTCTACAAGTTGTACGACGAGTATGGGGAACGACTCCTAGAACTCAACGTGCGCTCCTTCCTCCAGGCTCGTGGCAAGATCAATCGCGGGATTCGTGACACCTTGCTGAAGGAACCCCAACTCTTTTTTGCCTACAACAATGGCATCACTGCGGTCGCGGAGGACGTGAAGACGACACTGCAGCCCGATGGCTCTACAGCCCTTGCATGGGTGCGGGGGCTGCAAATCGTCAACGGCGGCCAGACGACGGCCTCCATCCACCGGGCTGGCAAGAAAGACCAGGCGGAACTCTCGGGAGTATTCGTGCAGATGAAGCTCTCCCAGGTACGTGAAGAGCTCCTGGACACGCTTGTTCCGCGCATTTCCCTGTACGCAAACAGCCAGAACAAGGTGAATGATGCCGACTTCTCGGCAAACGACCTGTTTCATCAGAAGTTGGAGAGTCTCTCGCGCACGATCTGGGCGCCGGGTGAGCAGAGCCGTTGGTTTTATGAACGAGCCCGTGGCCAGTACCAGGTCGCTCGAGGAAAAGCGGCGACACCTGCTCAACAACGACAATTCGACAGCATCCACCCTACGTCGCAAATGTTCACGAAGACAGATCTCGCTGCTTTCGAGCACAGCTGGGGTCAATGTCCCCACCTCGTCAGCAGGGGGGCGCAGAAGAACTTCGTGGAGTTCATGTTGCTTCTCAAGGAGCAACACCCCGACTTTGTCCCGGACGAACATTACTTCACCCAGCTTGTGGCCAAGGCCATCATCTTCCGCGAGGCACAGGCGCTTGCACGCGAAGCTCGTATTGCCGCGTATAAAGCGAACGTCGTCACCTATGCTGTTGCGTATCTCGGTGCGCGGCTGGGCGCACGACTGGACCTCGATGAGCTCTGGCGAGCCCAGAGTCTAACTCCTCAGTTGCAAGAGGCCCTTCGTGGGCTCCTCACCCCTGTTGAAGGCGCCATCAAGCGCACGGCAGGTGAGAGAAACGTCACGGAGTGGTGCAAGAAGGAGGAGTGCTGGAAGGCCATCAAGGCCATGGACCTGCCACTTCCTTCAAGCTTGTTGGGGCTGGCGAATGTTGCGCGCGCGAGCAAGAAGGGTGGGGTGAAAGAAGCCCAGGAGAACCTCCGTAGGTTGCCGGTACCCAAGCTTGCGCAAGCCGTGAATACCGTCTTGAGCGGCCTTGTCCAAACAGGGCAGGGGCGCGATACATCTTTGATTGCGGTCGCGCTTGCAAAGGCCCTGACGCCGGCAGGGCTTGAGGTTATCAACAACGTATCGTCCGGGGGGACTCTCTGGGTAGTTGGTGGGGCAGAGCTCGCTCCGGTGATGAGAGAAGTACGCGAACACGGTCTCCGCGCCGTGTTTCGCGAAGGCGGAGGGCGCGCAACCGAGCACCGCCCTGCGTGGTATATTGACGGCTGAAGGGCGTTGATGGTGCAGGCGAATGGGCGGCGCTGAGGGACGGACGCTTCCTGGGTTGATCGCTGCCGCCGAGCTGACCGGATGACTCTCACAGAGGTTATGAGGAATCAGCCGGCGGGCTTGCACCGGACCACAGGCGGATGATTGCGCGCCTCGCACGCAACCGTCTGGGCGCGCGTCCGATACTGAAGGCAACTCCGCTGAAGCGCTGGGTTCCCGCAGACCCCCGTCGCGTGAGCCGTCGCGCCGCCACAGACCGGACTCCAAGTGGAAATCGGAGCGGCGCGGTGCGCGAAGCCTCAGCGCGAGCGCGCCTTCAGCCCATGCCGCCGCATCAGCTCGAAGAACGCGCGCCGGTGCTTGCCGCTGGCCCGCGCCGCCGCGGCGATGTTGCCCTCGTGCTCCGTGAGGGACTCCTCCACCCACGCCTTCTCGAAGGCCTCCACCACCCGCCGCTTCGCCGACTGGAACGACTCGCGCGACTGGCGCTGCGCCTCCAGTCGCGCGGCCGACGGCATCACCTCCGAGAGCAGTGGCAGGTGCTCCACCTCCACCCGCCTCCCCGGCCGGGTGCACAGCAGGAAGCGCGCGCAGTTCTCCACCTCGCGCACGTTGCCCGGCCACGAATACGCGAGCAGCCGCTCCAGTGCCTCCGCCGTGAAGGACACCGGCGCCTGGCCATACTCCGCCGCGTAGTGCTCCAGGAAGTGCTCCAGCAGGGGAGGGATGTCCTCCGGCCGCTCCCGCAGCGGCGGCACCTCGATGGGCAGCACCCGCAGCCGGAAGAACAAGTCGAACCGGAAGTTCCCCGCCTGCGTCTCCGTGAGCAGGTCCGCGTTGGTGGCGGCGACGATGCGCACGTTCGAGCGGTGCAGCTTCGAGTCCCCCAGCGGTCGGTACTCCTTCTGCTGGATGAGCCGCAAGAGCTTCACCTGGTTCGCCAGCGGCAGCGCGTCCACCTCGTCCAGGAACAGTGTCCCGCCCTCCGCCTCCGCCACCAGCCCCCGGTTGCGGGAGCGCGCCCCGGTGAAGGCTCCACCCACGTGTCCGAACAGCTCGTTCTCGAAGAGGTCCGCGGGCAGCGCGCCGCAGTTGACGGGGATGAAGGGGTGGGGCGCGCGCTGGCTCTGCTCGTGGATGCGCCGCGCGTACAACTCCTTGCCGACGCCGCTCGGCCCCTGGATGAGGACTTCCGCGTCATTCAGCGCCGCCGCGGCGACCAGCGCCAGCAGACGCTCATGGACCGGACTGAGTCCAAGGATGGTGATCATGTGCGAGCCCCCCCGCGACACCCGAACGCTAGCGACCTTCCAGACTCCTTCAAGAAAACAACATGTCTCGAAATGTCGGAGAAAGTCGCGACGTTCATCATCCTATCCGTGGGATGGGGACCCGCCTGACAACCCGATCGAGCACACACGGATTGAACGGGCTTCGCGGATTTTCTTCCCTCACGACAGGCCCGCGGGCCTCAGTCGTGGGTGCCGATGTGCTGGTCGCCGTGGGCGTCACAGACCCAGTGGAAGGCGCAGGAGCACGCCACGGCGCGGGCGCGCGTACAGCAGCGGCCGCCAAAGTGCTCCGGCAGCGCAATGGCGTCATCGTCCGGAGGAGGCTCGGGCAGCAGCAGCGGCTCCACGAAGTCCTCGATGCGCTCACAGCCCCCAAACTCGTCGAACATGGCCGACCTCCAGGCTCACGAGCGTCAAGGTAGAGAGGGGGTCTGACAGGTGGGGCCGCGGCGGCGGCGGGCGGGGCCGTCCGGCCTGCCGTCCTGCAAGCATCAAAGTGGCCTCTGTCCGGGGGTGGATCCTTCCATGGGTGAACGCCTGCCGGGCGGACTGTGGGGAAGTGAACCCGTTGCGGCGGGTGCAAGTGGGCGGCATGGAAGAAGCTGGGGTCCAGGCCGGTCAAAGAGGCGGAGGTGTGGCGGCCATGCGCAGGGAACGGCGGATCATCGGCGTCTTCGGATCAGGCAAGGAGGACCACGAGGAACGGGTCGTCCCGCTCGTCCGGTGGATCGCCGAGGCGGGGTTCGACCTGCTCACCGGAGCAGGGAGCGGCGTCATGCGCGTGGCGGCGGATGCCTTCGTCCAGGTGGAGGGCCGGCGGGGCATCTCCATCGGCATCGTCCCGGGCACGGTGGACGGGGGGGAGTACCGGCCCCGCTCCGGCTACCCCAACCCCGGCGTGGAGCTGGCCATCTACACCCACCTGCCGCTCAGCGGCGAGCAGGGCACGGATCCGCTGAGCCGCAACCACATCAACGTCCTCACCCCCCACGCCCTGGTGGCGCTGCCGGGCGGGGCGGGCACCGCCGCCGAGGCCGCCCTGGCCCTGCGCTATGGCAAGCCCGTCATCCTCTACGGCCCCCCGGAGGCCTTCCGCCGCTTCCACTCGGAGCTGGAGCGCACGGACTCCCTGGAGCGGGTAGCCGAGTTCATCCGGGACGCCGTCCGGGAGCCAGTTCGCCTGTCTGCCCACTAGCGGTTACAAACCGTCTAGAATGGTACACAGGGGGGAGACGGGTAGAACCGCCGAAGAAACGGGCGGTCACACCGTTTCTCGTGCGCCCACATGATCAGTGCCCAACATCCGCTCGCCAGCTGGTTCCTCGTGGTCTCGGTGACCTTCTTCCTGCTGGTCTACGCGCTGCCGCTGCTGCTGATGCCGCTGACGTGGGCGCGCTGGTTCGGGTGGAAGGCGCAGGAGGGCAATACCGACCTCACGGTGTACTTCGGGCGCTGCCTGGGCGCGGTGGCGCTGGCCATCATCGGCACGGTGGTGCGCTACATCCCGGACCCGGGGAGCCAGCCGGCGCTGTTCGAACTCATCGGCCTGGTGTGCGTGGGCATGGTGGTGGTGCACGTCTGGGGCTTCCTGAGGAAGGCCCAGCCGTTGTCGGAGACGGTGGAGATCTTCTTCTACGCGGTGGTGGGCGTGGTGGCGGTGTATATCCGCTTCGGGATGCTGGCCTGAGGGAGCGCCCATGCTGCCGGTGGACACCGACCCCATCCTCACCTCGCTGGCGCCGTACATCCCCGGCGCCGTGCTCCGCAAGCTCGAGCACACGGAGGCGCACGCGCTGCCGCCGGTGGAGTCGGTGCGCGGCGCCATCCTCCTGCTGGACATCGCCGGCTTCACGCCCATCGTCGTCAGCCTGAGCGGCGCGGGGCCGCGCGGCATCGACGCGCTCCAGCGCCTGCTGACGAGCTACTACACGGAGATGATCGACGTCGTGAAGGACCACGGCGGAGACATCTACCAGTTCGCCGGAGACTCCATCCTCGCCTGCTTCGAGCCCGCGCCGGGCGAGGGCGACGCGGGCGTGGTGCAGCGCGCGGCCCGGTGCGCGCTGGGCGTGCAGCGGCGGCTGATGCGCTTCGCGCAGCTGGAGCTGCTGGGCCAGCGCTTCTCCGTGTCCTCGCGCATCGGCATCGGCTTCGGCGAGTCGCACCGCATCGTGCTGGGCGCCACGGGCATGTGGATGCACCCGGCGCTCATCGGCCAGCCGCTGGAGCAGGCGGTGAAGGCGGAGAAGCGCGCCACGGTGGGCGAGGTGCTGCTCAGCCCCGAGGCGTGGGCGCTCCTGCCGGAGTCCGCGCGCAAGGGCGACCCACGCGATGGGGCCTGGCGCCTGGAGCCTTCCGCGCCTTTGCAGTCCCAGCCGCCGCCGTCCTTCACGCTGGGGCGTGGCGACGACCTGGTGGGGCGGTGCGCGCTGCTGCTGCACCCGGTGCTGTTCACGAAAATCACCACGGCGCACCAGGAGTTCAGCGGCGACTTCCGCGACGTCACCTGCTTCTTCCTGCGCTTCACCAACACCAGCAAGCCCGGGCAGGCGGAGGACTTCACCCGCGAGCTGAACGCCTTCTACGAGTACGTCCAGCGGGAGAGCGCGCACCACGGCGGCGTGCTGCTGATGACGGACTTCACGGACAAGGGCAACGTCCTCTACGTCATCTTCGGCGCGCCCACCGCGCTGCAGAGCAAGGAGGTGCTGGCCAGCCGGCTGGCCTGCAAGATCCTCCGCGAGCGGGACAACTTCCCCTTCGTGCAGGAGCTGCAGATTGGCGTCGCCACGGGGCACGCGTACTTCGGCGACATGGGCTCGCCGTGGCGCAAGGGCTACTCGGCGCTGGGCGAGGTGGTGAACATGGCCGCCCGGCTGATGACGCACGGGCGGGGCACGGGCATCCACGTCGACGCGAACACGGAGCGCAAGCTCCAGCAGAACGGCTTCGCCACCGAGTTCGTGGAGAACGCGAAGCTCAAGGGCGTGGCGCGCGAAGTCCCGGTGTACCGGCTGCAGGCCGAAGTGCGTCGCAGCCTGTTCATCAAGGGCAAGGGCGACATCGTCGGCCGGCACAGCGAGCTGGACGCGCTGCGCACGGCGGTGGGCGAGTCCATCGAGGGCACCGGCCGCGTCTGCGTGGTGTCCGGCGAGGCGGGCATCGGCAAGTCGCGGCTGGGCGCGAAGGTGGTGGAGGAGGCGGAGGAGCGCGGCGCGCGGAGCCTCTACGGCATCTGCTACTCGTACGAGATGTTCACCCCCTTCTTCCCGTGGAAGGAGGTGCTGGTCCAGGTCTTCGGGCTGCACGACGGGGATGATTTGGACACGCAGCTGGGACAGCTGCGCCTGGGCTTCGAGGGACTGGAGGACACGGGCCCGGAGTGGATACCGGTGCTCGCGGCCATCCTCGGCATCCCGATGGAGGAGGAGCCCGTCACGCGCGAGCTGGACGCGCGGCGCAAGAACCAGAAGCTCTTTCAAATCATCCTCCAGCTGCTGGAGAAGCAGGCGCGGCAGACGCCGGTGCTGCTGTTCTTCGAGGACCTGCACTGGGCGGACAACATCTCCGTCGACCTCATCGAATACGTGGCGGCGCGGGTGGCCTCGCTGCGCGTGACGCTGCTGGTGACGATGCGGCCGGGCGAGCAGCTGAAGAACCTCAAGGGGCTGCCCGGGCTGTACCGGCTGGACCTGGCCAATCTGGACGACGAGGACACGCGGGCGCTGTTGCGGCTGCACCTGCGCATGGAGCCGCCGGACACGGCGCTGGAGGACATGCTGCTGGCGAAGGTGCAGGGCAACCCGTTCTTCACCGAGTCCATCGTCCAGGGACTGGTGGAAGGCGGCTACCTGGGGCCGGTGTCGCAGGGCGCGGAGCGGATGGAGCGCAAGCGGAGCCTCCAGGCGCTGGAGCTGCCGGACAGCATCCAGGACGTGGTGCTGGCGCGCATCGACCTGTTGAGCGAGACGGAGAAGCTGGTGGTGAAGGTGGCCTCGGTGGTGGGGCGCATCTTCACGCTGGAGGCAGTGGCGGAGCTGGCGCCGGGCTCGGTGCCGAGGCGGCGCATCCGCGAGGCCATCGACACGCTGACGAAGCTGGGGCTCATCCTGCTGGAGGTGGAGGAGCCCTTCACCTGCATCTTCAAGCACATCGTCATCCGCGACGTGGCGTACAACACGCTGCTGGTGTCCGCGCGCGAAGATCTGCACCGGAGGATGGCGCGCTTCATCGAGACGCGCGCGGGGGACAACCCCGTGAAGTCCGCGGGCATCCTGGCCTACCACGCGCTCGCCGGGAACGACGAGCTGAAGGGGCTGGAGTACACGCTGATGGCGGCGCGCAGCGCGCGCGAGCAGTACGCCAACGACGACGCCATCCACCACTACAACCGCGCGATGGAGATTCTGGGCGGCACGCAGGCGCTGGACCCGGACGAAGTCCTCCTCAAGACGCGCACGGTGATGCAGGAGCTGGCGGAGACGCTCCTGCAGGCGGGCAACTACGCGGGCGCCATCCACATGTTCGAGCAGTGCCTGGCGGACGAGGAGCAGGAGTCGCGCCGGGCGGAAATCCACCTGGGCCTGGGGCGGGCGCACCAGGAGAAGGGCGAGTCGAAGCGGGCCATCCAGGAGCTGGAGACGGCGCTGGTGCTGATGGGCCGCACCATGCCGCGCAACCTGGTGGCGCTCGGAGTGCGCACGGTGCTCGCGCTGGGACTGCACCTGCTCTACGGCGTCTTCCCCTGGCTGGTGCGGCCCCTGGGCTCCCGGCTGCCGCTGTACCTGAAGCAGCTGTCGACGCTCATCTCGCTCATCAAGATCTACTACTTCGCGGACATCGGGAAGCTGACGTGGGCGACGATGGTGGCCGCGACGATGGCCGAGCGCTCGCGCAGCGAATACGGGCTGAGCCTGGCGAGCAGCTACTACGGCTCGCTGCTGTTCGGCTCGGGGCTTCTCAAGCGCTCCGGGACGTGGTGCCACCGGGCGCTGGAGCACGCGAGGCGCTCGCGGGACTCGGTGGCGGAGGGCATTGCCCTGAGCCGGCTGGCGACGCTGAACATCTTCACCAACGAGCAGGTGCGGGCCACGCAGTACGGCGAGGAGGCGGTGGCGCTGCTGCGGCAGGTCGGTGACATGTGGGAGGTGCAGACGGGGCTGATGATGCTGGCGACGAGCCAGTTCCTCTCCGCGCGCTTCGACAGCGCGGAGCGCACCTACCGGGAGATGGGGCGGGTGGGCGTGGAGCTGAACGCGCTGATGCACCAGGGCTGGGCGCACGCGTGGGTGCCCATGTGCCGCTACCTGCGAGGGGACGGGGACGTGGGGGAGCTGTGCGCGGAGCTGGAGGAGGGGCTGCGCATCAGCATCGAGGTGCAAGATTTGGCCAACCAGTGCGCGAGCCTGAACCACCTGGTGAATGTGGCGGTGCGTGAGCAGCAGGTGGAGGAGGCGGCGCTGATGGCGGTGCGCGCGGACGAGGCGCTCTGGCGCTACCACGTGCTGGTGCCCTTCCTCCAGATTGGCCTGGTGGACGCGGCGGAGGGGGCGCTCTTCGCGCTGGAGCAGGGCGCTGTCTCGGTGCCGAAGGCGCAGCTCTGGGCCATTGTGCGCCGCTGTGCCTTCAAGGCGCGGGCGCTGGGGAAGCTCTATCCGTACCTGCGGGGCCCGGCGATGCGGGTGACGGCGCGGGCGAAGGCGCTGAAGCGCGGCGGGAAGGCGGCGGAGCCGCTGTTCGACCGCGCGCTGAAGGTGCTGGAAGCCACGCCCAACCGCTGGGAGACGGGCGTGGCGTACCTGGACGCGGCGGCGGCGCTGCCGCACCGGCGCGGGGAGCTGCTCTCCCGCGCTCGGGAGGTGTTCACCACCATCGACGCGAAGGCGGAACTGCGGCGCGTGGACCGGCTGGAAGCGGACGCCACCGTCGCCGCGCCGGCGATGGCGTCGTAGGAGGCGTCAGGTCAGCCGCTGCGGCTGCAGGCCGAGCGTCTGCATCTGCCCCACGTCCCACGCCTCCAGCGCATCCTGCCCGGCGATGTAGCGCCGGGTCTTGTTCTTCACCGGGTTGCGGATGCTGAGGATTTCCGGCCCGGAGAAGAGAATCGTCTGCTTGTACCGGGGCATGTCGCTCATGGTGAGCTTGGACCAGTAGTGCTTCGCGATGTTGGGCAGGCTGCCCAATTCCATGCACAGCCGGTGGAAGTGCTCCACCACCTCGGACGGGTGCAGATTCTTGGGCTGGTGGCACAACGTGTAGCCGTCGTAGTCGCGGCTGACGGTGCCGGGCAGCAGTCTCCCTTCCGACTGGAGCTCACGGAAGAACGGCGTCTCCGGGTATGGGCAGACGATGCCGAGGAACGTCACGGAGAAGTACTTCAGGTCCGCCAGGTACGTGGGCAGCTTCTCCAGGTACTCGTTGGTGTCCCCGTCCGAGCCGACGATGAGCCCGAAGGACAGGAGGATGCCGGCGGAGAACACGCGGCGGATGACGGCGTCCACCTCGCTCAGCTTGTTCTGGCCCTTGTTCATGGCCTTGATGGAGTCGGGGTTGAGCGACTCCAGACCGGTGTACACGTAGCGGCACCCGGCCTTCGCCATCAGCTTCACCAGCGCCTCGTCCTTGAGCACGTTGAAGGTGAGGGCGCAGCCCCAGGTCTTCTTCAGGGGGATGAGCGCCTCGCACAGCTCGCGCAGGTACTTGGGTGAGCCGCCCAGGTTGTTGTCGAGGAAGACGAACGCATCATCCATGAGCCCCAGGTAGTTGGGGTTCCACCGCATGCGCGTCTGGATTTCGTCGATGACGTGGGCGACGGGGCGGTAGCGGTAGCGCTCGTTGCCGGTGAGGACGCAGAAGTTGCAGGTGAAGGGGCAGCCGCGCGACGCCTCGATGCCGGGCAGGCGCAGCTTGTTGTGGGTGAAGTCGATGAGCTCGTAGCGGTAGGGCTGGATGGCGGTGGGGCCGAGCGAGGGGCGGTTGTAGAGCGGCTGGAGCTGGCCCTTCTCGAAGTCCTCGATGAGTGCGGGGACGTTGGCCTCGGGCTCGCCGGTGATGACGGCGTCGAAGTGGGCCTTCGCGTCGTCGGGGAAATAGCTGGCGTGCCGGCCGCCCGCGACGGTCTTCATTCCCCGCTGGCGGAACAGGGTGGAGAGCACCTTGGTGTGCTCGTAATACGAGTGCAGGTACGAGAAGAAGACGAGGTCCCAGTGGCGGTCCATCGGGATGTCCGTCTCCTTCTCGTTGAAGATCTCCACCTCCGCGTGCGCGGGGCACAGGCCGGCGATGAGCTCCGGCACCGAGGACTGCATGATGGAGGGTTCCTTGATGCGCAGCCGGGTAGGGTGGGTGTACGTGGCGATGACGGCGATGCGCATGCGGGTCGTGGCTCCGGGAAGAGACGGCGCTGCGGCGGCGCGGACGAGGAGCGCACGACACGGTACGGTGCCCCCTCCGGCCTGACCGTGACGGACAGAATCACCCGCACGCAGCGACTTGGCAAAATGACAGCCGCGTAGGATGCGAGGAACATGCCCTCCGAGAAGATGACCCAACCCACCACGTACCGGGTCCGCGTCGCCACCGGGGCCGACGCACCGGTGCTCCTGGCGCTGCTGCGGGAGTTCGCGGCGCACGAGGACAGCGCGCCGCAGTCCATGCTCGCGACGGAGTCCCGGCTGCGGGAGGCACTGGGGGCCACGCCGCCGCTGCTTCGGGCGGCGCTGGTGGAGGGACCTGAGGGCGCGGTGGGCTTCGCGACGTACACGGTGGACTTCATGACCTGGGCGAACTCGCGGGTGCTCCGGCTGGACGACCTGTACGTCCGCGCGAGCGTGCGCGGGGCGGGACTGGGGCGGGCGCTGATGCGGCACCTGGCGGAGGTCGGCGCCGCGGAGGGGATGCCCGTGCGCTGGGAGATGCGGCCGGAGAACGCGTCCGCGCGCGCCTTCTACGGGCGCATTGGCGCCATCTCCCGGGAGAAGACGGTGTTCCGCTGGATGCCGGATGCGATGCGGCGGTTCCTCGACGAGTAGCGCGGGCCCACCCCTGCCAGGGGCGCGTCAACGCGCGCCTGTCATGGGTTTCGTTGGAGGACAGAATGATTGCGGGGCACGCACCTGCTCGGCAGCCACGGTGCCGTGCTGACGCGACTCCTGGCGTCGGGCCGTGTCTTGATTTCGAACTGTGGGTTCCTGGATAATTCCGCGCGGGGCTGGATGTCCGACGCGAATCTTTCGCTGGCTGCGGTCATCGCCTCTCTTCGGGAGCAACTCCATGGAGTCAGAGCAGCTGGTGGTCGAGGCTCGGCGCGGGCTGGGCATTCGCGCCAGCGAGATCTTGACCCATCCCGTGACGAACCTCGCGATGGGCGCGCTCGTCGTGCTCATGCACACCAGCAAGCTGGCGCAGCTGTTCGCCGACAGCAGGATTGGCATCCAGCACACGGGGATCTTCCTCAACTTCTGCATCATCTCGTTCTACGCCCTGGTGCGTGACGTGCCGCGGCGGGTGACGCTCAATCCCTTCAACTGGGCACTGGGGGCGCTCTCCTCCTTCTGGGGGATGGTCATCACCCTCTACTCTTCCGGCGGCGTTGCCGTCGCGCCGTCCTGGGTCATCAGCACGGTGTCGATTGGCTCGCTGCTCGTGATCAGCTTCGCCCGGCTGAGCCTGGGACGGAGCTTCGGCGTGGTTCCCGCGGAGCGGAAGCTGGTCAACCGTGGCGCGTACCGGCTCGTGCGCCATCCCATCTACACGGCATCCGCCCTGACGATGGTTCCAGTCCTGCTGAGCTCCTGGGGACTCATGCAGCTCCTGCTGGTGGTCACCGGAGTCGCCCTGATGGTGTGGCGCGCCATCGAGGAAGAGCGCTTTCTCAAGCAGAGCCCCGAGTACTGCGCCTACGCGGCGGAAGTCCGGTATCGCTTCATCCCGGGCCTCGTCTAGGGCCTCGCGGAGCGCGTCCAGGGGAAGCCCGCCGCGGAGTCCATGGACTTCTCTTGCCAATGCGACCGGTCAGTCATATGACCGACCGGTCACATGCCAACGAGCACCTTCTTCAACCTCCCCGACGAGCGCAGGGACCGCCTCGTGAACGAGGCCATCGTCGAGTTCTCCGACCGGAGCTACGCCGAGGCCTCGCTCTCGCAGATTGCGCGCCGCGCGAGCATCCCCAAGGGCAGCGTCTACCAGTACTTCGAGGACAAGCTCGACCTGTACCGCTGGCTCCTCACCGACGAGGCCCCGCGCCGCAAGCGCGAGTTCATCGGCGCGGCGCCGCCTGGGGGCGACTTCTGGGCCCGCCTGGAGACGTTCATCGAGCGAGGCATGGCCTTCCTCGTCGAGCACCCGCGCCTCGCCCGGCTCTCCGCGGCTGCGGCCACGCCGACGGCGGTGGCGGAGGTCCGCGGCCTCTACAAGGCCATCTGCGAGGCCGGCATCGTGGAGCTGCGCGGCGTCCTGGAAGAGGGGGCCCGTGACGGCGCCCTCCAGGCCTCCGATCTCGACATCGCCACCCGCTTCGTCGCCACCGTCATCGGCCCCGGAATGACGGACGTGATTCTCCAGGAACTCGGCGCCGAGCTCCATGAGGTGCTCGCCTCGGACTCCCTGCGCAAGCGACTCAACCTCAAGCGCCGGCGGGCCCTCTCCCGTCAGGCGGTGCTCTTCATTCGCAACGGGCTGGGCTCGGAAAGGAAATCACGATGATTCGCCACGACTTCACCGGACGCGTCGCACTCATCATCGGAGGCACCTCGGGCCTCGGCCTCGCCTCGGCGCGAGCCTTTGCCCGGGCGGGCGCCAGCGTCGCGCTCGCCGCCCGGGGCGAAGAGAAGGGACGCGAAGCCCGCGCGGCCCTGGAAGCCGAGGGCGCACGCGTCATCTTCCTCCCCACCGACGTGCGCGAAGGAGCCTCCGTGGCGCGGGCCGTGGAGGGCACCGTGATGCACTTCGGCCGGCTCGACTTCGCGGTCAACAGCGCGGGGCAGGGCGGTGACATGGCCCCGCTGGAGAGCACGAACCAGGACGTCTGGGACGACGTCATGGCCTGCAACGCCCGGGGAGTGTGGCTGGCCATGCGCCACGAAATCCCGGCGATGCTTGCCACCGGCGGAGGCGCCATCGTCAACATCAGCTCCATCTACGGCCTCGCCGGACGGGCCGCGCACCACGCCTACGTCGCCTCGAAGCATGCGGTGGTCGGCATGACGAAGTCCGTGGCGCTCGAATACGCGACGCGTGGCATCCGCGTGAATGCCCTCTGCGCCGGGGCCACCCGGACGCCCGCCATGCGCCAGGCGGAGACGTACGTGCCCGACCTCGTCCGGGCGCTCGTCGACGAGCACCCGATGGGGCGGATGGCCACCGAAGACGAGATGGCCAGCGCCGTGCTCTGGCTGTGCTCGGACGGCGCGGGCTTCGTCACCGGCGTGCCGCTGCCCGTCGACGGCGGCTTCCTCGCCGCATAGCCGGCCTGGCCAACCGGCTCAGCGGCGCATCCGCTCGCGCAGGCACTCCGCCAGCTCTTCCCGGAGCGCTTCCGGGAAGCCGGACAGGCCCGGCGTGTCGTTGCACTCGAGCAGGACGAAGTCGCCCCCCTGGGTCTCCAGGAAGTCGAGCGCCACGATGTCCGCGCCCAGGTGCTCCCGGGCGCGCCGCGTGTACGCCACCAGCGCCTCCGGCGGGTCGATGACCTGGTGCTTGCGCGTCTGTACGTTGGCCTTCCACCCCGCGCCCGCGCGCGCCATGGCCCAGAAGCGGTCCCGAATCGCCAGGCAGCGCACGTCGCGCCGGTAGTCGATGTACGGCTCGACGGCGGCATAGTCGTTGGCTGCGAAGAGCAGGTCGGCCACCTCGAACCACTCGTCCTCGGTGCGGACCAGCGCCTTGCCGTAACCGCCGTGGTGGTTGCCCACCTTGACGACGAAGGGCGCGGGGCGTGCGATGCGGCGGACCATGTCGTCGCCCAGCGCCACGTCGAAGTGGATGACGGGCAGCCCCGCTTCGCGCAGCTCGGCGAGCATGGACAGGCGGTCCTGGCAGCGGGCCAGCGTCGACGCCGGGTTGACGCAGGGCACGCCGCTGAGGCGCAGCACGTCCAGCACCGTCCGGTGGCGAGGGTCCGGGCGAATCGCCCCCACGCGCCAGAAGACGCCGTCGATCCGCGTGCCCGCCTCGCGGCTGATGCACCACAGCTCGCCGTCGCGCAGCACCCACGACGCGTCCTGAAGCCGTTGCGAGACGACCTCACAGTCCGGGAAGTAGCTCTGCCAGTACTGCTCGCCATTGATGACCGCGATGGTGGGGCGCATATGAAGTGGAAGCTTGAAGCAGGGGAGCGCCCGGAGCCACGACGGCCCCGGGGATGAGGCGAGTGAGCGACGAAGTCAGCCCGTGATTCCTGAGCCGGTGTCCGAAGGTGGAGACCTTCCGCAGCTTCGCGGGGAATCCCGGGCATTCCCAGCGCCGTGGACCGGAGGGCGCGGGCGGACGCCTGAGGCCCTGCCTGCACTGCCGACACTTCCGTGTGGACAGCCCGTGGCGTCGGGCACATGACATCTCTTTTCATTCCGCTCCGAGGAGTACGCGGCCTGACGCCCACCTGAGGGGCAGCTCTGGCCGGGAGTGGTTACCGATATGCCCTCGAGTGGGTGAGCGCGTGTAGGCCCGGTCCCCTCCGGGTCAGGGCACCGGAGTCAGCGCAGTCACAGGAGGAGTCCGAGAGCGATGGCCGAGCAATCCAGGCGCGACAATCTCCAGTCCAAGGACGTGGCGACCCGCCCCGCTCGGGAGGCGTGGCTGGATGCCCTGGGCGGCCCCAGCGAGCTGCGCGAGCTCATCCGCGCTCGGGACTGGGGGGCGACGCCGGTGGGGCCTCCGGAGACGTGGCCGCACGGCCTCAAGGTGCTCGTCAAGACGATGCTGGCCTCGCGCTTCCCCATGATTCTCACGTGGGGCTCACAGCTCACCCAGTTCTACAACGACGGCTACTCGCGGCTCATCGGCGACAAGCACCCGGCGGCGCTCGGCATCGACATCCGCGTCACGCTGGCGGAGTCCTGGCACATCCTGGGTCCCGTCATCCGGCAGGTGATGGAGACGGGCGTCGCCAGCTGGCTGCCGGCGCTGCTGCTCCTGCTGGAGCGCTCGGGCTACCGCGAGGAGTCCTACTTCGACGTGTCGCATGCCCCCGCGGAGGACGACTCGGGCGCGGTGGTGGGCATGCTCGCGGTGTGCACGGAAGTCACGCAGCAGGTCATCGCCGAGCGGCGCCTGCGGCTGCTCAGGGACCTTGCCGCGCGGACGGGTGAGATTCGCGGCCTCGAGCGGACGTGCGCGGACGTGGCGACGGCCATCGCCGGACATCCGCTGGAGGTGCCCTTCGCGCTGCTCTACCTGCGCTCGGCGGACGGCTCGCGGCTCCACCTCCACGGCGCCTTCGGGCTTCCGGAAGGTGGTGACGCCAGTCCCGCCACCGTGGACCTCTCGGCGGAAGGCCGTGCGCCCTGGCCGCTCGCCAGGGCCGCCGCGGGCGAGACGGTACGGGTGGAGGACGTGGAGCGCCGGGTCACTGTCACGGGTGGCCCCTGGGGGGACGCGGTGCGCTCGGCGCTGGTGCTTCCGCTGGCCTCGGAAGGGCAGGGGGCGCCGTTGGGTGTCCTCGTGGCGGGGGCGAGCCCCAACCGCGCGCTCGACGAGGACTACCGCGCGTATTTCGAGCTGGTGGCGGGGCAGGTCTCGGTGGCGCTGCGCAACGCGCGGGCCTACGAGGAGGAGCGCAAGCGCGCCGAGGCGCTGGCGGAGCTGGACCGGGTGAAGACGGCGTTCTTCAGCAACGTCTCGCACGAGTTCCGCACGCCGCTCACGCTGATGCTCGGGCCCGTGGAGGAGCTGCTCGCGTCGCGGCGCCTGGGCGAGACGGAGCGCCGGGAGCTGGAGCTGGTGCACCGCAATGCCCTGCGGCTGCTCCGGCTGGTCAACACGCTGCTGGACTTCTCGCGCCTGGAGGCGGGCCGCCTGGAGGCGAGCTTCGAGCCCGTGGACCTGGCGACGCTCACCGCGGACCTGGCGAGCGGCTTCCGCTCCGCGGTGGAGCGCGCGGGGCTGGTGCTGACGGTGGACTGCCCGCCCCTGGCAGGCCCCGTCCATGTGGACCGGGAGCTCTGGGAGAAGGTCGTCCTCAACCTGCTGTCCAACGCGCTGAAGTTCACCTTCGAGGGCGGCATCACCGTGCGCCTGCGCGAGGAGGGCGGGCAGGTGCTGCTGACGGTGGAGGACACGGGCACCGGCATTCCCGCCGCGGACCTGCCGCGCCTGTTCGAGCGCTTCTTCCGCGTGAAGGGCGCGCGCAGCCGCTCCCACGAGGGCAGCGGAATCGGCCTGTCGTTGGTGCGTGAGCTGGCCCGGCTGCACGGAGGCGACGTCCGCGTGGACAGCCGCGAGGGGCAGGGCACCACCTTCACGGTGGCGCTGCCGCTGGGGCGCGCCCACCTCCCCGCCGAGCGCGTCCACGGCGCACGCGCCCAGGCGTCGACGGCCACTGGCGCGGGGGCCTACGTGGAGGAGGCCCTGCGCTGGCTCCCGGACCGGGGCGAAGGCGGGGCCTCGCGCGCGGAGCCACGCACCGAGGACACTTCCGGCGAAGGGCGGCGCGGGCGCGTGCTGGCGGTGGACGACAACGCGGACATGCGCGTGTACCTCGCGCGCGTGCTCGGCACGGTGTTCGACGTCGTCACCGCGGAGGACGGCGAGGCGGCGCTGAAGGCCATGGCCCGGCAGGGGCCCTTCGACCTGGTGCTGACGGACGTGATGATGCCCCGGCTGGGCGGCTTCGGACTGCTCAAGGCGCTGCGCGAGGAGCCGCGCACGCGCTCGCTCCCGGTCATCATGTTGTCCGCGCGCGCCGGCGAGGAGGCGAGCGTGGAGGGGCTGGAGGCGGGCGCGGACGACTACCTCGTCAAGCCCTTCTCCGCACGCGAGCTGGTGGCGCGCACACGCTCGGCGCTGGAGTTGGCGCGGATGCGTGGCGAAGTCACCCGGCGCGAGGTGACGGAGTCTCACCTGCGCGAGGCCGTCCGGGCGCGCGATGACTTCCTCTCGGTGGCCAGCCACGAGCTGAAGACGCCGCTCACCGCCTTCCGGCTGCAACTGGAGCTCATCGAGCGCAACCTGAGCCCGGAGGCGCGCACGCACGTGGGGGACCGCATCCTCTCCGCGGGGCGGCAGGTGAGCCGGCTGTCGGCGCTGGTGGAGAACCTGCTGGACGTGTCGCAAATCACGTCGGGACGGCTGTCGCTCTCCCATGATGATGGAGACTTGAGCGCGCTGGTGGCGGACGCGGTGGCGCGGCTGCGCGACGAGGTGGAGGCCGCGGGCTCCGCGCTCACGCTTCACCTGGAGGCGCCGCTGACGGGCCGCTTCGACCGGCTGCGCATGGACCAGGTGGTGACGAACCTCCTGCAGAACGCCATCAAGTACGGCGCGGGTACGCCCATCGAGGTGCGCGTGGAGCGCGACGGCGCACTGGCGCGCATCACCGTGAAGGACGGCGGCATCGGTATCGCCATGGAGGACACGGAGCGCATCTTCGGGCGCTTCGAGCGGGCGGTGTCCGCGCGCAAGTATGGCGGCTTCGGCCTGGGACTGTGGATTGCCCGGCAGGTGGTGGTGGCCCACGGCGGCACCGTCTCGGTGGTGAGCGCGCCGGGCCGGGGCGCCACCTTCATCGTGGAGCTGCCACTGCTCGCGGACCGCGGGCCGCGCACCTCCGAGGAGGAGCGAGACGCCTCGTGAGCACCGGATGTCCGTGAAGGCCGGCGTCACGCGGTGTGAAGCGCCATCGGGTCGTCAATCACCATCGTGCTATCAAGTGGCGGGGTGTTGGATTCTTCCTAGGATGAGGCCACCCGCAACGGCCTCAAACCCCTCTTCTTCGAGTCTTCATCCATGCCCGCTGTAACCACCTGGAACATCGACCCCGCGCACTCCTCCCTCCTGTTCGTGGCCCGCCACATGGTGGTGGCGCGGGTGCATGGCCGCTTCGAGCGCATCACCGGCACGCTGAAGGTGGACCCCGAGCAGCCCGTGCAGGGTGAGGTGGAGGTGAGCGCGGACACGGCCAGCATCTACACGGGCTCGGTGGACCGGGACACGCACCTGCGCTCGGCGGACTTCCTGGACGCGGAGAACGCGCCGAAGCTCACCTTCCGGAGCACGAAGGTGGAGCCGACCGGCGGCTCCGGCTTCCGGCTGTTGGGGGATTTGACCATCCGCAACGTGAGCCATCCCGTGGTGTTCGAGGCGCGCCACACCGCCACGTCCAAGGACCCGTGGGGCAACACGCGGCTCATCTACACCGCGCGCGCCACCATCAACCGCGCGGACTACGGCATCCGCTGGAACAAGACGCTCGACAACGGCGGCTGGCTCGTGGGCGAGAAGGTGGACATCGAGCTGGACATCCAGGCCGTGCCCGCCACGGCCTGAGCGCCGTGGCCCCCGAGCGTCAGGGGCCCGTCAGGAAGTCCGCGTACACCGCGGCATGGTCCGAGCCGCCGTAGCCGCCCCGGGCCTCGCGCGCGGCCTTGAACGAGCCGGCCACGTACGCGCCCCCGCCGCGGGCGAGGTAGAGGTGGTCGATGGCCTGGTGGTCTCCGGAGTACACGTACGTCCACGTCTCGCTGTCCGGGCGGTCGCTGGAGACGCGGAGCAACTCCCCGTCCTCCTCCAGCGCGTCGAGCGGCGGCGAGCCGGGCACGTCATTGAGGTCGCCGCCCAGCACCACGAGTGCGTCGGGGAACTCGCGCGCCGTGTCGACGATGATGTCGTGAGCAGCCTCCGCCTCGGCGAGCCGGCGCACGGGGTCGTCGCTCACCTTCGAGCGGAAGTGCGCGGCGAAGACAATCGTCCGCCCGCCCGGCGTGTCCAGGTGCACCTCCAGCAACTCGCGCGCGAAGCGCGTCGTCCCGCCGCCCGGAAGGGGGAGGTCCTGCTCCCGGTGTCCGCGCGTCAGGAGGATGGGCCAGGCGGAGAGGACGGCCACGTCCACGGAGGCCGGGGTGTAGATCTCACCCAGCACCGCATGACTGAATCTGGGGAGCCGCGTCTTGAGCGCGTCCAGCGAGGCCTGCGTCTCCACTTCGCCGAGCAGCACCACGTCCGCGTCGAGCCGGGAGATGCCCTGCGCGAGCCGGTCGGCCTGGGAGCCGAAGGCGTCGGGAGTGGGGAGGGCCTCGTAGTCGCCGGCGTTGCACGCGCCCGAGTCGCACACCGTGTCGAAGAGGCGGTGCACGTTGAAGGCGGCGATGCGCAGGTGGTCCTCCTCGACCACGGGCGCCCCGCAGTCCGAGGTGGGGCAGACGTCGTCCGTCCGGGGAGGCTCCCGTCCCTGGCAGCCCGTCAGGGAGAGGACGAGTCCCAGCAGCGTGGCCGCGCGGTGGAGGGTGGGGCGGAGGGGGCGGCCCGGCGCGAGCGGCTCGCCAGCAAGGAGGAGGGACATGGGGGCGGGAAGCCTAGCATCGCGGCCGCGTGGCGCCCGACACCGCCATGCCCGGCACTTCGCGGAGACGTTAGGTTCAATGGAGGGCGTCCACCCGGGGGCGCGTTGCGCTCGGGGGAGCGTTGCGGCATGACGGATGGCCGGCCGTCCGGAGGCTGCCTGCAAGGTGGGCTTCCAGGCATCAGGTAAGGGGCGCGGGGCCGGGGAGTCCTTCGCGAGGCGCGACGCGGGTCATCGCCACAAGGGAGTGTGTGTGGACATGCTGGTGGAAATCCTCATCGGTGCGGCGGTGATGACCCTCGTCACGGTGCTCTTCACGGGGCCGGGCATGTGGAGCTCCTCGTGGGGCTTCAAGAAGCGCGAGGGCCAGAACCCTCCGCCGCCGGGTTCATCCGACGACGCGAAGCCGTGATGACGCAGCCAGCCGGGTGACTCCGGGAGGCGGGCGGGAAGCCGGGCCTCCGCTGCCCAGGCGACCTGTTGTCGGGCCCGGGGCCGTTGTCGCCGGTGACGGGAGCCGGGGATTCGTCCAGGGCTTGAGGGGCGGCGTGGTCGCTCGTATGGTGGCGGCCCCTCGATCTCCACCTGGACCTGGCTCCGGGTCCTCTCGGTGCCTCTGGAATGAAGGTCATCTCCCTGCTGATGCGGGCCTCGCGCGGGCTCTTCCTGCTCGCGATTGTGCTCGGTGTCACCTCTGGCGCGAGCAGCGCGCGCCTCATCGCCCTCATCAATCAGGTGCTCACCGGGGAGGGCCCGCTGCAGCGGAGCACGGTGTTCACCTTCGTGGGCGTGGGGCTCCTGGCGATGGCGTCCCGGACCGCCACGCAGATGCTGCTCGTCCGGCTCAACAGCGGCACGCTGTACCAGCTGCGCATGCGGCTCAGCCGCCGCATCCTCTCCGCCCCGCTGCGCAACCTGGAGGTGGTAGGCAACCCCCGGCTGCTGTCCGCGCTCCAGGAGGACGCCATCACCGTCAGCCAGGGGCTGGTGCAACTGCCCACCCTGGTCATCGACGCGGCCACCATCATCGGCTGCCTCGTCTACCTGGCGTACCTGTCCGGGTTCGTCTTCATGGGGATGGTGGCGGTGCTGGTGCTCGGGCTGACGATGTACATGCTGCTCCAGCGCCGTGCGCGCGCGCTGCTGTTCCGCGCGAGGCAGAAGGTGAACACGCTCTTCGCGCACTTCGGCGCCCTCACGGGCGGCATCAAGGAGCTGAAGCTCCACCGCCGCCGGCGCGTGGCCTTCCTGGATGAGGCGCTGGAGCCCACCGCGGCGGACATCCGCAAGCTGTTCACCCGCAGCGCGGACTTCGGGGCGTACGGACAGGCCTGGGGCTTCCTGCTGCTCTTCACGCTCATCGGCCTGTTGCTGTTCGCCTACCCTGCCTTTGCCGGCGTCGACCATAAGACGCTCGTCGGCTACACGCTGGTGGTGCTGTACCTCCAGCAGCCGCTGGACAGCACGATGAACCTCGTCCACATGCTGCTGCGCGTGGGCGTGGCGGCGGGGAACATCGAGGAGCTGGGGCTGTCCATCACCCAGCAGGGGGCGGAGGAGGCCATCGCCGAAGTCGAGGAGCCGCGCACCTTCCAGCGCCTGGAGCTGGTGGGCGTCACGCACGCCTACCACCGGGAGAACGAGGACACGCGCTTCACGCTGGGCCCGATTTCGCTGTCGCTGGTGCCCGGCGAGTGCGTCTTCCTGGTGGGCGGCAACGGCAGCGGGAAGACGACGCTGGCCAAGCTGCTCACCGGCCTGTACCGCCCGGAGTCTGGCGAAATCCGCCTGGACGGGCAGGTCGTCGTCACCGACGCGGAGCGCAACCGGTACCGGCAGCACTTCACGACGGTGTTCTCGGACTTCCACCTCTTCGGGCAGTTTCTCGGGCTCGGCTCGCCGGAGCTGATCGCGAGGGCGGGGGAGTTGCTGCGCCGGCTGCACCTGGACCGCAAGGTGAAGATCGAGAACGGCAAGCTCTCCACCACGGAGCTGTCCCAGGGGCAGCGCAAGCGACTGGCGCTGCTGACGGCCTACCTGGAGGACCGGCCCATCTACGTCTTCGACGAGTGGGCGGCGGACCAGGACCCGACGTTCAAGGACGTGTTCTACAAGGAGCTGCTGCCCGAGCTGAAGGCGGCGGGCAAGTCGCTGGTGGTCATCTCGCATGACGACCGGTACTTCGCGTTGGCGGACCGGGTGATCCGCCTGGAGTCCGGCCTCGTGGTGGACGCGCCTGTCGCCGCAGCGCTCAGGTCTGGAACAGCTGGATGAGGTTGCCGCAGGTGTCCTCGAACACGGCGATGGTGACGGGGCCGGCCTGGGTGGGCTTGCTCCGGAACACCACGCCCCGCTGAGTCAGCTTCTCGTATTCCTTGTGGATGTCCGTGGACTGGAAGGCCGTCGCGGGGATGCCGTCGTCGAAGAGGGCCTTCTGGAAGACCTTCGCGGCGGGGTGGGCGTTGGGCTCGAGGACGAGCTGGAAGTCCGCCGAGCCCTCGGGGGAGACCACGGTCAGCCACCGGAACTCCCCGATGGGGATGTCCACGTGTTTCACGAAGCCGAGGACCTCCGTGTAGAACTTCTCGGCCTTGGCCTGGTCATCCACCAGCACACTGCTCAGCGCGACCTTCATCATCACCTCGACGTGACTGCTTGGGAGAATGCTCAACCGATTGGTTGAGGATAGGGCCGGGGCGCAGGAGGGTCAACCCTTCGGTCTCCATGCACGGCGCGGCGCTACTCCACGAGCAGGCGCTTCACGGGGGCGGGGTCCACCGCCACCATCAGCGGGCGGGTGAAGTTGCTGAACGAGACCAGCGCCTGTCCCGGGGCGAGCCGTGACACCCGGTTCCAGAGCCCCTCGTCGATGTTGCCCACGGTGCGCTGCATCCGGGAGATGACGGTGCTGTCGGTGATTTTGTGGATGATGAAGTTGTTGAGCAGGCCGAGCACCTCGTTGGGAAGGTGCTGCGGCAGCTGCGTCACGAAGACGAGTCCGAGCCACCGCTTGCGGCCGCGCTTGGCGATGCGGGCCACCTGCTCGAAGAGCACCGGCATCTGGGAGATGCGGCTGGCGGAGAGGAATTCGTGCGCCTCCTCGATGATGATGAGGACGGGGGTGACGGCCTGCTCGTTGTCATTCGCCTTCTGGTAGCGCGCCTCCTGCGTCTCCTGGAGCCCGCGGAGGATGTCGGCGATGACCAGGTTGTTGAGCTGGGGTGAATCCGTGTCGGACAGGTCGATGACGGAGACGCGCCCCGGCGTGAGCATGGAGCCGTAGGCCACGCCGGGCACCCGGCCCACGTCGAAGATGTTGAGCCGGCGCAGCCGGTGGAGCTTGCTGGCCAGCCCCTTCCAGCTCACCGCCAGCCGGCTGCTCTGCTGCATCACCCGTTTCATCACCAGGCCAGGGTCGCTCCGGAACTCGCTGTAGAGCGCAAGGATTCTCGGAGGCACTTCGGGCGCCTGTGGCTCGTCGGGGTCGAGCCCTTCGAGGATGGAGCTCTGCTTGCTCTTCGAACGCGAGCGGCCCTTCGTCTCCCCCTTGCCCTCGTCACTGAGGCTGTAGATGTAGGCATTCACCACATCCAGCACGTGCTGGATGGTCATCCGGGGATAGCCGGTGGTGTGCTCATCCACGTCGAGCGCCTGCTGCTCCTCCTGTGCCGTTCTCGGGAAGATCTTGAAGTCTTCCAGCAGCAGCTTGGTGACGTCGTACGCCTTGAGGAACCGCTCCTGCTGCGCGTCCGATATCTCCAGGATTTCGGCCAGTGCGTAGGGCGAGAGGCTGGAGAAGTTCAGCGCGAAGGGGTGCAGGTTCCGGTGGTGCGGGTTGCGGCTGTCGCGGCCCGTGAGGTGGTGGATGTGCAAATCCCGCACGCCCTGCGGCTTCTGCCCGCGGCGCTTGAGCGCTTCGAGCATGGCCGCATGGTCCGTGGGCTGGTCCACGTGCGAGTACTCGCCCTCCACGTCGAAGACGATGGTGGCGATGCCCGCCGCCTGGGCGCGGTGGATGAGGGTGGCGACGGTGGTGGACTTGCCTCCACCCGTCGTTCCGATGATGCCGGTGTGGCGTGGGAGAATCGCCTTGTCTCGCGCATGGAGGCGGGCCTCCATGTTTTCGTAGCCCACCACGACGCCGAGACACAGGTCTCCGCCCACGCCGAGCACGCGCTCGCTCTCCTGTTCATCCAGGACGAAGACGGGGCTCTGCGGCTGCGGCCGGAAGCGGGGTGGCTTCAACGTGCCTTCGACTTCCTCGCCGAGCAATTCCACCTCCGCGCGGCCGTGGTAGTCGAACGTGTACGAGAGCTTCTTGCCCTGTGTCACCACGCCAATGGCCATGGTGGAGTTGGCGGGGACGGCGTTGGGCTCCGCGAATGGGCCGCGCACGACGACGCCGAGGTATGCGCGGCCGTCCTCGCGGGACTTCACCCGTACCAGCGTCTGCGACGCGAGCAGGTGCAAATCGTCTCGCGTCATCAGGACGGTGATGAGGTTGTCCTGGCTGGACGGGGTGTCGAAGTGCGTGAAGCCCACGGCCTGCTCCAGCTCTGGAGTGAGCCGGGCAGCCGCCTTCACCTCGTTCCGCAGCGCGTCCATCCTGGCCTGCGCCTCGGGAGGGGTGGGACGGACGACGTCCTCGCGGGTGCTGGGCGCCACCAGCGGCGCGGGCGTCTTGGCGCCGTTGGACTGGGGCGCACCGGCGGGGCGGAAGCCATTGCCCGCGGGAGGCGTCTCCGAGCGCTGCGCGTCCCTTCGCGAGCCATTCACCACGTGAAACGGAGACGTCCTGCTGCCATTCAGCCCCTCCATCCCTGGAGGCCGCGGTCCCTTGCCATCATCGACCATGATTCACCTTCCCCGGCTAGCGGCGCAGCCCGCGCTCGCTGAAGTACTGGAGGTTCGCGCCCGCGTGGGCGTAGGCGTCCTGGACGAGGCCCTGGAAGCCGTCCTCGCCGAAGGCAGCGCGGCAGGACATCTCCGCGACGTCGAGGAGCATGGGGAAGCCCCGCTCCTGCCGGAGGACGCTGTCGGCCATGGCCACCCGGACCGCCTCGTGGACGAGCTCCCGGTGCGCGTAGAAGAGACGGGGAGGGGAGTGGTCCGACACGCGGAACAGCCCCTTCACGACGTGGGGACAGGACTGATGCACGAAGTTCCACGCCAGGCGCTTGCTGCGGTCCCCGTACTGCCAGCCGTCGACGAGGTGCATCCCGTCGCTCTCCAGCGTCTCCAGCAGGGCGAACTCGCCCGCGTCGAGCGCGAACCCCATCGTCAGGAAGCCCCGGTCCTGCAACGCTCCGGAGACGAAGACGAACTTCTTGTGCTCGTGGATGAGCCGCTCGAGCAGGCGAACGGACAGTTGCAGCAGGCTCATGTACCCGGAGCCGGTGAGCAGGTCATGGGCGCAGGGGTTGTTCATGCCCATGCGCCATTCCGCCGAGGACTTGTTCAGCAGCGCGGCCCGCTCCGCGTAGGCGCGGATGCCGCGGCGGGCCAGCCGGGACTGGGAGTCATGCCGGTCCCTGAAGCGGTTCTGCCGCATGTCGATGTAGTCCATCGCCTCCCGCAGCCCATCCCCGCCGCGCTGGGCCACCTCCTTGCGGAAGAGACGCTGCGAAAAGGCGCCAGAAGTGCCGCCGTAGCCGACGACGGCCACGCCAATCTGGGAGATGCCGATGGGGATGCTGTCGTGCGAAGCCGACGAGCCGGCCACGGCGTCCACGCGGCCCTGGAAGAGCAGCCGCTCGTGGACGAGGCTCAGCTCCTCGGGCGTGACGCGGTAGACGCCGGCCTCGGGGAAGGCGCGGTTGCGCCCGGGCAGCCGCGGAAACACCTCGCTGCGGACGAGCCCTCGCAGCCGGTCCTCCTTCTTCACCGCGCCGGCAATCTCCCGCCGGAAGCGCTCCATCACGCGGTCCAGGTCGAGCCCCGTGGACCACTGGTCGAGGTCGAGCGTGGAGACCAGTTCCTCGCCGAAGGCCTCGCGGTAGTCCTCGTCTCCGAACAGCTCCTCTTCGCCTTCGTCTGGCGGAACCCCTCCCGACATGTTCACCCTCCGTCCAATCCAAGGAAGCTCTGGCTGGAGAAACGCGGCATGCGCAGGTGGCGGCGCAGCGACGCGACGTACGTCCGGGCCACCTTTCCAGGAAGGCCGAAGCGGAACTGCGCGCGCTCGGCGGCCTCCGTCTCGGACGCGCCCTCCAGCAGGGGACGCACGAGCGCCGCCGGAGCCAGCAACTCCAGCGCGAGCTGGTCTGCGCGCCGCTCCGAAGTCGCGACCTCGCCATTGGGGTAGTAGCCGGAGGCACTGCGGCGGATGAGATTCGAACGGGGCTTCAAGGACACCCGCTCGAACAGTGCCGTCACCACCTCTTCGTGAGTCGGCTCGCGCTCCCCGTCGAGCACCGCGAGGATGGTCTCTCCAAGGACATGCACGGCGCGCCGGCGCGGGAGCAGGTGCTCGAGCACGAAGTGCGACGCTTCATGGGCCAGGGTGAATCGCTGCTCGGCGGAGTCCTTCTTGCTGTCGTGGAAGAGGATGCCCTTGTCCACGTCCCAAACCATGCAGCCATGGACGTCACGGGGGAACTCCTCCGGCCGGCGAGGCCTGCCCCGCTGTTGCATCCATTGACTCATGCTCTCGGGCGTCGGGCGCTCCATCGGCACCACGGTGATGGGGAGTCGCAGCTGAATCTCCAACGCCATGTTCCGGGGGAAGCTGGGAGGCGCCCTCGTGCCGAACACCGCGGCGGCTTCCTCCATCCAGCGTGCCGTCATGAGCCCGTCTCTTCGTCCTCGGAGTCGTCCCTCGCCGCCACTCGCATCGCGGGCCGCTCCCCCTCTGGCACATCCCTCGCCCGCTGGGCGATGGCACCCATCACCTCGACCCGCCGGATCACCTGGACGAGCGGCAGCAATTCCACGGAGAAGCGCGTGGCGATGGCGGTGGCCTGCTCTTCGAAGCGTGATTCCTCGGGACGGCGGCACAGGGCCATCCAGTGCAACACGTCCTGCGAGCAGCCCAGCTCCCTCGCGAGCGCCTCCTCGGAGTGGCCTTCGAGCTGCCGGTACTGCTCGAAGACATGGCCCATCATTCCGGGCTCGGCCTGGCTCCGCTGGGCCGCCCGCGCCAGCCATTCAGGGGTCGACATCGGCCCACTCCTCCCCGGTCCGCGCCAGGGTCTTCTTGAAGCGGTCCCAGTGTCGCTTCACCGCCTGGCGAAGCTCCGCCTCCGGCATCGGGGGCAGCCCCAGGGCCTCGCCCACGGCACGCGTGGAGCCCTCACCCTCCAGATAGAGCCGGAGCAGGGTGAGGTCCCTCTGCGAGAGCGATTTCTTCTCGAGCCGTTCCATGGTTTCGCGAGCCTCCACGGATGTCTCCATGACTTCCTTCGGAGACCTCGCCCCGAGTTCGACAGCGACCCCGAATTTCTGCTCCCGGCGCTCGCGCGACTCGCGGGAGCGGCGCCGGTCCGCCAGCCTCTTCCTGGCGGCCTCGGTGAGGTAGCTGCGCAGGCGTCCCTTTCCAGGAATGAACCGCTTCGGGTCCTCCGTATAGGCGAAGAGGACGTCGATGATGGAGTCATAGACCTCGTCGCGCTGGAGCCCCGTCAGCCGGCTGCCGCCGAGCATCGCGAGGATGGGGTCCATGAAGGCTTTCATGACGTCACTGGAGGCCACCGGGTCGCCGCTCAGGAGGCGCTCGTGCAGCGCTTCCTCCTCCGACTGTGATGGAAAGCTCATCCCCACACCTCGCCGGGACTCTCCCGCCCGCATCGGTTTCGTCGCATCTCGTCTGCTCCTTCGGTACCGACCAGTGGAGTTCGACGCGGGGGCCCCCGCATGATCATGCAAGAGGTTGATCTTCGCAGTCCAGCCTGTCCTTACCTCTCAGGGGGTATGTCAATTCCGCCTCACTCTGGGTTGTAAGCGATCCCCCACCGTCTGGAATGACAGGGCGGCCTACCTCCCGGGAGACGAGACATCCTGTTCGGCAGGACACAGTCTCGCAGGTTGTGTCAGTGAATCTCGTCGTCTCCAGTGCTGTCCCTGGCTGCCATCTGCATGCCGCTGATCGCAGCGGAGTCATGCCGTGCCGACAGCGCATCCAGGACTTCCACGCGCCGGAGCACCTGGACGAGGGGCAGCAACTCCACCGAGAAGCGCTCGGCGATGGCGGAGGCCTGTTCGGTGAAGGACTTCCCCTCTGGACGGCGGCACAGTGACAACCATTGAAGCCCTTCCAGGGTGCAGTGGAGCTCGGCCGCGAGCGTCTCTTCAGAGCAGCCCTCGAGCTGGAGGTATCGCGCGAAGGCGTACCCGAGCATCCAGGCCTCTCCATGGCTGCGTCGCACCGCGGCTCCGAGCCAGGCGGGAGTCGACATCGGAATCCTCCTTTGTGCGTATTTCCATGGATTGCCCATGGCCTCTTTCGGAGACACCGGGCGGAGTTCGACAAACGCTCCGACGTCGCGGTTGACGTGGAATGGAAAGATGCGTGGCTCGCACTTCGGGTTTCCGCGACGAAGGAATGGGTCAAGACGGCGCAACGCCGGACTGCTTCCGAGAGGGGACCCCATGACATCCATGCACTGCCGTGTCGCCACCACCCAGCGCGAGCTCGATGACGCGCTGCGCGTCCGCTGGGCCGTCTTTGGCGGAGAGCTGCGTTTGATTTCCGGGAAGGTGCCGCCGTCCCGGCGCGAGGTGGGCTGTTTCGACACGTTGGACACGACGATGCACCTGGTCGTCTACGCGGACCGCGAGCCGGTGGCGACGGCGCGGCTGCTGCTGCCGAACCCGGAGGTGGCGCACGACACCGGGGGACGGCTGGGCCTCGAGCTGGAGCAGCGACTGGACCTGTCGGGTGTCGTGGGGCCGAGCCGGCTGTTCGCGGAGACGGCGCGCTTCTGCGTGCTCGAACGGTGGCGGCACTCGGAGGCGGTGGCGCGGCTGCACGCGGGCATCTACGAGGAGAGCCGGAGGCGCGGGGTGACGCACTGGATTGCGGCGGCGAACCTGGACACGGACTCGGAGGAGGACGCGCGCCTCGTGTACCAGGTGGCGGCGCACCGGGGCTGGCTGAGCCCGCGCTGGAAGGTGAAGGTGTCCGTGCCAGGGGAGCCACCCGCCATTCCAAGTGACCCGCTGTACACACCCCAGGAGCGGGCGCGCGCGAGGCAGGGGCAGTTGGACGGGCTGCGAATGCCTCGGGCGCCCTCGCTGTTCGCGAGGAAGATGGGGGCGAGGTTCGTCTCCGAGGCCATCTACGAGGCGGGCTTCCGCCGCTTCACCCTGCCGCTGATTGCCGCGCTGGATGAGATTCCGGCGAGCACCCTGGCGCGGTTCGAGGCGCTGGACTCCCGCGCCTCCCACGCCGCCTGAAGCCAGCCGCGCTTCGACACCCGGCGGCGTGAGGACGCCTGGGAGTAGGGGGAGACCATACCTCCAGGGAGGTAGAGACAACTCGGTACCCGGAGTCCATCCTCCCGTTCGAACAGTTGCACCGGCTGTGGAGGACGCGCCGCGCGGTTCATCACCCAGGTCCAGCTCGAGGGAGGGCGCCGTCACGGGCCCGAGCACCTGGGTGGCGTAGCGCCGGTACAGACGAGGGGTGCGACTGCTGGGCGCCGCGAGTGGGTCTGGAACTACGAAGGGGCCAGACCCGCTCGTGGCCGCTCAGGTGGGCTTGAGGAAGCGGGCGTCCTGGTAGGCCCATGGAGCAACATCGTCAAGTGAGCACCTGGTCCCTCAAGCAGATTCTTGCGAGCCTTCATGACGACATCCAGCAGCGGCTGTCGATTGCTCGCCGGTCGTTCCATCACCCTGGAACCAAGGGTGACGCCAGCGAGCGTGTCTGGCTGGAGCTGCTGCAAACCTACTTGTCCCAGCGATACCAGGCCACTACCGCACACGTGGTGGACAGCGATGGCCGCTTCAGCGACCAGATCGACGTTGTTGTCTTTGATCGGCAGTACTCGCCGTTCATCTTCAACTTTGAGGGCCAGACAATCCTTCCGGCGGAGAGCGTATACGCCGTCTTCGAGGCGAAGCAGTCCATCAACGCCACGCAGGTTGCATATGCGAGGCAGAAGGTCGCGAGCGTTCGGCAACTGAAGCGGACGAGCCTCCCCATCCCCCATGCGGGTGGAACGTATCCTCCGAAGTCCTTGCAGCCCATCTTGGGCGGCTTACTGACGCTGGAGAGCGAGTGGACCCCACCCCTCGGCGATGCTCTCCTTGAGGCTCTTGCCACAGGAGACGCGGCCGGCCATCTCGATATCGGCTGTGTCGCCGCTCATGGGCTCTACTTCCTTGGCCAGAATGGTTCGTATGTCGTCACGGAGAAGGGTAAGCCTGCGACAGCGTTTCTGCTGGAGCTGATTGCTCGTCTTCAAACGATGGCGACCGTCCCGATGATTGATGTTCGGGCCTACGCGCGCTGGCTCGCGGACTGAGTTGGCGCAGGCCGTGCCGACGTAGATGATACGGAGCAGAGTGTGAATCTGGATTTCCTAGATGAGCAGATGGCTGAACTTTCCAGGCAACTTGAACCCAGTGAGGCCCAGCGAAGTGCCGCCAGGAAGAGTCAGCGCGCAATCCGTGAGGCGCTCGACTCTGGCAACATGGCCAGCCGCATCATCACAGACTACCTGAGTGGCAGCTACGCGAGACACACCGCTATCGCGCCAATCGACGATGTAGACATCATCTTTGTGATCGATCCATCCAAGTGGAGGAATCCGGGCTCTGGCGGACGTCCGGCTCCCGAGAAGGTTCTGGAGACCTTCGCCGGCGCCATTCGCCTAAGACGCGACAGCAGCACGGTCATGATGCAGCGTCGTTCCGTCGGCCTGAAGATGCATCATCTGCATATCGATGCGGTCCCAGCAATCGAGACGGAGCGCGACGGGTTGATCTTGATTCCAGACCGCCGCAAGGAGGAGTGGATCCTGACGGGCCCCAAGATTCATGCGGAGCGAGCGACAGCCTTGAATCAGAAGCGTGGGAATATGTTCAAACCCCTCGTGAAGATATTGAAGGGCTGGAACTCGCAACTCGATGAAGACACCGCCTTCAAGTCCTTCAGCCTCGAAACCATGGCCCTGCGCATCTTCGAGGCCCGGAACTTCGACTCGATGTTCGAGGGGGTCTTGCTGTTCTTTGATTTCCTCTGTGGCCGGTTCGCCGAGGACACGCACTTCGAGTGGCCCGATAGCCTGGGCGTCGGTCTGTCCAGACCGTGTTTTGAGTATCAGCTCCTCGATATTGCCGGCACCGGGTCGAACCTCTTCGCGAACCTGTCAGACGATCGGCGCGGAGCCTTTCTCGAGGCGGCTCTCAGGACGAGAGACCTTCTGTGGAAGGCGAAGTGCTCGCGGTCGAGGGATCAGTGCCTGAACTACCTGGAGGAAGCTTTCCCGGACGACGTCAACCCTTGAAGGCCACCTTCATCCCGCTTTGGAGCAATAGGAACAACGGAACCCCCATCAGCCCGAGCAGCCCGAAGCAGAGCGAGGCGAGAGCCCACACGACGGCCGGCCCGAGGGCCAGTGCTCCCTGCCTGCGTGCCTTCACGATCTGGATGAAGCCACGGAAGCCCGCGATCAGCTGGATGGTCGCGAGGATCGCGAGTGGACGGAACGTCCCTGCATCTCCCAGGTCGGTGCTCACCGCGACGAAGACCCACACCCAGCCGAGCACGAACATCCCCATGGCGACGCCACCGGAGATGAGGGCCTTGCGCACGAGCGGGTCCGAGCTGGTGGCGAGAGCAGTCATGGTTCCAGATGCTACCGCGACAGGAGTGGCTCTATGTTCCGGGCGCCATGACCATCACCGCGCTCAAGCCATTCATCCCTTCCGGAAAGGACTTCGCGGCGGCCCGGAGCTTCTTCCTGGAGCTGGGCTTCACGGTGAACTGGGAGGGGCAGGGGCTCGCGGAGCTGCAGCTCGGTGCGGCGGTCTTCCTCCTCCAGGACTTCCACAACCCGGTCGTGCAGGAGAACCTGATGATGTTCGTCCGGGTGGATGACCTGGATGCGTGGTGGAAGCACCTCCAGGAGTGCGGCGTGCTGGAGCGCTACCCTGGCGTCCGCGCCAAGGCGCCGACCGTGTATCCGTGGGGCCTGCGCGAGGTGCACCTGATCGACCCCGCCGGGGTGTGCTGGCACTTCGCCTAGAAAACCGTGGGCGGGCTGCGGTCTGGCGGATACGGTCCCGAGCCTCTCGCAGCTGGAGGACCACACCCTTGACCAACACCTTGCTCGGGACGACGTTGCTCGCGGTCCCCGTGACGGCGCTCTACGGCGCGCTCAACGCCTTCCTCACGGTGGGCCTCTCCATCAACGTCAGCCGCGTGCGCGGCAAGCACAACGTGTGGCGCGGTGATGGTGGACACGCCGACCTGATCGCCGCCATCCGCGCGCACGGGAACAACGTGGAGCACGTTCCCCTCGCGCTCATCCTGCTGCTGGTGGCCGAGCTGTGCGGCGGAAACTCGATGGCGCTCCATGCCTTCGGTGGCGCACTGCTCGTGGCGCGGCTGGCACACGCGTTCGGCCTGATCAAGGCCAGCCGCGTGCAGGTGGTGGGCGCACTGCTGACCCTGGTCGTGCAGGTGGGGCTCGCCGGGTACCTGCTCTGGCTGCGGCCCTGGAGCTGAGCCTTCCCCTCGGCTTTCTCACCGGTTTTGAGGCGAGCCGCGAGGGTTCCAACAGTTTGGACGCAACTCTGTTACCGCTCGTTCGAGAATCCACGTAGGACCGGGCCTCTATACCCCCGGACGCTCCTCTCCCCCTCAAGGAGGACATCATGGCCGTCGGTGGCGCAGGCTCGGCAAGCAGCGGTAGTAGAAGCGGAAGCGCGGGCGCCGGTCGGTCGGCTGGGAGTTCGAGCGCGGGTAAGAGTTCGAGTGCGAGCAGCGCCTCGAAGTCCACTGGCTCGATGGCTGCCGCGCGGGCGGCGGACCGGGCCAGCGTGAGTGGGTACTCCGCCGATAGCAAGGCCTCGACGAAGACTTCCGGGTCGATGGCCGCAGCACGGGCGGCGGACCGGGCGAGCGTGAAGGGCTACTCCGCCGAGACCAAGGCCTCGACGAAGACTTCTGGCTCGATGGCCGCCGCGCGAGCGGCGGACCGGGCGAGCGTGAAGGGCTACTCCGCCGAGAGCAGCTTCTCCTCGAAGAACTCGATGGCGGCGGCCCGTGCCGCGGATCGGGCGAGCGTGCTCGGCTATACGAGCGGCTCGCTCCGCAAGGGGACGACGAACGACACCGTCCGGGGCTTGCAGGACCGGTTGCGCTCAGCGGGATTCAATCCTGGAAAGACTGACGGGAAGTTCGGCCCCGCCACGGAGAGGGCCGTTCGAGACTTCCAGCGCGCGATGGGACTCAAGGCGGATGGCGTGGTGGGGCGGCGGACCTTCGAGGCCCTCAACAAGTCCTCGAGCTTCACGAAGGCCAATACTGTGAACACCCCGTCGACGACGACCGGCAAGCCGTTCGAAGCGATGGCCCGGCTCGCGGAACAGCACGGCCTCACCGTTACCTCGACCAACAAGGGAAAGCACAACGTCGGCTCGAAGCACTACCTGGGGCGGGCCATCGACGTGCGCACTCGCGGCGTGTCGCAGGAGCGCCTCGACGCCTTCATGGCCGATGCCCGGGCGCGTGGCTACACCGTGCTCGACGAGCGGACACGCCCGGCGGGACAGGCGGTCTGGGGCGGTCCCCACATCCACGTCCAGAATTGAGTGAAGTGGCGGTAGGGCACGGGAATCGAACTCGCCAGGGACGCCTCTCAGCGCCCCTCACCGGTTTTGAAGACCGGGCCGGCCACCAGGTCCGGAGGCCCTACCGCCGTCGATTACTGCCGCACGCCCCGGGCCCCGTCAACCCACGCGCCGTGCCCTCACCGCGTCTTCTTCGCGGCCTTGCCCGGCTTCAGCCCGGGCAACCCATTCACCAGGGTGCTCACCAGCAACTGCGCCAGTTCCTCCGCGGGTGAGCCCTTGAAGCCCGTGCACGTGAGCCGCAGGCTCACAATCCCGTGCAGCCCCGCCCAGAGCACCTCGGCCAGCTTCGAGGGCTCGGCGTCCTCCGCAATCCGTCCCGCGGCCTTCAAGTCCTCGAACACACGGACCAGCACGGCGAAGGATCTCGGCCCCGCGCCGTCCGCGTCGCTGAACAGCGCCGTCGACAGCTTCGGGTCCTCCATGAAGATGAGCCGGTAGGGCTCCGGCTGCGCCAGGCCGAACTTCACGTACGCCTCGGCCATCTTCGCCAGCCGCTCCAGGGGTTCCTCCACCTTCGCCGCCGGCTCCAGCGCGGCCAGCAGGTCCTGGAACCCGCGGACACACAGCTCGCGCGCAATCGCGTCCCGGTTCTCGAAGTGCAGGTACAGCGTCGCCGGTGCGTACTCCACCGCGTCCGCCAGCTTGCGCATCGAGAGGGCCGCGAAGCCCTCGCGCATCACCATGTCCCGCGCCACCCGGACGATCTGCTCGCGCAGCTCCGCCTTCTGCCGCTCCTTTCGCTCCGAAATCCCCATGTTCTTGACTGTAGGCCTTGACGTTCAGAACGGCCACCAGTAAATGAACACCGTTCACAGAACGGTGTTCATGAATCATCCGTCGTTCGGAACAAGGGAGCACGACATGGACAAGGTGGCGTTGTTCGGCGCATCGGGCGTCATCGGGCAGAGCGTGGCGCGGTCCCTCAAGGCGCAGGGGCGGGCCTACCGGGTGGTGGGTCGCTCGAAGGCCGGGCTCCAGCGTGAGTTCGGCGCGGACCCGCTGGCGGAGGTCGCCACCTGGAACCCCGAGGACATGGACTCCATCCGAGCCGCGGCCCGGGGCATCCACACGCTCATCTACATGGTGGGGGTGAACTACTGGCAGTTCCACCTCCACCCGCAGCTCATGCGCCGCACGCTCGACGCCGCCATCGCCGAGGGCGTGCAGCAGGTGCTCCTCATCGGCACCGTGTACCCGTACGGCCGCCCCCGCACCACGCCCGTCACCGAGGACCACCCCCGCGAGCCGCACACCTTCAAGGGGCGCATGCGCAAGGAGCAGGAGGACCTCCTTCTCGCCGAGCACGCCGCCGGCCGCATCCGCGGCACCATCCTCCGCCTCCCCGACTTCTACGGCCCCGGCGTGGACAAGAGCTTCCTCTACCGCCCCTTCCTCGCCGCGACGCAGGGCACGCGCGCCCAGCTCATCGGCCCCATCGACTCGCCGCACGAGTTCGTCTACGTGCCCGACGTGGGCCCCGTCGTCACCGCGCTCATGGACGAGCCCCGCGCGTACGGCCGCTGGTGGAACCTCGCCGGCGCGGGCGTCACCACCCAGCGCGCGCTCGTGAATGAAATCTTCGCCCAGGCCGGCCGGCCGCCGAAGCTCATGGCGTCAGGGAAGGGGATGCTCCGGCTGATGGGCCTCTTCGACCCGTTCATGAAGGAGCTGGTGGAGATGCACTACCTGCTCACCGAGCCCGTCCTCATGGACGACTCGGCGCTGCGGGGGCTGCTGGGCACCGTGCACAAGACGCCCTACAGCGAGGGCATCCGCCAGACGCTCGCTGCCACTCGCGCCGCGTCCGTCAGTCCAGCCCCCGCTGCCACAGGTCGTCCTCATCCAGTCCCATGAGGTGACCGACCTCGTGCATCACCGTGATTCCAATCTGCTCGATGAGCTCCTCGCGCGTCCTCGCGAAGCGCTCCAGGTTCTTCTGGTACAGCACGATGGACGCGGGGAAGTGGTCATACGCGTTCGTCACGCTGCGCTCGCCCACGGGCGTGCCCCGGAACACCCCGAGGATGCTCGGGGATAGCGGCGGGTCCTGGCCCAGCAGGTCCTCGTCCGAGGGCAGGTCCTCCACGGCAATCGTCACGTTGTCCAGGTACTGCTTCGCGTGGTGGGGCAGGGCCTTCACCGCGTCCTCCACCGCGCGGTCGAACTCCTCCTCCGCCAGCTGCACCGGGGGAGGGAACTCCTCGGGCACCAGCGCCTCCGCCTTCCCGAAGCGCTTCTTCGCCTCCTTTTCGTCCCCGCGCCGCTCCGCCATCAGCCCCAGGTAGTGGTGCGCCCACGCCTCGTCCGGCATGTCCTTCAGCACCTTGTCGAAGGCGGCCCGGGCCTCCTCGAAGCGGCACAGCTCGAACAGGGCGATGCCTCGCTCCAGCTGCGCGTCCACCGAGCGCGGCAGGTGCCGGAGCGCCTCGTCCAGGCTCGCCAGCGCCGTGGCGCACTCGCCCATCTGGTTCAGCCCCATGCCCTCCAGGAGGAGGAATTCGTAGAGCAGCTCCACATCATCGGCCTTCTGGGCCAGGCGCCGGCCTCGCGCACACAGGGCGAGCCCCTCCGCCACCGCCTCCCGGTCCTCCCCGGTGCGGCACACCAGGCAGTCCGCGGCGCCCAGGAGCACCTCCGGGTCCTCGGGCGCCAGCTTCAGGGCCTGTCCGTAGGCCCGGCCGGCCTCCTCCAGCCGGCCCAGTTCCACCAGGGCCGCCGCCCGGAAGTGGAGGGCCTCGGGCAGCTCGGGTGCGTCCGCCAGCAACCCCTCCGCTCCGGACAGGGCCGCCTCGAAGTCACCCGTCTCGAAGGCGTCCGCCACCGCGTCCAGTCGAGCCTCCATCCCCGCCACCCCCTCTCGCTTCGCGGTCCGCTTCCCCATGGGCCGGCACATATGAAGGCACAGCGAGCGTTGTCAACGACGGCCACGGCTGTTACGTTCCGCCCCCCGTCCAAGCGCGACGGAACGTCCCGTGAACATCCTTGTCGTCGACGACGATCTCGAGCTGTGCACCATGCTCTCTCGCTTCCTGGAGATGCATGGGTACACCGTGTACTCGGCGGCGGACGCCTTGCAGGCGCTCGACATCCTGGAGCGCAACCAGGTGGGCATGGTCATCACCGACTACCTCATGCCCCACCTGGACGGCATCCACTTCACGGAGATGCTCAAGGCGGACCCCCGCTTCCAGGCCGTTCCCGTCCTCCTGATGACGGGCAGCACGGAAGAGGGCATCACCGACCGCGGCCTGAGAAAGGGCGTCGCCCTGACGCTCCGCAAGCCGCTGGACATGGGGCAGTTGCTCACCCTCGTGCGCTTCGCCGAGTAACCCGGCAGGGAGCCCCGTGGTGGCCTGCACCCAGGGCCTCTGGTCGCGTCCGCTCGCCCACAGGTCCGCCCTTCCTGGTTGACATCGTTGGGCTGGCCCTTATGTTGGCGCTCGCCATGGCCGAGTGCTAACGGCCTGTGTCGTATCAATAAAATCCCCAGGAAATTCAGGAGGTTGCGATGGCAGCGAAGGAGATTTTCTTCCACCAGTCCGCGCGTGAGGCCATCCTGCGCGGTGTCCGGACTCTGTCGGACGCTGTCGCGGTGACCCTCGGCCCCAAGGGCCGCAATGTCGTCATCGAGAAGAGCTTCGGCTCGCCCACCATCACCAAGGACGGCGTCACCGTCGCCAAGGAGATCGATCTCGAGAACAAGTTCGAGAACATGGGCGCGCAGATGGTGAAGGAGGTCGCGTCCAAGACCTCCGACAAGGCTGGTGACGGCACCACCACCGCGACGGTGCTGGCGCGCTCCATCTACGAGGAGGGCCTGAAGCTGGTGGCCGCCGGCCACAGCCCGATGGACCTCAAGCGCGGCATCGACAAGGCCGTCGAGGTGGTGGTGGAGGAGCTGAAGAAGCTCTCCAAGCCCACCGCCGACAAGAAGGCCATCACGCAGGTGGGCACCATCTCCGCCAACGGCGATGAGACCATCGGCGGCATCATCGCGGACGCGATGGAGAAGGTGGGCAAGGAGGGCGTCATCACCGTCGAGGAGGCCAAGGGCCTGGAGACCAACCTCGACGTGGTGGAAGGCATGCAGTTCGACCGCGGCTACGTCTCTCCGTACTTCGTGACGAACCGCGAGCGCATGGAGGTCGTCGTCGACGACCCCTACATCCTCATCAGCGAGAAGAAGATCTCCTCGATGCAGGACATGATTCCCATCCTCGAGCAGGTGGCCCGCTCCGGCAAGCCGCTGCTCATCATCGCCGACGACATCGAGGGCGAGGCGCTGGCCACCCTGGTGGTGAACAAGATCCGCGGCGTGCTGAACGTGGCCGCGGTGAAGGCCCCGGGCTTCGGTGACCGCCGCAAGGAGATGCTGAAGGACATCGCCACCCTGACGGGCGGCACGGTCGTCAGCGAGGAACTCGGCCACAAGTACGAGAACCTGACGCTGAACGACCTGGGCCGCGCCAAGCGCATCACGGTGGACAAGGACAACACCACCATCGTCGACGGCGCCGGTGCCAAGGGCGAGATTGAGGGCCGCATCAAGCTCATCCGCTCGCAGATCGACACCGTCACCAGCGACTACGACCGCGAGAAGCTCCAGGAGCGGCTGGCCAAGCTGGTGGGCGGCGTGGCCGTCATCAACGTGGGCGCCGCCACCGAGACGGAGATGAAGGAGAAGAAGGCCCGCGTGGAGGACGCGCTGCACGCGACTCGCGCGGCCGTCGAGGAGGGCATCGTCCCTGGCGGCGGCGTGGCCTACCTGCGCACGCTGACCGCGCTGGAGAAGCTGAAGCTGGGCGGTGAGCAGGACTTCGGCGTGGACATCATCCGCCGCGCGCTCCAGGAGCCGCTGCGCAAGATTGCCAGCAACGCAGGCGTCGAGGGCGCCGTGGTCATCAACAAGGTCCGCGAGGGCAAGGGCGCGTTCGGCTACAACGCCCGTACCGATGTGTACGAGGACCTGGAGAAGGCCGGCGTCATCGACCCGACGAAGGTCGAGCGCACCGCGCTGCAGAACGCCGCGTCCGTGGCCTCGCTGCTGCTGACCACGGAGGCGATGATCGCCGACCGCCCCGCGAAGAAGAAGGGCAAGAACGGCGGCGGCGGCGGCGGTGGGATGCCGGACTACGGCGGCGACGACATGGAGTACTGAGCCGCCTCCAGCAGCCCGGGGCAGTCGCCTCGGGCCCGCCGGGTCGGTGATGGATTCTTGATGTTGGGACGCGGCCCTGGATGCCTCCTCGAGAGGCGCCGGGGCCGTGGCTTTTTCCGGGGCAGGGGAGGGGCTGCGCCGTGCTTCAGGGCACCCGGCCCACCGCGCCCCCGGTGCCGCTCTCCTGCGACGTGTAGAGGAGCGTCTCGCCGTCCACCAGCAGGCCGCCCGGGCCCGTGCCCGAGGGGCCCACCGGGTCCGAGGTGCCGGGCGCGCAGGGTCGCACGCGGCGCAGGAAGTCCGCGCTGTCGGCGCGCGATTCCTTGAAGTAGACCACCCCGTTCAGCTCCACCGGGAACATGGGTCCTTGGAGTCCTTCGGCGAGGACCCCAGCCGTGCCTCCTCCTCGTGGCAACTCGAGGAGCCGGCCGGTGCCGCCGCTCCCTTCGGTGATGAGGAAGTGTGTGGGCGTCACCTCCAGCGAACTGCCCTGCGTCACCGTTGCATCCCGGTGTTCAGCGGACGCGCTGCCATCCAATGGGACGCGGTAGAGGCCCGGAGTGGTGCCTCCGGTAACGAGGAACCACACGTCCGTGCCTACCACCCGCGCGCCTCGCACCCGGGCCGCGCTCGGGCCGGCGTACAGCTCCTGGCGGTTGTTCCCGTCGGTGTCCACCCGGAGCAGCCACCGGTTGCCCGTGGCCACCACCAGCACGTCGCGGCCGGAGAGGGTGGCGCGCAGCACTTCCGTGCCACCGACGGTGACGTTGTTGAGCGTCGCGTCGATGGGCAGGTCACCCCGCTTCCCCGTCGCCTTGTCCACGCGCCAGAGCCCGTCCAGGTCCAGCACGTAGACGCTCGTCGCATCCACCGCGATGGCGTCCGGTGCGCGAAAGCCCGAGGCAAAGGGCGCGGCAGTGCCGCCCGAGCGAGAGAGCTTGAGCACCTGGCCCGCGCCCGGAGTCGGCTGCTGGGGATTCAGCGAATGCGACTCGGAGATGTAGAGGTCCGTCGCGTCCAGGGCGAGCCGGCGCGGCGTGTTCAACCGCGTGGCCAGCTCCGTTCCGGTTTGCCCGGCGGGGGCCTCGCAGACTCCACCGTCGGCCGTGCCCGCATCCGTGCTTCCACCGTCCACGCCCGTGCCCGCGTCGTCTTCCGTGCCCGCGTCGGAAGGCTCCGTGCCTCCGTCGGGTTCGGTGCCTCCGTCTGGCTCCGTGCCACCGTCCTCCGTGACGCCCGCGTCGTCGCCGCCCGTCCCGGAGTCCTCCGTCCCGCCCGCGTCCGGCCGTCCCGGCTGCGGTGACGACCCCGAGGAGCAGGCCACCGCGAGCAGCAGGACGGACAGGAGCGTGCGTTTCATGGGACTTCTCTCTTGAAGGCACGGCTCAGCTCGCGGCTGAGGGCCGTGGTGTCGGACAGCAGCTTGGGCAGACACGCGGCGGCACCGGCGCGCAGGGACTCCAGCGCCGTCTCCATCGTGAGGTGCTCGGCCAGCACGACGAAGGGCGCGCCCTGCGCCAGCGCCTTGCCCAGCTCCAGCGCCTTGCGCCCGTAGGCCGGCGCGAAGTCCCAGCTCACCACCACGCCCGCCGGCTTCGCCATCGCCATCAGCTCGGCCGAGGGGAGGATGCGCGCCTCCAGCCCCACCATCGTCAGCGCCTCGGTGATGAGCCGCGCCGTCGTCGGGTTGTCCTCCAGCACGTCCACCCGCCGCACCTCCGTCGCCGTCCTCAACGCGAGCGGGGCCGACTGCGCCGACAGCGCCGTGCGCAAGAGCGTGCGCACCTCCCGGATGTCGTCGAAGGGCTTGAGCATGTAGTCCACCACGCCCAGCTCCAGCGCCTGCTGCGTCGTCACCAGCGACGGGTAGCCCGTCATCAGGATGACGCGCGAGTTGGAGTAGAGCCGCCGCGCCTGTTGCGCCAGCTCCAGTCCGGACAGGCCCGGCAGGTTCTTGTCCGTGACGATGAGGTCCACCGGCGCCTGGCGAAGCAGGTCGAGTGCCTCCTCGCCGCTGGCCGCCTCGATGACCTCGCACTCCTTGCCCATCAGGTCGCGGAAGACCATGCGGATGATGGTCTCGTCGTCCACCACCAGCAGCCGCTGGCGCCGCGCGGTCGGCGTGTCCGACGTCGGGAAGAGCACCCGGAACACGGTGGCTGGCGGCGGCACGTCGCGGACGACGCCCGGGGCCGCCAGGCCCACCTGCGCGCGGTGCTCCTGGGCAATGCGCCGGCACACCGCGAGCCCCAGCCCCGTGCCCCGCTTGTTGGCGGTGACGTAGGGCTCGAAGATGCGCTCGCGCAGCTCCTCGGGAATGCCCGGGCCCCAGTCCGCCACGTACAGCACCGGCGACGAGCCCTCGCGCGTGAGCACCACCTTCACGCGGCCGCGCCCGGCCATGGCGTCGCGCGCGTTGTTCAGGAGGTTGAGCGTGAGCTGCTCGATGAGCCGCGCGTTGCCCTGGATGGTGATGTCCTCGGGCGCCTCCACCTCCAGGGAGATGCGCGCGGAGTCCGGGTTGATGCTGAAGAGCTTCGCCGCCGCCCAGATGGGGGCCGCCAGGGACAGGCTCTGCTGGGGTGCGGGGCGCTCGCTGGCCAGGCGGATGTAGTCGGAGACGATCTGCTCCATCCGCTCCACCTGCGCCAGCAGGAGCCTCAGCGGGCCGGAGGGGCCGCCGTCCTCCGCCAGGAGTTGTGCGTAGGCCTTCACGCCCAGCAGCGGCTGCCGCAGCTCGTGCAGCACCTCCGCGGCGAGCTGGGTCGACTGGGCGCCCGCACGTTGCAGTGCCGCCGCCGCCGCGCGCGCGGCTGGCAGGTCCCCCGCCTCCAGGGCCTGGAGCAGTTGGGAGAGCGGCGCGGGTGTTTCCATTTCCTGAGCATGACGGAGGCAGCGGCTTCTACGCAACGCGGGCGAAGGGATTCCGTTGACCCGGGCCCGGGGGGCGCGGATGCTCGCCCGCGTTCCTCGCGCCCGGCCTCGGGAGGGCCTTCATGCCGCAGACCAACCCGTTCCACTCGCTCGTGCCCCGGAAGATGACGGACACCGAGCTGGCTCGCTCCATCCGGCTGAACATCGAAGCGGAGCTGGACGCCATCAATCTGTACGCCGCGCACATCGACGCCACCGACAACGAGGACGCCAAGGCCATCCTCCGTCACGTCATGGACGAGGAGCGCGAGCACGCCGCCCTCTTCTGGCAGCTCATCGCCCGGTTGGACCCGGAGCAGGCCCAGCACGACCGCGAGGCGTCCGAGAAGTACACGCTCATCACCACGGGCGCGCCGCACGAGGCGGTGGAGGCCGTGGGCAAGGAAGGCGGGGAAGCGCGCACCGTCGCGGAGACCAACCCCGCGAAGCATCTCACCGTGGGCAGCCTGCGCCGCTAGCTCCGGTCCGGCACCGACTGCCGGCGCTCCGCCGGCGGGGCTTCCAGGTCCATGGCCGCCATGTAGACGACGTTCCGGGTGCCGCGCTTGCCCCGGTACATGGCCCGGTCGGACAGGTCCAACAGCGTGGCCTTGTCCCGGGCGTGCTCGGGGAAGCTGGCCACGCCGATGCAGGTGGTGACGCCCAGCGACAGCCCCTCGCGCGAGAGGAAGCGGTGCGTCTCCATGGTGCGGCGGATGCGCTCCGCCACCTTGAGCGCCCCGCCCGAGTCGGTGTTCCGCAGCAGCACCACGTACTCGTCGCCGCCGTAGCGGGCCACCACGTCCGGGTCTCTCACGCAGCCCTTCACCACGCGTGCCGTCTCCACCAGCAGCTTGGAGCCCACGAGGTGGCCGTGCGTGTCGTTGATGGACTTGAAGTGGTCCAGGTCCAGGAACAGCAGGCTGAAGGGGCGCTGCGTCTGGACCGAGTCCTGGACTTCGCGGTCCAGCACCATGTGCAGGTAGCGCGTGTTGAAGAGGCGGGTGAGGTCGTCGACGTACGCCAGGTCCTCCACCGCCGCGAAGCGCCCGAGGTTGCGCAGCGCCAGCGCCCAGTTGCGCACGAGGTAGCCGGCCGTCTCGCCCGTCCACTCCGCGCCGGCGCCGCGGAAGAAGAGCACCGCGTGCCCCAGCACCGACTCGCCCTCCACGGCGGGGATGGAGAGGGCACGCGGGAAGGACGCGTCCAGCCCCTCGAGCTCACGAGGGGCGCGCGCGTCCGCCAGGTGGGAGATGAGCGTGGCGACCAGTGACTCCTCCACCGCGGAGGGCAACCCGCGCGTGCCCTGGAGGCGCAGTCCGGAGGCGTCCCGCTCCAACAGCACCACCGCGGTGGCGGCGGCCATGGCCTGCAGCGCGCCCGCGGTGGCGGTGGCCAGCTTCTCCCGGTCCAGCGTGGTGGCGATGCGCTGCCCGGCCTCCAGCATGGCGACGTGCCGGCGCAGGGACGCGTTCTCCTGCATCAAGTCCCGGGTGGTGAGGGCGCGGCGGACGGCGTGCTGGAGGGCCTCCGGGGCCACGGGCTTGACGAGGTACTCGGCCGCGCCGCTCTTGATGGCGCGCACGGCGGGGTCCACCTTCTCCAGGCCGGTGATGACCACCACCTCCACGCCGGGATGGCGGTCGCGCACGTAGCGCAGCACCTCCATGCCGTCGCCGCCGGGGAGGATGAGGTCCGTCACCACCGCATCGAAGCGGTCCGCCGCGAGGACCTCCCGGGCGTCCTGCAGCGTGCCCACGGCCGTGACGGCGTGGCCCACGGCCGTGAGGTAGTCGCCGTAGAGGGTGCGGGCGATCTTTTCGTCGTCGACGAGGAGGATTCGCGCCATCTGAGAAGGGCTTAGCACCAAGGGGTGGAAGGCTGCTAGGGTAGGGCCGTGTCACCCTTCGAAAGCGGACGCCGGCTCTGCCTGCTCGTCGAGGCAGGAGAGACGCGCTACGCGGTGGAGGCGACCTCCGTCATGGAGGTGGCCATCCCCGGCGCCAACGGCGGGAGCCTCCGCGGCGTGCTGGAGGTGAAGGACCTGTCCGCCCTGCTCGGCGGCCCTCCGGAGGAGGGAGCGGGCATGGTGGTGGTGCTCGACGTCAGCCCGACGCTGGCCGTGCGCGTACGCTCCGTCGTGGAGGTGGCCGACGTCGCCCGCGCGCCCTTCTTCCTGCTGCCGCCCGGACTGGCGGACTCGCTGGCGCCCCTGAGTCGCGGCGCGGTGCTGCACAAGGAGCGGCTCTACCTGGAGCTCATCGCGGAGGCGCTGCCCCACCGGGTGGGCCCCCACCTGTCGCCCGCCCCCCTGCGCCCCGTGCACTGGGCCGAGGCCGCGCCCGAGCGCGCGCTCATCTTCGAGTCCCAGGGGCGCCTGTTCGGCGTCCCGCTGGTCCTGGTGTCACAGGTGGTGGAGCGGGGGGGCGCCTTCAGCGTCCTACCCGTGCAGAGCGGACCGGTGGCCGGTATCTTTCCACATGCACAGGTGCTCTGGCCCATCTGCTCCGTCCCCGCGCTGCTGGGCGCGGCCCCGGTCGCCGAGTCCTTCTTCATCCTCACCGAGCTCGCCGGCCGGAACGTGGGGCTGACGGCCACCCGGGTGCTTGGCGTGCTGCACCGCTTCGAGCCGGACGAGACCGCGGGCTCCTTTCGCGCACCCGGTCTGCCCGGCCCCGTGTTGTTCCTGGACCTGCAGCGCATGTTTTCTTGATCGTCCTGGAGCGCGACCCGTAAGCTGCCCCGCTTGATAGAGTGCCGCGACCTGGCTTTTTAGCGGCAGGAATCCCCAACGAATTCAGAGGGGTAGACGCCCCCCCGAGGCCCGAACCGATGCCCAAGAATCTGCTGGTCGCCGATGACTCGCTCACCATCCGCAAGGTGATCGGGATGATCTTCGCGACCGAGGACTTTCAGGTGACCGCGGTGGACAACGGGCTCGACGCCATCTCCCGCGTCCGCGAGCTGCGCCCTGACGTCGTGCTCGCCGACGTGATGATGCCGGGCAAGAGTGGCTACGAGGTCTGCGAGGCGCTGAAGAGCGACCCGGCGACCCAGGGCATCCCGGTGGTGCTGCTGGCGGGCACCTTCGAGGCGTTCGACGAGAACCGCGCCCGCGCCGCCCGCGCGGATGACCACATCGCCAAGCCCTTCGAGAGCCAGGTGCTGCTCGACAAGGTGAAGGCGCTGGTGGGCCAGAAGTCCAACACCATGCCGGCCTCCATGGCCACGCGGGTGATGCCGCCGTCGGCCCAGCCCGCTGCCCCCACGCCTGCGGCCCCGGCGCCCCAGCCTGCGCCCACTGCGGCCGCCCGTCCGGCGGGGATTCCGCAGGGCACCCAGTCGGGCTTCCCGCGTCCTCCAGGGCCGGGCATGCCGCCGGGCGCTCCGGGCGCGCCGCGTCCTCCGGGCCCCGGCGCACCGCCTCCGGGCATGGCCCGTCCTCCGGGGCCGGGCATGCCGCCGGGTGCTCCAGGCGCGCCGCGTCCTCCGGGGCCGGGCATGCCTCCGGGCCCCATGGCCCGTCCTCCCGGGCCGGGCATGCCTCCGGGCGCGCCGCGTCCTCCCGGGCCGGGCATGCCGCCTCCGGGCGCCGCCGCGCGTCCGGGCGTGCCGCCTCCGCCGGGGGCTCCCGCGCCGGGCATGCCGCCGCGTCCGGGCGTGCCGCCGGGTGCGCAGCCTCCGGGCATGGCCCGTCCGGGCATTCCGCAGGGCACCCAGTCGGGCTTCCCGCGGCCTCCTCCGGGGGGCGCGCCGCTGCCTCCCGCTCCGGCCCCCGCGCCGCAGCCGGCCGCCCGTGCGAGGGATCCGTTCGGGCTGGGCGCTCCCGCCGCGCCGCAGGCCGCTGCCCAGCCGTCCATCAGCATCGAGGACTCGCTGCCGGACACCCAGGGCGCGGAGGAGATCTCCCTCGACATGGGGGGCCCGCCGGCACCCGCTCCGGTCGCCGCCCGTCCCGCCGCCGCTCCGGCCGCGGCCCGTCCCGCGGCTGCCGACGGTGGCGAGGCACAGCTGCGCGAGGCGCTGTCGAAGGCCTCCCGCGAGGTCATCGAGAAGATTGCCTGGGAGGTCGTACCGCAGCTCGCGGAGACCATCATCCGTGAGGAGCTCGAGCGGCTCATCAAGGACCGAGAGACGCAGCACTGAGGCGTTCTACGCCGTACCCTCCTGACCCTCCCGCCGGCCCCGTCCCCGGGGCCGGCCGTCTGCAATGACCGACACCACTGAACTGTCCAAGGCCTACGAGCCGACCGAGGTCGAGGCCCGCAACTACGCCTTCTGGCTGGAGAAGAACTACTTCCGCGCCGAGGCGACCTCCGACAAGCCGGCCTTCTCCATCGTCCTGCCGCCGCCCAACGTGACGGGCAGCCTGCACATCGGCCACGCCCTCACCGCCACCATCCAGGACATCCTCACCCGCTGGAAGCGGATGAGCGGCTTCAATGCCCTGTGGCTCCCCGGTACGGACCACGCCGGCATCGCCACGCAGATGGTGGTGGAGAAGGAGCTGAAGAAGACCGAGGGCAAGAGCCGCCACGACCTGGGCCGCGCGAAGTTCCTCGAGCGCGTCTGGGAGTGGAAGGCCAGATACGGCGCCCGTATCGGCGAGCAGCACCGCTTCCTGGGCGCGTCCCTGGACTGGAGCCGCGAGCGCTTCACCATGGACGAGCAGTCCTCGGCCGCGGTGCGCGAGGTCTTCGTCCGCCTGTACGAAGAGGGCCTGATGTACCGGGCCCAGAAGCTCATCAACTGGTGCCCCTCGTGCCGCACCGCCCTCAGTGACCTGGAGGTGGAGCACGAGGAGAAGAACGGCTCCATCTGGCACATCCGCTACCCCGTGAAGGACAGCGACCGCACGCTCACCGTGGCCACCACGCGCCCGGAGACGATGCTGGGCGACACCGCGGTGGCCATCCACCCGGACGACGAGCGCTACACGGGCCTGGCCGGGCAGACGGTGAAGCTGCCGCTGACGGACCGCGAGATTCCCATCATCGCGGACGCGGAGTTGGTGGATCCGAAGTTCGGCACCGGCGTGGTGAAGGTGACGCCCGCGCACGACTTCAACGACTACCAGACGGGCCTGCGGCACAAGCTGCCCATGCTCACCATCCTGGACGACGCGGCCCGGATGACGAAGGACACCGGCAAGTACGCCGGCCTGGACCGCTTCGAGGCGCGCAAGCAGGTGCTCGCGGACCTCACGGAGCAGGGGCTGCTGGACAAGGAGGAGCCGCACAAGCTCTCCGTCGGCACGTGCCAGCGCTGCGCCACCGTGGTGGAGCCGCGCCTGTCGCCGCAGTGGTTCGTGAAGATCGAGCCGCTCGCGAAGCCGGCGATTGAAGCGGTGGGGCAGGGGCGCACGAAGTTCGTCCCCGAGGCGTGGACGAACACGTACTTCCACTGGATGCGCAACATCCACGACTGGTGCGTCAGCCGCCAGCTGTGGTGGGGCCACCAGATTCCCGCGTACTACTGCACCTCGTGCAGCCCCCGGCAGGGCGATGACACGGACCTGCCGCTGGACGCGCCCACGGTGAAGGTGGGCGGGGTGGACTTCGCGCGCGCGGAGCCCATCGTCGCTCGCGAGCAGCCGAAGTCCTGCCCGAAGTGCGGCGGCGCGTCCTTCATCCAGGACTCGGACGTGCTGGACACGTGGTTCTCGTCCGCGCTGTGGCCGTTCTCCACGCTGGGCTGGCCGCGCGAGACGCCCGAGCTGAAGACTTTCTACCCGACGTCCGTCATGGAGACGGGCAGCGACATCATCTTCTTCTGGGTCGCCCGGATGATGATGATGGGCCTGCACTTCATGGGGGATGTGCCCTTCCGCACCGTCTACCTGCACGCGATGGTGCGCGACGAGAAGGGCGAGAAGATGTCCAAGGTGAAGGGGAACGTCATCGATCCCCTGGACATCGTCCTCGGCGCTCCGGCGGACAAGCTCCAGCCGACGCTGAAGAACAAGTTCCCGCAGGGCATGCCGGCGTTCGGCGCGGACGCGCTGCGCTTCACGCTCGCGACGCTCACCCAGCAGGGCCGGGACATCAAGCTGTCCATGGACCGGCTGGCTGGCTACAAGGCCTTCTGCAACAAGCTGTGGAACGCCAGCCGCTTCGCCCTGATGAACATGGGCGACTTCCAGCTCGACGCGCGCCCGCTGACCGAGCGCAAGCTGACGCTGGCGGACCGGTGGATTCTCTCCCGGCTGCAGCGCGCCACCACCGAGACGCACAAGGCGCTGGAGGAGTTCGGCTTCGCCGAGGCCGCCTCCACGCTGTACCAGTTCCTCTGGGCCGAGTTCTGCGACTGGTACATCGAGCTGGCCAAGGGCTCGCTGTACGGCGAGGACGCGGAGGCCAAGGACTCCACCCGCGCGGTGCTGGTGTTCAGCCTGGACCGCATCCTGCGGCTGCTGCATCCGTTCATGCCGTTCATCACCGAGGAGATCTGGCAGAAGCTGCCGATGTCCCGGCCGACGGCCAGCATCATGATTGCCCCGTTCCCCACGCCGGAGGCGGCGCTGGTGGACGAGGCGGCCGAAGCGGAGATGGCGCCCGTCATCGCCGCGATTGAAGGCCTGCGCACCATCCGCGGCGAGAGCAACCTGCCGCCCGCCACGAAGGTGAAGGCGGTGGTGCAGAGCCCGGACGCGCGCACGCGCGAATTGCTGGAGCGGTGGCGTGGCTACCTCATGCCGCTGGCCGGCCTCTCCGAGGTGCAGGTGGGCGCGCCGGGCGCGAAGCCGCCGCAGGCCGCCGCCTTCGTGGGCTCGAATCTGGAGATCTACGTCCCGCTGGCGGGCCTCGTCGATTTGGACGCGGAGCGCGAGCGGTTGAAGAAGGAGATTGCCCGCGCCGAGCAGGAAGTGGCCGGCGTGCTGCGCAAGCTGGAGAACCCCAACTTCGTGGCCAAGGCGCCGCCGGACGTGGTGGTGAAGGACCGTGCCCGCGTCGAGGAGCTGAACGAGCGCAAGGCCAAGCTTCAGGACCACCTGCAGCGGATTGCCCCGGAGCCCGCCATGCCCGAGAACACGCCGTCTGAGAGCAGCACGTCGTCGTCCCAGGAGGCCGTCTCCCCCTCCGCCCAGGCCCAGGTGAAGGCCGCCCCGACGCAGGAAGAGAAGGGCGGTGTGGACCTGGGCCGGGAGTTGAAGGGTGAGATGGGTGACTCGGGCGGCGCGCCCGAGGCCGAGGACTCGCAGGTCCAGGACGCGCTCGCGAAGCTGCGGGAGCGCACCAAGGAGGGCCTGTCCGCGGCCGACCACCAGGACCTCGGCGTCGCGTACATGAGCATGGGGCTCGTGGACGACGCGATGCGCGAGTTCAACCGGGCCAAGGAGGGCGACGCCGAGGCGCCGGCCACCGGCACGGACGAGGACTCCGCTTCGGCGAAGGCGCAGGGCGACAAGCTGGCGAAGCAGGTGCCGGCGGCGAAGCCCAAGCGCCCGGCCCCGGCGAAGAAGACGCCGTCCGCTCCGGCGAAGGTGCAGGGCGACAAGCTGGCGAAGCAGGCTGCCCCCCCGGCGGCGCCCGCGAAGAAGGCGGCTGCTCCCGCGAAGAAGGCCGCGGCTCCCGCGAAGAAGGCCGTGGCGAAGAAGGCCCCCGTGAAGGCGGCAGCGGCGAAGAAGGCCCCCGCCAAGAAGGCCGCGGGCAAGGCTCCGGCGAAGAAGGCCGCGGCGAAGAAGGCCCCCGCCAAGAAGGCCGCGGGCAAGGCTCCGGCGAAGAAGGCCCCCGCGAAGAAGGCGGCGGCGAAGAAGGCGGCGGGTCGGAAGGCTCCCGCGAAGAAGGCCTCCGCGAAGAAGGCGGCGGCGAAGAAGGCCACCCGGGCGAAGCCCACGGCACGGGCGAAGGCCCGGCGGTAACTGGAGGCGACGTGCAGCAGGATTACCTCGACCGTCTCATCGCGCTCGCCCTCGATGAGGACCTGGGGGCGGCGGGAGACGTCACCTCGCAGGCCCTCATTCCTCCGGATGCGGAGGGCAGCGCGGAGCTGGTCGCGAAGGAGCAACTGGTGCTCGCGGGGATGGAGGCCTTCATCCGCGTGTTCCACAAGGTGGACCCCGACGTCGAGGTGGAGCTGATCCGCCGTGACGGCGAGGAGATCAAACCCAAGGTGGTCGCCGCGCGCTGCCACGGGCGGCTGCGCTCGCTGCTGGTGGCGGAGCGCACCGCGCTCAACCTCGTCCAGCGAGCCGCGGGCATCGCCACCCTGGCGCAGCAGGCGATGACGTCCGTGCGGGGGTCCAAGCTGAAGGTGCTGGATACCCGCAAGACGCCTCCGGGCATGCGCACGCTGGCCAAGGACGCCGTCCGCATGGGCGGCGCCTCCAACCACCGTTTCGGCCTCTTCGATGGCGTCCTCATCAAGGACAATCACATCGCGGCGGTGGGGGGTTCCATCTCCGAGGCCCTCCGCCTCGCGAAGCTGCACGGGCCCCGACTGGCCAAGATTGAAATCGAGGTCACCAACCTCAAGCAGCTCGCCGAGGCGATTGAGCACGGCGCCGACGTGGTGATGCTCGACAACATGGACGACGCGCAGATTCGCGAGGCGGTGAAGCTCACGAATGGCCGCGTTCCGCTCGAGGTCTCCGGCGGCGTCACCCTGGACCGGCTGCCCCGCCTGGCGAAGATGGGCGTGGACTTCGTGTCCATGGGCGCGCTGACGCACTCCGCGCGGGCCATGGACCTGTCGTTGGAAATCACCGGCACGGCGAAGAAGCCGCGCAAGGCGAAGCCGGCGTAGAGCGCATGCGAGGGCCGGGGCTGACGCGGCCATGGCCCTTCGCTGCTTCTCCCGGAGAGGGGCCCGAACTGGCGCCCCCCTCCGGCACGGCTCACGGCGAGTAGCGGCCCAGGAAGAGGTCCTTGCCACCCGCGCTCGTCTGGCCGGGCAGGGTGCCCATGGTGCCGCCCACGAGGTACACGCCGTTGCCGGTCAGTGTCGCCGCACCCAGCGCCACCTCGTCCGTGGCGGAGCCCAGGTGCTGTGTCCAGCCCCGGGTGCCATCACCGGCATATTGGGCGAGGTACGCGTCGAAGCCGCCCGCGTAACCCGGAGCCAGTGTGCCGGTGCTGGAGCCGGCCAGGTACACGGTGCCGCTGGAGTCGGTGGCCACGCCGTAGCCGAACTCATCCGCGGCGGTGCCGAGCTGGCGGGCCCACTGGCGGTCCCCCGAGCTCGTCCAGCGCGACACGAAGGCATCCGAGCCACCCTGGTTGTCGAACGCCAGCGCGCCCGTGGTGGACCCGCCCACGACGATGGCGCCCGTGCCATCCACCTCCACGTCCTGCGCGACGTCGTTGCCAGCGCTGCCCCACTGGCGCACCCACGACAGCGTGCCCGTGGCGCTGTACTTCGCGAGGAAGACGTCCTGGCCGCCGCTGCTCGCGGCCCCCTGCATGGAGCCGCTGGTGACGCCCGTCACGTAGACGTTGCCGCCGGAGTCCGCCGCCACGCCGTAGGCGAGGTCGTCCGAGGACGTGCCCAGCATGCGCACCCAGAGGAGGCCGCCCGTCGCGCTGTACTTCGCCACGAAGGCGTCCTTCAGCCCGGCGTTGGTGCCCTGGAGCGAGCCCGAGGTGTAGCCCGCGACGAAGAAGTTCGTTCCGTCCGTGGCCACCGCCCGCACCGAGTCCTCGGCGGCCGTGCCCAGCATGCGCACCCACTCGCGTGTCCCCAGCGTGTTGTACTTCGCGACGAAGCCGTCGGAGGTGCCTCCGAGATACGCCTCATCCGCGAGGCCGCTGCTCGCGTTGCCGCCCATGACGACGGCCGTGGAGGTGGCCGCCACGCCGTAGGCGTGCTCGTCACCCGCGGCGCCCAATTGCCGGCCCCAGTCCCGGCTGCCCGAGGCGCTGTAGTGCCGCAGCACCGCGTCGCGGCCGCCCTGGTTGTCGTAGTCGAACGCGCCCAGCGAGTAGCCCGCCACGTAGGCGCCCCCGTTCGGGTCCGCCGCCACCGCATAGCCGTACTCGTCCGAGGACGTGCCGGTCTGCTGCTGCCACAGCAGGTCCCCGCCCGTGGGGGGCGGAGTCGTCGTCGTGCAGCGCTCCAGCGCGCCCTTGTCCGGCGCGCTCCCGCAGAAGGTGGCGCCCGTGTTGTTCAGCGCGCTGTCCACCGCGGGCGACGTCGACTGGAGCGTCAAATCGCCCGCGGACTCCTGCGTGAAGGCCGGCGCCGCCACCGCGCTGGTCGGGTCTCTCAGCGTCAGTCCGCCGATGGCGCAGGCGCTGCTGCGCCAGCCGCTCAGGTCCTTGTCGCCCTGGGCGAAGTCGCAGGCGAGGTGCGCGGCGGAGCCGTCCGCATGGGAGTAGAGATTCCCATCGGACTCGAAGTCCACGAGGTAGTGGCCGTCCGTCACCAGCCACCGCGAGCCGGCCGCGGACAGCGAGATGACGTTGTTCCAGAAGTCCATGTTGCGCACCGTCCACCCCGCGCCGGAGATGACGACGCCCATGCGGCCCGCCTGGGAGATGGTGTTGTGGAAGAAGTCGCCACCATCGAGCTTCTGGACGTACAGGGCGGTGCCCGAGGTGCTGTTGTTGCCGCAGCCCTTCTCGCCCCAGTACAGGTGGTGGAAGCGGGTGCGGGCCACGACGATGTTTGCCACCGGGTCGGTGGCGCTGTTGCCGACGCCCACGCCCATGCAGGCGTCGGAGATTTCGGAGTCCTCCACGCGGATGCCCTGGGCGCTGAAGTGGAAGATGGTGGTGCCTCCGCCCCGGAGCGTGCCGCTGGAGTCCTTCGCGGCGCGGAAGCCGTGGTAGCGCTCGCGGCGCAGCGTGATGAAGTCGCAGTCCTTGATGTCCGCGGCCTCCTCCACCACGCCCTGGTTGGCCGGGCTGGTGAACATGTCGTTGTCCTCCAGCGTGATGTCCGCGGGCCGCGCTCCGGGCGTGTAGCCATAGAGCGGGCCGGCGCACTGGAGCCCGTCACCGGTGTTGTCGTGGATGGTGTTGCCCTTCACCAGCACGGAGTGCGAGTCGGACAGGACGACGATGGCGTGGCCGTCATCGCGCTCACGGCAGTAGCGGCGCAGGACGTTGGACGCGTCGTACTCGGGCTTGCAGAAGCTGCCGGCGGAGCAGTCCGCGTGCGTGGTGCAGGCCACGCCCCGGGCGCTGCCCGCGGTGTGCTCGAAGGTGTTGCGAAGCTCGTTGCCCTGGATGAGGACGTACTGGGCCTGCACGTTGAGCGCGTCCAGCGAGGCGTCGCGCACCAGGCTGTTGCGCAGCGTCAGGTGGTCCGAGCGGAAGAGCACCACGTGCGTCCGCGCATAGCGGCCGTCCAGCTCCAGCCCGTCGAGAATCCAGTACCGCCGGTTGAGGCGGAAGATGGGCGCGCTGCCGTTGCTCTTGAGCACCGGCTTCGCTTCGCCGGGCGCACCGCGCACGGTGATGGGCGCAGCGGCCGTGCCGTCGAGGGCCGAAGCGGAGGCCAGGTCCACCTGCACCGCGTCGTAGGTGCCTGCGTGGACGTAGACGGTGAAGCCGGCGGGCAGGCCGCGCACCGCTCGCACCACCGAACGCCACGGTCTGGCCGCGCTGCCGTCACCCGTGGAGTCGCTGCCGGTGAGGCTGACGTGAACCACCTTGTCGGCGGGTGACACGTAGCTGGCATAGGCGTTCTGTGACTGCACCGTCGCTGCACTGCGACGGTCCCCGGCCACGATGTCCTTGCTCACGGCCGCGGAGGCCTGGCAGGCAAGGGTCAGCACCGCGAGCGCGTAACTCCGCGCCACATTCCCACGCATTCGGAACTCCCGTTCGTTCTGTTAACTGGAGGATGAAGCGCGGCCAGGGTGGCACTGACCCACCCGGAAATTCCATGTAGGGACCGGCGAGGCGGGGAAGCGCTCGGTGGCCTGTGCGGAGAGGAAGCAGCACGCGCACGAGTGGCGTGATCCGCGATCGCGGACCCGCACGCGCACGAGCCAACTACTGCGTGAAGCTCACTTGCCGGTGAGCACTTCGGCGCGCGGCTTGCCTTCCGCCGACGCGGGCATGCCCATCTCCATCAGCGCCGCCAGCGTGGGCGCCACGTCGATGGGGTCCATCTCTTCCATGTACACGCCCGGCTTGATGCCCTTGCCCGCGAACACCACGGGCACCTGCGAGTCGTACGCGTACGGCGTGCCGTGGCTCGTCCCCTCCGGGTCCGCATAGAGCAGGGTGAAGGGCTTGAGCATGTACAGCACGTCCCCGCCGCGCTCCGGGTAGTAGCCCTTGCGCAGCGGCGCGAGATGGCCCCCCACGTCCGGCGCGGTGAACAGGTCGTCCCGTGCCACCGCCGCCACCACCGCCGGCTGCTTCGCCAGCCACGTCGCCGCCGCGCGCCGCACCGCCGCGCCGTCCGTCTTGCCTCCCTCCAGCGACTTGCCGGAGAGGTACACGTCCAGTTCCTCGATCGTGGCCGTCACGTCGCCGCCGAACTGCTTGCGCAGCTCCTGCGTCAGCGCCTGGGCCAGCGTCGTCGGGTTGATTCGCTGCGCCGGCAGCCCCTGCGCCGCCCACTGCTCCGGCGGCGCCGCGCCGCCATGGTCCGCCGCCAGCGCGATGACCAGGTTGGCCCGGCCTCCCGCCGCGCGCTCGGCCGCGGCGATGAGGTCTCCCAGCGCCTTGTCCAGCCGCAGCACCGAGTCCTGCATCTCCCACGAGTACGGACCGAACTCGTGGAACACCAGGTCCGTCCCGCTGACGCTCACCGCGAGCAGGTCCGGCACTTCGTCCTTGCCCAGCCCCTCGCCGACAATCGCCGCCTTCGCCGCCTCCACCAGCACGTCATGGGCGTCGGGAGACACGCCGAACGCCCGGTAGAACGTCAACCCCGGCGACGGGAGCCCCCCGTCGAGCGGGTGCGGGAAGGTGCGGCCCAGGCCGTACGCATTCACCTCGTAGGGGCGGTCGTCCTCGCCCACGTACTCCGTGCGCGGACGCGACAGCTCCCACTTCTTCCCGAAGAAGGACTCCGGCAGCTTCCGCGCGTTCAGCTCCTTCACCCACGCGGGGAACTCCTTCGTGTACCAGGTGCCCGTGACGAACTTTCCCACGCCGTCGTCGAACCACCACGCCTGGCCCAGGCGCCCGGCCAGGGCGATGGCCGCGCGGGACTTGAGCGACACCGCCACCGCCTTGCCGCGCTCCTGCGTCGCCACCCGGAGCCTGTCCGCCAGCGTCTCCACCATGAGGTTCGCCGGGCTGGCGTCCTGCTCCGGCGCCAGCGGCACCTCCAGCACCGGGTGCGCCGGGTCCACGAAGGAGTTCACCGGCTTGCCCGTGGCGCGATCCACCCAGCGGTTGTCGACGATGCCGTGACGCCATGGGTTGGCGCCCGTGGAGAGGGTGGTGTGGCCCGGCGCGGTGCGGCACTCCGCGTAGCCGTAGCGCGCGTACGGGTAGAAGGCACCCGCGTTGAGCAGCTGTCCCAGGCCTCCCTGGAGCCGGGGCCGGTTGCGCAGCAGCACGTCGCTACCGAGCGCATCCACGGTGATGAACAGCGTGAGCCGCGGCGCACGGGCCGAGGCGGGCAGGGCGGCCAGGGCCGTCATCAACAGGAGTGCTCGAATCATACGTATTAGAAGCTGCCCTGGTGCGGTGGTGGGAAGCAACCAACATCCCGCGCGACTGCTTGGACGCCGAACACCGCCCTGTTACGGTCGCCGCTTCATGGTCGAGGCCCGGCTTCGCGTCATCTACGGCGACACCGATCAAATGGGTGTCGTCTACTACGCGAACTATTTCCGCTACTTCGAGTTCGCCCGAAGCGAGTACTTCCGTGCGAAGGGCGGCAGCTATTCCGAGCTGGAGCGCTCCGGCACGCAGCTGCCCGTCGCGGAGGCGAGCTGTCAGTACCGCGCCCCCGCCCGTTACGAGGACCTGATTGTCATCCGCGTCACGGTGAGCGAGTTGCGCCGCGCGTCCATCGTGTTCACCTACGAGCTTTTCCGCGAGGGCGAGCCACGCACGCTGCTGTGCACTGGCCGTACCCTGCATGCCTGCGTGGGGCGCGACGGCAAGCCCGTCCGGATGCCGGACGCCATCGTCCGACTGCTGAAACCCTCGGAGCCCGAGCCGGGCTCCTCCACTTCCACCTGAACCTTCAGGGACACTCAAGGAGCACACACATGGATCGCAACCTGGCAATGGAGGTCGTGCGCGTCACCGAGATGGCGGCCATCGCCTCCGCGCGACTGATGGGCCGCGGCAACAAGAACGAGTCCGACCAGGCCGCCGTGGACGCCATGCGCAAGGCCTTCGACGCGCTGCAGATCGACGGCACCGTCGTCATCGGCGAGGGCGAGCGCGACGAGGCACCCATGCTCTACATCGGCGAGAAGGTGGGCAAGCGGGGCGAGGGCGCTCCCGAGGTGGACATCGCCCTGGACCCGCTCGAGGGCACCAACCTGTGCGCCTACGGCCGCCCGGGCTCCATCTCCGTGGTGGCCATGGCCGGCAAGGGTGGCCTGCTCAACGCGCCCGACACGTACATGGAGAAGATTGCCGTGGGCCCCCGCGCCCGCGGCTCCATCGACCTGCGCAAGTCCCCCACGGAGAACCTCCGCAACATCGCGGAGAGGATGAAGGTCTACGTCGAGGACCTCACCGTGGTGGTGCTGGACCGCGAGCGGCACGCCGACCTCATCAAGGAGGTCCGCAGCGCGGGCGCCCGCATCCGCCTCATCGAGGACGGTGACGTGGCCGGCGCCATCGCCACCTGCTTCGACAACACCGGCGTGGAGGTGCTGATGGGCATCGGCGGCGCCCCCGAGGGCGTCATCGCCGCGGCCGCCATCCGCGCCACCGGCGGCGACATGCAGGGCCGGCTCGTCCCCCGCAACCAGGACGAAATCGAGCGCGCGAAGAAGATGGGCATCAGCGACATGTCCAAGATCTACACGGCCGAGGAGCTGGCCAAAGGCGAGGTGATGTTCGCCGCCTCCGGTGTCACCACCGGCGACTTCCTCAAGGGCGTGCGCTTCTTCGGCGGCGGCTGCGAGACGCACTCGGTGGTCATGCGCAGCAAGACGGGCACCGTTCGCTTCATCCAGTCCGTGCACAAGTTCGACAAGAAGCCGGGGTACGCTTTCTAGGCCGTTCCCTCACGCCGCTTCCCGGAGACGGAGTCACCCATGCCTGGCGCCACGCGGACCATCGTCATCAACGCTCCTGTCGAGAAGGTCTTCGACGTCATCACCCAGTACGACCGCTACCCGGAGTTCCTGCCGGAGGTGAAGGAGGTCCGCGCCGCCAACCGGCAGGGCAACACGCTGGAGCTCCACTACAAGGTCGACGTGGTGAAGACGATTCGCTACTCCATCCGCGTCACCGAGGAGCGCCCCCGCCGCATGGCATGGTCCTTCATCGAAGGTGAGATGATGAAGGACAACAAGGGCAGCTGGGTGCTGGAGCCCGAGGGCGAGGGCAAGACGCGCGCCACCTACAACGTGGAGATGGCCCTGGGCCTGCTGGTGCCCAAGGCCGTCGTCAATGCCCTGGTGGATACCTCGCTCCCCAAGATGCTGGAGGCATTCAAGCGCCGCGCCGAGGGTGCCTGAAGACACCCCAAGGTCCCCAAAGACGTCTGACGCAGGCCGTCATGCCCGTTGGGAGCAGGCGGGCAGACGGCCCCGGCGGGAAGGGGCCTTGCCGCCCCGAATGCCCCGGGTCTGCCCATGAGTTGGACCGCTTGCGGGCCAGTTCGAGGGCATTAGAATGAACATCGTCCGGGCGGTATTTCGCCATCCCTGACATTTGCGCCAGGGTCGCCCTGGCCTGGATGTCGGGTGGCGGACGAGCAACCGTGCGAGATGGCTGCGATGTACCCGTTGAGGAACCGGGGTTCTTAATTTGCATCTGAGACTGGTGGAAATGGTATTGGGGCGGGACGGCGGGCGTACATCGGGGTACGTAGGCTGAGGGAGACGGAAGACCCATGCTCGACGCCTTCATCATCGAAGAAATCAAGCGACGTGAGCGCCGCCGGGAGGACCATGAGAGGCCGGTGGTGGAGCTGCCGCTGCCCGCTCCTGATGACCGCCCCCGGCGCCGCACCGAGACCGAGGACGAGAAGCCGCAGCGGGGCGTGGTGGTCATCGACCTGCTGTCCTGATTCCAACGCGCGGCCCGGCGGCCGCGACGTGTGTCACCGAGCCCGCGGTGGGAGTCCTCCCCAGAGGACAGCCCCCCGCGGGCTTCGCGCATCCAGGGGCTGGGGAACTGGCGCCCGGCCCTTACGGGCCCGACCCCTCACACCGCGGCGAGCGCCAGCAGGTGTCTCGGGTGGTACACGTCCCAGAGGGGGCCCTTCACCGTGGACAGCGCCTCCAGCACGCCCTTGCGCCAGTCGGCTGGGAGCGCCTCCTCGCCGTGGAAGGCCCCCACCAGCGCCCCCGTAATCGCGGCGTGGGCCTCCGTGTCGCCCCCGCGGTGGACGACGTCGAGCAGCGCGGCCTCGGCGCTCGGGGCGTGGAGCAGCTCCCAGAAGGCCAGCCGGAAGGCGACGCGCACGGCGTGCAGCGGCCGGTGCAGGTGCAGTTCCGGACCGTAGAGGCACGGGTCCTCCTGGCGGGCCAGCACCAGGTCCTCTCGGAGGAGGGCGGAGGCATGCGTCACCTCCTGGACGTAGTCGCTGGCGGAGCGCCCGAGCGCCGCTCCCGCCACGAGCAGGCCGGACTCCGCGGCGACGAGGAGGTCCTCGGGCTTGAGCTCCGCGCCGCTGGTGACGGCGCGCGCCAGGGCCGCGTTGAAGGCGGCGCAGGCGAGCTGGCAGCGCGGGTCGAAGTGGGTGAGGGCGGAGTCCTCCAGCGAGGCCTGGGTGCGCGCGGCGGTGTCGCCCGCCAGGTACACGCCCAGGGGCGCGGTGCGTGCCAGGCTCCCCACCCCCGAGGGCTGACGGTAGGCGCGCAGCCACACGCGGCGGCCGGCGCCCAGCGGCAGGCCCTGCTGGCATTCCTCCAGCACTTCCTTCATCGGCTCGCTGACGTCGAAGGCGTGGGGCTGCCAGGCGCGGTAGCGGCGGAGCGCGTCCGCGGCGTCATAGCGCCTCAAGTCCCTGAGGCTGTGTCCGAGGCAGGCCGCCAGCTGCACCTCCTCTGTCACCTGGCCCTTGCGCAGCTCGTGTGGCCCCCCGCCCATCAGCTTGAGGTAGGGGCCCTCGGCGGGCGTGGGGAAGGACACCGCCATGAGGGGGCGGTGCGCGGTGGGCACGGAGAGGGCGTTGCCCACGGCCAGGCCCAGCAGCGCTCCCCGGCGTCGCTGGGCAAGGAGGGGGTCAGGCCCCTTGGGGGCATTGCGGCGGTTGGGCGGCATTCGACGGGTGGACACTGTAGCAGTGCCGGATGCGAGCATGCTTGCCCGCTCCGGGGCCCTCTTCTAGAAACGCTCGCCTATGACCGAGATTGCTCAGATTCTTGCGCGTGAAGTGCTCGACTCCCGTGGCAACCCCACCGTGGAGGCCGAGGTCCACCTGACGGGCGGCTCGCGCGGCCGCGCGGCGGTGCCCTCCGGGGCGTCCACCGGCGAGCACGAAGCCATTGAACTGCGTGACGGCGACAAGGGCCGCTACCTGGGCAAGGGCGTGCGCAAGGCCGTGAAGAACGTCATGGACGTGCTGGCCCCGGCCCTGGTGGGCATGGACGCGGCGGACCAGTTCGCCGTGGACCAGAAGATGCTGGAGCTGGACGGCACGCCCACCAAGGGCAAGCTGGGCGCCAACGCCATCCTCGCGGTGTCCATGGCCTGCGCCCGCGCCGCGGCGGATGCGCACGGTCTGCCGCTGTACCGGTACGTGGGCGGCGCGCAGGCGCGCACCCTGCCGGTGCCGCTGATGAACATCCTCAACGGCGGCGCGCACGCGGACACCCGCGTGGACGTGCAGGAGTTCATGGTGGTGCCCGCCGGTGCGAGCACCTTCGCGGAAGGGCTGCGCTGGGGCGCGGAGGTGTTCCACGCGCTGAAGAAGATCCTGAAGGGCCGCAAGCTGGCCACCGGCGTGGGCGACGAGGGCGGCTATGCCCCGGACCTGCCGGCCAACGAGGAGGCCCTCAAGCTCATCATGGAGGCCATCGACGCCGCGGGCTTCAAGGCCGGCGAGCAGCTGTTCCTCGCGCTGGACGTGGCGGCCAGCGAGTTCTTCGACAAGGGCTCGAAGAAGTACAAGCTCAAGGGCGAGGGCAAGGAGTTCGATTCGTCCGGGATGCTCGACTACTACCGCGGCCTGTCCGAGCGCTACCCCATCATCTCCATCGAAGACGGCATGGCGGAGGATGACTGGGACGGCTGGAAGAAGCTCACCGACACGCTGGGCAACAAGCTGCAGCTGGTGGGCGACGACCTCTTCGTCACCAACGTGGAGCGGCTGGGGCGTGGCATCGAGACCGGCGTGGCCAACTCCATCCTGGTGAAGGTGAACCAGATTGGCTCGCTGACGGAGACGTTCGACGCCGTGCGCATGGCGCACAAGGCGGGCTACACGTCGGTGATGAGCCACCGCTCCGGCGAGACGGAGGACACCACCATCGCCGACCTGGCCGTGGCACTGGACTGCGGGCAGATCAAGACGGGCTCGGCGTCGCGCTCGGACCGCGTCGCCAAGTACAACCAGCTCCTGCGCATCGAGCAGGAGCTGGGCGCGTCCGCGCGCTACGCCGGCCGCTCGGTCTTCCGCTCCCTGGCGCAGAAGAAGTGAGCCCGTGAGCGACAAGCAACCGCGCATCCTCGTCTCCAACGACGACGGCTACTTCTCCGAGGGCCTCAAGGCACTCGTGGACGCCGTGACACCGCTGGGCGAGGTGTGGGTGGTGGCGCCAGACCGCGAGCAGAGCGCCGCCTCGCACGCCATCTCCCTGCACCGGCCGCTGCGCATCAAGGAGGTGCGCGAGCGGTGGTTCGCCATCGACGGCACCCCGGCGGACAGCGCTTATCTGGCGATCAACCACCTCCTGAAGGATGATCGCCCGGCTCTCATGGTTTCCGGCATCAATCACGGCGCGAATCTGGCCGAAGACGTCATGTACTCCGGCACGGTGGCGGCGGCGATGGAAGGGGCCATCCTCGGGGTGCCCGCCATCGCCTTCAGCCTCGTGGCCCGGGGGCAGTTCGACTTCGGTCCGGCGGCCCGCTTCGCCCGCTCGCTGGTGGCGAGCGCGCTGGCGCGTCCGCTGCCGCCGAGGATGCTCCTCAACGTGAACATCCCCGGTGGGGTGGAGCCGGACGGCTACGTGGTGACGCGCCAGGGCCGGCACACCTACGGGTACGAGGTGGTGGAGAAGGTGGACCCGCGGGGCCGCAAGTACTACTGGATTGGCGGCAGCGAGTACCAGCACGAGGACATCCCGGGCAGCGACTGCAATGCGGTGCACCTGGACCGGCGCATCTCCGTGACGCCGCTGCACTTCGAGCTGACGGACCACGGGCGCATGGGTGACCTGGCGGGGTGGCGGCTCGAGGGCTTCGACCGGCACGAACCGGACGGTGCCTAGCGTTGAAGTCCTCCGTGTCCAGCCGAGCGGGTGGGGCGCTCCGGGTGTTCCTCGTGGCCGTGCTGTTCGCCGGCTGCGCGGGAACCCGGGCGGCCGCACCCGGTCCGGACACGGCGTGGGCCCCGGCGGATGACGTGAAGGGCGCGGCGCCCGCCGGGACGTCCTCGGGGACGGTGTCCACGGGGAAGGGGAGCCCGTTCCCATTCGCCCTGAGGTCCGCGCACGCGGAGCCGGAGTTGGTGTCCGTGCGCCACCGCGTGGCGGCGGGCGAGACGATGTATCGCATCGCGAAGACGTACGGCCTCACGGTGGAGGAGCTGGGGGCGGCCAACGGCATCAAGGCGCCGTGGACGCTCGCGGTGGGACAGGAGCTGACCGTCCCCGGGGTGGAGCGGAGTGCTCCCTCGGAGGCGCATGAGGTGCTGGCCGAGGCGGACTCGGAGCCGGTGCGGACGTCCCCGGAAGGCGGGCCCCGGCGCAGTGTGCCGGTGGTGGCGCGCCGCGAGGAGCCGCCGTCGCGCTCGCGTCCGGCGTCGCGTCCGGGTGTGGGCTCGCGGCCGCGAGTGGCCACGCAGGGCATGTTGGACTGGCCGCTGAAGGGCGTGTTGTACGGGCGGTTCGGGAAGAAGGGCAGGGAGCCGCACGACGGCATCGACCTGGCCGCGCCCGCGGGGAGCCCGGTGAAGACCGCGCAGGAGGGCACGGTGCTCTACGCGGGCGAGCAGCGTGGCTACGGCAACATCGTCATCGTCGAGCACTCGAGCCAGTTGATTACGTTGTACGCGCACAACCGCGATTTGCGCGTGCGCACGGGGCAGCGGGTGCTGGCGGGGCAGGTGATTGCCACGGTGGGCGAGTCCGGGAAGACGTCCGGCCCGCACCTGCACTTCGAGGTCCGCCTGGACGGCAAGCCGATGGACCCGCTGGACTACCTCGGCCCCATGCCGTCTTCCTGAGTCCGCGGCGGGCGCCTGTCTGGAGCACTTCTCCCGCTCACCCGATGCCTTGTGATGGAGTTCACATGAGGGGATGCGCGCTGCTGGTCGCCCTGGCGCTCTGCACGGGTTGTGGCCACGCGCAGCGTCCGGTGCATGCGCGGACCTATGTCATCTCCGAGGATGCACAGGGAGTCGGCGGCTCTGGCACTCGGGACTGCCATCAAGAGCAGATCCAGTGCTTTGACAAGTGCTGGAACTCGACCCCGCCATATCCCCATCGCAAGGGAGATGGTTGGCACCATGCCTACTGCACCCGGACCTGCCTGGCGGACTACGTGAAGTGCGTCCAGGAGCAGGAGGAAGAGGAGCGGAACAGGCCTCGTCACACCCTGGAGTTCCCGGATGTAGACAGGGCGCTCTCGTGGTTGGGGGAGCACAAGGCCGAAGTCGCAGTCGGCACTGTCGTCATCGTTGCGGGTGTCGCCTTCATCGTGGCTACAGGAGGCAGCGGTGCGCTGCTCCTGGTGCCGCTTGTGCTGTGACAGGTGGGAAGATGACTTACGACCCAGACTTCGATGTGGATGCCATCATTCGCATCATCGGCACCATCAACGAGAAGTACCCGGACGGCTCCTTGGAGGACGAAGCCCTCCACATCGCCGCGGGGGCGCTGGTCTATCTTCGGGAGAGCCAGAAGCTGGGTGAGTACCGGGCGTACTTTCGTAAGTACTTCGCTCCCGCTACCAGCGCGGCACTCGTCGCTCAGTCCTTCACGTCCCGGACAGAGGCCGATGCCTGGCTTGCGAGCGGCGCGGCTCCGGACGGCGCGCTCGTGAGCATCGCGGGTGAGGGCTTCACCGTCGTGAGACTGCCTGACCGGTGGGAGTTTCTTAGAACGCCGCTTCCCGAAGAGCTGCGCCCACCTGAATAGCTCGGAGTGGGCCCACGTAGGTTGCGTGGGCGTGCGGACGGCCGCCAGCCTGCCCAGCGATTTTCGGGTACCGGCTGTCGCCCGCTACCTCCCTCTCCGTGGGAGGCCCGGGTAGGGGTAGAGTCTCGCGCCGTGCCGCGCTCCCTCCCGTTGCTTGTCTCCCTCGCCATCCTCCTGACCACGGTCGCTCGTGCGCAGGCTCCGTCCGCCGAGGGCAGTGCCCCGCCCGCTCCCGCCGCCGAGGCGCCGGCTCCCGCGCCGGCCCCGGTGACGCCGCCCGCCGTGGAGACACCGGCCGCCACTCCCGCGCCGAAGCCCGAGCAGGAAGCCCTCGTCGTCGCGGTGCTGACGCTCGAGTCCAACGAGTCCGCTCGCGACTCCGCGCCCGGAGTCACGTCCCTCATCGCCTCGCGCCTCGCCGAGTCCTCGCGCCTGCGTGTCCTCTCCCAGCGCGACATCGAGACCGTGCTCGACGCGGAGCGCCAGCGGCAGCTCCTCGGCATCAAGTCCTGTGACCGTGGCGCGTGCCTCCAGGAGCTGTCCTCCATCACCGGCGCCCGCTACATCATCACCGGCCGCCTGGACCGCTTCGGCGACCAGTACCTCCTCACCGCCAGCCTCGTCGACACCATCGGAGGCCGCAGCCTGGCCAAGCCTCGAGCCGAAGCCCCCGAGGCCGACACCCTCCTGCGCACCGCCGAGGCCGTCGCCGATGAGCTTCTCGCCGCGCTCGTCACTCCCGGGGAGACGGGCTCGGGTCGTCCCCTCCTGGGCGGCCCCAGGACGGGCGGCGGTGGCTTCGTGCTCGGCCTGCGCATCAACAACAACTTCATCGACAACCTCGCCACCCTCAACCCGGGCGGCGATCTGGAAATCGGCTACTGGTTCCACCCCGAGTGGGTTGGCTTCGCGCAGATTGGCTTCAACTACGTGCGCTCCAACACCGAGGGCGCCAAGGGCGGACTCAACGTCCTGCCCAGCCTCGTGGGCCTTCGCCACTACCACAACCTGGCGAAGCCCCTTCGTCCCTACTGGGGCTTCGGCCTGGGCGTGCAGCTGTCCTTCGGCGACTTCGGCATCTTCCAGTCCACCGGCCCGCTGCCCACCGTCGTCGGCTTCGGCGGCCTCGAGTACCTCATCGCCGGCCACGTGGGCCTCCAGCTCGAGGTCGGCACCAACGTCGCGCAGGCGGTGATGGGCCTCGCCGAGTCCAAGCTCGGTGACGGCCTCAACCTGGACCTCAACGCGGGCATCGCCTACCACTTCTGAGAGTCGGAGCCTCCATGTCCCCGCGCCTCCTGCCCCTGCTCCTATTGCTCGCCGCCGCCGCATGTGACGAAGGCCCCCCGCGCGTCAACCCCAAGGACCACGCCGAGGGGCTCTACCTCAAGGGCACCGCCGAGTACCTCCAGGGACAGTTCGAGGCCTCCCTCGCCTCCTTCGAGGCGATGAGGCAGATCCTCCCCAACGACCCGCGCCTGCCCGCCGCCCGGGGCGAGGTCTACCTGTCCATGGGCCGCATCAACGAGGCCTCCGCCGAGTTCGAAGCGGCCATCAAGCTCGACCCCAAGCGCTCCACCAACTGGAGCCGCCTGGGCTTCATCCAGGCCCAGCTCGGCAAGGTGCCCGAGGCCCAGAGCTCCCTGCGCAAGGCCGTCGCCCTCTATCCGAACGACTACAACGCGCTCGAGTCCCTCGGCGAGCTGCACCTCAAGCAGGGCGAGAAGGACGAGGCCGTCCGCCACTTCATGCTCGCCGCCACCGCCGCGTTCGGCGAGACGAAGTCCCTGCTGACGATGCGCGCGCTGGACGTGCTCACGCAGCAGGGGAAGAACGACGAGGTGCTGGCGCTCGCCAACCGCGCGGTGGGCGAAGGCGTGCGCACGACCGAGGTGCTGTCCACGCTGGGGGATGCCCTCGTGCGCGCGGGCAAGCTCCCCGAGGCCGCCATGGCCTACAAGGACGCCGCGAGCCGCTCGCGCATGGACCCGACGCTCTGGGAGCTCGTGGGGGAAATCCACATGCGACTGGACAAGCCCGGTGACGCCATCGCCGCGTACAAGGAGTCGCTCAAAATCAAGAACCGGGCCGTCGTGCATGTCGCGCTCGCGCGCATCCACCTCGCCATGCAGGACCGCGAGGGCGCGCTGGACGAGCTCAACGCGGCCCTGGAGTCCGTCTCCGGCAAGGACACCCGCGAGCTGCGCGAGCTGGCCGACCTGCTCGCGGACCTGGACCGCAAGCCGGACGCGCTGCGCATCCTCGCCAGCCTCAGCGCGGAGCAGGAGCACGTGAAGGACGCCGAGCTCCAGCTCACCACCGCCCGCCTGGCGCGTGAGCTGAAGGACGCCGCCGTGCTCCAGTCCGCATGCGCTCGCGCCACCGCGGCCGATGCCGGTGTGAAGAAGTGTCCGTGAGCCGCGCGACACGCGGCGCCTGGCCCGGCTCGTCGTTATTGGGACGCCGGCACGTGAAGTCCGTGCCCCAGGAGAACCACTCGTGAAGCCCTCGAATCTTCGTCGCGGCCTTGCCCGCGCGGCCCGCTGGCTGGGGGGGCTGGTGGCCCTCGCGCTCGTGGGCACCCTCGCCAGCGCCTGGACGGCCTTCGGTGGCCGTGCGGCAGGCGCACGCCGCGAGCGGATGGAGCACTCCCCGCAGTGGCAGGACGGCCACTTCGAGAACCCGCAGCCGCTCTACAACGACTTCGGGCGCTCCATCTCGGCCATGTTCAACGCGAGCCCCGTCGCGAGCCCCACCCAGCTTCCGCTCGCCACCGCCTCCGTCGACCCGCGCCTCTGGGAGATTCCCCCGGCCACGGGCCTGCGCGTCACCTGGTTCGGACACTCCTCGACGCTCATCGAGGTGGACGGCGCTCGCGTGCTCACGGACCCCATCTGGAGCGACCGGGCCTCGCCGCTGACGTGGGCCGGGCCCACGCGGTGGTACGCGCCGCCCGTCGCGCTGGACGCGCTGCCGAAAATCGACGCCGTGGTCATCTCCCATGACCACTATGACCACCTGGACCACCGCACCGTCGTGGCCATGAAGGACTGGGACACCACCTTCATCGTCCCGCTTGGCGTCGGCGCGCACCTCGAGTCCTGGGGCGTGCCGCCCGCGCGCATCGTCGAGCTGGACTGGTGGGAGCGCACGCAGGTGCGTGGGCTCGACATCGTCTGCACGCCGTCACGGCATGCCTCGGGACGCACGGGCATCGACAAGGACGCCACGCTGTGGGCCGGCTTCGCGCTGCTCGGCCCGAAGCACCGTGCGTACTACTCGGGGGACACGGGGCTGTTCCCCGCGATGAAGGACATCGGCGCCCGCCTGGGGCCCTTCGACGTCACGCTCATCGAGGTGGGCCAGTACCACAGCGCCTGGCCGGACTGGCACATCGGTCCCGAGCAGGCGGTGCTCGCCCACCAGCAACTGCGGGGAAAGGTGCTCCTGCCCGTGCACTGGGGGCTGTTCAGCCTCGCGCCCCACGGCTGGACGGAGCCGATGGAGCGCGTGCTCGCGGCCGCCGGGAAGGCCGGTCAGCGCGTGCTCGTCCCGAAGCCGGGGGAGAGCGTCGAGCCGGAAGCTCCTCCGGCCCTGGCGCCCTGGTGGCCCGCCCTGCCGTGGAACACGGGAGAGCAGGACCCCATCGTCTCCACCAAGCTGGACTGACGCCTAGACGCGCCCGCCCTGCAGCTTGCGGTACACGCCCACCACCTGGCCCAGAATCATCGTGGAGCGGAAGTCCGCGCGACTCACGTAGATGGGCTGCATGGTGGCGTTCGCCGGCTGGAAGCGGATGCGATCCCCTTCCGGGTAGTAGCGCTTCACCGTGGCCTCGTCCTCGATGAGGGCCACGACGATTTCGCCCGGCTGCGCCGACGGCGTCTTCTTCACGAAGAGGTAGTCGCCGTCGTGGATGCCGTCGTCGATCATCGACTGGCCCTTCACGCGCAGGGCGAAGACCTCGCGGCCATTCACGCCCCCGAGCAGGAAGCTGTCGATCTTGACCGAGTCCTCCATGTGCTCCTGCGCGAGCAGGGGCGCGCCGGCGGCGACCTTGCCCAGCAGGGGCACCTCCACCATGCCGGCTTCCTTCTTCGCACCCAGGCCGAGCGCCAGCCGCGCCCGCTTGGTGGGCACCAGGGAGCGGCTCTGCTGCTCGCCCCGGTTCAGGTAGCCCTTGCGCTCCAGCGCCTTGAGGTGGTCGTTCACGCCGTTGGTCGAGCGGATGTCCATCTGCTCGCCGATTTCGCGGATGGTCGGCGGGAAGCCCCGCGTCTCCGTCTCCTTGACGATGAAGCTGAGAATCTCGCGCTGGCGTTCCGTGAGCTCTTCCATGCGCTCCCTCCCTCTGCTGGCGTCCTGCCAGGGGCACGGACGTCCAGGCAACAGGCTTTCAGTATCCACTCTCCCTGAACATACGTGTAGAGTCAATTCGTTCAGTGTCCCCCTGCGCACCCTCCGTGCGTGCTGAGCAGTCGCCTTTCTCACAACTTGAGGCAGGACGACGATCTTTGCGTACAATTCCGCCCGCTTTGTCCGAGCCCCGCCACACGTTGCTGTTCGTCGATGACGAGGCCGACGTCCTGGACATCCTCACGCGGATGTTCCAGCGCCGGTATCGCGTCCTGACCGCGCCCAATGGCGCAGCGGCGCTCGACATCCTGCGTCGTGAAACGGTGGACGTGCTCATCACGGACCAGCGGATGCCGGAGATGTCGGGCATCGAGCTGGTGGCGACGGTGCGCGCGGAGGGCTTCGACGTCACCGCGCTGCTGCTCACCGGGTACACGGACCCGGAGGACATCATCGCGGCCATCAACCGCGGCCAGGTGTACCGGTACATCACCAAGCCGTGGGACGTGAACGACCTGGTCATCACCGTGAAGAACGCGGTGGAGTTCACGCAGTTGCGGCGCGACAAGGAGCGGCTCATCCGCCAGCTCCACCAGCGCGTGGAGGCCCTCTTCGTCCTCTACGAGGTGAGCCGCGCCTCCGCGAACGACCCGGCCAGCTACGACAACATCATCGACCGCGTGCTCATCGCCGTGGCGCGGGTGCTGCCGTACGACTGCGGCGCGGCGCTCATCGCCCCGGACTCGTCGGGCAGCGTCACGCTGCGGCTGCGCTGCCACGGCACGGTGGGGGAGCAGGCGCTGCTGGGCGTGAAGGAGTCCATGCTCGGCGCGTACCGCAAGAGCAGCGGCCTGCTGCTGCCGGAGGACCGCGTCATCACCCGCGTGGCCGGCACCACCACGAAGGACGCCGAGGCCACCACCGTCTACCCCAGCCAGCTCACCGTGAATCTGGTGGCCGGCGGGCGTCCGGTGGGCATGCTGTCGCTGTTCAGCCAGAAGCCGGACGCCTTCACCGAGGACGACGGCGTGCTGCTGGACGTGCTCGCCAACCAGACGGCGGACGCCATCCAGTCCCTGCGCTCGGCGGAGGAGGAAGCCCGCCACCGCATGGAGCGGATGGTGGAGTCCATGGCGGACGGCGTGGTCCTCACCGACGAGAAGAACGACATCGTGGTGATGAACCCCGCCGCGCGCCGCCTGCTCCAGGCGGAGGACGACACGGAGGCCCACACCACGCGGATGATGGAGGAGCGGCTGGGCTTCCAGCCCTTCCACCTGGTGCGCGGCTGGGAGTACAGCGGCAACCAGGTGCTGCGCGAGGAGGTGAAGCTCTTCGACCGCCACGTGCAGGTGACTGTCACGCCGGTGAGCGACGCGCGCGGCACGCTGCGCGGGGTGTGCGTGGTGCTGCGCGACATCACCGAGCAGAAGAGCCTGGAGGAGCGCAAGGACGAGTTCGTCTCCATGGTGAGCCACGAGCTGCGCACGCCGCTCACGTCCATGTCCGGCGCGCTGGACCTGGTGCTCAACTTCATGGCCGGCGACATCAACGAGCGGCAGCGCCGCTACCTGTCGCTGGCGAAGGACTCCACCGAAAAGCTCAACTCCATCGTCGACGACCTGCTCGACCTGTCGAAGTTCGCCAAGGGTCGGCTGCAGATGAACTTCGAGGTGGCGTACCTCGACGAGGTGATTCAGCGGGTGGTGGAGAAGTACCAGCCGGCCTTCGGCGAGAAGCGCATCCTGGTGAAGTCCATTCTTCCGCGGCACCCCCTGCGGGCGATGGCGGACCCCAACCGGTTGAACCAGGTCCTCAACAACCTGCTCAACAACGCGGTGAAGTTCACCCCGGAGGGCGGCGACGTGCGGGTGGAGCTGCACGCCACCTCCAGCCTGCCGGGCTACGTGGTGATTTCCTGCTGGAACAGCGGAGACCCCATCGCCGAGGAGAGCCTGGAGCGCATCTTCGACCGCTTCGAGCAGGCGCGCACCAAGGCCAACCGCACCGTGCGCGGCACCGGTCTGGGCCTGGCCATCTGCCGCAACATCGTGGAGGCCCACGGCGGCCGCGTCTGGTGCGAGCCCTGCGCGGACGGCGTGCGCTTCATGGCGGTGCTGCCCACCGAGCCGCCCCCCGAGCTGCGAGGCGATGACGGCGCGGAGAGCGTGGCGGTGCAGCCGCGCCGCAAGGAGAGCCGGGGCCGGGTGCTGGTCATCGAGGGCGAGCCCGAGGTGGGCTACATCGCCAAGGCCCTGATGATGGGGCGCGGCTACGACGTGCGGCTGGCCTTCAATGCCGAGGAGGGCCTGGCCTCCGCGCGCGCCTACCACCCGGACATGCTGATCGTCTCCGTGCGGTTGCCGGACGTGGACGGGCTGCGGCTGGCGGAAATCCTCCGGCACGACCCGGAGACGCGCCGCGCGCCGCTGCTGGTGACGTCCGCCTTCGACGAGCGGCAGCGCGCCTTCCGCGCCGGGGCGGACGCCTTCCTGGTGCGCCCGCTGGCGTCGGACAAGCTGCTGGCCACGGTGGACTCGCTGGTGCGCGGCCGCTCGGGCCCCGCGCACGGGCGCGTGCTGGTGGTGGACGACGACGCGAAGATTGCCGCCATCTGCCGCGAGGTGCTGGAGAACATCGGCTTCGACGTGGCCACCGCGGGCTCCATCGAAGAGGGACGCCGCTCCCTGCGCGAGCGCCGGCCGGACGTTGTCCTGCTGGACGTGACGCTGCCGGACGGTGACGGCTTCGTCTTCCTGGAGGAGATCAAGGCCGAGCGCGCCAGCGGCCACATCTCCGTCATCTTCATCTCCGCCCGCGCGGAGACGTCCTCCAAGGTGCGCGCCCTCAAGCTGGGCGGCGACGACTACCTCACCAAGCCCTTCGACGCGCTGGAGCTGGGTGCGCGCGTGGAGAGCGTGATGCGGCGCAAGGAGCAGGAGCTGTCCGCGTCGCCCACCACGCAGCTGCCGGGCTCCACCGCGATTGAGCGCGAGGTCCAGCGGCGGCTGGTGGCGCGGCGGCCGTTCGCCTTCTGCTACCTCGACCTGGACAACCTCAAGGCCTACAACGACTACTACGGCTTCGCGAAGGCGGACGGTGTCGTGCGCCAGACGGGCGACCTGATGCGCGAAATCTTCGCGCAGGACGGCGCGCCCGGGGACTTCCTGGGCCACGTGGCCGGTGACGACTTCGTGTTCATCACCTCCACGGAGTCGGTGGACCGCATCTGCCAGAAGGCGATCGAGACCTTCGACCGCATCATCCCGCTCTACTACGACCGGCAGGACCGGGAGCGCGGGCACATCGAGGCGGAGGACCGCTTCGGGGAGAAGCGTCACTTCCCCATCATGAGCGTGTCCGTGGTGGCGGTGATGACGGACGGCTCGCAGGACCACGCGGAGCTGGCGCGGCGCGCGGCGGACATGAAGAAGCGGGCGAAGGCGATTGCCGGCTCCGTCTTCCTGCGCAGCGACAGGGAGCGGGTGGTACGCTCCGTGGCCGGATGAGGCTCTACCAACAGCTCGTCCTCTTCATGCTGGCCGCGACGGTGCTTCCCCTCGCCGCGGTGGGCTTCCTGTTGCTTTCGCGCGCCGAGGCCGAGCTCGCCGCCCGCATCGACGCCGAGCAGCGCTCCCAGGCCAGCGCCACCGCGGAGGCGGTGGGCACCTCGCTGATGGAGGTGGTGGACGCGCTGGCCCGCTCGGCGGAGCTGTTCGACTGGCAGGCCGCCACCGACGCGGAGACGGCGGGCGGGCTGCGCCTCCTGTACGGGCAGTCCCCGACGGTCAGCGCCGTGCTGAAGCTGGACGCCGAGGGCCGGCCGGTGGGCACGCCCGTCTTCCGGGCGCAGGCGGCGGACGGGCACCCCGCGTTCCAGGCCGACCGGCTGGAGCGGCTGGTGCGCTCGGTGCCGGTGCAGCCGCTGCGTGGCGGCGGCAAGGGTCAGGCGGCGCTGGGCACCGCGTACGTCCATGGCGACGACGGACGCGCGGCGGTGGCCGTGGTGGTGAAGCTGGCCGAAGGGGAGGGCGCTCCGTACGCGCTGGCGGAGGTGGTCTTCACTCAGCTGGAGACGGTGCTGAAGCGCCGCGCGGCCGGAGGACTGGGGCGCATCGACCTGGTGGACGAGGACCGGCGCGTGCTGGCCAGCTCCGACCCCGAGCGGCGGATGAAGGTGCTGGCGCCGGAGCTGACCGCATACCTCGTCACGCCCACCGCGCCGCTGCCGGACGCCGTGCGCAGCTTCCGGGTGGAGTCCCCCGCGCGCCGGGTGAGCGTGGCGCGCGTGCCGCAGGGCCTGCGTTTCGACGTGGTGGTGGAGGTGGACGAGGCCACCGCGCTGGCGCCGGTGAGCGCCATGCGGCGCACGGTGCTGCTCTCCATCGGCGCGACGTTCTTCGTGTTGCTCGGGCTGGGGGCCCTCTTCACCCGTGGCCTCAACCGCCGGCTCGCGGACGTGGTGGAGGGTGCCGAGGCCTACGGGCGCGGCGAGCTGGACAAGCGCGTGACGGTGCGCGGCCAGGACGAGCTGAGCGAGCTGGCCACGACGTTCAACCGCATGGGCGCCGAGCTGGAGCAGGCCCGCGCCCGGCTGATGCGGTGGAACGATGACCTGCGCACCCGCGTGGACGAGGCCACCTCCGACTTGAAGGCCGCCCAGGCCCAGCTGCTGGAAGCGCAGAAGCTGGCCGCGGTGGGGCAGCTCGGCGCGGGGGTGGCGCATGAAATCAACAACCCGCTGGCGGGCATCCTCGGCAACGTGCAGCTGTTGATGCTGGACCGCGGCGCGTCCGACCCGGACCTGGGCACGCTCCAGAAAATCGAGCAGAGCGCCAAGCGCTGCAAGGAAATCACCCAGAACCTGCTGCGCTTCTCCCAGCAGCGTGAGCGCGCGGAGCTGCGGCCGGTGGACCTGAACGCGGTGGTGCGCGACGCGCTCAGCCTCACGGAGCACCAGACGCGCAGCGAGGGAATCACCCTTGTCACGGAGCTGACGCAGGGGCTGGGCCGCGTGCGCGCGGACCCCGGGCACCTGTCCCAGGTGGTCCTGGCGCTCCTGTCCAACGCGCGCACGGCGATGCTGAAGACGCCCGTCAAGCGCCTCACCCTGCGCACCGGGGAGCGCGACGGCCGCGCCTTCTTCGAGGTGGAGGACACGGGCAGGGGCATCTCCCCGGACATCCGCCCGCGCATCTTCGAGCCCTTCTTCACCACCAAGGACGTGTGGTCCAACGTGGGGTTGGGGCTGAGCGTGGTGTGGCGCGTGGTGACGGAGGCGCAGGGCACCATCGATGTGCGCTCGGAAGCAGGGCAGGGAGCCTGTTTCACGGTGACGCTGCCGAAGGCGTGAGGCCCCGCATGGGCTGTGATAGCTAGAGAGGCTGCCCATGGCCCAACCCCGCCGCCAGACGCCCTTCCTCGTCGGCCTCGTGCTGATTCTCGCGGCATTGCCGGTGGGGTGGTTCGTCTTCCTGCGCCAGCCGCCGCCTCCTCCTCCGCGGCCCGCGCCTCCGCCCGTCGCGGTGCCGGCTCCGACCGAGAAGAAGCCCCTGGAGCTGGAGTTCACCGAGGTGTCCGGCACCGTGGAGGTGCAGCACCCGGACGGCACCTGGCGCCCGGCGACGGTGGGCGCGGCCCTGCGCCGCAACGAGAAGGTGCGCACCCAGGACGGCTCGTACGCCATGCTCATCGGCGGCGAGGCCGTGGAAGTGCGCATGGACCCCGGCACGGAAATCTCCGTGGAGGCGCTGACGGAGTCCGTGTCCCGCATCCTCCTCGGCAAGGGTATGGCGACGGCCGTCGTGCGTCCCGGCCAGCGCCACACCTTCGAGGTGAAGGCGGCCAACGCGGACGCGGTGGCCACCCTCGAGCAGAGCGGTGCCTTCACCATGAGCAACAACGGCCAGGGCACCGTGGCGGTGGGCACGCGCGAGGGTGAGGTGACGCTGCTCGGGCAGGGCAAGGTCGTCATCGTCCGCGCGGGTCAGCAGGCCGTCATCCGCCCCGGCCAGGCGCCGTCCGAGCCCGCGACGGTGCCCAGCAGCCTCCTGCTCAAGGTGGATTGGCCGGTGGAGCGCACGCGCCGCGAGCGCGAACTGCTCGTGCGTGGACAGACGGTCCCCGGCAGCCGCGTGGAGGTGGACGGTGTCACGGTGGCGCCGGACGCCCAGGGCCACTTCGAGCGCAAGGTGGTGCTGCGCGAGGGCCGCAACACCGTGGACGTCCGCGCCGTCGGAGTGGGGGCTGTCGGAGGGGTGGACGGCGGAGTGAAGCGTATTGAACAAAGGGACAAGCAGGACGTGGTCGTCGACACCACGCCGCCCCCTTTGAAGACGGATCCGGACATCTGGAATCAAGCAAACAACGATTCCCGGTAGAAGACCGTGCGGGCAGACGGCCGATCGCCTTGACCCCTGGTCCAAGGGCTCCCTAGACTCCTCCGCAGTCGTTCCTGTTCAAGGGCAATCCTGGACGAAAGTCCTGGTGCGCAAAGCCGCGGGGCCTGAAGTCCGGCCGGCCGTGACCGCCGTGGGAAGCCAGTACCGGATATGCCGGGTCCCGTGTGCCTTGTGCAGGCTTGGGTCGTCGTCTCGGTCTCTCCGGGAGGTCGTTTCCGATGCTGCGGACACTGGCCCTGGTTTCCTCGCTGCTCCCCGCGCTGTCTCCCGCCTTCGCGCAGATGCAGGCGCGCCCCATCACCGGCACGGCGAAGGTCGTCAACGGTGGACCGGGAGACCAGACGGACCCCCACGTCAGCGGCCCGCTGGTCGCCTATACGAACGAGGTCCGCGGCACGAGCGAGATTCGCTACCACGACCTGGTGACGGAGCACGACGCGGCCATCCCCAATGGGGGCGCCTTCGACTTCGTGTCGGACGTGAGCGGCGACACGGTGGTGTTCACCCGCGTCGGCGCCTCCAGCTCCATCTACACCTTCGACGTGGTGGCCCCGGGCTCCACGCCGGTGGAGCTGGCGCCCGAGCAGGGCAGCAGCCGGCGCGCGGCGGTGATTGGCGGCCGCACGGTGGCGTGGCAGGACTTCGGCTTCACTGGCAACACGCTGCAGCCGGAGATTGCCGCGTTCGACCTGGACACCGGCACACTCACCCGGCTCACCGAGGATGCGCTGCAGGACCGCACGCCGGCGGTGGCGCCCGATGGAAAGACGGTGGTCTGGGCCAAGTGCAACACGCAGAGCCAGGCGTGCGACATCTGGGAGGCGCGGTGGAACGGCGCGGGCTTCACCACGCAGGCACTCACCGGCACCGAGGGTGAGGAGTCGCAGCCGGACACCAACGGCGAGGTGGTGGTCTACGCCAGCACGCGCATGGTGGACGGTGTCTCGGACCGGGACATCTACTGGAAGCCGGTGGGCGGCGGCGTCGAGCAACGGCTGGCACTGCCAGGGCTGGACGCCAATCCGAGCATCAGCGGCTCGCTGGTGGCCTTCGAGCGCAGGGCGCCGGAGAAGAACGACTTCGACATCGCGCTCTACGACTTGAAGTCGCAGACCCTCTACGTGCTGACGAGCGGGCCGGAGAACGAGAACCTCAACGACTTGAGCATGAGCGGGGACGGCACGGTGCGCGTGGTGTGGACGGCGCCGGCCAACGGCGACTTCAACGTGCACTCCTTCACCTTCCAGCTTCCGTCGGAGCGCCCGTGCCGGCCTTTCGAGGAGGTGGACCGGCTCCCCATCGACGTCTGCTACACGCCGGACGACTGGCCGCTGCTGACCACGCTGGAGGTGACGCGAACCACCGGTGCCCCCAACGGCGCCGAGCTTGATTTCGCCGGAAAGGGCGTGGGCGTCATCTGTGTGGACAACGGCTTCAGCGGCCTGCCGGCCACCTCCGGCTGGGTGTGGCTCAATGGCCACGTGAAGGTGTCACCCGACCAGTTCCAGAAAGACGTGTCCCTCATCGCCAAGGGCATGGTGATGGCCACGGACGGCCACAACACGCTGACCGCTCAGATCTCCGGAAAGCCCGGAACTACGTTCCGCGTCCGCGTCCATGGAATGCCTCCGGTCTGCGAGGACGAGGACGAGGCGTCCGAGCCCCTGGCGCCCGACGCGCAGGTCATCCCCGGGCAGCTTGTTTCGCCCATGTCGCTCGAGGCCAAGGCGGTGTCACCCCTGACCTTTGTGCCCGACGGTGCGGTGCGTGGCGCGGGGCCGATTCCCGGTGGCTGCAGCACGGGTGGCGGCTCGCTGGCGCTGATGGGGATGATGCTCACGGCGGTGTGGCTGCTGGGCCCCCGGCGCGCGTTCGTGGCGATGCGACGGAAGGAACTTCGGCGCGGAGGCCGTGCCCTGTAGACTTGGAGCCGCCTGAACCGGTTCCTCCACGTCGCCCTGCTACTGCTGTGCGCCCCGGCCTGGGCGGACACGCTCGAGCTCCTCGGGCCTTTGTCCGCCGTGGCGCCGGATGGATTCCCCGTGGCGCTGGTACGGAGGGACGCGTCGGGCGCGCCGGTTCCGTTGGTCGCGCCGTCGGTGGTGGCGGAGGGCGCGGAGTTGCGCGACGGCCCCGAGCAACCGCCGCTGCGCACCTTCGTGGTGGTGCCGCAGCCGGGCGCGCGCGAGGTGGTGGTGCGCGCCCGCGTGGACGGACTGGAGGCGCAGGCGCGCTACGGGGTGGGCCCGCCGGCCACCGAGGTGCGGCTGGCGCTGGAGCCCGCCGCGCCGGTGAAGGGCAAGGACAAGGAAGCGGTGCTCACCGTGCGCATGCAGCGCCCGGACGGCACCGCGGATGACAGCGGCGCGCCGCCGGTGGTGCGCGCGAGCATCGGCCGCGTGGAGGGACTGGAGCGGACGGGGCCGGGCACCTACCGCGCCCGCTACGTGCTGCCGGACACGCGCTACCCGGAGGTGGCCATCCTGGTGGCGTTCTCCGCGTGGCCCCACCCGCAGTCCATCCAGGGCGCCTACGGCCGCGTGCTGGTGCCGCTCGCCGCGGCGGTGACGCTGCCGGGCACCACGGAGCCGGACGCGCAGATTTCCATCGACATCGCGGGCACGTCCTTCGGCCCGGTGGCGGCGGGGTCGGATGGTCGCTTCCGCCTGCCCATCATCGTCCCGCCGGGGCACCGCATGGGCGAGGGCCGCGTCGTGGACCGGGTGGGCAACGTGCGGCGGATGCCCATCGACCTGATGCTGCCGCCCACCGACGGGCTGGCGTGCGTGCTGCAACCGCAGCGGCTGCCGGCGGACGGTGCGTCGCAGGCGCGGCTGGTGTGCGCGACGAGCGACCCGCTCGGCCAGCCGGTGGCGGACGCGCGGGTGACGGCCCAGGCGCGGCACGGAACCTTGAGCGGCCCGGTGCGCGCGGAAGGTGGCCTGCTGGAGTGGCGCTACACCTCGCCCCGCGCGCTGGCCGAGGACGAGCGCATCACCGCCGCGTGGCCCCAGCGCGGCGCCGGCTCGCGCGAGGAGCTGGCGCTGCAACTGGTGCAGGGTCCGGTGGCGGAGGTGGGGCTGTCCGTGTCGGAGGCGCTGGTGCACCACGGTGCGAGCGCGGAAGTGCGGGTGACGGCGCGCGATGCGTTTGGCCGCCCGCGGCCTGGAGCGGTGGTGGAGCCGCGGGCTCCGGTGGGCCGCTTCTCGCCGCCAGTGGAGTCGCCGCCGGGCACCTTCTCCAGCACGTGGACGCCGCCTCTGTCGGGCGACGCGGCGGAGGTGGCCGTGGGCGCACGCGCCTGGGGGCCCGCGGGGAGCGAGCCCGCGCGCATCTCCGTGTGGAGGGACGGCGGCGCGCTCTACGCGGGCGTATCGGACCTGGCGGGACTGCCCGTGCCGGCGCAACCGCTGCGCGTGGACGGCCAGCTGGTGGTGACGGGCGCGGACGGCACGGTGCGCCTGGGGCCGCCGCGGACCGGGACGTTGCAGGTGTCGCACGGGGTGTGGCCGGGACTGGCGCGCACCGTCTACGTGCTCGGCGCGGAGGGGCCGGTGTATCCGCTGGAATCCCCGCTCGTGCCGCCCGCCGTGTCGCAGACCGTGCGGCTGGCGCCCGAGGTCCCCGTCAATGTGCGGCTGAAGGTGGAGGGCACCCGTGTGACGTACTGGGTGGAGGATTCGCGCGGGCAGGTCCTGGAGGGCCGTCAGGTGCACGTGGCGCTGTCCGGCGGTGAGCGCGTGGCGGAAGAGGTCCACGACGGGCGCACCTCCTTCACCGTGCGGGGGGCCCCGGGCCCCATCGGTGTCTCCGTGGCGGATGTGAGCACGGGCGTGACGGCACTGGCCGAGGTGCGGCCATGAGGCATGGGCTGATGCTGCTTGCGGCCGCGCTGCTCCTGCCCCTCGTGTCGGCGGCGCAGGGACTGTCGTCGGACACGGCGTCGCTGGCGTCCACCATCGCCGGCCGGGTGTGCCAGGACGTGAACGGCGACGGGCGCTGTGGCACCGACGAGCCGGGCCTGCCGGACGTGCGGCTGGTGCTCACCACCGGCCGCGAGGTGCGCACGGATGCGCATGGGCGCTACCACGTCAACGGCGTGGACTCGCGGATGCCGGATGCGACGGGTGGGCTGCACCTGCGTCCGGGCCGCCAGCGGCTGAAGGTGGACCCGCGCTCGCTGCCGGCCGCCAGCCGGGTGCGTCCGGAGGCCGCCACGGTGGAGGTGCCGTGGGGTGCCGCCCTCCTCCAGGACTTCGCCGTGCGCAACGTGGCCACGCAGGCGCCGCCGCTGGTGCTCTCCTACGCGGCCGCGCCGCCAGTGGCCGAATTGGTGGCGGGCGAGGGCGCCGTCCGCTTCCGCGTGGCCGGCAAGGCGGCGCCGGGCGACCGCGTCACCGTGGCGGGCGTGGCGGCGGAGGTGGACGCGCAGGGCGCGTGGAGCGCGCTCGTCCCTCTGGTGGTGGGGGCGAACACGCTGGCGATTACCGCCACCGCTCCCGACGGCGCGGTGCGCCTCTTCCGCCAGCGCGTGGACGTGGTGCGCCGCGATGACGGATGGCTGGTGGCGCCACGTGCCGTGGAGCCCGCGGGCTCGCTCCAGCTTCCGGCCGGACGCGATGAGCAGGTGGCCAGCGGCACCACCCGGCTGCGCCTGGAGGCCCCGGAAGGCACCCGCGTGCGCACGCCGAAGGGCGAACAGGTCGTGGGGCCGGACGGCAGCGTGGAGGTGCTGGTGACGCTGGAGCCGGGCCACAACGCGGTGCCGCTCCACCTGGAGGTGCCGGGCGAGCCGCCACGCGACGAGACGCTGGAGATTGCCGCCGCCGCGAGGCCCTTCGCGGTGGGCCTCCTGGACGTGGAGGCCACCTGGGCCCCCGCGGACGGAGACGTGCAGCTGCGTGGCCGCGGCTCCGCCCACGCCGAGTTGCGGCTGGCCGACGTGGAGCTCGTGGGCGAGCTGGACCTGCGCGACACCGACGGCCGCACGCTGAACGGTGCCAGCCTGCCGGACTGGCTGCGCCCGCGCCTGCCCGAGCGCTTCGAGCGCGTGCCGGACATCGACCTCACGCCCGTCGAGTGGGGCGACGACTCGGTGGCGCTGACGCCGAATGCTCCAGAGGGACGCCTGCGGCTGGAGGCCCGGCATGAGGACTACGGCCGCGCCGGCCTGGGCACGTACCGGGCACTGCTGCAGGACGGTGAGGTGGGTCGCTACCACCGGCCGCTCTTCGGCCCGTACGCGGAGCTGAAGACGAAGTTGCTCCAGGACTCGACGGCGCGCGCGGGCGTGGACGTGTTCGGCGGGAGCCTCTCGGACCCGAGCCGCCTGCTGACGGCGGTGCCCGCGCACGAGGAGCTGCGCGCCACCGGCGGCAGCCTCTACTACCTGGGCGCGGTGTCGATATCGGAGGGCTCCGAGCTGGTGCGCCTGGAGGTGCGCGACGGCGTCACCGGCCTGCCGCTGGCGGAGCGCCACCTGGTGCGCGGGCGCGACTACGACATCGACTACTTCTCCGGCCGCATCCTACTGGCGCGGCCGCTGTCCTTCATCGCGGGCGAGTCCTGGCTGCGCACGGACTCGCCCACCGAGTCACCCGAGCCGGTGCTGGTGGTGGACTACGCGGCGCTGCGGCCGGCGGACGCGCAGGACACGGCTGGCGGCGAGCTGTGGGGCGAGTGGCGCGGCGCGCGCCTGGGGCTCGCGGCGGTGCGCGAGGGACGCGAGGGCAAGCCCTACACGCTGTACACCGGCCGGGCGCGGGCGACGGTCGGCGCGTACACGCTGACGGCGGAGGTGGCCTCCAGCCGGGGCACGGCGGTGGAGTCCGGCCGCTTCGGCGTGTCGGACGACGGCGGCCTCAGCTTCCTCCGGCCCTCAGCGGGAGTCGGCACGGAGGGTGGGGCGCTGGGCCTGCGGGTGCGCGGGCCGGGGCCGCTGGGCGGCGGAGGCTCGGTGGACGCGGCCTTCCGCCTGCGCGCGAAGGGCTACTCGGACGGTGCGCACACGGAAGCGGCCCTGTTCCGGCAGACCTCGCTGCGCCTGCGCCAGCCCGTGGCCCGTCACCTGGAGCTGACGCTGCTGGCGGATGAGCGGCGCTCGGCCGACCCTCGCGAGCCCTTCGCGGACACGCCCTTCACCGCGCGGACGGTGGGCGCGGCCGTGGGCTGGGAGGAGGTGCTCTGGAGCGCGCGGCTGGAGGTGCGTGACTCGCGGCTGGGCGCGGCGGAGGTGGCGGGCGTGGGGCCGGCCCTCTTCGGAGGCCGGACCTCCGCGGGCATCGCGGGCTCCCTGCGCCTCTTCGGGCGCATGGAGCTGAGCGCGGCGCACCGGCAGATGCTCGCGCTGCACGGCGAGGGGCCGGGGCGGATGGACGACACCTTCACCTCGGCGGGCGTGGACGTGGATGTGGCGAAGGACACCCGCGTGGGCGTGCACGGCGGCTGGGGCCCCGAACTGGGCCCGCGCGCGTGGGCCAACGTGGAGTCCCGGAGCGGGCAGGAGGTGTACTACGGCGGCTACTCGGTGGATGTGGACGGGCCGGACTTCGGCGCGGGCCGCACGCTGACGGGCGCGCGCACCGAGCTGCCGGACAGCGGCACCGCGCTCTTCGTCGAGGACGTGGGCGCGCATGACGCCACCTCCGTGCGGCTGGCTCGCGCGGTGGGACTCCAGCAGCAGGTGACGGGCGGCTTCAGCGTGGGCGCGCGGTACGAGCGCGGCGTGCGCAGCCTGCTCGACGTGGACACCGCGCTGAAGCGCGACGCGGCCGGTGTTTTCGGCCAGCTCGTGCTGGAGCGCCTCCGCGTGGAGGGCCGGGTGGAGCTGCGCCGGGAGGAGGGCACGCCGGAGCGCGGGGACCCGACGCCGGTGGACCGGTTGCAGACGGTGGTTGCGCTGGCCGCACAGGCGGAGCTGCGCGAGGACGTGACGGCCTCGGGCCGCGTGGATTTTGCCCGCACCGTGGATGTGGAGGCGCTGGAGGCGAGGTTCGTCGAGGGCTACGCGGCGGTTGCCTGGCGGCCCGGGCCGTGGCTGGTGGTGGCGCGCTACGGCCTCACCCGCGAGCTGCTGCCCGGCGCACGCGCCGCATTTGGCGAGCGGGCGTTGCAGCTCTTCTCACTGTTGCCGGCCGTCAAGCTGGGAGACCGGCTCTCCGTGGCGGCGGGCCTGCACGCGGGCCGCTCCAGCCTCGAGGACTCCGTGCGCTGGGTGTGGACCGGCACGGTGCGCCCCGCGGTGCGGGTGGTGGGAGGACTGGAAGTAGGCGCGGAGCTCGCACGCAGGACGGCATCCCCGGAAGGTGAGCGATTGACGGCGGTGAGGGCGGAAGTGGCATACCGGGTCGATGAGCGGCTGCGATTGGCTGCCGGGTACACACTCCTGGGCTTCAGCGGCTTGGGGCTGACGGCCGACTCGACGGAGAATCAGGATCGGCTCTACCTGCGAGCCGAAGTGGCCTACTAGGAGCCAACCCGTGCGCGCCGCCATCGTCTTCATCTTCTGCATGGGTATGGCCACGGCGGCATCCGCCGGGGTGGAGATCGCCGACGTCGCGGGCTTCCCCCGGTACGTGGATGTCTGGCGGCCCGGCGTCTACTCGGTGTCCTCGACCCAGAAGGTGGAACTCTGGAACAACGGCGCCGTGGACGCGGAGTTCTTCGAAGCGGACGTGTTCGGCACCTTCCTGTCCCCCTCCGGCTGCTTCGCCGCCGTGAAGCTCGAAGGCACGCTGGTCAGCAACGGCAACTGCCTGCCGTCCGGGACCATCATCCCTCCAGGCGAGAGCATTGCACCCCAGGTACGGCGAGTGCGCTTCACGCCCTCCGGGACTGGCTATGCCACGGTGAAGCCCAACACCACCGACCTCCAGTTGCTGACCACGCTCCCGGCGAACACGGGCGGGCCGGAATGGAACACGCTGACCATCCCCGGCGGGTCATTCAGCCCCACGAGCGTGATGGGGGTGACAGATACGGATGGCGGTGTCCCCCACGTTCTCTTCTACGTCGTCACGACGACGACGGATTTCCTCTGGTATCGGGGGCGTGACTTCGTGGCCGAGGTCGACCTCCCCGCCAACCTGCTGCAGGAGAAGCCCACGACGGTGGACCTCATTGCCACGGAAGGGCCCGACCCCGTCGCCATCTTCGGGAGCGACGCGGGCCTCTTCCGGGGACAGCTCACGCCGCCAACAGGGCCCGGACACCTCGCCCCGTTCCTCCCCGTGACGATTCTCGACGGCGGGACCGCGGTGCGCATCGTCTCGGTGGACGTGAACACCGGCCAGGGCAGCGCACGCGGCGAGGGCTACGGCGTCGCGGTGGGCCTGGGAGACAGCGACGAGTTCGTGCTGCTGGGCGCCGTGCCCACCGACAGCGCGGCCGATGCGGGCACGCTCTGGCGCGTCAACCCCAAGGTGGACACTTCGTCGCTGCCGAAACCGCTGGAAGTGGCCTGCGCGGGCTCCGCCTTCTGTGTCATCAGCCTGGACAGTCCGGGCGAGGGCTCGGGCAACCTCCGCCTCTACACCAACGAGGCGGCGCCCGGCTTCGTGTCGGGGACGCAGTCGTTGGAAATCTACGAGGCGGGGGGCGCCGTGCAGAGGCGGATCACCGCGACGGATGATGACGGAGACGCGGTGCGTGTCTCGGTGGATTCAGCGGCGGCGGCGGGCCTGTTCAACGTGCGCGCTGGGTTGCAGCCGGACACGCTGGACCTGGAAGTCACGCCGCTAGGAGACGTCTGCAAGACGGAGACGCGGGAGCTGGATGTCTTCGCCTCGGATGGCCTCGCGTCCCACGACCAGTCCGTGAAGGTGCGCGTCACCCTCAACAACGTGCGAGGCCCCGAGGTGCCCGGCGTGACGCCCACGAATGCCGCGGTCGTCGCGGGCGGAGCGCCGCGAGTCTTCACGGCCACGCCGCCCGGAAGCGGGCCGTGCGCCACGGTGGGCTACCGCTGGACGTCGACGTCGACGACGCAGCCGGAGCTCGCCGTGTCGCCGGACGGGACGGCCACCTTCACGCCGCCGGACACCCTGTGCGTCCAACAGGGCGAGCGGTACACGTACACCGTGCAGGGCCTGGACGAGGGCGGACTGGCGTCCCCTCTCACGAGCTTCTCGGTGGACGTGGCGCCCTGGGGACCTCCGCTGGCGCCCTTCGGGCCGGGCGCGGTGCGGGCGCTGGCCTCGGGACCGGGCTCGGGAACCGACGTGACGGCCGAGGCTCCCCTGCATACGTGTACCGGCACGCCGGGCCTGCCTGGAGTGCAGACGGTGTGGCGGCTGAGCGACTCCAGTGCGGGAGTGCCCCCGGCCTTCACGGTGAGAGCCGCCGACGGCGGCACCGTCTCGCTGGAGTCCCCGGTGGAGAGCCCGCGGCTCCGGGTGGAGGCCGTCGCGTGCACGCGCGCGAGCCTGTCGTTCACCGCCTTCAACCGCATCCAGACCGACGCCGGTGGCGTGCAGGACGGCCCCGAGGCGACGGTGCGGGTGGACGCGGTGCCGGCGGTAGAGGACATCACCGCCGCCCAGCTCCAGCTGACGGCGGTGCCCGCGGAGCAGGGACAGGTGGACATCCAGCTGGGCACGTCCGTGCTGTGCCCGGCCGAGTACGCGCTGAAGGCACAGATGTCCCTACGAAACCTGGACGGCGGGACGCTGGCCGGCGCGGTGGTGGACGTCCCGGGAAGCTGGAGGCCGCCGCTGCCGGACGACTGCTCGGCTCGGGACTACATCGTCCATGGTCAGCTCTTCGACGAAAGCACCGGCACCCGGCTCAATGGCGGCACGGCGCAGACGCTGGTGTCCGCGCAGGCGCTTCCGGCCGCGCTGGGCGCGCTGGAGGGCGAGGCGCTGGTGGCCCACTGTGGTGAGCGCGCGACGGCCACGCTGACGCAGACGATTCCCTCCAACGCATGCCAGGCGGTGGACATCACCTGGACGCAGGTGGGCGGGCCCGCGCTCGCGGAGGCGGAGCTGGGCGGCGCGCAGGTCACCGTGGCCACGCGCGACACGGGCCTGGAGGGACTGGTGGGCGAGTCCGTCGTGCTGAGCGTCACCGCGGACGCGGGCGGCGGCAACAGCACGACGACGCAGCACGTGGTGCCCATCACCACGGCGCCCTTCGTGGACGTGACGCACGAGACGGAGTCGCAGATTGGCGCGGAGAAGTCCCTGGTGGGCGTGGTGGTGCAGCTGCGCAACGACTCCGGGTGCCAGGTGGGAAGCCTGCGCCACGTCGAGCACGTGGACGGCGTGGACTGGGTGCCCGGCAGCGTGAAGGTGGACGGAAGGACGGTGGCGGAGCAGGCGGTGGAGGGCGGCTTCGTGGTGGACGGCGTGACGCTGCCCGCTGGTGGCACCAGCGCGCTCACCTACGTGGCGCGTCCCCGGCTGCTGGCCTCGCCGCGTTTCGGTGGAGAGGTGTTCCTCAATGGCGTGCAGGTCTCCGGCCCGCTTCCGCCCGTGCCGTCTTCCGGGTGCGGGTGCTCGAGCGGAGACGCGGGCTCGGCCCTGCTCGGACTGCTGGCGCTGGCGCGGCTGCTGCGCCGCCGTCGCGACGGCGCGGCGGGCTAGAGGCCGAAGGTGATGCGGTGGCGGCGGCTCGGTGCCTCGGGCCGCTCCTCCAGCACGCCGAGCAATTCCAGCCCGCGCAGCGTGGCAAGGGCCTGGCGCTCGGACAAATCGGTGAGGGCCAGCAGGTCCTCCACCGTCTTGCTGCCATCCGCGTACGCGAGCAGCAGCGCCTGTGGCCCCTGAAGCTTCAATTCGTGCAGGCCGTACGGCGGGTCCGCGGTGGGGAACAGCCGGCGCGAGGGCGGCATGCGCTGGCGCAGGGCCACCAGCGTCTCCGTCTTCTCCACGCCCTCCAGCACCAGGTCGCCGGGGAAGACGGACAGCTTCACCAGGTCCGCGCGCTGGGGCCGCATGGCGCTGAAGCCATACTGGCCCTCCGTCCACGTGAAGGTGGACCAGAGGATTTCCTTCACCTGCTCCTCCAGCAACTGCCGGCGCCGCGCGGCGTCCATGAGGCCCAGGCGGAGCATGGCCTCGCCGGTGCGCAGGCCGTGCTCCTTCGCGTACGCGGCCACCTCCACCAGGCGGGACTCGGGCAGCACGCCCCGGCGGACGCAGAAGCGGCCGAAGCGCTCCTGCGCCAGGTTGGAGGCGGCGTACACGATGCGGCCGGACTCGAAGTAGACGACCTTGAGGACGGAGCCCTGCTTGAGCTTCAGCTCCCCGTGGTGGCGCGCCTCGTAGTACGCGTTGAGCAGCCGCGCGACGGAGGTGTCCTTGAGCTCTCCCGCGAGCGTCCACTCGGGCAGCGAGCCGCGCGGGGCGGCGGACGGGGACGCGGCGTTGCTCCACACCTTCTCGCGCCGCTGGAAGGGCAGGGGGAGGGCATGGTGCCCGTCGTCGGGCACGGGCAGCGCCTCCGTCTCCTCCACGGAATGCAGGGGGGCGGAGGTGTCGCCGGAGTCGGGTACGACCTCCTCCAGCACGATGAGGTCCTCGTCGTCGAGCAATTCGTCCGGGGGCGCGGCCTCCGGCACGGGCGGAGGGGCACGGGGGGCGGGGGCGATGCCGCCCGCCTCCTCCAGCGAGTCCATGACGGCGTTCAGCTCGAAGGGCTTGGCGAAGAAGGCGCGCGCGCCGTGGACCTGGACGGCCTCCTGGGCGAAGCGGTCCCCCTTGTAGACGCCGCTGACGGCGATGGCGGGGATGCCGTGGGCGCGCAGGGCGCTCAGCACCTCGCTGCCGCGGATGTCGGGCAGGAGCAGGTCCACGAGGGCGACGTCCCATTTCGAGCCGGGGCCGAGCGCCTCCAGGGCCGCCTCGCCGGTGTACGCCGCCCGCGCCTCGTGACCGCGGCTCTGGGCCGCGGCGACGATGAGGGAGGCCAACTCGTGGTTGTCTTCGACGATGAGCAGTCGCGCCATGGGCGCGCAGACCATAGCATCCGCGCCATGGACGTTCAGGGCTTCCACCATGTTGCAATCCAGGCGAAGGACCTCGAGCGGGTGACGGCCTTCTACCGGGACCTGCTCGGCTTCCCGGAACTGACCCGGCACCTGAGGCCGGACGGCTCCCTGAGGAGCATCTGGGTGGGCGTGCCAGGAGGCGGCTTCCTGGCCATCGAGGCGGCGGGCTCGGACCCGGAGTCCCTCCCGTTCCGCCACGAGCGGCCGGGCCTGCTGCTGTTGGCCTTCCGGATTCCGAAGGCGGCCCGGGCTGGGGTGGTGGAGACCTTCGCCCGGGCGGGGGTGCCGCTGGAGCACGAGACGCGCTGGTCCGTGTACGTAAGGGACCCGGAGGGCAACCGGGTGGCGCTCAGCCACCACCCGGAGGACTAGCGACGCCCGCACCCGGCGGCGTGCGTGCTTGCGGAGCGGGACGGGGCACGGCTACAAGCGAAGGCCATGCGCCTGGGTGAACTGCTCGTGAAGGAAGGCCTCGTCACGCCCGAGGGAATCGAGGAGGCACTCGAGGCGCAGGTCGTGCACGGCGGGCGGCTCGGGACGAACCTGCTGGAGCTGGGACTGCTGTCCGAGCAGGACCTGGCGAAGTCGCTCGGTCAGCTGCACAACACTGCCTTTGCCTCCGGGGAGCTGGTGCCGGACCCGAAGGCGCTGGCGATGGTGTCGGCGAACCACGCGGACGACAAGGAATACCTGCCCATGCGGGTGGACGCGACGCGCCTGAGCGTCGCCGTGCTCAACCCGCACGACTTCGAGACGCTCGACAAGATTGCCTTCAAGACGGGCAAGCGCGTGGTGCCGGTGGTCATCCCCGAGTTCCGGATGAACCAGATGCTGCGGCGCTACTGCAAGGCGTTCCGCTCTCTGCGCGCCATCGACATGAATGCCATCCGCGCGAGGCCCGCGCCGGGCGCGCAGGCGGAACTGGCGAAGGCGGCCGAGAAGGCGCCGGATTTGATGAGCGAGGAGGAGTTCCAGTCCGTCTACGCGCAGGCGCTGCGCGGTGGGGCGGACTACGAGGGCGACATGGGCGGGGCGGAGGAGGTCATCACCGGTGTGGAGGTGATGGAGCCCTTGCCTGTACCGGAGCTGCCCGTGGCGCCCCAGGCACCCGTGACGCAGCGGCCCGTGGCGCCCCAGGTGCCGGCGCAGCCGCAGCGGCCGGTGGTGCCCGCGCAGCCGTTCCCGATGACGCCGCCTCCGGTGACGGTGGTGCCGCAGCGGCCGGCCGCGCCGGTGGCGGTGGCGCCGCCGCAAGCGGTGCAGCGGCCTCCGGAGCCGCCGCCGACGCCGCTCACGTTCGCCGAGGCTCAGGCGGAGCTGGCGCGCAGCTCGGACCGCGAGGACGTGGCGCGCACGGTGCTGCGCTTCGCGCTGGGCAAGTGGAAGCGGAACCTGTTGCTGTCGGTGCAGGGCAGCCTGGTGACGGGCTGGCACGGCATGGGGGCCGGTGTGCGCGAGGCGGCGGTGCACCGCATCGGCGTTGCGCTGAGGGAGCAGAGCACCTTCCGGCTCGTGAGGGACACGCGCTCGCACTACATCGGCCCGGTGAAGCGGGACGCGGCGATGGGCGTGTTCTACAAGCTGCTGGGCGGGGGCTTCCCGACGACGGCCGTCATCCTGCCGCTGCTGGTGCGCGGCAAGGTGGTGCACCTCTTGTACGTGGACAACGGGCCGGACCAGCTCACCCCGCCGGACGTGGGCGAGCTGCTCATCCTCTCGCAGAGCGTGGGTCGCTCGTACGAGGCGATGATGCGGCGCCGCAAGAGCGCGTAGGCCCCCGTGACATAGGCCTGCGCCCATCGCAGTCGCACGAGGAGCCTCCATGGACGAGAAGAACAACCGTGAGGCTCCGAGCGAGGAAGCGCAGCTCCGCGCACTGCTCGCCGCGATGGAAGCAGCCAACCGGGGAGACTTCTCGCAGGGCCTCCCGCTGTATGGCGCAAGTCCGCTGATGGACCGGCTGGCGGAGGCCTTCAACACAGGCGCCGCCCTTCAAGCCGAGCGCGCCACCCAGCTCTCCGCCTTCGTCGCGGACGTCACACGAGTCGCCCGGGAGGTGGGCATCGAGGGGCGGCTCGGCGGACAGGTGGGGCTGAGGGAGCTGCCCGGCGCCTGGAGGGAGATTGCGGAGAGCGTGAATGTCCTCGCCGCCAGCCTCACCGCGCAGGTGCGCTGCCTCGCGAAGGTGAGCGTAGCCGTGGCGCGAGGAGACCTCTCGGAGAAGATCACCGTGGAGGTTCGCGGCGAGAGCCTCGCGCTCAAAAACACCATCAACACCATGGTGGACCAGCTCCAGACTTTCGCGGACGAAGTCACGCGCGTCGCGAAGGAGGTGGGCCCGGAAGGCAAGGGCGCGGAGCTGCCCACGGTGCCGGGCGTGTCCGGCGTGTGGAAGGACCTGACCGACAACCTGAGCTTCACGGAGCAGCTCGCGCTCGCGTCCCGGTACAAGAGCGAGTTCCTCGCGAACATGAGCCACGAGCTGCGCACGCCGCTCAACAGCCTGCTCATCCTCGCGAAGGTGCTCTCGGAGAACAAGGAACGCCACCTGAGCCTCAAGGAGGTGGAGTACGCGAAGACCATCCACGCCTCGGGCGCGGACCTGCTGGCGCTCATCAACGACATCCTCGACCTGTCGAAGGTGGAGGCCGGCAAGCTGCGCGTGGAGCCGTGCGACGTCCCGCTCTCCGAGCTGAAGTCCTTCGTCGAGCGGAACTTCACGCACGTGGCCGAGCACAAGGGGCTGGGCTTCCGCGTGACACTGTCTGCCTCGCTGCCCTACGGACTGCGCACGGACCCGCAGCGCTTGCAGCAGGTGCTCAAGAACCTGCTCTCCAATGCCTTCAAGTTCACCGACACCGGCCGCGTGGAGCTGCACGTCAAGCCGGTGGAGGACAGGGGCCGGCGCTTCGACAGCGAGCTGCTCGACCGTGCCGACCGTGTGCTGGCGTTCAGCGTGGTGGACAGCGGCATCGGCATTCCGAAGGACAAGCAGCACCTCATCTTCGAGGCGTTCCAGCAGGCGGACGGAGGCACCAGCCGCAAGTACGGAGGCACCGGCCTGGGACTGTCCATCAGCCGCGAGCTGGCGAGGCTGCTCGGCGGTGAGCTCCACGTGGAGAGCGAGCCGGGGAAGGGGAGCACCTTCACGCTGTTCCTGCCCAGGGTCTACGTCGGCCCGGAAGAGGCACAGCGCGAGGTCGCTCCGGTCGACGCGCGCCCGGAGCCGCTTGCACTCCCACTGCCGTCAGCCGCGCCTGCGCCGGAGCTCATGGGACGCAAGGTGCTCGTCGTGGACGACGACATCCGCAACATCTTCGCCCTGACCAGCATCCTCGAAGCACGCGGGCTGCAGGTGCTGCATGCGGAGAACGGAAGGGAGGGCATCAACACCCTGCATGCCCACCCGGACGTGAATGCCGTCCTCCTGGACGTGATGATGCCGGAGCTGGATGGCTACGAAACGATGCGCGCCATCCGCGAGGACCCGCGCTTCGCCACCCTGCGCATCATCGCCATCACCGCCAGGGCGCTGAAGGACGAGCGCGAGAAGTGCCTCGCCGCCGGGGCGAGCGACTACCTGACGAAGCCCGTGGACACCGAGCAGCTCCTCGCGCTGCTGAAGAGCTGACCCCGCGCCATATGTCACGGCGCGGGGCCTAGTGGACGCGCACTACTCCTCGGCGGGCGCCTCGAAGTCCACGTCGAAGGCGACGCGCTGACCGGCCTCCACCTTGAACGTCCGCTGCCAGCGCGAGTTGTTCACGACGACGAGGAGCTGGTGCGTGCCCTCGTAGAGGTCCAGCTCTTCCACGGGAGCGGCGCCCACGAGGCGGCCGTCGACGGTGACGATGGCTCCCTTCGGTGCGCGCACGGTGGCGAAGCCCTTGTTGAGGAAGTACTGCAGCGCGGTGCGGCCACCCGCCGGCACGGTGATGGTGCGCGTCACCTGGATGCCGAGCACCGGGTTGCTGAACGTCAGCACGTGCCGGCCCGCGGGCACGGACGCGGAGAGCGGCGTACGTCCCAGGTACTGCCCGGGGATGGACGCTTCCACGCGCGGCTCGACGGTGAGGTCCAGCATGCCCATCGGGATGCCCGCGTCCACGACGGCCACCTTGGTCACCGCTCCCGCGTCAGCGACGGCCTCCATCGGCGTCACGGACGCGGCACCCGCGTCGACCTCCGCCTCGATGTTGGAGGGCAGCCGCTGGAGCACGACCGCCGCCGCGCCGAGCGTCAGCACCAGGCCGGCGACCACCAGGCCCACCCAGGCGCGAGACGGCTTCGCCGAAGCAGCCGCGGCCGCGGGGGGAACGGGAGTCGCGGACGGGCCGCCCACCGGCAGTCCGCCAGCAGCAGGCGTCGAGCCCGAGCTGGCCGGAGCCACCGTTGCATTCGCACCCGTCGAGCCAGTTGAAGACGCAGCACCCCCAGAGACCTGGGCATGCGACCCACTGACCGGGCCCTGTGCGGAGGTACTCGCGGGCTGCGCGGTCGCGGCGCTCCCCGACAGCTGAGCATGAGACCCACTGGCCGGACCCTGCGCGGACGTCGCGGCAGGCACCACCTGGGCATGAGACCCACTGGCCGGACCCTGCGCGGACGTCGCGGCAGGCACCACCTGGGCATGAGACCCACTGGCCGGACCCTGCGCGGCCTCTGCACCACTCGGAACCTGCGCATGAGAGCCACTGGCGGGGCCCTGCGCGGACGTCGCGGCAGGAGCCACCTGTGCCTGCGAGCCCGTCGACGGACCCGAAGCCGTGGCCTCCGTGGAAGCACCAGGCTCGGAGCCCGCGCCCAGATTCACCGGCCCCGAAACAGAGAGCTGCCCCGGCAGCGCCGGCCACTTCGCGGGCAACACCCCTGGAGCCAGCGTCCCGCGAGCGAGGAACTCCGCCACCGCCGGAGGCGATACGCCCGCCTTCTGCATCACGTCCGCGATGCCGGCCTCAATCACCCTGCGCCGGGCCGCCCGCGCCTCGTGCTCGGGCGGGAAGTACTTCGACATGAACTCCGCGAACTGCGCATGCGTGGGCAGCGTGCCCACCGCCTCCACCAGCGCCTCGCGGAACGCGAGCGCCGACGGATACCGGTCATACGCGCGCTTCGTCGTGGCCTTGCGCACCACCGCGTCAATCTTCAGCGGCACGTCCTGCGGCAGCGGCGGCAGCGAGCGGTTCAGCACGGCCTTGTCCGGGTCCGCCGTCTCCTTGAACGGCATCTTCCCCGACAGGCTCTCGTGCAGCACGAGCCCCAGCAGGAACACGTCCGACTGCACGTTGACGGCCTCGCGGCCACCGAGCAGCTGCTCCGGAGCGCTGTACTTGCGCCGGTTCTTCACGCGCTTGCCGTCGCGCTCGCGCGGGGCCACACCGAGGGCGCCGTAGCCCGTCACCTTCGTCACGCCGCCGAAGGAGATCATCAGCGTCTCCGGGCGGATGTCGCCGTGCACCAGCGGCGTGCCGTCGTCATTGCCGGCGACGTGCGCGTAGTGCAGGCCCATGGCCGCGTCCGCGACGACGAGCGCGGCGAACTGCGGCGGCAGGCGGGGGTGGGCCTCCAGCAGGCGGCGCAGGGGCTCGCCGTCGGCGAACTCGGTGACGCGCGCCACGCCGCCGTCCTGCACGGCGAGGCCGTGGACGCGGAGGATGTTGGGGTGCTCGAAGACGAGCGCGCGCGACGTCTCACGCGTCAGCCGCGCCGTCATCTCCGGGTTCTGGGCAATCTCCTGCGGCGCCCAGATGAGCACCACGGAGCGGGGGGGCGCGCCGTCCTCCAGGGCAAGCCCGAGGAAGGCACGCGAGCCTTCCCCGGCCAGCAGGGGACCGAGGGACTGGTAACGGACGGAACTCATACGCCCCATCGTAGTGCGAGACGCGCTGGTCCAGAAATCCCGGACGACCCACCCCGGTTCCGAAACGCCCTAGAGGCCCTGTCCCTGCTGCTCGAAGGGCAGCGTGATGTGATAGCCGTACCGGCCCCGGCGCACGAGCAGCAACACGCTCCGTCCGCGTCGCGCCGTCAGCAGCGCCTCCCGGAACGCATCCGCCGTGGGCACCGGCTGGTTGTTCACCCGCAGGATGATGTCCCCTGGCTCCAGCCCCACCTCGGCCGCGCCCGAGTCCTGCCGCACGCCGGACACCGCCAGCACGCCCTTCACCTCCTTCACTCGCAGTCCCAGCCGCTCCCATGCCAGCCCCTCGACCATGCGAGCGGGGAACTCCAACGGCGTCACCTGGAGCGTGCGCGTGCCGCCGTCCCGGAAGAGGATCATGGGGAAGGGCGAGCGGGCAGGGTAGCCACGCACGCGGGTGTCGAAGTCCTCGGCGTCCTGGATGCGCGAGCCGCCCAACTCCGCCACCACGTCCCCGCGCTTCACGCCGGCCTGGGCCGCGGGGCTGCCGGGCTCCACGGTCGTCACCAGCGCCCCGTAGGCGCGGTCCCACCCGAGCTGCCGGGCCACGCGAGGCGGCAGGTCCACCGCGTCGATGCCCACCCACGCCGGGCGCACCTTCCCGAAGCGCGTCAGCTCATCGACGATGCGCCGCACCTTGTCCGCGGGAATCGCGAAGCCGATGCCCTGCGCACCGCCGCCGAAGATGGCGGTGTTGATTCCGATGATTTCCCCGTCCACGTTGAGCAGCGGGCCGCCCGAGTTGCCGGGGTTGATGGCCGCGTCCGTCTGGATGAAGTCGTTGTAGACGCGGTCGTCCGCGCGGAACGTGCGCCCCACCGCGGACACCACGCCGGCCGTCACCGTCTTGCTCAGGCCGAAGGGGCTGCCGATGGCCACCACCGTCTCGCCAATCATAAGGTCCGAGCTGGTGCCCAGCTTCGCGGTGGGCAGCGGCTCGCGCGCATTCACCTTCAGCACGGCGAGGTCATTGGCCGCGTCGCTGCCAATGACTTCCGCGTCGAACGAGCGCCCATCCGCCAGCACCACGTGGATGGCCGAGGCGCCGCGGATGACGTGGTCATTGGTGACGATGGTGCCGGACGCGTCGATGATGGCGCCGCTGCCCAGGCCCTCGATTTTCTGCCGCTCCTGCTCGCCGCCGCCCATGCCGCCGAAGAACTCCTCCAGCGGGGAGCGCCGGCCGCGGAAGCGCGACTCCACCTCCTGCTCGGTGCCGATGTAGACGACGGCCGGGGAGACCTTCTGCACCACCTCGACGATGGCGTCCCGGCGCCGGGCCAGGTCCGCGCTCGCGCTTCCCGAGACCAGCAGGACCACCCACAGCAGGCTCCACCTCATGACTCCAGGCTTCATTCCAACCCTCCGTGCGCCACCAGGGAGTGTCCGGGGCAGGACAACCCGACTGTCGGGAAGGCCGCAGCCCATCCCAGCGTCTCTGGTGGCGGTGCTCCGCTCTTCATAGATCAGTCCGCTCATCCGTGAACGATTGCATCTCCAGGATGCACGCGCTGGCCCCGGTGTCGCTGCGCCGTCGGGGGAGGCCGTTATCCTGGCAGCGCGCCGTCGAGTCGAGGCGCGCTGTAGCCGAGGGAGTGGAAGAGCATGAGTCTCGTCCTGGTCGCGGACGATGAGCCGGCGGTGTTGGAGGTCCTCAGCCAGGTGGTGGAGGACCTGGGCCACGACGTGCTGAGGGCCCGGGATGGCGAGGAGGCGCTCGGACTCGCGAGGGCCCGCCGGCCGCAGCTCGTGGTGACGGACCACATGATGCCGCGCCTGAGCGGTGTGGAATTGTGCCGCCGCCTCAAGCAGGAGGAGCAGCTCAAGGACGTGCCCATCATCCTCCTGAGCGCGGTGTTGCCGCAGGGTGCGCCGGAGGCCTCGGCCTTCCTCCACAAGCCCTTCGAAATCACCGACTTCGAGTCGCTCATCCGCCAGTCGCTCGCCAGCGCGCCGCGCCCGGAGCCCGTGGACGTGGGCTCGCCGGTGGAGGTGTTGGGGCAGTGGGTGGCGCAGACGCTCCAGGGCCCGCTGGACGCGGCACGCGCACAGCTCGAGCAACTGGAGGCAGTGCCCGCGGTGGACCGCGCGACACTGGCGTCCCTGGGCGCGCAGCTCCAGTCCCTGGAGGCGCTGGGGCGCGACCTGAGGGACGTGGCGCGGCTGGCGGCGGGCGGCCTGGCGCTCCAGCCCGTGGAGGCCGACCTGGCGCAGCACCTGCGCGGCGCGGTGGCCACGTGGCGGGCTCGCGCGCCGGTGACGTTGGTGGCGCCGTCGGAGCCGGTGTCCGTGCGGTTCGACCCGGAACGCATCCACCAGGTGTTCGACGTGCTGCTGGCGAACGCGTTGAAGCAGGACGGTGGCAGGGGCGAGGTGATGGTGGAGATGCAGGCCTCGCGCTCGCTGGTGACGGTGCTGGTGAGGGACACGGGGCCCGGCTTCCCGGAGGAGGAGGTGCCCCGGCTCTTCGCACCCTTCCAGACGGGGCCCGCGGGCGCAGCGGGCCTGGGGTTCTACGTGGCGTCGGAGCTGGCGCGGCTGCACGGCGGCGCGCTGTCCGCCGTGTCGCGCCCCGGGCATGGCTCCACGTTCAGCCTGCTGCTGCCGCGGGGCGGGTGACGCGGGCCCTCAGGCCTTCTGCGACTTCAGCATCCAGCCAATCATCTTGTAGAGCAGGCGGGCGCCGACGTTGCCGTCCCACTCGCCGCCCTCGGGGTCCGGAGACACCTCGGTCAGGTCGAAGCCGACGATGGTGCGGCCGGAGCGGACGACGCCGGAGATGAGCGCCACCGCCTCGGGGAAGGACAGGCCGCCCGGCACCGGGGTGCCCGTGTGCGGGCAGAGCGTGGGGTCCAACCCGTCGATGTCGAAGGACAGGTAGACCTGCTGGGGGAGCAGGGCGACCATTTCATCCACCTGGCGGTTCCAGGGGATGCCGTCGAAGCGCTTGTTCTGGAGGGTGGCGTCGAAGAAGCCGTGGACGCGGCCCTTGGAGTCCTCGATGTAGCGGTGCTCCTCCTGGCTCATGTCGCGCAGGCCCACCTGGACGAGCGTCTTCACGCCGGGGATGCGCTCGGCGACGTTGTACATGATGGACGCGTGGGACCAGGTGAAGCCCTCGTAGGCCACGCGCAGGTCGGCGTGCGCGTCCAGGTGGAGCACGCCCAGGCCGGGATACTTCTCCGCATGGGCGCGGATGATGCCGAAGGAGATGGAGTGGTCCCCGCCCACGGCGGCCACGCGCTTGCCCTGCTCCAACCAGTGCTTCGCGGTGCGGTAGACGTGCTCGTTCATCTGGTCGCAGAGCGCGTTGACGTCGTTGGCGGCCTTGAGCAGCTCGGCCTCGCCGGAGTGGATGCCGCCGGCCTCGATGACGACCTGGGCGCGCTCCTTGGCGCGGGTGTTCCAGTCGCGCAGCTCCGGGGACTCGTCGAGCATGGCGATGCCGCGCTCGTAGGGGCGGCCGGTTTCGACGTCGAAGAGGTCCACCTGGCGGCTGGCGTCGAGCACGGCGGCGGGGCCCTCGGAGGTGCCGCCGCCGTAGCTGGTGGTGGCCTCGAAGGGCACGGGGATGAGGACGACGTGGGCCTCGTCGGGCGAGTGCGGGAGGCCGAAGACGCCGGAGCCCGGCTGGGCGGCGGCGCTGGGGTCGAAGTGGGTAGCCATGGCCGCGCAGGATAAGGGGACCGGGCGGAGGCGCAACGGTCTTCAGTTCACCATGGCTTGGGCCTGCACATCTGCCTCTCGGTTTCTGGCACCTCCGGACACCACAGCCCATCCGCGCAGTCATCGTCGATCTTGCACCCTGTTCCCGCCGGGCAGTCTCTGGCGACACCTCCGCTCATGCCGTCCACCCTCAGGGATCTTTCATCAGAGGACTTGATGATGGGCTGATTCGCGAAGGAGCCATTCCGAGCAGCCTTGAGTTTAATTACATTCCATTCGCGCGTGACGATTAAATTAAAATCAGTTTCATCATCAATGGCTTTGGCGATGGCTATGGGGACCGCAAAATCCTTATCGATCTTCGGAATCGCGAGTCTCACATGGGCGGAGGCGACACCGCCTTCCGTGTTGAACTCAAAGATTTTTTGAATCGGGCCATCACTGATGACGAGGATCTCTCCATCGTGGATTTCGCCACCGGGCACCACGGTAATGATTCCGGTCGCAGGGCTGCTTCCCTGGACGTGTGAGCAGGAGGCATCACACGTTCCACAGGACAGGGAGTTGCCGTCATCGCATTCCTCTTTGCGCAGTCCCTGGGTGTTCAAGTCCCCATCACCACAGAATGCGATTTCACACGTGCGCCGACAGTCATCGCCGTCAAGCAGATTGCCGTCGTCACATTGCTCGCCGGGATCCAGGTAGCCATTTCCGCACTGGCGACCCGAGCTGCAGTCCCACCGGCAGTCATCCCCATCCAGATTGTTGCCGTCATCGCACCGCTCGTTGAAGTCGATGTATCCGTTTCCGCAGTACTCAGTGGACTTGCAGTCGGCGCTACACCCATCTCCATACTCGGTGTTGCCGTCGTCGCAGACCTCGTCGAGCACCTCGTCGACAATGGAGTTTCCGCAGTACTCAGTGGACTTGCAGTCGGCGCTACACCCATCTCCACCCTCGGTGTCGCCGTCATCGCAGAGCTCGTTCGCGGCGACGTCCATGATGCCGTTGCCGCAGGCCTCGGCGGACTCGCAGTTCCGACTGCAGCCATCGCCATCGATGATGTTTCCGTCGTCACACGACTCGCCTGTCTGGATGATGCCGTCACCACAGTCATCCTTGATGCACACGGCTTGCTGGGCGGCGCACTTCTGTCCGAAGGGACAGACCAGCCCCTCGGGACAGAGCGTGCTCTCGGGCTCTATGCAAGCCAGGAGTGTCAGACAGCAGAGTGCGAGCGTGAGGATGCTTCCCGCCCGCGCAGGGAACAGGGACTTTCGGCTCATGGGTGACCTCCTCAGAAACGGAACGCGCCCAGCACACCGCCAGCACCGGTGCCGACGAGCGGCGTGACAACCACTTCCTGCCCAACGTCTCGCGGCGAGCGGAGGTGTGGCTGGGCCCGGTTGAAATAGAGCATCAACACGCCGGTGGTCAGCGCCGCCCCGCCAACGGCATACGCGGCCACAGCGGCCTTCTGCAGGCCGGCGCCCTGGCTGTGCAGCCGCATGAGCTCGGCCTTGGCGATGCAGCCGCCGCACTGGTTGACGCCCTCGTCGAAGGTGTTGAACCGCGCCCGTGCCTGCTGATGGAGCAGCCCGCCTCCCGCGGCCACGGCCAGGCCCGACCCCATCACCGTCCAGGGAATCCAGGCCGCCCAGCGCCGCCGGTACTCGGTGAGCTCGGACGCGGTGTACACCTTGAGGGCGAACTGCTCCCGCTTGCCCGGCATCAGCGTCGGCGTCTTCTCAGTGGTCATGTACCCCTTCTTGAGCGCGACGAGGCTGTGCATGCCGGGGCGCATCAGCCCCTGGAAGCGGCCGGGCGCGATGAACAGCAACTGGCCATCCATTGTCACCGTGGTGTCTGCCTGGTCGCAGGAGACATCCACCCAGGTGAGCTGCTGTTCCAGGAGCTTCCTGTAGTCGAGCGCGTGCTCGAACCTGTTCACGTCCAGGGGCTCCGGCCCGTGCCGCATCGCCGCCACCAGGTGCTCGTGGACTTCGACGGGCTGGTCCAGGTTCATCAGCGCGAGCGCCAGATTGTAGTGGATGGCCGGGTGGTTCCAGTGCTGGAGCGCCTGCCGGTAATGCCGGCTGGCCTCGACGAAGAAGGACTCCTTCAGTCGCTCGTTGCCTTCCTGGAACAAGGCCTGCGCTGTCTGCTGATCCCCCGGAGCGACTCCCAGTGCCCAGGGCCGGTTCTTCCCGACGTCGAGCACGTTCGGCGCATTCTGTGCGAGAGCGGAGGGGGCCCACAGCGCCATCCACGCCATCGCCACGAAAGACAGGACAGGATTCTTCGTTCCTTTCACGGGAGCCTCACTTCAAGAGTTCGATGAACCGACTGCCGAGCGCGGCTTCGATTCGCCGGGCCCGCTCCTGCTCACGGCGCAACAGGAGCTCGGCTTCTTCCCGGGCCTCTCGTGCCGCGGCGGCGCTGTTCTCGGCGCGCACCTTCGCGAATCGGGCCCGCAGCTGTGCGCGCTGAGCCCTCTTCAATGCGGAACGCAGCGCATCGTTCTTTTGAAACAGCTCGAGGTTCGTGAGCTCGACCTGGGCATTGGCTGTCTCGGCCTGGTGCTGGGCCTGCCTGCGTTCCAGCTCCTTGGCCTGTACCTCCGCCAGGTGCTGTTTCGCTTCCGCTTCGGCGCCTCGAGCCATGGACTCGGCGGTGCGCGCCGCGGCTTCGGCGTGCAGGGCCAGGCGGGCCTGTCGTTCGGCCTCGCGCCGCGCGTTGCCGATGACGACCAGTGCCACCGCCGCCGCGACGACCAACAGCAGGAGGAGGGCCGTCGTCCCCACGAGCACCGCCCGTCTGAGCCTCGCCGCCCGCGCCGAGCCCGCGAAGACCGCGTCGAGGAAGGCCTGCTGAAGCTGTGGCAGCTCTCCCCGGTAGCGACGCTGGAAGCGCCGAGCTTCATCCACCATCTCCCCGCGCCAGAGCAGACCGCTGTCGCGGCTCTTGGCCTCCCATTGGCGTGCGGCATTGCGGAGCTGGTCCAGGAAGGCCGCGTGCTCCTGCCCCTCCTCGAGCCAGCGGAGGAGGGTGGGCCAGCCGAGGATGAGGGACTCGTGCACCAGCTCCACCGAAGCGCCACTGGAACCCGCTCCCGTCTGGATGACCAGCAGTCGCGCCTGGACGAGTTGGTCGACCAGTCGCTGCACGTCCTCGCCCTCTCGGGACAGCTCGCGCAGTTCCTCCAGCGAAACGATGGCGCGCGTGCGCTCCGGTGTGACGAGGCGGAGGAACACGGCCCGTGCCAGCAGGTGCTCCTGGGAAGACAGCCCGGAGAGGACGCCATCGGCATGGGTGGCGAGCGCGCCGGTGATGCCTCCGAGCTTCTGATAGGCGCTCTCGGTGAGCAGCCGGTGGGGCGTGTCCCGGGCTTCCCAGAGCCGGGTGGCGGCGAACTGCAGCAGGGGCAGCGCTCCGGGCGCGGCCTCCAGGTGCCCGAGCATCTGGTCGACCATGGCCGGAGTCTCGAAGCGGTACCCGGCCAGCTCCGCCGGCTGCACGAGCGCGTCACGAAGCCCCTCGCGCTGGGGGCTGCCGAGGAAGAAGAGGCCCTGGCCCAACTCGGCCATGAAGCGCTCGTCCTCGGAGATGCGGTCGAGGAAGTCGGAGCGGAGCGAGAGGACGACACGGATGGGGGAGGTGGCATCGTCCGCGATGCCGGAGAGGCAGGCGGTGAAGGCCCGGCGCTCGCTGGCGTCGGGCACCAGGGTGTACAGCTCCTCGAACTGGTCGACGAAGAGGAGGATGCGCCGGCGCTCGCGGCGGGCCCGGCTGCGCAGCACCGCGCCCACGTAGCCGGGCTGGGAGCGCAGATGGTCGGTGAGCTGCTGTTGTTTGCGGATGTCCTCCTCCACCGAGGGAGAGGAGGTGACGAAGGGCGCCACCAGGCTGGCCAGGGCCGCCAGGGGATGGCGACCCGGGCGGATGATGAAGGACTCCCAGGGCTCGCCCGAGCGCTTGAGGACGGGCATCAGGCCGGCGCGGATGAACGAGGACTTGCCCGCGCCCGAGGGGCCGACGACGGCCAGCAGCGGCCGGTCCTGGATGCGGTGGACCAGCGCGGCGGTCTCCTTGGCGCGGCCGAAGAAGCGGTTCGCGTCCGCCTCCTGGAAGGAGCTGAGGCCCGCGTAGGGGTTCTCGTCGAGGCGGAGCTCCCGGGTGTACCGCCCGGGCAGGAAGGGCTCCAGGGCGCGCAGCAGCGAGAGGGCATCCGGGAAGCGCTCCTCCTTGTGTTTGAGCAGGCAGCGGTCCACCACGGCGGCCAGCGCCACGGGCGTGTCCGGCGCCACGTCACGCAAGCGCGGCATGGGCTCGTCGAGCACGCCGGTAATCATGAGCTGCGGTCCGGAGAGCGGCTCCAGCGGATGCCTGCCCGCGAGCATGCGGAAAAGCATGATGCCCACCGCCCAGATGTCCGTCCGGTGGTCGATGGCGACGCCATTGCCCCACTGCTCCGGAGACATGTACGGCAGCGTGCCGAGCAGGGCGCCCTGGCGTGTGAGATTGCCGGCGTCCTCGCGTGAGCCGGTGACGGAGCGCGGGTAGAGCTCCGCGAGGATCGCCCTGGGCGAGGTCTCCCCGTGGGACTCGTCGGTCTGGAGCACCTTGGCGATGCCGAAATCCAGCACCTTGATGGTGCCCGAGTCGGTGACGAGGATGTTCTCGGGCTTGAGGTCCCGGTGGACGATCTTCTGCGCGTGGGCGCAGGCAAGGGCTCGCACCACGGGGACCATCAATTCCACGGCCCGCGCTGGCGGCAGGCGTGGGCTGCCCTTGAGGAGCCTGTTGAGGGGCTGGCCCTGGAGGAACTCCAGGACCATGTATGGGCTTGCGCCGACCTCGCCGACCTCATGGATGATGACGATGTTCTCGTGGCTGCACCGCGCGGTGGCGCGCGCCTCGATGAGGAATCGGCGGGTGAATTGCGAATCCTGCGTGTGCAGGAGCTTGATGGCCACGCGGCGGCCGAGCCTCGTGTCGCGCGCGAGGAAGACGGTGCCCATTCCGCCACTGCCGAGCTGGCGGATGAGCTCGTAGTGATGGATGCGCGTGCCGGGCCCGGGCTGACCGGGGGCCGGCGGGGGCTTGCTGGGCGCGGGAGTGCCGCGAGGAGCGATGGCCTCGTTCGTGTTCATATCGGGTGGGTCCCCTTCGGAGCGCACGACGGCTGCAAGGGATTGAGGGTTGTCGGCGCCTCGGCGAGGGGTGCCAAGGCCAGAGGTCATGGGGCTGCGGGGATGACCTGGGAGCTTCGACGCCCATGATGGCAACGCCTGCTTCCCTGCCTAACTGAACGCAAGGGTGGAGCAGTGTCGCCTGCGTGGCGTCACGGGCGCCGAGGCCCTACCGGCAATGACAGACATGGGCGCGCGCCCGTAGGCCGACACTTCGTTGCCCTGGAGGGGGCGTGGCCCCTCGCGCGGCGCATGCGCACTCCTGTGCCTTCTCAACACTCACTGAGGGGGACACATGAATGCTGTCGATGGTGCCGTGCGGAAGGCCCTGAGCACCCTGAACTCGAATACCAGCGCCGAGACCCACTTCCTCAACTCACTGAAGCCGGAGGATCGTCCGAAAGCCGAGGCGCAGTTGATGTTGCAGAAGCAGCAGGAGGTGACCGCGTTCATCAGCAACATGCTCAAGAAACTGCATGAGATATCGATGTCCGTCATCAACAACATCAAGTAGGCCGGCTCACTCCCACTGCACCACGAGCTTGCCCACGGAGTCGTTGCGCTCCATGCGTTCCAAGGCCTGACGCAGTTCGGCCATGGGCAGCACCGCGTCCACCACCGGCTTCAGCGCGCCGGTGCGGAACAAGGGCAACAGGTGCCGCTCCGCGCTCTGCGTCAGCGCCATCTTCTCCTCCAGCGGGCGACTGCGGAGCACGGTGCCGGTGACGCGCAGGCGCTTCATCAAGAACATCCCCAGGTTCACCTCCGTGTGGACTCCCGCCACCAGGCCGACGAGCATCATCCGCCCGCGCGGCGCGAGCGCATTCATCGACTCGGACAGGTAGTCGCCGCCCACCAGGTCCAGGCACAGGTCCGCGCCCCGGCCGCCCGTCTCCGCGCGCACCGCGTCCGCGAAGCTCGGCGGTGAGGACTGACACAGCACCGTGCGCGTCACGCCCCACTCGGAGGCCCGCGCCAGCTTGGCCTCGCTGCGCCCCGTGCCCACCACGCGCGCGCCCGCGGCCCGGCACAGCAGCGCCGCCGCCGAGCCCACGCCGCTGGCCACCGCGTGAATCAGCACCGTCTCCCCGGGCTTCAATTCCCCCTGGAGCACCAGCGCGTCGTACGCCGTCAGGTACGCCTCCGGCAGCGCCGCCGCATCCGCGAAGTCCATGCCCTCCGGCATCGGCAGCGCCTCGCGCTCGTGCGTGACGAGCGACTCCGCCCACGCGCCGCCGCCCACCAGCCCCATCACCCGGTCGCCGACCTTGAAGCGCCGCGTGCGCGGGCCCACGGCCGTCACCTCGCCCGCGTACTCCAGGCCCGGCACGTCCGGTGGCACGTCCGGCGTGGCGGCGTAGAGGCCTCGAATCTGCAGCAGGTCCGCCCGGTTCAGCGCGGAGGCGCGCACGCGCACGCGCAGCTCGCCGGGGCCGGGCTCGGGCTCGGGGCGCTCCTCCAGGGCAAGCACTTCGGGACCACCGGGCTCGGTGATGCGCTGGACCTTCATGGCGGAGACCTCCTCTGGCGCTGGAGGCCGGGCACGAAACATCCTGGCCCGCGCGAGCGTCAACGCTTATCTAGTGAGCACGCCCATCATGCCCGCCACGAAGTGTTCCATCTGCCAGAAGCCCGTTGCTCCCCGCGCGGAGAACGCCTCCTTCCCCTTCTGCTCCCGCCGCTGCCGCGCCGTGGACCTCGGCCGCTGGCTGGGCGAGGAGTACCGCGTGCCCGACCGCCAGGCGGATGAGCAGGAGGACGAGCTGCCCTCCGCCCATCACCCTGACCGGCAGGGCGGAGACGCGTGAGCGGCTTCGTCGACCTGCACTGCCACCTGCTGCCCGGGGTGGATGACGGCGCCCGCTCCCTCGAGGATGCACTGGAGATGGCGCGCGCCCTGGTCGACCTCGGCTTCTCCACCGTCGCCCCCAGCCCCCACGCCCGTCCCGAGTACGCCCCCGTCGACGTGGTGGACGCGAAGCGCGCGGAGCTGGCCGCCGCCCTGGAGCGAGAGCGCATCCCCCTGACGCTGGGGCGCAACGCGGAGAACGTGCTCGACGATGCCTTCCTGCGCGGCCTGGGCACCCCGTCCGCGCGCACGCTGGGCCCCGGGCGCTACGCGCTGGTGGAGCTGCCCTACACCGCCCCCGTGCCGGCCCTTCCGGACATCCTCTTCCGCATCCGGACCAAGGGCGTGGTGCCGCTGCTGGCGCACCCCGAGCGCTGCCTGGAGTTCGAGCGCAAGGGCCGCGCGGCGGAGGCCGTCCGGGCGGGGGCGCTGCTCCAGCTCGACGTGGGGGCGCTCACCGGCCGCTATGGCCCCATGCCGAAGAAGCTCGCCCGCGCCTTCCTGGACGACGGCCTGTACGCTGTGGCCGCCACGGACCTGCACGCCCCGGTGGGAGCCCGGGATTGGGTGGGTCGCTCGCTGGCGGAGCTGCGGAGCAGGGCAGGGGAGCAGGCCTTCGTCCGGCTCATGCGGGAGCACCCCTCCCGGCTGCTCGCGGGAGAGTCGCTGGAGTCTGACCCGGACTGACGGTATACCCGGCCGCCGTGAAACGCGCCGTCAAGCTGCTGGCCAGTCTGCTGGTCACCTTCCTCTTCATGTGGTGGGCCTTCCGTGACACGGACTGGGCCACCCAGGTTGCCAGCCTCAAGGCGGCCAACTACGCGTGGCTGGTGCCGTACTTCGGCTGCCTCCTCGCCATCCACCTGTTCCGCACGCTGCGGTGGGGGTGCCTGCTGTCGGGCCTGGAGAAGGTGCCCTTCCGCAAGCTCAACGAGGCCTCCGGCATCGGCTTCATGATGTTGCTGGTACTGCCCTTCCGTCTGGGCGAGTTCGCACGGCCCTTCCTCATCGCCCAGCGCAGCTCCATCCGCCGCAGCGCCGCCATGACGTCCGTGGTGCTGGAGCGAATCGTCGACGGCCTCTTCGTCGCGGCGATGATGCGCGGACTGCTCTTCTTCGTCCCCACCGAGACGCCCGAGGTCCGCTACGTCAAGTGGGGCTCCTGGGTGCTGTTCGGCGTGTTCGGCGGCGGGCTCGCGTTCCTCCTCTTCGGCCTCTGGCAGCAGGAGCGCACGGTGCGGCTGGTGCGCGCCACGGTGGGCCGCTTCGCCCCGGGCGTGGCCCACAAGGTGGCGGACATCGTCGATACCTTCGTCGGCGCCATGCGGCAGCTCCCCGACGGCAAGCACATCGCGCTCTTCTTCCTCTACACGGCGCTGTACTGGGGGGTGAACGGGTTCGGCATGGCCCTGCTCGCCAACGCCTTTGACTGTTCGGGCGCGGCGGTGGGCACGGCCTGCCAGCCGATGACCCTGTCCTTCTTCCAGGCCTACGTCGTGCTCGGCGTGCTGGTGGTGGGGCTGATGATTCCCGCGGCGCCGGGGATGATGGGCACCTTCCAGGCCGCCACCAAGGTGGGCCTCGGCCTCTTCCTCCCGGCGGCGGTGGTGAACGCCAGCGGGCTCGCCTACGCCAACGTCATGTGGCTGTGCCAGACGGTGCAGCAGGTGGGGCTGGGCCTCATCCTGCTCTCCGTCGGCCACCTGTCCTTCAAGGACATCGCCGGCAAGCTGGACAAGGAAGGCGAGGCCGCGGCGCCCTCCGCCTGACGGGGCCCGTGAAACGCCACGGGGCCGCGGCGAACCTTCGCGCGCGGCCCCGGGACTGTCGGAACGGCGGGTGACTCAAGGCGCCGGCGTGGTGGCCTGCTCGGACTTCTCGGGCGCCGCTTCCTTGCCCGTCACCATGCCCTTCACCTTCTTCACGGCGGAGGACGGGTCGATGTTGCCCTTGTAGGTGCCGAAGGGCGTGTCGATTTCCTGCTCGCGCTTCTCCTTGGACGCGTAGCCCTCGGGCGTGCAGAGCGCCCTCGAGGTGTCGCGCACGGAGACGATGGGCGTGTCCACCGAGGTGGTGTCCTCGGAGGTGGCCTTGGAGACCACCTTGTCCTCGCGCATGAGCACGCAGCGGTCCTCGCCGTAGTACCAGGCGGTGGACTTGTCGGGGAACTCCTGCGCGCGCGAGGGGCCGTTCCCCATCGCCTCCACGACCTGCTGGGACGACATGCCGGGGTAGAGCTTGTCGAAGCCACCCGAGGTCGCACAGCCGGCGGCGGCGAAGGCCAGGGTGGCCGTCAGGAAGGGAAGACGCATGGGGTGTGGGGACTCCTGTGAGAGGGGAGCCCCCAGCGTACCGCGTCCCGTGGACCGGCCTCCAGGGAGGGGCCGGCCTCGGGGCTCACAGCTCCTGGTCGAGCCAGCGGACGATGGCGTCGCGGATGGAGGCCGGCCGCTCGGAGGCCAGGCGGGTGCGCGGCGTGCGCACGGCGTCCGAGTCGCGCACGAGCGCGGCGGGAGCGGGCTCGCGGGTGCGCGGGGACGAGCGCGGCGAGAGGGCGACGGCGCTCATGACTGGCCTTCCTCCTTGGCGGCGCCGCGGCCGTACTTGCCGAGCAGGTCATCCACGGCTTCGCGGAGGTACTCGCTCTGGTGGATGCGGGTGCGCCGGGCCAGCTCGCGGAGCTTCTGGACCTGCTCCTCCGGCACCAGGACGTGGGTGGAGACGATGTCGGCCTCGGGGCCGCGCGCGTCGACTTGCGCCTCGGCGGCCGCCGGCGACGATGGAGCCTCGGGGCTCAGGGGGCTGGCGCTTCCATCCTGCATCGGACTTCCTCCGGGCGTGGCTGCTACAGGCCGCTACCGACCTGTCCGCGGCATTAGGCGGGCGGTCCGGACTTCCGTCAAAAAAAGCGTCGGAAGGCGGACAGGGTGCGGGTGGGACCGCGGCGTGACGGCGGCGTCTTTCCTTGAGTGGAACCGCTGTAGGAGACTCCCACCCCCTCTATGCACCTTCGTCCCTTCGTCCTGATGGCGTGCTGTGCCCTGTCCGGCGCGCCCCTTGCCACGGCCCGCGCGCAACAGCCCCCCGCGGTGGAGCCTCCCACCGCGCCGGCTGACACGCAGTCCCCTGGCACATCGGAGGCCCCCGCGCGGGACGCCGCCACCGAGCCGGAGACGGACGTGGAGCCGGTCATTCCCCAGACGGTGGTGACGGCCACGCGGAGTCCCCAGTCGACAGCCAGTCAGCCTCGCGCCATGTCGGTCGTGACGCGCGAGGACCTGTCGCACCGGCCCGCCCGCACCACGCCCGAGGCGCTCTTCGAGTCAGAGGGCGTCTTCCTCCAGAAGACGAACCACGGCGGCGGCGCGCCCATCATCCGCGGCCTGTACGGACAGCACGTGCTGCTGCTGGTGGACGGCGTGCGGCTGAACAACGGCACGGTGCGCTCGGGGCCCAACCAGTACCTCAACACGGTGGACCCGTTCCTCGTGGAGCAGTTGGAGGTGGTTCGCGGACCGGGCTCGGTGCTGTACGGCTCGGACGCGCTGGGCGGCGTCGTCAACGTGCGCACCTTCTGGCCACGCTTCGCGTCGGAGGCCGAGCCCATCGGCGCCGTGCGCGCGATGGCGGGCAGCGCGGACACGAGCCTCCAGGGACACCTGCGCGCGGGCGTGTCGCTCCAGGACACGGCGGTGGCCGGCGCCCTCTCGCTGCGCGACTTCAACGACTTGCGCGGCGGAGACCTCGTGGGCGTGCAGCGGTACACGGGCTACCAGGAAGGGGACGCGGCGCTGAAGGTGCGCCAGCGCCTGCGACCGGGGCTCCAGCTGTACCTCCAGTACCAGGGCGTACGGCAGTCGGACGCGCCGAGGTTGGACCGCTCGGTACCGGGCGACTTCCGGCGCTTCAGCGACCAGGTGCGCGACTTCGGGCACGCGCGGCTGGAGCAGACGGGCGCGGGCTGGCTGCGGCGCGGCGCGGTGGAGTTCAGCGTGACGCGGCAGGGCGAGCAGGTGGACCGCTTCCGCGTGTCGCGCGACAGGCTGGAGCGGGACGACGTGGACGTGTGGACGGTGGGCGTGCGCGCGGAGGGCGAGGCGCCTCCGGTGTCCGCGCTGCCCGGCGCGCCGGTGCCCCTCTTCGGGGCGGAGGTCTTCCACGACAAGGCGTCGAGCTCCTTCGGGCGCAGCGCGCTGTCCGGGGCCGAGCTGGACTTCTCGCCCCGGCCGGAGGACGCGCGCTACCCGGGGGAGCCCACGGCGCTGGCGGCCGGAGTCTTCGGTCTGCTGTCGAGCGACGTGGCGCGTCCGTTCTCGTACCACGCGGGCCTGCGGGCGCAGTTGCACCGCGTGTCGCTGCCCGAGGACGGGCGGCTCGCGGCGCTGTTCCCCGACGCGAGCGTCCCGCTGCCGGTGCTGCCCGCAATCACGCAGAACGCGGTGGGCCTGGCCGGTGAACTGGGCGTGCGGCAGCGGGTGGCGGAGGGCGTCTCGGTGTTGCTCAACCTGGGCTCGGGGTTCCGGGCGCCGAACATCGACGACTACCTGCGGCTGGGCGCGGAGGGCCCGGGCTACCTCGTGCCCGGGCGGGATTTGCACCCCGAGCAGTCCTATACGGCCGAGGTGGGCACGCGCGTGGACCGGGGCCGGGTGGGCGCGCAGGTCTTCTATGCCTTCACGGTGGTGGACGGGCTGGTGGGCAATGTCCCGACGCTGCTGGACGGGCAGGAGCTCAATCCGGACGGGTTGCCGTACCTCACGCGGCAGAACCGCGAGCGGGCGGTCATCCACGCGCTGGAGGCCGCGGTGTCCGTGAAGGTGCTGCCTTCGGTGACGCTGGCGACGCACGCCACGTATACGCACACGCAGCAGAAGCGCAGGGACCTCACGGCGGAGGGCGAGCCGCTCATCCTCGAGCCGCTGTCCCGCACGCCACCGCTCAACGGGTTGGTGCGCGCGACATGGGAGCCGGGAGAGGTGCTCTTCCTGGAGGGGTCCGCGCGCTGGGCGCTGGCGCAGGATGACTTCTCCGCGGCGGACCTGCTGGACATCCGCACCTGCGCGGAGGTGCCGGACTGCGCGCGCACGCCGGGCTTCATCGTCTTCAGCGCGAGGGCGGGGGCGAAGCTGGGCAAGCGCCTGTCGGCGGCGCTCACGCTGCAGAACCTGTTCGATGCGACGTACCGCACCCATGGCTCCGGCGTGGATGAGCCGGGCCGTTCCGCGGTGCTCGCCCTGGAGGCCTCGCTGTGATGCGCCGGATGATGATGTCGTGGCTGTGCGTGGGGGTGCTGAACCTGGGCTGCGCGGAGGGGCTGGGAGATTCGTGCGACGCGCAGACGGCGTGCCCGGATGACCTGGTGTGCAGCTTCCCCAGCGGGGACGACGGCCCGGCGCCCCGAGGCATCTGTGACTACCCACTGCGCGCCGAAGGCGAGGCGTGCACGGTGGCCGCCGAGTGCGAAGAGGCACTGACGTGCTCCAGCCACTTCACCCCGGGGGACCGATACGGGACGTGCGTGAAGCAGCGCGCGGACGGTGAGGTGTGCTTCGAGGACAGGGACTGCGAGGGCGGCACCTGTGCCGGAGCTTCGGGCACCGCGCTGGACGGCGTCTGCGCGGCGGAGGACTGAGCGGCCGGGAAGAAGAAACCCCGCCCCCGACCAGCAGCCGGGGACGGGGAAGGGTGCTCGGGAGCGCCGCGAGTGAGGGCCCGCGGCGCGTGCCGGCTACTGGCCGTCGAGCCTGCCGTCCAGGTTCCGGTCGATGGCGACGCGCGTACCGGAGCCCGGCGGGACGGCGGTGAACGTCACCTCCTGGCCCGCTGTGTTCGCCAGCGCGCGGAGTGCCGTGGTGGTGATGTTCACGGCGCCGTCGTCCGGCTTCCACGTCCCCGCTGCACGGTCGTACAGGTAGCCCTTCACCCGGCCCGCCAGCGCCACCTTCGCCACCAGGTCGGCCTCGTACGTCGAGCCGCCGAGGATCTTCGACACGAACGGGGCCCGGGCACGCGCAATCAGCAGGTCGATGCGCGCGCCGACGGCGGAGGCGTTGGTATTCGTGAGCGTGATCTGCTGGCCGACGATGGGCGCCAGGTCGGTATCGGACGCCAGCATGAAGTCCTCCACGTTGCGGCGCTGGGTGTCGTTCTGGAAGCCCACCAGCGGTCCACCGATGCTGGTGTTGGTGAACACGACGGCGCTGAAGAAGCGGAACAGCGTGTCCACCGCGCCGTCGTTCGTGAAGCCGAAGCCGCGAATCTGGTCTCCCATCTGTCCCGACTCGGGGTGCGTGAAGAAGCTGTTGTCCGGGAAGCCGAACATGCCGACCTTCGTGTACATGTTCCGCGTGTGGGGGATCTTCACGATCTGGGTGATGCCCTCGAAGCTCGACTTTCCGTCCGTGCCGAAGAAGCCCTGCGCCCCGTCGATGACATGGCAGCCGTTGCAGTTGAAGCCGTTGTCGGCGCCAATCGCGATGCCATCCACGCGGCGGCTGCCGAAGTAGAAGTCCTTGCCGGCCTGCTGCGCGGAGGTGAGCGAGTTGTCCAGCTTGCGGATGGGGCTCGGCGGCAGCTGCACCTGGAGCTGGAAGCTGGTGAACTTGTTCATCTCCGCCTCGGTTGGCATGGACGCGCGGCCCAGCAGCCCCTCGAAGGCCACGATGAAGTTCTTGAACGACAGCTCCTCGTCGTACGCGTCGGCGCCGAAGAAGCCGTTCGCGCGGTCACCGCGCCAGTGCATGGCGCCCTGGTGCGTCATGCCGCGAAGGGTCTGCGTCGTCATGGGGCCCTTCATCGGGTGGAAGGTGTTCTGGTCGCCAGTGCCGTTGACATCCGAGCCCGGGTGACCGGTGAACGTGCGGAACAGGCCAATCTCGAGGCTGCTCGCGAGACGCTTGTCGATGGGGTTGGCCGTCACGGCGTCATCCGGGTTGCCCAGGTCCCAGGCCAGCTCGTCCTTGTCGCCGAAGATGTGGCAGCTGGCGCAGGACGACTCGCCGTTGGCCGACGAGAAGGTGGCGTCGTAGAGGAACGGGCGGCCCTGCACGACGGAGGCGGGCTCCGGGTTGTACAGCGGCGCCGAGGCCACCTGGCCCTTGGTGGCGAGGTCGATGACCTTCACCGCGTTGTCGAAGCGGGTCATCACGTAGAGGCGGTTGCGCGCCTCGTCCAGCACGAGGCCGCTGGGGCCGCCGCCGCTGACGGGGATGTAGTTGGCGCTCGCGGTGCGCGGGTCGAAGGCGTTGCTCTCCAGCGCGCCCGTGTCGAAGACGCCGACCTTGCTGGAGCTGAACGCGGCCACGTACAGCTTCGTGCCGTCACTGGAGACGACCATCTCCGTCGGCGTGGAGAGGCTGTGGTTCTTCGCCGTGGGGTCGAAGCCGGGCTTCCCGGCCAGCTTCGAGTAGTCGATGTGCTTGTTGAGGTGGCGCGGGGAGACGGCGCCACCGGAGATGACGGTGATGCGCATCTTCGCGAGGTTGCCCTGCACCGTGCTGCCGCCGAACACACCCGGGCCCTCGAAGCGGATCGGGTTGTTGGCGTCGCTGTTGGACGCGTAGAGGGCGCCCGACTTCGGGTTGGTGGCGAGGTTGAAGATGGTGGTGCCCACGCCCGTGTAGAAGGCCTTCTCCGTCAGGCTGTCCGCGTCGATGGCGAAGACGTCCTTGTCCGGCAGCCGCAGGCGCACGCTGTTGTTGAAGTTGCGGCCGAGCGTGTCCTGCCACTGCCCGGCGGAGGCGTTCCACTTGACGATGAGGCCGGTCTCCGGCGCCTTCTTGCCCTCGAAGTTCGTGGACGGTCCGGGCAGACCGCCCGGGATGAGGTTGTTCCCCCAGGGAAGGGTGTCGGGGAAGACGAGACACATGCCCGACTCATTGAAGCCGTTGCATACGCCTTCCAGGTTGACGGTGGTCGTCTGGTTGCCGGACTGGGCGATGGCCGCATAGACAGTCTTCTTGTCCGGGCTGACGGCCAGGCCGCGCGGCGTGTCGCCGAAGAGCGTGACGATGCGCAGGGGCGTGCCGCCGAGCGTCGTCCCCAGGGAGGCCGGGTTGAAGACCCAGACGTCCGCGCGACCCACGCTCGGCGTGGTGAGCTTCGGGTCTCCCGCGCCGGGGACGCTGGAGATGGACGCGTCGGTGCGGTGCTGGCCGCGGTGCGCGGTGGTGATGAACGCGTAGCCGTTGGTGCCGGCGAAGACGATGTCGCGCGGCTCATCGCCGACGAGCAGCGTGCGCACCACGCGCGGCGTGCCGCTCAGGCTCACCACGCTGACGCTGTCCGAGAGGTGGTTGACCACCCAGACTTCCGTGTTGCTGCGCGCGACGACCGAGACGGGCTCCAGGCCCACCGGAACTTCCGCGAGGAGCGTGAGTCCGGCGCTGGTGACGGAGAAGACCTCCAGGCGGTTGTCCGGCGTGTTGACGGCGAACAGCTTCGTCCCGTCCGGAGAGAGGGCCAGCGGGCGGACGTGCGCGCTGTCGAACTCGATGAACGAGGGCGACTGGGCGGCGGCGGTGAATGCGGCCAACAACGACACCGCGGCGCACAACGAAACAGCGCGAGCGCGCCAGCGGCTCCTGCTCGCGCCCACTTGCTGGGTACCCACCATATGGACCTCCTCGGGACGGGGAAGCGTTGCAGTCCCGGAATTACCAGGGGGTTCCGCGACATCGCCCCCACCGAAGGGAGGGGAAACGCCCCCCTCCATGCTCAGGGGCCGCTGACACGGCGCGTCGCCCGCCGTTGGGACGAGACGGTTACCGTCAGGGCGGGGGATTCCGGGTGGTGACGCGTCGCGGTGTGGACTTCGCGACACTGGCGGTGTGCTCTCCCCATTCTGGCCGCGGTCGATTTACGCGTCTTCCGTGATCTACTTGCTGACGCAACCGGCCGAAGGGGAGCGTGCGAATGCCGAGCCTTCGAAACGCAGCGGGGAGCCGTCGTGCGTCAGCGTCAGCCCCGGCGGGCGCGGCGGAGGACCTGGCGCCCTCGGGTGAGCCGCACTCGCATCTGCTGCCGACGAAGCTCTCCCCGCCGCAGACGGCGTCCGTGTTGGTGACGCGGGGCGCCGCGCTGCGGAAGATCGACCAGGGCGTCAGCGGCAAGCTGGTGCTGGTGACGGCGCCGCTCGGCTCGGGCAAGACGACGCTGCTGACGCAGTGGTGCCGGGAAGCGCGCGCGACGCACCTGCTCGCGTGGCTGTCGCTCGACGAGCAGGACAACGCGCCCGAGCGGTTCTTCTCGTACCTGGTCGGGGCGATTCGCCGGGCCGCTCCGGACTTCGACGCGTACAGCGCGAGCGAGCCGGACCACGCGACCTCCGTCCTCTTGCGGAGCCTGTGGAACCTGGGGCGCGAGCTCGTCGTGGTGCTGGACGACTTCCACGTGCTGCGTGAGCGCTCGCTGGTGCGGGCCTTCTCGTACCTGCTCGACCACTCGCCGCCGCACGTGCACTGGGTCGTCTCTTCGCGCCACCTGCCCGAGCTGGACCTGGCGAAGCTGAAGCTCACCGAGCAGCTCGTGACGCTCGACGGGCGCGACTTGAGCCTGGACGGCGAGGCCATCCGCGAGCTGGGCCAGCGCATGTGCGGTGCCGCGCTCACGCCCGAGGACGTCGACTACCTGCGCTCGCGCACGGAAGGGTGGGTCGCCGGCGTGAAGCTGGCGCTGCTGTCGGCGGGTGAGCACGCGAGCGTGAGCGATGCGCTGCGCAAGGCCATCGGCTCCAACCACGATGTGGCGAGGTACCTCGCGGACGCGGTGCTGCGCGAGCAGGCCGACGAGGTGCGCGAGTTCCTGGTGCTCAGCTCGGTGGTGGAGCACGTCAACGGCGATCTGTGCAACGCGCTGATGGGCATCACCCACGGCCCGGCGCTGCTGGCGAACCTGGAGCGGGCGCAGTTGTTCATCCAGCCGCTCGACACCGAGCACCAGTGGTACCGCTATCATCCGCTGTTCCTCGACGTGCTGCGGGCCCAGCTCGCGTGCGAATTCGGAGAGTGTGTGCCCCGGCTGCACCGCGCGGCGAGCGCGTGGTTCGCCGAGCACCAGTTGCCGGACGAGGCGCTGACGCACGCGTTCGCCTCGGGAGACAGGAGCTGGTGTCTCGAGCTCACCGCGCGCTGCGTGGAGGCGTGGATGCGCGAGGGCGAGATTGCCTCCGTGCTCCACTGGACGGCGAAGCTGACGGCGGAGGAGGTCATCCGCTCGCCGGCCCTCTGCGTGGGGCACATCGCGTGTCTCATCCTGTCCCGTCGCTTCGCGCATGCGACGTCGGCGCTGCAGGACGCGCAGCACCGCCTCGAGACGGCCCACGCGGCGGCGGACCCGGAGCGCGAGCGACTGTCGAAGCGGCTCACCCACCTCACGCTGCTCCACGCCATCCTGTCCGACTCGGCCCCGGGCGCTGGCCTCGAGCTGGATGCGTCGCCGGGCTCCGAGGAACCGGACGTCTTCATGGCGGGCGCGGTGCTGGCGGCGAAGGCCTACCAGGCGCTCCGGATGAACCGGTTCGATGCGATGCGCCGGCTCGCGCTGAGCGCGCGGGAGACGCTGCAGGGGCTCAACAATCCCTTCCTGGTCGGCTACACGGACTCCCTCGTCGCGCTGGCGGACCGGGCGCAGGGGAAGATGAAGGACGCTGCGGAGCGGTGCGAGGAGTCCTTCGCGCGCGCGAGCCGCGGGCGGCGCAACCCGGTGTGGGTGAACGCGGCGACGGCGCTGGCCAACGCCCGCTACGAGCAGAACCGGCTCGACGAGGCCGAGGCGCTCTGCGTCGAGGTGCTCCCGCTGCTGTCGCAGGCGCCCGTGTTCGAGACGTTCTCGCTCGCCTACTTCATGCTGGCCCGCATCAAGACGATTCGCGGGAAGTACGCGGAGGCCTACCGGCTCCTGGACTACCTCCACAGCGTCCTCGAGGTCAGTCACCAGACGCGCTTCCTCGCCCATGTCTGCGGCGAGAAGATCCGCCTCTTCCTGGTGGAGCAGTCGCCCGCGCGGATGCGGGTCGTCGCACAGGAGTTCGAGCTGGGCGAGCGGATGCGGCGGGGGGAGTGGAGCGAGAAGCGCTTCTACGACGAGACGTGGGAGCGGCTCGGGCTGGCGCAGGCCTGGGTGCTGATGGCGCGCGGGCGGCACGGCAAGGCGCACGCGATTCTGGAGACGCTGCGCGCCAGCGCGCATGACGTGGGCTACGTGTCCCGCGAGACGGCGCTGCTGGCGGCGATTGCGGTGTGCCACTGGCGGGCGGGAGACGCACCGGCGGCCTTCGCCGCGTTGAACCGCGGCTTCGCGCTGGTGCAGCGGTTCGGCTTCGGGCGCAGCGTGTTCGATGAGACGCCGGGCCTGCAGGAGGTCATCGTCGCGGCCGCCACCCAGCGGAAGCTGAGCTACGCGATGCCGGCCCGGTACACCGAGCGATTCCAGGACCTGCTGTCGGCGGGGGACAGCGTGCCGGCCGAGTTCGCGGCTCCCCCCAGCGCGCCCCTGGAGCCGCTCACGGAGCGCGAGCTGCAGATGCTCAAGCTGCTCGCGCAGGGGCTGAGCAACCAGGAGATCAGCGAGCGCTCCAACGTGGCGCTCTCCACGACCAAGTGGCACCTGCGGAACGTGTTCGCCAAGCTGGAGGTGACGACGCGCACCGCGGCCATCGTGAAGGCCCAGGAGCGGCTGCAGCGGAACCTGTGAGGGAGGCCCTGAAACAACAAACCCCCGATTCTCCAAGGAGAACCGGGGGTTACCTGTGGCCAGGGTCGGACTTGAACCGACTACCTGCGGATTATGAGACCGCCGCTCTAACCAGGTGAGCTACCTGGCCGCAAAGTGACGCCCGTATAGCGGGACAGGGACGCCGCTGCAAGGGGCTTCGAAGGGGGATGACCGGCATTTGAGCGCACCTTGTTCCTCCCGAAGGGCTCCCCTTGAGACCTCCACCGATAAGCATTTCTGCTCGTAGGGCGATCTGCCGACGACGTGGCGCGGGCCGAGGCTGCTGAGCCGGCCGCCGAGGGGCAGGACGGAGCCTCGCCGGTCTACATGAGCCCCAAGAGGGTGGGGCGGAGGCGCTCTTCGAGAAGGACCTGCCGGTCCGCCGACTCCAGGACGATAAGCAGCTCCTGAACGGTGGGTACGACGACGCGAAGGCAGCGCGTCGCCAGGCGGCACCGCATCGCGGCCATCGAGTCGTACTCCACGGGTGAAGCGGAGGCTGGTGCAGAGACGAGGTCAGGCCATGGTCAGTGTTCGCCTGGGACGCCTTCAGGTGCTGACCCTTCTGACCCCCTCGGGGCCTGCGAGCGGCATTTCGTCTTGTGCTGGCTGTAAGACTCCGCTAGCTCGTCCGTAGGCAATCGACGATGACGTTGCGCGTGCTCGCAGTCCTGGCGGTCCTGGTGCTGCCTTCCTGGGCGGGGGCGGTCGAGGGACTGTTCCATCTATGCCATGGCAGCGTGAGGCTCGACCTCACGTGCTGCTGCGACCACGACGAAGCGAAGGTCCGCCAGTCGCACCCGGATGCTTTTCTCCAGGGCGAGCATGATGCCTGCTGCGGCGAACTGAAGGCGCGGCACGTCCCGACGCCGGCTTCCAAGGTGCCCTCCGGGCACGCCTGGACTCCCGTCCCGGTGGCGATGGTGCCCGAGTCGGTCCCCAGCATCCCCCCGGCGCCTGAGGCCCTGCCTTCGGCGTGGGTACGCATCCGTGGCGTCCACGACTCCACCGCGCCGCCCCTCTACATCCAGCACTGCTCCTACCTGAAATGAGACCGGCAGACGTGCGCTGAAGCATGGTCGGCGGGCGTGTGTCCGCTGGCCGGGTTCCGCCCGCCGCCGGTGACTCCCGTGCTCCGGCGACAGGCACGTCCCGTTTTCCTGGAGCAGGAGTCATGTCGACTTTCAAGAGAAGTGGGGGCCCCGTTCCGCGGGGTGCCCTGGCCGCCGGTGCTGCCGTGTGGCTCTGGGGGAATGTCGCTGCCGCCGATGAGCGCCCACGTGAAGCGCAGGCGGAAGCGCTCGCGCGGCAAGCCCACCAGCCCTCCGAAGGCGAGCCCTTCGCCCAGGCACCGGTGTTGGAGCGCGCCGAGGTCGTCCGGCAGGTGCTCGCCCGGAATCCCTCGCTGGAGGCAGCACGGGCGGCCTGGCAATCGGCCCTCGCCCGCGAGCCTCAGGAGACCGCGCTGGAGGACCCGATGCTCTCCTACAGCATCGCGCCTCTGAGCATCGTGGGCAGGGAGCAATTCGGACAGACGCTGGAGCTGAGCCAGCAGCTTCCCTTTCCCGGCAAGCGGGGACTGCGAGGCGAGATGGCGCTGGCCGAGGCCAACGCCATGAAGGAAGACCTGGACGAGCTGCGGCTGCGTCTGGCCCTCACGGCCTCCAACCTCTTCGATGATTTCTTCGTCGCGCATCGGGCAATGGCCATCACCGACGAGCACGTTCGGCTGCTCGAACAGCTCAAGAAGAGCGCCGAGGCCCAGTACGTGTCGGGCCGCGCCTCGCAACAGGATGCGCTTCAGGCCGAGGTGGAGCTGAGTGACGTGCTCCGCGAGAAGGTGGCGCTCGAATCGGAACGTGAGCGTCTGCGGGCGCAGCTCAACGGCCTGCTGCACCGCCCACCCCAGGCGCCGCTACCGCCACCACCGGATGACCTCGCCGTGCCTGCCGAGGAGCCAGGTCCGAGCGAAACGCTCCAGGAACTCGCGCTAGGCCAGCGACCGGAGCTGGACGGCCTTCGAGCCCGCCTCGGTGGACGCGAGGCGGCTGTTCGTCTCGCCCAGCGCGACTACTACCCGGACCTGCGGGTGATGGGCTCATACAACTCCATGTGGATGGACACGTCCCACCAGTTCATGGCGGGCGTCTCCATCAACGTCCCGCTCAACTTGAGTAGGCGAAGGGCAGCCGTGCGGGAGGCGGAGGCGAACCTCCAGCGCCTGCGCGTCGAGGAACGGCACCTCATCAACGACATCCGCGTCGAAGTGGAACAGGCGCGTACGCGCCTCGTGGAAGCTCTCAGGATTGTGGCCCTCTTCCGCGAGCGCCTCGTCCCAGCAGCCCGTGACCAGGTGGCTGCCGCCCGCGCCAGCTTCGAGAGCGGGAGGGGCGGCTTCCCATCCCTCATCGATGCCGAACGCAAGCTGCGAAGTGTGGAGCTGCGCTCCCAGATGGCCCTGGCGGACGTGCAGCGCCGACAGGCGGAACTCGACCGGGCCACGGGTCAGGTCCCCGGACTCCCCACAGAAGGAGCTTCACGATGAGCCCCCGAAACGTCCCGCGCCGTCAGCGTCTCGTCCTGGCCCTCGGGCTGGTGGGACTCGTCCTCCTCGCCGTGCTCCTGGGGAAGCCCCTCCTGGCCTGGTTCACCGGCAGGCCCATGGGCAGCGGTGCCGGGCAGGGTGTATCCACCGATGCACACGAGGCCCGGCTGTCCGCGGGCTCGCAGCTTTCCCCCGCGGCACTTGAGTACGTCCGCGCGGCCTTCCAAGCCTATGAGTCCGTGCGCGAGCTGCTCGCCAGGGACTCCGTGGACGGCATCGCGCCGAGGGCAGGGGAGATGGCCGCTGCACTCCGGGCAGCGGCGGATGCGGCCGGAAGTCAGCACGCGGACCTGACGGCCCACCTCCGCCAGGGCGCGGAGCAAGCCGGGCGACTGGGAGCGGCGAAGGACGTTCAGCAGGCCCGCCAGATTTTCGCACAGGTGAGCCAGTCCCTCATCACCCTGGCCTCGGCGGACGTCCGGCTCCAGGAGGGCTGGCATGTCTTCGAGTGCCCCATGGTGGAGGGCATCAACAAGTGGTTCCAGCGCGAGCCCCGGCTGGAGAATCCCTACATGGGCCAGCGGATGCTGGCCTGTGGCGCCGGAAGCGAGTGGGGCGTCCCCGTCCCGTCCTCGTCCCCCCAGGGACAGGTCCACGGAAGTGGCGAGGTGGCCCACTACACCTGCCCGATGCACCCGGCGGTGAAACAGGCGGGGCCGGGCCAGTGCCCCATCTGCGGCATGGACCTCACGCCCGTCAGCCGCGCGGATGTGGAGAGCGGCGTCATTGTCGTGGACGACGTGCGCCGCCAGCGCATCGGTGTGAAGACGGCCCGGGTGGAGATGCTGCCGATGGACCTCTCCATCCGCGCGCTCGGCCGTGTCACCTATGACGAGAAGGCGCTGGTGGACGTCACGCTCAAGCTGGACGGCTACATCCACGAGCTGCGCGTCAACGCCATGGGGGAGCCGGTGAAGAGGGGTGACGTCCTCTTCACCCTCTACAGCCCGGAACTCTACGCCGCCCAGCAGGAGTATCTGCTCGCGCGCCAGAGCCAGAGCGCCGCCAATTCCTCCCTGGTGGGGGCGTCGCGCAAGCGGCTGGAGCTGTGGGGGCTGACACCGGCGCAGATTGACCGTGTTGCCCAGCGCGGAGAGCCCATCGAGAACATGCCCTTCCTCTCCCCGGCGAGCGGCTATGTCCTCGAGAAGGACGTGGTCGAGGGCGCAGCGGTGAAGGCGGGCGAGCGGCTCTTCCGCATCGCCTCGTTGGAGAAGGTGTGGGTGGAGGCGGACGTCTACGAGCAGGACCTGCCCCAGGTGAAGGTGGGCCAGCCCGTGGAAGTCACGCTGCCCTACCTTCCGGGGAAGCAGTACGCGGGCCGCGTCGGGTACATCTACCCCGCGCTCCAGGGCAACACGCGCACCGGGCGCATCCGCATCGAGTTGCCCAACCCCGGGCTCGAGCTCAAGCCGGACATGTACGCGGACGTCCGCTTCGTGATGCAGGGCGGGCAGCGCCTCCAGGTGCCCGAGGCGGCCGTCCTCTACACGGGCCCGCGCCGGCTCGTCTTCGTGGATCTGGGCGAGGGGCGCCTCAAGCCACAGGAGGTGAAGCTCGGCCTCCGGGGCGAGGACACCTACGAGGTGGTCGAGGGACTGAAGGCCGGCGACGTGGTGGTGACGAGCGGCAACTTCCTCATCGCCGCCGAGAGCCGCCTGCGCTCGGCCGCGGACACCTTTGGTGGCGGAGGCGCTCATGCAGCCCACTGAGCCCGGCAAGCAGCACGGCCTCGTCAGCCGGCTCATCGCCGCCAGCGCGCGCAACCCCTTCCTCACCCTGCTGCTGGTGGGGGCCATGGCGGCCTGGGCCGTCTTCGCGCTGCGCAACACGAAGCTGGACGCCATCCCCGACCTGTCCGACACGCAGGTCATCGTCTTCACCGAGTGGATGGGTCGCTCGCCGGACCTGGTCGAGGACCAGATTACCTATCCCATCTCCTCGTCCCTGCTGGCGGCGCCGAAGGTCAAGGCGGTGCGAGGCCAGTCCATGTTCGGCATGTCCTTCGTGTACGTCATCTTCGAGGACGGCACGGACATGTACTGGGCGCGCAGCCGCGTGCTCGAATACATGGAGACGACCCGGGGCAAGCTGCCCGAGGGCGTGACGCCGACGCTGGGCCCTGACGCCACGGGTGTGGGCTGGGTCTTCGAGTACGCCTTGCTGGACGAGACCGGGAAGCACTCGCTGGCGGACCTGCGCGGCCTCCAGGACTGGAACGTGCGCTATGCGCTCTCCAGCGTGCCCGGCGTGGCCGAGGTGGCCAGCGTGGGCGGCATGGTGAAGCAGTACCAGGTGCAGGTGGACCCGAACCAACTCCGCGCCTACGGCGTGACGCTGGGCGAGGTGGCACGCGCCATCCGCGAGTCCAACGAGGACGTGGGCGGCCAGGTGATGGAAATTGCCGGCCACGAGCACGCCATCCGCGGGCGCGGGTACATCCGCTCCACCAGGGACATCGAGAACATCCCCCTGAAGGTGGACGCGGCCGGCACGCCGGTGCTGGTGAAGAACGTGGCCGTGGTGGGCCTGGGGCCGGAAATCCGCCGAGGTGTGGCGGAGCTGGACGGCAAGGGCGAGGTGGCCGGCGGCATCGTGGTGATGCGCTACGGAGAAAATGCCCTCTCCGTCATCGAGGCGGTGAAGGAGCGCCTGGAAGAAGTGCGGCAGGGGCTTCCCGAGGGCGTGAAGCTCGTCGTCACCTACGACCGCTCGGGGCTCATCGAGGAGTCCGTCGACACGCTCACCCGCGCGCTGATGGAGGAGATGTTGGTGGTGAGCTTCATCATCTTCCTCTTCCTGATGCACGTGCGCAGCGCGCTGGTGCCCATCCTCACGCTGCCCATTGCCGTACTGCTCGCCTTCATCCCCATGTACTACCAGGGGCTCACCGCGAACATCATGAGCCTGGGCGGCATCATCGTCGCCGTGGGCGCCATGGTGGACGCCTCCATCATCCTCATCGAGAACGTCCACAAGAAGCTGGAGGCGTGGGAGGAGGCGGGACGGCCCGGCGAGAGGCGGGAGGTCATCATCTCCGCGATGCAGGAGGTGGGCCCGGCCATCTTCGGCTCGCTGCTCGTGCTCACCGTGGCCTTCCTCCCCGTCTTCACGCTGGAGGCCACCGAGGGACGGCTCTTCAAGCCGCTGGCCTACACCAAGACGTACTCCATGGGCTTCGCGGCGGTGCTGGCGGTGACGCTCACCCCGGCGTTGGCGGTCCTCTTCATCCGCGGCCGTATCCGCAAGGAGGAGGAGAACCCCCTCAACCGGTGGCTGGTGGCCGCCTACACGCCGGTGGTGCGCTTCGTCGTGCGGCACAGCAAGGTGGTGATTGCGCTCTCGGTGGTGGCCATGGCCTTCACCGTGCCGGCCTTCCTGCGCCTGGGCAACGAGTTCATGCCGCCCCTCAACGAGGGTGTCGTGCTCTACATGCCCACGGCCCCCCCGGGCATGTCCATCTCGGAGGCCACGCGCATCCTCCAGTCCATGGACCGGGAGCTGAAGGAACTGCCCGAGGTGGTGAGCGTCTTCGGCAAGGCGGGCCGCGCCGAGAGCCCCACGGACCCGGCGCCCCTGTCCATGTTCGAGACGACGGTGGTGCTCAAGCCGAAGTCCGAGTGGCGCGAGGGGCTCACCTGGGAGGCGCTCATCCATGAGATGGACGAGAAGCTCCAGTACCCCGGCATGCCGAACATCTTCTGGATGCCGATTCAAACGCGCACGGAGATGCTGGCCACGGGCATCCGCAGCCCGCTGGGCATCCAGGTGTACGGCAATGACCTCGACACCATCGAGAAGGCCGCGGTGGCCATCGAGAAGGCCGTCGCGCAGGTGCCAGGCACCCGCAGCGCCTTCGCGGACCGCTCCACGGGCGGCTTCTACGTCGACTTCGAGGTGAGGCGGGAGGCGGCGGCACGCCTGGGCCTCGGGGTGAAGGACGTCAACGAGGTGGTGATGGGCGCCATCGGCGGGACGAACATCTCCCAGACGGTGGAGGGGCGAGAGCGCTACCCCATCAACGTGCGCTACGCACGCGAGTACCGCGACGACCCCGCGGAGCTCGGGAAGGTGCTGGTGGCCACTCCTGGCGGCGCTCAGGTGCCGCTGTCCCAGGTGGCGGACATCCGCTTCGTCCAGGGGCCGCCAATGCTGCGCAGCGAGGGCGGCAAGCTCCTCACCTACGTCTTCGTCGATACCGACCGCCCCATCGCCGACTACGTGGCGGAGGCGAAGACGGCGGTGGCGCGCGAGGTGAGGCTGCCCCCCGGCATCCGCGTGGAGTGGAGCGGGCAGTTCAAGTACTTCGAGCGTGCCCAGGAGAAGCTGATGGTGGTGGTGCCCGTCACGCTGCTGCTCGTGTGCCTGTTGCTGTACTTCAGCACGAAGTCGCTGGCGGAGACGGCGATTGTCCTGCTGGCGGTGCCCTTCAGCCTGATTGGCGCGGTGTGGCTGCTGTACCTGCTCGGCTACAACATGAGCGTGGCGGTGTGGGTGGGTCTCATCGCGCTCGCGGGCCTGGACGCCGAGACAGGAGTGGTGATGCTGCTCTACCTCACCCTGGCTCACCGCAAAGCGAAGGAAGAGGGCCGGCTGCGCTCCATGGGGGAGCTGACTGAGGCCATTGTCGAGGGAGCCGCCAGGCGCATCCGTCCCAAGCTGATGACCGTGGCAGCGGACATGATTGGCCTGCTGCCGGTGCTGTGGGCCACGGGAACGGGCTCGGACGTGATGAAGCGCATCGCGGCGCCGCTGGTGGGCGGCCTCGTGACATCCTTCCTGCTAGAGCTGACCGTCTACCCGGCCATCTTTGCGCTCTGGAAGGGGCGCGGTCTTCCGCAGCAGCTCGTGAAGAGGGAAGAGCTCGCCCTGGAGGCTCACGATGAAGTCCCTCGCTCTGCATGAGGTCGCGCGCAGCATCGGACCGGGCATGGCCGTCCTGGCCCTCCTGGGCATGGTGCCGGGCTGCCGGACCGAGGCGCCGCCGAGCTACGTTCGGATTGAGGGTACAGCCCCCGCCCTCGAGGACGTACCCGCGTCGAAGGCCGTGCTGGTGGTCTTCTGGGCTTCGTGGTGTCCCCCCTGCCGGACGGAGACGCCTGGGCTGCTGGAGCTGGCGGAGGCTCCCCCCGACGACCTGCACGTTGTCGTCTTCAGCCACGACACCGACATGCGGGCGGTGAGGGCGTTTCTGGGGGACCCTCCACCGCCCGGGCTCCACCTGCGTCTGGATGAGGAGCACGCGGTCGCCCGCTCGTTCGGCGTGGACACCCTGCCCACGAGCATCCTGGTGGTGGACGGACGCCTGGCTGCCCGTTTCTCAGGGCCACGTGACTGGAATTCCCGGGCCATGCGTCGCCTTCTGGAGAAGTTGATGCGGGAGCCTGTGTCCCGCGCACCGACGCCTGCGCGTTGACTCTCCGCTGGGCCCCCGGTAAGCCTTCACGCCGATGCAGCTCCTCCTGCGCATCCTTGCGGTCCTCCTCGTCCTGACGACGGGTGGCGTCTTCCAGACGCTGGCCTTCGCGTCGGACGTGCACGCGGACTGCGAGGACGAGAAGGCGGGGGATTGCACGGACTGCTCCACGGGCTGCGCCCTGTGCCTTTGTTGCCCGCTGAGAGCTGCGCCCGTGCCGGCTGCCATCGTGAATGAGCCCGTGGCCCCCCCAGTGCTACCGCCCGTGTTCTTCCGCGTGGACGCGCCGCTCCTCTCCGGAGTGGGCGCCGACATCTTCCAGCCACCTAGAGCCTGACGCCTCCCTTCACGGGAGACGTGTGCCCTGCGCTGGCCCTCCAGGGCCTTTCCGCGGGCGCACGCACGTCCTCTTCGGCTCGAAGTCTCCATCCAACCTTCCCGTGCATCTCGCACGGGCATTCACCGCCGTGGCCGTTGCCCCGGCTGGAGCCGTCCCCATGCGTTCCCTGCGTACCCTGTCCGTCGTCGTGTCCCTGCTGGCCGCCCCCGTCCTCCCGGCCATGGCCGAGGAGCCCAGGCCCGCCGAGAAGTCCCAGGCGGCCGAGGCCGAGAAGCCCAGGTGTGAGCACGGCGTGCAGAAGACCCTGTGCACGCGCTGCAACCCGAAGCTGGCGGCCGTCTTCAAGGCCAAGGGCGACTGGTGCGGCGAGCACGAGCGGCCCGAGTCCCAGTGCTCCATCTGCCATCCGGACCTCGCCAGGAAGGGAGTGAAGTAGATGGGCCCCCGCATCGGTCTCGTAGCGCTGGCGGTCCTGCTCCTCTCGGGGTCCTCCTGCACGAAGGGAACCCAGCCCGCTGTGGCGGAGAAGTCCTCGGCGACCGATGCGGGTCATCCGCCTGCGCCAACGGAAGAGGCGCAGGCGGTGAAGCTGTGCGAGCACGGCGTGCCCGCGGAGCTGTGTACGAAGTGCAACCCCGACCTCATCGACGTCTTCAAGGCGCAGGACGACTGGTGCGAGGAGCATGGGCTGCCCGAGTCGCACTGCCGTCAGTGCAACCCGGGCCTCACCTTCACCGCCCAGGCGGCCACGCCCAGGGACTGGTGCAAGGAGCACGCGGTCCCCGAGTCCAAGTGCACCAAATGCAACCCGAAGCTGGTGGCCCGGTTCATCGCGGCCGGCGACTACTGTCGCGAGCACGGCTTCCCGGAGTCCGTCTGTCCCTTCTGTCACCCGGAACTGGTGAAGGCCGCGGGCGCCGAGCCTCCCACGTTCCCCACTCCGGGCACTCGCGTGCGCCTGGCCTCCGCGGACACCGCCCGCGAGGCGGGCATCCAGACCCGGCGCGTGGAGCGGCGGCACTTCGCTCGCGCGCTGGAGGTGGTGGGCCAGCTCGACTTCAACCAGAACCGGCTGGCGCAGCTCTCCGCACGCACCGATGCGCTCGTGATGGAGGTGCGCGTGGACGTGGGGGACGAGGTCAAGGCCGGCCAGCCGCTCCTGGCCCTCACCTCGCCTTCGGTGGGCCAGGACAAGGGGCGGCTGTCGGCGGTCCAGGCCCGGCTGGAAACGGCCCGTGCCGCCCTCGCACGGCAGCAGGCGCTCGTGGAGCACGGCATCAGCCCGCGAAAGAACCTGGAGCAGGCCCAGGCCGAAGTCGCGGCCGCGGAGGGAGAGCGGGAAGCCGCCCGTGCCGCCCTGTCAGCGGCGGGAGCCTCCCAGGGAAGCCATGAGGGGCTCTACAACCTCTCCGCGCCCTTCAGCGGCACGGTGGTGGCCCGTGACGCGGTGCCGGGTCGGCATGTCTCCGCCGGACAGACGCTCCTCCAGGTCGCCGACCTGTCCACCCTCTGGGCACAGCTCGAGGTGCCGGAAGCGGACGCGGGAGTGGTGCGTGCGGGCCAGAACGTCACCCTCACCTTCGAGGGTGTTCCCGGAGAGGTGCGCGAGGCCACGCTCACCCGCGTGGGAGCCTCGGTGGACCCGGCCACCCGTACGGTGCGTGCCCGCGTGGAGCTGCCCAACCCCGACCGCTCCCTCAAGGCGGGCCTCTTCCTTCGCGCCCGGGTTCAGGTGGCCGCGGAGCACCAGGCGCTGCTCGTCCCACGTGAGGCCATCCAGCGCGCCGAGGGGCGCACGCTGGTGTTCGTGAAGAAGGGCGAGGGCCTCTACGAGCCGGTGCCGGTGGAGCTGGGCGCGGGGACGCGGGACGAGGTGGAGGTGGTGAAGGGCCTGACGCCCGGCGTGGAGGTCGTCACGACGGGAGCCTTCCTGCTGAAGACGGAAATCCTCAAGGAGTCCATCGGCGCGGGCTGCTGCGAAGAAGGGGGCGAGTAGCCCCATGCTCACCCGCACCATCGACTGGTCGCTCAAGCACCGGGGCGCGGTGCTGCTGGGCACCCTGGCCCTCGTCATCTCCGGCGTCCTGGCCTTCCAGTCCCTGCCCCTCGACGCCTTCCCGGACACCACGCCCACGCAGGTCCAGGTGAACACCGCGGCCCCGGCCCTCACGCCCGTGGAGGTGGAGCGGCAGCTCACCATCCCCATCGAGCAGCAGCTCGCGGGGCTGCCACGCCTGGAGGAGATGCGCTCCATCTCCAAGTTCGGCCTGTCGCAGGTGACGCTCCAGTTCCGCGACGGCACGGACGTGTGGTTCGCGCGGCAGCAGGTGGCCGAGCGGGTGGGCCGGGTGGAGGTGCCGCACGGTATCGAGCAGCCCACCCTCGGGCCGGTGGCGACCGGGCTGGGCGAGGTCTTCCACTACCTCGTCAAGAGCAGGACGAAGAGCCTGGAGGAACTGCGCACGCTGCATGACTGGAGCATCGCGCCCCAGCTTCGCAGTGTGCCGGGCGTGGCCGAGGTGAACGCCTGGGGCGGCCGGGAGAAGCAGTGGCACGTGGTGGTGGAGCCCCGGCGCCTTCGGCAGTTCGACCTGTCCCTGGGTGATGTGTACCGCGCCCTGGAGGCCAACAACGCCAACGTGGGCGGCGGCATGGTGGAGCGCGGTGGCGGTGCCAGCCTCGTGCTCGGGGTGGGTGTGCTGGAGGATGGCCAGGCGGTGGGGGAGGTGGTGGTGGCCGCACGCAACGGGGTGCCGGTGCGCGTGCGAGACGTGGCCCGGGTGGAGGTGGGCAGTGAGATTCGCCGCGGAGCGACCACCGCGGACGGGGAGGGCGAGGCCGTGCTGGGGCTGGGCTTCATGCTCATGGGAGAGAACTCCCACGTGGTGACGCAGGCGCTCGCTCAGCGGCTGGACGAGGTGAAGAAGAGCCTGCCCGGGGACGTCCAGGTGGACGTCGTCTACGAGCGCACAGAGCTGGTGGACGTGGTGCTGCGCACGGTGCGCACCAACCTCCTGGAGGGGGCGCTGCTCGTCATCGCCATCCTCTTCCTCTTCCTGGGCAACTGGCGAGCGGGGCTCATCGTCGCTGCCGCCATCCCCTTGTCGCTGCTGTTCGCCTTCAACGGCATGCTGCGCTTCGGCATCGCCGGCACCCTCATGTCGCTGGGGGCCATCGACTTCGGCCTCGTGGTGGACTCCTCCGTCATCCTCGTGGAGAACGCGGAGCGGCGCCTGGCCGAGGCCCGGGACGGGCGGAGCCTGCTGGAGGTGGTGCGGGATGCGGCCGTGGAGGTGCGCAAGCCCACGCTCTTCGGCGAGCTCATCATCATGGTGGTGTACCTGCCCGTGCTCGCCCTGGAGGGTGTGGAGGGCCGGCTGTTCCGCCCCATGGCGCTCACGGTCATCTTCGCCCTGCTGGGCAGTGCCCTGCTGTCCATGACGCTGATGCCGGTGCTGGCGTCCTTCGCGCTCGAGAAGGGCAGGGCGGTGCATCGGGAGCCGCGGCTCGTGCGGCTCCTCCAGCGGGGCTACCGGCCGCTCCTGGAGTGGGCTCTCTCCCATGCCCGGGCGGTCCTCGTGGCGGCGGGCCTGCTGGTGGTGGGAGCGGGGGTGGCGGCCACGCAGCTCGGCAGCGAGTTCGTCCCGCGCCTCTCCGAGGGCACCATCGTCATCAACACCGTGCGCCTGGCCGAGGTCTCCCTCTCCGAGTCCGTGCGCTACGGGGGGCAAATCGAGAAGGTGCTCCTGTCCAGATTCCCCGATGAGGTGGGGCGCGTGTGGACACGCACGGGCACGGCGGAAGTGGCCACCGACCCCATGGGCATCGAGCTGTCCGACGTGTTCGTCACCCTCAAGCCCCGGGAGCAGTGGAAGCGCGCCCGCACGCAGGAGGAGCTGGTGGCGGAGATGAAGGCGGAGCTGGCGGACCTGCCCGGCATGCGCATGGCGTTCCTCCAGCCCATCGAGATGCGCGTCAACGAGATGATTGCCGGCGTGCGCAGCGACGTGGGCATCAAGCTGTTCGGGGATGACCTGGACGTGCTCAAGGCCAAGGCGCGGGAGATGGAGGCGCTGGTGCGTGCCGTCCCCGGTGCCGCGGATGTCACCCTGGAGCAGGTGACGGGACAGCCCGTGCTGGAGGTGACGGTGGACCGGGCCGCCATCGCGCGTCACGGCATCGCCGCCCGCGAGGTGCTCGACGTGGTGGAGGCGGTGGGGACTCGCGTGGTGGGCGAAGTGCGCGAGGGCGAGCGCCGCTTCGACCTGGCCGTGAGGCTGTCCGAGGAGTACCGGAACGATCCGGCCCTGCTGGCGACGGTGCCCGTGACGGCCCCTGGAGGCGAGCACGTGCCCCTGGGCAGACTGGCCTCCATCCGAGAGGTGTCCGGTCCCACCACCATCCAGCGCGAGTGGGGCAGGCGGCGCATCGTCATCCAGGCCAACGTGCGAGGCCGGGACCTGGGCGGCTTCGTGGCCGAGGTGCGCAGCACGCTGGCGAAGGTGGAGATGCCGGTGGGCTACTACGTGCGCTACGGCGGCCAGTTCGAGAACCTGGAGCGGGCCCGGGCGCGGCTGTCCATCGTCGTGCCCGTCGCGCTGGGCCTCATCTTCCTGCTGCTGTACGTCACCTACCGGCGGGTCCTGGACGCGTTGCGCATCTTCGCGGGCGTGCCGTTCGCCCTGGTGGGAGGAGTGCTGGCGCTGGTGGTGCGCGGGCTGCCCTTCTCCATCTCGGCCGCGGTGGGCTTCATTGCGCTCTCCGGGGTGTCGGTGCTGGGGGACATGGTGCTGGTGTCCCGCGTGCGGCAGCTTCTGGGCCAGGGGCGTGCCCTGCCGGATGCAATCCGCGAGGCAGCGCTGTCCCGCTTGCGGCCCGTGCTGATGACCGCCGCGGTGGCCGCCTTCGGCTTCCTGCCCATGGCGCTCAACACGGGGATTGGCGCGGAGGTGCAGAGGCCACTGGCCACCGTGGTGGTGGGCGGCATCCTGTCCTCGACCCTGCTGACCCTGCTGGTGCTGCCCGTGCTGTATCGGGTCTTCGGTGCCGCCCGGGGCAAGGGTGGGTCGCATGTGGATGGGACCGCTGGCCGGCCAGGCACTCCAGGCCGCCGAGGAGCGCTACCGGGCTGGAGATGCCTCGCTCATCGAGGTGAACCACCCCAGTGAGCGCGCAGCGCCCCTCGTCAGTCCCAGACGAACAGCCACTTCACGGCCTTCCCCAGGCCGTAGAACACCCAGCCCACGGGCCCGGGGCGCACGGGCCGGCGGAACTCCAGGCTCACCGTGGCCAGCGTCACCTGGTTGTCCATCGACTCCAGCCGCGCCTTGAGAGACTCGTACTCCGCGGTGACGCGCTCCAGCTCCTTCTCCACCCGGAGCGTGTCCTCCACCGTGACGGCCCGCTGCAAGAGCTCCAGGTACCGCTCGCGGACGCGCTCCAGGTTGGCCAGCCGGACCTTCAGGTCCTGATGGGCCTCCGTCACGTCGTCGGCCGTCACCGACTGCTCCGCCACGTGGCCCAGCCCGGGGACCTCCCCGAGGAACACGTCCAGGCGCTCCGCCGGTACCCGCACCGTGGCCGACTCGGAGGTGACGCGCTGGGCGTAGCCTCCGTGCGTCTTCGCCAGGGACACCGCCTGCGCAGGGCCCTGCTCGGGGTCCGCGCGCTCCACCTCCAGCATCGCCGTGCGGATGATGGAGCGGTTCGCCTCGACTGACCCCGGAGCCTCCTCCGAGACGGACATCATCCCGTCCCGGGTGCGAACCGACGGCGCCCCGGAGGAACAGGCGGCGAGGACGAAGAACGAGGCGAGGAGGAGGGGACGCACGGCTTTCCTTTCAGGTGAGGGCACAGGCGGCAGGTGCCCTCCAGGACGCGCGTGCCGGGCTCACGGTTCCCTACTTTCCGAACGAGCCCGGGTGACTTCACTTCGGTTCAGCGAGACGGCGGGACTCCCTATCAGGAGGCCCGGACCGAGGGGACGACCGCGGGAGTCGCGACGTCACCCTCGTAGTAGATGCTGGCGCTGCCCTTCTCATAGACGACGAGCACCCGATCACTCTGCTCCAGCAGATCGGAAGCCTTCTCCGTGGCCTTGCGAACCAGGGCGTCGAACTCTCCCGAGCGTTGCTTGCTACCCGCCCGGACTGTCACGACTGGCATGCGGTGTCCCGCTCCTTGTGTCCCGCGGCGGGTGGCGCCAGGAGGACCTGGCCCCGCGCCCATCCGCGAGTAACGGACGTGTCATAGCCAACGGAACACTTCGTTGACAAGCGCCCCGCAGCATGACGGGAAGGGACTCCCATGAACCGCAAGCTCCCCGTTTTGCTGGTTTTTTCGCTTGGTCTTGCTTCCATCGCCCACGCGCAGTCGCCACGGCCTCCCGAGCACGTGTCGCCGACGCCTGCATGGCTGCCCCGGGGCCTCTTCCTGGGGACCACGGTCCGTCAGGGCGCCGTCACCCCCCGGGTGAAGGTGCAGTGGCAGCTCACCTTCTTCCAGGACCGCAACGACGCCTTCGCGCTGCTGCTGGAGGGCGGGCTGGGGTGGGCCGCCGCCTTCCCGGATCCGGAGGCGGGCGCGCCCCAGACGCTGCTCGGCTCCTACTACGAGCACACCGCCCAGGTGGGCATCGGCTACCGCAACCAGCGGACGGGCGGCGCGCACTGGGGCTTCCAGGTGACGGGCGGCCCCGTCTTCTACGGCGCCCACTTCGATGGGGGCACCCCGGCGGACCACCGTACGACGGGCATCATCGAGGGCCGCATCCACCTGGGCTACCAGTGGGGCGCGACGGGGGTGGGGGTCGCGGTGGGCTACTCCGAGCCCTTTGGTCTCAAGAAGCGCAGCCTCGCGCGTTCCTTCGTGGGTGGCCCGATGTTCGGGTTGTTCATGGATTGGCGCTAGACTCCGAGTAAGGTTCGCGAGCGGACCACCCGCACCCCCCGTATGTCCGAGCTGCTCACCGCCCATGTCTCGCGGTACCTGCGCAACCGCGGCGAGTTCGAACGCGGCCTGCCTCCCGCGCTGCTCGTCTTCACCCCCTCCGCCCTGGCGCCGGGGATGCTGGGGGACGAGGAGTACCGGATGAAGACGGTGACGAACGCGGGGGCGCCCACCCTGGGGGCGAGCGAGGCGCTGGCCTTTCCGGTCGTGAAGTCGCGGACGAATGCCTTCGGCCGGGGAATCACGGTGGGGCGCACGGGCAACAACGACGTGGTGCTGGACGACGGCAGTGTGTCCCGGTTTCACGCGTGGTTCTCCCGCGAGGAGGGGCAGGAGGGGTTCCTCCTGACGGATGCGGGCTCGAAAAATGGCTCCTGGGTGGGCGGGGTGCGGCTCACCCCCCGCCGGGCGGTGTCCGTGGAGGACGGGGCCCGGTTGCGTTTCGGTCAGGTGGAGGTGGCGTTCTACACGGCCAGCGGCTTTGTCCGGATGCTGGCCATGAGGATGGCTCCCTGAGCCTTGCCACGTCTTCGGCGGCCTGCGTAACGTGCGGCGTCGCCTTCTGTCACACACGGGAGTGTTCGCGGTGGCCTTGACCACAGAAGCCTTCGGACTGACCGACGTCGGCCGCAAGCGGCAGCACAACGAAGACGCGATGCTGGTGGACTCACCGCTCGGCCTCTACGTCGTCGCCGACGGCATGGGCGGCCACGCGGCCGGTGAGGTTGCCAGCGCCCGGGCCACGGAAGTGGTCAAACAGCACATCACCGCCAACCGGCACCTGCTGAAGGATTTGGGGAACAACCCCACGGCGGACAGCCGCTCGGCGGCCGCGGCGCTGGTGGAGGTGGCCGTGCAGCGCGCCTGCGCGGACATCTACCGCATGGCCATGCAGGACGCGTCCAAGCGCGGCATGGGGACGACCTTCGTGTGCCTCGCGGTGGGCGGCAACAAGGGCGTCATCGGCCACGTGGGCGACAGCCGCGTGTACCTGGTGCGCCACGGCCAGTGCCACCGGCTCACCGAGGACCACACCCTGGTGGCCGCGCAGCTCAAGGCGGGCACGATTACGAAGGAGCAGGCCGCCGCGTCGCAGTACCGCAACGTGATTACGCGCGCGGTGGGCATCCAGGAGTCGGTCCAGGTGGACACGCTCATCGTGGACCTGGTGCCCGGCGACGTGTTCATCCTCTGCTCGGACGGCCTGCACGGCTACGTCGAGGACGAGGAAATCCTCCCGCTGGTGTCCGGCATGGCGCCGGCGGACCTGCCCAAGCGGCTCATCGACATCGCCAACGAGCGCGGCGGCAAGGACAACATCACCGCGGTGGTGGTGAAGGTGGCCGGCGAGGGCGCCGCGGTCAGCGAGGAGACGAGCGAGGCGCAGTCGCGCATGGAGGCGCTGCGCAAGATTCCGCTCTTCCGTCACCTCACCTACAAGGAGCAGACGGCGGTGCTGTCCATCGCCACGACGCGCACGTACCCGGCGGGCCGGGAAATCGTCGTGGAGGGGCAGCCGGGCGAGGAGCTCTTCGTCGTCATCCGCGGCCGGGTGGCGATCGAGAAGAACGGCGTGGAGATTGCCGAGTTGCGCGCTGGTGGCCACTTCGGGGAGATGGGGCTCATCGACAACGCGCCGCGCTCGGCGACGGTGCGGGCGACGGAGCCCACGCGCACCATGGTCATCTCCCGGCCGGACCTGATGGGGCTGATGAAGCGCGAGTCCATCCTCGCGGTGAAGATGCTCTGGAGCTTCGTCCAGGTGCTCAGCGACCGGCTGCGCGCCACCAACTCCGAGCTGAGCGAGGCCCGCCAGGAGCTCGCCGTGGCCCAGGCCATCCAGCCGTTCGCCGAGGAGTAGGACGCGCTCGAGGGCAAGCACGCGCGCGCGTCGGAGGCCCGGGGAGCGTCCGAGAAAGGACGCGTCCGGAATTTCCACCGGGAATTGCCCGTTCCGGGCCCGACCGCGGGCTATGGTCTTCGCGGCGTGCGCATGCGCAACTGGACTCTCATAGGGTTGACGGCGGCCCTGCTGGTGGCGGGAGCCGCCTGGTTCGCCTCGGGCCCGCCCTCCAGCGCCCGGACGTCCGACACCTCCTCCGAGACGCCGAAGTCGGCGGCGCTGCCCACCTTCTCCGCGGTGGACGTGTCGTCCGGTACCAACGAGGGCCTCGCCCTGACGGGACGGGTGCTGGACTCCTCGGGACGTCCGGTGGAGGGTGCCGAGGTGTCCCTGTCCGCCAGCGCGGAGAAGACACTCGCCGACGTGCGCTGTGACGAGTGCGGGCAGGCCCTGCTGTCGTGCCAGGCGCGCGAGACTTCGCTGCAGACGCTGGCCTTCTTCGAGCACCAGCACGGTTTCCTCACCCCGCGCGCCACCGCGACGACGGACGCGCAGGGACGCTTCCGCTTCGAGCACCTGGCGGGCGTGTCCTTCTCCGTCTGGGCGAAGGCGCCCGGGCTGGGCGTGGCGCTCCGCGAGCGGGCCGCCCCCGGAGACCCGGTGGAGCTCTTCCTGCCACCGCTGCGGAGCATCGGCGGGCAGGTGGTGGATGACGCGGGCCAGCCCGTGCGCGGCGCGCACGTCCACGCGGTGTCCCGCCGCGTCCCGCTTCCCTTCGAGGCGACGGCCGGCGCGGACGGCGTCTTTTCCCTGGACGGACTCGGAGAAGGGCCCTTCTACGTGCTGGCCACGGCGGAGGGGTTCCTGCCCGCGGTGGAGTCGCAGGTGGAGGCAGGCCCACAGCCGGTCCGCCTGAAGCTGACGCCCGCGCGCACGCTGGAGGTGCGCGTCACCCGGAACGGCGCGCCCGCCGCGGCCACGGTGCGCCTGCGCGCGGACCACCTGTCCCGCGAGCTGAGCACGAAGGGTGAGCCGCTGCGCTTCACCGGTCTGTACCCGGACGCGGTGGTGGTGACGGCGGACGCGCCCGGGCTGGGGGCCGCGCCGCGCACGCTGACGCTGGATGCGCGCGTCACCCAGGTGACGCTGGAGTTGGAGGTCGCCGGCAAGCTGCTCGTCACGGTGGTGGACGAGCAGGGCGAGCCGGTGCCCCAGCCGGAGTTGCTGCTGCGCACGGCCCGGGGGGAGCTCATCCGCAAGGAGCGCGGCAGCACCGGCGCGCTGGTGGAACTGGGCCCCCTGGCCGCGGGCGACTACGTGCTGGAAGGCCACGCGGAGGGCTTCCGCGACGCGCAGCTCCCCGCGAAGGTGGTGGAGGGCGAGACGTCGCTCGAGCTGGAGATGGAGCGCGCCACGCTCATCAGCGGGCAGGTGCTGGACCAGTACGGCCGGCCCGCGCCGAGTGTCTCCGTCCTGGTGCAGCCCACCGGCGAGTCGGTGCTGGCGGACGCGGACGGGCGCTTCGTGGCGCAGGTGCCCACGGCGGGCCTGTACGAGCTGCACGCGCATCACTCGGAGTGGGGCGGTGGGCAGCTCAAGGTGACGGCGCCCGCCAGCGGGGTGCAACTGGCGCTGGAGCCTCGCGCGGCGCTGGAGGTGACGGTGTCCTCCTCCGGCCGCCGCGTGGAGGGCGCGGACGTGGTGCTGTGGGTGGAGCAGGAGGGCATCTTCCGGAGCGACCGCTCCTCGGGCTCGGACGGCATGGTGCCCATGCGTGGCATGCCGGCGGGGACGTACTGGATGGTGGCCTCGCACCCGGACTACCTGCCCTCGGACCGCAAGCAGGTGACGTTGGAGGACGGGCAGACACTGAAGCTCGAGGTGGAGCTGAAGCCCGGCGCGCCGCTGTCGGGTGACGTGGTGGACGGGCAGGGCGCCCCGGTGGAGGGGGCCACGCTGGTGGTGGTGCCCCGCGGCTCCGAGCCGGTGCAGAGCGACGCGCGCGGCCACTTCGAGTTCCGCTCGCTGCGTCCGGACCGGGGCTACCGCCTGGAGGCGAGGCACCCGGGCTACGACCAGGTGGAGCGCGCCGAGGGCAAGGCCGGCGGCCCGCCCGTGCGCGTCGTCCTCAAGCGCCGCGATGTCTTCCGTGGGCGCGTCGTCGGGAGCGACGGCGCGCCGGTGCGCCGCTACCGCGTGGACGAGCACGAGGTGAACAGCCCGGACGGCCGCTTCGAGCTGCCACTGGCCACGGCGGGCGAGCGCATCATCGCCGCGGTGGACGCGCCGGGTTACGAGCCGACGATGGTGGACCGCCCGGTGGCGCCGGACCTGGGAGACCTGGTGCTGGAGAAGCTGCCCAGCATCTCCGGCGTCGTGCGCGAAGTGGGTGGCGGGCTGGTGGCGGACGCGGTGGTGACGTGCGACGTGTGCGACGAGTCCGTGATGTCGGGCCCGGACGGCAGCTTCACGCTGGCCAGTCCGCCGTACGTGCCGCGCTTCACCGTGTCCGCGCGCAAGGGCCGGCTCAGCGGGACGCAGTCGCTGGAGCGCGGTGGGCGCGGCCCGGTGGAGCTGACGCTGCGGCAGGCGACGCGGCTGAGCGGCCGGGTGTTCCTGGCGAACGGGAGCCCCGCGGCGGGAATCGAAGTGGAGGCGGTGAACGCGGACCGCAGCGAGCCGCTCACCATCGTCACCGGTCCGGATGGTAGCTACAGCGTGGAGGTGTCTCCGGGCAGCTACCGCTTCGCGCTCGGCGCCAACCGCGAGTTCTCCGGCGAGCCGACGCTGGTGCTCCAGGTGGCCGGCGCGGAGATGCACCTGGACCTGGGGCCCGCGCCGGGCACCGCGTCCCTCACCGTGCAGCTCAAGCCCGAGCGCGGCAAGGCGCTCTGGGTGGTGGCGGGGGAGGTGTCGGACGTGGGCGACCCGCCGGCCACGGCGCTGATGCGCTCGCGCTGGGCGCAGCTCGTGTACCAGCCGCGCAGTGAGACGGTGGTGCTCAACGGGCTGCCCCCGGGGCGGTACACGCTGGTGTGGGGCCACTTCCACGTGGAGACGCCCGGCGGGCCGGAGGTGCGCGTGGTGGACGTGCCCTCGCGTGGTGAGGTGGCACTGGGGCGTTGAGGCGGCGGCACCGCCGTGCGGCGCGGGTTGCGAGCCAGCGGGCGTGCGCATTAGGAAGCCGCATGGACGTGACGGCACTGAAGGGCCGCCGGGTGGTCGTCGGCGTGGGCGGCGGTATCGCGGCGTACAAGGCGTGCGACCTGGTGCGCGAGCTGGGGCGGGCCGGGGCGGAAGTGCGCGTGGCCATGACGGAGTCCGCGCGGCAGTTCGTCACCCCGCTCACCTTCCAGGCCCTCAGCGGCCACCCCGTCCTCACGGACTACTTCGACCCGGCCCAGGAGGGGAACTTCGGGCACCTGGACCTGGCCCGCTGGGCGGAGGCCTTCGTCGTGGCTCCGGCCACGGCGGACCTGCTGGCGCGCATCCGCGCGGGCATGGCGAACGACGCGGTGACGACGTCGCTGCTGGCCTTTCGCGGCCCGGTGGTGCTGGCCCCCGCGATGAACGTGGCCATGTGGGACAACGCGATGACGCAGGAGAACGTGGCGGCGCTGCTCGCGCACCCCCGCTTCAGCCAGGTGGGGCCGGGCGCGGGGCTGCTGGCCTGCGGTGACGTGGGCGAGGGGCGCCTCGCGGACGTACCGAGGATTGCCGAGGCGGTGGCGGCGCGCTTCGGCGCCGGGCCGCTGGCGGGGAAGAAGGTGCTGCTGACGGCGGGCCCCACGCGCGAGTTCCTGGACCCGGTGCGGTTCATCTCGAATCCGTCCACGGGGAAGATGGGGCTGGCGCTCGCGCACGCGGCGCGGAGCCTGGGCGCCGAGGTGACGGTGGTGCTGGGCCCGGTGGGGCCGGTGGAGCGCGGCGGGCTGACGGTGGTGGACGTGGTGAGCGCGGACGACATGGCGCGCGAGGTGCTCTCGCGCGTGGAGGCGGTGGACGTGTTCATCGCCACCGCGGCGGTGAGCGACTGGCGTCCGGAGACGCGCGCGCCGCAGAAGGTGAAGAAGGGCCAGGCCACCACGCCGGAGTCGCTGCGGCTGGTGCGCACGCCAGACGTGCTGGCGGAGGCGTCACGGAAGGTGGCGGGGAGCGCGAAACGGCCACTCCTGGTGGGCTTCGCGGCGGAGACGGAGCGGGTGCTGGAGCACGCGCGGGAGAAGCTGGAGCGCAAGGGGCTGGACGCCATCGTCGCCAACGACGTCACGGCGCCCGGCGCGGGCTTCGGTACGGACACCAACCGCGTGACGCTGCTCACGCGCGCGGGCCTCCAGCAGGAGATGCAGGGCAGCAAGCACGAGGTGGCCCGCGCCATCGTCGAGCTGCTCCTGGTGCCTCGCCGATAGGCCGCGGGCTACCGGGGTTCCATCACCGCGAGCGTGATGGTGGCCTTCGACACGAGCTTCGTCTGGCCACCGGAGACGGCATGCACCTCGGACTCGGCGACGATGAGCCGCCGCCCCGCGCGCAGCACGCGTCCCTTGCAGCGCAGCTCCTCCCCCATGGCCGCCTGGAGCAGGTGGACGGTGAAGGTGGTGGTCAGCACGCGCTGCCCCTTCTTCACGGCGGTGAAGCCCGCCGCGCCCGCCGTGTGGTCCGCCAGCGTCGCCTGCACGCCCGCGTGGATGACACCGTCCTGCTGGAGGTGGCGGGGTCGCACCACCAGGCGCGTGTCGACTTCACCCGGGAGGATGGAGGTGGGCTCGATGCCCAGGTCCACGACGAACGCGGCCGAGCGGAAGAGCTCTTCGGTGTCCTGTCGGTAGTCCGGATTGAGAGGCTCCATGGGTGCGGCTCCTTCCGTGCGCGGCCTCGAAGCGGACGCCAGGGTAGCGCGGCGAGGCACGGGGGCTCATCGAGCACGCCGCGGCGCGTCCGTCCACTCCGCGATGAAGGACCCGGGACGTTCCGCCCACACTGTGAGCCCCCTTGAAGCGACAGAGGGCAGGTGACTCCGAGAGTGACGCCGGGCTCGGCCCCGAGGTAAGCGTACTGACGAGGCCACCGGCCGCTTCCTTGCGCTGGACTCCTTCCTCCGCTACCGATCCAGTCAACGTGAACGACGACTTGCCCGACTCCTCGCAGGAACTGAGCGCCGTGCTGGACGAGGTGCGACGCCACCTGCTCTGGCAGGAGGAGGCCGCTGGCCGCGTCCTGATGATTGACGCGAAGGCGGCGTCCGAGCTCCAGCGCTCCGCGCCCTCGCTGCGCTCGCTCCTGTCCCGGGGCAACGGCACGTCGGAAGCCGCCGCCGCTCCCGCGCGTCCGATGCCTGCCGCCCGGCCCCCGAGCGCGGCTCCGATGGCGAGGCCCCCCCTTGCTCCCGAGGGCACGGGCGCGCCGGTGGCTGCTCCGGCCGCGGGTCTGACGGGCCGTGGCGGGCCTGCCCCGTCGCCGATGGCTGCTCAGGGCCCCACGGGCGCGCCGATGCGCCCGGCGGTGACGGACCCCACCGTGGCGCCGCCGTCCGCCCGGGCTCCGGCCTCGCGTCCCGCCCCGGTGGGCGGAGCGGGCCTGCTCCTGGACGTGCCGCAGCAGGTGCCCCGTTCTCCAGGACAACTTCCGGGGATGGCGAACGGCGAGCGCCCGACGCTGGACGAAATCCGCCGCGAGCTGGGCGACTGCAAGCGCTGCAAGCTGTGCAGCACGCGCAAGAACATCGTGTTCGGCTCGGGCAACCCGCGCGCGGAGCTGGTCTTCGTGGGCGAGGGCCCGGGCGAGAACGAGGACCTCCAAGGCGTCCCCTTCGTCGGCGCGGCGGGTGAGCTGCTGACGAAGATGATTGAGGCGATGGGCTTCCGGCGCGACGACGTCTACATCTGCAACGTCGTGAAGTGCCGGCCGCCCGGCAACCGCAACCCGGAGCCGGATGAAATCGCGGCGTGCGAGCCCTTCCTGCGCGCGCAGCTCGCGGCCATCCAGCCGAAGGTGGTGGTGGCGCTGGGCAAGTTCGCGGCGCAGACGCTGCTGCGCGACAGCACGCCGATTACGCGCATGCGCGGCAACTGGCGCACGTACGAGGGCATCCAGCTCATGCCCACCTTCCACCCCGCGTACCTGCTGCGCAGCCCGGCGGAGAAGCGCAAGGCGTGGGAGGACCTGCAGGCGGTGATGAAGGTCCTCGGCAAGCAACCCGGCTCGCGCGCCTAGCGGCGGGCCCTCGGAGGGGGAAACTCATGAAGGGACAGCTGGAGACGCGCGAGCTGCAATCGCCCGCGCTGGAGGCCAACCCGTTGGGCGACCCGGCCAGGCGCCGGCTCACGGTGTACCTGCCGCCGGGCTACGGCGAGGGAGACCGGCGCTACCCCGTCGTCTACTTCCTGCACGCCTTCGGCAACAGCGGCGGCACGTGGACGAACGCCGCGGGCTTCGGCCCCACCGTGCCCGAGCGGATGGACGCGCTCATCGAGTCCGGTGCGCTGCCCCCCGCCATCGGCGTGTTCCCCGACGGGTGGACCTCACTCGGCGGCAGCCAGTGGGTGAACAGCGAGGCCATCGGCCGCTATCGCGACTATCTGGCCAAGGACGTGTTGGGCTTCGTGGACCGCACGTATCGCACGCTGCCCAAGGCGGCCTCGCGCGCGGTGGTGGGCCACAGCTCCGGCGGCTACGGCGCGCTCGTCATGGGCCGCTACCACCCGGAGCTCTTCTCGCACCTGGGCGCGCACGCGGCGGACTCGTATTTCGAGTACTGCTACCTGCCGGACCTGCCCAAGGCAGCGGCCTCGCTGCTGAAGTCGGGCAGCGTGGACGCGTGGCACGGCGAGTTCCGCAAGCGCGTGCGCGAGACGAAGATGCGCGGCGACGACTTCCCGGTGGTGAACACGCTGGCGATGGCGGCCGCGTACTCGCCGAAGAAGGGCGAGCCGCTGAACCTGGAGCTGCCCTTCGACGCGCAGACGGGCCGCATCAAGCTGGACGTGTGGAACCGCTGGCTGGTGCACGACCCGGTGCGCTTCGTGCCCAAGTTCCTGGACTCGTTCCGCAAGCTCAAGACGGTGTTCCTCGACTGCGGCACCCGCGACGAGTTCAACATCCGCTGGGGCACGCGCATGCTCGCGGAGGACCTCAAGGGCGCCGGCGTCGAGCTGGTGCACGAGGAGTTCGAGGACGGGCACTCCGGCGTGTCCTACCGCTTCGAGCGCTCGCTGGCGGTGCTGGTGCCGAAGCTGGCGCGTGACTGAGTCATCCGCGCGAAGGCGCGTCGCACGGGCTCAGCACCCGTGCGACGGGTAGTTGGCGGGCCAGAGGAGCAGCAGTCCTTCCGTGTCCACCAGTCGCACCCAGGCGCGATGCCGGTACTGCTCACCGGCCTCGTCGAACACGAGCACCTCCGCGAAGTCGCCTACGCGCCGGCCCAGGATGAGCTGCTCGTCGTGCAGGGAGACGTACAGCGGGTTCGCGTCGTCCCGGGGCTCCTCGCGGAAGACGAGGAGCGGCTGGCTCTCGCGGCGGAGCTTGAAGAACTCGATGCCCTTGTCCTCGAAGGCCGCCAGGGGGCGCAGGCTCTCGATGGTGACCCACACCGACTTCGCGTCGTCCGCTCCGCCGTCGCGGAGCCAGGCCTTCCGCCCGCTCCGGATGTCGAGGATGACGTGGGCGTACTGGACGGGCACGCCGTGCTCGTGGGCACGCTCGTGCTCGAAGGCGGGGTAACAGTCCTCCTGCCAACCTCCGGGGTCGGCCCAGCGGCTCAGCGGCTCGGTCTGCGCGCGCCGGATGGAGCCGGCGGGCTGGAAGCCGGTGCTCCGGCGCTCGTACAGCGGCACCTCGGACACGGCGTCCTGTGGAAACGTGGCACAGACGATGTGGGTGACGCCGCGCAGGTGGGCGTCGGGGATGTCCGTGCGGCGCGCGAAGGACTCCTGGGCGGAGGCGCGGCCGGGCAGCGCGAGCAGCGTCAGGGCAAGAGCGCTCGTGAGGAGGCACCAGGCGCGAAGGGGAGGGTGTGAGTCCATGCCCCCTCCTGATTGCATCCCACGGGCCAGTCCTGGCGGACGGGGATTCCCCTGGAACCTCGCGGACTTGGCGGAAGAGGTGGGGGGCGGCCCGTGGCAGCGGTGCCACGGGGGTGTGGCAGCGGCGCCGAACGGCCACTCCGGGACGGAAGCGGGCGGAGTGGGGTGACGTGGTGCTGGCCTTTGCCCGGGGGGAGCGGATAGACGCAGCACCGTGCGCGCCTCGTGGCATGGCGCTCGGACCTTCAGGGAGACGGGAACATGGGCATCGACCTCTACGGGCTGTCCCGCGTCGTCGGAGAGACTGGCGTGCTGCCGCAGCGCGCGCGGAAGCTGGACCCCTCGCTGCCGTGCCGCGAGGCGGAGCTGCTCATCGACGTGGAGAGCCTCAACATCGACGCGGCCTCCTTCAAGCAGATCAAGGGCGAGGTGGGCGGAGACCCGGCGCGCATCGGCGCGCGCATCCAGGAAATCGTCCGCGAGCGGGGGAAGATGCAGAACCCCGTGACGGGCTCGGGCGGCATGTTGATTGGCCGCGTGAAGGAGATGGGCCCCCAGCACCCCGCGCGCCAGCTGCTCAAGGTGGGCGACCGCATCGCCACGCTGGTGAGCCTCACGCTGACGCCGCTGGTGATTGAAGAGGTGAAGGCGGTGCACGCGGACATCGACCGCGTGGACATCCGCGGGCATGCGCTGCTGTTCGCCAGCGGCATCTACGCGAAGCTGCCGTCGGACATGCCGGACACGCTGGCGCTGGCGGCGCTCGACGTGTGCGGAGCGCCCGCGTTGGTGGCCCGCCACGTACGGCCGGGGATGACGGTGGCGGTGCTGGGCGCGGGCAAGAGCGGCGCGCTGTGCCTGGCGCAGGCCCGGCGCAACCTGGAGAGCCGCGGCAAGCTGATTGCCCTGGACGTGTCGCAGGGCGCGCTCGACTTGCTGTCGTCCATCGGCCTGTGTGACGTGGCGCTGAAGGTGGACGCGACGCAGGGCGTGGATGTGATGGAGGCGGTGAGCCGGGCGACGGGCGGCCAGCTCTGCGACCTGGTGGTCAACTGCGCCAGCGTGGGCAACACGGAGATGGCCACCATCCTGTCCGTGAAGGACGGGGGCACGGCCATCTTCTTCTCCATGGCCACCAGCTTCACCGCCGCGGCGCTGGGCGCGGAGGGCGTGGGCAAGGACGTCACCATGGTGGTGGGCAACGGCTACGTGCCCAACCACGCCGCGCTGACGCTCGATTTGCTGCGCACCGAGCCGGCGCTCCTCCAGCTCTTCGCCACGCGGTACGTCTGACGCACCCTGCTTCCGCTTCGTCGCCTCACCGCGCCGAAGCGGAAGTCTGCGGATGTGCGGGAGCAACAGGTGCCGCGGGCTCCTGCGTCGCCGCCCAGTCCTGGGCGGACCGGCCGCTCGCATCGCGCACCTCGGGCGAGGCGCCCTGCTTGCGCAGTTGCTCCACCACCTCCTTGCGGCCGAAGAGGGAGGCGAACATCAGCGCCGTCTGGCCGAAGCGGTTGGTCTGGTCCACCGCGCACTGCTGCTGGTTGAGCAGTCCGACGATGTCCGCGTAGCCCTTGAAGGCCGCACCCATCAGCGCGGTGTTGCCGCGGTTGTCGCCCGCGCAGGCATCCGCGCCCGCGGCGAGCAGCGCGCGCACCGTGTCCGTATGGCCGTGGTACGCGGCGAGGATGAGCGGCGAGAAGCCTCGCGCGTCGCGGGCCTCCACGGGTGTGCCGGCCTTGATGAGCCCGGTGACGACCTCGACGTCCCCGGCGCGAGCGGCCTCGAGCAGATAGCGCTCCGCCTCACTCGTCGCCAGCAGCCGTCCCTCGGGTGCGGGGGCTGCGCGAAGGGACAGCCACGACGCGGTGAGCACCGCGCACACCAGCACCACCAGACCGAGCGCTCCGAGCAGCAGCTTGCGAACCATGGAGTCCTCCAGAGGGAACCACTCCAGCCGAGAGAGAGCCGGGATGAGGGCTGCCGGGCGTGGGGGACGGGGGACGGGGCCACCGGGCCTCGCTCACCCCGGCCCTCTCTCAGTCAGAGCGGTGGGAAACCCCGGGCCCCGGCCGGCATGCCGGGGCCCGGTACGGCAGTGACGTTCAGCGAGACGCCAGCGGAGCCACGGCCGCCTTCGCGTCATCCACCTTCACGCCCACCAGCTTCGCCAGGCGCGTGCCGTAGTCGGCGTTGGCCATGAGGAAGTGCCCCACGATGCGGGCCTTCACGCGGGCATCCTTCACCTGGCCCAGGTCTGCGGCGATGTTCTTCACCAGCCGCTCCTTCGCCGCAGCGTCGAGCGCGGAGTAGAAGGCGCCCGCCTGCGAGAAGTTGTCCGTCTTCTCGATGCCGCGCTGCTGCGTCGTCCCGTTCAGCGGGGCGCCCGACAGGAGGTAGGCCGGTGCGTCCTGCGTCTCACGGGTGACGCTCGGCTCGTAGTTCACGTCCGACTTCGTGTTGGCGAAGTTCATCGAGCCGGCCTGGCTGTTGCTGTTCACCGGCGCCTTGGCGCGGTTGACGGGCAGCGACTGGTAGTTGGCGCCGATGCGGTAGCGCTGCGTGTCCGCGTAGGAGAACAGGCGGCCCTGCAGCAGCCGGTCCTCGGAGGGCTCGATGCCCGGGGGCATGACGCCGGGGGAGAACGCCGCCTGCTCGGTCTCCTCGAAGAAGTTGTCCGGCATCTTGTTCAGAGTGAACCTGCCCAGCTTGATGGCGGGCACCTTGTCCTCGGGCCACACCTTCGTCGCGTCGAGCGGGTCGAAGCTGAACTTCTCCAGGTCCTTCGGGTCCAGCACCTGCACCGACAGCTCCCACGAGGGGAACTTCCCGGCGCCGATGGAGGCGTACAGGTCCGTGGTCGAGTGCTGGAAGTCCTGCGCGACGGTGCGGGCAACCTCCTCGGGCGTGTTGAGGCCCTTCACGCCCTGCTGCGAGGCCCAGTTGAACTTGACGTACTTGTACTCGCCCTTCGCGTTGACGAACTTGAACGAGTGCACGCCGTGCCCGTCCATCTGCCGGTAGCTCGCCGGAATGCCCAGGTCCGAGTAGACCTGCGTGAGCATGTGGGTCGACTCGGGCTGGTGCGAGAAGAAGTCGAAGAAGCGGTTCGGGTCCTGCTTGTTCGTAATCGGCGACGGCTTGAGCGAGTGCACCATGTCCGGGAACTTGATGGCGTCCCGGATGAAGAAGATGGGCAGGTTGTTGCCGACCAGGTCCCAGTTGCCCTCGTCCGTGTAGAACTTCAGCGCGAAGCCGCGCGGATCGCGCAGCGTCTCCGGCGAGCCCGACGGGTGGATGACCGTGGAGAAGCGCACGAACATCGGCGTCTTCTTGCCCTTGGCGGAGAAGATGGACGCGCGGGTGAGGCTGGAGAAATTGTCGTAGCTCTCGAAGGTGCCGTAGGCGCCGGTGCCACGCGCGTGGACGACGCGCTCGGGGATGCGCTCACGGTCGAACCGGGCCAGCTTCTCGATGAGGTGGAAGTCCTCCAGCAACACGCCGCCACGGGGGCCGGCCGTCTTGGAACTCTGGTTGGTCCCCACCGGGGAGCCGGAGTCGGTGGTGAGGGGCGGCGGAGTCTCGGCCAGGGCCGGACCGCCAAGGAGCATCGCCGTCATCAGCAAGGAGCGGAATTGCACGGGGTCTTCCTCGTTGTCGGGGGTGAGACGCCGCGCTCCACAGCACGGCCCGTGCCGACTTCGAACCTCCAGTATTATCAAAGGGTTGGAATCAATTTTGAGCCAATACCACCCAAATATCGGTGTTTCACCGGCCCCTCGGTGGTGTCTGGCACCGCTCAGCCGGTGCACGCGCTCAAGAACCGATAATGCGGTGCGCCAGGGCGCTGCGGGTACGCTTCGCCGCTTCCGGTAGGCGCTTGGGCGGGTAATGTGCGCGCATGCCAGGCCCGTTCATTGAAGACGCGCAGATCGACCACGCGCGCAAGCTGGCGGAGGAGATCGTCAACCCGATCTTCGACCTCATCCGCCGCAACACCACCGTATCCACCGAGCGCACCGTATTGCGCTTCTTCGGCATCTCCGGAGCAGGCGCGCGAGGCGTGCCGCTCGCCAACCTGATGGTCGACAAGCTCAAGGCCGCCGGGGTGCTCAACAAGGGCGCCGCCTACTGGTACGGCCGCGCGCTGCACCTGGGCGCCAAGAGCCCGCTGGAGGCCGTGGAGAAGCTGACCGCGCTGCCCACGGACAAGCTGGGCGCGCTGCCTCCCGAGCAGGAGCAGAACCTGCGCGAGGAGGTCCGCGCCGAGGCCCGCGCCGCGATGGAGGACATGAAGTCCCGCATCGCCCAGCGCGAGGAGCTCCGGAAGCAGTTCCCCATGTCGCCCGCGCCGCACAAGTACGTCATCGTCGCCACGGGCAACATCTATGACGACGTGGACCAGGCCCGGGCCGCCGCCCAGGCCGGCGCGGACGTCATCGCCGTCATCCGGTCCACCGCGCAGTCGCTGCTGGACTACGTGCCCCACGGTGCCACCACCGAGGGCTACGGCGGCACGTACGCCACCCAGGAGAACTTCCGCATCATGCGCGAGGCCCTGGACGAGGAGAGCCGCAAGCTCAAGCGCTACATCCAGCTCACCAACTACTCGTCCGGCCTGTGCATGTCGGAGATCGCCTTCTGCGCGGCCTACGAGAAGCTGGACATGCTCCTCAACGACGCGATGTACGGAATCCTCTTCCGCGACATCAACATGCGGCGCACGTTCATCGACCAGTATTTCAGCCGCCGCATCTGCGCCATGGCCGGCATCATCATCAACACCGGCGAGGACAACTACATCACCACCGCGGACGCGTACGACGCGGCCCACACCGTCATCGCCAGTCAGTTCATCAACGAGTGCTTCGCCAAGCGCGCGGGCCTCAAGGACTGGCAGCTGGGCATCGGCCACTCGTACGAAATCGACCCGTACCGCGACGACACGCTGCTGCTGGAGCTGTCGCAGGCCATGCTGGTGCGCCGCTGCTTCCCGGACGCGCCGCTGAAGTACATGCCGCCCACCAAGCACAAGGAGACGGACATCTTCTTCAGCCACGCGTACGACGTGATGGCGGACCTGGTGGCCATCTGGACGAAGCAGGGCATCCAGCTGCTGGGCATGATGACGGAGGCCATGCACACGCCGCTGCTCGCGGACCGTTACGTGGCGCTCAAGTCGGCTTCGTATATCCACCGCGCCGCGCGCGGCATCGACGAGGAGTTCACCGTCCGCGAGGACGGGAAGATCGCCAACCGGGCCCGCGAGGTGTTCGGCCAGGCGATGAAGCTCCTCCAGGAGTGCCGTGACGAGGGCATGGTGGCGGCCATCGGCAAGGGCCACTTCGGCGACGTGAAGCGCGAAGAGACTGGCGGCAAGGGCCTGGATGGCGTGCTGGAGAAGGCCCCGGATTACTTCAACCCGTTCCTGGAACTCCTGGAGGCAGCGTGATGCTCGGTACGATTCTCGCCGTGGTGGTGGCGGCTGGTGGCTCCGCGGATGCACTGGCGCAGTTCCAGGTGAAGAACGTGTCCCTCCAGGTGCCGGCGGCCTGGACCCGCTCGACGGAGGACGGCACGAACAAGTTCTCCGCGCCCAGCGGTGACGCCTACTTCCTGGTGGACGTGGGCGCGGTGCAGAGCGCGGGCATGAAGGGCGACACGTGCGTGGACAAGATCGTCAAGTCCATTGGCGGCGCCAACTGGGAGCGCATGAGGGTGGGCGGGCAGGCGGCGGCGAAGCGGCTGGACTCGGACACCGCGCCCAACGGCGGCACCGTGGACACGGTGACGTACGTGGGCTGTGACGGCCGTACCACCTGGTCCGTCGTCTTCTACCTGGAGCAGGGGAAGAAGGAGCGGTTCGGTCCGCTGGCGGACAAGGTGGGCACCAGCGTGAAGCTGCAGCGGTTCGGGGGGAAATGATCCGATGGTGAAGCCGAGCAAGCAGATCATCCGTCCCTACGGCGACCGGCGCGACGACGGCGTGGTGCAGCTGTCGTTCACCCTGCCGGTGCCGTTGTCGGAGAAGGCCAAGGAGGCCGCCGCCGTCTTCGCCAAGAAGATGGGGTTCTCCGACGTGAAGGTGGCCGCCGCCGAGCGCGCGGCCGACAACTACACGTTCTTCGTCGTCTACGCCCGCTCGGGCATGTACCTGGACTACGCCGAAATCGACGTGCCCGAGGTCATCGTCAAGAAGATGTCCTTCGACGACCTCAACGCCTTCATCAAGGAGAAGGTGGGCCGGCGCATCGTCGTGTTCGGCGCGTGCACCGGTACGGACACGCACACGGTGGGCATCGACGCCATCCTGAACATGAAGGGCTACGCGGGCGACTACGGCCTGGAGCGCTACCCCGGCTTCGAGGCGTACAACCTGGGCAGCCAGGTTCCCAACGAGGACCTCATCAAGAAGGCGATGGCGAAGAACGCCGACGCCATTCTCGTGAGCCAGGTCGTCACGCAGCGCGACGTGCACAAGGACAACTCGCGTCAGTTCATCGACGTGGCGAAGGCGGCGGGCATCCACGGCAAGGTCCAGTTGCTGCTGGGCGGGCCGCGCGTGGACCACAAGCTGGCACTGGAGCTGGGCTTCGACGCCGGCTTCGGTCCGGGCACCAAGGCGTCGGACGTGGCCAACTACATCGTTCATGCGCTCCTGAAGAAGGAAGGCAAGGAGCCGCACGGCATGCACTACCAGGGAGAGCCCACGTGAGCACGGGGACCAAGGCCATCATCCGCCTGCGCATGAGCAGCCACGACGCGCACTATGGCGGCAACCTGGTGGACGGCGCGCGCATGCTGGGCCTCTTCGGCGACGTGGCCACGGAGCTGTGCATCCGCAGCGACGGCGACGAGGGGCTGTTCCGCGCCTACGACTCGGTGGAGTTCCTCGCGCCCGTTTACGCCGGGGACTTCATCGAGGCGGAAGGGGAGATTGTCAGCGCGGGCAACACGTCGCGGAAGATGCGCTTCGAGGCGCGCAAGGTCATCCGGCCGCGCACGGACGTGAACGATTCGGCGGCGGACCTGTTGCAGGAGCCGGTGGTGGTGTGCCGTGCTTCGGGCACCTGCGTGGTTCCGAAGGACAAGCAGCGAGGTCAGCGATGAGCACTCCCATGGTCATCACCGCGGCGATGGTGGGCGCGGAGACGACGCGCGAGCAGAATCCGAATCTGCCCATTACCGCCGAGGAGATTGCCGAGGACGCGGCGCGCTGCCGCGAGGCCGGCGCCGCCATGGTGCACCTGCACGTGCGCACGGCGGACGGCAAGCCGTCGCAGGACGCGGAGCTGTTCCGGGCCGCCATCCGCGCCATCCGCAAGCGCACGGACGTGCTCATCCAGACGTCCACCGGCGGCGCGGTGGGCATGACGGTGGACCAGCGCTGCGGCCCGCTGACGCTCACCGGGCCGGACAGGCCGGACATGGCCACGCTGACCACCGGCACGGTGAACTTCGGCGAGGACGTGTTCTGGAACCCGCGCCCGCTGGTGCGGGACATCGCGAAGCGCATCCGCGCGCTCGGCCTGCGGCCGGAGCTGGAGTGCTTCGACGTGGGCATGATTGACGAGGCCCGCTACCTGGCGAAGGAGGGGCTGGTGGACCTGCCGGCGCACTTCGACTTCGTGCTGGGCGTGCCGGGCACGCTGCAGCCTCGGCCCGAGGTGCTGGATTTCATGATTGCCGCGCTGCCGGAGGGCTCCACCTGGACGGTGGCGGGCGTGGGCCGGCACCAGCTGCCCTACGTGGACGAGGCAGCGAAGCGCGGAGGCAACGCGCGCGTGGGCCTGGAGGACAACATCTACGTGTCCAAGGGCGTGCTCGCGAAGGGCAACTGGGAGCTGGTCGCCGAGGCCGCCAAGCGCGCCCGGGCGAACGGCCGCGAGCCGGCGACGCCCGAGCAGGCCCGCAAGCTGCTGCGCCTCGCCTGAGCGGCGCACGGACCCGGGCCACGGCCGGCCCGGGTCCACCCCCGAATCATCGTCAGGAACCACGGTCCTGCTCGCCCTGGAGCTCCCGGACACGCCACGGGTATGCCCGGCTTCCAGCGCATGCAGGGCCCAGGAAGGATGACCGAATGGACACGGAGCTGAAGGGCAGGGGCGTTCTCGTCACGGGCGGCGCGGGGGGAATCGGCACGGCGTTGACTCGTGCCTTCACCGAGGAGGGCGCGAAGGTGGCGGTGCACTACCACTCCAACGCGAAAGGGGCGGAGGCGCTGGCTCGCGAGGTGGGCGGCACGGCGGTGCACGCGGACCTGACGGTGGAGGCGGACGTGGACGCGCTGGTGCCCGCGGCGGTGTCCGCGCTGGGGCGGCTGGACGTGCTGGTGTGCAACGCGGGCGTGTGGCCGAAGCCCGACGAGGCGGTGTGGCAGATGTCGCTTGCGCGCTGGCGCCGCACGCTGGCGGAGAACCTGGACAGCGTCTTCCTGAGCTGCCGCGCCTTCCTGCGGCACGTGGCCACCACGGGCACGGGCAACATCGTCATCATCAGCTCCACGGCGGGGCTGTTCGGCGAGGCGGGGCACTCGGACTACGCGGCCGCGAAGGGCGCGCTGGCGGGCGGCTTCGTCAAGAGCCTGAAGAACGAACTGGGCCGCATTGCCCCGCTGGGCCGCGTCAACGTGGTGTGCCCGGGGTGGACGGCGGTGGAGCGGCACGGCGACAAGATGAACGACCCGGGCTTCGTGAAACGCGTGACGCGCACGATGCCGCTGCGCAAGGTCGGTCAGCCGGAGGACGTGGCGCGCGTCGTGGTGTCGCTCGCCTCTGACCGCGTCTCCGGCCACGTCACGGGCGAGGTCATCACCGTGGCTGGAGGCATGGAAGGACGGGTGCTTCATGACACTTGACGTCGACGTGAGGCAATACAACCGCGAGGCGTGGAACCGGCAGGTGGCGAAGGGCGACCGGTGGACGGTACCGGTGGGCCCGGAAGTCATCGCCGCGGCGAGGCGCGGGGAGTGGAGTGTGGTGCTCACCCCCAACAAGCCCGTGCCGCGCGCGTGGTTCGGGGATCTGAAGGGCCGGGACGTGCTGTGCCTGGCGGGCGCGGGCGGGCAGCAGGCGCCGGTATTCGCCGCGGCCGGGGCGCGGGTGGCGGTGCTGGACAACTCGCCGGCGCAGCTCGGGCAGGACCGCCTGGTGGCCGAGCGCGATGGCCTGGAAGTGCGGCTGGTGGAGGGGGACATGCGAGACCTGTCCTCCTTCGCGGAGGGGAGCTTCGACCTCGTCTTCCACCCGTGCTCCAACTGCTTCGTGGACGCCATCCGCCCCGTGTGGCGCGAGGCGTACCGCGTGCTGCGCCCCGGAGGCGTGTTGCTGTCCGGCATCTGCAATCCGGTCATCTACCTGATGGACCCGGCGCTGGAGCAGCAGGGCGTCATGCAACTCAAGTACAAGATGCCGTACTCGGACTTCACCAGCCTCACCGACGAGGAGCGTGCCCGGTACAAGGACGAGCCGCTCGTCTTCGCGCACTCGTTGGAGGACCAGCTCGGTGGTCAGACGGACGCGGGCTTCGCCATCACCGGCCTCTACGAGGACACCCACGTTGCCGGGGACAAGCTCTCCGAGTACCTCGCCGGCTTCATCGCCACGCGCGCGGTGAAGCTCGCGACGCGGTAGGACGTGGAGCAGGAGGGCGGGCTCCGGCGTCAATCGCGGAGCCTGCCTTTCCGGACCGGTTCAGAGGGGGATTTAACCTTTTGCCGGGCGCGGGGTTCTTACAGGCAGGAGACGACGGGAGGCCGGAGTCCCGGCGTCGTCGTGAACCCGAGGAGAATCCCATCATGAGCCTGACGTCTGCCCTGCGGTCCGCTGTCGTTGCGTCGCTGCTGTTCGCCGTTCCGGTGCTGGCCGCCGAGTCCACGCCCACGCAGGCCCCCTCGGAGCAGGGGACCCACGAGGGCAGGGGCCATCGGCACCACAAGCACGGGGGGCGGTTCTTCCACCTGGAGAAGCGGTTGGACCGGGCGGTGGCCGAGGGTCGACTCACCCAGGCCCAGGCCGACCAGTTCAAGACCGAGGGCAAGCAGCTGCGCGAGGAGATGAAGGCCCAGCGCGAGGCGGCGGGTGGTCAGCTCACCGACGAGCAGCGCACTCAGATGAAGGACAAGATGAAGGCCTTCAAGGAGAAGGTGAAGAGCGTCGTCAAGCCGAAGGATGGCCAGCCCGCGCCCACGCAGAAGCTGTAGCCACCCTGCACTCCGGGCCCGACTGGAGCGTCACCGGGGCTCGGAGCGGTAGGGCGCGTGTGAGTAGTACTTGGGCCGCGCGTCGAGGCGTACGTGCAGCCAGGACACCCCGAGTCCGGATGTGCTCACCCACACGGGCGCGGCGCGGCTCGCCCACCAGACTTCGACCTCGCTTCCGACAGCGCTCCACAGTGCCCGCGTCTGCGCCTCTGGAGCCTCGCGCACGAAGCGTGCGAGGTGGGCGTAGGCGTGGCGCGGGCCGAGCTCGCAGGGCACGACCAGCCGCGCATCTCCGCCCAGGTTGCCAAAACTTCGTACCGGTGCTGGCCCCGGCGTCAGGTGCGCGGCGAAGGGCTCGGGGCCTGCACCCACCGTGCGCAGCGCGGGCGCGTCGACCAGGACCATCTCGAAGGGCTGCTCGCGAGTCGCCGCGGAGACCGCGGGCGTCTCCCAGAAGAACGCCTCGAGAGGGCTCTCCGCGAGCGTCCGGGTGAGGAGATCGCGTGCCTCGGTGGACTCACGGACCAGCGCCGCGAACCGGCCCCAGGACACCGGCGCCCCGTCTTCCACGAGCCGATAGCGCGTGGTGCGCGGGTCCAGCGTCTCACTTCGGAACGAGAGGGGCCGCGGTGTCGCCATGTCCGTGGCCCTCGGTGGCAACTCAGGCGCCCAGGCGCCCGGTCCACGTGAAGTAGGCGCCGCGCGGGTCTTCGAACGGGTCTCGGAAGAACGCCTGCACCTCGGCCTTCGCCACGCTGCCCGCGTCGAAGGCCTGGTAGAGCCGGTCGCCCAGCAGGTAGCCCAGCGCGTGACTGACGCCGTGGAAGAGCCGGTCCTTGCGCAGGGGGAGGAGCTTCACGGCCTCCTCCGGCCCTTCCGTCTCCGCGGCCTTGTGCGCGAGCACGAAGGCGGCAATCTGCCGCTCCACGCCCCGGCCCTCGCCGAAGCGCTTCGCCCACTCGGCCAGCCCCGGACACGTGCGCCGCGGATTGACGAGCTTGGAGCCGAAGAAGCCCAGCGCCTCTTCCAGACACCGCGCGTAGAAGGCCTCTGACGCGCGGCGCGGCGCCTCCATGGCGTCTCCCACCGCGCAGTGCCGGACGAAGTGCGCCGCCTCCTCCGCCGCGTGGTTCAGCGACATGGACGCGAGGTACGCCGTGCGCGCCCGGGGAATGTAGCCGCTCTCCCGCGACAGGATGTGCCGCCGCAACTGCGCCAGCTCCGAGTGCGTGAAGCGCCCACGCCGCTGGATTCGCGCCAGCACGTCGCCGTCCGCCGCCGTCGCCACGTCCACCGAGTCCAGCGCCCGCACCACCGGCACGCCGGCCAGCCGGCCAATCAGCGCCGACATCTCGCGAAACCGCTCCGCCGCGCTCCGGTCCACCAGCGGCGCGTCTCCGGCCTCCGCCTCCAGGTAGTCCAGGAAGCTCTGCTGGCACACGACGGGGGAGGCGTTCAGCAGGCAGAGCGCGCCGTCCGCCAACTCCACAGCCTCGGCCGCGCCCACGCGCCCCTCGCGCGCCAGCCGCCACCAGACGCCTTCCGCGTTCTGGTACACGACGAGGCCCCGCCGCGAATCCGCGCCGAGCGCGCGCTCCACCTGCGCGGGCAGGTGGCAGGGCGCCACGTGGTACTGGCCCACCAGCACCATGACCAGCGGACGGTCCTCGGCACGGGCCGCGCGAGCGATGCGCTCGGCCGCGTAGGCATCCCGCAGCGCCAGCGAGCGCTCGCCCTGCGCGCGCCGGTCGATGCCCACCACCTCCAGCCGGAGCCGCCGCGCGAAGGCGAGCACCGCGCGCGTGCCCATGGCGGAGCCGAAGCCATTGCCGCCCGCGGTGAGCCCCAGCCGCTCCAGCAGCGCGCGCTCCGGCAGCCGACCCGCGCGCCACGCGTCCAGCGCGGCCTGGTGGCGGCCCTCCACGCACTCGAGCGCGAGGACGACGCGGCGGCCCGAGGCGAGCGCGCGCTCCACCAGCGTCAGGTACGTCTGCTGCGCGAGCGGGAGCGTGTGGTAGTCGCCGACGTACACCACGTCCGCGGCCTGCACCTGCTGGTGCACGGACGGCAGCGTGACGACGCGCCGGTAGCCGGCGGTGCGCCGCCGGTAGCGCGCCTCGTAGGCGCGGAAGGCTTCGGTCTGACCGTCCACCACCCGGGCGAGCTGCGCCCTCTGGCGGCGGAACAGTGCGAGGTGCAAGGCCAGCGAGTCGCGCATGGAGTGCGCAGATCCCTCGCACGGCACAGGAGGCCCGGCAAAAAAACGGCCCTCATGAAGCAGCCGGAAAGCGCGTGGACACAGCTGTCCACCCGCGCGGCCCGCCGGCTTCGGGAAGCCGGAGGGCCGGGCGCGGGCCCGGTTGCTGCGACTACTTGGACTCGTCCGAGGACGAGGCCGCAGCCGCGGCCACCACGGGCACGGGGGCCGGGGTGGCCACCGAGGGAGCCATGGGGACCACAGCGGGACGCAGAGGCGGGCTCAGCACGTCATTCACGGAAGGCATCTTCCGGATGTCGCCGCGCGCCACCTTCCACGCCTGCTGCACAATCCACGACAGCGAGCGGTCCTGCCGCGTCGCCTCACGCTGGATCTCTTCCAGCATGTCCTCGGGGAAGTAGAGACTCTGCTTGCGATGGTCGGTCGTGGCCATGCCGTCGCTACTCCTCCCGCGGGTCCTGGCGCTCGTCGCCAGTCACGTCGTTGACGGCCGGGAACGACTTGATGCGCTCACGGGCGATCTTCCACGCCTGCTGAACGACCCACGACAGGGAGCGGTCCTGGCGGGTCGCTTCCTCCTGGATCTCCTTCAGCATCTCCTCGGGGAAGTACAGCGACTGCTTGCGCTTGTCAGTGCCTGCCATACCTGGGTCTCCGGGGCGGATTCGAGGTGACGACCTGAACACACCGGGGTCGTTATCCGACAGACTCCCAAGAGGGTCAACGGTTTCGGAGGACTCATTCCGCGACCGCACGGTCAACACCCGGGCGCGTGCAGTCGCACGTGACGTGTGCAGCGTGGCGCGAAAAAGGAAACGCCCCGGACCTCAAAGAGGAAGTCCGGGGCGCTTCGGAAAGAGGGACCGCCGGGAGTGGATCTCCTGGCGGACCCGTGGGCCCAGAGGGGGAGGGGGGGGACCCCTAGGCCCAACACCTTGAAATTCGACCGTCCTCTCAACATCCCCTGCGGCAGCGCCTATTTCCGCTACCGCGACCACGCCCATCCGGTGTGACGATCATAAGAACCGCCCCCCCTACCTTCAACCGCACGCGCCTCTGTAACCCAGCCATTCGACAATCCATTCCGGCCCTGTCAGATGCCCCGCACTCACTCCCACCCCCCGCCGCTGACGAAGACGCTGGAGGCGGCGTACCAGCGCCTCGGCCTCGAGGGCCGCTCGGTGCTGCTCGCCGTCTCGGGAGGCGCGGACTCCACCGCCCTGCTGGTGGGCACCGCGCGCGTCGCGCCCGCGCTCCGGCTGCGCGTGGAGGTCGCGACACTGAACCATGGCCTCCGACTGGAGTCCGAGGCGGAGGTACAGGCGGTCGCCCGCCTGGCCGCCGGGCTGGACGTGCCCTGCCACGTTCGTGATTTGCACCTGCGCGCGGGCCCCGGGCTGGAGGCGAGGGCGCGAGAGGCTCGCTACGCGGCGTTGGAGGCCTTGCGGCGCGAGCGCGGGCTGGACGCGGTGGCCACCGCGCACACGGCGAGCGACCAGGCGGAGACGCTGCTGATGCGGCTGGCGCGCGGCACGGCGCTGCGGGGCGCGGGCGGCATCCAGGCCTCACGTGCGGGGCTCGTCCGCCCGCTTCTGGAGCGGACCCGCGAGGAGGTGCTCGCCTTCCTCGCCGCCGAAGATGTCTCTTTCTGGACAGACCCGATGAATTCCGACCCGGCCTTCTTCCGCACGCGCATCCGGAAGGACGCGCTGCCGGCCCTGTCGCGCGCGGCTGGCTACGCGGTGGAGGCGCGGCTGGCGTCCTTCGCGCGGCACGCGGCGGAGGACGACGCGCTCCTGTCGCGCATGGCGGACGACGCGTGGCCGCGGCTCGTGCTGGAGGACGGCAGCCTGGATGCCCCGGGCGTGCGCGCGCTGGAGTCACCGCTGCGGCGCAGGGTGCTCGCCCGGCTGCTGGACGTGGCGGGCGTGCCGGCGGATGACGCCACGCTGGCGCGCGTGCTCGTCGCGGTGGAGCGCGGAGGCACCGCCACGCTGGGGCGGGGGCTCGTGCTGCGCGCCGCGAGCGGGCGGGTGCGCTGCGTGAGTCCCCGGCGGCCTGACGTCGCCACCCGGTTGCAATTGGAGGGTGTGGGGGCGAAGGGGCCGCTGGAGGGCACGGGCTGGCGCTTCTCCGTGGAGCCGGGGCCGCCGCCCGCGGGCGTGTGGAGCCTGGCGCTCGCGGAAGGGACGCGCTGGCCGCTCACCGTACGGACGCGCCAGGCGGGCGACCGCGTCCGCACCGAGGCGGGACAACGCAAGCTCCAGGACCTGTTGGTGGATCTTCGGGTGCCGGCGGAGGCGCGAGGCGCGTGGCCGGTGGTGGTGGACGCCGGGGGAGGGGTGTTGTGGCTCCCCGGGCTCTGGGCACCCGCGTTCACAGGAGTGCCTTCCGGACACTCCTTGTGGGCGGCACCACCCAGTCCGAGCATTCAGCGGACCCCTCCGTTATAGAGTGGAAGCAGTGCAGGGAGCGGGGATGGCCGCGCCCCCCTAAATAGTTGAGGGCTTTTTGCTGTTGCTGATACGGTCCGACGTTGGGTTGCTCGCCTGGTGTCGGCCAAATGATGGAAATAGCTGGGGTTCTTCCCAGCGCGGCCCTCATCCCGCCGAGTACCGAAAGGGCAGCTGACACGTGCGTTCGACCTACAAGACCATCGGGCTCTGGGTCATCCTGATCGTCCTCTTCGTCGCCTTCTACAACTTCTTCTCCCAGGGCAATGACCAGGTCCAGGAGCCATCCTTCACGCAGTTGCTGTCGAAGGTGGAGGAGAAGAAGGTCAAGGAAGTCGCCGTCAAGGGCAACACCTATTCCGGCAAGTTCGTCGATACGAGCGAGAAGTTCCGTACGACGGGCCCCGCGCCGGATGCGGCCATGCTCAACCAGCTCCGCGCCAACGGCGTGGACGTGAAGTACGAGCGCGAGGAGCAGAACAGCCTCTGGCTGACCATCCTCGGCCAGTGGATGCCCGTCGTCTTCCTGTTCCTCTTCTTCATCTTCTTCATGCGCCAGCTGCAGGGTGGTAGCGGCAAGGCCATGACCTTCGGCAAGTCGAAGGCGAAGCTCCTCAGCGAGAGCCACAACAAGGTCACCTTCGCGGACGTGGCCGGTGTGGACGAGTGCAAGGAGGAGCTGGAGGAGATCGTCGCCTTCCTCAAGGACCCGAAGAAGTTCACCAAGCTCGGCGGCCGCATCCCCAAGGGCGTGCTGATGATGGGCCCCCCGGGTACGGGCAAGACGCTGCTCGCTCGCGCCGTGGCGGGTGAGGCCGGCGTGCCGTTCTTCTCCATCTCCGGCTCGGACTTCGTGGAGATGTTCGTGGGCGTCGGCGCCAGCCGCGTGCGCGACCTCTTCGAGCAGGGCAAGAAGAATGCCCCCTGCATCATCTTCATCGACGAAATCGACGCCGTGGGCCGCCACCGTGGCGCGGGCCTGGGCGGTGGGCACGACGAGCGCGAGCAGACGCTCAACCAGCTCCTCGTGGAGATGGACGGCTTCGAGTCCAACGACGGCGTCATCCTGATTGCCGCCACCAACCGTCCGGACGTGCTGGACCCGGCGCTCCAGCGTCCCGGCCGCTTCGACCGGCGCATCGTGGTGCCGCGTCCCGACCTGAAGGGCCGCTTGGGCGTGCTGAAGGTGCACACGCGCCGCGTGCCGCTGGCTCCGGAAGTGGAGCTCGAGGTCATCGCCCGCGGTACGCCGGGCATGACGGGCGCGGACCTGGAGAACCTCGTCAACGAGTCGGCCCTCATGGCCGCGCGCCAGAACAAGGAGCGCGTGGACCTGAGCGACTTCGAGGCCGCCAAGGACAAGGTGTTCATGGGCCCGGAGCGCCGGTCCATGATCATGACCGAGAAGGAGAAGCGGAACACCGCCGTCCACGAGGCGGGCCACGCGCTGCTGGCCAAGCTCCTCCCGGGGTGCGATCCGCTCCACAAGGTCACCATCATCCCGCGCGGCCAGGCCCTGGGCGTCACCTGGAGCCTGCCCACCGAGGACAAGGTCAACGGCTACAAGAAGCAGATGCTCGACCAGATCTCCATGGCCATGGGCGGCCGCATCGCCGAAGAGCTCATGTTCAACGAGATGAGCAGCGGCGCGGCGAACGACATCGAGCGCGCCACCGAGACGGCGCGCGCCATGGTGTGCCGCTGGGGCATGAGCGAGAAGATGGGCCCGCTGGCGTTCGGCAAGAGCGACGGTGAGGTGTTCCTGGGCCGCGACTTCAACTCGTCCAAGGACTACTCCGAGGACACCGCCCGGCAGATCGACTCCGAGGTCCGCGCCATCGTCGTGGGCTGCTACGACAACGGCAAGCGCCTGCTGACGGAGAACCTCGAGGCCCTCAAGCGCGTCTCCGAGGCGCTGGTGGAGTACGAGACGCTGGACGCCGAGGACGTGAACATCCTCCTCCAGGGCGGCCAGCTGACCCGTGAGCGTCCGCCCCCGCGCGTCAACGCTCCGCCGAAGGCGACCGAGAAGAAGGACAAGCGGAAGATCCTCGACGCGCTCGAGGCGATTCCGACGATGGAGCCGAAGAAGGCGTAGTCGCTTCTTCCGAAGTCCTGAAATGACGAAGGCCCTTCCCAGTGTACCGGGAAGGGCCTTCTGCTTTGCGGGCCTCCATTCGAGCCCGGCCGCTCAGGCGAGGTCGAAGAGCAGCGCCTCGACGGGCTCGGTGGCCGTGAGGACCAGCCGCGACTCGTCGGACACGGCCACGCCGTCACCGGCCTTCAACTCCACGCCGTTGAGCGTGGCCCTGCCGCGCGCCATCTGCACCCAGGCATGGCGGCCGGGGGCGAGCGTGTACTCGGCCGACTCGCCCGCGCCCAGCAGCGTGCCGTGCAGCGACACGTCCTGGTGCACGGTGAGGCTGCCCTCGCGCGCGTCGGGGCTGACCACCACGCGCCAGCGGCCCCGGCGCTCGGCCTCGGTGAACATCTTCTGCTCGTAGCCGGGCTTCAGGCCCCGCTTCTCGGGGATGATCCAGATCTGCAGGAAGTGCAGTTCCTCGTCCGAGCCGTTCATCTCGCTGTGCTGCACGCCGGTGCCGGCCGTCATCCGCTGCACCTCACCCGCGCGCAAGAGCCCGGTGCCGCCCGTGCTGTCTCGGTGGGCAATGGCCCCGCTGAGGGGGTACGTGATGATTTCCATGTCGCGGTGGGGGTGCGTGTCGAAGCCCTCGCCGGAGATGACACGGTCCTCGTTGATGACGCGCAGGGCGCGGAAGCCCATGTTGTCGGGGTCGTAGTAGCCGCCGAACGAGAAGGTGTGGTGGGAGTCCAGCCAACCGTGGTTCGCATGGCCGCGGGCTTCAGAAGGTCGAATGGTCATCATGGTGTGCTCCTTGTCTTCGGAAGGCGTTGGCCACCAGGGCCCGTCCGTCTTCGAGAAGGAAGATGCGACAGCGCCCCCCTCCCCACCAGACGAGGAACTGGGAACCATCGTTCCACCCATTGGACGATCGGCGGGTTCGTCTCAGGCCACCGGGCGGACGGGCCAGCGCTCCCGCAGGAACTCCACGAAGGCCGTCACCTTGGGCGAGTCGTGGCGGCTGCTCGGGTAGACGGCGTGCACCGGCACCGTGGCCGAGCTCCAGTCGGGGAGGATGCGCTTCAGGCGCCCGCTGGCAAGGTCCTCTGCGTAGTTGAGGTTGGGCAGGAGCGCGATGCCGCCGCCCGCCAGCGTCACCGCGCGCAGCATGTCGGGCTCATTCACGGCGAGCCGCGCCCGCACGGGAACTTCCACCGTCTTGCCGCCCGAGGACAGCGTCCAGGAGTTCCGCTCCAGCGCCGTGCCGAAGAGGATGCAGTCGTGCTTCTCCAGCTCCTTCGGGGCCTTGGGCGTGCCGCGCTGCTTCAGGTAGCCGGGGGCGGCGACGACGATGTTCTCGATGTTGCCGAGCCTGCGCGCGATGAGTGACGAGTCCGCGAGGCGTCCCGCGCGCACGGCGAGGTCGAAGCCTTCCTCCATCAGGTCCACCGCGCGCTCCGTGCACACCAGCTCGAGGTGCACCTGGGGGTGGCGCTGGAGGAACTCCGAGACGAGCGGCCCGAGGCAGCCGAAGGTGAGCGGCGTGGTGACGCGGAGCAGGCCGTGGGGCGCGGTCTGCAGGCGCGTGACGGCCAGCTCCGCCTGTTCGACTTCGGCGACGATGCGGGCGGCGTGCTCGTAGTAGGCCTGCCCCGCGTCGGTGAGGCGCAGCTTGCGCGACGTGCGGTGCAGCAGCTGCGCGCCGATGCGCTCCTCCAAATCCGACACCTTCCGGCTGACGGTGGACTTGGGCATCCGCAGCAGGCGCGCCGCCGAGGTGAAGCTGCCGGCCTGCACCACCCGCGCGAAGACGAGGAGCTCGTTGAGGTCCATGGCTCCGCATCTAATGCCCGGCAGCCGTCGCTTCGGCGAGAAGTTCGGCGCCCGGTTGCGGCGTGGGGGATAGGGTGGGGGCCCGTGCGTTCAGGAGCCCGCTCTCGATGATTCGTGCCCGTCCGATTGCCGCCGACCGCCCCGAGGACCTGATGCTGGCCTTCCGGCGGATGGGGCTGCCCGCGGCCGCCCACGAGGAGCTGCTGGCGAAGCTGCCCCACCTGCAACTGCTGCTCACCGGCCTGACGGAGGACGCGGCCCGCTTCCTCCAGTCGCGCTCCGAGGCCACCACGAACTACCCCGCGTGGATTCCGGGCGACCCGAAGGCGCGTCCGGGGACGGGGCTGCTCTCGGGGCGCAGGGAGCAGGTGGAGCGGCTGGTGGCGGCGGCGCGCGCGAGGGCCGCGGCCCTGCCGGAGCTGGCCTCCGCGCTGGAGCGCGCCCTGGCGGCGGACAGGGCCCCGGCGGCGCTGGAGCTGGGCGGACGCACCTTCGCGTGGGGCTCGCGCACCTACGTCATGGGCGTCGTGAATGTCACGCCGGACAGCTTCTCCGACGGCGGCCGCTTCTTCGACGCGGAGGCCGCCATCGCCCACGGCGTGGCGCTGGCGGAGGCGGGCGCGGACCTGCTCGATGTAGGTGGGGAGTCCACCCGTCCGGGCGCCCAGGCGGTGGGCGTGGAGGAGGAAGTGGCGCGGGTGCTGCCCGTCATCCAGGGCCTGCGCGCGCGGACGTCGGTGCCCCTGTCGGTGGACACCACCAAGGCCGCAGTGGCGCGCGAGGCGCTGAAGGCGGGCGCGCACCTCATCAACGACATCACCGGCTTCCGCTCGGACCCGGACCTGCCCCGCGTGGTGGCCGAGGCGGGGGCGGCCTGCTGCCTCATGCACATCCAGGGCACTCCGGCGACCATGCAGCAGGCGCCGCGCTACGACGACCTGGTGGAAGAGGTGGCGGCCTTCCTGGAGGACGCCGTGGCGAGGGCGGTGGCGGCGGGGGTGCCGCGCGGGCGCATCCTCCTGGACCCGGGCATCGGCTTCGGGAAGACGTTCGACCACAACCTCTTCCTCCTGCGCCGCCTGGGGGAGTTGCGCGTGCTGGGGCTGCCGCTGCTGGTGGGCACCAGCCGGAAGGGTTTCCTGGGGAAGCTCACGGGGGGCAAGCCGGCCTCCGAGCGGCTGGCGGCGACGCTGGGCTCCGTGGCCACGGTGGCCACCCTGGGCGGCGCGGACGTGGTGCGGGTGCACGACGTGACGGAGGCCCGGGACGCGCTGACCGTGGCGGACGCCATCCGGCAAGGATTGGAGGGTGGCCTGCTGTACAGCCGGTAATTTGGTGTGGCTTTCAGTCCTCGGGGTGTGGACTTCCGGGCACCACCGGGGAGCAGTCAGGGAGGCACTGTATGGGGCTCAGCGCTCTCATGGGACTCGCGGCGCGAGGCATCCGAAACCCCACGGCGGCGTTGGTACTGATTTCGCAACCTCGTTGAGGCTGATAAGCCTGCATGCCTGGGTGGTTGCCCAGGGAGCACCGGGTCCGTAGCTTCGGGCCCTCATAGAGGGCGGGGTATAAGCCCCGACGTCGAGAGGCCGGCGCAGGCCCGGCGTGGGAAAGGTGGAGCGGCACACATGGCGTACAGGATGAATATGCCTCCCAAGGAGGAGCGGGCGTCGCAGAAGCTGTTCGGTACGGACGGCGTGCGCGGCAAGGCGAACGTCTACCCGATGACGGCCGAGGTCGCGATGCAGCTCGGGCGTGCGCTCGCGTACCTCATCCGCAACGGGCCGCACCGGCACCGCGTCATCATCGGCAAGGACACGCGGCTGTCGGGCTACATGCTCGAGCAGGCGCTCGCCGCCGGCCTCACCTCCATGGGCGTGGACGTGGAGCTCGTGGGCCCGCTGCCGACGCCGGGCATCTCCAACCTCACCACCTCCATGCGGGCGGACGCGGGCGCGGTCATCTCCGCTTCCCACAACCCCTACGAGGACAACGGCATCAAGTTCTTCTGGCGCGACGGCTTCAAGCTGCCGGACGAGACGGAAGGCAAGATTGAAGACCTGGTGTCCAGCGGCTCCATCGACTCCATCCGCCCCACGGCCACGAAGATTGGCCGGGCGTTCCGCATGGAGGACGCGCGCGGCCGCTACATCGTCTACCTGAAGGCCACCTTCCCGCGTGAGCTCACCCTGGAGGGGATGACCATCGTCGTCGACTGTGCCAACGGCGCGGCCTACAAGACGGCGCCCGCGGTGCTCGAGGAGCTGGGCGCCAAGGTGATTACGCTCGGCGTGTCGCCGGACGGAAAGAACATCAACCACAAGTGCGGCGCGCTCCACCCGGAGAACATGGCGCGCGCGGTGGTGAGGCACGGCGCCCACCTGGGCGTCGCCCTGGACGGTGATGCCGACCGCCTCATCGTCGTGGACGAGAAGGGCAAGGTGGTGGACGGCGACGCCATCATGGCCATCTGCACGGGCGAGCTGGTGGCGCGCAAGCAGCTCAAGAAGAAGACGCTCGTGTCCACGGTGATGAGCAACATCGGCCTGGAGCGCGCGGTGGCGCGCTGGGGCGTGAAGGTGGCCCGCACCCGCGTGGGCGACCGCTACGTCGTCGATGAGATGCGTCGCAACGGCTACAACCTGGGCGGCGAGCAGAGCGGCCACCTCATCTTCCTGGACCACACCACCACCGGCGACGGCACCCTCGCGGCGCTGCAGCTCTTGGCCGTCATGTGCCGCCAGGGCAAGCCGCTGAGCGAGCTGGCCTCCATCTTCGAGCCCGTTCCCCAGACACTGGTGAACCTGGTGGTGAAGCAGAAGAAGGAGCTGGGCGAGCTGCCGGAGGTGATGAAGGTCATCAAGAGCGTGGAGCAGCGGCTGGGCAACGCCGGCCGCGTGCTGGTGCGCTTCTCCGGCACGGAGCCCAAGGTGCGCGTGCTCATCGAGGGCGAGGACGCCGTCCGCAACGAGGCGTACGCCAAGGAGATCGCCCAGGCGCTCTCCAAGTCACTCAACGGCTGAAGCCGCGACTCCGAGCCATTCCGGCTGAGCCGGAACGCTGAGCGGTTGACTTCGGGACGCCGGCCGCGAAATGAAGGGCCGGCGCGCGTACCGGGGCCATCGACAATCCCGTGCCCGCGCGCCAAGCGAGGTGCGGTCGATGGGACAGCGACTGGGTGTCAACGTGGACCACGTGGCGACGCTGCGTCAGGCGCGGCGGACCACGTACCCGGATCCGGTGACGGCGGCGGCCATGGCCGAGCTGGCCGGCGCGCAGCAGATCACCATCCACCTGCGTGAGGACCGGCGTCACATCCAGGACCGGGATTTGCGCATCCTCCGCGAGACGGTGCAGACGCTGCTGAATCTCGAGATGGCGGCCACCGCGGAGATGGTGAAGATCGCCTACGAGCACAAGCCGGACGTGGTGACGCTGGTGCCCGAGCGGCGCGAGGAGCTCACCACCGAAGGCGGCCTGGAAGTCGCGGGCCAGCGCGAGCACGTCGCGAAGATCATCAAGAACCTCAAGGACGGGGAGATTGCCGTCTCGCTGTTCATCGACCCGGACCTGGACCAGGTGCGCGCGTCGCACAAGGTGAACGCGGACCGCATCGAGCTGCACACCGGCCGCTACTGCGAGGCCCGCAACGAGAAGGAGCGCGCGCGGGAGTTGGCGCGAATCGTCGACGCGGCCAAGGCGGGCACGAAGCTGGGCATGGGCGTGGCCGCGGGCCACGGGCTCAACTACGACAACGTGCAGGCCATTGCCCGCATCGCCGAGATTGACGAGCTGAACATCGGCCACGCGATTGTCGCGCGCGCGGTGCTGGTGGGCTTCGAGCGGGCGGTGCGGGAGATGTTGGAACTGATGCGCAACCCGGGGTAGCGCGGCATGGGAATCGTCGGCCTCGGCCTCGACATCTGCTCCATCTCCCGCATCCAGCGCATCATGGAGGGCCCGCGCGCCGAGGCCTTCCTGAACCGCGTGTACACGCAAGCCGAGCGGGAGCTGTGCGGCGGGCGGCATGACGCGGCCAGCGCGTACGCGGCGCGGTGGGCCGCGAAGGAAGCGCTGGTGAAGGCGCTGGGCGCGCCTCCGGGCATCCGGTGGAAGGACATGGAGGTGCGAAGGGACGGCGGGCCGCCGTACTTCGCTCTTTCCGGCGTGGCGCTCGAGGTGATGGAGGCGCGGGGACTGGAGGCCTTCCTCGCGCTGTCGCATGACGCCGGCGTGGCCGCGGCCACGGTGGTGCTCCAGAAGAAAGGGGAGTGAGCCATGTTGCGCGTCCTCACCGCAGCCCAGATGCGTGAAGCCGAGCAGGAGGCCGAAGCGCGCCACGGGATGCCCTCCGCGTTGCTGATGGAGAACGCGGGGCGGGGACTCGCGGAGGTGGCCCGGAGCGTGGCCGGTCCGGACGGGCGCTTCACGGTGCTGTGTGGCCCCGGGAACAACGGCGGGGATGGGCTGGTGGCGGCGCGCTTCCTCCAGGAGGGCGGGGCCCGCGTCGCGGTGGCACTGGTGGGTGATGCGGCGAAGCTGACGCCCGAAGCGAAGCGGAACCTGGAGGCGCTGAAGGGCTTCGGGGTGGTGCCTCGCGCGCTGACGTCGCTGGCGGAGTCGGGGCACGGCGACGTGGTGGTGGACGCGCTGTTCGGCACGGGGCTGAGCCGCGCGCCGGCGGGGGAGTTCGCGGAGGCGATTGGCGCGATGGCGCGCTGGCGGCACGCGGGGGCGAAGGTGGTGGCGGCGGACGTGCCCTCGGGGCTGCAGAGCGACACGGGCGAGCCCTTCTCGCCGTGCGTGGAGGCGGATGTCACGGTGGCCTTCGGCTTTCTCAAGCCGGGGCAGGTGCTGGAGCCCGGGGCCTCGCTGTGCGGACGGGTGCGGCGGGTGGACATCGGCATGGGCGGCGAGGCCGCGAAGGACCTGTCCGGCCCGAGGCTCTTCGTGGTGGAGGAGGCGGACGCGCGCGGCACGCTGCCGGTGCGCCGCGCGGACTCGCACAAGGGCACCTACGGGCACGTGCTGGTGGTGGCGGGGAGCCGGGGCAAGTCGGGCGCGGCGGCGCTGGTGGCGAAGGCGGCACTGCGCTCGGGGGCGGGGCTGGTCACGGTGGCGGCGCGCGGGGATGCGCTGGACACGATTCAGTCGCACTCGGCGGAAATCATGGGCACGCCCCTGGACGGGTCGGGGCCGCTGGGAATGGGCGACCTGGACGCGCTGCTGGCTGCTGCGGATGGCAAGGATGCGCTCGTCATCGGGCCCGGCATTCCTCGCGGCCCGGAGACGGGCGCGCTGATTGGCGAGCTGCTGTCGCGGTTGGAGTTGCCCGCGGTGCTGGACGCGGATGCACTCAACGCGGTGGCCACGGACTTGTCCGTGCTGCGGCGGGCGAAGGCGCCGGTGGTGCTCACGCCGCATCCGGGCGAGATGGCACGGCTGACGGGGAAGTCGACGAAGGCGGTCCAGGCGCACCGGCTGGACGTGGTGAAGCAGTTGGCCACGGCGCTCGGAGTGACGGTGGTGCTGAAGGGCGACCGGACGCTGACGGCCCATCCCGATGGACGCGTGTTCATCAACACCACGGGGAACCCGGGCATGGCCACGGGCGGCTCGGGGGACGTGCTGTCGGGCATCACGGGGGCGCTGCTGGCGCAGGGTTTCCCGGTGCCGGATGTGGTGTGGACGGCGGTGTACGCGCACGGGCTCGCGGGCGACCTGGTGGCGGCGCGGCGGGGGCAGCTCGGGTTGATTGCTGGAGACCTGGTGGAGCAGGGGCTCTGTGATTTGTGGGTCCGGTGGGAACGATGAGCACCGCAACGCGTGTCACGACTGTTCGGCTGGCGTCGCCCGAGGAGACGCATGCGCTTGGCGTGCGGCTGGGCGGGCTGCTGCGGCCGGGTGACTTCGTGGGGTTGATTGGCGACCTGGGCGCGGGGAAGACGCACCTGGTGCGCGGCGTGGCCGAGGGCGCTGAGGTGCCTCGCTCGGAGGTGGCCAGCCCCACTTTCGCGATTGTGTATCCGTACTCGGGAAGGATTCCGCTGTACCACGCGGACCTGTACCGGCTGACGAGCTACGACGACCTGTACTCCACTGGCTTCCTGGACATGGTGGAGACCGGGGACGGCGCCTCGCTGGTGGAGTGGCTGGACCGGATTCCGGCCGCTGCACCTCGTGAGCACCTGCGCGTGACGCTGCGACACGGGGGCGGGGATGTGCGCGAACTCACGGCCGAGGCGTTCGGTGAGCGGGCGGCGGAGCTGCTCGGCACGTGGCTGCCCTGACGGGCTACTCCGCCTTCTTGCGGAACGCGCCGGGCCCCACGCCCACCACGCGCTTGAAGGCCTTGGCGAACGCGGCTTCGGCCGTGTAGCCCACGCGCGAAGCGACCTCACTCACGGAGGCTCCCGGTGCCGCGAGCCACTCTCGCGCCTTCACCATTCGCCACCGCGTCAGGTATGCGAGCACCGGCTCTCCCACCAACTCCGTGAAGCGCGCGGCGAAGGCCGAGCGCGACATGGCGGCCTCTCGTGCGAGCGACTCCACCGTCCACGGTGCATCCGGCTGTTCGTGGATGCGCTGGAGCACGAGGGCAATCTGCGGGTCCGCCAGTGCTCGGAGCCACGGGCCGCTGTGCTCACCCGCCTCGGCCACGTGCGCGCGGATGATCTGCACGAAGAGGATGTCCGCGAGCCTCGACAGCACTGTCGTCACCCCCGGCGACCGCGAGGCCGCCTCGCTCGCGATGAACTGCAGCGTCGCGTCCAGTCCTCCCGCGGACTGACGGCGGTCCGCACGCAGGTGGATGACGTCCGGCAGCGAGGACAGCAGCGGGTGACGTGGACCCTCGTCCAGGCTGAAGCAACCGGCGACGAACGCCGTCACCGACCATTCCCATCTCCAGGGGAGCCCGGTCGGCCGTCACGGCTCGCGCAGGACATGACCTTCTCGTAGGGCTGTGGCCGGGTGCGCCGGGCGTCGCGGATGACGTGCGCGGTGCCTCGGGGCAGGAAGAACAGGTCTCCTCCCGCGAGCGAATGCGTGCCCTCCACGCCTTCCACCTCGACGACGCAGTTGCCGCGAGCGACGGCGTAGAACGACGGATGCTCCCGCTTCGGCACGCGCATGCCCCACGGCGCGGCGAGCTCCAGCCCTCCAGAGATGAGCCCCTTCAGGCGGATGGCCTGGGTGACGTCCGATAGCACATCCACGGTAAGGCCCTCCTGCTGGACGTCCTGACATAAATCACGGCGATTCGGGCATGGAGCGTCCAGCGCCATGCCCGTATCTCTTGCGCGGGTTCGTAACCAGGAGGAACCGTGATGCGCAAGTACGTGCAGTGGGGGCTGATGGGCCTGCTCGTGGTGTGGATGCTGTACGTGGGTGGCGGCAAGGCGCTGTGGATGGCGCCGTTCAGCGAGCGGATGCCCGCGATGCATTACGGCGAGGCGCCCACGCGCCTCATCGGTCTGCTGGAGGTAGCAGGCGCGCTGGCGCTCCTCTTCCCGCGCCTCCGGGCTCCGGCGCTGCTCGGACTGATGCTCTTGATGGCCGGCGCTATCGGCTCGCATTGGGCCGCGGGCCATCCCTTCGCGGGCGGGGCGGCGGCGACGATTTCCTTCATCGTGCTCGCCATCGCGTTGTTCGTGGACCGGCCGGAATTGCTTCGCGTGCTGTTCACCGCGCCCGCGCGCAGCCTGTCTCAATCGGAGGCAGGGGGCGTGTAGCTCCATTGCGCCTGGATGCTTGGGTCCACCTGCTCGCGCAGGCCCAACAGCCAGCGCTGGGCGTACGCCACCGGCCCCCGTGGGACTGGCGTCGGCAAGCTGGTGGCGCCCGCCCGCAATTGCAGGCCCCACTCGAGGCAGGCTCGCACGTCGCTCAGGTGGGGGGTGACGGTCTCCAGTCGGGTCGGGATTGGAGACCTCATCCGCTCTCGCGCGCGGATCTCGAAGTCCGCGTCCCGCAGGAGCAGCGCCACCGTGAGCTGCGGATGGGTCATCCTCGAATGGTCCAGGCGCTCCCACAGGGCTGTCAGAATGCGCGCGCTCGCTCCACCCAGCACCACGGCCGCTGTCGCGACCAGATGCAGGCGCCAGTCCGACGCCTTCAAGAGAGCCTCCAGCTCCGCGTCCAGGTTGGAGCTGGCCTCCACTCCCGCCTCGATGTGAAGCAGGGCTCGGCGGTTCGTGAGGTTGAGAAGGCCCGGAAACCCGCCGAGCATCAGGATTGGCTCGACAAAGGACGGGTATCCCGCACGCCGTGCCTCCCTCACGAAGTTCCGATTCGGATGCGGGTACACCCGCTCAGGGGCCCACCGGGCGCACGTGAGGAGCGCGTCCTCCAAGTCGCAGAGGAACAGACTCGTGTCCCGCAGGTCCGCGTTGCGCAGGTCCGCGAGCTGCAACGTGGCCCTGTCGAACCGCGCATCACGCAGGCGTGCGCGGCGGAAGGAGCTTCGCGTCAGGTTGGAGGCTGTGAGCACCGCGCCCTCCATGCTGGCGTCGTCCCAGCACGTCTCCAGGGCCACGCAGGCCGTCAGGTTCGCTCGCTCCAGCCGAGCCTGGCGCAGCGATGCCCCCGACAGTGTCGCCAGCTCCAGCCGTGCGTCCTGGAGCCCGCAGTCCTCCAGTTGAGCACCGTCCAACCGCGCCCTCACGAGGTCCGCTCCCGGCAACTCCTCTTGCGTCAGGTCGATGCCGCGGAGGTCGCCCAGGTTGTCCCCCAGTGCCTCCGTGCCAGGGAACCCGGCCAGCACCTCGCGCCATGGGCCTCGCAGGCCCGACGCGATGAGCTGCTCGCGCCGACGCTGACCGTCAGGAGTCGTCCAGCGCGCGGCAAGTGCCTCCGCGCGCATGGATGCGGGGCTCACGCCGCGTTGAGCGGAGCGCCCGGATTCACGGGCGGGAACAGATTGCCCCCGGCCAGCTCCTGCACGCGCCAGCGGTGGAAGACGAGGCGCGCGTCCACGGCGATGACGTCATCCTCCTCGACCTGCGCCCAGTACGGCCCGCCGCACAGCGACTCACTGGCGACGATGAACTGCGGCACCTGCGTGCCTGGCTGCGGCAGCGCCGCCGTCCCCCCGCACGTCGGCCCCGTGGACACGAGGAGCGTGCGGTTGCGGCGCGAGGCCACCATCACCTCGCCATTGGTGACGAGGAAGTTCATCGCCGAGGGACCACCCTCCACTCCAGGCCTGTCCGTGAGCGCCGCCACCAGCGACATCGTCTCCGCCACCGCGCGGGCCACACCCTCCACGGGGACCGAGTGCTCGGGCGAGTGCCTGGCCGCCAGTCGGGTGAGGAAGAGGTAGAAGCAGCGCTCGCTGTCCGTGGTGCCCTTGATGTGGCCGCGCAGGCTCGGGCTGATGAGCGCTTCCACGGCCGACCGGTGCTTCGCGAACTCGCGCAGCGTCCCGTTGTGACCGAAGGACCAGCGGCCATGGTGGAAGGGGTGTGAGTTGCGCAATTCCACCGCGCCCACCGACGCGAGGCGGATGTGCGCCACCACCGTGTGAGACGACACACGGCTGCTCACCCGCTCGAAGTCAGGGTCGCTGTGCGCGGGCCCCACACCGTGGGCCACCAGCGGCAGCGGCTCCGCACCGTAGGCGGCGATGCCCCACCCGTCCTTGTGCTCGCGCGACTGGATGAGGAGCGAGTTCTTCTCCGTCACCAGGGCGGGGTGGACTGCGGCGGGCGTCGATGAACGAAATCCAAAGAGTCGGCACATGGCTAGCGGCAGGTATTTATACAGCCCGGCCCCGACGAGAAGTTCTCGTGTCTCACCGGAATACGTCGCCTGTCATAGCGACGCCAATTCACGCGCAGGAATTCATCTCCTGCCGGACGACGACGCGCCCGGTTTTCACCACCACACGCGCGTGCCCTACCCCTAGATGGTAGGGCAGATGACGGTACGAGGCACAGTTGAAGACCACCAGGTCGCCTGGATCTCCCACTGCCAACCGTCCATGTGATTGGAGGCCCAAGGATTGCGCGGCCCCGCGGGTGGCCGCCCAGTACGCCTCCGCGGCGCTCAGCCCGTTTTCGAGACACGCCAATCCCAGCACCAAGGCCACGTTTTCACTCATGGCCGAGCCAGGATTTACGTTTGAACCCAAAGCAACGTTGATACCTGCATCACGCAACCTGCGCCCGGGGGCGTAGGGGCGCATGCGCAGGAACAGCGTGGAGGTGGGGACGAGTACGGCGCTGACGTTGGCCTCCGCGAGCGCGCGCAGGCCCGAGTCCGTCACCTGCTCCAGGTGGTCGGCCGTGGCGGCGCCCAGCTCCGCCGCGAGCTCCGAGGCGCCACAGGCGGTGAGCTGGTCCGCATGCAGGCGGGGCACCATGCCCAGCGCGCGGGCGGCGGTGAGGATGCGGCGGGCCTCGTCCACGGTGAAGGCGCTCTCCTCCGCGAAGACGTCGCAGAAGCGCGCCAGTCCCTCGTGCGCCACGGCGGGGATGATTTCTTCGATGCAGAGCCGGACGTAGTCCTCGCGCCGGCCGCGGTACTCCTCCGGAATCGCGTGCGCGCACAGCAGCGTGGGCACCAGCTCCACCGGCGTCAGCCCCGCCAGCCGGCGCACCACGCGCAGCATCTTCAGCTCGTTCTCCAGGTCGAGCCCGTAGCCGCTCTTCACCTCCGCCACCGTCACGCCGTGCGCCATCAGCCGGTGGAGGCGGGGCAGGGCGAGCTTCACCAATTCGTCCTCGCTGGCGGCGCGCGTGGCGCGCACCGTGCTGACGATGCCGCCTCCGGCCTTGGCGATTTCCAGGTACGTGGCGCCCTGGTTGCGCAGGTCGAACTCCGCGGAGCGCTCGCCGGCGAAGACCAGGTGCGTGTGCGGGTCCACGAAGCCGGGGCCTACGAAGCCGCCGCGTGCGTCCACGACCTCGGTGCCACCATCCACCGCGCCCTCGGGCAGCCCGGACTCCGGCCCCACGTAGGCGACGCGGCCCGCGCGCAGGCCCACGCAGGCGCCGGGGCGCGGGGTGAGGGCCGTCTCGGCCTTCTCGCGGTGGGTGCCCTCCAGCGTGAGCACCTCGGAGGTGTTGCGGACCAGCAGCTCCAACGGACCCATGTGTCAGCGACCTCCGCGCACGCCCATGATGGGGACGTTCCAGCTCGCCCCCTTGCGAATCTTCGCCCGGCCGAAGCCGCCGGACAGCTCCACGTTGTCCAGCCAGCCCCAGGTGAAGCGCGCCGCCACCACGCCGCCGTAGTAGACGGCCGTCTCGGTGTCGCCGTGCGAGGACAGTGCGTGCCACGAGAAGAAGGGCACCAGGCCCAGCGACACGCCCTTCTCCGGCTGCATCGTGAAGGCGCACGACGCCTCCGCGCCGAACATGCTCCCGGGCCCGCCTCGCGTGTTGAGCCCGAAGTCCGAGGCCCCGCGCAGCGCCACCGCGGGGCCCAGGCCCAGCTGCTCCGAGCCCACGTAGTACGAGGCCCCCGCGTACAGCCCGTAGCCCGGAATGGGCAGCGGCAGGAAGAACTCGCCCTGGAGGCCGGTGTGCAGCTGCAGCCGCTCCGACAGGGGCCAGGTAATCGCCGCATCCAGCGCCATGCCCCACTGCTGCGTGGAGAAGCTGGCGTCGTCCCCGCGGAAGCGGTCCGCTTCGTTGATGAACTGCTGCGAGCCGGCGGTGGGCGCGCTCAGCCGGGGGCCGGAGCGTATCCCCAGTTGGGCGAGGTTCTTGTCCGGCGACCCGGGCCCCAGGCGCATCACCATGGGGCCCATCGCCGTGGGGGCACAACCCGCCAGCGCACCGAGCGCGGTGGCCAGCAGCAGGAGGAGGGACCTCGAGCGCATCGGGTGCATGGCGGGCTCCTGGCTCAGGTGGTGATACCGGGAATCTTCACGCCGCGCTCTTTCGCCACCTCGATGGCCTCCGGGTAGCCCGCGTCCGCGTGGCGCAGCACGCCCATGCCGGGGTCGCTCGTCAGCACGCGCTCGATGCGGCGCGCGGCCTCGGGCGTGCCGTCCGCGACGATGACCTGGCCGGCGTGCAGCGAGTAGCCCATGCCCACGCCGCCGCCGTGGTGGAAGGACACCCACGAAGCGCCATTCACGGCGTTCACCAGCGCGTTGAGGATGGGCCAGTCCGCCACCGCGTCCGTGCCGTCCTTCATCGCCTCCGTCTCGCGGTTGGGCGACGCCACCGAGCCGCAGTCCAGGTGGTCCCGGCCGATGACGATGGGGGCCTTCACCTCGCCCTTGCGCACCATCTCGTTGAAGGCGAGGCCCGCCTTCGCGCGCTCGCCATAGCCCAGCCAGCAGATGCGCGCCGGCAGGCCCTGGAAGGCGATGCGCTCTCCCGCCATGTCCAGCCAGCGCTGGAGCGAGGCCTTCTGGGGGAACAGCTCGCGCACCACGCGGTCCGTGCGGCGGATGTCCTCCGGGTCTCCGGAGAGCGCCACCCAGCGGAACGGGCCCATGCCCTCGCAGAAGAGCGGGCGGATGTACGCGGGGACGAAGCCGGGGAACTCGAAGGCGTTCTCCATGCCGCCCAGCTGCGCCTGGCCGCGCAGATTGTTGCCGTAGTCGAACACGTGGCTGCCGGCGCGCTGGAAGTCGTTCATCGCCTCCACGTGCATGATCATCGACTCGCGAGCGCGGCGGACGTAGCCCTCCGGGTCCCTCTTGCGCAGCTCGGCGGCGGCCTCCAGCGACAGGTCCGTGGGGATGTAGCCGTTGAGCGGGTCATGCGCGCTCGTCTGGTCGGTGACGAGGTCGGGCTTGATGCCGCGGCGGTACAGCTCGCGGAACACGGAGGCCGCGTTGCCGATGACGGCGATGGAGCGGCCGATGCGCTTCTGCTGCGCGTCCTTCGCCAGCGCGAGCGCCTCGTCCAGGTCCTTGGCGACGACGTCCAGGTAGCGCGTCTCCACGCGGCGCTGGGCGCGGGTGGGGTCGATTTCCACGCCGAGGAACACGGCGTTGTTCATGGTGGCGGCCAGCGGCTGCGCGCCGCCCATGCCACCCAGGCCTCCAGAGAGCACGAGGCGCCCGGCCAGGTCCTCGCTGCCGAAGTGGAAGCGGCCGGCGGCGGCGAACGTCTCGTAGGTGCCCTGGAGGATGCCCTGCGTGCCGATGTAGATCCACGAGCCCGCGGTCATCTGGCCGTACATCATCAGGCCCTTCTTCTCCAGCTCGTGGAAGTGCTCCCAGTTGGCCCAGCGGCCCACGAGGTTGGAGTTGGCGATGAGCACGCGGGGCGCGTCCGGGTGCGTCCGGAAGATGCCCACCGGCTTGCCGGACTGGACGAGCAGCGTCTCCTCGTCACCGAGGCTCTGGAGGCTGGAGACGATGCGGTCGAAGGACGGCCAGTCGCGAGCGGCCTTGCCGGTGCCGCCGTAGACGACGAGGTCCTGGGGATTCTCGGCGACGTCCGGGTCGAGGTTGTTCATCAACATCCGGAGTGCCGCCTCCTGGACCCAGCCCTTGCACGAGAGGGTGGAACCACGGGCGGCACGGATGACGCGGGACATGTACGAACTCCTGGGGTGTGGCTGACGGAAAGGCCCGGCACACTAGCCGAACCCGCGCGGTGGGGGCACAGCGCGGTGAGCCCTCGACGACGCAAGGTGTCGACCATCCCGGGAGGTGCGTCCCGGGGTGGGGTGCCGCCTCACATCAGGAGTGCAGCGCGTCGTCGTCGGCCGCGTCGACACCGGGGGGCTGCACCGGCTCCCTCGAGGGAGACTGACGCATGACGCCCTCGGCCCGGTAGAGGCGGATGGTGTTGATGACCTCCTTCACGCCGAGCACCTGCTCGGCGCTGTCCTCGATGGCGCGCTTCTCGTCACGGCTGCGTACCGCGCCCGCCAACGTCACCACGCCGTCCTCCACCTTCACTTCCACGTCCGAGGCGTCGAGCCAGCTCTCCATCATCAACCGGTCGCAGAGGTCCGCGCGGATGCGGTCGTCCGCGCGCTGGTAGTTGCGCGGGGCGGGGCCCGTCCGCGGGGGCATGGCGGGGCGGTATCCACCTCCGATGAAGCCGCCGTGGCCCAGGTCGTGGTCCTCCCGGCGCGAGCGGCTGGTGGAGAAGCCCACGAGCGGTGGCGCCATGTTCTCCACCCCCGGGCCGTGGCCCGCGGGCTGGGTGCCGCCGTAGCGGATGTCGGACTCGACGATGCGCTCCGTGGGGTCGAAGCCGAGGTCTCGCGCGCGGCCACGCCGCGTGTCCTCCCCGCGCCGGTCGTACGCGTCCCGCGCGTAGATGTCAGCGCGGCCACGAACCTGTCCGCCCCGGTCCGGGGGGCCGCCACGTCGCTGGGCCTCCCTGCCACCGCCCAGGTCGTACCGGCGCAGGCGCTCACGCTCCTCGTCGCCTTCCTCGGGTACCGCGCGGAAGGTGCCGCTCGGGCTGTACCCGGGCCGGCGCGCGATTCGCTCCGGGTCGAACCCCCGGGCACGGCGATCCATCTCGCGGTCGCGGTTGAAGTCCCGGCCATACTCGCGCGCACGGTCCAATTCGCGGGCCGCGCGGCCGAAGTCGCGGTCCATCTCGTAGTCGCGCCGCTCCCGGTCACCCTCCATGGTGCGGAAGTCCCGGTCCCATTCGAAATCGCGGGAGGGGTGCACGGAGTCGGTCTCCTCCTCCGGGTCCGCGCGTCGGAGGTCCCGGTCCTGCTCGGGAACTTCGCGGCGGAAGCTCCGGCGCACGTTCTCCGCCATGCTCCGCACCTCGCGGTCGCTCACGCCCATCCGCTCGGGGCCGCGCTCGTAGCCGTGCTCGTCCCAGTCCCGCTGGCGGTCCCGCTCGTATTCCCCGCGCCGGCCCGCCTGGTACTCCTCCGCCTGCCCCCTGCGCAGCTCTCTTTCCCCGAATCGACGTCCCCGGTCGTCGTCACGCCTGCTGCTCATCGCGTCGCCTCCTCACGTGTCTCGTGCGTCTTGGCTCCGACTCCAGACGTTTTTGACCGTGAGTGGTCCCGGCAATGCGCCCCTGCCATGCCCGCAGCCCCGGCAGGCATGCACCTCGCCGCACCGCGCCGGGTCCGTCTGGGAATGGTGGGAGGGCCACCCCTGGAGACCGGGCTCCCTGGCACCGCCCATGGGTTGCCTACGGGCGGGCCGTACCCGGGGTATGGGCTCGGAGCCCAGGGGAAGGTGATGCCTCGTGCATTCGCCCGCGCCCCGGGAGGGGTAGACTCGCGCGCGCCACGGCCGGGCAGCCGGCCGTCGGGCGCCTGGAGGGCGTGTCATGGCGGATGGACATCGGAACGAGCAGGAGCCGCGAGAGGCCACGGGAGCGACGCTCGCCCCCGTGCCGCCGAGCGCCCAGCCGCCCGAGGAGCCGCGTCCTCCCCGCGTGGGTCCGGTGTCCGAGGTGGCCGGCGGCATTCCCGCCGTCGTGTCCACGATGAAGCACGCCTGGAGCGAGATGGGCCCGGTGCGGGGCACGAAGCTGCTGCTCAAGGTGAACCAGCAGCACGGCTTCGACTGTCCGGGCTGCGCATGGCCGGACCCGGGGCACCGCTCCGTGGCCGAGTTCTGTGAGAACGGTGCGAAGGCCGTGGCGGAAGAGGGGACGACGGCGCGCGTGACGCCGGACTTCTTCCAGCAGTGGAGCCTGGCCGCGCTGTCCCAGCAGACGGACCATTGGCTGGGCAAGCAGGGCCGCCTCACGCACCCCATGGTGCTGCGCGAGGGCGCCACGCACTACGCGCCTATTTCCTGGGACGACGCCTTCGCGCTGGTGGCCGAGGAACTGAACGCGCTCGGCACTCCGGATGCGGCGTGCTTCTACACGTCGGGGCGCACGAGCAACGAGGCCGCGTTCCTCTACCAGCTCTTCGTGCGGCAGTTCGGCACCAACAACCTGCCGGACTGCTCCAACATGTGCCACGAGTCCAGCGGCACCGCGCTCTCCGAGACGGTGGGCATTGGCAAGGGCACCGTCACGCTGGAGGACTTCGACAAGGCCGACGCCATCTTCGTCATCGGTCAGAACCCGGGCACCAACCACCCGCGCATGCTGTCGTCGCTCCAGGCCGCGGCGCGCCGGGGCTGTGAAATCGTCAGCATCAATCCGCTGCCGGAGACGGGGCTCAACCGCTTCAAGCATCCGCAGGAGGTGCTGCACCTCTTCGGTCCCGGCACGGCGCTCAACACCCAGTTCCTCCAGGTGCGCATCAACGGCGACGTGGCCCTGTTGCAGGGCCTGGGCAAGGCGCTGCTGGAAATGGAGGACGCGCGGCCCGGCACGGTGGTGGCGCGGGCGTTCATCGAGGAGAAGACGCTCGGGTTCGACGCGTGGGCGGCCGGGCTTCGCGCGGTGAAGTGGGAGGACGTGGTGGAGGGGAGCGGGGTGCCGCGCGAGCAGATTGTCGCTGCGGCGGAGCTCCTCGCGCGCTCGGAGCGCACCATCTACTGCTGGGCCATGGGGCTCACGCAGCACAAGAACGCGGTGGCCAACATCCAGGAGGTCGTCAACCTGGCGCTGCTGCGCGGGAGCATCGGCAAGCCCGGCGCGGGCCTGTGCCCGGTGCGAGGCCACAGCAACGTGCAGGGCGACCGCACCATGGGCATCTGGGAGCGGCCGAAGGACGCGTTCCTCGACGCACTGTCGCGGGAGTTCGGCTTCGAGCCCCCGCGTCACCACGGCATGGACACCGTGGACACCCTTCGCGCCATGCACGACGGGCGGGTGAAGGTGTTCTTCGCGCTGGGCGGCAACTTCCTCTCCGCGACGCCGGATACGGAATTCACCGCCGAGGCCCTTCGCCGCACGCGGCTCACCGTGCACGTGTCCACGAAGCTCAACCGAGCGCACCTGGTCCACGGGCGGCGGGCGCTCATCCTCCCGTGCCTGGGCCGCACCGAGCACGACGTGCAGGCGGGCGGCGCGCAGTTCGTCACGGTGGAGAACTCGATGGGCGTCGTCACCGCGTCGCGCGGCGCGGTGGCCCCCGCGTCGGAGCACCTGCTCAGCGAGCCCGCCATCGTCGCGAGGCTGGCGGCGGCGGTACTCGGGGGACGCTCGACGGTGCGGTGGTCCTGGCTGGCGGAGGACTACGACCGCGTGCGCGAGCTCATCTCCCGCGTCATCCCCGGCTTCGAGGACTTCAACCGGCGCGTGCGCGAGCCCGCGGGCTTCTCCCTGCCCAACGGCCCGCGCGAGGGACGCTTCACCACGGCGAGCGGCAAGGCGCACTTCACGGTGCATGAGTTGCCCCGACTGGAGCTGTCGCCCGGGCAGTTGCTGATGATGACGATTCGCACCCACGACCAGTTCAACACCACGGTGTACGGACTGGATGACCGCTACCGGGGCATCCGCAACGGGCGGCGCGTGGTGCTGCTGCACCCGGCGGACATCAAGGAGCAGGGCCTGAAGGAAGGGCAGGTGGTGGACCTGACCAGTCACTTCCAGGGCGAGACGCGCGTGGCGCTGCGGTTCCGCGTGGTGCCGTACAACATCCCCCGCCGGTGCGCGGCCACGTACTTCCCGGAGGCCAACGTGCTGGTCCCCGTGGACAGCTTCGCGGACAAGAGCCGCACGCCCACGTCGAAGTCGGTGGTCATCACCCTGTCCCCGTCCTCGGACGCGGGGCCGGCATCGTGAGGGGCCATGCTGCTTCCGTCCGCTGAGACAGGCTGGCCGGAGTCGCTCCGGCCGCTCTACGAAGGGGTGACGGGGACGCCGGCCTCGGAGGCCCTGTCCGCGTCCGCGCAGTGGCGTGAGTCCTTCGCGCAGTGGGTGCGTGGCGCCTCGCTGGAGGAGCGCACCCTGGCCGGCTCCGCGGCGTGGGCACGGTTGGACGCCGGTGAGCGGACTCCGGCGGAGTTGTTGTTCCTGCTGTCTTCGTGCGGTGAGCTGCTGTGGCCGTACGAGGCTCCACCGTCCGGGTTGCTGCAGCGGCTGCGGTGGCGGCAGGAGTCGGTGCTCGGAGCGTTGCAGGAGGCAGGGGATTCGGAAGGCGCCTCGCGGGTGCGGAAGGAGACGGATGCCGTCGTCTCCACCGTGCTCACGCGCTACCTGAAGCGGCATCCGGAGTCGCTGCTGTCGCTGGTCGGCGATACGTCGTGCACGTTCGACGGGCGCGCGCTGCGCTTCGAGCACTCGGTGGAGGTGGACCTCAAGCAGGTGCTCGGGGCGGGGGCGAAGTCGATTGGCCTGCTGGAGCAACTGCGGGCACTGCTGCCGACGACACCCGAAGAGGGACGGACGCGACTGGCGGAGTTCATCCGCACGCGGGCCGCGCGCATTCCGTGGCGTGAGGCCTCGGAGGTATTGGCCGAGCGCCTCTTCACCCTGGCCACGTCACCCGAGGGCCGCAGCGGGATGAGCGGCTTCCTGGCGTGCTACCCGAGCGGGCGCAAGGAGCCGGACTGGTGCGCGCGCGCGGGGCTGCTGCTGACTCGGACGCTGGAGGTCGGCGGCCCGCCAGAGGTGGTGGAGAACCTCTGCGAGTTGCTGGCGCGCTTCGATGCGCCGCCGGTGGACGGGCTGCGCGGAGCCCTCGGCGCGCTGGTGGGCGGGGACTTCGAGTCCACGGCGAACCTGGAGCCCGTGCGCTTCGTGCTCGACCACTGCCACGCCACGCTGCGCAAGGGTGAGCCCGGCCTGGTGCTGGCACTGCTGTGGTTGGAAGAACGGTTGTTCCGCGCGGCGGTGCGCCGGGGACTCCCGGATGCCTTCGAGCGGCGGAGCCGGGTGCGCGTGAAGCTGAAGCCGTGGTCCCCGGAGTTCGAGCACCTGTGCTGGCTCGCGGAGGAGTGCGCGGAGCTGTGGCCCCGGTTCGTCGCGGGCGGTGTGCGGCCCGGCATGGACGAGCTGGCGGCGTGGCGGCAGGAGGTGTCCGCGCGCATGGGACGCAAGCCCGTGCTGCGCAAGGCGGCCATCGAGTTCTTCCTGTGGTGCGCGCCGGATGCGGCGTCGTCCGAGGCGGAGCTCACGGTGCTGGCGCTGGTGCGGACGGCGACGGACCAGCGACTGGTGCGGAAGCTGAAGGAGCATCCGTCGGCCCGCGTGCGGTTCCGCGTGCGCACGCTGCAGGCCTGGTTGCAGGGAAGCGGGAAGGGTGGGGCGGCGCCTTCCGTGGAGCCCTCGGGAGTCGCTGGGCCGACGACGCTGACGGAGGCGCTGCGGCATCTGCATGTGACGCGCGCCGTGCCGCTGGGCGGGCGGACGTGGCTGCGCGACAGGGATTTGGAGGAGCTGTTGTTCGGGGCCGTGGCGCGGGTGGAGGCGGAGTTCGCCGCGCGCTACCCGGAGCGGTTCCGTGAGGACACGGCGGACCTGGTCGCGGACCTGCTGGAGGGACTGCGCGGCACGTTGGAACGCGTGAAGGCCGACCTGTCCGCGATGCTGGCGCAAGGCCAACCGGCTCCGATGGAGCTGGGATTTACGGTGCGGCGGATGCGGACGGCACCGGATGAGGAAGTGGTAGCGCCGGAGTTGGAGGTCGTAGGGGCCCGAGTTGCGCGGGAGGCGACGCCGTCATCCGTGCCGCGCCCTCCAGGCGTGGAAGTGGCCTTCATTCTCAAGGTGAACGTGGACGGCTTCATCCGCACGGAGCGGGTGGCCTTCGTGCAGGTGGTGAAGCTGGAGCAGCGAGGGGAAGGGCAGTGGCTGCCGGCGTTCCGGCTCGGGCGCGAACACCTGGACGCGCTGTTGCTGCGAACCGATGCGGCGTTCTGCCTGTTCCTGACGCCTCCGTTTCCCCGGGCGGAATGCTGGGTGGTGCCGGCACGGCTGGCGCGTGGCTTGACGGAGTCACACCGCTCACTGTCCGGCGTCCCACGTGACGGTGTGCAGCGGGCGGCCCGTTCGCTGTCACAGTGGTTGGTGGGCGAGTTGCTGGGATTGTGGTCAGGCGATGAGCGTCCCGAAGTCCTGGCCTGGGCCAGGGCAGAGCAGGGTGGCCCGGACTTCGTCGTGGAATGGATCCTCGGCTGAGACGCCGGACAAGACAGGACTGCCCCATGGACGCCCACATCAGGTCCGCGTCAGGGCACGGGCGCTACCCGCCCTGACTGCAAGCTCCTTGGCCACATCGATGAAGAGGCGCAAGGGTCCCGAGCGCTGCGCGCGGCTGGGGAAGTAGAGAAAGAAGCCGGGAACGCTGGGGGCGTACTCCTCGAGCACCCGCACGAGCCGCCCGTCGCGCAGCGCCCCCTCCACGGCCGGCTCGAAGGCATACGCAAGCCCCTGGCCCTGCTCCACCAGGGTCTGCATCAGCTGGCGGTTGTTGGTGACGATGCCGCCGCGCACCGGCACCCGCCAGTTGCGCTTCCCGCGCTCGAACTCCCAGGCGTAGAGCGTCCCGCTCGAGGGGATGCGGATGGTGAAGCACTCGTGGCGCAGCAGGTCCTCGGGCTTCCGGGGCGTGCCGTGCTTCTCGAGGTAGGCGGGGGCGGCCACCACCACGAAGCGGAACGCCTCCGTGAGGCGCACCTGCACCATGTCGCGCTCGATGGCCTCGTGCAGGCGCACGCCTGCGTCGTAGCCCTCCGCGACGATGTCCACGAAGCGGTTCTCCGCGACGACCTCCACTTCCACCCGCGGGTGACGCGCGCGGAAGGCGGGCAGCACCGGCGCGATGACAAAGGGGACCGCAATCTCGGGCACGGTCAGCTTCAGCCGGCCCACCACCTCACCCGGACCCGCCGACACCTCCTGCAGGGAGGTGAGCGCTTGCCCGAGGCCAGGGCCCGCGCCCTCGAGCAGCCGACGTCCCGCCTCCGTGAGCGCCATACTCCGGGTCGTGCGGGTGAAGAGCGTCACGCGCAGCTGCTCCTCGAGGTGCCGCACGGACTGGCTCACCGCTGCCGGCGAGATGCCCAGCTCGCGTGCCGCGGCGCTGAAGCTCTGCCGTCGGGCCACGACGAGGAACGTCTGCAGGTGCGGCAGGAGGTGGGTCTTCACCGAGAGCGTCCTCTCAAGCGCACGAACGAAGGCTTCACCGGAGCATGGCGCCTCAGGCGCCGCCATTCCGCGGTCTTAGCAGGGACCATCTTAAACCGCAGCTTCAAGGCCCTTCGCCTATTGGCCGTCTAGTGGCGCGCACCAGGCGGCGCTACTTCTCTTCGCGTCGGGTGCGGGGCCCGCGGAGTGGCGCCCGCCAAGCGCCGCGCGCACGGACGCGCTGAGAAGGCTGGACCATGAGCACCAAGAACCCCTCCCTTACCCTCAACAACGGCGTGCAGATGCCGGCCCTCGGCCTGGGCGTCTTCCAGAGCCCGCCGGCCGAGACCGCGGCGGCCGTTGAGGCGGCCATCCAGACTGGCTACCGCCTCATCGACACCGCCGCCGCGTACGGCAACGAGCGCGAGGTGGGCGAGGGCCTCCGCCGCTCCGGCCTCGCCCGCGACGACGTCTTCATCGAGACCAAAGTCTGGATTAGCGACTACGGCTACGACGCCACCCTGCACGCCTTCGACAAGAGCGCCCGCAAGCTCGGCGTCGAACGGCTCGACCTGCTCCTCCTGCACCAGCCGCTGTCGTCGGATTTCCAGCTCACCCTCGACGCGTACCGCGCGCTCGAGACGCTGCTCGCACACGGCCGGGTGCGTGCCATCGGTGTGAGCAACTTCATGCCCGGGCACCTCGAGCGCCTGCTGGGCGTGGCGAAGGTCGTTCCCGCCGTGAACCAGATTGAGGTGCACCCCTACTTCCAGCAGGCGGAGCTGCAGCGCCTGCACGCGAAGCACGGGATTCTCACCCAGGCGTGGTCACCCATCGGGGGCATCACCGCCTACTTCGGGGGCAAGGAGCGGACCTCCTTCAACGACCCGACGCTGCTCGCCATCGGGCGCGAGCACGGCAAGTCGGCCGCCCAGGTGATGCTGCGCTGGCACCTGCAGCAGGGCCGCTCGGCGATTCCCAAGTCCGTCAAGCCCGCTCGCATCGCCGAGAACTTCGACGTCTTCGGCTTCGCGCTCACGCGCGAGCAGCTGGCCGCCATCGACGCGCTCGAGACCGGCGCCCGCGGGGGCCCGGACCCGGACAGCATCACCCTCGCCAACTACGGCCGTGCCATCCCCGAGGCCTGAGGACCGAGTCATGGACCCGAACGCCAATATGACTTCCCCCCGCGGTGAGGAGGCCGTTGCTCATGGCACAGGACCGTAAGAACAAGCTGGGCCGTCGTTCCTTCCTGCTGTCGGCAGGCGCGTTGGGGGCGGTGCCCCTGCTGGGTTGCGCGGCCTCCCAAGCCTCTGGGGCGGCGGCGGTAACGTCGCGCGGGCCCGCTGCGCCCTCGGCGCTCGGCCGGCGCCGGCTCGGCACGCTGGAGGTCTCCAGCGTCGGCCTGGGCGTGCAGAACATGAGCCGCACGTACCAGACGACGCTCCCGCACCGGCCCGAGATGCACAACATCATCCGGACGGCCTTCGACCGGGGCGTCACCTTCTTCGACGCGGCCGAGGCCTACGGCCCGCACGAGGTCGAGCGCATCCTGGGCGAGGGCGTCGCACCCTTCAGGGACAAGGTCGTCATTGCCACCAAGTTCGGCTGGAACATCGACCCGGAGACGGGCGCGCGGCGCCCTGGCCTCAACAGCCGCCCCGAGCACATCCAGTTGGTGGTGGAGGGCATGCTCAGGCGCCTGCGCACCGACCGCATCGACCTGCTCTACCAGCACCGGGTCGACCCGTCCGTCCCCATCGAGGACGTCGCCGGGGCAATCCAGGAGCTGATGGCCCAGGGGAAGGTCCTGCACTGGGGCCTGTCAGAGATGGGGCCAGGCACGCTTCGGCGCGCGCACGCCGCGCTACCCGTGAGCGCCGTGCAGAACGAGTACTCGATGCTGTGGCGCGGCCCCGAGGCGGAGGTGCTCCCGCTCTGCGAGGAACTGGGCATCGGCTTCGTGCCGTGGAGCCCACTGGGCGTGGGGTTCCTCACGGGGGCCATCGACGCGAACACGCGCTTCGCGCCCGGGGACATCCGCGGCGTCGAGTCCCGCTTCTCTCCGGAGAACCTGCCGCACAACCTGGCCCTCGTCGACGTGGTGAAGCGCCAGGCCGAGCGCAAGCGCGCCACGCCCGCCCAGGTCGCCCTGGCCTGGCTCATGGCGCAGAAGCCCTGGATTGTCCCCATCCCCGGGACGACGCAGATGGCGCACATGCTCGACAACATTGGCGCGGCGGACGTGCGCTTCACGTCGGCGGAGCTCAGCGAGCTGAACCGTGACGTCTCCGCCGTGGTTGTCCGCGGCGCCCGGCTCCCAGCGCAGGTGCAGGTCTTCTCGGGCGTCGAGGCGCCCCCGAGAAGGTAGCGCCCATGGCACATCCCGAGGACGACCCATGAATCGACCGACCTTCACCGCAGCGCTTCTCCCGCTCCTCCTGACCGCGGCCTGTGCCCACACGAACAAGGCGAGTGCTGCCCGGTTGTGCAGGCGCCTCCGGGCGACGGTGCACAGTCGCTCCAGATTGCCCGTGCCGGCTCGCAGCCCTCGCGCGAGGGGCCCGCAGAGAACTTCACCGGGGCCGTGCGCGTGGACCCGCTCTTCCAGGCGAAGGCCCCGGCGCGCGCCTCGGGCGCTGCCGTCACCTTCGAGCCGGGGGCCCGGTCCGCCTGGCACACCCATCCGCTGGGACAGATCCTCTACGTGACCGAGGGCGTGGGCCGGGTGCAGCGCTGGGGCGACCCTGTCGAAGAGATTCGCCAGGGAGATGTCGTCTGGATTCCTCCCGGGCAGAAGCACTGGCACGGCGCCGCGCCCGACAGCCGGATGACCCACGTCGCCGTGTCGGAGCACCTCGAGGGCAGGTCCGTCGACTGGATGGAGAAGGTGACCGATGCCGAGTACGGCGCGCCGGGCACGGCCGCCGCCACCCCGGCCCCGGCCGGCGCCGCCAGCCAACCCTCCCGGGCGCAGCAGTTGTTTGGCGACATCTCTCCGAAGATGGTGGAGCTCACGGACGGCGTGCTCTTCGGCGACATCTGGAAGCGGCCGGGGCTCGCCAGGCGGGACCGCAGTCTGGTGACGGTCAGCGCCCTCATCGCGATGAACCGCCCGGACCAGCTCCGGAGCCATTTCGCCCTCGCGCGCACGAACGGCGTCACGCGCGAGGAGCTCATCGAGACCATCACCCACCTGGCTTTCTACGCGGGCTGGCCGAGCGCGGTGACGGCGCTCGGCGTCGCGAAGGAAGTCTTCGACGGCAAGAAGGGCTGAAGCCATGAACCTCAAGAAGCGCATCCCCCTCGTCCTCGCCCTGAGTGCGCTCGCGACATCGTGCGCCTCGACCCCTTCGGCCGGCGCGTCGGCGTCGTCGTCAGGGCTCACCCTGAAGGAACAAGGAAGCTTCGCCGTGGGCGGCACCGTCGTGACGGCCCCGGGGACCTTCGACCCGCGTCGGCCCTCGGCCGAGGGCGCGACGCTGCACGGAGACCACGCGTACGTCTTCTACCAGGTGCCGGCCGATGCCCGCCCGCTGCCGCTCGTGTTCTGGCACGGCGCCGGTCAGTCCTCGAAGACGTGGGAGACGACGGCGGACGGCCGAGAGGGCTTCCAGACGCTCTTCCTGCGGCGCCGCTTTCCGGTCTACCTGGTGGACCAGCCACGGCGCGGCAAGGCGGGTCGTAGCACCGCGCCGACGACAGTCCCGGCCACGCCGGACGACCAGACCTGGTTCGGCATGTTCCGCATCGGCGTATGGCCGGACTACTTCCCCGGTGTGCAGTTCCCGCGGGAGCCGGCGGCGCTCGAGCAGTACTTTCGCGCGATGACGCCCAACACCGGGCCCTTCGATGCGGAGGTGAACGCAAGCGCCGTTTCCGCGCTCTTCGACCGCATCGGCCCCGGCGTCCTCGTCACGCACTCGCAGGGTGGCGGCCCCGGCTGGCTTGTTGCGATGCGCAACCCGAAGGTGCGGGCGGTCGTCTCGTACGAGCCGGGCAGCGGCTTCGTCTTCCCGGAGGGCGAGGTGCCAGCGCCCATGCCCAGCCTCACCGGCTCGCTCGAGGCCACGGGCGTCCCGATGGAGCGCTTCCTCGCGCTGACCCGGATTCCCATCGCCCTCTACTTCGGGGACAACATCCCGGAGGAGCCGTCGCCCATCCCCGGCCAGGACAACTGGCGCGTGCGGCTCGCGATGGCGCGCCTGTGGCGCGACGCGGTGAACCGGCACGGCGGCAGTGTCACCCTCGTCCACCTGCCCGAGCTCGGCATCCGGGGGAACACCCACTTCCCGTTCTCCGACACCAACAACGTGCAGATTGCCGACCTCCTCTCGAAGTTCCTCGCCGACAAGGCACTGGACTGAAGATGAGCGAGGTCGTTCTTCGCCAAGACGCTCTGAACAGCTACCAACGCTTTCGTTGAAGAGATGCGGCGCGGTGCCCGTCACTCCGCCGGCGGCGTGGCGACGAGCAGGCCGTAGGGCCGGTTGTACAGGGTATTGCCCTCGTCGTCGTAGCCCCCGAAGGTCTTGCTCCACGACTCCTGGAACTCGGCATAGGAGTAGACCTCTTCGCTGTTCTCGAAGGGGTTGTAGACGCGCACCATCCACTCGCCGTTGCCGGCCTGCTCCACCGCGCGCACGTTCACCCAGTGCGACACCTGCTTCGTGCTGTCATCGAAGTCACGCAGCATGCCGCCAGCGCCCCTGGTGTCGATGTTCACCAGCGCGATGAGCTGCTTGCCGTCGCTGAGGAGCTTCGCCATGTCCCAGGGCTTCAGGATGTCGTTCGTCTTGTACTCCGACGTCCAGCCCGCGGCCCCGTACATCTTCTCCAACTGGTCGTTCGCCGTCGTCGTGCCGCTCTTGAGCGCCCCCTCGCTGTTGGCGCCATCGGAGTCCTTGAAGAGTCGCAGCGCCTGCTGCGGCGTCAGGCCCAGCGAGGCCCCCACCGCGAGCGGACCGCACAGGTTGTAGTGCGTCGTGGGCCAGCCCTTGCCGAAGACCTCCTGCAGGTTGAGGTACTGCGCGGCGGCGCCCTCCTGCACGGCGTACCGGCTCCACTGGCCTGCCTGTCCCCGGCCGAGCTCGCTGTCCACGCCAAGGAAGGGATGCTCCACGCGCACGCCGCCCTCGGGGACGCCGTTGAAGACCAGATTCGTCTGCTCGCGGACGGCCGCCTGCCACTGTTCCTGGAAGATGGCCTGTCGGTCCTCGGGCGGTATGTGGTGCCACGTCTGGGCATCGATGGAGGGTGGCGGTGGGCCGTTGACGTCGAAGTCCGGCGGCGGCAAGGCCGCGGCCATCGCCTTCTCCCGCTCCGCCTGGATGAGCTGCGCCCGATTCTCCGGAGGCAGCGCGTTCCAGATGGGAATGTCCATGTCGGGCGGCCGGGTGCCCTTCACGAGCCAGTCGGGGAAGCGCGGCGGAGGAGGGGGCTCGGGAGCGGTGGTGTCCCTGACGTAGGCCGCGGACACCCAGCCCACGGTGCCGTCCTGGAGCTCCACATTCAGCCAGGTGCCGTCCTCGTTCTGGCCGAGCACCTTCATCTTGTCCGTCGCGGTCTGCCCCCCGATTCGCGCGGTGTCCGTGCCCGGCCCGCTGCGAATCTTGACGCCTTCCGTCGGGGAGACCCAGCGCTCCTCATCCGCCACCTGCCGGTTCGCCACGCCGGACAGGCCCAGCTGCTGGATGAGCGCCTCCCGCTTCTCCCCTGGAGGCATGGAGAGCACCTGCTTCATCTGGCCGGCCGGCACCGACACGGGCTGGCCGTAGCGCGGATGCAGCGCCTGCCACTGGCCCAGCGTCTCGTACCGCACCTCCGGGTGGTTGGGGTCCACCACGGAGCCGTCCGGCTTGCGCACGAGCGCGTGGCCGACGCCATCCTTCGAATCGTTCATGAGGATGATGGAGTCCCAGGGTTGGGCCAGGCCCACCGCCTTCTCCAGGCAGTTGGCGCGGCCGTCTCCCAGTGTCTCCGTGTGCAGGTTGCTGGGCGCGGGCTTCGCGCCTTCGAACGTGCTCACGTTCTTCCGAGGCACCTCCACCGGCTTCGGGGGCGGCGGCGGGGCCGGGGCCGGCGTGGGCTCCTGGCGGAGGGGCTGGAGCGACGGCTGGAAGCGGGGAAGGTGGATCATCTCGTGCGACCTCTAGGATGGAAACTTCCTATCCATGTGTCGCACCGGCCCCGGCTCCGGTTGAATTAAACCGAGTTAAATCCGCGTCGGCGGGGGCAGGCCCGCCCCTGACGGGATGCGTCGCTTCAGCGGCGGAACTCCCAGTGCCACGGCTCGGAAGGCACGGTGCGCGCGAAGCCGTACTTGCTCGCGTTCGCCGCCAGCCAGCGGTACGTGGAGGTGCCGGTGCCGCCCACGTTGATGTCCACCGCGATGCCACCCTGGTGGTTGGAGTAGCCAGGCTTCGCCGCGAGGTTGCCCGTGCCGTTCTGGTACGCGCGGTAGAGCGCCTGTTGCTCCGCCATGGTGCGGAAGCCGCTGTTCACCTTCAGGGTGATGCCCGCTGCCCTCGCATCCGCATACATGCGGTTGTACGCGGCCGCCGCATCCGAGCGCATCACCTTCCCGTTGGGAACGGAGGCGACGGTGATGTTCCGGGGCGTGCCATTCACATAGCCCGTGACGACCTTGCCGCCACCGCCAGGGCCCTGCGTCACGGGGCCCGACACCTTGATGCCCAGCTTGTCCCACGTCTTCGGGCCCACGACGCCGTCGGCCGTCAGGCCCTTGGCTCGCTGGAAGGCCTTCACCGCGGCCTCCGTCTTGGGACCGAAGGAGCCGTCGGCCGTACCCGCATTGAAGCCCAGCGTATTGAGGCGCTTCTGCAGCGCGCGCACCGGCTCGCCCTTCGCGCCCTCGCGCAGCGTGGGGCCGGAGCCCCCGGAGGACGCGGGCGGCTTGTTGAGCGCCGCCCACGTCTTCGGGCCCACGACGCCGTCGGCCGTCAGGCCCTTGGCCCGCTGGAAGGCCTTCACCGCGGCCTCCGTCTTCGGACCGAACGCGCCGTCCGCTGCGCCGGGATTGAAGCCCGCGGCCTTCAGCTTGTTCTGCAGCGTCACCACGGAGGCGCCCTTCGAGCCCTCACGGAGCGTGGGCGGAGCGGCGAGGGCCGCCGTCTGGCGGAGCGCGGTGGCGGAGGAGGCTCGGGCAATGGCGACCATGGGGGGCTGGTCCTTTCCCTGGAAAATGAGAGAGCGCCCCTATTCTCTGAGGCTCCAAAGAAAAGTTTCTCGCGATGCGTCAGAAAAGTTCGGAATTCAGGGCGCGGCCCCTGCTCGCCCGTCGGCGCGTCATCCTCCTCCGGAGGTCATCGCTAACTTTGGCGCGAGGGCCCGCGGACGGTGGGCCCGCCGACACCCAGGAGGTGGAGAGTGGCCACGCCCGAAGAGCTCACCCGAACGGTTCACGATGCGCTGAGCGGCGAGCCGCGCATCGACTTGCGGCGTCACCCCATCCGTCTCGGAATCGAGTGGGGAGACCTCCTCATGGAGGGCGAGGTCGAGGACGTGGCCGCGAAGAAGCTGGCCCTCGAGCGGGCGGCCGCCGTGCCGGGCGTGGACCGCATCATCGACAAGCTCCGCGTGCGACCGGCCCGGCCGATGACGGATGGGGAGGTGCTCCAGCATGCCTGTGATGCACTGCTCGGGGAGTCAGCGCTCCGGCACATTGGCCTGCGCAGTCGGGACGGCTCGCAGGTGCGCGAGCTGCGCGCCGCGCCGCCGGGCTCTCGGGGTGGCTCCATCGAGGTTCGGGTCGAGGACGGGGTGGTGACGCTCGACGGTGATGTGGGCGGACTGGGGGCCAAGCGGCTGGCGGAGGTGCTCGTGTGGTGGATTCCCGGTGCGCGGGACGTGGTGAACGGCCTCGGCGTGGAGCCACGCGAGGAGGACAATGACGGTGAGGTGGCCGAGGCGGTGCGAATCGCCCTGGAGAAGGACCCCTGCGTGAACGCGGGGAACATCCAGGTGGCCACGCGGTACAGCATCGTCACGTTGACCGGCGCGGTGCCCAGTCCGGAGCAGCGGCACATGGCCGAGATGGACGCCTGGTACGTCTGGGGTGTGGACCGCGTGGTCAACCAGCTCCGGGTGATTCACTGATGCAATCCGGTTGTACCGCACCGGCCGCCGGCTTCTGCAGCCGCTCTCGTCAGGGCCTTCGGGTGCACTAGGCTCGCCGCTCCTTTCTCACCGGAGCCCTGCCTCGTGCGCGTCCCCGCCCTGCTGGTGGCCTCGCTGGTCTTCGTCCCGCTGCACCCGCACGCCGCCCCGGCGCCCGCCCGGAGGGACGCCGCCAGTGCGCCCGGGCGCGCCGCACTGCGCGCTGAGCCCACCGTGGCGATTGACCGCGCGCTCGAGCGGCGCGTGGACGCCATCCTCGCCGAGGAGATGCAGTTGCAGGAACTGCCCGGGGCCATCGTCGCGGTGGTGCGTGGCGGGAGCGTCGTCGTGAAGAAGGGGTACGGCGAGAAGCGCCGGGGCGGCGGCGAGCGGCCGGACTCCGCCACCGTCTTCCACATCGGCTCACTCTCAAAGGCGCTGGCCGCGGTGGGCGCGCTGACGCTCGTGCAGCGCGGACAGCTCGCCCTGGACGTGCCGGCCGCGCGCTACCTGCCCGAGCTTCCCAAAGCCTGGCGCGCCATCACGGTGCGCCAGTTCCTGGCGCACGCGAGCGGCATCGGAGACAAGGTCGGCCAGCCGGCCACCTGGGAGGAGGCGCTCGCGGGCTACGCAGGCACGCCGCTCGACTTCGCCCCGGGCACGCGCACCGCCTACACCAACTTCAACTATGCGGTGGTCGGCAGGCTGGTCGAGTCGGTCAGCGGCCGGCCCTTCGTCGCCTTCATGCGCGAGGACGTCTGGCGCCCCGTGGGCATGGTCGACACGGGCTACCCGGCCACCTCTCGCAACCTCGCCACCGGCCACGAGCGGAAGAAGGGCCCCTGGCGGGAGATGCTCCCCGTGCCCCAGGGCCCCTACGGCGTGCCCTCCGGGTTCCTCTCCACGACACTGGATGACCTGGTGCGGCTGCACGCGGCCCTCGAGCGCAACGTCGCGCTCGACGCGGCCACGCGCGAAGAGCTGCTCACGCCCTACCCGGGGGGGAAGAAGAATGGCACCGGCATGGTGCTCGGCTGGAAATCGAGTCGCACGGGTGGGCGCAACGGCGCGCTCGTCGTCAGCAAGAACGGCGCGGCGGACGGATTCTCCAGCCTCTTCACGTGGCTGCCCGGCCGCGGCGACGCGGTCATCGTGGTGGTCAACCGCAAGGGCGAGGGCGTGGAGACGGCGCGCATCGTGGCCCGGCTGGCCGAGGCTGCCTTCGGGCTCGAGCTGCGCGCGCTGGGGGATGAGGGCTGAGAGGGATTGTCTCGCCGTCGGCGCCGCGAGCACGTGGCTCGCGGCGCGACGACTTCGTTCAGCCCCGCTCGACGCGGATGCGCGCGGGCAGGCCGTTGAGGCTGACTTCCTCCTCCTTGCCCGTGAGGCCCTCGGGGCCGACGTGGATTTCAGAGGCCAGCGTCTCGCGGGAGATGAGCTCGCGGGCCTCGTCCGTCACCCGCTTCACCCGGGCGTCGCCGTCCACCCACAGCCGGATGCGGTCCGAGTAGCCGAGCTCCATGTCCTTGCGAGCCCCCTGCACCCTCGCCAGCAGCTCGCGCACGAGTCCCTCGTCCACCAGGGTCTCCGTCAGCTCGGTGGCCAGCACCACCACGCCCACGCCCGCACCCGCCGCCGCGTAACCCGGCGTGGCCTCCACCAGCGTCTCCAGCTCCTCCGCCGGGAAGACCATGTCCTCGCCGGCCACGTTCATCGCCACCCGGCCCGTGCGCAGCAGTTCGCCGTGCAGCGCGCTCCCATCCCCCGTGTCGAATGCCTTGCGCACCGGCGCCAGCTTGGGCCCGAGCCGGCCGCCCACCGCGCGCAGATTGGGGCGCACGCGGAAGCGCACCACGTCCGCCTCCTTGCTGCCCGGCTCCAGGAAGCGCACCTCGTGCACGTTCAGCTCGTCCGCGATGAGCTCCCGGTACACCGCCACGCGCTCCGTCAATTCCTTGCGCGCGAGGATGACGTCCGCGCGCGACAGCGGCTGGCGCACCTTCAGCTTGTTGTCCGTGCGCACCTTCAGGCCCAGCGACACCAACTCGCGCACCGCGCCCATCTCCGCCGCCAGCCCCTCGTCCATCAGGCTCGCGTCCACCTCCGGGAAGCGCGCGAGGTGCACGCTCTCCGGCTGTGACTTCGGCCACGGCTTGCGCACCAGGTTGCCCCACAGCTCGTCCGCGAAGAAGGGGATGAAGGGCGCGGACAGCGCGGCGATGGTGGTGAGCGCCTCGTACAGCGTGAAGTACGCGTCCTGCTTGTCCTGCTCGAAGCCGGGCGCCCAATAGCGCGGGCGGCCGCGGCGCACGTACCAGTTGGAGAGCGCGTCCACCAGCGCCACCAGCCGCTGGGCGGCGTCGTAGACCTGGTAGGTGTCCAGGGCCTTGGAGACCTCGCGGAGGGTGAACTGCACCTCCGAGAGAATCCACCGGTCCAGCACCGAGCGCTCCTTCACCTCGCGCCAGCCCTGGCTCTTGCGCACGGCCAGCCACGGCGCCTCGGTGGCGTCCGTGTTGCCCGCCGCCGGGTTGAAGCCGTCGATGTTCGCGTAGATGGTGAAGAACGAGTAGACGTTGCGCAGCTTGACCTGGAAGTCCTTCTGCAGGAGCCGCACGTTGGCCAGCGAGTGGCGCGTGTTGGACCACGACGGGCTCGCCGCGAAGAAGAACCAGCGGAACGCGTCCGCGCCGGGTGCGCGGGTGGTCGGGTCTCTCAGCACCACGCGCTCGGACGGCGCCAGCCGGGGGACCTCCACCGGCATGACGTCCGCTCCGCGCTTGGAAGGCGCCACGCCGAGCGCCTGCAATTCAGCGGGGGCGAGCAGCGCCACCCGGCGCTTGAGCTTCTTGTGCACCTTCAGCGTGACGGTGACGACGGTGTCCGCCCGGTCCGGACGGAAGAGCTGCACCTTCGCGCCCTCCAGCAGGTCCAGCCCCTCCAGGTCCTCGCGGGCGATGAGCGCCACGCCAGCCTCGCCGGGCATGCCGGCCTCCGCGGCGGTCAGCACCGCGAAGTCCATGCGCACCTCGTCGAGGATGATCTCCGGCGGGGTGTAGTTGCCCTTGGACTTGGACTCCTTCTTGCCGTCCTTGTCCGAGACATGGCCGAGCACGATGCAGTTCTTGTACGGGTGCGGCCAGCCGCGCGGGGGCGTGAGGCCCATGCGCTGCTGCGTCTCCTCGTCGAAGACGAGCGTGCTCACCATCAGCAGCGAGTAGAACCAGCCGCGCGTCTGGTCGATGGCCTCGGAGATGAAGTCCGCGGGGAAGGTGCGGTTGAAGACCTCGCGCGAGCCCGGCGCATGCGGGAAACCCCACTGCGCGAAGGGCATGCAGCCCGAGTCGAACCACACGTCGACGACCTCGGGCACGCGTGCGAAGCGCCCCGAGCTACCGGGCTTCTGGTACGTCACCTTGTCGATCCACGGCTTGTGGACGATGAGGTGCTCGGCGTTGGATTCGTGTGGCTTGCCGGCGAGGAAGGCGCGCAGCTCCGCCTCCACCTCGGCCAGGTTGCTGCCCGGCTTCTCGCGCAGGGCCTGGAGCGAGGGGATGGCCTCCACCTCGCCCGTCACCGAGTGCACCCACAGGGGCAGCGCCGTGCCCCAGTAGCGCTCGCGCGAGAGGGCCCAGTCCACGTTGTTGGCGAGGAAGTCGCCGAAGCGGCCTTCCTTGATGTGCTCGGGCACCCAGTTGACGGCGCGGTTGTTGGCGATGGCCTGGTCCTTCACCGAGGTGGTGCGGATGTACCAGGCGGGCCGTGCGTACTGGATGAGCGGGTCGTTGTCCGCGCGCCAGCAGAAGGGGTACTCGTGCTTGTACTGGTCGGCGAGCAGCAGCAGCCCGCGCTCCTTGAGGTTGCGCTGGATGTCCTTGTCCGCGTCCTTCACGAAGCGGCCGGCGACCAGGGGGAGCTCGTCGATGAAGGTGCCGTCCGGCTTCACCGCGCAGAAGATCTCCAGCGCGTCCGGGTTGGCGAAGCGCGGCCTGTCCTTGCGGAACGTCTCGTAGTCGTCTTCACCGAAGGCCGGCGCGGTGTGGACGATGCCCGTGCCGCTGTCGAGCGTGACGTAGTCCGCGCCCACCACGCGCCATGCTTGAGCGTCCTTGCCGCCGTCCTTGAGCGGCAGCTCCACGTCCCCGGCGCGCTTGAAGTAGAGGTCGAAGGGTGGGGTGTAGCGCCGGCCCACCAGTGCGCTGCCTTTCTGCGTGGCCAGCACGGGCAGGTCCTTCTTGAGCTTCTTCGCCAATTCCTCGCGCAGCGCGGCGGCGAGGATGAGCTTGCGGTCTCCCGCGTCCACGGTGACGTAGTCCACGGACGGGTTGACGGCCGCGTACATGTTGGACGGCAGCGTCCAGGGGGTGGTGGTCCAGATGAGGAGCGCGGTGTCCGGTGCGTCGCGCAGCGGGAAGGCGACGTAGACGCTGGGGTCGTCCACCGTCTTGTAGCCGAGGCCCACCTCGGCGGCGCTCAGCGCGGTGCCGCCCTGCGGCCACCACCACACCACCTTGTGGCCCTGATAGAGCAGGCCCTTGCGGAACAGCTCGGCGAGCGCCCACCACACGCTCTCCACGAAGCTGCGGTGGTAGGTGACGTAGGCCGTCTTCAGGTCGACCCAGAAGCCGATGCGCTCGGTGAGGCGCTCCCACTCGGTGGTGTAGCGGAAGACGGACTCGATGCAGCGCTCGGTGAAGGGCTCTACGCCGTAGCGCTCGATTTCCGCCTTGCCGTGGATGCGGAGTTCCTTTTCGACTTCCACCTCCACGGGCAGGCCGTGGGTGTCCCAGCCGGCCTTGCGGGGGACGTAGTGGCCGCGCATCGTCTGGTAGCGGGGGAACAGGTCCTTGATGACGCGGGTGAGGACATGTCCGTTGTGGGGCAGGCCGTTGGCCGTGGGCGGCCCCTCGTAGAAGACGAAGCTGGGGGCGCTCTCGCGACCCTCGAGCGTGCGCTCGAAGATGCGGCGCTCCTTCCAGAAGGAAAGGATGCGGCGCTCGTCGGCGGGGAAGTCGAGTTCGGTGGAGACCGTGGAGAAGAGGGGCTGAGCCATGGCGCGCGGAAGATAGCACCGGGCTCACGGCGCACTACGCAACCAATTCCAGTTCGACTTTCTCCATGTACCCCGGCACGTACGCCTTCCAACCCTTCGCTCGTACCTTCTGGCGGAGTCCCTCCAGCGCCTCGGGCTCTCCGTGCACGAGCAGCGTCTGCCGGGGAGGCGACTCGAAGCCCTCCATCCAGCGCATCGTCTCCGTCCAGTCCGCGTGCGCGGAGAAGCCGCTCACCGTCTGTATCTCCGCCGCCACTGGCACCATCTGCCCGTGGATGCGGACCTCCTTCTCGCCGTCCAGCATCCGCCGCCCGCGCGAGCCCACCGACTGGTAGCCCACGAACAGCACCGTGTTGCGCGGGTCCGGCAGGCGGTGCTTCAGGTGGTGCAGCACCCGCCCGCCCGTGGCCATGCCCGACGCGGAGATGATGATCGCCGGCCCCTCGTGCATGTTCAGCCGCTTGCTCTCATTCGGCGACGTCACGAACTTCGTGCGCCGCGTGGCCAGCGGGGACGCGCCACGCTCCACCAGCGACTTCATCACCAGGTCGTGCTCCTCCGGGTGCGCCAGGTAGATGGGCGTCGCGTCACACGCCATCGGCGAGTCCACGAACACGTCCACCACGGGGATGCGCTTCTCGTCCTCCAGCTGGCGCAGGTGGTAGAGCAACTCCTGCGTCCGTCCAATCGCGAAGGCCGGAATCACCACCACGCCACCGCGGTCGAACGCGCCCTTCACCGCGTCACACAGCGCCTCCATCGGCTTCGTCTCGCGGTGCTGCCGGTCGCCGTAGGTGCTCTCCACCACCAGCGTCGTCGCCGAGGCCACACTCTGCGGGTCCCTCAAGATGGGCGCCTGATAGCGCCCCAGGTCACCGCTGAAGACCACCCGCTGCCGCGTGCTCTTCAGGTCGAACACGCACACCGCCGAGCCGAGGATGTGGCCCGCCCGGTAGAAGGTGAGGGTGATGCCGGGGAGGATTTCCTTCGGCCGCTCGTAGCCGAACGTCTCCATCAGCCCCACCGCCCGCTCCGCGTCCGGCACCGTGTACAGCGGCAGCGCGGGCCGGTGCTTGGAGAAGCCCTCCTTGTTCGCGTAGCGCGCCTCCTCCTCGTGCAGGTGTGCCGAGTCCGGCAGCAGCAGCGCCGCCAGGTCTCTCGTCCCAGGGGTGGAATACACGGGGCCGTCGTAGCCCTCGCGCACCACCCTGGGCAGGCCGCCCGTGTGGTCGATGTGAGCGTGCGTCAGGACGATGGCGTCCAGGCTGGAGGGCGGGAGGGGGAGCGGCTGCCAGTTCCGCTGACGGAGGTCCTTCTGTCCCTGGAACAGGCCGCAGTCCACGAGCACCTTCCGGCCGTCGTGCTCGAGGAGGAACTTGGAGCCGGTCACAGTGCCGGCGGCACCGAGGAAGTGGAGAGAGGCCATGCACTCATTCTAGCGTGATAACGTGCAGCGCCCATGAGCATCTCCGAGCGACCGCCGGGCGCGAGCCGTCCCCCCGAGGGCCCCGAAGACGTCCAGCAGACACGGCCTGTCGGCGAGGGCCGGCCGGGCTTCTCCGGCGCCGTCCGCCGCTTCCGCTTCACCGTCCTCGAGGGGCCCCAGCCGGGCCTCGTCAAGGACTCCAACGCGGACACCTTCTCCATCGGCTCGCACGCGCTCAACGACCTCGTCCTCGAAGAGCCCACCGTGTCGCGCTTCCACTGCGAGGTGAAGATCGACCGCGACGGCGCCCGCGTGCGCGACCTCGACAGTCGCAATGGCACGGTGCTCGACGGCGTCCACGTGCGCGAGGCCTACCTGCGCGGCGGCAGCGTGCTGCGCCTGGGCCGTGTCAGCGTGCGCTTCGACTTCAGCTCCGAGAGCAACCGGCTCCTCATCTCCGAGCGCACCACCTTCGGTGAATTGGTGGGGCACTCCGCGGTGACGCGCGCCAGCTTCGCCCTCATGGAGCGCGCCGCGGCCAGCGACGCCACCGTGCTGCTGGAGGGCGAGACGGGCACCGGCAAGAGCCGCGCGGCCCTCGCCATCCACCGCGCGAGCGCCCGCGCGTCCGGGCCGTTCCTCACCGTGGACTGCGGCGCCATCCCCGGCAACCTCCTGGAGAGCGAGCTGTTCGGCCACGAGAAGGGCTCATTCACCGGCGCGCTCCAGCGCCGCGTGGGCGCCTTCGAGGAGGCGGACGGTGGCACCATCTTCCTGGACGAGATTGGCGAGCTGCCCGCCGAATTGCAGCCCAAGCTCCTGCGCGTGCTGGAGGACCGGGAGATTCGCCGGCTCGGCTCCAACACGTACCAGCCCGTCAATGTGCGCGTCATCGCCGCCACGCACCGGGACTTGCGCGCCGAGGTGAATGCGGGCCGCTTCCGGCCGGACCTCTTCTTCCGGCTCGCCGTGGTGCGCATCCTCATCCCCGCGCTGCGCGAGCGCCCCGAGGACATCCCCTTCATCGCCCAGCGCATCCTCGCGACCTTCGGCGCGGACGCCGCCCAGGTGGAGTCGCTGAGCACGCCCGAGTTCATCGCCCTGCTCCAGCACGCGGCGTGGCCCGGCAACGTGCGCGAGCTGCGCAACCACCTGGAGCGCTGCCTCGTGTTCCAGGACGCCATGTCGCCCGCCACCGAGGACGTGAGTCCCCAGGGCGTGCTGCGCAGCATGGTGGACCCGAAGCAGCCCTACGCCGAGGCCCGCCGCCGCGCCCTGGAGGCGTTCGAGCGCGAGTACCTCGACGCGCTCCTCAAGCTTCACGGTGGCAAGGTGTCCCAGGCCGCCACCGCCGCGGACATGGACCGCGTGTACCTGTACCGGCTCTTGCGCCGGCACGGGTTGCGGACCTGAGCCGCGGGCCGAGCGCGGTCAGAAGCCGCTGAGAACGACCTTGCCCAGCGTGCGGCTGCTCTCCACCTGCGCATGCGCGCGCTTGAGGTTGGCGGCGTTGATGGGCCCCAGGTCGGCCTTCATCGTGGTGCGGAGGACTCCGGCGTCCACCAGGTCCGAGACCTCGTTGAGCAGGTGGTGCTGGGCAATCATGTCCGGCGTCTCATAGCGCGCGCGGGTGAACATCAGCTCCCAGTGCAGCGAGGCGCTCTTGGACTTCAGCTTCGTAATCGGCAACGGCTTCGCCGGGTCGTCGATGAGCCCGAGTGCTCCCTGCGGCGCGAGCACGTCGACGATGGCATCGAAGTGCTGCTCCGTGTGGGTGAGCCCGAGCACGTACTCCACGCCTCGCGGTGCCACGGCCTTCACCTGCTCCACCCAGGGCTTCGAGTGGTCGATGACGTGGTGCGCGCCCTGCTCGCGGACCCAGGCCTGCGACTCGGGGCGGGACGCGCTGGCAATCACCGTCAGTCCCGTGAGGCGCCGCGCGAGCTGGATGGCGATGGAGCCCACTCCGCCCGCGCCACCGAGGATGAGCACGGAGCCGGCGTCCGCGGGCTTGCCGATGCGGACGCGCAGGCGGTCGAACAGGAGCTCCCAGGCGGTGATGCTGGTGAGCGGGAGCGCGGCGGCCTGGGCGAAGCTCAGCGACTTCGGCTTGCGGCCGACGATGCGCTCGTCCACCAGGTGCTGCTGTGCGTTGGCGCCGGGCTTGTCCAGCGAGCCAGCGTAGAACACCTCATCGCCCGGCTTGAACAGCGTGGCATCCGGGCCCACCGCGAGCACCGTCCCCGCGGCGTCCCAGCCGAGGACCTTGTCCTTGCCCTTCGGGTCCACCCCGGCCCGCACCTTCACGTCCACCGGATTCACCGAGATGGCCTCCACGTGCACCAGGAGCTCTCGGCCCGTGGGCTTCGGGGTGGGGAGCTCGATGTCGATGAGGCTCTCGGCGTGCTCGATGGGCAGCGGCTGGCGGTAGGCAATGGCTCTCATGGGGTTCTCCTCGGGGCAGCGGGGCGTGGCTCCGTTCGAGGGGAAGAATGCGGCCTCCATGTGATATCGACCATTGATAGTTGACATCATCGAAATAAGCACCGCATATCAATTTCATGCGCTACACCGACCTGGACATGGAGCTGCTGCGGGCCTTCGTGACGGTGGTCGACGCGGGCGGGTTCACCGCGGCGGGGGCGCGGCTCGGGCGCACGCAGGCGGCCGTGAGCATTCGCATCAAGCGGCTGGAGGACCTGCTGGAGCGGCAGGTCTTCGACCGGAGCAGTCGTGCGCCGTTGCTCACCCGGGATGGGGAGCTGCTGCTGAGCTACGCGCGGCAGATTCTCAAGCTGAACGACGAGACGGTGCAGCGCTTCATCGAGCCGGACAGCGAAGGTGAGCTGCGGCTCGGGGTGGTGGAGTACTTCGTGCCGCAGCACCTGCCCATCGTCCTGTCCCGCTTCACGCAGGCGTATCCCCGGGTCCACATCGAGGTGAAGGTCGGGTTGAACGTGAACCTGTCCGAGCTGCTCCAGCAGGGACAGCTCGACATGGTCATCTGCCGGCGCGACCACCCGCGACAGGGGGGCAGGGTGGTGCGCCGGGAGCGACTGCGGTGGGCGGCCACGCAAGACTTCTGTGCCGACGCGGCTTCGGCGCTTCCCGTCTGCTCGCTGCCGGCGCCCTGCATCTTCCGCTCTCGGGGGCTCGCGGCCCTGGACTCCATTGGACGCGCCTGGCGCGTCATCTACACGAGCGAGAGCGTGACGGGGGTCATCGCCGCGGCGCAGGCGGGGCTGGGCGCCGCCATCCTGCCGGAGAGCGCCATGACGGGAGGACTGAGGCCCCTCACCGTCGAGGAGGGCTTCCCGGAGCTCGGGGAGATTGAGCTGGCCATCTTTGGAGAGGAGCGCGCGGAGCGGAAGCGGCTCATCTCCACGCTCGTGCGCTTCATCGAGGAGAGCCTGCGGCCACTCGATGCGCCCCGCCTCATCGGGTAGCAAGGCGGCGAGGGAAGGGGCGAGCCCCGTTCCCTCACGCGGGTGCGGCTCAGCGAACCTTGAGCACCACCCGGAAGCGGGCGTGGTTGCTCATCATGCGCTCGTAGGCCTCGGAGGCGCGCTCGAAGGGGAACACCTCGTTGCGTGAGCGCACGTCGGCGAGCTTGCTGAAGGCCAGGGTGTCCTGCGAGTCCTGGGGGATGCCGCTCGGCCAGCCCTGAACGCGCAAGCGCTTCAGGAGCATCTGCAGGCCGTTGACCTGGATGGGCTCGCTACCCGCGCCCAGAATCAGCAGCGTGCCATTGCGGCCCAGTCCCCCGACCAGTTCGCTCGCGAGACGGCTGCTCGAGGCCGTCACCATGATGACGCGCGCGCCGCCGAGCTTCTGGAGTGCCTCGCCCGCCGGGCCTTTCTCCGTGTCGATGTACTCATGTGCTCCGAGCTCGAGGGCGAGCTGCCGCTTGTCCCCTCCACGCGAGATGGCGACGGTGCGGTAGCCGAGCTTGCGGGCGTACTGGATGCCCAGGTGGCCGAGCCCGCCAATGCCCTGCACCGCGACCAGTTCTCCCGGCCGCACGTCCATGTGGCGCAGGGAGTTGAACGTGGTGACGCCCGCGCAGAGCAGGGGCGCGGCGTCCACCGAGTTCATTCCCTCGGGCACCCGGGCGAGGGCGTCCTGGGGAGCCACCATGTACTCGGCGTAGCCGCCGTCGTAGCTGATGCCGCACACCTGCTGCACTACACAGGTGACGAAGTCGCCGACGCGGCAGGCGTCACACTGGCCGCAGTGGCCGCCGTGCCAGCCCACGCCCACCTGCTGGCCCTCCTTCCAGGCGGTCACCCCGGGGCCCGCCCGGTCGATGCGCCCCACCACCTCGTGGCCCGGCACCCGCGGATATTGGATGGGCATCCAGCCTTCCTTGGTGATGGCATCACTGTGGCAGACGCCACACGCTTCCACCGCGAGGCGGACCTGCCCGGGGCCGGGCTCGGGCACGTCCCGCTCTACGATTTCAAATGGGCCCCGGGCCTCCCGCACCTGAACCGCCTTCATCTTCCTGGCCATCGCGCCTCCTCTGCGTGTGTGGGACGCGAGTGAATATGGGCAGGGCCCTGGCGCGCGGATGGGTCCGCTGGGGAGGGGGACGGACAGGAGGGCGGATGCCGCCCTGGGCATGGCGTTCGGCGGCACGAGTGCCTGGCCGCGAAGTGCTCAGCGAGGAAGGGCGGCGTCGGCCCACGTCACTGTTCCGGGCGCGCCTCCCGTGGTCCAGAGGTCCAGCCGCAGCAGGTCACCGCTGGCGAGCCTGGGCCGTCCCTGCGCGTCTCGCGTGACTTCGCCCGGCGCCGTGTGCGCATAGACGCGGACGTGGGCCCTGGAGCCGGCCAGCTCGCACGCCCGGGTGAGGACCTCCTCCGCGAGCACCCGTGCCGAGTCCAGGGCCTGGGTCCGGGCCTGTGCCTCCTCGGGGAGCGCGTGCCAGGCGAGCAGGACGTTGCCGCCGTCCACCGCGAACATCCAACCCGCTGCTTCCAGCGCATCGCGGGCCGCATCCAGCGCCGCTTCCTTCGCGTCCAGGTCCTCGTCCGTGAGCTCCTCGTGGGACTCGGGGAAGCGCACGTCCACATAGAGGCCCGCGGCCCACGGCGGTGACGAGAAAGGAGCCAGCGCCGCGCGCAGGGCTTCGAGGAACGCGGGCACATCCGGCCACCGGTCCTCGGGGCGCTTCGCGAGACAGCGCTGCACCACGGCCTCCAGCACGGGAGGCGCCTGCACCCGCTCGCCCAGGCGCGGGGGCGGGGCGTGCAGATGCTGCTCCTCCACCTCCACCGCGCTCGTGCCCTCGAAGGGGAGCCGTCCCGTGAGCAACTGGTAGAGCAGGACTCCGAGCGCATACAGGTCCGTGCGCGCATCCACGGTCTGCCCGCGAATCTGCTCCGGTGCCATCGCCACCGGGGTGCCCAGCACGGCGCCCGCGCTCGTCAGGCCGGAGAGTCCCTCGGGCGCCTGGACTCGCGCGATGCCAAAGTCCACAAGCTTCACGGTGAAGCCCTCCGCGCGCGGGAGGACCATCACGTTCTGCGCCTTGAGGTCTCGGTGCAGCACGCCCCGGCCGTGCGCGAAGTGCAGCGCTCCGCCCAGTTCCTCCATCACCGTGAGCGCCTCGGCGGCGGAGAAGGGGCCCCGGTGCGCGAGCCACTGGTCCACGCTCTCTCCCTCCAGCCACTCCATGGCGAGCCACGGCCGGCCGTCGCGCAGCTCGCCGTACTCCAGCACCTCCACGATGTGCGGATGGCGGAGCGCCTGCAGCGTGTCTGCTTCCTGCTTGAAGCGGCGGAGCACCTCGCTCACATGGTTGAACTGCTCGCGCACCACCTTCAGCGCGGCGGGCGCGCGGGTGGACAGGTGGCTCGCGCGGTAGAGCCACGCGGTGACGCCGGGATGGACGCGGGCCTCCACCACCCAGGGGCCCACCAGCGCTCCAGGCTCCAGCTCGTCGCCGTAGAGGGAGAGTTCCGCTTCGGGCGCTGCGTCGTCACGTGGGGGTGCTCCGGCCATGGACCCTCCGGCTGCGGGTTGTCTCCCCCTGCTAGCACGGGCCGGGCTGCTCAGGAGGGTCCGCGTGCTTCCCTCACCAGCGCTCGCACCCGCTCCGTCCAGAGGGGCGCTTCGTGCGCCGTGGCTTCGACTTCCTGCACGCGGGCCAGGACTGTCGCGTCGTCACCCGCGGCCCGCGCCGCTCTCGCCGCCCAGACGAGAATCTCCAGGCGCTCGTCTGGTGTGGCCTGCTGCCGCGCCGCTTCCACCAGCGCGGCCCATTCCGGCGCGGCGTAGGGATGCGTGCCCTGTGCTTCGTGCACCACGCGGCGGACCACCGACAACATCAGCCGGTCCCCAGGCAGCAGCCGCATTTGCGTGGAGGGCTCGTCCAACCACGTGAGCTGGCGCGCGGCTTCCGGCAGGTCTCCCAGCTCGCAGCACAGGCGCGCCACGAGCAGTGCGTCCTGCGCCATGGAACTCGGGAAGAAGCGCTGGCTGAGCACTCCCGCGCGGCGGGCCAGGGGGAGCGCTTCCGCGGCCCGCCCCTGGTAGCCGAGCAGCAGCGACAGGTTGAAGGCCGAGGTCCGCTCTATCTGCACGTTGCCCAGCTCGCGCCCCAGCAACACGGCGCGCTCCAGGTCCGTCCGGGCTCCCTCCACGTCACGGCGTTGCACGTGCAACACCATCCGGTTGTTGAGCGCCACGCCCAGGTGCAGCGTGTCTCCCGTCGACTCGCAGAGCGCGATGGCCTCCTCGAAGCGCCTCGCCGAGTCTTCCAGGTTCCCCGTCCACGCCAGCATCGCGCCGAGCATGGCCAGCGCAATCGCCTCCGTCTCCGCGTCGCCTCCGGCCCGTGCGGCCTCCACGGCCCGCTCCAGTGGAGGCACCGCGCCCGTGATGTCCTCCCGCCTCACCACGACGCGCGCCTGGGCCAGCGCATGGCGCGCGGCCAGCTCCGGTGGCACGGCATCCCCCAGGCAGCGCAGGGCCTGCTCCAAGAGGGCCGTGGAGCCGTCCGGGTCGTCCTGCCAGTCGAGCGCAGTGGCCTCCTCCAGCAACAGGTCCGCCTCGTGCACCACGTCCCCGCGGGCCTCCGCCAGCGCCCGCGCGGCGCGCAGGTCCGCCAGGGCATCGTCGATGCGCTGCAGCCGGTAGCGCACGCGCCCGCGTCCGGACAGCAGCTCCAGCCGGACGGCGTCGTCCCCGCGCGGCAGCAGGTCCAGTGCGGCGGAGTAGTGGCGCTCCGCCTCCAGCAACCGGTGCGCGCGGCGCCCGGCCTCGGCCAGCATGCGGTGGAGCGCGAGCGCCTGGGGCACGTCTCCCGCGGCCTCGGCCAGCCGGGCCCTGCGAGTGGCGGGGGCGTCCGGCAGGGCCCGCAGCGCCGCCGCGCAGATGCGCCGCCGCAGGGCGGTGGGCAGCAGCGCGCCGAAGGCGTCGCGCAGGGTGGCGTGCTCGAAGCGCCAGCGCCGGGGCCCGCGTGGCTCCAGCATGCCCGCGCGCGCCAGCCGCTCCAGGGCGACACCCGGGTCCAGGGACAGGTCCAGCGCGTCGTCCGCCTCCAGGTGCGCGAGCGTCGCGGACAGCTCCTCCAGCCGCACCTCGTCGCCCAGCAGCGCCGCCACCTGGAGCAGGGAGCGCAGTCCGGAGGGCAGGGCCGCGAGGCTCCGCTCCGCGAGTCGCTCGTCCGGGCGTGGGCTGTCCGAGGCCAGGCCGTGCAGCGCGTCCGCCGCCAGGTAGTTGCCGCCCCCCGCCTGGGCGCGAATGGCTCCGGCCGCGCGCAGCGCCCGCACCGTCTCCAGCATGCGCAGTGGTGAGCCGCCACACCGCTTCACCAGCTCCCGCAGGACGCCCTCGGCCAGCAGGTCCACGGGCCGCAGGAGCTGGCGCAGCAGCTCGCGGGCCGCGTCGTCCCGGAGCGGAGGCAGTTCCCGCTGCGCCGAGTCCCGCGCGCGCTCACCGAGGTACGGACGCAGGCCCAGGAGCCGGTGCCGCCCGGCGAGCACCACGCAGAGCGAAGCGTGGATTCCGGCCAGCGTGGCCAGCTCCAGCGCATCGAGCGCGGTCGGGTCCAGCGTGTGGGCGTCATCCACGAGCACCACGAGCGGCCGTGCCGCGGCGAGCTGCCACAGCCGTGAGGCCAGGGCGCGGGCGATGAGCTGCCGCCGCGCGGCGGGATGCGAGGTGGGCTCCGAGCTCGCGAGGAGGTGGCGCACCGCCTCGTCGGGAGGCGTGGACGCCGGCAGTCCGAGCACGGTGGTGATGAGGTTGCGCAGGCCGCTCTCGCTGGCGCTGCCCTCGTCCGGCTGGGCTTCCACGAAGAGGACGGACACGCTCGGGGTCCCGCGCAGCTCGCGGTGCCACTCCGTGAGCAGGCGCGTCTTGCCCAGCCCCTCCTCGCCCAGCAGCGTGCGCAGGGCCGGAGCGCCGCTGGCGCGGACTTGCGCGAGGCCCTCTCGCAACCAGGCCAGCTCCGCCTCCCGGCCCAGCGTGACGTCGATGGAGGGCAGCACCACCTCGGGCGCCAGCGTGCGGCCTGGCTCGGCATCGCCCAGGTGGGCGCGGGCCTCCTCGGTGAGCGTGGGCTGCGCGACAGTGCCGGGCGCCGGGGGAGCAGGCCACCAGCGCTCGGGACGCTCCAGCGCGGCGCCGCCCACCGTCATCCTCCCGGCACGCTCGCGGATGCGCAGGGGCGCGCAGTGGATGATGCGCTCCGCGCCGGACGGGAGCATCGGGGCCAGGGCCTCGGCGGACTTGAGCGCCGCGCGCAGTCCCACCTCCACCGTGCCCGCATGGGGGAACGCGAAGACGGCGAGCCCTGCCTCCACCCGCGCCAGCTCCGCGCCGAACGCCGCGAGCTGCGAGAGCATTGCCGGCACGTCCATCGACGTCTTCACCCCGAGCAGGGCCACCTCCCGCGGGCCCTGGGGCGCACGGGTCGCCTCCGTGTCGTCTTTCGAAGACGAAGGCGCGGAAGCGGAGGGCTCCCCGTGCCGCCCCGTCGTGTCCGCCAGCACGCGCCGCAGGTCCGCCGCCAGCGCCGCCGCGCTCGGGAACCGCTCCTCCGGGTCCTTCGCCAGCAGCCGCTGCACCAGGACTTCGACTGGCGCGGGCACCGGCCAGGGCGCCAGCTCCCTCAGTGAGGGAGGCCGGCGCGACACGTGCGCCTGCAACACGGCCGCAGAGTCACCGACGAACGGTGGCCGTCCGCACAGCAGCTCGAAGTAGACGACTCCCAGGCTGTACAGGTCCGCCCGCGCGTCGATGCTCCGGGCGTCGCGGCATTGCTCGGGCGCCATGTACTCGTGGGTGCCCAGGCGCTGGCCCGTGCGCGTCAGGGTGACGGCGGGCGCCGTGGCGTCCTCCGTCGCGCCCAGGCGCGCCAGGCCGAAGTCCAGGAGCACGGCCCGGGCTCCGGCGAGCATCACGTTCTCCGGCTTGACGTCCCGGTGCACGACGGCCGCGGCGTGCACGTGCCCCATGGCCTCCGCCAGCGCCACCATGAGGGGTGCGGCCTCGGCCCACGGCAGCGCACCCGGACCGGGCAGCTCCGCCAGCCTGCGCGCGAGCGTGAGCCCGTCGATGCGCTCCATCACCACCAGCGGCTCACCGGCGCGCGTCGTCCCCTGGCCCAGCAGCCGGGGCGCGGCGGGTGGACCGATGCGGCGCAGCGCCTCCACCTCGCGCTCCAGCCGCTCGCTCGCCAGGGGCTCCAGCACCTTGAGGGCCACCTCGCGCCCGTCCTCGGCCCGGAGCGCGGAGAAGACGCGACCGAAGCCGCCACGCCCCAGGGGGCCTCCCACGGTGTAGCCCGTCACCTCCGGGGGCACGGCCGGGGCCACCGGCGGGCGCGGCTCGGCCGAGGGGTGGAGGGGGCAGCGCTCCGCCACGCGGCGGTGACAGGTGGGACAGCGCATTCGAAGGGAGAACGCCTGACCCGGGGAATCATCGCCGGTCAGCCGCGAGGACGGAAGGAGACCCTGCGTCTAGCCCTCGCGGCCACCGGGGAGGGGCGAGGAAGGCTCGGAGACGGCCCGGAGGCCCTCCCGGGACACTCAGTCCGACATCTCCGGCAGGTCGGGCAGCGTGTCCGGGTCCAGCTTGAGGATGACGCACAGCCGCGTCAGCGTGGAAATGGTGGGCACCATGACCCCCCGCTCCACCCGGGCGAGGACCTCCACGGGAATCTCCAGACGCTCGGCGACCTCTTCCATGCCGAGCCCCGCCTGCTGGCGGGAGGCCTTCAGTGCCGCGCCGAGCACCTCGGCCTTTTCCCTCCGACTCGTGTTCATGGCCCCGAGCATGACGCCATCCGGTCCGTCCGTCATCCAATTCACCACATGGACTGTACCCGACGCATGGCCTCGAACATTGGCGCCGGGCCCGGGGGCCCCCGTGCAAGCCACCCTCCCGTCCCCGGTAGGTGTGCGGCCCGGCGGGGAGGGACTGGCCACCCCGTCAGGTCGTGCGCACGGTGGCGGTAGGGGGCTGTGGCATTGGCGCCAGGGGCTGTGTTAGGTCGCCCCTCCCCGGTATCCCCCTGGGCAGGAGACAGGAGAAGCGAATGGCCCGTCGCCACGTCCGCGTCGTCGGTGCAATGCTCCAGAACGACGGGGGGCGCTACCTCATCACCCAGCGCCCTCCCAAAGCTTCGCTGCCCCTGCTGTGGGAGTTCCCCGGCGGCCGCGTGGAGGAGGGCGAGGACGACGCCACCGCGCTCGCCCGGGAGATTCAGGAGGAGATGGGCGTGGCCGTGCACGTGCTCGAGCAGGCCATGCACACCCGCCACGAGTACCCGACCTACGACATCGACTTCCGCGTCTTCCACTGCCGGATGGCCGAGCCCGAGGGCAACATCCGCCACCTGCGCGTGCACGACCACCGCTGGGTGACGCTGGAGGAGATGTCCGGCTACCGCTTCCCGGACGCGGACGCCAAGACGCTGGCGAAGCTGCTCGACCTGGACTCCTGACGTGTCGGCCCGACTGGCCCTCGTCCTGGCCCTGCTGGGGGGCCTGTTCGCCGGCTGCTCGCGCTCCAAGCCCGTCCCGCCCGGAGCCACCCCTCCGGATGCCGGCTCCCAGGTGCCCGCCGTAGGGGTGCCCGGCTGTACCCTCTACGGCGAGCCCCGCCAGACGGGCACCGTGCCGGACGTGCTGCCCGAGTTGTCCGGCCTGGCCGCCAGCCAGCGCCACCCCGGCGCCTTCTGGGCGCACAACGACTCCGGCAACGCCTTCGAGGCGTTCGCCATCGACGAGAAGGGCGCCGTCCGCGCGAAGCTGACGCTCACCGGCGCCGACCCCCGCGACGTCGAGGACGTGGCGGTGGGCCCCTGCGTCCCCGGGGACTCGCGCTCGTGCGTCTTCCTGGCGGACATCGGCGACAACTTCGAGCGCCGTGACGTGCTGCGCATCTACCGCTTCGCGGAGCCCGAGGCGCTCGCCGACGCCACCGTGCCCGTGGAGGTGCTCTCCTTCTCGTACCCCGACGGCTCGCACGACGCGGAGTCGCTCATCCTGGACGCGCGCTCCGGGCGGCTGGCCGTCATCACCAAGACACGCAGCTCGCTGGGCGACGTCTTCGCCCTGGACGGGGCCCGGCCGGGCGCGACGGTGACGGCGACGAAGCTGGGTTCGCTGGAGGTGCCGGAGGGACTGGATGTGGCCACCACCGCCGCGTCGCTCCACCCGTCCGGCCAGCGGCTGCTGCTGCGCACGTACAGCCGGGTGTGGGAAGTGCGACAGCCGGACGCCGCCCGCCTGGAAGACCTCCTGAAAGGGCAGGTGGTCGAAGTGCCGGGTGCAAGCCAGGCTCAGGCGGAGGCCATCACGTTCCTACAGGACGGTAACGGCTACCTGCTGGGCACGGAGTTCACCAATCAACCCTTGTGGCTCACGGGATGTCGCTGATCTGGCGCAAGGGTCGGCACTGCCCGTGAAGCCCGCTTGCCGGGTTGACGGTATGGCGACGGTGAACATCTTTGGCCACAGCCAGGGTGCCCCCACATGGGCAAGGTGTCCCTGTGAGTGGGAGGGGGAGGGCGAGCGTGCCGACGATGAAGCCACAGGATTTGCCGCCGGGTATGGGCCCGCGCGGGAAGAAGACGGACAAGCCAACACCGACACCGGGGAAGGGCTTCAGGTTCGGCTCGCCTCTGGGCTACATCTTGTTGCTGGTCCTGGGCTTCCTGCTGTTCCGCAACGTCTTCCAGGACGCGGGCGTGCGGCGAGTGAGCTACAGCCAGTTCCGGGATGCGGTGGAGGCCGGCAACTTCAGCCGGGTCCAGATTTCCAACGAATGGGTGAAGGGCTTCCTCAAGGACACGGCGCAGCCGCCTCCGTCCTCGACGGGAGACCGCGCGCTGCGCAGCGAGCCCAGCGCGTTGCCGTGGATGGCGTACCGCGTCCCCGGTGACGAGGGCCTCGTCCCGCTGCTGGAGCAGAAGGGCATCCAGTTCGAGGCGGTGCCGCAGTCCGGGCTCGGCGAGGCGCTGTGGATATGGCTGCTGCCGCTGGGCCTCTTCGTCTTCTTCTGGAGCTTCATGATGCGCAGGATGTCCGGCGGCATCGGCCAGGGCCCGCAGAGCGTCATGAGCTTCGGGAAGACGCGCGCCAAGGTGCAGGCCGAGGCCGACACCGGCGTGGGCTTCAAGGACGTGGCCGGCGTCGACGAGGCGGTGGACGAGCTGCGCGAAATCGTCGAGTTCCTCAAGACGCCGGAGAAGTTCCGCCGCCTGGGCGGACGCATCCCCAAGGGCGTGCTGCTCGTGGGCCCTCCGGGCACGGGCAAGACGCTGCTGGCGCGCGCGGTGGCGGGTGAGGCGGGCGTACCCTTCTTCAGCCTCTCCGGCTCCGAGTTCGTGGAGATGTTCGTCGGCGTGGGCGCCGCCCGCGTCAGAGACCTCTTCGCGCAGGCCACGGCGAAGGCGCCGTGCATCATCTTCATCGACGAGCTGGACGCCATCGGCAAGAGCCGCAACGCGGGCGTCGCCGGTGGCCACGACGAGCGTGAGCAGACGCTCAACCAGCTGCTGGCGGAGATGGACGGCTTCGACAGCCGCGCGGGCCTCATCATCCTCGCGGCCACCAACCGGCCTGAAATCCTGGACAGCGCGCTGATGCGCCCGGGCCGCTTCGACCGGCAGGTGCTGGTGGACCGGCCGGACAAGCGGGGCCGCGAGCGGGTGCTGGAGATCCACTCGAAGGGCGTGAAGCTGGGACACGACGTGGACCTCAAGTCCATCGCCTCGCGCACGCCGGGCTTCGCCGGCGCGGACCTGGCCAACGTGGTCAACGAGGCCGCGCTGCTCGCCGCGCGCCGCAACCGCGACGCGGTGATGCGGGCGGACTTCGAGGAGGCGATTGAACGCGTGGTGGCGGGCCTGGAGAAGAAGAACCGCCGCATGAACGAGCGCGAGAAGGAGATTGTCGCGCACCACGAGGCGGGCCACGCGGTGGTGGGCTGGATGATGCCGTACGCCGAGCGGGTGACGAAGGTGTCCATCATCCCCCGCGGCCTCGCGGCGCTGGGCTACACCATGTCGCTGCCGCTGGAGGACCGCTACCTCATGTCGCTGGAGGAATTGCGCGACAAGATGGCGGGCATGATGGGCGGCCGCGCCGCGGAGGAGATCTTCGTCGGAGAGATTTCCACCGGTGCCTCCAACGACATCCGCCAGGCCACGGAGATGGCCCGGATGATGGTCCGCGACTACGGCATGAGCTCCCTGGGCCCCGTCGCGCTGAGCGCCGACCACGGGCCGGGCTTCCTGCGCTCCGCCGGTGTGCCCGAGGTGCGCAGCTACTCGGAGCAGACAGCGCGGATGATTGACGAGGAGGTCCGCAAGCTCGTCAGCGAGGCGCTGGACAGGGCCCGCGAGGTCCTTACCATCCACAAGGACAAGGTCCAGGCCGTGGCGGCCCGACTGCTGGCCACGGAGGTCATCGAGGAGGACGCGATGGCCGCCATCCTCGGTCCCAAGGTGGTGGCCCAGCGCGGCCTGCTGCACCCGGAGGCGCGTCAGGTCATCTCCGCGCACCCCGTGGGAGTGGGGGAGCACGACGAGCAGACGCCGCCCACGCAGCACGCCACCAAGACGCCCCTGGACTCATAACGGGACGCCTGGGCGCCTGCCCTGCTGCCGTCCATTCGCCCACCGACGCCGCGGCTGCCTGCGGCGTCCGGTGGGCGAAATTATCTTGAGCGCTAAAGGAGGCGTCGCCGTGGAGAACAGGATCGGCAAGAGCTACGTGGCCCGGAAGACCCTTTTCGCGAAGGGGCTGAAGGATGGACGGCTCACGGTTCAGGAGATCGAGGAGGCGCTGCCTCCGGGGACCCTGACGGCGGCGGAGCGGTGGCTCCTCTACTACTCGCTGCGCGCGGCGCAGGTGGAGATCATCGACGAAGTCACGGGACAGGTGGACCACGGCTTCATGGCCGAGACTCCCGCCGCCCCGCAGGAGCATTAGGCTCCTCGCGCGTTGACAGGTGCGCGCTCGCGGTTACGTTCCGGGCAATCCAACCCACACGCGCACGCGCGCACCTCCCATCGCCTCAGGTTCCTCGACATGGCCGGCAATCCCCACAGCGACGCAACCCCTGAAGCCCCGCAGGCCCAGACCGCCAACGGCGGGGCGCCCGGCCCGGCCTCCGAGGAGGCCACCGCGCAGCAGCCGACGGAGCCCTCTGCGCCGAAGGCCGACCCGGAGAAGGAGCGACTGCTGGCGGAGCTGGACGGCACCCGGAAGAAGTACGACCAGCTCGCCCGCGCCTACCAGGACGTGAACCGGGACCGGGAGGAGTTCAAGCAGCGGCTCACCCGCGAGCGCGACCGGATGATGGACGTGGAGCGCGGCAACGTCGCCACCACGCTCCTGGAGGCCATCGACGAGCTGGACCGGTGCCTGGCGGTGAGCGGCCAGGACGCGTCCCCCCTGGCCCAGGGCGTGCGGATGATCCGCGACGCACTGTTGACCAAGGTGCAGGGCACCGGAATCGAGCGCATCCAGGTGGTGGGGCAGCGGTTCGACCCCAACGTGGCTGAGGCCTCGGACATGGAGATCACCACCACCCCGGACGAGGACCAGCGCGTCATCTCCGAGGTGCGCGCGGGCTACCGGCTGAAGGACCGCATCATCCGCCCCGCCCGGGTCAAGGTGGCCAAGTACGTGGCCCCGGCCCAGGCCTGAGGGCAAAAGGCGTCACAGCCCGGGAAGGGAGCGACCGGGGCCGCTGTTGGCCCCGATCGCCATGGCCCGCCGTATAAGCTGCCCCTCCGTGCTCTCCCGACTGCTTCCCGTCCTCCTCGTGCTGGCGCTCGCCCCCGTGGCGCGTGCCGACGAGGGTCCGCTCGACTCATGGCTCCAGGCGCGGGTGCGCGAGCACACCGCTTGGTTCGCCGCCCAGGCCGCGGGAGAGGGCCGCTCCAGCACCCTGGGGCTGTGGCGGGAGCGCGCCCCGGGCGACAAGGTCCTCCCCGACTTCGTGCCTCCCACGTCGCTGGGCCCGCTGATCCGCGCGGTGGAGGCGGGCGTGGTCAACATCACCACGGTGGCCCTGCGTGAGAGCGGGCTCGGGGGGATGAAGAAGGCCACCGGCTCCGGCTTCGTGCTGACGCCGGACGGCCTGGTCGTCACCAACAACCACGTGGTGGCCGGGGCGCGGCAGATTGCCGTCCGCCTGTCGGACGGCCGCGAGTTCTCCGCCGAGGTGGTGGGCCGCGACGCCTCCACGGACGTGGCGCTGCTGCGGCTGAGCGGCGTCGGCCTGGGCAACCTGCCGGCCGTCTACCTCGGTGACTCGGACAGGCTGGAGGTGGGGGACTGGGTGGTGGCCATCGGCAACCCGTTCGGCCTGGACCACTCGGTGGCGCACGGGATGATTTCCGCCAAGGAGCGCGTGCTGGGCGTGGGCCAGTTCGACGACTTCATCCAGACGGACGCCCTCATCAACCCCGGCAACTCCGGCGGCCCGCTCTTCAACATGAAGGGCGAGGTGGTGGGGGTGACGACGGCCATCATCAGCCAGGGGCAGGGCATCGGCTTCGCGGTGCCCATCAACCTGGTGAAGGACCTGCTGCCCAACCTCCGGGAGAACGGGAAGCTGGAGCGCGGCTGGCTGGGCGTGGTCATCAACGACGATGGCGGCAACGGCGAGCGGCGCGCCCCGGTGGTGAAGGACGTCTACAAGGACAGCCCGGCCGCGTCCGCCGGCATCCGCCCTGGGGACCGGCTGGTGGCGGTGAATGGGCGCGCGATTGCGTCCTACCTGCAGCTCTTGCGCAAGGTGGCGCTGCTGGCGCCCGGCACCGAGGCGCGGCTGACGCTGCAGCGCGAGGGCGTGACGCGGGAGGTGTCCGTGCGGCTCATCGTCCGGCCGGCGCAGGAGGCCACCGAGGGGCTCATCCAGCGGACCTCCAGTGAGCAGGACGTGGGGCTGGCGCTGCGAGACCTCACGCCAGAGGTGGCGGCGCCGCTGGGCGAGGAGGCCTGGTCCGGGGCGCTGGTGTCCACCGTCACGCCGCGCAGCCCGGCGGACGATGCGGGCCTGCGCCCGGGGGACGTGGTGACGGAGGTGAATCGCCGCCGGGTGAAGGACGCGGCCGGGGTGCGCGCGGCGCTCGCGAAGGGGAGCGCCGGGGCCAGCATCCTGCTGCGGGTGAAGCGGGGCGACGCGCTCCAGTACGTGGCCATCGCCCGGTGAAGCGGGGCGAAGTGCTTCAGTCCGTCGCCATCGCCCGGTGAGGCGGGGGCGGCGTGCCGCCACCTCAGGCTACTTCCCGGCGTTGGCGTCCTTGCCGTTGAGCCACAGGCCCATCTGCCCGCCGGTGCGGCCCTCGGTGACGAGGAGGCCCTCGATGCGGGCGGTGACGCCGTGTTCTTCCCGCCGCCCTTCTTGGGCAGGCTCCACACGCCCTGCGGGGTGAAGACCACCTGCGCGCGCACGCCGCGCATGGAGAACATGCGGGCGAACATCTGTCCGTTCCACCCTTCCGGCAGGGTGCCGGTGACGGTGAGGTAGGGCAGCAGGGGGTTGCCGTTGGCGTCCGTCTTCTTCGGCGTGCCGTGGGTGAGGGCGTAGCGGCCGGCCGGGAAGAACGGGGTGATGTTGATGGTGTACTCCCCCGTGGCCGGCGAGTAGGGGCCCGCAGACAGCATGGTGGCGTCGTCCTCGGTGACGATGAGGTACAGCCGCTTGCCCTGGTACTTCTTGCGGAAGGCCTCCGCCTGCGACTTGCACTGCGGGTCCACGAAGGTCCCCTCGCACGCGCCGACGTACTTCTCCAGGAAGGCCCCCAGCCCGCCCAGCGGCTCGGACTCGTCGCGCAGCTTCGCGAAGCGCGGGTCCACGTCGGCCAGGGCCAGCGCGGGCAGGAGGAGGGACACGGCGGCGGCAAGGAAGCGGCTCACGGGAGGGGACTCCAGGGAAAACGAGGGGTTCAGTCTTCCATGCTGCCACCGAGCCGCCCCCCGGGCACTCCTCTTTCAGTGGGTGGGGAGGGGTAGAGGAAGGTGGATGAAGGTGAAGAACTTGCCTACATGTGGCTACCATGTAGTTTGCGCCTGTCACCACCTGTTCCGGGAGGTAGCCCCCAGTGTTCGAGCGTCCCCAAGAGCGCCGCACCCACCTGCGTTTCGACAAGGTCTTCACCGTGTACCTCACCACGCAGGACGGGATGATGCGGGGCGTGGGCCGCAACATCAGCGCGCGGGGCATGTTCGTGGAGGTGCGCGACTCGGTGGGCCTGGGCGAGAAGCTCAAGGTCACCTTCGCCGGCGAGGACGGCACGGAGATGACGTGCCTGTGCGAGGTCCGCTACCAGGTGGCCCTGGCCTTCGGGCGCAAGGACGGGCGCGAGGGCAGCAGCCGCGGGGTGGGGCTGCGAATCGTGGCCTACGAAACGCAGGACGACGCGCCGCTGCTCCTGGTGGACCGCGAGCGCGTGATGCACTGACGCCGCACCCGGGGCCCGTGAAGGGCTTGACGGCCCGTCGCTCCCGGAACCGCGGGGGCCGTGGAGCCAGTCTTTACAGGCCTGAAAGTGACAAGGGCACGTCCTCCGCAGGGGTGGACGTGCCCTTCGTCTTTGCTACGGCAGCGGGACGACTACTGCGAGAAGCCCTCGAGGAGGTAGTGGGCCTCGATGCGCTTGAGCGCGAGGATCATCGCGGCGCAGCGGGTGTCCACGGCCTCGCCGATGCAGTACTGGCGGCTGTCGTGCATCTCCGTCTTGCGCGGCTGGTTGCGCGAGATGTCGCGGATGATGCGGTAGTTGCGCTTCATGGCGCGCTCGAGGCGCTGATCGACCTCGGCCTCGCTCCAGCGCTCCATGCGCTTGTTCTGGATCCACTCGTAGTAGCTCACCGTCACGCCGCCGGCGTTGGCGATGATGTCGGGGATCATCTCGATGCCGCGCTTCTGGAGGACGCGGTCGGCCTCGGGGGTGGTGGGGCCGTTGGCGCCCTCGGCGATGAGCTTCACCTTGAGGCGCTCGGCGACGTCCGCGGTGATTTCGCCACCCAGCGCGGCGGGGATGCAGATGTCGGCCTGGACGTCCCAGAGGTCCTTCTTCTCGATCTTCTGGGCGCCGGGGAAGCCGAGCACGCTGCGCTTGAGATTCTTGGGGTCGGCCACGTAGGCGGCCAGCGCGTTCACGTCGATGCCGTCGCCGTTGTAGATGGTGCCGTCGGCGTCGTTCACCGCCAGGAGGCGGGCGCCCGCGTTGGCGAGGATGAGGGCGGCGTGGCTGCCCACGTTGCCGAAGCCCTGGAGGGTGAACGTCTTGCCCTTCACGGACTCGCCGCGGTCGGCGTAGTAGTCCTCGATGCAGAAGGCGACGCCCTGGCCGGTGGCCTTGCCGCGGCCCTCGGAGCCACCGATGCGCACGTCCTTGCCGGTGACGATGCCGCGCAGGTTGTGGCGCTCGCGCTCACCGTCGGAGAACTGGCGGTACAGCAGCGCCATGATGTCCGGGTTGGTGCCCACGTCCGGCGCCGGGATGTCGATGTTCGGCCCGATGAGGCTCTTGAGCCGGTACATGAAGCGCAGGGTGATGGCCTCGATCTCCTCCCGGCCGTACTCGCGCGGGTCGATCTGGATGCCGCCCTTGCCGCCGCCGAACGGAACCTCGCTGATGGCCGTCTTCCAGGTCATCTCCGCGGCGAGGGCCTTGAACAGGTCCAGGGAGACTTCGCGGTGGTAGCGGAGGCCGCCCTTGTAGGGGCCGCGGGCCTGGTTGTGCTGGACGCGGTAGGCCTTGAAGCGCTGCGACTCACCGGGGACCAGCTGGTACACCTTGCCGTCCGGCAGGCGCAGGTGGCCCTGGCGGATGGCCACGTCGGAGCCCAGGAGGGCGCGGCCGTTGAGGATGATGTTGCCGTTGGCCAGCAGCTCCAGGCCTTCCTTGTTGCGCACCTGCGTCTCGGGCAGGTCGGAGAAGGACTTCGCGCGGTCGGCGGCGAGCGGGACGAGGCGGTCCTTCAGCTTGGCCGTGACGTAGAAGATGTGCTCGTAGTCGGGCTCCTCGAGCTCGAGACGGACGCGCTTGTCCAGCTTGATGAGGTCCGCAGCCCGATGGAAGATCTCCATCGCCTCCGTGTAGACGGTGCGCTTGGGCGAGGGGGCCGGGGCGCGCATGAAGTTCTCTTCGCTGGCCATGACGGGAAACGCTCCTTGTGGGCCCCACCGGGTAAGGTGGCGAGGCACGCGGGGATGGCGGCCCTTATGTGCACAGCCGCCATGAGCTTTCAACCGCGCGGAGCGGCCATGCTTCCCCAGGAATGTGGAGGGATGACGGGCACTTATGGCAACGCGCTGTGTCACCAGGGTCGGACGCGGTGTGTCATGCCTGTCACGGTGGCCTGGCGGCGGATCCAGGGGGCGCCGGGCGGGTAGGGGAGCAAAAGAGCAGGGCTGATCATTTGCGCTTGCCGGCCCAGAAACCACATGGTACTTCGCGCCCCGCTTTCGTTCGTTTCGCCGACATAGCTCAGTGGTAGAGCAACTGATTCGTAATCAGTAGGTCCCCAGTTCAAGCCTGGGTGTCGGCTCCAGAACAGAAAAAGGCCGGTTGCCCCTGTGGCAGCCGGCCTTTTTCGTTTTCTGACCCATGCGCCTGCCGCGACGGACTGCTACGGCACGAAGCGGCGCACGCGCCGCATGGCGCGCGTCACTTCGTTCGCAGGAACCAGAGGTTCGTCTTCGACGACGGCAGCAACACGAAGCCCTTCAAGGACGGCACGTAGCGAAGGCGGCCCTGCACCCCGGCCTGGGCCGCCACGGCGGGAACGCCGGTCACCTCCTTGATTCGGATGGTCCATGGCCCTGAATCGGTTGGCGTCACCGCATAGACACGCGCTGGAATCGGTTCGAGCTGAGCCCCTGCCCAGCTCCCGCCCGCGTAGAACAAGAACTCGTCGTTGAGCGGGTCGTAGTCCATCGCGGCATACATCGGTTGGTCGGCCTTCAGCTGCGCCAGGGCCGCATTGCTGGTGAAGGTCACACTCAGCTGCGATTTGCCATCGACTGGGACGCGCGAGGCCGAGAGTCCAGTGTCGTAGCCTTGGCCGTCACCCCATTGCAGGGTGAAGAGCTGTCGGCGCTTCGAGTCGTACGCGCCTGGGAACCGGACCAGGTCGGCCGTGCGGGTGGTGATGGGTTTGGACCACTTCTTCGCCACTGGCTCGTACCGTTCGAATGCGGTGGTCCACACGTTGCCGTCGCCGTCACGCACGAACCCATACCCATCCGTCGCCAGCGGATGAACCCCCTCGCCGTCCCAGGTGTTGGTGTCGAGGTCGAAGCCATCGTTCGTGTTGACGTCCCAGGCCGAGGGATACGTGAACCGCGGTCGCACTCGCAGGACGCGATCGGCCGTCGGCGAATAGAGCGTCGACTGGTAGGTGTGCATCGAGGCGGGTTGGCCATCAGCGTTGTAACCGACGTTGTTTCCGGCCACCGGTGATGCGGCCTTTCGCACCACCCACACGGGCGCATCGACGTCGATGCGAATGGAGACGGTGCGATTGTCGGCACTGTCGCCATGTCCGCCAGCGGCAGCGATGATGAGCTCGCTCGTGCTGTCCTTGATGGCCATGCCGCTGTAGGCATCCACCGGTGCACCGCCAGCCCCGAGGGTGCCGGGAATTTCAACCCATTGATTGACTGCGGCGCTCGTCAACCAGGCTGGGATGCCTCCATCGCCGAGGGGGCCTGCATCCGAGGTCCCCGAGTCGCTACTCGCACCGGCGTCTCCTGGGTCACCGCCTCCGGCCTCGTCGGAGCAACCGCACAGCACAAGCGCCAGGACCGCGGAGGATTTCACAAGGTTGCGAAACAGGAGACCTGGTTTGTTCATCGGCATGCCGATGAGCATAGGTGAGGTTCCATTCTTGTTTCGCCGTCGGTGCCGGGCCGCACGTTCCGCGAGCCTCGCCAACGCATTGGCGCGCAGCCAAGGCATTGGCCGGGCGGGTGACAGCCACGCCGTGGACCTCGTACGAACCCGTCCGTCACACATCACAGAACCCACGCCACGAAAGGACCCACCCGTGCCATTCACGCTCCCCGAACTCCCCTATTCGAAGGACGCCCTCGCTCCCCACCTCAGCGCGGAGACGCTGGAGTTCCACCACGGCAAGCACCACGCCGCGTACGTGACGAACCTGAACAAGCTCCTGGAGGGCAATGCGGAGGCGAACAGGACGCTGGAGGAGGTCATCCTCGGCAGCGACGGTGGCGTCTTCAACAACGCCGCCCAGGTGTGGAACCACACCTTCTACTGGCACTGCATGAAGCCCAACGGGGGAGGGCGCCCCACCGGTGAGCTCGCCGAGGCGATTCAGCGCGACTTCGGCTCCTTCGAGAAGTTCCGCGAGGAGTTCGCCAACGCGGCCGCGACACAGTTCGGCTCGGGCTGGGCGTGGCTCGTGATCGAGGGCGGAAAGCTGAAGGTGACGAAGACGGGCAACGCGGACCTGCCGATGAAGCACGGCCAGAAGGCGCTGCTTACCATCGACGTCTGGGAGCACGCGTACTACGTGGACTTCCGCAACGCCCGTCCCAGGTACATCGACACGTTCCTCGACAAGCTCGTGAACTGGGAGTTCGTCGCCCGGAACTTCTCGGGCCGCTGACCCGCCGGCGCTTCATTGGCCCCTGGGGGATTCGGCGTCGGCGGTCGGCTCCGCCCCTCCTCTCAGGGGAGCTCGAAAGCTACCGGTGGCCTGCCGGGGAGCCGTTCGTCCAGGTGCTCGGATAGCACCCGGTGCAGGCGCAGCGAGTCGTCCTCGGCGAGCTGCTTCAACTCGGACAAGGCCGTCAGGCCCTCGAGCACCCGGTCACCGTCGACGCCGAAGTCGATGAAGCATGCCAGCTCGTCGGCCCCCGCCTCCACCAGCCGGTCCACCATGGATAGACAGGAGGTGGGCGTGCCGATGAGCGCGCTCATCCGGTAGTGCTGCTCGAAGGCGAAGGTGGCCAGGGAGTCGAGCCACTTCGGGTCATCGATGTCCACCTGGAGATTCAGGCTGTGGACGCGCGCCTGTTGCAGCCGCAGGTGCGTGCGCAGGTACTGCGTGAGCGGCCCGCGCACCCGGTCGAGCACTTCGTCAGGATCCCTCCCCACGAAGGTGTGCAGCATCACTGTCACCGTGCCCGCCGCCGGATCGTGCCCCGCGCGCGCCCGGGCCGCCCGGTAGAGGGCGATCTTCTCCCGCACCTCTTCCACTGGCTGCGAGGCGAGCGAGGTGAGGACGTTGACGCCCAGTGCTCCCGCCTTCTCGAAGAGCTCGGGGTTGCCGGGGCAGGTAAGCCACACCGGCAGCTCGGGCTGTACCGGCCGGGGAAAGGTGCGCAGCCGGACCTCGTTGCCGGCCCCATCCCGGGTGGAGACGGCTCCGCCGCGCCACAGCTCGCGCACCTGCTCGAGCGAGTGGAACAGCACCTCGCGCTTGTGCTCGAAGTTGTCCGGCGCCAGGGCGAAGTCGTTGGGCATCCAGCCCGACGTCACCGACAGGCCCACCCGGCCCCCGGAGAGGTTGTCGATGATGGACCACTCCTCCGCCACCCGGAAGGGCGAGTGCAGGGGGAGCACCACGCTGCCGGAGCGCAGGCCGATGCGCTCGGTGACGGTCGACAGCGCGGCGCTCAGCACTGAAGGGTTCGGATAGAGACCGCCGTGCTCGTCGAAGTGGCGCTCGGGCGTCCAGATGGCCGTGAAGCCGTTGCGGTCCGCGAGCTTCGCTGCCTCCAGATAGAGGCGGTATCTGTCACGCGTGCTGGCGTCCTCGTTGGCGAAGAAGAACAGGCCGAAGCCAGGCTTCTTCCGGGCTCCGGCCGCCGGGCGCTCCGGCACCACCCGGGCCACGAGCGCGCCAGGACCGGGAGCCTCCGGGGCCGGCCTCACGGACACCTGGGCCACCGCCGGGTGCCGGGCGAGGACGGCTTCCACCTCCGCCGCTCCGAAGTGGGCACCCACCGTGACGGTGCGCGCTCCGGTGCTGGCCCGAGCCTCCGGGCTTCCCGTCGCTCTCGCGGGAGGCGTGAGCGCGGAGGGCTCCTGTTCCGCCCGCAGCGCCAGTTCCTCCAGGAGCGCGCCGAGGTGCTCCGCGGCCCGGGCCACCGCCGTGGAGTCGAGCTGCCCGGGGTCGTAGAGGAACCGCAGTACCAGCCGGGGGCCCTGCGCGGCCCGCACGACGAGCGGCGCGGGGAGGACCGCCGTGGCATGGGTGATGGCGTGGAAGCCCAGGCTCCGGGCGAGCAGCCCCAGGGCCTCGTCCTCGAGCTCGGCGGTGACGATGCTCTCGAAGAGCGGAGTGTCCTCCGGCACCTCCAGCCAACTTCGGAGCTGGGAGGGCGCGGCATGATCAGAGGCGCGTGCCTCGGCGTGTTCGGCCTGGAGACCTCGGAGCCAGCGCAGCAGCGTGCCTCGCGAGGGCACCTGGAGGCGTCGCGGCACGAGGGGCGAGAGGCGGCTCACCAGCGTGCCGCCACCGGACAGCGCGGCGGGGAGGGGGGTGGTGAAGGTGCCGAAGAGCAGGTCCTCCCCCTGGCCCTCCTGGTGGAGGAGCACCGCCCACGCGGCCTGGAGCAGTGTCGCGAGCTCCAGCGTGTGTTGCCGCAGGAAGGCCTGGACGCGCGCCGTGGCCGCGGGGGACAGGAAGAAACGTTGCAGCGCGCCCTCTCCCTCGGGAAGAGGGCCCGCGGGAGCGCCTTCCCGAGGCCCCACGCGCCATCCGGCGGGAAGCCGCGAGCGGGGTGCACCTCGGAGCAGCTCTCGCATCCGTCGTTCCGCCTCGCGTGCGTCCTGCTGCTCGAGCCAGGCCATGAAGTCCCGGTGGGGACGGCTCTTCCCGAGCCCCGCTTCGCTCCCGTCACGAGCGGCCCGGTAGAGCAGGAACAGCTCCCGGAGGCAGACCCGCGCCGAGGCCTCGTCGAGGACGAGCGGGTGGTAGGCAAGCACGACCGTTCCCGACTCCGGCGAGTCCCGCACCACCGTGGCGCGCAGCAGGGGTGCGTTCGACGGATTCAGGCTGAATGCCTCGGGGTGCTCCGCCCGCTGCTCCAGGCGTGGCTCGGCCTTCTCGCGCACCACCTGCACGGGCTCGCTCATGCCCTGGGCGAAGAAGGCGGTGCGCAGGGCGTCGTGGCGGGCGATGAGCTGGCGCAGGGCGGACTCGAGGGCCGCTTCGTCCAGCCCCTGGCGGAAGCTCCACCGCACGTGGGCGGGCCGTGCCTCCGGAGCCGAGGGGCGCGCGAGGAACTCCCTCTGCGCGGGCGAGAGCTTGTACACATCCTGGACGTTCTTCATCGGCTCCTCAGGGCGCGGAGGTTCCGCCTTCGAGGAAGGCGCGGAGCGGGTGGGCGAGCCGCGCGACGTGGGGCTCGGCCATCACGGTGTAGTGGTCGCCCGGCAGGTCGATGAGCCGGGGGGATTGCTGCGTCACGGTGTCCCATCCCCCCAGTGCTCCCGAGGCGGCCTGGAGCGCGCCCGCCTCCGGACGGAAAAGGACGATTCGCGCGGGGTGGCTCCGTCCGGGGGCGTATTCCTGGAAGGCGCGGGCGTGTGCGCGGTAGACGCCGAAGCGGGCGCGCAGCATCTCGGGGCCCACGCCAGGAGGCAGGGCTCCCACGCTCCGGGCCCGCTCCCCCAGCAGGGCGAGCCGGGCCTCGTCCGGCAGGGGCGCGAGCTCCTCGGCCGAGAGCGAGAGGTCGTGTCCGGCGATGCGCCCCAGCTCCGTCGCGAAGCCCAGGAGCAGCGTCGTGTCGTCGAGCCGCGCGCTTCCGCCTCCCGGTTGGAGGGTGGGCACCCAGCTGTCGATGAGCGCGACGGTCTCCACCGCCTGCCCGCGCCGCAGCAGCTCCCTCGCCATCTCGAAGACGACGAGGCCTCCCATGGACCAGCCCGCGAGGAAGTAGGGGCCCTCGGGTTGGACCTTCCGCAGGACTTCGAGGTACGCCGCAGCCATGGCCTCGAGGCTCGTGAAGGGCTCGCGCTGGCCATCGAGCCCCGGGGCCTCGAGCCCGTAGAGCGGCTGCTCCGGCCCCAGGTGACGCGCGAGCGGCACGTAGCAGAGCGCGCTGCCGCCAATGGGGTGCACGCAGAAGAGCGGCCGGCGCTTGCCCCGGGTCTGGATGGGAACCAGGGGCGTCCATTCGGTGGTGGCGGGCTCCTGACGCAGCAGCTCGGCGAGCCGCTCGATGGTGGGGTGCGTGAAGAGCACCGACAGGGGCAGGGTGCGGCCCAGCCGCTTGGAGATCTGCGACAGCAGGCTCATCGCGAGCAGCGAGTGCCCGCCCAGCGCGAAGAAGCTCTGGTCGATGCCCACCGGCCGCACATTCAGCAACCCCTCCCACAGCTCGACGAGCCGCAGCTCCACGGCGTCGCGAGGAGCCGCCGGCGCCGTCTGGGGGACGCGGGCGTCCGTGGGAGCGGGCAGGGCCTTGCGGTCCACCTTGCCATTGGGCGACAGGGGCAGGGCGTCCAGCACCACCACGGCCGAGGGCACCATGTGCACGGGCAGCCGCTCCGAGAGGAAACCTCGCAGTGCCTCCGTCTCCGGAGCCGCGCCCGCGGCCGGGACGACGTAGGCCACCAGCCGCCTGTCGCCCGGCACGTCCTCGCGCGCCACTACCACCGCCTCCTTCACGGTGGAATGCTCCAGGAGCCTTGCTTCGATCTCCCCCGTCTCGATGCGGAAGCCCCGGATCTTCACCTGATGATCGGCGCGGCCGAGGAACTCGATGCGGCCATCGGGCAGGTACCGGGCGATGTCTCCCGTCCGGTACATGCGCGCTCCCGGCTCAAGGGCGAAGGGGTTGGGGAGGAATCGCTCCGAGGTGAGCTCCGGCCGGTGCAGGTAGCCCACCGCGAGCCCGTCACCGCCGATGTAGAGCTCTCCGGGCACGCCCACGGGCACGGGCTGGAGCTCCCCATCCAGCAGGTACACCTGGGTGTTGGCGATGGGTCGGCCGATGGAGACCGTGCGCTCCACCTGGGCCGGCTCCTTCAGCACGTAGCAGGTGGTGAAGGTGGCGCTCTCCGTCGGGCCGTAGCCGTTGATGACGTGGCCCCCTCGCGCGAGCCGCTCCTTCACCCGGCCCGGAGGCAGCACGTCGCCCCCGGAGAGTACCTGGCGCACGGAGTCCAGCGCCTCGGGGTGGTACGCCACCATCTGATCGAAGAGGGGGGTCGTCAGCCAGAGCGTCGTCACCCCGTGGCGCTCGAACACCCGCCCCAGCTCCTCGAGCGAGGGCATGTGCGGAGGGCACACCGCCAGCTTCGCCCCATGGAGCAGGCTCCCGAACAGCTCGAAGGCCGAGGTGTCGAAGGAGATGGGCGACAGCAGCAGGAAGGTCTTTCCCGGCCCCGTTTCGAAGTAGCCGGTGTCCATCGCCATCCGCATCACGCCGCGGTGGGGCACGCACACGCCCTTGGGCCGTCCCGTCGAGCCCGAGGTGTACATGACATACGCCAGGTCCATGGGGCCGGTGCCCGCGGACGGCGGCGGCTCCTCGCGCAGCGCGGCGAGCCGCTCACGGTCCTCGTCCATGAGCACCCGCCGCTCGCCACCGGCCGGCAGCAGGTCCGCCAGCGAGCGCTGGGTGACGAGCACCGGGACGCGGGCCTGGTCCAGCATGAAGGCCAGGCGATCGCGTGGGTAGGCCGGGTCCAGGGGGAGGTAGGCGCCCCCCGCCTTGAGGATGCCGAGCACGCCGACCACCGTCTCCGGCGAGCGCTCCAGGCACAGGCCCACGATGGAGCCACGCCCCACTCCGAGCGAGCGCAGGTGCCAGGCAAGCTGGTTGGCGCGCCTGTCCAGCTCCGCGTACGTCAGCCGCGCGCCCTCGGCCTCCACGGCCACGGCGTCCGGCGTCCGGGCCACCTGCGCCTCGAAGACCTCGTGGAGGCAGGCGTCCCGGGAGAAGGACTTCGTGGTGGCGTTCCAGTCCACCAGGAGCTGGCGCCGCTCCTCCTCGGTGACGAGCGGCAGCTCGCGCAGCCGCCGCTCCGGGTTGGCGGCAATGCCCTCCAGGAGGACGCGCACGTGCCCGAGCATCCGGTCGATGGTGGCGGTGTCGAAGCGGTCCGTGTCGTAGACGAGCTGGAGTCTCAACGTCTCGCCCAGGTCCGCCACGAAGGTGAGGGGATGGCCCGTCCGCGGGTCCGCGTAGTCGATGTCCTCCAGGGACACCTTCCCCCCGGCGATGGGCCCGAGCCTCGGCTTCGAAGCATTGTGGAACGCGACGACGCTGTGGAACAGCGGCTGCCCGCGAGGCACCTGACTCATGCCCTGCACGTCCACCAGCGAGAGCTGATCATGCCGCCGTACAACGAGCTGATCCGACTGGAGCTGCTTCAGCCATCGCAGCAGCGGGGCCTCTGGGGGCACCTCCGTGCGGTGTACCAACGTGTTGATGAGGAGCCCCAACATCATCTCGGAGCCGGGGAGTGCGGCGGAGCGGCTGGAGGTCACATTGCCGAAGGCCACGTCGCGCTCGCCGCTGTATCGGCCGAGCAGCAACGCCCAGGCCCCCTGCACGAGCGTGCCCGGCGTGAGCTGATGTTTCCGGGCGAGCGCCATGAGCTGCTCCGTCGTGGTAGCGGGCACGGTGAGCCAGCGCGAGGCGTACGTCGCATCCGCCTGGGGCGGGAGCTCGGTGCCACGGTCCACCCAGAGCGGCGTGGGCGCGGCGAAACCCTGGAGCGACTGCTTCCAGTACTGCTCCGCCTCGGCGCGCTCTCTCCGCGAGAGCCAGGCGATGAAGTCCCGGTAGGGACGGGTCGGCTCCAGCTCCGGCTCGCGTCCCTGGGAGAGGGCGTCGTAGTGGAGGGCGACTTCCCTCAGGCACAGGGGCAGCGACCATCCATCGAGCAGCAGGTGGTGGTAGCTCCACAGGCACCGGTACAGCTCCGGTCCGAGCCGCACGAGGGTGAGGCGCATGAGGGGCGCCGCCGAGAGGGTGAAGCCCCGCCGCCGATCGGACTCCAGCACGGCCTTCCAGCGCGCCTCCTGCTCGCGCTCCGTCAGCCCCTGGAGGTCGTGCTGCTCCCAGGGCACCTCGACCTTGTTGCGCACGGCCTGGACGGGCTCGGCGAGGCCCTCCCAGAAGAAGGCCGTGCGCAGGACGGCATTGCGCTCCACCACCCGCTGGAAGGCCCGCTGCAACAGCGGCAGCTCGAGCGGGCCGCGCCATCGCCAGTACACCTGCTCCACGTACGTGCCTCCCCGGGGAGAGAAGAGGCTGTGGAACAGCATGCCCTGCTGCATCGGCGAGAGCTTGTAGACATCATCGACGTTCTTCATCGCGTCCTCGGGGAGGCCTGCGGAGTCATTCGTCGGACTGGTCGGCCTGCTCGAGCAGGAGGGCGAGCGTGTCCATCTGCGCTTCGTCCAACCCGGCGAGCGGGAAGTCCGACGGGGAGAGGGCGGCGCGGGTGTCCGGATCCTCGGCGCACAGCGCGCGCAGCGCTCCGAGGAGGTCCGCGACGAGCCGCTCCGCCACGGGCTCGCGGCAGGCGCCCGCGTCGTAGGTACAGCGCACGTGGAGCTGGCCAGCGGACAGGGAGCCCTCGAGCTCCAGCAGGTGCCCGCCCGACAGACTCCGGCCGGAGAGCCTTTCCGGGAGCTCCTCGCCCGCGCCGAGCAGCCGCAGCCCCACCTCGGCCCGGGATAGCTGGGACGTGCTGGGGGCCGCCCCCGCCGGGAGCTGGCGGACCTGCTCCTTGAGGCTCTTGAGGAGCGCCACTTCGCCGGAGCTCTCGGGGACCTCGAGACGCAACGGCCAGCTCACGTCGAAGCAGCCCACCGTGCGCGAGCAGTCGAGGCCCTCGAACGCGCCGCGTGCCTCCCGGGTGAAGTCGACGAGGTGCGCGCGCCCGCCCGTCCAGGCCGAGAGCGCCCGGGCCAGCCCCATGAGCAGCGCCTCGCCCAGGTCGGCGCGCCAGGCGCTCGTGAGCTTCTCCTGGAGGGCCCGCGTCTCCTCCACCGGGAGCGACCCGGTGTGCTCTCGCACGGAGCCCCTCGTGGCGTGCTCCAGGGGAAGACGCGAGAGGTTTCCCGAGAGCCAGGACGTCGCGGTGCTCCGGGTCGCGGCGTTCTCCGCCAGGCGCTCCGCCCAGGTCTTGAACGGTGCTGTCTTCGGGCGCGGGCCCTCGCCGTCCTTCCGCCGCAGGGCGTCCTTCAGGTCCCCGGCCAGGAGGTTCCACGAGGCCCCGTCGATGACGAGGGCATGGCCGGCCAGCAGGAGGGAATCCTCCCGTCCCGGGCCGTGGCGGAAGCGGGCTGCCGCCAGCAGCACTCCGTGGCTCGGGTCGAGCATCGCCAGGAGCCGCTCCTGCGCGGCGCGGATCGTGGCCGGGTGCTCTCCCCGGGGTAGCGGAGCGAGGTCGACCTGCACAAGCGCTACCTCGCCGCCCGGAGGCATGCCCTCCTGCTTCCAGCCCGCGCTCTCACGGGTGAAGCGGTGGCGGAGCGCATCGTGCAGGGAGAGCAACTCGCCGAGCGCCTTCGTCAGCCGGGAGTCCTCGAGGGCGCCGGGCAGGTCGAGCCACAGCACCCGGCTCGTCCGCGCGAGCGCCTCTGGATCGCCTTCCAGGAGGCGGTGCTGCTCCGGCGTGAGCGGTACGGGGCCCACCACCGGGCCCTGATGGGTCAGCAGTCCCTCCAGCACCCGCGCGAGCTGCGCGATGGTCGAGCTCTGGAAGAACTGCTCCGGATTGAGCTGGAGTCCCAGCCGGCTTCCCCTGGCCATGATTTGGATGGCCTGCACGGAGTCACCTCCGAGCTCGAAGAAGTCGTCGTGGATGCCGATGCCCTCGATGCCGAGCACCTCCTGCCACGAGCCGGCGAGCTTCCGCTCGAGCTCGTTGCGCGGTGCCACGTAGGCCGTCTTCAGCTCCGGCCTGGGCTGCAGTCCACCCTCGGTGCGCTGTGCTCCCGCTGCCTCCGCGATGCGCTCGCGCACGACCTCGTCGGTGTGCTGGAGCGTGGCCCGCAGGTCCCTCACCGAGACCACCACCTGCGGCATCACCCGGGCCGCCAGCAGCCGCTCGAGCGCGGCCACACCCTCGTGGGGGAGGATCTCCTGACGCTCGCTTCCGGGCTCCCCGGAGCGGCTCCCGGCCTCCGGCTCTGGAGCGGCCAGGGCGCGGAGCTCGGCGGCGGGGTCGTTCACCCGCTTCTGCGTCAGCCGCTCCACCTCGACGAGCACGCGGCCCTGCTCATCCGTCAACACGACCTCGAAGGCGAGCGTCTCTCCATCCGAGGCCGTCTGCTCCAGGAAGCGCGCATGGGCGTGGATGCGCCGAGGCACGGGGCCGTGGAAGCACAGCCGCCCGTAGCCGAACGGCAGGTAATAGCCGTGCGCGGCGAGGAAGCTCTTCGCCATGCCGGACGTCCGGTCCATCAGCGGCGGATGGAAGAGCATGTGCTCGAAGTCGGAGGCGAACTCCGCCTGCATCTCCAGCGTGAGCAGCAGCTCGCCCTGCCCGACGTGGAGCTGGCGGACGCTGCGCCAGCGCGGCCCCAGGTCCTCCTCGTACTCGGCCTCGAACGAGGACGGAGTGTGCCCGCACCTGCGGCGGATGGCGTCGAGGTCGAGGAACCGGGACTCGCGGGATGCGATGAACCGGGCGCGGCCGGTGGCGTGAGCCGTGGCCTTCCCGGAGCCATCCCGGGGCTGCGTGCGCACGACCCAGCGGTAGCCGTCGCCTTCCACCTCGATGATGAGCCGCGCTTCACGGGTCTCTCCGTCCGGCACGCGCAGCGGGAAGAGGAAGAAGGTGTCGACCAGCTCGAGCGTCCGCCCCCGCGCGCGCCCGGCGAGCGCGGCCCGAACCAGCTCGAACCAGGCCACGCCAGGGACGGTGGGGACGCCGAGGATGCGGTGCTCGTCCACGACCCAGCGGGAGCGAGGGTCTCCGATGTCGCTGGCGAAGACGAGGCGCTCCGGGGTGTCGACGAGACAGCGGTGGAGGAGCGGATGGTCGAGCAGTCGGACCGGCTCCTCCTCCCGGGCGCCCTTGCGCGCCGCCATGCCGACCTCGTCCCACGCGCCCCAGTTCACCGCCACCGCGTGGATGCCGGTGCGGGACTGCCAGGCGCGCAGGAAGGCGTCCAGGAAGGTGTTGGCCGCCGTGTAGTCCACCTGGCCGAGCCGGCCGACGACGGAGGACAGCGAGGAGCAGGCCACGAGGAAGTCGAGCTGCGTCCCCTCGAGCGCGGCCGCCAGCACCTGCGTCCCCTTCACCTTGGGAGCCAGGACGGTGGCGGCCGTCTCGGGAGCCTTGAGCTGGATGAGCCCGCCGCCCGCGACGCCCGCCGCGTGGATGACGCCATGGAGCGCCCCGAAGCGTGCCCGGGCCTCTGCGATGACTTCCCGCATCGCCCCGAGGTCGGTCACATCCGCGCGCCGCACCCAGACCTCCGCGCCCCGCTCCTCGAGCCGCTGGACGGCGAGGATCCTCCGGCGCGTGTCCTCCTGGCCCGAAGCCTCCAGCAGCCGAGGCCACTCCTCACGCGGGGGAAGCGCCGTGCGGCTGGTGAGCACGAGCCGGGCCTGGACCCGGGACGCGAGGGCCTCGGCGAGCGCGAGCCCCATGCCCCCGAAGCCGCCCGTGATGAGGTAGACGCCGCGCTCGCGCAGCGGGGGCGCGGCGCCGTCCTCGAGGCGCAGCGAGTCGAACTCCTGCACCCAGCGCCGGTGGCCCCGGTACGCGACCACGGGCGCCTCGGACGTGGAAGCCACCTCCGCGGCGAGCAGCTCGACGAGCCTCTCGGAAACAGGGCCGCCCGCGGGAGGCAGTGCGACATCCACGCTCCGGCAGCGCACGCTGGGGTACTCGCGAGGGATGACCCGGACCGGCCCCAACGCCGCCGCCTGCTCGGGCCACACCAGGTCTCCTCCGGTGACTTCCTGCATGCCGTTGGACACGGCCACCAGGTGCACGGGCTTCTCGAAGCCCTGGCTCCCCAGTGCCTGCGCCAGGAAGAGCAGGCTGTAGAACGAGCGCGAGAGGACGTCCTCGGACGAGGCGCCGGTGGCCTCGGGGCCGGAGGACTCGGAGCCGGAGGCCTTGGGGCCGGAGGCCTCGGGAGTCAGGCCGAAGAGGTGCACGAGCCTCTCCGGGGCACGTCCCTCGGTGCGCAATTCCGAGAGCAGCGCGGCGTAGCCCTCGCGCGTGGGAGCCAGCTCGAAGGTGTCCGCGCCCGTGCGCCGGAAGGTCCGTCCCAGCCGGGCCTCGACCACCTCTCCCCCCTGCTGCCGCAGCCGCTCGGCGAGGCGCGCTCCGAGCCCGGTCTCATCGCGGAGCACCAGCCAGGTCGTGCGCTTCGCTCCGGCCTCCGAGGGCCTCGGGACGGCCAGGGGGACGGACTCCTTCCACACCGGCACGTAGAACCAGCTCGCGAGGTCCGTCCGCTTCTCCAGGCTGCCCGGCCGGGCTTCCGGACCGAGGGGAGAGGCGCGCAGCTCGACCCAGTGGCGCTGGCGCTCGAAGGGGTAGGTGGGCAGTGGTTGCCGGTGACGTTGCTCCCCGGCGAAGAGGCCCGGGGCCTCCACCCCGTGCAACCAGAGCTGTCCCACGGTGCGCAGCAGATGCTCCACGTCCGAGGTGCGCGCCTCGTCGGGAGCTGGCAGACAGGACACCACGGCCTGGCCCGGCTTCTTGCGCGGGTGCCACCGCGCCAGCGTGCGCAGCGCCCGTCCCGGGCCCACCTCGAGCAGGACGCTCTCTGCCTCCTTCAGCAGCTCCTCCAGACCCTCGGCGAAGCGCACGGGTCGGCGCAGGTGCTCGGCCCAGTAGCCCGGGTCCATGGCCTGCTCCGGGGTGATCCATGTCCCCGTCAGGCCGGAGAGGAAGCGCAGCCGGGGCGCATGGCGCTTCACCCGTGCCACCGCCTCACGGAAGGGCGCCACCGCGGAGTCCATCCGCGCGCAGTGGAAGGCATGGGAGGTGCGCAGCCGACGGCACGTCACCGACCGCTCCGCGAGCCGCCGCTCCAGCGCCTCGATGGCCTCGGTGGAGCCCGCGGCCACGCACGAGGACGGGCCATTCACCGCGGCGATCTCCAGCTTCGCATCGAGCAGCGGCAGGAGCTCGTGCTCGGGGAGCTGCACGGAGAGCATCGCCCCCGGCGGGCAGGCCTGGAGCAGCCGGCCCCGGAGCGCGACGAGGTCGAGCGCGTCCTCCAGCGAGAACACCCCGGCGATGCACGCGGCGACGAGCTCGCCCACGCTGTGGCCGATCATCGCGGCCGGCTGCAGGCCCCAGGACTGGAGCAGCCGTGCCAGCGCGTACTCGACGACGAAGAGGGCCGGCTGCGTGAGGGCCGTCTGCTCCAGCCTCCTGGCCGCATGGGCATCCTCCCGGTCGGCCGGGAAGAGCAATGGCCGCAGGTCCAGGTCGTGGCGCGATTCCAGGTGCTCGAGGCACCGGTCCAGCTCCTCGCGGAAGACGGCCTCGGAGGCGTGGAGGTCCGCCGCCATCGCCGGGTGCTGGGAGCCCTGGCCGGGGAACATGAACACCAGGGGTCGGCGCACGGACTCCTGCACGCGCGAGAGGACCCGCAGCGGATGCAGGCTCGCGAGCACCTCCGCTGCGTCCGCGGTGTCGCGGCACACCACGAACCGGTGGTGGTCGAAGGTCCGCCGGCCCACGCTCAGCGTGTACGCCACGTCCGCCAGGGGGAGGGTGGGGTGCTGCTTCAGGTGCTCGGCGAGCAGGGCCGTCATCGCCTCCAGGGCGGCGTCCGAGCGGGCCGACAGGCGCAGGAGCTGGAAGGGCCGGGAGGAGCCCGAGGGGCCCCGGACCGGAGCCTCCTCGAGCACCACGTGCGCGTTGGTTCCACCGAGGCCGAAGGCGCTCACTCCCGCGCGCCTCGGAGCGGGCCCTTCCCAGTCGCGCGAGCGCGCGTTGACGAAGAAGGGGCTGTTGGCGAGGTCGAGCTCGGGGTTGGGCGTCTCGAAGTGCAGGCTCGGCGGGAGGTGCAGGTGCTCGAGCGCCAGGGTGGTCTTGATGAGTCCGGCGATGCCGGCCGCGGTGTCCAGGTGCCCGAGGTTGCTCTTCACCGAGCCGAGCGCGCAGAAGCCCCGGCGTGTCGTGTGGCGGCGGAAGGCCTGGGTCAGCGCCTGGAGCTCGATGGGGTCGCCGATGGGCGTGCCCGTGCCGTGGGCCTCGACGTAGGAGATCGTCTCCGGGGACACCCCGGCCAGGGCCTGGGCCATGGAGATGACCTCCGCCTGTCCCTCGACGCTCGGCGCGGTGTAGCCGACCTTCGAGGCCCCATCGTTGTTGAGGGCCCCGCCACGGATGACGGCGTGGATGGTGTCGCCGTCGGCCAGCGCGTCCGAGAGCCGCTTGAGCAGCACCACGCCCGCCCCGCTACCGGGGACGGTGCCCTGGGCCTTCGCGTCGAAGGCGCGGCAGTGCCCATCCGGCGAGCCGATGCCCCGCTCGTTGTAGAGGTACCCGGTCCGCTGGGGAACGGAGAGGGTGACGCCGCCGGCCAGCGCCATGTCGCACTGGTGGCTCAGCAGCGCCTGGCTGGCGAGCACCACCGCGACGAGCGACGTGGAGCACGCGGTCTGCACGCTGACGCTCGGCCCCTTCAGGTCCAGCTTGTAGGCGACGCGCGTGGCCAGGTGGTCGTTCTTGTTGTGGAGGATGGTCTGGAACGCGTTGGCCGTCCCCACCAGGCGCCCGGCCGGAGCCAGATGGTGGAGCAGGTAGCCGTTGGCACCCGCACCCGCGAAGACGCCGACGGGACCGGGGACGGCGGACGGCTCGTACCCGGCCCGCTCGAAGGCCTCCCAGGCGCACTCCAGGAACACGCGCTGCTGCGGGTCCGTCAGCTCGGCCTCCCGCGGCGAGAAGCCGAAGAACCGCGCGTCGAACGACTCGATGCCCTCGACGAGGCCCCGGGCCCGGACGTACCGCGCGTCCTGGAGCTCCGCCGGATCGATGGTCGCGTGCTCCAGCTCCGCGTCGGAGAAGAAGGTGATGGACTCGACGCCCTCCTGGAGGTTGCGCCAGAACTGCTCCACCGTCCGGGCACCGGGGAACCGGCAGGCCATGCCGATGATGGCGATTGCTTCGACGTCCGGGGACTGCTGCTCGCTGCTCATGACTTCTTCCCTCGTCCCGCCTTCATGAGTTGGGCCTGCTGCTGCATGGCCTGCCGTTGCCGCCGGGCACGCTCGTCGAGTTCCTCGGAGCGCGGAGCCGCCTCACTCGCACCGTCCTGGGCAAGGTGGCGCGCGAGCGCGGCGACGGTCGGGTGCTGGAAGAGCTCCACCATGGAGACGCGTCGCCCGAGGGCCGCCGAGAGCTTCTCGTGCACCCGCACCATGAGCAGCGAGTAGCCTCCGAGATCGAAGAAGTTGCCGTGGAGGCCCACCTTCTCCACTCCGAGGGCTTCCTGCCAGATGGCCGCGATGGTCCGCTCCAGCGGGCTCTCCGGCGCGACGTAGGGATCGGCCTCGGGACGCGAGGGGTGCGGCTCCGGCAGGGCGCCGCGGTCGAGCTTGCCGTTGCGGTTGAGCGGCATCCGCGCCAGTGGCACCAGCACCGAGGGCACCATGTATTCGGGCAACAGCTCCCGGAGGAAGGCGCGCAGCTTGGCGGCGAGCTCCTCCATGCGCAGCCCGTCCTCCACGGCGGCCCCACGGGGCACGAAGTACGCCACGAGGTGGGGCTCACCCGAGGCCGGCTGGCGCAGCACCACGGCCGTCTCCCCGATGCCGGGGTGCCGCTGGAGGAGCTCCTCGATCTCTCCGAGCTCGATGCGGAAGCCGCGGAGCTTGACCTGATGGTCCGCGCGGCCGAGGAACTCGATGCGGCCGTCCTCGCGGTAGCGGCCGAGATCTCCCGTGCGATACAGCCGCGAGCCCGGTGGGCCGAAGGGGTCCGGGAGGAAGCGCTCGGCGGTGAGCGTGGGCTGTCCCACGTAGCCACGGGCCACGCCGACACCGCCGATGAAGAGCTCTCCGGGCATGCCCAGGGGCACCGGGCGCAGACTCCGGTCGAGCAGGTACACGCGCATGTTGTGCAGCGGCCGGCCGATGCTCGGCCCGGAGGCGCCGTCCACCGTGCAGGCGGTGGCATCCACGGTGCACTCGGTGGGGCCGTAGAGGTTGATGAAGCGCGTGCTCTCGCTCCGGGAGAGCTCGGCCCAGGTGCGTGCCTCGATGGCCTCGCCGCCCACCAGCACACGCGCGGGCGACAGGTCCGGCTCGCGGCCGAGTCCCCGGGCCAGCAGCGGGCCGAGCTGGGAGGGAGTGCAGTCGAGCACGTCCAGGGCGTGGCGCCGCAGCCAGTCGCTCAGGCGGGCCGCGTCCGGCCGTACCTCCTCCGGGACGATGTGGAGCTCGTGTCCCTGGAGGAGCTGGAGCCACTGCTTGACCGAGGCATCGAACGCGAGCGGAGCCCCGACGCTGACGCGCAGCCCGGAAGGCAGTCCCGCGTAGACGGCCCGTTCGAGCGCACGGGCGAGGTTGAGGACCGAGCGGTGCGGAATCATCACGCCCTTGGGCCGTCCCGTGGAGCCGGAGGTGAAGAGCACGTACGCGAGGTTGTCCGGGCGCGCGGAGCGGGCGGGCGGAGCGGCGGGGGCACGCGCGATGGCCTCGGCTTCGGAATCCAGGCAGACGAGGCGAGTCGTCCCCGGGGGCAGCACCGGACGGAGCGAGGAGCGGGTCACCACCACCTGGACCTCGGCCTTCTCGAGGATGAACGTCAGCCGCTCCCGGGGGTTCATGGGATCCAGCGGGACATAGGCGCCACCCGCGCCGAGGATGCCGAGGACTCCCACCATCATCTCCACGGAGCGCTCCAGGCAGAGCCCCACCCGCGTCTCGGGCCCCACGCCGAGGGCGCGCAGGTATGAGGCGAGCCGCCTGGCCCTCTCGGCGAGCTCGGCGTAGGACAGTCGTTCCTCCTCGAAGACGACGGCGGTGCGCTCGGGCGTGCGGCGGGCCTGCTCTTCGAAGAGCTCATGGAGGCACCGGTCCCCGGTGTCCTCGTGCTCCGGCGGGTTGAAGCCGGCGAGCACCCGGAGCTCCTCCTCGCCCACGAGCGGCAGTGCCTCCGGCGCCTGCTCCGGGTGGGCGGCGGCTCCCGACAGCAGCGTGTCGAACCGCACGAGGAGTCGGCGGATGTCCTCCGCGCGGTAGCGGCTGGCGTCATGGTGCAGCGACAGCGTGAGCGTGCCTTCTCCGCGGAGACAGGTGAGCTCAAGCTCGAACCGGCTGATGCGGGTCTCCATCCTCGTCGTGGAGAGGACGAGGCCCCCGGCGTGTACCGGCTCGGGCCGGGCGAGCTCCACGAAGGCGAAGGGGAACCCGCGGGGGCTGCGGGCGAGGTCGAAGTAGTCCTGCCACTCGGCGGCCTCCCGCCGGGCCCGGTCCACGTCCCGGAGGAAGTCCAGGAACGAGGCGTGCTCGCGCGGCTCGCCGCCCAGGGGCAGGCAGCGCTCGAAGAGGCCGGGGACCTCGTCGAGTCCCTCGTAGGTGCGGCCGTCGTGGTGGACCGCGACCGTCCATCCGGGTTGTCCGGAGAGGCGGGAGAGGAGGAGCTGCCAGCAGGCCAGGAGGAACGTCCCGGGAGTCACTCCCGCGCTCGCGGCGGCGGCTTCCACGGCGGACACCCGCTCGGGGGCGAGTGGCAGGAGCGTCCGCTGGGGCTCGAACCCGCGCCCGGAAGCTGCGGGGCGCTCGACGGGGAGGGCGGCGGCGCTCGGGCGTGAGAAGTCCTGCTCGAGCCAGTGCTTGCGCCCGGCCTCGGTGTCCTCGGCTTCGAGGAGCTGGTTGAAGACCTCGGCCACGTCCGCGTACTGCGCGTCCGGCGAGGGAAGGGCACTGCCCTGGAGCCGCGCGGCGTACGCCTGGCCGAGCTCGCGCGCGAGGCTCCCCAGCGTCCGGTGATCCACCGAGAGCGCGGGCAGGTGGATGGCGAGCAGGTGCCGGTGCGGCGCGACCCGGGCGAGCCGGAACACGGGCCCCTCGTGGGGCCGTGCATCGAGCTTTGCCTCGAGCTCCTCCTCGGAGGTGCTGCTCCCGTCGAGCAGCTCGAGCACGGTGGCGGAGACCTCGCGAGGCACCTGGACGGCAGTGCCCGTCCCGGGCAGGAGGAGGTACTCCGTCCGTAGCACCTCGTGGCGCGCGAGGACGTCCGTCGCGGCCTGGGTGAGGCGCGGCACGTCCAGCGCTCCTTCGAGCAGGAGGACGCATCGGGGGCGCCAGGCCTCACCCGGCTCCGCTTGTTGGAGGGTCCAGAGGTGCCGTTGCTGGGGGGAGAGCCGGAATCCGGAGGGGGTCGGCATGGCGTGCAGCTCCTCGGGGTTGTCGTTCACCCCGGATCCGTTCGAGGGAAGTCGTCCCAGGAGAAGGGATGGGCGAGGGCGGCCAGTACCCGGCGCGGGCCGACGAAAGGCGCGCGGCCGTGCGCGGCCAGCAGGTTGTCGACGAGGAGCACGTCGCCTTCCCGCCAGGGGAAGCTCACCGTCTCCTCGTGGTACGCGGCGCGCAGTTGCTCGAGCACGTGGGGCTCGATGGGCGAGCCATCACCGTAATAGGTGTTGTTGGGAAGCGCCTCCTCCCCGAGCTCCGCGCGCAGCGCCGCGCCGACCTCGGGAGGGAGTGTCGAGACGTGGAAGAACGTGGCGTGGTTGAACCACACGGGCTCGCCGGTGACGGGGTGCTGGCCCGCGGCGCGGCGGCGCTGCCGGGTCTTCAAGTGCTGGCCGTCCTTCCACTCGAACTCGATGCCATTGCGGCGGCAGTAGTCCTCCACGGCTGCCCTGTCCTCCGTCTGGAAGGCGGTGCGCCAGGAGAGGCCGAACCGGTCGTCGAAGTTGCGGACGTACAGGTAGCCCTGCTCCAGGAAGCGGGCGCGCACGGAAGCCGGGAGGCGCTGATAGATGCGGCGTGTGTCGGCGAGGGGCGTCTGTCCGCCCTCGCGCGCGGCCGTGACGCAGCAGAAGACGAGCCGCAGCGGGAAGGTCAGATTGTAGGACTGCTCGTTGTGCAAAAAGATGGGCTCGCTCGGAGGGTGGTCCGTCGAGGTGTAGATGTGGCCTCGCACCACGGAGCGCGGTGACGAGCGCTCTTCGTAGGCGAGTGGCTCTCCGGCGATGGCGCGAGTGACGGGCTCCAGGGCCTCGGCGGAGCGGATGTCGAAGCCGCGGAAGAGCAGGGCACCGTGGGCGTGGAGGCGAGCCTCGATGAGCTCCCGGTGGCTTCGGGCCCACTCGGTCAGGACGAGCTCCCGGAGCGAGGGTCTGACCACCAGCGGCAGACGCGAGCCGGGTTGAAGCTCCTCGAAGTGGACCGAGTCCGCTCCGGATGCGCCGAGCTCCCTCCTGCGGAGGGAAGGCAGTGGCTTCCTGCTCTTGGGCTCCATGTGCGTGCTATCCCTCGCTCTTGCGCCGGATGTTCCGGAACTTCTCGGCCCGTGCTCCGCGGAGCGCCTCGGCCTGGGTGAGCTTCCGCTGCCGGTGGAGCTCGGCGAGCGTGTCCCGGAGCTCCTCCAGTGTTGCGTCCGGCCGTCCGGTGGCGGCGGTGAGCAGGGCTTCGAAATCGCCAGCCAGCCGGGAGATGGCCGCGGCGTCGAAGAGCGCCGTGCTGTAGCGGAGGGAGCCCCCCAGGCGGCCCGAGGACTCGGAGAGGATCACCGACAGGTCGAAGGGTGAGCCCCCATCATCCACCGGGAGCTGGCGCGAGGTGAGCCCGGGCAGGGCGAGCTCAGGCAGGGGCGCGTTCTCCAGGACGAACATCACCTGGAAGAGCGGGTTGTAGCGCGCGTCTCTCGGGGGCCGCAGGGCCTCGACCAGCGTGTCGAAGGGCAGCTCGGAGTGCGCGTAGGCCCCGAGCGCCACCTCCTTCACGCGCGCGAGCAGCTGCCGGAACGTCGGGTTGCCCGACATCCCGACGCGGAGCACGAGCTGGTTGACGAACAGGCCGATGAGCCCCTGCGTCCTGGGGTGGTGCCGGTTGGCGATGTCCGTGCCCACCACGAGGTCCGTGCGTCCCGTGCGGGCGTGGAGCACCGCCAGGAAGGCGGAGAGCAGCGTCATGAAGGGCGTGGCGCCCTCGGCCCGGCCGAGCGCCGCGAGCGCCTCGGTGGACTCCGGGGAGAACGAGAGCGGATGCCACGCCCCTCGCAGCGAGGGCATCGCGGGCCGGGGATGGGCCTCCGGCAGCTCGAGTACGGGCGGGGCGCCGGCGAGCTGGGACTTCCACCAGGCCGCCTCGGACTCCCGCAGCCCCTCCTCCAGGCGGCGCCGCTGCCACGCGGCGAAGTCCGCGTATTGGAGGGGGAGCTCGGGCAGCGCGAAGGGCCTGCCCTCGCGCAGGGCCGTGTACAGGGCACCCAGCTCGCGGACGAGCACCCCCATGGACCAGCCGTCCGTGACGAGGTGATGCAGGGTGAGCACCAGCAGGTGCCGGTCTCCGGCGAGCTTCAGCAGCCGGGCGCGGACGAGCGGTCCGTGCTCGAGGTCGAAGGGGCGCCGCACCTCCTCGGTGAGGAGCCGCCGGGAGACCGGTTCGCGCTCCACCTCGGGGAGGGCGGACAGGTCGGTGAGGGCGCCGTCCCTGGAGAAGAGCGAGTCCGGCACGTCTCGCGCGGGAGTGATGCGCTGCACGCGCGAGCCGGCCACGGTGGGGAAGGATGCCCGCAGGGCCTCGTGCCGGCGGAGGACGGTGGCGAGGCTTCGCCCGAGCAGCGCCACGTCGAGCTCGCCCTCGAGCAACACCGCCGCGGGGATGTTGTACGCGGAGCTCGCCGGGGCGAGCTGCTCCAGGAAGAGGATCCGCTCCTGCGCATGCGAGAGGGGGACGGTGTCGCCGTGGGGGACGGACTCGAGCGGCGGCAGCGCTGGGGAGGGGGAGTGGAGCGCAGCGAGCACCCGGGCCGTGAGCTCGCGCAGGCTGACGCCATCGAGCAGGTGCGCGATGGGGAGGCTGACGCCCAGGTCCTCCTCGAGCACGGCCTTGAGCTCCACGGAATGGATGGAGTCGAGCCCGAACGCGGTGAGAGGGCGGGCCTCGTCGAGCGCCGCTTCCGGGACGGAGAGCCGCCTCGCGAGGTGGGCGCGGAAGGACGCTTCCAGCACGCGCGGGCGCTCCGACTCCGGGTGCGACAGGAGTGCCTCCCGGGTCAGGCGCGGAAGCTCGGGGGCGGGCTGCCGCGCGAGTTCCCCGCTCGCGAGGGTGCTTCGGGCGATGAGCTCGAGCCCACCCGAGAGGTACAGCTCCCGGCAGGCGCGGCGCTGGATCTTCCCGCTCGACGTCTTCGGGATGCTGCCCTGGGAGATGAGCACCACCTCGTATGGGGAGACCTGGTGCTGTGCGGCCACGGCCTCGCGGATCGAATCGAGGAGCGCTTGGGGCTCGAAGGGTTGCGAGCGCGAGGCCTCCAGGACGAGCACGAGCCGCTCCTCACCGGCCACGTCCACGGAGAAGGCGGCGGAGCAGCCGGGGCGCAGGGCGGGGTGGAGGGGCTCGGCGGTCTGTTCGAGGTCCTGCGGGTAGAGGTTGCGCCCGCGCAGGATGATGAGGTCCTTGAGGCGACCGGAGACGAAGAGCTCGCCACCGACGAGGAAGCCGAGGTCGCCGGTGCGCAGCCAGGGGCCCTCGCCGGTGTCGCTCCGGTGGGCCTGGAAGGTCCGGGTGGTCTCCTCGGGCTTGTCCCAGTAGCCCTGGGCGACGCTCGGGCCCCGGACCCAGATTTCACCCGTGCGGCCCTCGGACAGGGGCGTGGCCGATGCGGGGTCGACGATGAGGAGCTCATGGCCCGGCACCGCGGAGCCGCACCCCACGAGGGTGCGCGAATCGCCGGGGCCCCGGTCGGAGACACGCGACTCGAGCGCCTCGCCGCGCTCCAGCGCCTCGCGCTGGAAGTGGCGCACGGTGGGAGCGGTGGCCTTCCGCCCGGTGGTGACGCACAGGGTGCCTTCGGCCAGCCCGTAGCAACCGAAGAAGGACTCCGGGCGGAAGCCGCTCGGAGCGAAGGCCTGGGCGAAGCGCTCGAGAGTCTCGGCGCGGATGGGCTCGGCACCCGTGAAGGCGAGCTCCCACGTACTCAGGTCGAGCGTGGCGCGTTGCTCGGGCGGGGTCTTCCGGACGCACAGGTCGTAGGCGAAGTTGGGCCCGCCGGAGAACCGGGCGCGGTAGCGGGAGATGGCCTCGAGCCAGCGCGCGGGGCGCTGCAGGAAGTCGAGCGGCGACAGGAGGACGATGGACAGCTCCGCGTAGAGGGGCTGGAGGATGCCGCCGATGAGCCCCATGTCGTGGTAGGGGGGCAGCCAGCTCACGGCGCGGCTCCGGGGCGGGCTCCCGAAGGTCTGCTGGATGGCGGTGGAGTTGCGCAGCAGATTGCCGTGGGTGAGGACGACCCCGCGAGGCGAGCCCGTGGAGCCGGAGGTGTACTGGAGGAAGGCGAGCGACTGGGAGGTGAGGCCCGGATCCATCCAGGCTGAGGCGGTGTCCTGGGGCACCTCGTCGCTGGCGAGCCAGGTGAGGGAGGCGAGCCGGGGTGCCTGCTCGGCCATCCAGCCGGCCATGGCGTGGATGGCGGAGGTGGTGAGCACGAAGCGCGCGCGGGCGTCGGCGATGAGGGCCTCGAGCCGTGGCAGGGTGCGCTGGAGGCGGGACGGATCGGGCGGGTAGGCGGGGACGGCGACGGCGCCCGCGTAGAGGCACCCGAAGAAGGCGGTGATGTACTCGAGGCCGGGCGGGTGGAGGAGCAGCACCCGCTCGCCGCGAGCCCCCTGCTCCTGGAGGAGGGCGCCGATGGCCCGCGCCTGCCGGTCGAGCCCCGCACAGGTGAGCCGGGCCTCCTGCGTCTCACCATCCAGCAGGAAGGTGTAGATGACCTCATCCGGTGCGCTGGCGGCGCGCTGACGGGCCAGGTCGATGAGGGTGTCCATGCGCCGTGGACGGTAGTCCGAAGTTGAAGGTGATGTCATATTCACGCGCCATGCGCATCACGCTCATCACGTTCGGCACGGAGGGAGACGTCCGGCCCCTGGTGGCGTTGGCCGAGGGCCTCGCCCGGGCGGGACACACCCCGGTGCTGGTGGCCGACCCGACGTTCGCGCCGCTCACCGAGGGGCGCGGCATCGTCTTCAAGCCCCTCTCCGGTGACATCCGCACCACCACGGCCAGCTCGGAGATGGAGGCGCTCTTCACCCGGGGCCTCAACCCGGCGGAGCTCTCGCGCATGATGGCGCGCCTCGCCATCGACCACTCGGAGTCGTGGGCCGAGCAGTTCCTCGCCGCGGCCCGGGGCAGCGACGCCATCATCGCGATGGGCCTGGGGTACTTCATCGGACTGGCCATCGCGGAGAAGCTGGGCATTCCCGCCATCGGCGCGGGCCTGCAGCCCGTGTCTCCCACCGGCCGGTTCCCGCCTCCGCTCATTCCTCCACCCCGGCGCCAGCTGCCAGGGGTGGTCAACCACGCGCTGCACGTGGCGGTGCGGCAGCTCGTCTGGCTCGGCTTCCGCCGCATGGTCAACCAGGCGCGCCGCAACGTGCTGGGACTGGAGCCCTGGTCGCTCGTCCATCCCGGCCACGTCATGTTGAAGCGCCGCTGGCCGGTCATCTACGGCTACTCGCCCGTGGTCGTCCCGCAGCCGTCCGACTGGCCCGACATCATCAAGGTCACCGGCTACTGGTTCCTGGATGGAGCCGGTACCTGGAAGCCGCCGGCGGCGCTGCTCGACTTCCTCGATGCCGGGCCAGCGCCCGTGTATGTCGGCTTCGGCAGCATGGGCGGCTTCGACCCGGCGGAGACGAGCCGGCTCGTCGTCCGCGCGCTGAACGGCCGGCGTGCGGTGCTGGCGGCGGGCTGGGGTGCGCTGGACCGGAGTGCCCTCCCCGACACCGTGCACTTCCTGGACTCGGCGCCGCACGACTGGCTCTTCCCCCGGATGTCCGCCGTCGTGCACCACGGCGGCGCGGGGACCACGGCCGCGGCGCTCCGCGCGGGCGTGCCCATGGTCATCGTGCCGTTCCTGGGTGATCAGCCCTTCTGGGGCTGGCGCATGGAGCTGCTCGGCGTGGCGCCAGGCCCGATTCCGCGCAAGCAGCTCACGGCGGAGAACCTCGCCTCGGCGATTGCCGCCACGGACCGACCCGGGCTGCGCGAGCGGGCCCAACAGCTTGGCGGACTCATTCGCGCCGAGGACGGCGTGGCCCGGGCGGTGCGCATCATCGAGGGAGTGCGATGAGCGCCGTGCGAGAGGCACCGGGCACGAGGGGCCACTGGTTCTGGGGCAGCCTGCGCGAGCGGCGGAGGGAGTCGCTCCACTTCTTCCTCCGGATGCACCGCGAGCACGGCCGCGTGGCGCAGTGGCGGATGGGGCCCTTCAACCGGGTGCTCTCCCTGGTGGACCCGGAGCACGTGCGGCACGTCCTGGTGGAGCACGTGGGCCGGTACACGAAGGGCTTTGGGGGGCAGCGGCTGAGCGCCATGCTCGGCAACGGGCTGCTGACCAGCGAGGGAGACTTCTGGAAGCGGCAGCGGCGGCTGGCCCAGCCCGCGTTCCACCGCGAGCGGCTGGTGCCGATGGTGCGGGTGATGGAGGAGGAAGGTCGGCGCATGCTGGAGCGCTGGCGGGAGCGTCCGGACCCTTCCGCGCCGCTGAACCTGGCGGAGGAGATGGCGAGGACGACGCTCTCCATCGCCAGCCGGGCGCTCTTCTCCACGCAGGTGATTGGCGAGGCGGGCCGTGTCCTGCCGGCGCTCACGGTGGCGCAGCAGGAGGTGAACGGGCGCGTCCTCGCCCTGTTTCCGCTGCCGCTCGCCCTTCCCACTCCGGGCAACCGCGCCTTCCTGCGGGCGCGCCGGACGCTCGACGCCGTCGTCTTCGACATCATCGCCCGTCGCCGCCGGGGGGAGACGACCGGGCAGGACCTGCTGGCGATGCTGATGGAGGCCCGCGACGCGGACACGGGCGAGGGCATGACGGACGCCCAGCTCCGCGACGAGCTGATGACGCTCTTCATCGCCGGGTATGAGACCACCGCCAACGCGCTGGCCTGGACCTGGTCCCTGCTGTCCCAGCACCCGGAGGTGGAAGCGCGGGCGCGCGCGGAGGTGGCCCGGGTGCTCGGCGAGCGGGTGCCCGAAGCCGAGGACATCCCCCGGCTGCGCTACCTCTCGCAGGTCATCGAGGAGAGCATGCGCCTCCACCCTCCCGCCTGGGTGCTGGTGCGGCAGGCGCTGGAGGAGGACGCGCTGGACGGCATTCGCATCCCCGCGGACCCACGCCTCATCGTGGCCATCTCACCGTGGACCATCCACCGCCAGCCGGACCTCTGGCCGGAGCCGGAGCGGTTCGATCCGGACCGCTTCTCACCGGAGCGCGCGGCGGGGCGGCCCCGCCTGGCCTACCTGCCCTTCGGCGCGGGACAGCGTCTGTGCATCGGCACCCACTTCGCCATGATGGAGATGGTGCTCCTGCTCGCGCAGGTGCTCCGGCGCTACCGACTCAGGCGCGTGCCGGGCACGAAGGAGGAGCAGGAACCCCTGGTGGCGCTCCGCCCCAAGGGAGGAGTGCCCATGTACCTGGAGCCCCTCGACTCCTGAACGGCCATCATCCGATGGCCGCCCGCAGCCGCTGCTCGAAGCGGCCCAGGAGCGACTCGGCGCGGCCCGGCCCGAGGTTCCGCCGGTCATAGACGGTGTGGGCGCGCAGCCCGCCACACGTGCTGACCGACATCACCACGGCCTGGCTCGGCAGCGCTCCGCCCAGGAAGCCCATGCCCTGGAGCGTCAGCGTCCGTCCGGGTTCCGGCGTGGGCAGGCGTCCGACGTTGGTGATGACGCTGTTCCAAGGGAAGCGCATCATCCCCTGGATGAGCGCGATGCCCCCCTCCCGCGAAAAGTTCGGCGGGGCCTGCGCGTAGGTGAGCTCGTGCAGGAGGTGGGCATTGCCCAGCTCGGCCTGCTGCCGGACGTCCTGCGTGACGGTGCGCGCCAGCTCCCAGAACGGCTCCTGGTTGCTCACCCGGATGCGGCTGACCACGCCCGACAGGCGCACCCCGATGTCCTCGGAGCCCGTGGGGCTGTGACGCACGGTACGCAGGTCCACGGGTGAGCCGAGCGACAGCACCACCGAATGCCTGGGTGGCAGGAACTCCGCGTGCAGGGCCCCCAGCCACGCCGCCCCCAGGGCTCCGTGGACCGTCGCACCGTTTCGCCGGCAGGTCCGGACCAGCGCCTCCGTCTGCTCGGGCGACAGCTCCAGCAGGTGGTGGCCATTCTCCCGGGTCAGGCGCAGCTCCTCGCACAGCCCCGGGACGACATTGCCGGGAGCCAGCGTCTGGGCCCGTGCCCGGATGTCCGCGACCACCTTCGCGAAGTGGCGGGCCTTGTCCGGCGCGCCGAAGGCCTCGGGGCGATAGAACGACTCCTGGGCTGGCGGTGGCGCGCTGGGAGGCGGGGCCACGCCCTCATCCAGGAAGCGAACCAGCTCCGTCAGCAGCCTCGCGCTCGAACGGCCGTCGGCGATGGCGTGATGGAACGTCAGCCCCACCCGCGACCGCGCCGCGTCACCGGCCACGTGAGCCCGGAACAGGGGCGCACTGCCGTCCGCGAAGGGCCGGTCCAGCTCGCGCAGCCAGTGGGCGAGCAGCTCCTCCGGCGCGAGGCGCACCAGCTCCGGCGGGACCACGTCCACGGACTCGAAGCAGGGGCGGCCCACAGTGGCGTCCTCGACGATGCGCGCCCGCAGGAGGGGGTGGGCCTCGGCGAGTGCCACGAGCCCTCGCGCGAGCGCCTCGTCCGAGACGGGGCCGGTGAGCTCCGCGTAGGCCACGAAGTTGCCGCAGATGACCCGGTCGATCTGCCAGAAGAGGCACTCCGCCAGCCCCAGCGGGCGGCGCCAGGCAGTCATCGATTCCGAGCTCACTGAAGGCAGGGGTACGGCACTCATGGGTTGACCTCCGCGCGAGGGCTTCGTGCCGCCCCGCGTCATCCGAGCCGATGTGAAGACTGATTCAGCCTTCAGCATACCTGTCCCAGGGATTGCGTGAATGGCGTCACCGCCATCGCGCGCCGCTACCACGGCCGCCAACCCCTGGAATGGACGCGTCCGGACCGCCTATACCGGGGCCATGCGGACTCGGACGCGGAACTGGCTGCTCGGGAGTGGTGCGTTCCTTCTGCTCCTCCTCGCGGGGCTGTTCGTGATGGGGCGCGCCTCGCGCGCCCAGCGTCCGAAGCTCTCGCCCGCGGTGCTCAACCGAGCGGAGGAGCCGCCGTGCCCGGACGCTCCCGCGGCGCAGGGGGAGGGCCGCGCGAGTCCGCGGGCGAGCTGGACGGGCATCGCTGGCGTGCGCCTGGAGGTGTGCGGCCTGGCGGGGTCGCCTCCGGCCACGCTGCTCGTGGACCCCTACGTCACGCGGCACAGCTACCCGGAGTTGGCCCTCTTCCCGGTGGACGCGGACGCCGCCACGCTGGCACGGGCGTTTCCCCGCGCGGACATCATCCTCGTGGGGCACTCGCACCACGACCATCTCGGGGACGTTCCGGAAGTGGCGCGCCGCACCGGGGCTACCGTGGTGGGGACCGAGACGACGTGCGCACTCGCCGTGCAGATGGGGCTCCCCCCGGCGCAGTGCCGCGTCCTCCGGGATGGCCAGCTCCTGCGCATGGGCCCCTTCGAAGTGGAAGCCGTGGCGCATCCGCACGGGCGGACCGTACTCGGCGTTCCGTTCCCCGGAGAGGTCGCTCCGTCGGGGGAGCCGGGGACGGTGCGGCTGCCCCGGGGGTGGGAGATGAAGATGGGCGGGGCGCTCGCCTTCATCGTGCGGGTGGAGGGCCGGACGCTCTACCACCAGGGCAGCGCGGGGCTCTCGGACGCGCAGCTGGAGCGGGTGCGGGGCCTGAAGCCGGACGTCGCCTTCCTGGGGCTCGGGCTGCGGCAGAACACGCCGGACTACGAGGCGCGGCTGCTCGGCGCACTGCAGCCAAAGCACGTGTGGGCTGTGCACCACGACGACTTCTTCGGCCCCGTGCTCGGGGACGAGGTGCCGCTGCTCTCGGGTGTGGACCTTCCCGCCTTCGAGCGGGAGGTGGCGGCGCGCGTGTCGCCGACGGCGCTCGTCACCCGGAGGCCGTTCGAGCGCTGGACGCTGCCCCCTCCATCCGTGCCTCCGCCTCTACCGTGAGACGGCAGGCTCGCCTCTTGTGGCCCGGGGTGTGTAGCGAAGCGCCCCAATGAGCGCCGCCAGTGCGGGAGGCGTCTGCCTTCGACTGGGGTGATAGAGGTAGTAGCCGGGGAAGGTCGGGCACCACTTCTCCAGAATCCGCTTGAGCCGCCCGGCCTCGATATCCGCCGCCACCAGGTCCTCGTAGATGTACGCGAGGCCCTGTCCCGCCAGGGCCGCCTCCCGGATCAGGTCGGTGTTGTTGAACACGAGGGGCCCCTCGACACGAACCTCGAAGGGGCGCCCCTTCTGCTCGAAGTCCCAGGCGTAGAGCCCGCCTGACTTGACGTGCCGGTAGTTGATGCAGCGATGGCCCGAGAGCTCGCGGGGCGTCCGGGGCACCGGATGGTCCGCGAAATACGAGGGTGTGCCGACGATGGCCATCCGGATGTCCGGCCCGATGCGGACCGCGATCATGTCCTTCTCGACGATGTCGCCGAAGCGGATGCCGGCGTCGAGGCGGTCCGCGACGATGTCGGTCAGGTTGTCATCGACAATCATCTCCACCCGGATATCGGGATGGGACGCAAGGAAGCCCGGCAGGGCAGGCATCACGACGGAGGAGACCGCATGCCTGGTCGCGGTGATGCGGACGGTGCCGGCCGCCTTCCCGCGCAGGGCCCCGGCCGCGTCCACCCCGGAGGAGATCTCCTCCAATGCGGGTCGCAGGGAGCGCAGCAGCGTCTCTCCTGCTTCGGTCGTCGACACCGAGCGCGTGGTCCGCGACAGGAGCCGCATCCCGAGCCGCTCCTCGAGGGCCTTCATGGCGTGACTCAACGCCGACTGGGACATGCCGAGCTCGGCCGCCGCGCGGGTGAAGCTGCCCTGCTCAGCGACGACAGCGAAGGCGGCGAGGTCGTACAGGTCGTCTCGTTTCATTCATGCACCACATGCATAAGCCCAAGCGAATTATAGCGGCTGGTCGCAATCAGGACCCAGGGCTATCTGATTGCCACTGGCCCGGAGCGGACCGCACACCGGCGGCCGCCGAGGCCTCCTCCATCTCCGAAAAAGGAGCTGTCATGAGCAACAAGAAGGTCTGGTTCATCACGGGAGCCAGCCGTGGCATGGGCGTCGATTTCGCCAGGGCCGCCCTGGCGGCCGGGCACGCGGTTGTGGCCTCGGGCCGGGACAGCGACCGCGTGACCAAGGCCCTGGGTCGGTCGAACGACCTGCTGGCCGTCAAGCTGGACGTCACCCGCCGCGCCGATGCCGAGGCGGCGGTGCGGGCCGCTGTCGACCGGTTCGGCCGCATCGACGTGCTGGTCAACAATGCCGCCAGCTTCTACGCGGGCTACTTCGAGGAGCTGACACCGGAGCAGATGGAGCGGCAGCTGGCGACGAGCCTCATCGGCCCGATGAACGTCACCCGCGCTGTCCTGCCGATGATGCGCAAGCAGCGCTCGGGGCACATCATCTCGATCTCCTCGACAGCGGGCCTCTCGGGCTTCGAGTTCGGTACCGCCTACGCCGCGTCGAAGTTCGGCCTGGAGGGCTGGATGGAGTCGCTGCACGCCGAGGTCGCGCCGTTCGGCATTACGACCACCATCGTCAACCCGGGGTTCTTCCGCACGGAGCTCCTCACGGAGCAATCGACGAACTACGCCGAGCCGTCCGTCAAGGACTACGACGAGCGCAGAGCGCCGCTGCTCGAGTTCTGGAAGGCCCAGAACGGCAAGCAATCCGGCGACCCGGCGAAGCTCGCGCGAGCGCTCATCACCATCGCGAGCCAGGAGCCACCGCCGCGCCGCTTCATCGCCGGCGCCGATGCCATTGCCACGGCGGAGCAGAGGGTCGCCGAGCTGAAAGCGCAGCTCGAAGCGTTCCGCGCCCTGTCGACTTCACTGGCGTTCGATTGAGAAGGCGAGGAGCGATTGATGAAGAAGAACAAGCAAGCAACTGGATCGACTACCCAGGATCGCCCAGCCCTCGGTCGCCGCGACTTCCTGGCTCATACCGCCCTTATCGGGGCAGGGTTGGCCCTCGGGCCCTTGGCGTGCGCCACGTCATCGGAGCAGTCCAAGGGAATCAGCAGCGGGAGCGACAAGGGGCTGCGTAGCGGAGAAAGCAAGATGAAGACACGAAAGCTCGGAGGCTTGGAAGTCTCGGAGCTGGGAGCCGGGTGCATGAGCATCAGCGCCAACGACGGCCCCGCTGCGGATAGAGACCAGGGCATCCAGGTCATTCGTGCGGCCCATGAAAAGGGCGTCACGTTCTTTGATACAGCCGAAGTCTACGGCCCCTATACGACCAGCTGGAGTGACCGGCTGTTTGGGGTTGCAACGACGACGCGCGCGATGCGCACGGCCTCCTCGGGGCCCAGTCTTCGCTACCCACCCGGAGTCTCGTCCGCCCCTGGCACTGGAATCTCCGTGCCACGCCTGCGTTCCCTGAACACCGCGGCGCGCATCAGGAAGATGGTCGTGACGGGTGTGGTGATGGCAATGAACACCGGAATGAGCAGCGCGTGGACGTAGAGCTGCCCCTGCTCGAAGGAGCCCTGCACCGCCGTCGCGAGCGTGAAGCACCAGACGCCCAGCGTCGCGCCCAGGGTGGGCGCGTGGACGCGCTGGAAGAAGCTCCTCAGCCGCAGCACCCCGAACGAGCCAATCAGTGCCGCCAGCGCGCCAGCCACCGCCAGGAACCCGGTCAACGCATCCACCCACAGCGGCGTCGGCGCATTCATTCGATGATCTCCCCGCGCAGGAGGAACTTGGACATCGCCGTGGAGCCCACGAAGCCGAAGAGGGCAATCAGGAGCGCCGCCTCGAAGTAGGAGCTGCTGCGGTAGATGAGCCCCAGCGAGAGGATGACCAGCATGGCGTTCACATACAGGCAGTCGAACGCCAGCACGCGGTCCTCCGCCCTGGGCCCGGCAATCATCCGCGCCAGTGCCAACATCATCGCCACGGTGAGACAGCCGAGGGCGCAGGCCAGCGCCCACCAGAGAAGGGGGCTCATTCGAAGATCTCCTTCAGTGCACGCTCGTAGCGCTGCTTGATGAGCGCCACCAGGCCCGCCTCGCTCTTGACCGCGAGCACGTGCAACAACAGGACGCGATTGTCTGCCGAGAGCTGCGCCCAGGCCGTGCCCGGGGTGAACGTGACAATCATTGCCAGCACGGCCAGTCCGTTCGGGTCTCTCAGGTCGAGTGGAATGGCGACGAAGCCGGAGCGGAGGTCGCGCGTGCGCTGCGTGAGGATGGCCCATGCGACTTCAGCGTTCGAGCGCAGCATCTCGAAGACGACCCGGCCGCCCAGGCGCACCATGACCAGGGGCCTGCGCAGCCGCACCGGGGCCGGCCTGAGCCTGGACGTCACCGCCGGCCAGAACAGCGCCAGCGCGACACCGAGCAGCAACGTCCCAGCGCTCACCGACTGCATGAGCAGTATCCAGAGCAGGAGCAGGGCCAGCGAGAGCACGGGGTAGGGGAGGAGCCGTCTCATGGCGTCCCTCCCGGCGCCGTGGGCGGCGGCCGGACCCTGGCCCCGAGCACTGCGTCGGTGTACCCGCGCCGGTCATGGAGGGAGCGCGCCGTCGCAAGCGCGAACTCCATGGCGGGCGCGGCCGCGAGCGTCAGCGCTGCGCATGCGGCCAGGAGCGCCACCACGGGAACGCCCTCCGCCGCGCGTACACGGGGTGGCTCGCGCAGCGTCCTCGACCAGAAGATCCGGATTCCCGTCCGTGTGAGTGCGATGAGCGTGAGCAGGCCGGAGCCCAGCAGCACGCCCGCGAACACCCACGAGCGGGTGGGAACCGCCCCCGTCCCCTCCCGCAGCCCGAGTGCCGCCGACAACATGCCGAGCTTGCCAACGAAGGTCGAAAGGGGCGGCAGGCCGGAGACGAGCAGCGCGCAGGCGACGAACGCGAGCCCCAGCAACGCGGTGGATGCCGGGATGGGCCGCGCGACGAGGGGCTCCTCCTCGTCGTCGAGGTTGACGTCCTGGGCCTCGAGCGTCGCGCTCAGGAAGGGGGCTTCGTCCACGACGGTGGCGCCCGTCTGCCAGCGCTCGACGAGGTCGACGAGCAGGAAGAACGCGCTGGACGCCAGCGCGGAGCCCACCAGGTAGAACACCGCGCCGCCGAGGACGGCTTCCTCGCCCATGCCCAGCGCCGCCAGCAGCGTCCCGGCGGAGACCACCACCCCCGCCGCGGCCTGGTTGGCGAGCCGGTGCGAGGCCACCATGCCGAGGGACGCGAGCACCGAGGTGACCACGCCGAACACGAGCAGGCCGTCCGCGCCGAACCCCGCTAGCGGCCCCCCGGCGAACATCAGCGTCCAGAGCCGCACCAGCGCGTAGATGCCGACCTTCGTGAGCACGGCGAACAGCCCCGCCACGGGAGGCGTCGCCGCCGAATAGGCGGGGACGAGCCAGAAGTTGAGGGGCCACGCCGCCGCCTTGGCCAGGAATGCCACCGCGAGGATGGCCGCCCCCGCGTCGACGAGGTGCCGGTTGGCCACGGGCCCCTCAGCCAGGCGCGCGGAGAGCTCCGCCATGTTGAGCGTCCCCGTGACGCCGTAGATCATCGACACGCCGATGAGGAAGAGCGACGAGGCGGCGAGGTTCACCGCCACGTAGTGCACGGCGGCCCGGACTCGTGGCCTTCCGGACCCATGCAGCAACAGGCCGTACGAGGCGGCGAGCAGGATTTCGAAGAAGACGAAGAGGTTGAAGACGTCCGCCGTCAGGAACGCGCCGGACAGTCCCATCAGCTGGAGCTGGAACAGCGGGTGGAAGTGGACGCCCGCGCGGTGCCAGCGCGCCGCGGCGAAGCAGAGCGCGCAGGTGCCCAGGGTCCAGGTCAGCACCAGCATCCCGGCCGACAGCCGGTCTACCGCCAGGGCAATCCCAAACGGCGCGGGCCAGTTGCCGGGGAGGTAGGCCACGACGCCGTGGTCCTCCACCCACGCCAGGAGCGCCACCGAGATGGCGAGCCCCAGCAGCGCCGAGCCCATCCCGAGCACGAACTTGGCAGGCCGCTTCCCCTCGCCCAGCAGGAGCATTGCCCCCGCGGTCAGCATGGGCAGGAGGATGGGCGCCACCATCAGGTGCGGCATCATGGAGGAAAAGAGCGCGCTCATGGTTCGGTGCCATCCACATGGTCGGTGCCGGTCATCCCGCGCGAGGCGAGGATGATGACCAGCAGGAGCGCCGTCATCGCGAAGCTGATGACGATGGCCGTCAGCACCAGCGCCTGGGGGACCGGGTCGGTGTAGTGCTGGAGGTCCCGTGGGACGCCGTCGACGAGGATGGGCTCCTGGTCGATGGCCAGACCGCCGATGCTGAAGATGAAGAGGTTGACCGCGTAGGCGACGAGCGACAGGCCCACGACGAGCTGGAACGTACGCGGCCGCAGCAGCAGCCAGACGCCGGAGCCGGTCAGCACGCCGATGGCAACCGCCAGCACCACCTCCATCACTCACCTCCCGTGATGCGGTGCGCGCGGATGGACTGGTGCGCGAGCGCCACGAGGATGAGCAGCGTGGACCCCAGCACCAGGCAGTACACGCCCACGTCGAAGAACAGCGCGCTCCCCAGGTGCAGCTCGCCCAGGACGGGGACCTTCAGATGGAAGGTGTGCGAGGTGAGCAGCGGATAGCCGACCACGAAGGCGCCCGCCCCCGTGCCGAGAACGAACAGCAGCCCGGCGCCCATCAGCGTGCGCGGCGCAAGGCGCAGCCGCTCCTCGACCCACTCAGTCCCCGACACGAGGTACTGAAGCAGGAAGCCCACCGACATCACCAGCCCCGCCACGAACCCGCCGCCTGGCGCGTTGTGCCCACGCAGGAAGAAGAACGCCGACACCACGCCCGAGATGGGCAGCAGCAGCCGGACCAGCACCGCGGGAACCATCAGGTAACCCACCGCCGTGTCCCGCGCCTGCCGTGGGTTCACCAGGTCCGTCTGCAAGTCTTTGGCGAGTGACTGCTGCTGCGGCGGAAGCGCCATGACCTCGGCCGCCGGCCGGAAGCGCCGCAGGAGTGCGTAGACCGTGAGCGCGACGAGCGTCAGCACGACGCCTTCCCCGAAGGTGTCGAACCCACGGAAATCCACCAGCATCACGTTCACCACGTTCCGCCCGCCGCCGCCGCTCAGGGAGTGCTCGAGGAAGAACGAGGTGCGCTCGGGGAAGTCCCGGGTCATCACCGCGTAGGCGAGGAGCGCCATGCCGCCTCCGGCGCTCAGCGCGATGACGAAGTCGCGGGCTCGCCGGCCCCTGGCCACCCTCCGGGTGTGCGCGTCGTACACGCCGCGGGCCGGCTCTCTCGGAGGCAGCCACCTGAGCCCGAGCAGGATGAGGAGCGTCGTCACCACTTCGACGGTGAGCTGGGTGAGCGCGAGGTCCGGCGCGGAGAACCAGATGAACGTGACACAGCTCGCCACCCCCGCGGTCCCCGAGAGCATGAGCGCGGCGAGCCGGTGGAACTTCGCCTGCCAGGCGGCTCCCAGCGCCGCCACGCCGCCCACGGCCCACAACGCGACGAATATCGGCGAGAGGGGCACCCTCGGGCGCTCCCCCTCGCCAAGGCCCCCCCACAGCGACAACACGCCCACGAGCAGGGTGACGCCCACCATCGCCATCAGCTGCCGCTGGAGTCCCGCGGTGAGCAGCCAGCGGCGGGTCCACCGGCTCAGCCAGGTCAGACGCGCCAGCAGCGCGGTGAAGACCCGCGTCCCCTCCAGGCGCACCCGCCCTGCCTCCTGGCGTCGGACCCAGAGGTACAGCAGGGCGCCACCGCCGAGCGCCAGCGCGCTCATCAGCAGCGGCGGGGTGAACCCATGCCATATCTTGAGGCTGTATTCCGGGAGCGGTCCTCCCACGACCTGCAGGGACGCGGCCTCGAGGAACGGGCCGATGGACACCGCTGGTGCGACGCCCACCACCAGGCAGGCGAGGACCAGCACCTCGACGGGGACACGCATCCACTTGGGCGGCTCCTCCGGCACGCGCGGCGTGTCCCGCGCGCTCGCGGGCCCGAAGAACACCTTCGCGGCGAACCGGAGCGAGTAGGCGACGCTCCCCATGCCAGCCAGGGTCGCCGCAATCGGCAGGCCCCACTCCACGGTGGGGTGGGCGTCGACGAAGACGGTCTCCGCGAAGAACATCTCCTTCGAGAGAAAGCCATTGAGCAGGGGGACGCCCGCCATGGCCGCCGTGGCCACGACGGCGAGCGTCCCGGTGATGGGCATCAGGCGGAAGAGCCCCGACAGCCGCCGGATGTCCCGCGTCCCCGTCTCATGGTCGATGATTCCCGCCGCCATGAAGAGCGAGGCCTTGAACGTCGCATGGTTGATGATGTGGAAGACGGCCGCCACCGCCGCCAGCGCGCTGTTGAGCCCCAGCAGCAGCACCACCAACCCGAGATGCGAGATGGTGGAATAGGCGAGCAACCCCTTCAGGTCACGCTGGAACAGCGCCGCCCACGCGCCGAGCAGCAGCGTGGCGAGCCCCGCGGACCCGACGAGCCAGAACCAGAGCTCCGTTCCCGACAGCACCGGCCACAGCCGCGCCAGCAGGAACACGCCCAGCTTCACCATGGTCGCCGAGTGCAGATACGCCGACACCGGCGTCGGCGCCGCCATCGCGTTGGGGAGCCAGAAATGGAAGGGGAACTGGGCGCTCTTGGTGAACGCGCCGACCAGGATGAGACAGAGCGCCACCGGGTAGAGCGAGTGGGCCCTCACGCGCTGCGCGCTCCCGAGGACGGCGTCCAGCTCGTAGCTGCCCGCCGCCTGGCCGAGCACCAGCAGCCCCGCGAGGAGGCACAGGCCGCCCATCCCCGTGACGGTGAGCGCCATCCGCGCCCCGCGCTGTGCGTCCTTGCGCTGGTGCCAGTAGCCGATGAGCAGGAACGAGAAGAGGGACGTCAGCTCCCAGAAGAAGGCCAGCTGCAGCAGGTTCCCCGAGAGGACCACGCCCAGCATCGCGCCCATGAAGGCCAGCAGGAAGGCGAAGAACCTCGGCACGGGGTCCGACGGCGAGAGGTAGTACCGCGCATACAGCATCACCAGCGCGCCAATGCCGAGCACGAGCACGCAGAAGGTCCACGAGAAGCCGTCGAGCCGCAACACGAGGTCCAGCCCCAGCGAGGGCACCCAGGGGATGCGCTCGACCAGTTGGCCTCCGCCCCGCACCTTCGGGAAGTGGAGCGCCACGCCCACCAGGCCCAGCAGCGCGGTGAGGCCCGCGAGGCCCGCTGCCCGGTTCCGGGCGCGCGTGGGCAGCAGCGCGGCGATGGCTCCAGAGACCGCGGGCATGACCAGGAGCGCGAGGAGCGGCATCACTCGAAGATACCGGAGGGGGTCGAGCCCCCGGCCCCTCCCTCCCGGTCATCGTCCAACTATTGACCAACGGAACTCCATGGGCGAGCCTCTGCGCGCCGCGGCGGAAGCTCATCCATGCGTGCTCGCGACTGTGACGGCCGCGGCGGTGAGGACACGCGATTGACGGGCAGAGGGTCACCTGTGCCGGAGCACCCCGCTGGACTCTTCCTCCACACGCTCTTCGAGGCCCACGCGGCTCGAGACCCGGAGGCCCTCGCCGTGTGGCATGAGGGCCGGGGGCTCACATATGGGGCCCTGGACCGCCAGGCCAACCGGCTCGCGTGGCGCCTCCAGGCCGCGGGCGTGGGCCCCGAGGTCCGCGTCGGGCTCTTCCTGGACCGCTCGCCAGAGGCACTGGTGGGCCTGCTCGCCATCTGGAAGGCCGGAGGCGCGTATGTCCCGCTGGAGCCCACGCTTCCGCGCCAGCGACTGGACTTCCTGCTCGAGGAACTCCGTCCCCACGTCATCCTGACCCGGGAGCCCCTGCGCTCCTCGCTGCCTCCACACCCCGCGGCACTCCTCTGCGTGGATGAAGGTGGAGAGGAGGAGGGGACTGCGCCTCCCCGGTGCCGGAGCGCGGCGGACTCGCTTGCCTACATCCTCCACACCTCGGGTTCGACGGGGCTGCCCAAGGGCGTGCTCCTCGAGCATCGGGGGCTCATCAACCTCGTCAGGACGCTCGTCGACACGCTCGACGTCCGGCCGCGTGATCGGGTGTTGCAGTTCGCGTCGCTCGCCTTCGACGCGTCCCTCTTCGAAGTGGGCATGGCGTTGGCGGCCGGTGCCACGCTCCACCTGGCGACGGGGGAGGCGCGGACGTCGGGAGTGGAGCTCGGCGAGCTGTTCTTCCAGCACGCCATCACCCACGTGGCGCTGCTGCCCTCGGTGCTCGCCACCGTGCCCACCCGGGCGCTCCCGGCACTCCGGGTGGTGGTCTGTGGCGGCGAGCGGTGCCCGGAGGAGCTGGTCGCGCGCTGGCGTGAAGGCCGCCGGTTCTTCAACACCTACGGTCCGACCGAAGCCACCGTCTCGGCCACCCTGTTCGAGTGTGATGGAACCGGAGCGCCGCCGCTCGGGCGTCCGCTTCCAGGAGTCGTGGTGCACGTGCTCGACACGGCAGGCACCGAAGCGGCGGATGGCTCGGAGGGAGAGCTCGCGATTGGCGGCGTGGGATTGGCCCGTGGCTATCTCGACCGCCCGGACCTGGAGGCCTCGCGGTTCGTCCCCGACCCCTTCGGCCGGGACGGGCGGCTCTACAGGACGGGAGATCGGGGCCGGCGCCGCGCTGATGGCCATCTGGAGTTTCTCGGGCGCATCGACGACCAGGTGAAGGTGCGGGGCTTCCGGGTGGAGCCCGGTGAAATCGAGGCGGTGCTCACGGAGCATCCGGAGGTCCGTGAAGCGGCCGTGGTCCCGCGCGACGACGCCTCCGGTGGTACGCGGCTCACGGCCTACGTTCTTCCCGCCGGAGCGCACCCGCCCTCCGTCACTTCGCTCCGCCGCTTTCTGGAAGCACGGTTGCCGGAGTACATGATTCCCGCCGCCTTCGTCGCGCTGGCGGCGCTGCCCCGGCTTCCCAGCGGAAAGCTGGATCGCCGCGCGTTGCCGTCTCCCGGGGAAGTGCGTCCCGCGCTCGACACGCCGTTTGTCGAGCCACGCACGCCCGTGGAGCAGACCCTGGCCCGGGTCTGGTCCGAGGTCCTCCGGGTCTCGGAGGTCGGGGTTGCCGACGAGTTCCTCGCACTGGGCGGTGATTCGCTCTCGGCGGCGCGAGTGAGCACCCGGCTGCGGGCAGTGGGCATTCCGCTGTCGGGACGCGACATCCTCGAGCGCCGCACGATTGCCGCACTCGTCGAGCACGTGGCGGGCGGAGCGACTTCCGCGGGACAGGACGGAGAGATTCCGCAGCGTGCGGGAGACGAACCGGCCCCGCTGTCATTCGTGCAGCAGCAGCTATGGCTGCTCCACCAGCTTGCACCTCACGGCGCCGCCTACAACCTGCCGGCCGTGCTCCGCCTGCGCGGCGCGCTGGACGTCGCGGTGCTCCAGCGAAGTCTCGAAGCGCTCGTGCAACGTCATGAGGTGCTGCGGACCACGTTCCCAGGAGGGGAGGGCACCTCACCGTTGCAGCAGGTCCGAGCCGACGTCGCCGTGCCGCTGCCCGTCGTCGACCTGTCAGCACTCCCGGAGGCGGAGCGCACGTCGCGCCTCGAGGCGCTCTCAGCAGAACAGGCGTTGCGCCCCTTTCAGCTCGTGGAGGGCCCACTGGTCCGCGCGGTGCTGGTCCACCTGGGGGCGCGCGAGCATGCGCTGGTCATCGTCTTCCACCACCTCGTATGTGATGGCGGCTCGATGGAGGTCTTCCTGCGGGAGCTCGCGGTGCTCTACACCGCGTTGCTCGAAGGGAGCCCGGCGCCCCTGTCGCCACTGCCCATCCGGTATGGCGACTTCGCGGTCTGGCAGCGCCAGTGGATGCGTGGAGAGGCGCTCGATGCGGAGCTCGCCTTCTGGAAGAGGGAGCTCGAGGGCGCGCCCACGCGGATGATGCTGCCGCTGGACCGGCCCCGTCCCGCCCTCCAGCGCTTCCGAGGCGCACAGCTCCCCTGGTCGCTTCCGGCGGACACGACGCGTGCCCTCCAGGAACTGGGCCAGGCTCGGGGGAGCACGCTCTTCATGACCCTGCTCGCCGGCTTCTCGGTCCTGCTCCATGCCGAAGGCGCGGAAGAGGACCTGTTGATCGGCACCACGGTCGCCGGTCGTGAGCGAAGTGAAACCCGTGGGTTGATCGGTCACTTCGCGAACACGCTGGTCCTGCGGGTGCGGCTCGGTGAGGCGCCGCGCTTCGGCGATGTGCTGGACCGCGTGAGGGAGCGGGCGCTCGCGGCGTATGCGCACGCGGCGCTTCCCTTCGAGAAGTTGGTGGAGGCGCTGCGGCCAGAGCGTGACGCCAGCCACAACCCCTTGTTCCAGGTCGCCTTCGGCCTCCACCCCGGCTTGCCGCCCGTCACTTCCGGCCCGCTCGAAATCGACCTCGCGCAATTGCACGCGGATGCCGCGCCGTTCGACCTCTCGCTGCAGCTCTGGACGCGTCCCGGTGGCGAGGGCCTCGAGGGAGTGCTGCTCTATTCCACGGACCTTTTCGACACGGCCTCGATTGCACGTCTCGGGCGCAGGCTGCGCGCTCTCGTCGAGAGGGTTTCCGTGGAGCCAGAGGTGTCCATCGCGGAGCTTCTGAGGCTCGACGCTCCGGCCGACCGGCGCGGCTGCGAGGCGCTCGAAACCGCGCTGGCCGAAGAGCCCGCGGTGTTGGATTGCGCCGTGCGGATGCGACCGACCGAGTCCTCCGGACAGCAGCGGGTGGCCTACGTCGTCTCCTCGGAACCGCTCACTCCGACGTGGCTCGCTCGTCGGCTCAACGAGAAGGCTCCAGCGGAGCTTCATCCGAGGGCCGTCGTGCCGCTGGCCTCGCTTCCACGAAGACCCGACGGGCGCGTGGACGAGGAGGCCCTCTCGCGCATCCCGATCCCTGACAGTGGGCTTGCCCAGAGGACCGAGGCGATGCTGCGCGCGACGCCGGGCGCGGGCGAGGTCGCGGTGCTCGTCCACGCACCGACCGAGCCCGCGCCGCGCCTTCACCTGTGGCGGGTCCTGCCGGGAGGCATGCGGGGCGCCGCGCCCGAGCTCGACGCACCCGCGAGGTCGGCGAGCGCGCCCACCACGCCCTCCAGACCGCCGGCCTTGAGCGACGGTGGCCCCCTGGTCCTTCCACATGGCGCACCGGAGACGCTCGTGGACGCGCTGGTCCGCGCGGCCTCGGGAACGAAGGGCGTCCGCTACGTGCAGCCCGGCGGTGCCGTCGTCTTCCAGAGCTACGCGTCGCTGCTGAACGACGCACGCGCGCTGCTCGCGGGGCTGACACGCGCCGGTCTGGAGCCCGGTGCCCGGGTCATCCTGCACATCGAGGCCACGAAGGATCTGCTGACGACCTTCTGGGCCTGCGTCCTCGGCGGCATCCAGCCGGTCACCGTGGCGCTCGCGCCGTCGTACGACGCGCCGAACGGCGTGCTGACCAAGCTCCAGGGAACGTGGGAACTCCTCGGCCGTCCCCACGTCATCGCGAGCCGTGCGCTCGTCGAGCCACTCCAGGGACTGCGCGCCTTCCTTCCCATGGACGGGCTGCGCGTGCTCGCGGTGGAAGACCTGTGGGGAGACCCCTCGCGGGCTTCACCTGCCGCGCTCCGCCCGGACGACATCGCCTTCTTCCAGTTGAGCTCGGGCAGCACGGGCATGCCCAAGGTCATCCAGGAGACGCACCGGGGCATCCTGCTCCATGCGCACTCGGTGTCCCGGTTCTGTGGCTACGTCCCGGAGGACGTGACGCTCAACTGGATTCCCTTCGACCACGTGGTGCCCATCCTCACGTGCCACCTGAAGGACGTCTGCGTCGGCTGTGAGCAGATCCACGTGAAGACGGAGCGCATCCTCGCGGATCCGCTGGCCTGGCTCGACCTCATCGAGTGCTACCGCGTCACCCAGACCTTCTCTCCGAACTTCGGGCTGAGGCTCGTCTCGGACGCCGTCGCTCGAGCGCCGGGACGGCGCACGTGGGACCTCTCCTCGCTCCGGTTCCTCCTGAACGCGGGCGAGCAGGTGACACTCGGCGCGATTCGCGAGTTCCTCCAGGCGACCGCGCCCTTCGGTGTCAGGCCCGAGGTGATGCAGCCGGCTTTCGGCATGGCCGAGGCGTGCACCATCGTCTCCTACCAGAACGCATTCTCCGTCGAGCGCGGCGCGCATCACGTGGCCAAGGCCTCGCTCGGTGGGGCCCTGGAGTTCCTCCCCGCAGGGGACGAGACAAGCATCGCCTTCATCGACCTCGGCCCGCCCGTGCCGGGCGTGCAGCTTCGAATCACCGATGCCTCGAATCGGCTCCTTCCCGAGGGTTCCATCGGCCGGCTGCAACTCAAGGGCGGGGTGGTGACGCCGGGCTACCTCGACAACCCGTCCGCCAACCAGGAGGCCTTCGTCGGGGGCGGCTGGTTCAACACCGGAGACCTGGGCTTCCTCTGGCAGGGGCGCCTCACCATTACCGGCCGCGAGAAGGAGGTCATCATCATCCGTGGGGCCAACTTCCACTGCCACGAAATCGAGGACGTGGTGGGGAGCCTCCCCGGCGTCGAGCCGACGTTCGCGGCGGCGTGCTCCGTGGTGGACCCCGACGGCGGCACGGAGGGCCTGGCCCTCTTCTTCGTTCCGAGAGAGCCGTCCATCGAAGTGGCCGCCCGGGTCGCGGGAGTCGTGCGCGAGCAGGTGACGAAGCGACTGGGCGTCACGCCCACGTATGTCATCCCGCTGGCTCGGAGCGAGTTCCCGAAGACCACCAGTGGGAAGATCCAGCGCGTGGCCTTGCAGCGGGCTCTCACGGCAGGGCGCTTCCGGAGCACCATCGAAGCCGTCGACCTCCAGCTCGGGAACGAGCGGACGCTCGCGGACTGGTTCTTCCGGCCGGAGTGGCGGCGCAAGTCCACGCACGGTGTGGCCGTAAGGAAGGGCGCAAGCCTGCTCTTCTGCGACTCGCAAGGACCGGGCGCGCGCGTCGCCCACCAACTCCAGGCGGAGGGACGCACCTGTGTCACCGTCGAGCCCGGGGCCGGGTTCGCCCGGCTCGGCCCACGGCGGTACAGCATCGACCCCACCGTGCCCGAGCACTACCCGCGCGTGCTCGCGGCGGTGTTCGAGGAGGCAGGCCCCATCGCCGAGGTGGTCCACCTCTGGACTCACGGCGCACCGGGGATGGAGGTGTGCACCTCGATGAGCGGCGCGCGGAGCTTGCTGCTCCTGGTCCAGGCGCTCGCCTCCGTGGAGGACCTGGCGCCGCGCCGCCTGGTCGTCGTCTCGAGCCATGCGCAGGCGGTCTCCCCGGACGACGCGCCCGACTGGACGAAGGCGCCGCTCCTCGCGCTCGTGAAGACCGTGTCGAGGGAATTGCCCTGGCTCGACTGCCGCCATGTCGACCTGCCCGCGGCCGACCTCGAAGACGACGCGGCATGCATCACTCGCGAGCTGGCGGCCCGTTCCCGTGATCGGGAAGTCGCCTGGCGCGGCGGTGAGCGCAGGGTGGCGGGCCTCGAGCGGGTGGACCCGGCCGTCCTCCCGGAGCAGTCACCTCCGTTCGAGGAGGGCGGAGCCTATGTGTTGGCGGGCGGGCTCGGCGGAATCGGGGTCGAGCTCTCGCGCTACCTGCTCCGGCAGCACCGGGCGCGGCTCCTCCTGGTGGGCCGTACGCCCTTCGCGCGGCTTTCCCAGGAACGGGCCAAGGCCTACGCGGAATTGGAGCAGCTCGCGCACCGCGCAGGCGGACAGGTGCGCTACGAGTCCGTGGATGTGGCGGATGCGCCGAGGCTGCGGGACACCGTCGAGCGCGCGAAGGCCTGGTGGGGCCGCGAGCTCTCCGGCGTGCTCCACCTCGCGGGGACCTTCGATGAACGCCGCCTGCTGGAGGAACGCCCCGAGGACTTCTCCGCGGCGCTCCACGCCAGGGGCGCGGGAATCATGGCGCTGCATGGGCTGCTCGACGGCCGCTCAGACCGGCTCTTCGGGGTCTTCTCCTCAGTCAACGGGTTCTTCGGCGGGCATTCCGCGGGCGCCTATTCAGCCGCGAGCCGCCTGGTCGAGCACTTCGTCCAGGACCTGCGCCGCAAGGGGCATACCCGAGCGTATTGCCTGTCGTGGAGCTTCTGGGATGCCATCGGCATGAACCGGGAGAGCCCGGCGCGCGAGGCGGCCCTCGCCAGCGGCTTCCAGGCGATCTCCGCCACGGCGGGGCTTACCTCGCTCCTCGTCGCCCTTCACCGAAACGAGCCCCAGCTTCTGATCGGCCTCGACGGCCGGCACCGGGCGATTGCGCGCTCTCGCTGGGACGCCGCTCCCGAGTCACCCCGGCTCACCGCCTGGGTCACGAGCACCGAGGGCGCCTCGACGCTCCCCGAATCGCTTCTGGTGCGCGATGACTTCGGGACGCCCATGGCGTGCCGGCTCGTTCGCGTCGAGCGCATTCCTCGGACTCCCGAAGGGCTGCCCGATGTCGCGCTGCTCGGCGGCGGTGAGGCTGCGCGGAGCCGGCCGCCGCACGTGGCGCCGCACTCCGAGGCCGAGCAGCGCATCGCCACCATCTGGCGCGAGGCGCTCGGGCTGGACAAGATTGGCATCCACGACAACTTCTTCAGCCTCGGTGGTCACTCCATGCTCGTGGCCCAGGTGAGCGCGCGGCTCCAGCAGGCCTTCAGCCGGGAGGTGGCCGCCGTCGACCTCTTCCGGCACCCGACGGTCCGCTCGCTGGCGGAGTACCTGGGCCGTGCCGTGTTGGCACCTCCGGGGCTGACGGGGGTGGATGAGCGGGCCCGGAAGCAGCGGGATGCGCTCGAGCGTCGTCGGCTGGCCGCGGAGTCCATGGCTTCGCGGCGAGGGCGATGAGCCCGCGCGGGGAGAGTGGCGCCGGGGCCCGCCTGCTCCCAGCGACGCGGTACGCCTTGGCATCGTGTAAGGGTTGGACATGCAAGTGACTTCCACCGGCCTGACGGATGGCGTGGCCATCGTCGGTATGTCCGGACGTTTTCCAGGCGCTTCGAGCATCGAGGCGTTCTGGAAGAACCTGTGCGAAGGGAAGGAATCCATCGCGCGCTTCACGCCCGAGGAGCTCGTCGCCGCGGGTGAGGACCCGGCGCGGCTGACGAGTCCTCGCTACGTGCGGGCGAGGGCCGTCCTCGGGGACGTCGGGCAGTTCGAGCCGGAGTTCTTCGGCATGAGCCCGCGCGAGGCGGAACTGACGGACCCGCAGCACCGTCTCTTCCTGGAGGGTGCGTGGGAGGCGCTGGAGCGCGCCGGGTACGACCCCTCGCGATACCCCGGCACGATTGGCGTCTATGCCGGCTGCGGGCCGGACGGCTATCTGCTCCACCACCTCCGTGGCCTCTCGGAGGCCTCCGGTGGAATGAACGGGCTGGGCACGCTGCTCGGCAACGAGAAGGACTACCTGACGACGCGGGTCTCCTACAAACTCGACCTGCGCGGTCCCGCCATCACCGTGCAGAGCGCCTGCTCGACCTCGCTCGTCGCGGTGCAGCTCGCGTGTCAGGCCCTGCTCAACTTCCAGTGTGACATGGCCCTGGCGGGCGGCGTGTCCATCGCGTTCCCGCTGAACCACGGCTATCCGTACCAGGAGGGCCACATCGGCTCGCCGGACGGACACTGCCGGGCCTTCGACGCCGACGCGGGGGGAACGGTTCCGGGCGATGGCGTGGGGGTGGTCGTCCTCAAGCGCGCCGCCGACGCGCTGGCCGACGGCGACCACATCCACGCGCTCATCCTCGGCGCTGCGGTCAACAACGATGGCGCGCACAAGGCGGGGTACACGGCACCGGGTGTCACGGGGCAGGCCGAGGTCATCGCGATGGCGCAGGCCCTCGCCAACGTTCCGGCGCGGTCCATTGGCTACGTCGAGGCCCACGGGACGGGCACGCCGCTCGGGGACTCCATCGAGCTCGCCGCGCTCACGCAGGCCTTCCGTCATGGGACGGAGGAGCGCGGGTTCTGCGCCATCGGCTCGCTCAAGGGCAACATCGGGCACCTCAACACCGCGGCCGGCGTGGCGGGGTTGATCAAGGCCACGCTCGCCGTCGAGCACGGGATGCTGCCTCCCAGCCTCCACTTCCGCGCTCCGAATCCGGCCCTCCAGCTCGAACGCAGCCCGTTCTTCGTCAACGCCTCGCTGCGCCCCTGGGGGACGGAGGTCGGCCCGCGACGGGCCGGGGTGAGCGCCTTCGGCTTCGGCGGCACGAATGCCCACGCCGTCCTCGAGGAGGCTCCGCCCACGAGCTCGGACGTTCCCGTGAGGCCCTGGCAGCTCCTCGTGCTCTCGGCGCGCACGCGCGCGGCGCTCGACGCCCAGGCCGCGCGGCTCGCGGACCATCTGGAGAAAGCGCCGGGGCTCGACGCGGCTTCGCTCGCGGACACGGCGTACACGCTGCAGGTGGGCCGGAAGGCCTTCACCCATCGCCTCGCGCTCGTGTGCCGCGATGCCACGGACGCCGTGGCGGTCCTCCGGGATGCGGACTCCCCACGGAGGCTTCACCATGCTGTCGAGGCCACCGAGGAGCGCTCCACGGCGTTCCTGTTCCCGGGAGCAGGCGGACATGTCCCGGGCATGGGCGCGGAGCTCTACCGGTTCGAGCCGGTGTTTCGGGAGCACGTCGAGCGTTGTGCGGAGCTGCTCCACGCACGCTACGGCTTCGACGTCCGCCCGGCGATGTTCGGCGAGAGTGCACCGCTGTCCGGGCACGCACAGCCCGCGCTCTTCGTGTTCGAGCATGCGCTCGCCCGACTCTGGATGGCCTGGGGCGTGCGCCCCGGCGCCGTGCTGGGACGCGGGGTGGGGGAGTACGTGGCCCTGTGCCTCGCCGGGGTGCTCTCGCTGGAGGACGCACTCGAGCTGGTGACCGAGCGCGGACGGCTCATGCAGGCCCTTCTCGCCGGTGAGCCGCGAACCGCGGCTTCCCTCGCGCTCACCGAACGCGTGCGCGGGATGCAGCGGAAGCCTCCCGCGCTGCCGTGTCTCTCCAGCGTCACGGGCACCTGGTGGACTGAGCGCGCCATCGCCGAACCTTCCTTCTTCGCCCACCTCGACGAGGAACCCACGCGTTTCGCGGATGCGCTTTCACAGCTCGCGGAGACTCCAGGGAGCATCCTGCTGGAGGTGGGTTCCAAGCCTTGGCCTGAAGGGGAGGGGATGGCCCTCGCGCAGGAGCTCGGCCGGCTCTGGGCCTCGGGAGTGGAAATCGACTGGGCGGCGGTGCACGTCGGTGAACGTCGCCTCCGGCGCCCGCTGCCGACCTATCCCTTCGAGCGGCGGACCTGCTGGATCGACCCTCCCAGGGTTGGCGCTGGGATTGCCTCACCGCCACGTCCCGAGCGCTCGCTGGCCGAAGCCGAGGCGACGCTCCGGAGCACGCTGGCACCACCCTCCCTGGACGCGCATCCCGGCCTGGTCTCCGGGCTCGATGCCCTGTGCACGGCCCATGTCTGTGCGTACCTGCGCTCGCGGGGCGTGGACATGCGTGTCGGCGCCAGACATGAGGTGGACGCGCTGGCAGGCACGCTCGGCATCCTGCCCAGGTTCCGCCGGCTCCTGCAGGCCATGCTCCGGATGATGGCCGAAGACGGCATCGTTCGCGTCGAGGGCTCCACCATCGTCTTCCTGAAGGACGCGGACCCGGTGCCCGAGCCTTCCGTGCTTCGCGCTGAGCTCGAGCGCCGCCATCCGGCCTTCACCGGCCTGTTCGCATTCCTGGAGCACTGCACGAGCCACTACGCCGTCGCGCTCAGCGGTCAGCGCGAAGCCATCAGCGTGCTCTATCCCGGAGGCAGTTCCGAGGTCATCGACCGCTTCGAGCGCGACACGGCGGCGTACCGCACCGACACCGTGTACCTCGCGCTCCTCCGCGAGGCCGTGCTCCGGCTGGCCGCGTCCCGGCCCGGGCCTTTGCGCATCCTGGAGCTCGGAGGAGGGCAGGGCCTGCTGACGTGGCCGCTCGCCTCCGAGCTGAAGCCACTCCAGGACCGTGTCTCGTACCACTTCACGGACCTCGGGAAGGTCTTCGTCGATGACGCCCGCCGTGAGGCCGCGCGCCAGGGGCTCGATGGGCTGATGCGCTTTGGCGTGCTCGACATCACGAAGGACCCGGTGGCACAGGGCTACGAGGCACACGGCTTCGACCTCGTCGTCGCGTTCAACGTCCTCCACGCCGTGCGCCATGTCCCCGAGGCACTCCAGCACGTGGAGCGGTTGCTCGCGCCCGGAGGGACGCTGGGGCTCGTGGAAGCAACCCGCTTCGGCCGCTGGGACATGCTCACCTGGGGCCTCGCGGAGGGCTTCTGGTACTACGAGGATGGACTGCGCAAGGACTCGCCGCTCCTGACGCTGGACGGGTGGGAGGCGGCCTTGCGACAGGCCCGCTTCGAGCAGGTGGAAGCCCATCCCCTCGCGCAGGACGCGCGTGCGCGGGTGGACCACGGGCTCATCCTGGGCCGGCGCGCGGCCTCCGTGACAGCACACGTCGCGCCGGCGCGAGTCAGCCCCGCGCCCGCAGTGGGTGACACCGCCTCACGTCATCCACGGCCCGACCTGCGAACGCCCTACGTGGCCCCGCGGACCGACCTGGAGCGCCGGCTCGCGGTCCTCTGCGAGGAACTCTTCGGTGTCGCACCCATCGGGCTCCACGACGACTTCTTCGAGCTCGGCGCTGACTCACTGGTGATGCTGCGGCTCTCGGACCGAATCCAGCAGGTGTTGGGGCTGGAGGTCCCCCAACACGCCGTGTTCCGAGGCGTCACCCTCCAGCGCCTGGCGCACACGCTGTCGCCAGTGGACACGCCTGCCGCCGCGACCGGACCGGCTCCGGTGTCCGCCCACGCGTCGGTGCTGGTGCCCCTCCAGTCCGGCGGGACGAAGCCGCCGCTCTTCTTCGTCCACCCCGCGGCGGGAGTGGTCTTCCCGTACATCGGGCTCGCGCGTGCGCTGGGGCCCGAGCAGCCCTTCTACGCCCTCCAGGCGCACGGGCTGGATGGGCTTGCCCCGCCGGACCGGAGCGTGGAGGACATGGCCCGGCGCTACGTCGACGCCATCCGGAGCATCGCCCCGCGAGGTCCCTACCACCTGGGCGGCTTCTCGTTCGGGGGCCTCGTCGTGTTCGAGATGGCCCAGCAGCTCGTCAGGATGGGTGAAGAGGTCCGCATGCTCGCCATCGTGGACGAGCCCGCCCCCGTTGCCGGCTACCGGCCTTCGCCCGCGGTCATGGCCCGGCTCCTGGCCACGGGGATTGCCCGCTCCATCTGGCCGCACCTGCACGACTACCTCTACCTCTGGACCACCTCGCGCGATGGGGCGGAATCGGCCGGACCCGGCCGGCCTCCTGGCTTCAACTGGCTGGAGTCCTTCCTCGCGCGCTCGACCATGGCCAACTTCGTGCCCAGGGAGTCGCGACTGCTCGCGCTCCGGCAGCCCGCCATGCTCCCGATGTTCCGGCTCTTCAAGCATCACCTCCAGCAGACGCTCGACTACTCACCGCGCACCTATCCCTCGCGCGTGACGCTGTTCAAGGCCACGGAGATGCCCGGCCGGAATGGTGGAGACCCGACCCAGGGCTGGAGCCAGCTCGCGGCGGGCGGCGTGGACGTGCACCGGATTCCCGGCGAGCACCTCACGCTGCTCCGGCAGCCGCATGTCCAGGTGCTCGCGTCGAAGCTCCAGGCCTGCCTCGCCGAGGCGAAGTAGCCCTTGCCGATGAAGCGCCTCATCGACGCGGGCATGACGGCGACAGCGCTCCAGCAGGGTCTTCCCCGCCGCCCGCCGAGCTTGCGCTGGCGGCCCGGGCTGCCGCGGGCCCCTATCCGCCTTCATTCACGGTGAGGACTTCCTGGAGCGTGCGGCGCGGTGCGCGCTGGTGGGGCGGGAGCGGCGGAGAGCGTCCCGTGCGGAGCATCCACACGGGTAGCTCCGTGAGCGGGGCTCCGAACCCTCGCGCGATGAGCTCCGGTCCCCCTCGCAGCAGCGCGACATATTCGGGGCGGGCCGTCGAAGGCAGGCTGTCCGTCACCGCGTTGTAGGCCAGCAGGGCCGGGCTCGTGAGCGGCTGGACGCCGAAGCCCGCCTGATTGAGGCGCAGCCACGCCCGCAGGCCCAGCCCGCCCGAGGCGACCAGGTCCTCCCGGCGGGTGGAGCGCACCGTCAGGCACACGAGCGCGGCCGAGGAGCGGAGCTGCATCGTGAGCCAGCGCTTCGCGACCACGCCCAGGGCACGGCCGGCGAGCTCCCCGCCCAGCAACGGTGAGCGCGACAGACTCAACAGTCGGGAATCCGGGATATCGAAGCCAAAGGTGTTCCAGGGCATGCCGTCCCGCGTGCGCTCCAATTCGTCACGGGACAGCCGCATCCAGCGCATCACATCGCGAAGCGAGTCTTCGTGACGCCACACGTAGGACTCGGCCTCGGTGAGGTAGTCGAGCAGCTCCTTCGAGAAACGAGCGGAGACGTGCAGCCCGCAGCCCGGGAAGTCCCCTGCGTCGCCCCTGAGCACGTCGAACACGGAATGGGTGGAGGAGCCGCCCTGGAACAGCCGCCTGTCCGTCCCGCGCGTGGCCAGCACCGGAACCAGCGGGTGGACCTCCCGTGCGCTCGCGCTGAAGCCCAGCGTCGCCCAGACGGTCCCCGGCCCGTCCCCGAGCGACAGCGTCGGCCAGGCCAGGAGTCCCTCAGCGGTGGCCGCGATGGCGATGGACTCGAGGACACAGCCGAGCGTCACGTACGTGGCGTGCTCGTTGCGATTCAGCACGTGCCTCGAGCGCTCCGCGTCGTGCCGCACCGAGAGGACGGTGCCATCCCAGGAGAAGCTCCAGGGCTGGCAGTTCTCCGTGCTCGGCGCCTGGATGGCGGCGAGCACGATGCGCTCGAGCGCGGCGCGTGGAACGCGGCACGGCACGACGGTGGCGGCCGACGTGTGGCTCATCGCGCGGCTTCAGCCCTCCGCGGCGATGCGGAGGTCGGGCTTCGCGCCCACGAGGGGCGCTTGCATCCATTCCTTCCGGGCCCAGTCGACGAGGTGTCGGAAGCCGGGGCCTTCACGGAGCCGCAAGGCTTCCTTGTCCATCGTGTCGAGCAGGTTCTGGGTGTCACCGAAGAGGAGCTGGAGCAGGAGGTGCAGCTGGTCGATGCCGGGCGCGTAGCGGCAGTACTGGTCCGGGTGGAGCAGATCGCTGCACTGGAGCGCGACGGTGTCCATCGCGTTCTGGAACCAGGCGTAGAGCCCCAGGTCGATGAGGTTGAACTCGTAGTTGAGCAGCCACTGGAGCCAGCCCCAGTCCAGGCTCTTCACATGCCTGCCCTTGGGCACCAGCTTGGAGAGCGCCTTCAGGATGAGCATGCCCGTCGGGCGGGGGATGTGGACCTGCTCCATGCCCCCATTCAGCGGGCCGTCCCGCTTCGACTCCCGCCGGGTCACCGTCGAGCCCAGCGATGCCACGACCACGGTCTCGATGGGGTGCCCTCCGATGTGATGCCGGAGCCGGGGGACTCCGTGGTTCAGGCAGAGCGAATTCACCGCGGCCGCGACGGCGGACATGGAGGGGTTGTTCGTGGCCAGCGACCCATCGAGATAGTAGCTGCGCTCCTTCGGGTGCCCCGGGCCGAAGAAGCCCGGGAGCGGGAGCATCAGGGGCATGGCGGAGCTGGCCAGCGCGAGCTCGGAGAGCAGGAACTCCGGAGCGGCGGCCGTCGGCCCGAAGTTCTGGAAGATCTGCGGGCGCTTCTCCGTCATGTTGAAGCTCGCGATCACCACCTTCACGTCGCTCTTCGTCAGGTCCCTGAGCGTCTCATTGCCGAAGCGCTGCTCCACGAGCTTCTGGAACTTGGTTTCGGTGGAGAACAGGCCGGGGGAGAGCAGGGGAGAGATGCCGATGGTGGCCATGAGCGTGCCCCACAGCGATGCGTGCAGCGAGGCGGCCATCTCGTTGCTGAACTCGATGGCGTCGTCGATGGCGGCCAGCGGCTTCATGCGATTGGGGCCATGCAGCCTGGAGGCGAGGTAGACCCCCAGCAGCGTCCCGTCCGAGGCGCCCGCGAACAGCTCCGCCCGCTCCAGGAACCCGGGCACTTCCAGCTCCAGGTACTTCAGCATGCGGATCTGGAGCGAGGTGCTGGCCGCACCGTCAAACGACAGGATGTTCATGATGGTTCCCCTGGCCGATGGGCGCAGCACCGCTGGCCGCTTTTGGCGCGGCGCACATTGTCGTCCGCGTGGGGTTGTAAACGCAACGCCACACGGTCCGGCCTGTTGGGTTGGAACGCGGGAAGCGTCCCGGTGCTCACGTGGAAGTCATGGGTCCGGGTGGGTATGCTCGGCCGCGCCTCACCGTGCCTTCACGCCTGCCCCTGGTCTCCGATGGCTCAGAATCCCTCCGATGCGAGCGCGGTCGAGTTCAATCCCTTCCTCCCGGCCCAGCTCGAGGATCCGTACCCCACCTACGCGAAGGCGCGCAGGGATGCGCCCGTGTTCTTCAGCCCGATGTTCCACGCGTGGATCGTGAGCCGGTACGAGGACTGCACCGAGGCCGCGAAGGACACGGAGCGGTTCTCCAACAAGGTCGCCCTGGTCGAGCTCCCGCCCGAGGTGAAGGCGCTGCTGCCCATCCCGAACGAGGCGCCCGGGCTCGTGAACAACGATCCTCCGTCCCATACCCGGCTGCGGGCCCTGGTCGGCCGGATGTTCGCGCCCCAGCGCGTGGCGAAGCTGGAACCGCACATCCGCCAGGTCGCGAACTCCCTCGTGGATGGCTTCGCGCGCGAGGGCCGCGCCGACATCATGGCGCGCTTCGCCTACGAGCTGCCGCTGAGCATCATCGTCGGGCTGTGTGGCGCGCCGCTCGAGGACCGCCATCAAATCAAGCGCTGGTCCGATGCGTGGCTCACGCTCAACACGCCGGGGCTGCCGCTGGAGCAGCAGTTGCTCTGTGCCCAGGGGGCCGCCGCGCTCTACCACTACGTCGCCGCGCTCATGGCGCAGCGCCGGAAGGAGCCCCAGGATGACGCGCTGAGCGCGCTGCTCTCCGCGGGAACGGAGGGCGAGGTCCAGCCCAGCGAGCAGGAGACCATCAGCACCGCCATGCAGTTGTTCTTCGCCGGCCACGAGACTGTCACCGGCGCCATCTGCAACACGCTGCTGCATCTGCTTCGCCACCCGGAGCAGCTCCAGGCCTGCCTGCGGGAGCCCGCGCTCCTCCCCCAGGCCGTCGAGGAGGGGCTGCGCTTCGACACCTCGAACCCGGCGATGTTCCGCACCGCGGCGGCGGACGTGGAGCTGGGCGGCGTCCGCATCCCCAAGGGGGCCCGGGTGGTGCTGCTCTTCGGCTCGGCCAACCGGGATGAGACGCAGTTCGAGCGGCCGGACACCTTCGACATCCACCGGAGCAATGCGAGCCAGCACCTCACGTTCGGCCGCGGCCCTCACTTCTGCATCGGCGCCTCGCTCGCACGGCTCGAGATTCGCATCGCCCTCGAGACGCTGTTCGCACGGCTGCCGAACCTCCGGCTCCCCCCGTCTCCAGAGCTGACCTTCACCACCAACCTCGTCCTCCGGTGGCTCAAGCACCTGACCGTCGAGTGGGATCCGGCGTGAACCACGGGTAGCATCCCGGGCGCTCGCGGACGGGTGGGCCAATGAGCGAAAGCAGGCGATCACAATGCATGTCATCCCGGGTTTCACGGTGGCGGAGGTGCTGGCCGAGGACAGCACGGTGCTCTTGCGTGCAAAGAGGAGCGACGGGCAGTCGGTGCTCCTGCGCCACTTCGCCAAGGAGTACCCCAGCCCCGAGGAACTCGCCCGCCTCGGCTACGGCAACGAGCTGACGAGCGGGCTCCAGCTCCCGGGGGTCGTCAAGTCCCTGGGGCTCACCCGCGAGGGTGGCCGCTACGTGCTCGTCCTGGAGGACTCAGGCGGCTCACCGCTCACCAGCCTCCTCGCCGAGGGGCCGATGGAGCCCCTGGAGGCCATTGGCATCATCACCCAGATATCCCGAACGCTCGGCGAGCTGCATCGCAATCGCGTCATCCACAAGAGCATCCAGCCGGCGCACATCCTGTACAACCGGCGGACGGGAGAAGCGAAGCTCACCCACTTCGACTTCGCCTCGCGGCTGGACCGGGAGACGCAGGTCCTGAGGAGCATCCACCGCCTCGAAGGCCACCTGGCCTACATCTCGCCCGAGCAGACGGGGCGGATGAACCGCGCGGTCGACTACCGCTCCGACCTCTACTCCCTGGGAGTCACCCTCTACCAGCTCCTCACCGGGCGGCCTCCCTTCGAGGCCACCGACCCCGTCTCGCTCGTGCACGGGCACATCGCCGTCGAGCCCACGCCGCCGCATGCGCTCCGCCCGCAGGTGCCCCCCGCGCTGTCGGACATCGTCCTCAAGCTCCTGGCCAAGCGCGCGGAGGACCGGTACCAGAGCGCCTATGGCCTGACGGAGGACCTGAAGGAGTGCGCGGACCGGCTGCGGGTGGAGGACTCACTCGACGGCTTCGTTCCCGGCCGGCACGACGTCTCGGCGACCTTCCGCATCCCCGAGAAGCTCTATGGCCGCGATGCCGAGAAGGCGGTGCTCATCGGCGCCTTCGAGCGCGCCAGCCACGGTGCCGCCACCATCGTGCTGGTGAGTGGCTACTCCGGCGTCGGCAAGTCGGCGCTGGTCAGCGAAATCCACAAGCCCATCGTCGCGCGCCGCGGCTACTACAGCTCCGGCAAGTTCGACAAACATCGCAACGAGCCCTACGGCGCGTTCATCCAGGCCTTCCGGGAGCTCATCCGGCAGATTCTCGGGGAGGACGCACGCACGGTCGACCGGTGGAGGGACCGCATCCGCGAGGCGCTCGGGCCCAACGGGCGCGTCGTGACGGACGTCGTCCCCGAGGTCGCCCTCATCGTGGGGCCGCAGCCTCCCGTGCCGGACCTCGGGCCGTCCGAGGCGGAGAACCGCTTCAACATCGTCTTCCAGCAGTTCGTCCGCGTCTTCGCCCGCGAGGAGCACCCGCTGGCGCTCTTCCTGGACGACCTCCAGTGGGCCGACTCCGCGTCACTCAGCCTGCTGTCCCGGCTGCTGCATGACACGGGCAGCCGCAACCTGTTCTTCGTCGGGGCCTACCGGGACAACGAGGTCTTCGAGTCCCACCCGCTGATGGTGGTGCTCGACGGCCTGCGCAAGCGCGGGAGCGTGGGGGGGGAAATCGCGCTCAAGCCGCTCGGGCTGGAGCACGTCCGGCAGCTCATCGTCGACACGCTCGGCGGCGACGGAGAGCCGCAGGTGGACGAGCTCGCGGCGCTGGTCTTCAACAAGACGGAGGGCAACCCGTTCTTCGTGAACCAGTTCCTGACCTCGCTCCACGCGCGCGAGCTGGTGACCTTCGAGTCGGAAACGGGGCGCTGGCGCTGGAGCCTCGAGCGCATCCGTAAGGAGGGCATCACCGACAACGTCGCGGTGCTGATGGCCGAGAAGATTCGCGCGCTGGCCGAGCCCTCGCAGCGGGTGGTGGAGCTGGCCGCCTGCATCGGCAGCACCTTCGCGCTGGACACGCTCGCCACCGTGAGCCGGCTTCCGGCGCAGGTGGTGGCCGCGGAGCTGTGGCCGGCGCTCGAGCAAGGGCTCCTGGTGCCCATCGGTGACGCGTACAAGTACGTGGCCCCGCTGCGCGACGACGCGCACGGCCCCGCCACCGGACGCGCGGCCGTCTACTCGTTCCTGCACGACCGGGTGCAGGAAGCGGCGTACTCGCTCATCGACCCCTCGGCGAGGAAGGCCGTGCACCTGCGCGTCGGGCGGCTCCTGATGGAGCACACCCCGAAGGAGGAGCTCGACAAGCGCGTCTTCGAAATCGTCGACCACCTGCTGGTGGCCTCGGAGTTGCTCGAGACGCGCGAGGAGCGACTCCAGGTGGCGCAGCTCGGCCTGCTCGCGGGGACGCGGGCCCGGGCCTCGGCGGCGTATGCGTCCGGCCTCCGCTACCTGGAGGCCAGCATCGGGCTGCTGCCGGAGGATGGCTGGGAGCGGGAGCGCGAGCTCGTGCATTCCCTCCACCGCCAGCGGGCGGAGTGCTTCTACCTGCTGGGCCAGTTCGATGCCGCCGAGGCGGACTTCGAGCGCCTCCTGGCCCATGCGCGGACCCAGCTCCAGAAGAGCGAGCTCCACAGCCTGCGGGCGGCGCTGCTCATCAGCCGGGGGGCCTTCATGGCCGCGGCCCAGGCCGGGCGCGAGGCGCTGCTCGCCGCCGGCATCGAGATTCCCACCTCGGGCTACGAGGCGGCCTTCGTCGCGGAGCTGGGCGTCGTGGGCGGGCTGCTCCAGGCGAAGCTCGCGGGCCGTCCCGTGAGCAGCGTGCAGGACTTCGAGGAAGCGCGTGAGCCGGAGCACCGGGCACGCATCCTGCTCGTGTCGCGGGCCACCATGTACGCGGGAGACAACCTCGCGTTGTATGGCCTGCTCGCGGCCATCGTCGTCCGGCTCTCCCTGGAGCATGGCAACGCGGCCGGTTCCTCCATCGGCTACGCCACCTACGGGATGCTGCACGGAGGGATGACCGGCGACCAGGCGACGGCCTACGAGCTGGGCCGCGTGGCCCTCGTCCTGGCGGAGCGGTTCGACGAGGCGAGCACGCGCGCGACGGTGTCGAACTTCTTCGGGGGCTACATCAACCCCTGGCGCAAGCACCTGCGCGAGGGCAAGCCGCACCTGGAGCGGGCCTTTACCGGCGGCATGGAGTCGGGAGGCATCCTCTACGCGGGCTTCGCGACGATGCATGCCTCCGACCAGGGCTTCCTCGGGGGCGAGGAGCTGCACGGACTCCGCGAGCGCGCGAACCGGTTCGCCGACCTCCTGCAGCGGCTCAATCAGAAGGACACGAGCACCACCCTCCGGGGCTTCGAACGGACCTTCGCCCTGCTGTCGAGCGGCGTCGCGCCCGACGACGAGGAGCTCGATGCCGCCTCGCTGGAGAAGAAGCTCGCCCACTTTCCGATGAACGTGGCGACGCTCCTGCTCCTCGAGATGCAGGCCGCGTACGTTCTCGGAGACCACGCGCAGGCGCTCGCGCTGGGGGCCAGGACGGAGCCGTTCGTCCCGATGCTCGTGTGCAACATGCGGCAGACGGACTACAGCTTCATCCTCCCGCTCGCGGCGGCGGCCGCGTGGGCGTCCGCCACCCCCGAGGAGCAGGCGCGCTACCGGGGCGTCATCGACGCGCAGCTCAAGCGCCTGGAGCAGTGGGCGGCGAGCTGTCCGGAGAACTTCGAGCACCGCTGGCTGCTGGTGCGCGCGGAGGACGCCCGCATCTGTGGCCGGGAGCAGGAGGCGATGGAGCTGTATGACCAGGCCATCGAGTCCGCGACGCGCCATGACTTCACGAACATCCAGGCCATGGGCAACGAGCTGGCGGCGCGCTTCTACCTCGCGCGGGGCCGGCGCAAGCTCGCCCGCGCGTACCTGCTCGACGCGCGCTACGCCTACGTGCGCTGGGGCGCGGACGCGAAGGTCGCGAAGCTCGATGAGGAGTTCAAGGAGTTGCTGCCGCGGGATGGGACGGAGTTCCCCTCCGCGGGAGGCCCCACCAGCGCGTCGCTGGACCTGATGGCCATCATGAATGCCTCGCAGGCCATCTCGGGCGAGCTGGTGCTCGACGAGCTCGTGCGCACCCTGATGCGCATCCTCATCGAGAGCGCCGGGGCGCAGCGCGGCTTCCTCATCCTGTTCGGGGATTCGCCCCTCGTGGTCGAAGCGCCGAGCAGCGGGGGCCAGGTGCACATCCACACCACCTCGGTGGACGACCGCGACGACCTCTCCACCGCGGTGGTCCGCTACGTCGAGCGCACGGCCGCGCGGGTGGTGCTGGGCAACGCGGCTCAGGCGGTGCAGTTCCAGGCGGACCCGTACATCACGCGCGCGCGGCCCGTGTCCGTGCTGGGCATGCCCATCCTCCGGCAGAAGAAGCTCGTGGGCGTCCTGTACCTGGAGAACAACCTGGCGGCGGAGGCCTTCACCCCCGAGCGGTGCAAGATGCTGGAGCTCCTCTCCGCGCAGGCCGCCATCTCCATCGAGAACGCGCGCCTCTACGACACGCTCGACAACCGTGTGAAGGAGCGCACGCGGGAATTGAGGGAGCGCCACGACGAGCTGCTGCAGACGCTCAAGCGGCTCAAGGAGACGCAGCGCCAGCTCGTCACCCAGGAGAAGCTCGCGTCGCTGGGCGCGCTCACCGCGGGCATCGCGCATGAGCTCAAGAACCCGCTCAACTTCATCAACAACTTCGCGAAGCTGTCGGTGTCGGCGGCGGTGGACCTCGAGGAAGAGCTCCAGGAAGCCGGTGTGCCGACCGGCCGCGCGGTCCAGGAGATGCTCGGCACCCTCAAGCAGAACGCCGTCAAGATTCACGAGCACGGCCGGCGCGCCGACAAGATCATCAACGGGATGTTGCTGCACTCCCGCAGCGGCAGCAGCTCGCAGGTGGAGACGGACCTCAACGCCCTGCTGGCCGAGAGCGTCAACCTCGCGTACCACGCGGTGCGCGGCAAGGAGCCGGAGTTCCACCTGGAGCTCGAGACGGCCTACGACCCGACAGTCGGGCTGGTGATGCTGTCTGCGTCGGACGTGAGCCGGGTCTTCCTGAACGTCATCGACAACGCGTGCTACGCCACGCGCGAGAAGCTGCGCCGCGGGGTGCAGGGCTTCGTTCCCAAGCTGAGCATCCGCACGAAGAACCTGGGGCACTCCGTGGAGGTGCGCATCCAGGACAACGGCTCCGGCATTCCGCCGGAAGTCGTCGGCCGCATCTTCGACCCGTTCTTCACCACCAAGCCCGCGGGGGACGGCACCGGCCTGGGGTTGTCCATCTGCTACGACATCATCCAGGCACACCTGGGTGAGATCGGCGTGGAGACCGTCCCCGGTGCCTCCACGGAGTTCGTCATCACCTTCCCCCGAAGGCAGACGTCCCTGGTGTGATGCGGGCCCACCACGCCGCCGACGCGGTGCGCCGCAAAGAATTGCAACTGATCCCTTTGCCTGTGCTCGGACAGTCGCTCTAGATTCACGTTGCGTGAATCCTGCCAGCCCCGCTCCGCGCTGCTGATTGGCGAGGAGCGGGGGGCCGCAGGGGGGGTAGGGCGCCGCAACCGAACAGGAGGCAGGGATGCCCGAAATGATCATTCCGGGGACCTATATCGACGTACGTGCCGAGGGATTGATATCCGCCGGCCGCATCGCCACCGGCATCGTCGGCGTCGTGGGGACGGCCAGCGCCGGTCCCGTGGGCGTCCCGGTCACCCTCTCGGGCTTCGCCAATGCCCGCGAGGTCTTCGGCCTCCCGGACGACTTCGACAAGCCGGTGGATGGGGCGAACCCCCTCTCACTCACCCGCGCGCTGCAGCACATCTACGCGAACGGGGCCTCCACCGTCATCGGCGTGCGGGTGGCGAAGAGCACCTCCAAGGCCGCGAGCTTCGCGGTGAGGGACGGCGCGGACCACACGGTGGCCGTGCTGACCGCCCTGTCGCCGGGCACGTGGGGCAATGAGATCCACGTCGACGTCTCCGAGTCCAAGGCCCCGTGCCGCATCGTCGGGGAGAAGCAGACGTCCTCCTTCGCGGCGCTCCGCTACCACACGGTGAAGCCCAGCCCGGAGAACCGCCTCCAGGTGACGCGAGGAGACACCCGGCGCGTCGACACCTTCGACATCGTCTACCGGTTCATCGCCCGGACGAGGAGGTCGTCGCCAACGTGTCGAATGCCTTCCTCCTCGCCAACCCGAAGGTCGCCAACGTGCCGGCGGTCAACGAGTTCAAGGTGGTGGACGCGTCCGGGAACACGGTGCGGACGTACGGCTCGGGCGCCATCCTCTACGGCGCCGGGGCTCCGCCCGCTTCGGGCGAGGTTCGCGTCAACACCTCCACCGGTGAGCTCACCTTCGAGGCCGCGCAGGTGCCGGCAGCAGGCCAGAAGGTCATCGCCACGTACGGCGTCGAGCATGCCGCGCCGCAGCCCGGCGAGGTGCTCATCACCGTGTGGAACGGCGACCTGGACTTCCACTCCGGGGATGCGCCCAAATCCGCCAACGGGGACGTGCTCACCGCCAGCTACCTGGTGGAGGCGGAGGATGCCGTCCTCGTGACGCTGGTGGCCGGCACGTCCAAGGAAGCCTACGTCGTCTGTGACGGCAGCCTCCTGGCGCAGCAGGTCGCCACGTCCGCGCTGGTGCGAGGCACCGCCGATGGCACCTACGGCGGCAACAAGCCCGCCACGGACGTGAGCGCGTGGTTCGGTACCGGGACGAACACCCGGGGCGCCAACGGCGCGGACGCCGGTGAGGACGAGTACCGGGCTGGCCTCGAGGCCATCTCCAACATGCTCGTCAACATCGTGGTGCTCGCGGGCCAGGATGCCGAGGAGATGGGCTCGGTCCTGGTGGGCCACCTCAGGGAGACGGCGGAGACCGACCACGAGCGCATCGGCGTCATCGGCGCCAGGGGCAGCACGGTGGCGGAGTTCCTGGGCCACTCGATGGCCGAGGACCGGGTCATCCTCGTTGCTCCGGGCATGCGCTACCCGGATGGCAAGACGCTGCCCGCCGCCTACACGGCCGCGGCCGTGGCGGGGCTCGTGTCGTCCCTGTCCGTGCAGACCAGCCTGACGAACAAGAGCGTGAACATCCCGGGCCTGGCCGTGGACGTGAATCGCGGGCAACAGGAACAGCTCATCAAGCAGAACGTGCTGACCGTGGTCCGCAAGGAAGGGCTGCGGGTGCTCAAGGGGTTGACCACGCAGGGCGAGGGACAGCCGTTCTCCTCCATCCCCATCCGTCGCATCGTCGACTACGCGAAGTACGGCGTCCGCTCGGCCTCCAACCCGTACATCGGCAAGCTCAACAACTCGCGGGTGCGGTCGGCGCTCAGGGCCACGCTCGATGCCTTCCTCACCCGCATGGTGGAAGACGAGGCGCTCACCGGCTACGAGCTCGAGGTCACCGCCACCCGCGCCCAGGAGATCGCCGGAGAGGTCAGCGTCACCATGACCATCCAGCCGACCTTCAGCATCGACTTCATCCGCGTGACCATGACGCTGAAGTAAGCGAGGACACCCATGCCCAATGACGTGTTTCGTGCCACTGACGCGGTCCTGGTGCTCGGCGTGGAGGACACCTCGACTCCCGAGGGTGAGGTCGCCGAGGCGCTGGTCTCCGAATACGACCTCAGCAACGTGGTGGGGCGTCTGACGAACGTCTCCATCAGCGTCACCAGCAACGTGCGCCCCTTCTTCGAGATTGGCCGCCGCTATCCCACGCACCTGCGGCCCGGCATCGTCCAGGTGTCCGGCACCGCCGAGCGCGGCCACGTGAACGGCGCGCTGCTCCGGCTCCTGCTCGGAGACGGCGCGGCGAGCCCGCCCTCGTCGCCGAACTTCGTGCAGCCCTCGTTCAACATCATCTCCACGCTCAAGGACCCGGCCCGGCCCACCCAGCAGTCCCGGGTGACCATCTTCGGGGTGAGGTTCGACAGCTGGAACTACGCCATCCCCAGTGACTCCTTCGTGATGGAGAAGGTGACGTTCCAGGCCCTGCGCGTGGCCTTCGAGGAAAGCTAGCGCTCTTCGCGGGAGAGGTGACGGGAGTGAGAAACCCGATGCATGCAACCCCGGGGGAGAGCCCTGGTGGGAACGGGGCCTCGGCGGACGGAGGGCTGCTGTCCGCCCATGACCTGCTGGCGGGCAGCGCGCTCGTCCATGAGGTGGCGGTGCCCGCCCAGGTGCTGAGGCCGGGGAGCACCGTGGAGCCGGGCAGGGCGGGCGGGCACGTGAAGCTGCGGCCCCTGCGCATCGCCACGCTGGCCCTCATCCTGAAGGCGTCGCGCGAGGAGCCCTCCCTGGTGCCCCTCCTGATGGTCAAGGAGTCGCTGGTGGAGCCCGCGCTCCAACTGGAGCAGATCCGCCAGTTGCACGCGGGGCTCGTGCACTTCCTGGTGGCGCGCATCAACCTCATCTCGGGCCTGGACACGGACGGGGACGGGGCGCAGAGCGTCGCCTCTTCTCCGCTCGGACAGTCACACCTCCTGCTGGCGAAGCACTTCGGGTGGACGCCCCAGCAGGTCGCGGAACTGACACCGGGGCAGGTGGCGGTGTACCTCGCCGGCATCGAGCGGTTGCTCGCGCTGGATGCGGCCCGGGAGCGGGGAGGCCGGGAGTGAGTCTGGAGCGGCAGACGGAGAAGGTCCTCCGGGTGGCGGAAGCGCTGTTCCGCCAGCCCCTCGTGTCCGCGTTTCCCCTGCCAGGGGAGCTCGCCGACGGGGACCTCCACGCGCGGCTGGAGCGCGTCCTGTCGCGGGCGCTTCAGGGCGGCGCGGCCCCTGCCGAAGCTTCGCCTCCCTCCGAGCCGGTACGCCAGCGACTGAGCGCGCCCGACGCACGTCCCGACCTCCGGGGAACCGCGGGCGCGTTCCCTCGGGCTCGATCCGCGGTGCCGCTCGCGGCTTCCTCCGGGTTCAACGAAGCGGCGACGCTCCAACTGCCGGAGCCCGCGGGCATGGCGGCCCACGCAACGCACGTGGGAGCGTCGTCGTGGTCTCCTGGCGAGGGGAGCGGCCTTCCACGAGGGAATGCGGCACTCCAAGGGTCGCTGGAGTCCGACGTCCGAGCGCGTGCTCCCGCACCGTCCACGAACTTCCCGGAGCGAGGGACGGTGGCTGGAAGCCTCGGCTTCCCCTCCGTGCCGATGCACCGCACGCCCGCTCCGACAGTTGACGCGCTGGTGGAGCAGGCGCGTCCGTTCACGCTCACTCCTGTCGTGTCGGCGGAGCGTGCCGCTCAGGCTCCCGTCGCATCCGCGATGCCTTCCCCGCGCTCGCTGCTCACGGAGCGCGCCGTCTTCGAGGAGGGCCCACGGCCCGTGAGTGGCGAAGGGGCTTCGGGCTCGCGGTCCGTCCGCATGGTCTCGTCGCCGGCCGAGCTGGCGGCGCTGCTGCGCTCTCACGTCGATGCTCCCGAAGCCCTTCCTCCGAGGCCGCCTGGCCGCGACGCGGCTCCAGAGGCAGCGGTCGTCGCGGGCCCCGGTCCTGCCCGCGCGAGCCCCGGCGTGCACGTCCCCGAGCCGGTCTCCCTGCCGGAGGTGTCCTTCACGGGGCCGGCTCGTGAAGGAGGGGCGGGCGGTGCGGCGGAGGAGCTGCTGTTGGACAAGCTGCTCGACAGGTTCCAGGACCGGCTGAGGGAGGAGTCGATCCGGCGCTTCGGGCTCAGCGGTGGGGATCTCTGATGGCGCTCGAACTGGCGGGCATTCCCCTGGACAAGCTCATCAGGGTGGAGGTGCGCGAGCGGGCCCGCTTCGTGCGCCATTCCGTGCCTGGCCTCAGCGGCGAGCTGACCCAGGACCTCGGGCGGCCCGGCGTGGCCGTGGCCTTCCAGGGCATCTTCCTGGGCGCGGAGGCCGCCGACAGGCTCAAGGAGCTGCGGGACAAGTACCTCGCCCGCGAGCCGGTGGACTTCCTGTGCGAGGCCGTTGGCGAGGGGTACTTCACCCAGGTCGTCATCGACACTTTACAGGTGGTGCAGCGGGCGGGCTTCGTCGACCAGTTCGACTACGTCTGCGAGGTGGCGGAGTACGTGCCTCCACCGCCGCCCGCGGTCGCCAATCCCCTCGGGGACCTCGACGCCAGCATCCTCGATGAAGCCGCCGGGATGATGGACGACGTCCAGAACGCCATCGGCCAGGTCGCAGACCTGGCGAACCTCCTCGCCGGAGCCTCCGACTACGGCAACCCCACCACGCGGCTGCCGGGGATGCTCACGTCCTTCACCGAAGCGGCAGGCCCCGCCACCACGACGCTGAGCTCCATTGCAGGGCTTCTCTGAGAGGGAGTCCCCGGGATGAGCGCCACAGCCGACCTACCGACGCTGGAAGGGGCGAGCACCGCCAGCCTGAACGTTGGCAATGGCCTCACCGGCTTCCTGAACGTGCTGGGCTCCCTGAACTCGGGCCCCTCGTCGCCGCTGGGGGGCGTCACCTCGGCCATGGAGGGGCTCGAGGCCACCCTGCACATCGACGTCTCCGGAATCTCGGAGCGGCTCCCCCAGGCGCTCACCACCATCCGCAACGCGCTGCCCGCGGACAGCCTGCGGTACGTGGAGGAAATCGAGCAGGCCTACAGCGAGCTGATGCGGTTCCTGCAGGACAGCGACGTGGTGAAGCAGATCCAGGCCGGCTCCAGCCTGGAGCAGACCGCCATGGCGCTGGTCGGGGACCTGCTGGGCCTCTTCCAGACTCGCCTGGGTGACCTCGCCGCGAACCTCATCGGCGAAGAGGAGCTGACGCGCGTCCGCGAGGCCCTCCAGCTCATCGACGAGCTGCGGACCAACTACGCCGGCAACAGCGCGGAGCTGCTGCCGTTCCTCAGTCGCAACCTCGTGGGCGTGGCGCCGGACCTGCTCCAGGACGTGACGGCGCACGTGAATTCGGCGCTCGCCGTCGTGGCGCCCCTGTCCGACGCCAACCTGGCCACGGCGGTGAACCCGGCCCGGGCGGCCATCGCCGCGGCGTTCCAGGAGGTGGCCCAGGCCATCAAGGACTTCGACCCGGCCAACGTGGCCCTGTACGGCGCGCTGGAGCTGAAGCTCCAGGGCCTGCGGACCGCGTTCGACTCGGGCTTCGACACCCTGGAGGACTTCTACTCGGCCCTCCAGACGGTGGTGGAGAGCCACGCCTGGGACACCGTCTTCACCACCTACCGGGACCTGCTCGAGGCGCTGCCGCTCGACGCAATCCCCACCGTCGACGACGCGGTGGACCAGCTCGCCGAGGTGCTGAACGAGTTCCTGGCCCGGCTGACGATGGTGTTCTCGCCGGAGGACCTCGCGGAGCGCATCACCCGGCTGTCCACCAGCATCCAGGAGAGCTTCGCCCAGTCGCCGCTGGGGCAGGCGCGCAGCATCCTGATCGGGTTCATCGACAGGATTCGCCAGGCCATCGAGGAGGTGCCCACCGAGCAGGTGCAGGCGGCGGTGGAGGCCATGCTCGTGCGGGTCAAGCAGGAGCTGGACGACCTCGGCATCAGCTCCATCCGTGCCTCCATCGAGGAGGCCTTCCAGGACGCGCAGAAGTTCATCGACGACGAGCTCGACTCCGGGCTGCTCACCCAGGTGGAGCAGGGCCTCGCGGACGTGCTCCGGCAGCTCGAGCAGATTCCCTTCGCCGAGGTGGGCCAGGAGCTCACGTCGGCCATCGAGTCCGCCGGGTCGGTGATTCAAGAGCTGGAGGACAGCCTCGCGGAAGGCCTCGAGGAGATCCGCTCGCTCCTCGCCCGGCTGGACGACCTGAGCTTCAAGCCGGTCGCCGACGAGGTCATCGAGGAGATCGACACCCTCAAGACGAAGCTGCAGTCCATCCGCCCCGACGCCCTCTCCGACGCGGAGAAGCTCGCCATCCAGGCTGGCCTCGCGCTGCTGCGCGCCATCGACCTGGAGGGGATGATCAACACCCAGCTCAAGAACGGGTTCGCCTCACTGGGGAACGAGCTCAAGGGGCTCATCAACCAGATCATCGCCGCATGGCAGGACTTCCGTCGCAGGCTCGGGAACTTCGACGCGGAGTCGGTGATGGGGCCGCTGAGCTCGCTCCTGGAGCAGGTCACCGGGGCCGTGCAGAAGCTCAACGGCACGACGCTGCTGGCCCCCCTCTATGAGCTGGTCGAAAGCCTGAAGGGCCGCCTCGCCGCGCTCTCGCCGGGCTCGCTCCTGAGGGTGCTCCGCGAGCCGTATGCGCAGATGATGACCGTGGTGGAGCGGGTCAACCCGGATGTCTGGGTGGCGCCCCTGCGGACGTTGTACGCGGAGATCGACAAGCTGCTCGGGTACGTGGACATCCGGCCCCTCCTCGACACGCTGGAGCAGAAGGAGAAGGAGCTCTTCGCGCAGGCACGCCAGGCCATCATCGGTGGGCTCGACAGCGTGAACCTGCCCGCGCCGCTCGACACCTTCTACGCCGCGCTCAAGAACGTCACGCTCGCCCTGACCGATGCCGTGTTCGGAGACCCGGAGGAGGGCATCCGCCAGGTCCAGCTCAGCATCCAGAACAGCATCAAGCTGAGCACGCTGTTCCAGCCGCTGGACCTCGTCTTCGACCGGCTGCTCCAGGCCCTGGACGGCGTCCCTCGCAATGACCTGGTCTCCGTCATGGAAGGGCTGCGCACGGGGCTCGGGGTGGCGATGCAGGCCATCGACCCCCGCAACGTCCTGCGCCAGCTCCGCGCGGGGCAGGGCACGCTCGCGGAATTGTCCCCGGTGCGGGCCGCGGCGGGCATCCCGTTCCTCCCGGGGCTGCGCGCCTCCCTGGTGGCGAGACTCGAGCTCGCCCCGCCCGGCAACCAGGACGCGGCGGTCTCGCTCCTGGCGCGCTTCGACCTCGTGCTCCAGCCGGTGCGCCTCGACGTGGAGGCCTCCCGGCTCCGGCAGCTCCAGGCGTCGCACGAGAGCCTGGTCGACGCCCTGCGCCTCAAGATCAACGCGCTGGAGGCGACCGGCGCGGAGGCCGCGTACACCCGGCTCGACACGAACCTTGGCCGGCTCCTGCCCGCGTTCCTGCGGCAGAGTGAGCCGCTCACCTACGAGCAGATCCGCGCCGGGCTCGCGACGTTGCGGCCCTCGGAGAAGGCCCGCCGGATCGATGCGACGCTCGAGCTCTTCGTGGCCAGACTCAAGCCCATGGAGAGCGCCATCACTCCGGCGATCAATGGGTTCTTCAAGGCGATCAAGGACACGGCCTTGATCATCCACCCGGCCATGCTCAAGGACGCGGTCTCCGGCGTCTACGACACGGTGCAGGCGAAGTTCCATGTGCTGGACCCGGACGAGCTGGCGCAGTCGCTGCGGGAGAACGTCTACGAGCCCCTGCTCGATCCACTCAAGGCGCTCGACCCGGCCACGCTGGAGGCGCAGCTCGACGGCCTGTACCAGGGCGTCCTCACCTCGGTGACGGGCAAGGTGAAGGGCTTCATCGACCAGGTGAAGGGCGCGGTCGACCAGGTCCTCGGACAGGTCCGCCAGGCCGTCGCCGCGGTGCTCGGCAGCTTGAAGGCGGAGATCGCCACCATCCTGCAGAAGCTGGAGGACCTGCTCGCGAACCTCGACACCCTGGTGCTCGACGACCTGTTCGGGCGGCTCCTGCGCGTCATCGACAACCTGGAGACCAGCTTCAACGAGGAGCTGGACCGGGTGCAGCACGAGTTCGACGCGATGTTGAACGCCATTCCCCTCGGCGCGTCCGGGGGCTCGGCTTCGGTGAGCCTGTGAGGACGCACATGCGCGGACCATCCGAAGCGACAGCCGCGCACCTGGAGCAGGAGGGCCTCGCGCGCATCGAGGCCTGGCAGGCCGCCGTCTCCGCCGGGAGGCAGGTCTCCGCGGAGGACGGCCTGGTGAAGGAGGTGCGCGAGGGCGGGGCGATGTCCCGCTACACCTGGCTCGCGAACGGAGAGCTGGCGTCCATCACCGAACCCGATGGGACGCGGTGGCACTACGGCTACGGCCCTGATGGCCGGTTGCTGACCGTCACGCGCAACGGAGAGCCCTGGGGCGAGTACCGCTATGACGAGGCGGGGCGGCTCACCGAGGTGATTCGCCCCGACGGTCCGCGGCGCCACGTCTACGACGCGCAGGGACGACTCCTGCGCACCCTGCGCGGAGACGCCGCCGCCTTCACCTACCAATACGACGCGCGGGGCCGGGTCTCCCTGGCCCGGAGCGACCGGGAGGAGACCCGCTTCACCCATGACGAGCACGGCCGGCTCTCCCGCCTCGACCAGGTGGTGGAGGAGATTGCCCTGACGGTGGAGCAGGACTTCGATGGCGAGGGCCGCTTGGCGCGGCTGCGCTTCGCCCCGTGGGGTGTCTCCATCATCTACGCCTGGGACGAGCGTGGCCGCCCGCATTCCCTCTCGTGGGGCGGGGAGGTCCTGGCCCGGTTCGGGTACGCGGATGAGGAGAAGCACTGCTGGCGCGAGACGGCGGATGGGCTGCGCGAGGACACGTGGCACGACGCGCGAGATGGGCGGCCCGTCCGCAGGGAGCTGCGCCGGGGCGCGGAGGTGCTCTGGCGGAAGGAGCTGGCCTACGACGCGGGATTCCGCCTCGTGAAGGACGGTGAGCGGACCTACGGCTACGACGAGCTGGGCCGGCTGGTGAGTGCGGAGGAGGGAAGCCAGCACTGGCGCTTCCAGTACGACGCCATGGATGAGCTCGTGGCCGAGGAGGGCGCTGGTGGGAGGCCACTGGAGCTGGACGTGGATGCCACCGGGAGGGTGCGTCGCGTGCGCCGCGCATCCACGGAGCGCGTCTACCGCTACAACCAGGCGGGCGAGGCGCAGGCGGTCCTGGAGAACGGCCAACGCCTCGCGCAGTGCGTGTATGACCACAAGGGGCGGCTCGTGCTCAAGCGCACGGAGGCGGGCACCGAGCGATACCTGTACGGGCCCGACGACGCGCTGCTCGCCATCACCGACGCCGCGGGCGCCCCGCGCTGGCTCTTCCTGCGGATGCCCACCGGCCTCGTCGGGGCCATCGATTTCCGCACCCGCCCCGAGGGCGAGCCCGTCTTCTTCCACGGCGACGGACGCGGCAGCCTGGTCTTCGCCGGTGCGATGGACGGCACGCTGGAGGGCCCGTTCTCCTGCGACCCGTTCGGAGTGCCGCTGGGGCGGCCCACCCGCCTGCCGTACCTCCACCGGGAGCGCGTCTACCACGCCGACCTCGGGCTCTACTGGATGAGCTGCCGCTGGTACGACCCGGCGCTGCGCCGCTTCCTCACCGAGGACAGCTACACGGGCGCTCCCGACGACGAGCGCCTGGTGGGTCCCTTCTGCCTGGCGCAACACCAGCGGCTGACCCGCGCCCAGATTCTCGGTGAGTGGCTCAAGCAGCCCCGCGTGCGCAACCGCCACGCATGGTGCTGCAACGACCCGGTGAATCGATACGACCCGAACGGGCACTGGAGCTTCGGCGGGGTGCTGCTCTCCCTCCTCGGCGCCATCTGGACGCTGCCCAATACGCTGTTCGGGCTCGTGGTGGAGATCCTCTGCCTGGTGGGTGAGGTGGTGCGCTGGCTCGTCTGGCTCTTCAGCTTCGGCCACGTGAGCTGGGAGACGCCGGGCATCGACGTGGCGTCGTCGGGGCGCCTCAACGCCTTCGCGCTGGTCTTCACCGGTGGCTGGCTCGGCTCCATCAGGGGCTTGTTCGGCGTCACCTTCGGCAACGTCTTCTTCGTGAACAGGCAGTGGAAGACCTATCCGGATTATCTGGCCCTTCCAGCCAACGTCGCCCCCCCGGCCTATGGGGGAACGGTCACCATTTCCCGGGACGACACCCTCTACGAGCACGAGTTGCGGCACGTGAATCAGTACTCGTGGCTCGGCCCCTTCTTCCACCTCGGGCTGCCGGTCTTCGGCTTCTACGAGTGGGACGTCATCTTCAACGGCTACCGGAACGCCTGGACGGAGAGGAACGCCAGGGACCACGCGGGATTCTGATGGCCGGCCATTCTCCACACTTCTCCCTCACGCTCGGGAGCCTGCGCTCGGACACGGACAGCCCTGCTGGAGGGCCGTCGTACTTCGCCGTGGACCGCAGCCTGGAGCTCCCCGCCGACGGGCTGCGCGTCGTGCTGGCGGAGCGTGGCGAGGTCGTGCCCGGAGACGTGGCGGAGCTGGAGTTGGGTGACGAGGACGGGCTGGAGCGGGTGTTCACCGGCACCGTGGTGGAGGTCCGCCCCCATGCGGCGGGCGTGGAGGTCTTCGCCGCGGGCACGGTGCTCGCGCTGCTCGAGCTGCGGGCCTCGTCGTACTACCAGGAGCAGACGGCCGGTGACATCGCGAGGGATCTCATCGGGAAGGCGGGGCTCGACGCGGGCGACATCTCCGACGGCGTGACGCTGCCGCGCTTCGCCGTGGAGCGGCGGCGCAGCGCGTGGCCCCAGCTCAAGCGGCTCGCGGAGCGCCTGGGCTTCGACGTCTTCTCGGACCGGGAGGGGAAGATCCACTTCCGCGGGCTGGGGGAGGCCGCGAACCTCGGCGCCGGTGGGCTCGCCGGGGCGGCGGCGGGCGCGGCGGGCGCGGTAGGTGCGCTTGCAGGGGGAGGTGGAGCCCTGGCCTTCGGCAAGCACCTCATCGCCACGGGTGGCGTCTCGCGGCCCGCGCTGGAGCGCAAGGTCGTGGTGGGCGGCGAGAGCCCCATGTCCGGCCAGGGCGAGGACAAGAGCTTCTGGCTGACGGCGAAGGACACGGACTTCGAGGACTCCGCGGGAGACGGCGAGGAGACGTTGGTGCTGGACACGGTGGCGCGCACGAAGGACCTGGCGGGCCGGTTCGCCGCCGGCTACCTCGCGGGCCTGCGCCGCACGCGGAGGGAGCAGCGGGTGACCGTGCTCGGACAGGCGGACCTGGACCTGGGCGCCCCGCTGGAGACGGTGGACGCGCCCGAGGCGCTCCTCAACGCCAGGGGCTTCGTGAAGGCACTCCGGCACCGCTTCGGAGGAGGCATCGGCTTCCTGACCGAGGCCACCCTCTGTGTGGAGGGCGGGGAATGAACGAGCTCGTCGCGCTCATGCGCCGCGTGGTGCGCGAGGAGCTGGCGGCCCGGCGTGGGCCCCTGCTCGCCACGGTGACGGCCGTGTATGCCCACGAGGACAAGGACGATGCCCGGAACTACGAGGCCGACGTGCGCCTCAAACACGAGGGGCTCGACCTCCAGAAGGTGCCGATGTCCGTCACCCACGTGGGCGTGGCCGTCCCACCGAGGGTGGGAGACCTGGTGCTCGTGCAGTTCCTCGACATGGACCTGCAGCAGCCGCTCATCACCGGCCGCTTCTACCACGAGGAGGAGCGGGTACCGCTCTTCAAGGAGGACGAGCTCCTCTTCGAGCACCGCCTCGCGGACGGCAAGCTCAACCACCTGCGCTTCGCCGCCGACGGCACCATCTACGTGCAGCGGGACGTGACGAAGCCCGAGGACAACAGCGAGTTCAAGGCGGGCATCAAGATAGACCCCGAGGGCAACATCGAGCTGAAGACCGGGGACAAGGTGGTTGTCACCCTGAAGGCCGGGGAGATCGACATCAAGTCCGACGGGCAGCCCATCAAGATCACCTGCGACGAGCTGACCGTCGACGGAAAGCTGAAGGTGACGGGGGATACGCAGCTCAAGGCCAAGCTGAAGGTGGGCACCGGCATGGGCACCACCATCGACGGCAACAAGATTACGGGAGGGTCCGTCTGATGGCCGACCTGGTCCTGGAAGGAGTCCTCAACCTGGAGGGCCTGCTCACGCTCGAGGGGTCCTCGGGCGGGAAGGTGAAGGTCGGCTCCAACGAGGTGCTGGTGGAGGTGCTGCCCAGCGGTCCGCCCCAGTGCAGCTCGGCGCCGCCCGTGCTCCTGCCGCCTCCGCCCGCGTCGCCGGCGCAGCCCCAGCCCACGGTGTGGATCGTCAACAGCTTCAACAAGACGGTGAAGGCGGGCACCCAGGCCATTGTCGCCCAGGGCATGGCCATGCAGGGGCTGACGGGCGGGCCGATGTGGCCGGGCATGGTCCTGCCGAGCACGGGCAACCCCACCGTCACCATCAACAACATCCCCATCAACGTCGTGAACGACAAGGCCGCCATCTTCCCCTCCGGGGGCATGGCGACCTTCAACTCCAGCGGGCAGACGTGATGGCGGACCTCGTGCTCCACATCCTGCAGCCGGTGAATGGCGCGAAGCTCGCCGCCACGGGGAACGTGCGGCTCCAGGCACAGTTCGCGGCCGGGAGCGCCGCGGGGCTCTTCTTCAAGTGGTACTCCACCCTCAACGCGGCGGCGACGCAGGACCACCCGGAGCTGAACGCGGCCGACCACTCCGCCGCGAAGCTCGACTGGACCACGCCCCTCGACGTGGGGACGCACGTCATCACCCTGGCGGCCGCCGACCGCGACGGCAACGACCTGGCCTCCATCAAGGCCGTCACGCGGTCGGCGTTCGCGGGCGGGGCCCCGGCCAGTCCCGAGCCCTGCGTCATCCACCGGCTCCAGGCCACCCTGAAGACGCCCGCGGCCAATGGCGCGAGCCTGAGCAAGGCGTCGGCGACGCTCGAAGCGCTCGCGCCCTCCCGCTGGGGCAAGAAGCATCCGACGCTGCCCGGGGCCTACGTGATGGACCCGGACTACCACGCGGTCAACGGCCTCCGTTACCGCTTCCGCTTCGCGCCCGCCGGGCCGCCGGACGCGTCGAAGACGGCGGAGGTGACTCCCGCGGCGAGCGCGCTGACCTTCTTCATCGGCTCGGACGACAAGCCCTATGTGCGCTGGAGCGGCGCGCTGCCGGGAAACCTGGGGACGGGGGCCTACGTCCTCACGCTGTACGTGGAGAGCCTGGATGGGTCGGTGGGCCACAACGTGAGTCGCAACGTCACCCTCACCGCATAGGAGCAAGCATGCCGGCTGGACGCGAGACACTCTTCGGCAACGACCTGCTCCTCCGGGAGTATGCGGAGGGGCTCGACCTGTCCCAATTGCAGCAAAGCGGCCCCGGCGGGGACCTGGCCCTGGCGCGCGGCAACACCAACATCATCCAGGCGCTCACGCTGCGCCTGCGGGTGCGCCAGGGCGAGCTGGCGCCGCTGGGTTGGCCGGACTACGGCTCGCGCCTGCACGAGCTCATCGGTGAGCCCAACGTGTCGCGCACCCACCTCAAGCTCCAGGCCTTCGCGCGGCAGGCCATCGAGGCGGACCCTCGCGTCCTGAAGGTCGAGTCGGTCCGGACGGTGAACCTTCCGGGTGAGCGGGACACGGTCCGCCTGATGCTGGACATCCAGCTCATCGACGCGCCCACGCCGCTCAACCTGGTCTTCGACCTGCCGCTGGAGAAGCCATGACCGAGATTGGCCATCCCTTTTCCAAGCCCTTCCAGGAGCTCATCGACTCGCTGGAGGAGAGCGTCCGCGAGGGCGTCGAGCAGCCGGCCCAGGTCGACGTCCTGTTCCGCAAGGACACGCCCTCGTACGAGCTGAAGGGGCCGGTCCACGACGTCTCCCGCGTCACGGGTTTGCGGCGCAGGCAGTTCGTCGTCTTCGAGCGCAACGTCCACTACCGCTACGCGAGCGGGCGCCTGCTGTGGAACGCCCCCGCCAACCCGGCGGATCCGGACTGGTACCCGGACGACAACTCCCGCGTCCTGGTGGAGTACACCTACCGCGACCTGCCGTCGGGCATCACCGACTTCAACGCGGGCAGCGTCGCCGGCACGCTGGTGCGGGCGGTGGCGCGCGAGCTGAAGTTCCTCTACGAGCAGATGGACCAGGCCTACCGCCGGGCCTTCATCGACATTGCCCAGGGCGTGGCGCTGGACAACGTGGTGGCCCTGCTCGGCATCGTCCGCAATCAGGCCCTGCCCGCCACGGGCTTCGTGACGTTCTTCCTGAAGAAGCCGCCCAGGACGGGCACGAAGGTCGTCATCTCGCCGAAGACGCGCGTGGCCGACACGCAGGGGCGGCTCTTCGTGGTGACGGAGGGCGGCTTCATCGAGTCCACCCTGGCGGAGGTGCGCACCCAGACGGGCGGCGTGCTCAAGACGGCGAACCGCATCGGTGTCCTCACCCACGTGCGGGTGAAGGGGACGACCACCAACCTCCCCACGAAGCCCACGGTGACGGGCAAGGACTTCGGCGCGGACGAGCGCACCATCACGCTCAATGACGTCTCCCCGGCAGGGGACCTGGTGGTGACGTACCAGCCGAAGAGCGTGACCCTGCCTGTCACGGCGCTGGAGCCGGGCCGGGAAGGCAACGTGGGCTCGGGCAGCATCACCGTCATGCCCACGCCTCCCAGGGGCGTCGACGGCGGCGTCACCAACGAGGACCCGCTGATCGGCGGCGAGGCGGCCGAGGGCGATGACCAGCTGCGCGAGCGGGCCAAGCACGCCCTGGAGCGCGCGGGGAATGCCACGCTCAACGCCATCAAGTACTCCATCCTCGAGGTGGACGGGGTGGAGGGCGTGGAGGTGAGGGACCACGCCACGGACGAGACGATTCCTCTCGGAGAGGTGCGGGTGCGCTACTCGGGCGGCGACGAGGCGACCCTCGTCAAGGCCATCGACGAGACGCGGGCCGCCGGCATCCTGGTGCGGGTGGAGGCCATCACCTCCGTGTTCCTGTCCGGCAAGGTGTACGTCATCCCCGATGCGGGCCTGGCCGCGGACTCGCTGGACACGCTGAAGCGCGCCGTCGTGGCGACGCTCCGGGCGCTGGGCATCGGCGAGGCGGCCTACGTGCGGCGCCTCACCGCGCTGGCCTACCAGGTGGCGGGCATCGCCGACGTGGCGGAGGCCCAGCTCGACTTCGCGAAGAAGAAGCCGGGCGAGGCGCTCCCCTCGGAGACGGGCCAGGTCACCGACCCCTTCGTGGTGAAGTCGAGCGAGCTCATCCGGCCCGACGAGAGCAACCTCACCGTCGTCGCGCTCGACGGCCTCAAGGCCACGGGTGTCTACGTGCCGGCGCAGAACCGCACGAACCTCACGCTGAGCGTGGTGAAGGGGGACGGCACGGCGGTGCGCTTCCGCTCCTTCACGCTGAACGTCGTCGTGGTGCTGAGGGCCCGGCTGAAGACAGCCCCGGACCAGCCGGCCCAGCGCGTGTGCCAGGTGGAGAAGCAGGTCACCTTCACCAGCTCGGCCGACACGGTGGTCGTCTCCATTCTGAACGCCGACATCAAGGACGCGCCCGGCCACCCGGGGTTCCGCCTGGGCGCGGACGGACATGACCCGCATGTGGAGTTCCAGGTCAGCTCCACCGCCTACCCGGCGCTGAAGCCCGGCCTCTCGCCGGTGGACATCACGGGAATCTCCTGAGGAGGGCACGGTGTCGTTCAAGACCGACAGACTCGCCGCGCTCTTCCCGGACGCCTATTCCGCCCGGGAGGGCGCCTCGTCGCTCCGACGGCTGCTGGACGCCATCGGCCACGAGCTCATGGGGGCCGACGAGTCCGTCAAGGCGCTGCTGAAGTCCCACTGGGTGAACTACGCCCAGGACGACGCGCTCGACGGCCTGGGCGCCACGTTCGGCGTGGAGCGCCGCAGGTTGGCTGACGGCACCTGGGAGCCGGACGACGCCTTCCGCCGCCGCCTCAAGGCGGTGGTGCCGTACTTCACGGGCGGAGGCACGGTGAAGGCCGTGGCCGGGGCGGTGCGCTCGGCCCTGGGACTGCCCTACGACCTCGAGCTCTTCCGCCGCGAAATCACCCCCGCCGGGGGCGACTCCACCGGACAGATTGCCGCGCTCATCCAGGCCCTGGAGGGACTGGTCCGGGTGCAGGAGTTCTCCCCGAAGCCCGAGAGCATGCTCTCGGAGCCGGTGACGCGCGTCGCGGACACCAGCGAAGTCACGGTGGAGGTGGCCTTTGCCAGCATCACCCAGGTCTACCCGCGCATCGAGTGGACCTTCACGAAGGGCGGGGGCCGCTACCTCACGCTGCGGCGCCTGGACACCGGCGAGGGCCTCAAGTCGAAGGCCGCCCTGAAGATGAATCCCGGTGAGACGCTCGTGCTCACCGCCAGCCCCAGCGGCGCGCTCGCCGCCTCCGTGGGCACCACCGACGTGAGCAGCCTCTTCACCGCGTGGGACGGCACCTCCGCGCCCCGCCTGCCGCCGCTCCCCGGTGAGGCGACCCACTGGAAGTTCACCGCCCGGTCCGCCATCTACGACCTCTCGGGGTTCGACGACACCGAGGGCTTCGACACGCCCGACTTCTCCGTGCGCATCCAGTGGACGCGCTACCAGCACCTCACCTTCGACGTCATCGTCCCGTACTTCATCAAGCGGGCGGTGGAGGACATCCAGCGGCAGACCGGCTACCAGGGCGAGCTCTTCCTCTTCGAAGGACTGCCCCTGGAGGTCATCCAGCGAGTCGTCGACCAGACCCGGGCCGCGGGCGTGAAGGGCATGGTCCACTTCTCGCTCAACTTCCTGGAGGACCACGCGGCCCTGGAGCAACTGAGCGGCCTGCTCCAGCACCGGTACCAGGAGACGCAGGACGTCAGCGAGGTCGTGAGCGTCGGCTCGCTGAGCACGGCCGTGGAAGACCAGAACATGCGCGAGGCCTTCGCCATCGGCGGCGTCTTCAACATTTCCACTTTCGACACCAGCTTTGGCTTCGAATAGCCAGACATCCAAGGAGCTCGCATGCAGGAGAGCATGGAGATGAAGGGGCAGATGACAATCTCCCTGACCGACGCGGAGGGGAGGGTGGTCTACGAGCGGACCCACCAGAACCGCATCGTCAAGGCCGGGCGGAGGCTGGTGGCCCAGCTCTTCGGGGGCATCACCTCGGGGACGCCGCCCTCCAAGGTGACGCACATGGGCGTGGGCACGGGTGCCACCGTCGCGGATGACGAGCAATTGGACCTGGTGGCGGCACGCGCGCCCCGCAATCCCATCACCAGCGTCACCTACTCCGAGGTCGTCGAGTCGAGCCCGTCGGGGCCGGTGAAGCGCGTGAAGGCGTCGCTGCAGACCATCTTCGACTTCAACGAGGCCAACGGCACCGACCCTCTCCGGGAGGCGGGCATCTTCACGGCGGTCACCGGGGGCACCATGTACAACCGCGTGGTGTTCGATGCGGTGACCAAGAGCAGCAACTTCAAGCTGACCCTCATCTGGGACATCGTCTTCTAAGGGCGAAAACACCCACGGACTCGCGAGCAGGAGGCACACGAACATGCCCTTTGTCCCGGACCAACCGTTTCCCAAGGCGACCGGCAATCCCATCCGCTCCAAGGACTGGAACGACCTGGTGTACGAGTCGCAACGGCTCGACACCGCCAAGGTCAACAAGGTCGGCGACGCGATGACCGGTCCCCTGACCATCCAGGCCGCCCTGAACCAGGCTGCGCTGGGGGTGGGGACCGCATCGCCCGCCGCCCGGCTGCACGTGGTGGACGGCGCCAACCCCACGGTGCTGCGCGTGCAGAGCACGGCGAGCTTCGGAAAGACGCGCCTGGAAATGTGGAGCGACCCGCAGGGCGGCGGCAACGAGTGGCGGCCGGGCTACATCGAGTCGCTCGACCTTGGCGGCTACACCGGCGGGCTGTCCTTCATGACCAATGGCACCGGGGCCGCCAACCGCACTGGCGCCGTGGAGGCCTTGCGGGTGGTGAATGGCAAGGCCGGCTTCGGCGTCACCGACCCGGGCTACCGCATCGACGTGGGCGACCGCATCCGCCTCAGGACGGGGGCCAATGGCAGCGCGGGGCTGTGGCTCTATGAGACCACCGAGGACAAGGCCTTCATCGGGATGAACGGGACCAGCGTGGGCCTGTGGGGCAACAAGGGCGCCGGCTGGTCACTCAACATGGACACGGTCACCGGGAACGTGGGCATCCGCCAGGGCCCCGAGGGCGCGGGCGGGGCCGCCCTCGCCGTCAACGGCAACCTCAGGGTCAGCGGCCGCGTCATGGACGCCAAGCTCCGGCTGGAGGTGGCCCTCAACAACACCGTCTCCATTGCCAGCACCAATGGGAACTTTGGAGCGTGGCAGAACACCCCCAACATGAACTTCAGCGTGACCTCGCCGGGGGCGTATTTCCTGGTGCGGTTCCAGATGGGGGGCGTCCAGGCCACGGGCACCACCATCCCCCATGCACGGGGCGAGTTCAGGCTGCTGTATGACGGAGGCCAGATTGCGTATGTGCTGCACGAGTACCACGCGAATGGCTGGGAACTCCGGGAGGTCTCCCTGGAGCGCATGTTCTACATGGCCGCCGGCAACCACACCGTCCAGGTGCAGTGGGCCACCCACAGTCCCGAGGCCACGGCCGGCAATCCGGTGACCCTGAGGGGCTGCTGGTACAGCGACACCCGCAGCATCTCTGTCATCGAGCTCTAACGGGAGGAATGGACCATGTTCGTCATTCGAGACAAGAAATCGAAGGCCATCCTCAACATGTGGCAATCGCCGCCGGGAGAGCGCCGCAAGCCGGAAGAGCTCCTGCCTGACTTCGACGCGAAGACGATGGAGTTCGGGCAAACGGACATGCCCTCCGTCCCCGCCCACTTCGACATCGTGAACGGCGTCATCAAGCCCCTGGAGCCACCCGCCCCCGAGCCGGAGGCGGCACCCGCCGCGCCTGCTCCCACCCTGGCCCAGGTGAAGGAGTCCACCGTCGCGGAGCTGTCCCGCCTCTCCTTCGAGCTGCGCAAGAAGCTCATCCCCGAGCACGAGCTCCAGAACGCCGCGCTGGGCGTCTACGACGAGAAGCGGACCCAGGCCATTCGCGACACCGTCAAGGCCTTCCGCGACGAGTACAAGCGCCTGGAGGCCGTGGTGAAGAAGGCGAAGTCCATCAAGGAGGTCCAGGCGGTGAAGCCCGACTTCCCGACCCAGGTGGCGGCGGCCGCGAGCAGCGCAGCCCGGAAGGGCGAAAAGGAGAAGCGATGATGAAGGAGCGACTGGGCCTCCGCCTGGACGAGCTGCGGGCGGAGTACGAGAAGGGGAAGACGACGCTCGAGGAGCTGGAGGCGAAGGTCTTCAGCGTGCGCTCGACCATGCTGCGCATCAGCGGCGCCATCCAGGTGCTGGAGGAGGAGCTGGGGCGGGCAATCGCGGAGCCGGTCAACGGGAAGGGGCACGTGGAGCCCGTGGACGGGAAGGCGCCCGACGCTCACACGCTGCGGGTGCCTGCCTGAGCCGGCGCCATGCTTCTCTCCCTGCAAAACGCCTTCGTCGAGCTGCTGGAGACGTCCTTCCCGGACCTCTTCAACGGGACTCCCGCGCCCATCCAGGTGAAGTTCCAGAACCCCGCCTGGACGCTGGATGCCGCGTCCGCCGACCCCACGGCGGGTGAGCCTGGCCAGGACGACGCCACGGACCTCCTCGCCTTCGACCCGGCCCAGCCGGCCGGTCCGTACACGCTCTCCCGACCGCCCTATCCCGGCCCGAAGCGCGTGTACCTGCGGGCCGCGGACGGTGGGCGCCAGACGCTCGGCCCCGCGGAGGTGCACTGGGACAGCGACAACCCGCGGTCCTTCACGCTCCAGCCGAAGCCCACGCGCGTGCTGACCGGCTTCAATCAGGTGGAAGTCCTCTACGGCGTCACCGCCGTCTTCACCCAGCTCAAGAGCCACCACCAGCTCCCCGTCATCCTGAGCGGCACGGACGACGCGGAGCTGGAGCGCGCGGAGGCGCTGACCCTGGCGGCCTTCGCGCTCAACCGCGAGGCGGTGATGGCGGCGGGCGCCTTCTCCCACGCCGGCGGCGACTACACGGCGGTGGGCACCGTCAAGGGCCTCAAGCTGCTCAAGGGGGCGGCGACCCCCGGCTCGTCACGCGAGTTCCTCCTCGACGCCGAGGTCGAGCTGAAGGTCAGCCGCGCGCTGGCCGAGGACGAGGGCCGGCCCATCCTGCACATCGTCTCGCCGGGGAAGACCCCCGGAGCACGCAAGGTGGACATCGACATCGACGTCGAGTCCTGAAGGGAGTTCTCCGATGGCTCGCCTCCAAGCCTCCGTCACGCTGGACCCCTTCCGCGCGCCCGAGCAGCTCGCCTTCCTGCGCGAGCGCGTGGAGGTGTTGCAGGAGTCGGGCGTGCACCTCTGGGTGTCGCTGGAGGAGGGCCAGGTCGACACCCTGATTGCCCAGGGCATGCAGGTGATTCCGCGGCCGGAGGCCTCCGTCGTGGAGCTGCCCGCGCTCGCCTTCAATCCGGAGTCCGAGCCGCCCGAGCCGCCCGCGGCGCTGCGGGCCGAGGAACCGTCGGGAACGGCGACCGGGGACTACCTGGTGACGTTCCAGGCCCCCATCGACAAGCCCTGGCTCCAGGAGATTGCCACCCTGGGGGGAGAGTTCCTCCAGGCCCTGCCGAGCCAGGCGGCCGTGTTCCGCTTCACGCGGCAGGAGGCCGACGCCGTGAGGGCGCTGGCCTTCGTGGCCTACGTGGGGCCCTTCCATCCCGCCTATGGGGTCAGCCCCGATCTCACGGGCACGGAGGAGCCCTTCACGGCGTCCTCGCTGCGGAACATGCAGGTGACGCTGCCTCCGGATGCGCCGGACGGAAACCTGCTGCTGCGCTTCTTCGACGGGGTCAACCCCGAGTCATCCCGGGCGGCCGTGGAGGCGGCCGGGGCGACCATCGTGGCCGACACCGCCCACGGCTTCCGCGTGCGGGCACCGCCGGAGCGCGCCAATGACATCCTCCGGGTCCCCGGGCTCTTCGCGGCCGAGCCGCCGACGACCACCGAGCTGGTGAACAACAACGGGGGTGTGATTCTGGGCACCAACCAGGTGCGCCAGGTCGGCACGGTGAACTTCCTGGTGAACCTCAACGGCGTCGGCGAGGTCGCCGGCATGGTGGACTCGGGCTGCGACGTGGGCAACCTGGCCGGGGCGGTGCCGCCCTTCGTGGGCGCGGTGATGACGCCCTTCCACACCGACCTGGCGACGAACGTCCGGCTCGTGCGCAACAGCGGCAACCCGCAGAACGTCGCGGGCGTGGCCCCCGACGGCTCGCCCCACGGGACGCACGTCGCGGGGACCATCTGTGGCGACGGGACGAACTCCGCGGGGCAGGTGAGGGGCATGGCGCCGTCGGCCTCGCTGGTTGCCATGGGGCCGCTGCCCGCGAACTTCGAGCCGCCCTTCGAGTTCGCCTTCCAGAATGGTGCTCGGGTCATCAACAACTCGTGGGGGAGCTCCTTCAACGTTGGCGTGAACAACAACCGCTACATCCCGACCCACGGGTTCGCGCTCGACCGCTGGTGCTTCGACCACCCTGACGTCCTGCTCGTGTTCGCGGCGGGGAACGACGAGACGGACGTCGTGGCGGGTGGCAACGGGACGCTGGACGCAAACAACCTCAAGCTGGAGGCCACGGCGAAGAACGTCCTCACGGTGGGTGCCTCGGAGAACCTGCGGAACAACGGCGGCTGGCGCGACAGCTACCGGACGTTCTTCGGGCCCCGGTACAACAACGCGGCGTTCAACGTGAGCGCGGGCGGGGCGGCGGGGGCCTTTTCGTTCTCGGACAACCACAACGAGGTGGCCCTGTTCAGCTCGCGCGGCACGATTCGCACCACCACCCTGGCGAACACCCAGCGCGTGAAGCCCGACATCGTGGCCACTGGCACCAATGTGCTCTCGCTGCGCTCGCAGTGGGTGGCCCCGCCTCCGGCGCTGCCCGTGGTGCCTCCGCCGATTGGCGCGGCCTTCTGGAACGCGAACTCCGACAGCATGCTGCCCGCGGGGTTCAACCGGAACCTGTACCAGATTCTCTCGGGGACCAGCATGGCCACCCCGATGACGACGGGCTCCGCCATCCTGGTGCGGCAGTACTACCGCACCCGCTTCGCCCAGTTGCGCCGGCCCGTGCTGCTGGAGGGCGTCGCCATTCCCGCGGCCGCGCCCCTGCCCACGTTCACGGCCCATCCCTCCAGCGCGCCCCATGTGGACGGGCTCGTCTTCGCCTGGGTGACGGCGGCGCTGCCAGCCGGGCAGAAGAACGTCCTCGCGATGCGGCTGAGCCGTGCGCTCGCTCCGCTCGATGCGGCGCCAGTCCACCTCCAGGACAACGTGGGGGACCATGCCGCACCCAAGGTCGCCACCCGTGGAGAGCGGACGTACCTGCTCCACCGCCATGGCGACAACACCATGCGCCTGTCCTGCTACAACCGCACGCTGGCGCTCGAGGCGGGCTTCGGGACGAATGGCGTGGTGACCCTGGCCCCCAACGCCCGCCCCGACGACAACGTCCTGCCCGACTTGTTGGTAGTGGGCGAGCACGTGTGCTGCGCCTATCCGGCGACGGGTGGCAACGGCTACTTCTTCCAGCGCTTCCGCGCCGACACGGGAGCCGCCGTGGACGGCGCGCCCCTCAGCTTCCTCTTCAACACCAACACGGGGCCGCACCGCTCGGTGGCCCATGCGGGCACCCGCTACACGGTGTGCGGCGTGGCGCACCCCGGGAACTACCAGCTCCAGACGCGCCAGTTGGGCGACGACGGAGCGCTCGTGGGGGCGGGGCCCACCACGATGGTGGACCAGGCCCAGGAGATTCGCGAGCCCTGCCTCATCTGGAACGAGCGCCTCAACATCCACATCGTGGTCTGGGTTGATGCACGCACGGTTCCGGGCGGGGAAATCTACCTGCTCTTCGTCGACGCGAATGGCGCGGCCATCCGGGCGCCCCGCCTCGTCATGTCAGTACCGGCGGCCAACCACATCCGCCGGCCGCGACTGCTCGTCCATCCGGAGGTGGGCCACGTCCTGCTCTGGGAGGACGACTCGCAGAACCTCCACTACGACCTCTACGTCGCCCTGCTGGACGAGACGGGCCAGGTCGACGGGCGCCTCCCGGCCGATGCGAATGACCCGCTGTCCCGGAAGCTCATCCGCATCTCCGATACGCCGGAGGATACGGCGGGCTTCGCGGCCATCGCCGATGCGCGGGGATTGTCATTGGTCTTCCAGAGCCCGGATGAAATCAACTCCGACCGGCTGGGGGCGTATGCCCTCAACCTGACTCCGGCGGCCGCGTTCGAGGCGCAGGAAGACCCTTCCACGCCGCTGCTCCGGAGCGGTCGCTACGTGAAGGTCGACCTGCTGAGCCATGGCAATCCCAACCTCATCGCGCTCTCCGCGGAGTGGACTGGTGGCGCCTGGTACCTGCTGCGCCTTGCGCCCGCCGGGGCCGGGCTGACCGAGCTCCAGTGGGTGCGGCTCAATCCCGACGGGTTGGTGGATGCGTCGTATGGCGTCAATGGCGTGCGCTCGGCGCCGGTGACGCTGCTGATGACGTCGTGTCAGCTCCTCTGGACGGGCAGTGGCCTCGTGACGGCGGGGAACGACCTGCTGGGAGGACTCATCGTCCATCGCCACGACGACCAGGGAGCGCCCGTTGCCGGCTTTGGCGCGGGCGGGGCCGTGTCCCTCCAGGACACCGCCACCTTCCATGACCATGTGATTCCGCAGGTGGGCTGGGATGCGGGGAGCTCGCAGGTCCAGGTGGCCTACGGGACGACGCAGGCGGGTGTGCTCCAGTTGCGCTACCAGCGCCTCGACAACGCGGGCGTGCGGGTGGGCGCCCCGGTGAACCTGACGGCGGCCACGGGTGTGGCGCCTCACAACTGGTTCCAGTTCGTTCCCAGCGAGAATCGCTCCATCGCGCTCTACCACCGCGTGAATGGCGCGGTGACGCGCGTGCACTGCCGGCGCTTCCTGAACACCGGCGCGCCGAGCGGTGGCGAGCTGGACGTGAGCGCCGTGGCCGGAGAGGGCATCAACGCGGTGCTGGCACGGCGGCCGACACTCGTGAACTCGCCGAACCGGGAGTACGGCGCGGTCTGGCAGTACCGCGCCAACAACGCCGCGCGCTGGGAGCTTCGCTTCAGCCGGCTGGACCGGCTGGGCCAGCCGATGGGTAACCCGCCCGCGCCGCCCGCGCCCGCGCTCCCTCCGCCGCCCCTGGTGGTCGCGGATGTTCCTGTCATCGCCGCGGGCCCTGACTGGCCCGCGGACCGGGAGGCGGTGGAGCCCCAGCTCGTCTCCACCTATACGCACTGGCCCTGGTCCAATCCTCCGGCCGTGGTGGCCGGAGTCACCAGCCTGCCGGACTGGAGTCCCTCGTATGGGCTCGCGTGGATTGGAGTGCTCCCGGATGGCTCGCGGGTGCTCTTCTTCACCGTGCTCGATGAGAATGGCCGCCGGGCGATGCTGCCCCAGCCGCCTCCGGTGGGGCCGGGCTCGCTGACGGCGCCCGCGCCCGCGCCGCTCTTGCAGCTCACGGGCGCCACCTCGCGGGTGAGGAACTTCAAGCTCGTCTGGAACGGCCGCGTCTTCCTCCTGAACTGGGTGGAAGAGGAGGGCGGGCAACTGAAGCACCGGTGCACGGCCGTCAACCGCCATGCCAACACGCTGGCGTATGAGCTGCCCAGCGCGGCGCTGCTGCGGGCCACGCTGGTGAATGGCGCCACCAACATGAACGCCGTTTCACTGCCGGACGCCGCGAATGGGTATGGCTGGGGACGGGTGAACCTGCGGCAGACGCTGGCGCCAACGCCTCCCGTCACGTTGCAGGTGCGCGACGACTGCACCCTCGGCCCGAGGCGGACTGTGACGTACCGGTTCAACCTGCCCGCGGGCACGGCGCTGCTGAGGGTGACGCTGAACTGGACCGACCCGCCGGGAGCCCGGGTGGTCAACCCGCTGCACCTCACCGTGCGAGCCCCCGCCGTGGGGCCGAATCCGAGGCCGGAGTACCGCGGCAATCTGTGGGACACGGCGGCGGGGCGGAGACACCTCAGCCGCCCCGCGGGCAACCCGCCCGTGGCCGCGGACAACCACGAGAACATCCAGACCTTCAAGCAGGTCGTCATCGCCAATCCGCCGCCCGGTGCGTACGACGTCGAGGTCTCCGTGGGCTCCTTCCCCGCGGACCCGTTCAATCAGCAGAACCTCCAGGCCTTCGCCCTGGTGTTCGCCGGGACGGGGCCCGAGGTGACGTTCAACCAGCCCGTGGCGAACGTGCAGGGGGCGGCGGTGTATTAGGCGCGCGCTCCGGTTCTGCTGGCTCGCGTAGAGTGCGCCGGGCGGTTGGGACTGGAGCTTCGTATGTGGCTGCCGTGGCTGATGCTTGCCCTGCTGTGGGCGCTGGTGGGGTGCGGCGGAGCCACGCGGGTCGTCCGGCTGGACACGGGCCGTGGCGTGCCCGTCGTCCATATCCCCCGCTCGGAAGGGGGCACCGAGCCGGTAGTGCTCGATGACGACGCGGTGAAGGAGTCCGTGGCGCGGTGGGCCCGGACCGTTCGCCCCTCCCAGCGTCCCCAGGAGGCCGCCCGGCGCCTGTTCGAAGTGGATCCTCGAAGCGGTTCGTATCTCTTCGATGCGAGGAGTCGGAGGCTCACCCCGCTGGGGCCCGGAGAGCACCTGGACGCGGAGCTACCCCAGGCAGAGGTCGAACTGACGCGTGCCTACCTGCGCTGGTGTGAGCGGACCGGGCGTAAGGGGGACTGCCTGGCGCTGCTGACCGAGAGCCCCATTGTCGTCGGGGACGCGCGCTTCACGCTCGCTCTGGCGCTGGCGAAGGGGGCGGTGCTGGACGAGTTGTGGGAGGCCGTGAAGGACATGGCCAACCCGAACGCCATGGTGCAGGCGGCGCTCTGGACAGCGGGCACCTATGCACTGCTGTGGACGGTGCCGGAGCCCGCGACCAAGGGAGTGGCGGCGGTTTTGACGGTAGCGCTCATCGCCTACGTGGGAGTGGACACGTTCTGGGGGCTCATCCAGGGCTTCAGGCACCTGATGGAGGAGGCCGAACGTGCCGTGACGTTCGATGAGGTGCGCGAGGCGGGAGAGCGCTTCGGGAAGGTGATGGGCCGCAACGCGGCGCGGGCGTTCGTGATGCTGGCGACGGCGGCCATTGGAAGCACAGGGGCGACGCTGGGCGCGAAGCTACCGGGGTTGCCGGGCGCCGCGCAGGCAGTGGTGCGGGCCGAGGCACAGGCGGGTGTGGCGTACGCCGCGGTGGGCCAGGTCGAGACGGTGGCCGTGGCTGCGGAGGGCTTCACGGTTGCGCTTGCACCAGGCGCCGTAGCCATGTCCTCCCGAGGCGCGGCCACGGGAGGTCCTGCGGCCAACGCCGGGCCGACCGGCTTCAGAGCATGGAAGTCCTTCAGCGGCTTCAAGAATGCGATGGGCTCGGCGGGCCACGGGAAGCAGTGGCACCACATCATCGAGCAGACGCCAGGGAACGTGCAGCGGTTTGGCCCCGAAGCCATTCACAGCACAGACAATGTCATCGCAATCGACAAGGGAATTCACGAACGGATCAGTGCCTACTACTCCTCCAAGCAGCGCATTGCCGGGGGGCGGGTCGTTCGTGAGTGGCTTCGCGAGCAGTCATACGAACAGCAGCGGGAATTCGGGCTCCGGATTCTCAAACAGTTTGGTGCCACCCCATGACAGCAGAGGATTGGAAGGCGCTCACAACGGAGGCGCTGGTAGGCAGGTATAGGGAAGCCTCCGCGAATCACGGGCGCTTGCTCGATGCGCGCAAGACTCGGGCTGCAAACAAAGAGTATGACCGAGTTGCCGCAATTGAGGCCGAACTGAGAACACGCGGTGGCGACGCCAGCAAGCGCATCGCGCAGTTGCTCGACGACCCAGAACCAGGAACGCGGTTCTGGGCCGCCTCCGCCGCCCTGAAATTCGCCCCCGAAGAGGGAGCGCGCGTACTTGCCGATCTTGCAACGCTCCCTCTGAGCATGATCGGGCTCAGTGCGGCGATGACGCTCGAGGAGTGGAGGAACGGGACGTACAAGCCTGAGTGATGCTCGTGGTGGCCCTGGAGTAGACCCGTTTCCCATCAACCACGCGCGGCTGTGGGCACTCCGCTCCATGGAGAACGCAGCAAGAGCGGAGGTGACGGAGCCGTGGCTGGCGCCGCAGCGCCTACCACTTCTCCACGGACGTCACGGTGAGCGGGTACATGGGGCCGACGAAGTTACCATCCGACGTGCACGGCCGCTGCGTGACGTCCGAGAGGTTCGCGGCGTAGTAGCCCCAGGTGGAGCCGTTGCCCTTCTCGTAGAAGGTGGAGCCGTTGGGGAGGACCACCTTCCAGACGTAGTCGAAGTGCTCGTACCACTTCGGCGAAGTGCGGTTCGAGATGGTGCTCCTCACCGTGATGCTCCACGTGTAGGGCGCCGACGCGGAGACGGCGAGCGTCTGCGTGTTGTCCCAGTCGAACGGGACGAAGTTGTCGAGCCCGCCCCATCCATGGATGAGATACACGGAGGTGCCCCAGGGCAGGGTGTAGTTCTGGTACGCCAGATTCAGCTCCGCCTCGTAGGAGCTGGCGTAGACACAGGCGTGGAGCACCACGCGCCCCTGTACCCACTGGTCCGACGCCATCGCGGACGAGGACACGAAGAAGAGGAGAAGGGCGAGCCCGTTTCGAGAGAACACCGTCATGAGAAGACTCCGGGGAGAGAGAAATTCGACCGTCGTCTCTATCACGGTTTTACGAGAAGTCTGCTTGGCTCTGCTCACGCGGGATGCTTGTTTCAGGCTTTCCCCTTCACCTGGAAAGGACCTCATCCATGCGGAACTTCCTCGCGCTGTCCGTCTCCCTGTTCTCGCTCACGCTCCTGGGCCCGGTGGCCTGTGGCGGCACGACTCCCGAGCAGGCGCCGGAGACCACGGAGCAGAAGCAGGGCCTCAACGCGACGGGCACCGGCTGCAGCGCCGATTCGGAGTGTGCGTCCGGGCTGTGCTGGACCGAGTCGGACTCGTATCCCCTCTACAACCCGTACTGGATCCGCGCTGATAGCTGCACCGAGGAGTGTGGCGGGCCGACGGACCATGCGTCCTGCCAAGCTCTCGCCGCGGACCTGAACGCTCCGTCGCCCAGCACTGCGCGCTGCATCCCGGCCCGTGGCGTCTACGACAACTACCCCTACGACGACATCTTCTACGTGTGCGACATGGTCGCCGCCGGTCTGGGGCAGGTGCACTGGGTGGAGTAGTCCTTCGTCACGAAGCTCACGGGCAGCACGCTCGAAGTGCTGTCCGATTCGGGCCCCCGGCCGCGCGTCACGCGCGCCGTGCTGCCGTGGCCTGCGCATGGTGGGGAACAACCACCTGGGAGGCTTCATCGACCATCTCCACGACGACCCGTGGCGCCCGTTGCCGGCTCTGGCATGAGTACCCGTTCCGAGCTCGTACCGTGCTCTCCGGTTCTACTGGCTCGCGTAGAGTGCGCCGGGCGGTTGGGACTGGAGCTTCGTATGCGGCTGCCGTGGCTGATGCTTGCCCTGCTGTGGGCGCTGGTGGGGTGCGGCGGAGCCACGCGGGTCGTCCGGCTGGACACGGGCCGTGGCGAGCCCGTCTTCCATGTCCCCCGCTCGGGAGGGGGCACCGAGCCGGTAGTGCTCGATGACGACGAGGTGAAGGAGTCCGTGGCACGGTGGGCTCGGACCGTTCGCCCCTCCCAGCGTCCCCAGGAGGCCGCTCGGCGCCTGTTCGAAGTGGATTCTCGAAGCGGTTCGTATCTCTTCGATGCGAGGAGTCGGAGGCTCACCCCGCTGGGGCCCGGCGAGCACATGGACGCGGAGCTACCCCAGGCTGAGGTCGAGCTGACGCGTGCCTACCTGCGCTGGTGTGAGCGGACCGGGCGCAAGGGGGACTGCCTGGCACTACTGACCGAAGGCCCTATTGTCATCGGGGACGCGCGCTTCACGCTCGCCCTGGCACTGGCGAAAGGGGCGGTGCTGGACGAGTTGTGGGAGGCCGTGAAGGACATGGCCAACCCGGAGGCCATGGTGCAGGCAGCGCTCTGGACGGCGGGCACCTATGCGCTGCTGTGGACGGTGCCTGAGCCCGCGACCAAGGGAGTGGCGGCGGTTTTGACGGTAGCGCTCATCGCCTACGTGGGAGTGGACACGTTCTGGGGGCTCATCCAGGGCTTCAGGCACCTGATGGAGGAGGCCGAACGTGCCGTGACGTTCGATGAGGTGCGTGAAGCGGGAGAGCGCTTCGGGAAGGTGATGGGCCGCAACGCGGCGCGGGCGTTCGTGATGCTGGCGACGGCCGCCATCGGAAGCGCGGGGGCGACGCTGGGCGCGAAGCTACCGGGGCTGCCCGGGGCTGCGCAGGCAGCGGTGCGGGCCGAGGCACAGGCGGGCATGGTGTACGCCGCGGCGGGTCAGGTCGAGATGGTGGCCGTGGCGGCGGACGGGTTTGCCATCGGCCTCGCGCCGGGCGCTTTGGCCATGTCATCCAGTGGCACGCGCGGAGGCGGTGGCGCAGCGGCGGGATATCGGGAGTGGCAGACGCACGGTGGTCTCTACAAGGGCAGGGGCAGTGCGGGCAAAGGCAAGCAATGGCACCACATTGTCGAGCAGACGGAGGGGAACGTCCGCCAGTTCGGTCCCGAGGCAATCCATAACACCGAAAACGTCGTTGTCTTGGACAAGAGCCTGCATGACCAGGTGAGCGCATTCTATTCATCCAAGAAACCACGGTTCACGAACTCATCCACACTGACTGTGCGCGAGTGGCTTAGCGCTCAGTCTTACCAGGCTCAGCGCGAATTCGGACTTCAGGCTATTGAGAACATCAAGAACGGGGTCTGGCAATGACACTCGAGCAACTTGTGGAGGAGTTCGCAACGAACGTGACTGCTCAGACTGCGGCCATTTTCCGCGGGGACGCCAAGGTCGGCAACAGGCACGCGGATCGCTATATTGCTGCATTCGAGAAGCTGCGTGCCCACGGCGATGAAGGACGCGAAGCGCTCGCTGTTCTTCTGAAGCACCCAGATGTGGATGTGAGAACAATGGCTGCCGCGTACTTGCTTCGCTACCGAACCGTGGAGGCCAAGGCTGTGCTGGAGGAGGCCGCGCGGGGAAAGGGGCTGGTTGCGTTCGAGTGTCAATACACACTCAAGGGGTGGGAAGAGGGCACCTGGGCCCTCGACCCGGAGTAACCCGCACTGGAGCTATCCAATGAAGTCCAGTGAGCTCAAGAAGCTGGAAACGGAAGAGCTCATTGAATGCTTTCGGGACGTTTCGGCCAGGCATGGATGCTTGCTGAACGCTGTACAGCACCGGATTGTCGCACTCCGGGTGTCACAGGCCGCGGCGAGAGTCGTGGCACCATGCGCGCATGGACGACTCGAACGACTCCATGGCCATTGCCGTCGTGGGCCTGGGCCTGCGCTTCCCTGGTGCATCGGAGGAGCGCCGCTTCTGGCACAACCTGGCCTCGGGCGTGGAGTCCATCACCCACCTCGATGCCGCGCAGCGCGCGAAGGCGGGGATGCCCACGGAGCCCGAGTGGGTGGCGGCGGCCGGCGTGCTCGAGGGCGCCGAGCTGTTCGATGCCGCCTTCTTCGGCTTCTCCCCGGGCGAGGCGGAGCAGATGGATCCGCAGCACCGACTCTTCCTCGAGTGCGCGTGGTCCGCCCTGGAGTCGGCGGGACACCCGCCTCGGGGCTCGCCGCTGCGCGCCGGCGTCTATGCGGCGTCCACGTTCAGCACCTACTTCCTGTCGAGCCTGCTGCCACGGGCGGGGCGGGACGCGGCCAGACTGAGCGACAGCCTCTTCTCCACGGGCATCGACTTCGTCGCGACGCGCGTGTCCTATGAGCTGGACCTCACCGGGCCTGCCCTCACCGTGCAGACGGCCTGCTCCTCGTCGCTGGTGGCGGTCCACCTGGCGGTGCAGGCGCTGCTGGCCGGCGAGTGCGACCTGGCGCTCGCGGGTGGCACCTCCGTGCGCGTGCCGCAGATTTCGGCCCATCGCTTCCAGGAGGGCTCCATCCTCGCGCCGGATGGCCACTGCCGCCCCTTCGACGCGCGGGGTGCAGGCACGGTGGCGGGCAACGGCGTGGGCGTCGTCGTCCTCAAGCGGCTCTCGGACGCGCTCACGGACAGGGACCCCATCCGCGCCGTCATCCTCGGCACCGCCATCAACAACGACGGCGGCGGAAAGTCGGGCTTCGCCGCGCCTTCCGTGGACGGACAGGTCGCCGTCCTCAACGACGCGCTGTCCATGGCCGGCGTGGCTCCGGGAGACATCTCCTATATCGAGGCCCATGGCACCGCCACGCCGCTGGGAGACCCCGTGGAGGTGGCCGCGCTCCAGGAGGTGTTCCGCGGAGCTGCTCCCGGCAGCATCGGCCTGGGGGCGGTGAAGTCCAACGTCGGGCACCTCGACGCCGCGGCGGGCGTGGCCGGGCTCATCAAGACGGTGCTGGCGCTGGAGAACCGCCTCCTGCCGCCCACCGTGCACTTCACCTCGCCCAACCCGCTGCTGGGGCTGGAGGGCAGCCCGCTGTACGTGGTGGCGCGGCCCACGCCCTGGCACGGGCCGGCGCCGCGCCGCGCGGGCGTCAGCGCCTTTGGCATCGGCGGCACCAACGCCCACGCCGTGCTGCAGGAGGCCCCGTCCGTCCCCCACGATGAGCCCCGGCGCGACGAGGAGCTGCTCCTGCTGTCGGCGAAGTCCGAGGCCGCGCTGGAGCGGATGACCGCGGAGCTGGCCGAGCACCTGCGCTCGGGCCGCGAGCCGCTGGCGGACGTGGCTCATACGCTTCAGGTGGGGCGCGCGCGCTTTCCCTGGCGGCGCTTCGTCACCCTCGGCCGGGGGGAGGACGCGGCGGCGCTGCTGGGCGGGAGCGAGCCGGAGCGGGTGCGCACCGTGCTCGACGCGGCCGAGCCGCGCGGGGTGGCCTTCCTCTTCCCCGGCGGTGGCTCGCAGCACGTCAACATGGGCGCCGAGCTGTTGCGCGAGCCCGTCTACCGCGCGGCCATCGACCGGTGCGCCGAGCTGCTGCGGGGCCCGCTCGGAGGCGACCTGCGCGAGGTGATGTTCGCCGCGCCCGAGCGCTTCGACGCCGCGAGCCGGGAGCTGGCCCGCCCGCTGTGGACACAGCCGGCGCTCTTCGCGTGCGACTGGGCCCTGGCCGAGCTGTGGCGCGCCTGGGGCGTGCGGCCGGAGGCGATGCTGGGGCACTCGCTGGGTGAGTACGTGGCCGCCTGCGTGGCGGGCGTCTTCACGCTGGAGGAGGCCCTGGAGCTCGTCACGGCGCGGGGCCGGCTGGCGGAGGGCATGCCTCCGGGGGCCATGGTGTCCGTGCTGGCGCCGGTGGCGGAGGTGAAGCCGCTGCTGGGCCCGGAGCTGTCCGTCTCCGCCATCAACGGGCCCGCGACGTGTGTCATCGCCGGGCCACCCGGCGCCGTCGAGTCCTTCGAGCAGGCGCTGTCGGCGCGCGGCCTGGAGTTCCGGCGCGTGCGCTATCCGCGGGCCATGCATTCGTCGATGCTGGACCCCTACCTCGCGGACTTCGCGCGGGTGGTGCGGCGCGTGACGCCACGGCCTCCGACGCTGCCCATGGTTTCGAGCGTCACCGGGCGCTGGCTGGAGGCGCGCGAGGCGACCGACCCCGAGTACTGGGTGCGCCACCTGCGGGAGACGGTGCGCTTCTCCGACGCACTGGAGTGTCTGTTCTCCTCCGGGGACAAGGCCCTCATCGAGGTGGGGGCGGGCACCATCCTCTCGTCGCTCGCGCGGCAGCATCCGGCGCGGACGTCGCAGCCGGTGATTGCCTCACTACCGCGCAGCTCCGAGCGGAAGGCGAGCCCCCTGCACGCGCTGGGCGAGGCCTGGCAGGCGGGGGTGCCCATCGACTGGGAGGGCTTCCGCGCGGAGGAGCGCCGCCGCCGGGTGGTGCTGCCGACGTACAGCTTCGACCGGGAGCGGTACTGGCTCGAGCCCGTCGACACTCCGGCCAGCACCGCCCGCGCGGAGCTGCCTCCGCCGTCACCTCCCGCGCCCCGCCACGCGTCGCGGCGCGCGGGCCCGGCGGCGCCACCGCGCAACGAGACGGAGCGGGCGCTGGCCAGCTCCTTCCAGGAGTTGTTCCGCCTCGAGGAGGTCGGCATCCACGACGACTTCTTCGCGCTGGGAGGCGACTCGCTGCTGGCGCTGCGGCTGACCGCGTGGGTCTCGGACCGGTTCGGCGTGCACCTGGCGTTGAAGGAGGTGCTGGAGGCGCCCACGGTGGCCATGCTGGCCCTTCGGCTCGGAGGGGCCTCGTCCGTGGCGGGGACGGGCCCTTCGTGTCTCGTGCGGCTCCAGGAGGGCACGCGCGGGACGCCGCTCTTCTTCGTGCACGCGGCCGGAGGAGAGGCGCTCTTCTACCGCGAGCTGGCGCGGAGCATCGGCCCGTCGCGGCCGGCGTATGGGTTCCAGGCGGTGGGGCTGGAGGGCGGGCCGTGCCACACCTCGGTGGAGGAGATGGCGGCGCACTACCTGGAGGCGCTCCGGACGGTGCGGCCTGCCGGGCCCTACCTGCTCGTTGGCGCGTCCTTCGGCGGCAGCATCATCTTCGAGATGGCGCGCAGGCTGACCGCCGAGGGCCACGCGGTGCCGCTGTGCGCGATGCTCGACGCGCCGGGTCCGGGGGCCTTCCCCGAGCCCTTCGAGGATGATGCCGAGGCGCTGGCGTACCTGGCGGGCATCTGGGTGGACGTGCCGGCGGAACGGCTGCGCGGCCTGACGCCCGACGCCCGGCTCCAACACATCATGGACGCGGCGGCGCGCGCGGGCGTCCAGGCCTTCGCCACCGTCGAGCAGGGCCGGCGGTGGTTCGCGGTGTGGAAGTCCAACCTGGAGGCGATGCTCCGCTACACGGCGCCTCGCTGGGACGGCGAGGTGCAGTTCTTCCGCGCCGGCGAGCGGCTCCCACGCATGCCGTCGTTCATGGAGCAGGCCTGGACCGAGCGGTGCGCGGTGCTGCGGCTGGAGGTCGTTCCCGGCACCCACGAGAGCATGCTGCGGCCGCCGCACGCGCAGGGACTGGGCGCGCGGCTGGCGCGCCTGCTCCCCGACTGAAGGCCCTCACGAGCCCGAGCGCCCCCGGCGCTGCTGCGCCATCCGTCGCAGGTTCTCCCGCCGGTTGTCTCCCGAGGGGCTCGTCGCGGGCTGTGGGGCCGCGGGCCCGCCGTCACTGGCGAGGTGCGCGGCCTGGGCCCGCACCGTGGCGTGGCGGAGCAACTCCAGCAGGGGAACCCTGCGCCCTACCAACGCCTCCACCTTCACGTGCACGGCCTGGAGCAGCAGGGAGGTGCCGCCGACGTCGAAGAAGTTGTCGGCCGCGCCCACCCGCTCCAGTCGCAGCACGTCCGCCCAGATGGCGGCGAGCGCCTGCTCCAGGCCCTCGCGTGGCGCGGTGAACGTCCCTTCGGGTTCGGAGCGCTCCGGGGCCGGCAGCGCGCGCCGGTCCGGCTTGCCGTTGGCCGTGAGGGGGATGGCCTCCAACTGGACGAAGAGGGCGGGCACCATGTGCTCGGGCAGGGTGCGGCGCAGGAAGGTGCGCAGTGTGTCGGCGGTGGGTGGATCGCCAGGGGAGGGGACGTGGTACGCCACCAGGTGCTTGCCGCCGGGGCCGTCCTCGCGGACCACCACCACGGCGTCCTTCACGGCCGGGTGGGCGAGGAGTGCCGCCTCGATTTCGCCCAGCTCGATGCGGAACCCCCGGAGCTTCACCTGGTTGTCCTTCCGTCCTCCGAACTCGAGGTTGCCGTCCGGCAGCCAGCGCACCAGGTCGCCCGTGCGGTACATCCGGGCGTCCGGGGCCGCGTCGAACGGGTCCGGCAGGAAGCGCTCGGCGGTGAGGTCCGGGCGGTCCAGGTAGCCGCGCGCCAGGCACTGCCCTCCCAGGTACAGCTCGCCCCAGACGCCCACGGGCACCGGCCGCAGCGTGCCGTCCATCACGTACGCCCGCACGTTGGCGAGGGGTCGGCCGATGTGGGGCAGCACGCCCTCCTCGCCGTGGGAGGCCACCGGGCCCACCGTGGCAATCACCGTGCACTCCGTGGGCCCATAGCCATTCACCAGCGTCGCGGGGAAACGCGGGCCAGGGCGCTGGTGGAGCCGGTCGCCTCCGGCGAAGAGCACCCGGAGCCGCAGCCCCTCGGGCCATGCTTCGTCCAGCACCGCCTCCACCATGGGCGTGGGCAACAGGCCCAGGGTGATGGCCTCGTCGGCCACCCACTGCACGAGCCGGCGGAGCTCGGCGCGCGGCTCCTCAGAGGGCAGGTGCACGCTGGCTCCCGCCGCCAGCGGTGCCCACAGGTCGAGCACCGTGGCGTCGAAGGCCAGGCCCGCCACCACCATGTTCCGGTCCTCGCGCGTCACCGAATAGACCTCGTGGTACCAGCGCACGAGGTTGTCCACGCTCTGGTGGGCCACCGCCACGCCCTTGGGCCGTCCGGTGCTGCCGGAGGTGTAGATGACGTACGCGAGGTTCTCCGCGAGCACTCCCGTGCGCGGCGCGTGCGCGGGCTGGAGGTCCAGCGTGGGCTCCGCGTCCAGACAGAGCGTGCTCACGTCGACACCCCGCATCGCCGGGAGGAGGGACTGCTGGGTCACCACCACGAGGGCCCCGCTGTCCCGCGCGAGCTGACGCAGCCGCTCCTCCGGGTACGTCGGGTCCAGGGGCAGGTAGGCGCCCCCGGCCTTGAGGATGCCGAGCGCCCCCACGACGTAGTCCACCGAGCGCTCCATCAGCAGGGCCACCACCCGCTCCGGCCCCACGCCCCGTGCGCGAAGGAGCCAGGCGAGCTGGTTGGCTCGCGCGTCCAGCGCGGCGTACGTCATGGACCTGCCCGGGCTCGCCACCGCGAGCGCCTCCGGGTGGCTCCGCGCGTGGACCTCGAAGCGCGTGTGGAGGCAGGCGTCGTGCGGCCCGTCCACGCGAAGGCCGTTCCACTCCACGAGCAATTGGTGCCGCTCTGCCTCGTTCAGCAGGGGCAGCTCGCGCACGGGCTGGCCGGCATCGGCGACCACGGCCTCCAGCACCGCTCGCAGATGCCCGGCGAGGCGGGCCACCGTGGCCGCGTCGAAGAGGTCCGTGTTGTATTCGAAGGCGCCCTCCAGGCCCGACGCCGTTTCCCACATGACCAGGGAGACGTCATGGCGGGACACCCGACTGTCCGCGTCCACGAGGCGCTCCGCCAGCCCGGGCAGGTTCAGCGCCAGCGTGGCGGTGCTCTGCAGGGTGAACATCACCTGGAACAGGGGTGAGCGGCTCACGTCCCGGGGCGGCTTGAGCGCCTCCACGAGTCGCTCGAAGGGCACGTCCTGGTGGGCGTACGCGCCCAGCGCCGCCTCCCGCACCTGTCGCAACAGCGAGCGGAAGGGTGCCTCGGGAGTCACTCGCGCGCGCAGCACCAGCGTGTTGACGAAGAAGCCGATGAGGCCCTCCACCTCCTGGCGGTTGCGGCCGGCGATGGGCGAGCCGACGACGATGTCTTCCTGGCCGGTGTAGCGCGACAGCAGGGCCTGGTAGCCCGCCAGCAGCGTCATGAAGAGGGTGGTGCCCTCGCGCTGCCCGAGCTGTCGCAGGCCCTCGGCCAGTGGCGAGGGCAGGTGGAGCGAATGGAGGGCCCCGCGGAAGGTCTGCACCGGGGGGCGCGGCCTGTCGGTCGGAAGCTCCAGGGCGGTGGGGACGCCGGCAAGCTGCTTCCGCCAGTAGTCGAGCTGCGCCTCCAGCGCGTCATCCCGCAGCCACTGTCGCTGCCACACCGCGAAGTCCGCGTACTGCACTGGCAGCGCCGGCAGCGAGGGCTCCCGCCCGGCGACGGCGGCCGTGTACAGCTCTCGCAGTTCGCGCAGGAGCACGCCCAACGACCAGCCATCCGAGATGATGTGGTGCATGTTGAGCACCAGCACCTGCTCGGCGTCGCCGAGGCGCAGCAGCACCAACCGCAGCAGGGGGCCCGTGGTGAGGTCGAAGGGACGGCGCGCCTCTTCCTCTACCCGCCGCCGTGACTCCTCCTCGCGCGCGGGCTCCGGCAGCGCGCGCAGGTCCATCGCCGCTAGCGGCACCTGCGCCTCGGGGACGATGCGCTGGACTGAGCCGTGTTCGTCCTGGCGGAAGACGGTCCGCAGGGACTCGTGCCGCTGGACCAGGGCGTGGATGGCGCGCTCCAGCGCTGGCGTGTCGAGTCCCCCCTCCAGCCTCAGTGCCAGGGGGATGTTGTAGACGGGACTGCCTGGCTCCATCCGGTCGATGAACCACAGTCGCTGCTGGGCGAAGGACAGCGGCAGGGGGCCCGTTCTCGGCGTGGGAACGAGCAGCGGGACGTGCGGTGCCTGCTCCGCGCCGACGAGGGCCTCCAGGCGCACCGCGAGCTCGGCCACGGTGGGGGCCTCGAACAGCATGCGCACCGGCACTTCCACCTGGAGCGCCTGCCGCAGCCGCGAGACAACCTGGGTGGCCAGCAGCGAGTGGCCGCCCAGCTCGAAGAAGTTGTCCTGTGCGCCCACGCGGGACTGGCCCAGGAGCTGCCGCCAGATGGAGGCGACCTGCTCCTCCATGGGCGTGCGCGGCGGTACGAAGTCCTCGCGCGGGCCGTCCAGGTCCGGAGTCGGCAGCGCCTTACGGTCCACCTTGCCGCTGGGCGTCAGTGGCAGCACGTCCAGGTGCACCCACGCGGTGGGCACCATGTACTCGGGCAGCCGCTCCTTGAGGAAGGTCTTCAGTGTTCCCGTTTCAGGACGCTGACCCTCGACGCCGAGGACCCACGCCACCAGTCGCTTACGGCCCGCCCCGTCCTCGCGGGCAGCCACCACGCAGTCGCGCACGGCGGGGTGCTTCGCGAGTGCCGCCTCGATTTCGCCCAGCTCGATGCGGAAGCCGCGCACCTTCACCTGTGCGTCGCGGCGTCCGAGGAACTCAATGGCTCCGTCCGCGCGGTAGCGGGCCCAATCGCCCGTCCGATACATGCGCGCTCCAGGCCGCGTGCCGAACGGGTCCGGGATGAAGCGCTCCACGGTGAGGTCCGGCCGTCCCCAGTAGCCGCGAGCCACCTGAAGGCCGCCGATGTACAGCTCACCGGGCACGCCGACGGGTACCGGCTGCAGGTGGGAGTCGAGCAGGTGGATGCTCGCGTTGGCGATGGGGGTGCCGATGAGGGGCAGGTCCGGCCACGGCTCCGGGTTTCCAGAGAGGACGCAGAGGGTGGCGAGGTGCGTCTCCGTCGGGCCGTACTGGTTGTGCAGCACCGCGCCGGGCAGCCGCTGCATCAGCAGGCGAAGGGCCGGGGTGATGCGCAGTTGCTCGCCGGCGGTGATGATTTCCTTGAGGTGTCGTGGGACGAGGCCGTCCTGCTCAGACACCTCGGCGAGGTTCTGCAGGGCGACGAAGGGAAGGAACATGCGTTCCACGCCACGGGAGTCCATGAGCTCCAGCAGGGCGTGAGCGTCGCGGCGGACGTCCTCGGAGATGAGAACGAGCTCTCCACCGCCGGCCCAGGTGGCGAGCATCTCCTGGAAGGAGACGTCGAAGCTGAAGGCGGAGAACTGGAGGGTGCGGCCTGAGGGAACGGAGGAGCTCTGGCGCTGGAAGTGGATGAGGTTGACGAGGGAGGCGTGGTGCATGGCGACGCCCTTGGGGGCGCCGGTGGAGCCAGAGGTGAAGATGACGTAGGTGAGGGAGTCGGGCCCGGCGGTGGGCGTCGGGTCCGTCTCTGGAGAGAGAGAGAAGGCGTCGGCGTCGTCGAGGATGAGGGAGGTGGCGGAATTCGACGGCAGGACGTGCTGGAGGTGGCGCTGGGTGAGCAGCACGCGGGCGCCGGACACCTCGAGCATCGCGGCGAGGCGCTCCGCGGGATAGGCGGGGTCCAGAGGGACGTAGGCGCCACCGGCCTTGAGGGTGGCGAGGACGGCGAGAGGAAGGTGAAAAGAGCGCTCGACGCAGATGCCGACGCGCTCGTCGGGCGTGACGCCGAGGGAGCGCAGGTGGTGAGCGAGTTGGTTGGCGCGGCGGTTGAGCTCACCGTACGACAGGCGTGCGTCACCGAAGCTGGCGGCGATGGCGTCGGGCGTGCGTGCGGCCTGCGCCTCGAAGAGGGCGTGCACGGTGCGCAGGGCGGGGTAGGGGACGGCCGTGTCGTTCCACTCGCGCAGCACCTGGTGCCGCTCCACGCCCGTCAGCAAGGGAAGAGAGGCCAGCTTCTGCTCCGGCCGCGCGAGGACGCCTTCCAGCAGGCGCGAGTAGTGCCCCGCCATGCGCGCCACCGTCGCCTCGTCGAAGAGGTCGGTGTTGTACTCCCAGAGGCTGGTCCACCCGGCCGGCGTCTCGCGGACGAAGAGGGTGAGGTCGAACTTCGCCATGCCCGGCTCGAAGGCGAACTCCTCCACGGAGATGCCGGGCAGCTCCCAAGCGGCGGAGCCCTGCTGGAAGACGAACATCACCTGGAACAGCGGCGTGCGGCTCACATCGCGCACGGGAACGAGCGCATCCACGAGCTGCTCGAAAGGCATGTCCTGGTGCGCGTAGGCACCGAGGCTCGCCTCGCGCACCCGGCGCAGCAACTCACGGAAGCTGACGTCGCCGGAAGCCTTCACGTGGATGGCCAGCGTGTTGGTGAAGAAGCCGATGAGCCCCTCCACCTCGCGGTGGTTGCGGCCGGCGATGGGCGTACCCACGACGATGTCCGGCTGCCCGCTGTAGCGCGCCAGCAGCGCGTGGAAGCCCGCCATGAGGAGCATGAAGGGGGTGACGCCCGCCTCGCGGCTCAGTGCCTGGACGGCGCCGGGCAGCTCGGCCGGAAGGAGTTGGTGGAACTGGGCCCCGCGGAAGGTCTGCACCGGAGGACGCGGCCTGTCGGTGGGCAGCTCCAGCACGGGCGGAGCGCCCGCGAGCTGTTGCTTCCACCAGGCGCGCTGGGCCTCCAGCACGTCGCCCCGCAGCCAGTCGCGTTGCCAGTGCGCGAAGTCCGCGTAGTGCACTGGCAGCGCGGGCAGCGCGGCCTCTTCACCGCGCACGTGCGCCACGTAGAAGGACTTCAGCTCCCGCGCCAGCACGTCCGACGACCAGAAGTCGCAGACGATGTGGTGCATGACGAGGAGCAGCACGTGCTCGTCGGCCGAAGCACGCAGCACCGTGGCCCGCACCAGCGGCCCGTGCTCCAGGTCGAACGGGAGACGTACCTCCGCCTCCGCGCGCTGGCGGATGGCCTCCTCCGACGCTCCCTCCAGGGACTCCAGGGTGAAGGACAGCGCGGCCCGGGGGGAGATGCGCTGCACGGGCTGTTCGTCCACCTCGATGAACGTCGTCCTCAGCGCCTCGTGACGCTGGACGAGGTCCGCGAGGCTTCGCTCCAGCGCGGTGACGTCCAGCCGTCCCTTCAGCCTCAGGAAGAAGGGGACGTTGTATGAGAACCCGCCCGCATCCAGCCGCGCGAGGAACCACAGCCGCTGCTGCGCGAAGGACAGTGGCGGCGCCACGTCACGCGGCACGGGAACGAGCGGTGGTGGCTGGGGCCCCGCGTCGCCGTGCAGTGCCTCGATCCGGCGCGCCAGCTCCGCGACGGTGGGCGCCTCGAAGAGCACGCGCACCGGCAGCTCACGCTGGAGGACTTCGCGCAAGCGCGACACCACCTGGGTGGCCAGCAGGGAGTGGCCACCCAGCTCGAAGAAGTTGTCGTGCGCGCCCACGCGCCGCACACCCAGCAGTGGCGCCCAGATGTCCGCAACCACCTCCTCCAGGCCCGCGCGCGGCGCGACGTAGCCTTCGCGTCCCGCTTCCTCCTGGGGCGCAGGCAGCGCCTTGCGGTCCACCTTGCCGCTCGGCGTTAGCGGCAGCGCACCCAACAGCACGAAGGCGGAAGGAACCATGTACTCGGGCAGCGTGGTCTTCAGCTCCGAGCGGAGCACCGAAGTCCGGACCTCCGCTCCCGCATCTGGCACCACGTAGGCGACGAGTCGCTTGTCTCCGGGCGTGGGCTCGCGCACCACCACCGCGACGTCGCGCACGCCCGCGTGCTTTCGCAGCGCGGACTCGATTTCGCCCAGCTCGATGCGGAAGCCGCGCAGCTTCACCTGGTCGTCGGCGCGGCCCACGTACTCCAGATTCCCATCCGGGCGCTGCCGCACGAGGTCTCCCGTGCGGTACAGCCGCGCGCCCGGCTCTGTCCCAAAGGGGTCGGGCACGAAGCGCTCGGCCGTGAGGTCCGGCCGGCCCAGGTAGCCGTGCGCCAGGACATCACCGCCGAGGTACAGCTCGCCCGGCACACCCATGGGCACCGGCTGCTGATACGCATCCAGCACGCAGGCGCGGACTCCAGGTGTCGGCCGGCCGATGGGGACGGCGCCCCAGCCCAGCTCCGCCTCGGGCACCGGGCCCAGGTCTCCCACCACGCTGATGACCGTCGTCTCCGTGGGGCCGTACTCGTTGGTCAGCCGCACGCGGGAAGGAGCCGCCCGCCGCCACTGGAGCACCTGCGAGGCGGGCACCTTCTCGCCACCCGTGGCCACCAGGCGCACGCTGTCGGGCAGGCGTGCCGCGCCACTGGCGAGCGTGGACGTCAGCGTTCCCCAGAAGGCCGTGGGCAGGAAGAGCAGGGTGAGTCCCCACGCTTCGCACCGTGCGCAGAAGGTGGCCGGGTCCAGCATCGCCTCGGTGCGCAGCACCACCCTGGCCCCAGTGAGCAGCGCCGGGAAGATCTCCTCCACGCTCTGGTCGAAGCTGAGGGTGGAGAACTGCAGCACCCGATCCTCGGGCACCAGGCCATAGATGCTGGCGTTGCCCAGCGCATAGCTCACGAGCGCGCGGTGCGGCGTCATCACCGCCTTGGGTCGGCCCGTCGAGCCGGACGTGTAGATGAGGTACGCGAGCGACTCGGAGGGGACTGCCTGGCGGGGGTTCTCCTCCGACTCCCCCGCCAGTGCCGCGTCCACCTCGAGCACGCCGACGTCCAGGGCTCCCACCCGCTCCAGCAGCCCGGCACGCGTGACGAGCAGCCGGGTGCCCGAGTCGGACAGCATGTACTCCAGGCGCTCGCGCGGGTACTCCGGGTCCAGGGGGAGGTAGGCCGCCCCTGCCTTCAGCACGCCCAGCAGCGCCACCAGCGCCTCGCAGGAGCGGTCCATCAGCACGCCCACGAAGCTCCCGGTCCGCACTCCCCGCCGCACGAGGTGGTGCGCGAGCTGGTTCGCCCGGGCGTTCAGCTCGCGATAGGTGAGCTGCGCGTCCTCGGAGACCACCGCCACCGCGTCCGGGGCCCGCTCCACCTGGGCCTCGAAGAGCCGGTAGAGGCACGGATCTACTGGAACCTCCACTCCGTCCCAGCTCCACCCCACCAACGTCTGGCGTCGCTCCGCCTCCGTCAGCAGCGGCAGCGCCGGCAGTCGCTGCTCAGGGTTGGCAACGGCACCCTCCAGCAGTCGCACGTAGTGCGCCGCCATCCGGGCCACCGTCGCCTCGTCGAAGAGGTCGGTGTTGTACTCCCAGAAGCTCACCCAGCCTTCCGCCGTCTCGCGGACGAACAGGGTGAGGTCGAAGCTGGCCACCCCGGGGTCGACGTCCAGCAGCTCCAGGGAAACTCCGGGCAGCGCCACCGCGGACGAGGGCACGTTCTGCTGCGCGAACATCACCTGGAAGACCGGGGAGCGGCTCAGGTCGCGCGCCGGCTGGAGCGCATCCACCAGCTTCTCGAAAGGCAGGTCCTGGTGGGCATAGGCCCCCAGGCACACCTCGCGCACCCGATGCAGCAGCTGGCGGAACCCCAGCTCACCAGAGACCTTTACGCGCAGGGCGAGCGTGTTGACGAAGAAGCCGACCAGGTCCTCCACCTCGCGCTGCGTGCGGCCCGCGATGGGCGAGCCCACCACGATGTCTTGCTGCCCGCTGTAGCGGGACAGCAGCACCTGGAAGCCCGCCAGCAACGCCATGAAGAGCGTCACGCCTTCCTGCTGACTCAGCCCGCGCAGCCCCTGTGTCATCTCCGTCGGCAGTGGCACCCGCAGCATGGCGCCCCGGCTGGTCTGTACCGGCGGCCGGGGCCTGTCGGTGGGCAGCTCCAGGGCAGGCGGCGCGCCAGCCATCTGCTCTCGCCAGTAGCCCAGCTGCGCCTCCAGCGCCTCGCCCCGCAGCCACTCCCGCTGCCAGCACGCATGGTCCGCGGCCTGCACCGGTAGTGCCGGAAGCGAGGGGGCCAGGTCGTGAGCGAAGGCCCGGTAGTGGGCCTCCAGCTCTCGCAGCAGCACCCCCACCGACCAGCCGTCGCAGACGATGTGGTGCATCACCAGGAGCAACACGTGCTCGTCCGCCGCGAGGCGCAGCAGCTTCGCCCGGACGAGCGGGCCTGTCCGCAGATCGAAGGGGCGCTGGGCTGCGGCCTGGGCGCGCAGTCGCAGCTCCCGCTGGCGCTCCGCCTCGGGGAGGGCCTCCAGCGCATCCACCGGCAGCGACAGTGCCAGCTCCGGCGAGATGCACTGCACGGGCTGGCCGTCCACCTCCGCGAAGGTGGTCCTGAGTGCCTCGTGGCGCTGGACGATGGCGTGCAGGCCGCGCTCCAGCACGGCCACGTCGAGCCGCCCGGTGAGCCGCGCGAAGAGGGGCACGTTGTAGGTGAAGGCGCCGGGAGTGAGCTGCTCGATGAACCACAGACGCTGCTGACCGAAGGACAGCGGCAGCGGGCCCGTCCTCGGCGCAGGCATCAGCGGGGGTGGACGCCATTCCCGCGTGTCCTCGCCCAGGGACTGGAGCCGCTCCGCGAGCCTCGCGACAGTGGGCGCTTCGAACAGCGCGCGCACGGGCAGCTCCACGCCGAGCACCGCGCGCAGGCGCGACACCACCTGGGTGGCGAGCAGCGAGTGACCGCCCAGCTCGAAGAAGTTGTCATGCGCCCCCACACGGGACTGGCCCAGCACGAGCGCCCAACTCTCGGCCACCCATTGCTCCAGCACGGTCCGGGGCGGCACATGCTCCCGGGAGACCTCATCGAGGTCCGAGGCCGGCAGGGCCTTTCGGTCCACCTTGCCATTGGGCGTGAGGGGCAGCGCCGGCAGCGCCACGAAGGCCGAGGGCACCATGTACTCGGGCAGCTTCGCCTGCGCGTGTGCGCGCAGCTCGGCCGTCGCGGGCGCTTCGCCATGCGGGACGAAGTACGCGACGAGCCGCTTGCCGCCCGGCCCGTCCTCTCGTGCCACCACCACCGCCTCGCGCACGCCGGGGTGGCGCAGCAGGGCGGACTCCACCTCGCCGGGCTCGATGCGGAAGCCTCGCAGCTTCACCTGCCCGTCCAGCCGTCCGGCGAACTCAATACGCCCGTCCGGCAGCCACCGCGCCCTGTCTCCGGTGCGGTAGAGCCGGGCCCCGGGACGCACACTGAAGGGGTGCGGAACGAAGCGCTCCGCCGTCAGCTCCGCGCGGCCGAGGTAGCCCCACGCCAGTCCGTCCCCGCCCGTGTACAGCTCGCCCCACACGCCCACGGGCACCGGCTCCAGCGCCGCGTCCAGCAGGTACACCTGCGTGTTGGAAATGGGCCGACCGATGGACACCGTGGGCCCCACCTGCCCCGGCTGCGTCATCGGGTTGCAGCAGGTGAAGGTGGTGTTCTCCGTCGGGCCGTACCCGTTGACGAGCAGCCCTCCCTGGGAGAGCCGCGCCCGCACGGCGGTGGGTGAAAGCACGTCGCCGCCGGCGAGCACCTGCCGCACGCCTGAAAGGGCCTCCGGCTGCGCGGCCATCATCTGCTCGAAGAGCGCGGCGGTGAGCCACAGCGTGGTGACGCGGTGGCGCACCAGCGCGCGGCCCAGCTCCTCCAGCGAGGGCGCGTGCTCGGGGAAGAGCACCAGCTTCGCGCCGTTGAGCAGTGCGCCCCACAGCTCGAAGGTGGAGGCATCGAAGGAAATGGGGGCGAGCTGGAGGAGGACTTCGCGTTGCGACAACTCCACGAAGCGCGTGCCCTTCACCAGGCGCACCACGCCCCGGTGCGGAATGCCCACGGCCTTGGGCCGCCCCGTCGAGCCCGACGTGTACATGACGTACGCGAGCCCGTCGGCGGGCATCGGTTCGCCGTCCAGGGCCTCGGGACTCTCTTCCTCCGCGGGCCCGGGCGAACCGCCCACGTCGGAAGCCTTCACGGGCTCCAGGGGCACGACGTCCACGCGCAGGTCCGGAGGCAGCCGGGCGAGGAGCGCGGGCTGCGCCAGCAGCACCTGGAGACCTGAGTCCTCCACCATGAAGGCCAGTCGCTCGCTGGGGTAGGAGCTATCGAGCGGCACATACGCGCCGCCCGCCTTGAGGATGGCGAGCGTGGCCACCACCAGCTCCGGCGAACGTCCCGCGCAGAGGCCAACGCGGGTGCCCGCCACCACGCCGCGCCGCCGCAGATACCGGGCGAGCTGATTGGCGCGCCCGTTCAGCTCGGCGTACGTGAGCCGTGCGCCCTCGGACTCCACCGCCACGGCGTCCGGAGCGCGTGCCGCCTGTGCCTCGAACAAGCCATGGATGCACGCGTCGCGCGGGTACTCCGTCCGCGTGTCATTCCACTCGACCAACAACCGGTGGCGCTCGTCCTCGGAGAGCAGTGGCAGCTCCGACACCCGCTGCTCCGGCCGCGCCACCGCCGACTCCAGCAGCCTCGCGAAGTGCGCAGCCATGCGGGCAATGGTGGCTTCATCGAAGAGGGCGGTGTCGTACTCCCACAGACCCACCAGCCCCTGCTCCGTGTCGCGCACGAAGAGCGTGAGGTCGAACTTCGACACGCCGGGCTCGAAGCCAGGCTCCTCGGCCGTCACGCCCGGTAGCCGCAGCTCCGCGCAGGGCGCGCCCTGGAGGACGAAGGAGACCTGGAACAGTGGGGTGCGGCTCGCGTCTCTCGCCGCGCCGGCGCCATCCACGAGCAGCTCCAGCGGCGCTTCCGGGTGGGCATAGGCTCCCAGGCACACCTGCCGCACCCGGCGCAGCAGCTCGCGAAAGGTCCATGCGCCAGAGGACACCACCCGCAGCGGCAGGGTGGTGGTGAAGAGTCCGACGAGCCCTTCCACCGCACGCGGGCTCCGCCCGGAGCTGGGCGAGCCCACGACGGTGTCCGACTGCCCGCTGTAGCGCGCGAGCAGGACATGGAAGCCCGTCAGCAGCGTCATGAAGAGGGTGACGCCCTCGCGGCGGCCCAGCGCGCGCACCGCCTGCGAGAGCTCGGGAGACAGCGGCACCGGGAGGACCGCACCCCGGAAGGACTTCACCGGAGGCCGAGGCCTGTCCGTGGGCAGCTCCAGCGCGGGCGGCGCACCCGCGAGCTGCTCCTTCCACCAGGACACGGCCGGCGCGAGCGCCTCGTCCGTCAGCCAGGCCCGCTGCCAGACGGCGTAGTCCGCGTAACGCACCGGCAGCTCCGGCAGGGCGGACGGCGTGCCGGTGGAGAGCGCCCGGTACAGCTCCGTCAGCTCGCGCTCCAGCACGCTGAAGGACCAGCCGTCGCAGACGATGTGGTGCATCACGACGAGCAGCACGTGCTCGTCGCGAGACACGCGCAGCAGCCGCGCCCGCAGCAGCGGCCCGTGCTCCAGGTCGAACGGCCGCCGCGCCTCGTCGTCCGCGCGCTGGCGGACGGCCGCATCCCGAGCGTCCCCGACCAGTGCCTCCAGGTCCTCCACCGGCAGCACCACCGCCAGCTCCGGAGCGACGCGCTGCACGGGACGGCCCTGCACCTCCACGAAGGTGGTGCGCAGCGCGTCGTGCCGCCGGACCACCTCCGCCAGGGCGCGCCGGAGCACGTCCACGTCGAGCGGGCCCTTCAGCCGCGCGAAGAACGGCGCGTTGTACGCATGGCCTCCGGCATCGAGCCGCGCGAGGAACCACATGCGCTGCTGGGCCAGGGACAGCGGCGCTTCGCCCTGCGTCGATGACGGCACGAGCGGTGGAGGCCTGCGGGCCCGCCCCGCGCTCGCTACGGACTGCCGGTCATCCTTCTCGTGCTGTGACGCTGGGTGTGTGTTCTCGGGCATTTGGAAATCGAGAATCTACCAGCGTCACCTCAGCCCACGCGTCCCACCTGTCCGCTGTGCTCGACAGCGGACCGTGCCTCTTCCAGGCAGTCCTTGAGCCGGGCCGCCAGCGTCTCCACCTGGGGCCGCGTCAACATGGAGTAGTGGTCCCCGGGCACCTCGTGCACGGCCAGTCCGCCCGGGGCCCGTGACTTCCAGCCGTGGTCCCAGCGTGACTCGCGGGCCACGAAGAGGGTGATGGGCCCCGCGTACGGCGGCGGCGCGTAGGCCCACGCCGCGCGGAGGTTGCTCTCGAAGACGCGGCGCAGCGCCGGGTACGGGAAGGCCTGGCTTGCGTCCTCCAGGGCCCGGAGTCTCGCCTCGGGCGACTTTCCCTCCAGCGCGGGCATGGGTTGTCCCGCCGCGCGCAGCAGGTCCTCGAAGAACAACTCTCGCAGCGCCGGCTCCGGCTGCTCGGCGTCCCTGGGCCCTTCACCCTGGAGGTCCGCCGAGGTGTCGAGGAGTGCGAGCAGCGCCACCTCCTCGCCGTCGCGTCGGAGCTGGCACGCCATCTCGAAGGCAATGGCGCCGCCCATGGACCAGCCGCCGAGCAGATACGGCCCATGGGGCTGCACGGCGCGCACGGCCGTCACGTACAGCGCGGCCATGGAGGGGATGGACTCCGGCGGCGCCTCGTCCCCATCCAGCCCGCGCGCCTGGAGCCCGTAGAAGGGCTGCTCCGGCCCCAGCCGCCGCGCCAGCTCCGCGTATGGCAGCACGCTGCCGCCCACCGGGTGGACGCAGAAGAAGGGACGCCTTCCGTCTCCGGCTTGCAGCTCCACCAGCGGCGACCAGGGGCCCACGTCCTCGTGCAGCAGCTTCGCGAGGTGCTCCACCGTCGGGTTCTGGAACAGCGCCGTCACCTGCAGCGGTCGTCCCAGCTTCGCCCGGATGGCGGACTGGAGGCGCAGCGTCAGCAGCGAGTGCCCACCCAGCTCGAAGAAGTTGTCGCGCACGCCCACCGGCTGCACGCCGAGCACCTCCTCCCAGATGCGCACCAGCCGCAGCTCCAGCGGTGTGCGCGGGCCGATGAAGGCGCGAGACGCCTCGCGGCTTCCCTCCGGCACCGGCAGCGCCTTGCGGTCCACCTTGCCGCTGGGGGTCAGCGGGAAGGCGTCCAGCGGCACCCAGAGGCCGGGCACCATGTACTCGGGCAGCCGCTCCTTGAGGAAGGCACGCAGCGCGCCGGGCTCAGGCCGCTGGCCTTCGGTGGCGATGAACCAGGCCACCAGCCGCTTCTGGCCGGTGCCGTCATCCCGCGCGTCGACGATGCAGTCGCGCACGACGGGGTGCTTCGCCAGCGCCGCCTCGATTTCGCCCAGCTCGATGCGGAAGCCCCGCACCTTCACCTGTGAGTCGCCGCGCCCGAGGAACTCCAGCTCGCCCTCCGCGCGGTGGCGGGCCTGGTCCCCCGTCCGGTACAGCCGCGCTCCGGGCTCCGTGCTGAACGGGTCCGGCAGGAAGCGCTCCGCCGTGAGCTCGGGGCGGCCGAGGTAGCCGCGGCCTACCTGGACGCCGCCGACGTACAGCTCGCCCGACACGCCCATGGGCACGGGCCTCAGGTGCTCATCCAGCAGGTAGATGCGGGTGTTGCTCAGCGGCCACCCGATGGACGGCAGGTCCGGCCAGGCCTCCGGGTCTCCCTTCAGCGTGAGGGACGTGACGGCGTGGGCCTCGGACGGACCGTAGTGGTTGTGCAGCACACCGCCCAGCCGCTGCATGAAGCGTCGCAGGGCCGGCGTCATCCGGAGCTGCTCGCCCGCCACCATGATTTCCTTCAGCCGTGAGGGCACCAGTCCCTCCCGGTCCGCGACCTCCGCCACCCCTTGCAGCGCGACGAAGGGGAGGAAGAGTCGCTCGATTCCGCCGCGCTCCAGCAGCTCCAGCAGCGAGTGTGCGTCCCGGCGGACCTCCTCCGTGAGCAGCACCAGCTCACCGCCCGCAGCCCAGGTGGAGAACATCTCCTGGAAGGACACGTCGAAGCTCAGCGCCGAGAACTGGAGCGTCCGGCCGCCCGGTGCCACCGAGTCGCGCAACTGCCAGTGCACCAGGTTGACGAGGGCGCCGTGGTGCAGGGCCACGCCCTTGGGAAGGCCCGTGGAGCCCGAGGTGAAGATGACGTACGTGAGCGACTCCGGCCCCGCGGCAGGCACCGGGTCCTCGTCGCGCTCTCGGGCGAGCGCATTCCCTTCCAGGTCGAGGTACAGCGGGGTGGCCTGCCCGGAGGGAAGCGTGTCGCGCAGGGCGTGCTGGGTGATGAGCAGCTTCGCGCCGGAGGTCCGAAGCATCAGGGCGAGGCGCTCGGCGGGGTAGGCCGGGTCGAGCGGTACGTAGGCTCCTCCCGCCTTCAGCGTGCCCAGCACCGCCACGGGCAACTCGAGCGAGCGCTGGACGCAGACACCCACCAACGTGTCCGTCCCCACGCCTCGCGAGCGCAGGTGGTGCGCGAGCTGATTGGCGCGGCGGTTCAGCTCGCCGTACGTCAGGTGCGCGTCGCCGAAGCGGACGGCGATGGCATCGGGGGTGCGCGCGGCGGTGGCCTCGAAGAACGTGTGTACCGTGGGCACGAAGGGATAGGGCACCGTCGAGCCCGCCCAGTCGGCGAGCGGTTGCTGCTCGGCCTCCGCCAGCAGGGGCACCGTGGAGAGCTTCCGCTCCGGCCGCGCGAGGACGCCTTCGAGCAGGCGCGAGTAGTGTCCCGCCATGCGCGCCACCGTCGCCTCGTCGAAGAGGTCGGTGTTGTACTCCCAGAGGCTGGTCCACCCGGCCGGCGTCTCGCGGACGAAGAGGGTGAGGTCGAACTTCGCCATGCCCGGCTCGAAGGCGAACTCCTCCACGGAGATGCCGGGCAGCTCCCAAGCGGCGGAGCCCTGCTGGAAGACGAACATCACCTGGAACAGCGGCGTGCGGCTCACGTCGCGCACGGGAACGAGCGCGTCCACGAGCTGCTCGAAGGGCATGTCCTGGTGCGCGTACGCACCGAGGCTCGCCTCGCGCACCCGCCGCAGCAACTCACGGAAGCTGGCGTCCCCGGAAGCCTTCACGCGGAGGGCCAGCGTGTTGGTGAAGAAGCCGATGAGGCCCTCCACCTCGCGGCGGTTGCGGCCGGCGATGGGCGTGCCCACGACGATATCCGGCTGCCCGCTGTAGCGCGCCAGCAACGCGTGGAAGCCCGCCATGAGCAACATGAAGGGCGTCACACCCGCCTCACGGCTCAGTGCCTGGACGGCGCCGGGCAGCTCGGCCGGAAGGCGCTGGTGGAACTGGGCCCCGCGGAAGGTCTGCACCGGAGGACGCGGCCTGTCGGTGGGCAGCTCCAGCACGGGCGGCGCCCCAGCGAGTTGTTCCTTCCACCAGGCGCGCTGGGCCTCCAGCACGTCGCCCCGCAGCCAGTCGCGCTGCCAGTGCGCGAAGTCCGGGTACTGCACCGGCAACGCCGGGAGCGTGGCCTCTTCACCGCGCACGTGCGCCACGTAGAAGGACTTCAGCTCCCGCGCCAGCACGTCCGACGACCAGAAGTCGCAGACGATGTGGTGCATGACGAGGAGCAGCACGTGCTCGTCGGCCGAAGCACGCAGCACCGTGGCCCGAACCAGTGGCCCCTGTTCCAGGTCGAACGGGAGACGAACCTCTGCCTCCGCTCGTTGGCGGATGGCCTCCTCCGACGCCCCCTCCAAGGACTCCAGGGTGAAGGAAAGCTCGGCCCGGGGAGAGATGCGCTGCACGGGCTCGCCGTTCACCTCGATGAACGTCGTCCTCAGCGCCTCGTGACGCTGGACGAGGTCCGCGAGGCTTCGCTCCAGCGCGGTGACGTCCAGCCGTCCCTTCAGCCGCAGGAAGAAGGGGACGTTGTAGGAGAACCCGCCCGCATCCAGGCGCGCGAGGAACCACAGCCGCTGCTGCGCGAAGGATAGCGGCAGCGCGACGTCGCGAGACCCGGAACGAGCGGCGGCGGAGGAGGCCCCGCGTCGTCGCGTGTGGACTCGATGCGGCGCGCCAGCTCCGCGATGGTGGGCGCCTCGAAGAGCACGCGCACCGGCAGCTCACGCTGGAGCACTTCGCGCAAGCGCGACACCACCTGGGTGGCCAGCAGGGAGTGGCCACCCAGCTCGAAGAAGTTGTCGTGCGCGCCCACGCGCCGCACACCCAGCAGTGGCGCCCAGATGTCCGCAACCACCTCCTCCAGGCCCGCGCGCGGCGCGACGTAGCCTTCGCGTCCCGCTTCCTCCTGGGGCGCGGGCAGCGCCTTGCGGTCCACCTTGCCGCTTGGTGTGAGCGGCAGCGCGTCGAGGAGCACGAAGGCGGAGGGCACCATGTACTCGGGCAGCGTGGTCTTCAGCTCCGAGCGGAGCACCGAAGTCCGGACCTCCGCTCCCGCATCTGGCACCACGTAGGCGACGAGTCGCTTGTCTCCGGGCGTGGGCTCGCGCACCACCACCGCGACGTCGCGCACGCCCGCGTGCTTTCGCAGCGCGGACTCGATTTCGCCCAGCTCGATGCGGAAGCCGCGCAGCTTCACCTGGTCGTCGGCGCGGCCCACGTACTCCAGATTCCCATCCGGGCGCTGCCGCACCAGGTCTCCCGTGCGGTACAGCCGCGCGCCCGGCTCGGTGCTGAAGGGGTCCGGCACGAAGCGCTCGGCGGTGAGGTCCGGCCGGCCCAGGTAGCCGTGCGCCAGGACGATACCGCCGACGTACAGCTCTCCCGGCAGCCCCGTCGGCACTGGTTGCAGTTGTGCATCCAGCACGCATGCGCGCACGCCGGGCGCCGCCTGACCGATGGGAACGCGTCCCTGTTGCAGGTCCTTCTCGGGCACCGGGCCCAGGTCGCCCACCACGCAGATGACCGTGGTCTCGGTGGGGCCGTACTCGTTGGTCAGCCGCACGTGTGCTGGCGCCGCGCGCTGCCAGTCCAGCACGCGCGAGGCCGGCACCTTCTCTCCACCGATGCCCACCACGCGCACCGACGGCGGCAGGCGCACCACGCCGCTGGTCATCGAGGCCGTCAGCTCCGCCCAGAAGGCCGTGGGCAGGAAGAGCACGGTGAGTCCCCACTGCTCGCAGCGTGCGCAGAAGGCCGCCGGGTCCAGCATCGCCTCCGTGCGCAGGACCACCGTCCCACCCGTGAGCAGGGCAGGGAAGATCTCCTCCACGCTCTGGTCGAAGCTGAGCGTGGAGAACTGGAGCACCCGGTCCGTGGCCGTCAGCCCGTAGATGCGCGCGTTGCCGAGCGCATACGCAGACACCGCGCGGTGCGGCGTCATCACCGCCTTGGGCCGGCCCGTCGAGCCGGAGGTGTAGATGAGGTACGCGAGCGACGCGGCCGGTACCGCACGGCCCGGATTCGTGTCCGCCTCACGCGCCACCTCGGCGCGGTCCGCCTCGACGTCCAACACCTCGACGTCCAGCGCGCCGGTTCGGGCCAACACCCCCGCGTGCGTGAGCAGCCGCGTGGCGCCCGAGTCCGCCAGCATGTACTCCAGCCGCTCCCGGGGATACGCCGGGTCCAGCGGCAGGTACGCCGCGCCCGTCTTCAGCACGCCCAGCAGGGCCACCATCGCGTCCAGCGAGCGCTCCAGCAGCACGCCGACGATGTCCCCCACGCGCACGCCCCGACGGAGCAGGTGGTGCGCGAGCTGATTCGCCCGGGCATTCAGCCCGCCGTACGTGAGCCGCCCCACCTCGGAGTCGAGCGCCACCGCGTCCGGCGTGCGCGCCGCCTGCGCCTCGAAGAGCGCGTGGAGGCACGACTCGCCAGGGACCTCCGTCCCGGGAGCGTTCCATGCGGCCAGCATCCGCCGCCGCTCCGCCTCCGTCAGCAGCGGGAGCGAGGACAGGCGCCGCGCCGGCTCCGCGCACGCGGCCTCCAGCAGGCGCGCGTGGTGCGCCGCCATCCCGGCCACCGTCGCCTCGTCGAAGAGGTCGGAGTTGTATTCCCAGAAGCCCATCCAGCCCCGCGCCGTCTCGCGCATGTAGAGCGTGAGGTCGAACGTGGCGACTCCGGGGTCGATGTCCAGCAGCCCCAACGACAACCCGGGCAGCGTGACCCTGGGTGGCGCGTCCTGGAGGACGAACATCACCTGGAACAGCGGCGAGCGGCTCAAGTCGCGCACGGGCTGCACCGCGTCCACCAGCTTCTCGAAGGGCACGTCCTGGTGTGCGAAGGCTCCGAGGCTCGTCTCGCGTACCCGGCGCAGCCACTCGCGGAAGCTCGGGTCTCCGGAGGCATCCAGCCGCAGCGCCAGCGTGTTGACGAAGAAGCCGACCAGGTCCTCCAGCTCGCGCTGCGTGCGGCCGGCGATGGGCGTGCCCACGACGATGTCCGGCTGTCCGCTGTAGCGAGCCAGCAGCGCATGGAAGGACGCCAGCAGCAGCATGAATGGCGTGACGTCCTCGCTCCGACACAGCTCCCGGATGGAGTCCGACAGCGCCTCCGGCAGCGGAACCTGCATCAGCGCGCCCTTGAAGCCCTGCACCGGAGGACGGGGCCGGTCCGTCGGCAGTTCCAGCAGGGACGGGGCCCCCGCGAGCTGGCCCTTCCACCAGGACAGTTGCGCGTCCAGCACCTCTCCGCGCAACCAGTCGCGCTGCCAGCGCGCGAAGTCCGCGTACTGCACCGGCAGCGGTGCGAGAGAAGGCGCCTCACCCGCGAGCGCCGCCGTGTAGAGCGCCTTCAGCTCCCGCAGCAGTACGCCGAGCGACCAGCCGTCACACACGATGTGGTGCATGACGAGCAGCAGCACGTGCTCGCCCTCCGCCGCGCGCAGCAGCGTCGCGCGCACCAGCGGGCCCACCGCGAGGTCGAAGGGGCGCTGGGCCTCTTCGCGTGCGCGCCGCGCGAGCGTCGCCTGTCGCGCGTCGTCCGGCAGCGCCGCCACGTCCTCCACCGCCAGCCGCAGCACGGGCTCCGGTGCGATGCGCTGCACCGGCCGGCCTTCTACCTGCACGAAGGTGGTCCGCAGCACCTCGTGCCGCCGGGTCAGCTCGCGCAGGCCCTGCTCCAGCGCGACGACGTCCAGCCGCCCCTCCAGCCGGAAGACGAAGGGGACGTTGTACGAGAAGCCTCCGGCGTCCAGCTGCGCGATGAACCACAGCCGCTGCTGGGAGAAGGAGAGGGGGAGCTCGCCGTCTCTCGGCGTGGGCTCGAGCGGCGGCGGCCGCGCGGCCGTCGTGCCCCGGGGCATCGCGTCCAGCCGCTCCGCCAGCTCCGCCACCGTGGGGGCCTCGAAGAGCACGCGCACGGGAAATTCCACGCTCAGCGCCGCGCGCAGGCGTGAGGCCACCTGCGTGGCCAGGAGCGAATGGCCGCCCCGCTCGAAGAAGTGGTCGTTCGCGCCCACGCGCGGCAGCTTCAGCAGTGGCGCCCAGATGTCCGCGACCAGCGCCTCCGTCGGCGTCCGGGGCGCCACATACGCCACCAGCGTCTCCTGCCCGGGGTCTGGTAGCGCCTTGCGGTCCACCTTGCCGCTGGGAGTCAGTGGCAGCACGTCCAGGTGCACCCACGCGGTGGGCACCATGTATTCGGGCAGCCGTTCCTTGAGGAACGCCTTCAGTGCGTCCGTCTCCGGCGCCTCGCCCTCCACGCCGACGACCCAGGCCACCAGTCGCTTCTCGCCCGGTCCCTGCTCGCGAGCGGCCACCACGCAGTCGCGCACGGCGGGGTGCTTCGCCAGCGTGGCCTCGATTTCGCCCAGCTCAATCCGGAAGCCACGCACCTTCACCTGGGTGTCGCGGCGCCCGAGGAACTCAATGGCTCCGTCCGCGCGGTAGCGGGCCTGGTCGCCCGTCCGGTACATGCGCGCCCCGGGCCGTGTGCCGAACGGGTCCGGGATGAAGCGCTCCACGGTGAGGTCCGGCCGTCCCCAGTAGCCGCGAGCCACCTGGAGTCCGCCGATGTACAGCTCGCCGGGCACGCCCACGGGCACCGGCTGCAGGTGGGAGTCGAGCAGGTGGATGCTGGCGTTGGCGATGGGCGTGCCGATGAGGGGCAGGTCCGGCCACGGCTCCGGGTCTCCCGAGAGGACGAAGTGGGTGGCGAGGTGCGTCTCCGTCGGGCCGTACTGGTTGTGCAGCACCGCGCCGGGCAGCCGCTGCATCAGCAGGCGCAGCGCGGGGGTGATGCGCAGTTGCTCGCCGGCGGTGATGATTTCCTTGAGGTGTCGGGGGACGAGGCCGTCCTGCTCAGACACCTCGGCGAGGTTCTGCAGGGCGACGAAGGGAAGGAACATTCGTTCCACGCCGCGGACGTCCATCAACTCCAGCAGGGCGTGAGCGTCGCGGCGGACTTCCTCGGAGATGAGGACGAGCTCTCCACCGCCGGCCCAGGTGGCGAGCATCTCCTGGAAGGAGACGTCGAAGCTGAAGGCGGAGAACTGGAGGGTGCGGCCGGAGGGGACGGAGGAGCTCTGGCGCTGGAAGTGGATGAGGTTGACGAGGGAGGCGTGGTGCATGGCGACGCCCTTGGGGGCGCCGGTGGAGCCAGAGGTGAAGATGACGTAGGTGAGGGAGTCGGGCCCGGCGGTGGGCGCCGGGTCTGTCTCGGGAGAGAGAGAGAAGGCGTCGGCGTCGTCGAGGATGAGGGAGGTGGCGGTGTTGGACGGCAGGACGTGCTGGAGGTGGCGCTGGGTGAGCAGCACGCGGGCACCGGACACCTCGAGCATCGCGGCGAGGCGCTCCGCAGGGTAGGCAGGGTCCAGCGGGACGTAGGCGCCACCAGCCTTGAGGGTGGCGAGCACGGCAAGAGGGAGGTGAAGAGAGCGCTCGACGCAGATGCCGACGCGCTCGTCGGGCCCGACGCCGAGGGAGCGCAGGTGGTGAGCGAGCTGGTTGGCGCGGCGGTTGAGCTCACCGTACGACAGGCGAGCGTCGGCGAAACTGGCGGCGATGGCGTCGGGCTGGCGTGCGGCCTGCGCCTCGAAGAGTGCGTGTACGGTGCGCAGGGCGGGGTAGGGGACGGCCGTGTCGTTCCACTCGCGCAGCACCTGGTGCCGCTCGACCTCCGTCAACAGCGGTAGCCGCGACAGCGTCTCCATGGGGTTGGCGCAGGCGGCCTCGAGCAGGCGCGTGTAGTGCGCGGCCATGCGGAGGATGGTCGCCTCGTCGAAGAGGTCGCGGTTGTACTCCCAGCGACACACCCACCCGCCCGGGTCCTCGTAGAAGAAGAGGGTGATGTCGAAGCGCGCCACGCCGGGCTCGTAGGCGACTTCCTCCACGGTGACGCCCGGCCACTTCAGTACCGCCAGCGGCGTGCTCACGTGGACGAACATCACCTGGAACAGCGGCGAGCGGCTCGCGTCCCGCACGGGGACGAGCGCGTCCACCAACTGCTCGAAGGGCATGTCCGGGCGGGCGAAGGCACCCAGGCACCCCTCGCGCGTGCGGCGCAGCAGCTCCAGGAAGGACAGCTCTCCGGACGCGTCCAGCCGCAGTGCCAGCGTGTTGGCGAAGAAGCCGATGAGCTTCTCCACCTCGCGACGGCCGCGTCCCGCGAAGGGCGTGCCCACGACGAGGTCGGACTGGCCGCTGTAGCGCGAGAGCAGGGCCCCGAAGCCCGCGAGCATCGCCATGTACGGCGTGACGCCCGCCTTGCGCGCCAGCTCGCGCACGGCCGCCGGCAGCGTCGCGGGCAAGGGCACCGGGAGGATGACCCCGCGGAATGTCTGCGCCGGGGGATGTGGCCTGTCCGTGGGCAGCTCCAGCACGGGCGGCGCACCCGCGAGCCGCTCCGTCCACCACGCGCGCTGGGCCTCCAACGCCTCACCCTGGAGCCACTCCCGTTGCCAGTGCGCGAAGTCCGCGTACTGCACCGGCAGCGCCGGCAGCCGGGGCTCCTCGCCGCGCGAGTGCGCGAGGTAGAGCGTGTTCAGCTCGCTCGCCATCCAGTAGAACGACACGGCGTCGCAGACGATGTGGTGCGTGACGAAGAGCAGCACCTGGTCTTCGTCCGACACGCGCAGCAGCGTCGCGCGTACCAGCGGGCCCGCCTCCAAATCGAAAGGGTGGCGCGCCTCCTCCTCCGCGCGCCGCCGCACGGCCTCCTCACGTGCCTCCCCGGGCCGCGGCTCCAGCTCCTCCACGGACACAGGCAGCGCCAGCTCCGGAGTGGTGCGCTGCACGGGCTGGCCATTCACCTCGGAGAAGGTGGTCCGCAGCGCTTCGTGTCGCTGGACGACGTCCGCCACCGCGCGGCGCAGCGCGGGCACGTCCAGCGGGCCCTTGAGCCGCACGAAGAAGTGGACGTTGTAGGTGGCCGCGCTGCCCTCGAGCTGCGCGAGGAACCACAGCCGCTGCTGCATGAAGGACAGCGGCAGCATTTCCGTCCGCGAGACGGGGACGAGGGGCGGACGCTTACGGCCCGGAAGGGCTTCCGGTTTCGCCCCCTGGGACTCGGGGGCGCGCTCGTGCTGGCTCATGGTGTCAGGTCTCCAGGACGGCGAAGGCGCGCGGACGGAGCGAGCGCAGCGTCACCGCGAGGACGAAGAAGGAAAGCGCCGCGCTCGCGGTGACCAGGCGCACGCCCAGCCGGTCCGCCAGAGCGCCCTGCAGCCACACGCCCGCGGTGAAGCCCGCGTAGAGCAGCATGCCGCTGAGGCTGGCGATGCGGGCCCTCATCTCGCCCGGCACGCGCGACTGGCAGAGGGTGGCCAGCCCCGTGTTCGTCAGCATGTAGAGGCTGCCCAGCCCCAGCACCGCGACGACGGCGAAGGGCAGCGAGGGCGAAAGCCAGTACGCCGCCGCCATGAGGCCGATGAGCAGCAGGCACCACTCCAGCAGGCGCCCCCGCCCGAAGCGGTCCGCCAGCGAGCCCGCCACGAGCGCGGCGACGAGCGAGCCCGTCCCCTGCGCCCCGACGAGCAACGACGTGGCGCCCGCGTCCAGGTCGAGGACGCGGATGGCCATGACGGGCGCCAGCGCGGTGAAGGGCGCGATGCAGAACGCGACGGCCAGCGTGCCCAGCAGCGCCAGCGCGATGCCCGGATCTCCGCGCGCCACCTTCACGCCCTGCGCGATGCCCGCCCACAGGCTCTCGGAGCGCACGGCCTCGGGGGCGGGTGCCACGCCACGCACGAAGCCCAGCGCCACCAGCACCGCGAGGAAGGAGAGGGCGTTGACGAGCAGCGCCCACTCCACGCCCGCCAGCGACACCACCGCCGCGCCCAGCGCCGGGCCGCAGATGCGCCCCACGTTGTACTGCGCGGAGTCCAGGCTCAGCGCGCTGTGCAGGTCATCCTTCGGCACCACGCTGGCGATGAGCGCGGTGAAGGCGGGCAGGAAGAGGCTGGTCACGCAGCCGTTGAGGAACGAGACGACCGCCACTGCCCCCACTGTGAGATTGCCGGTGAAGGCGAGCGTCGCCAGGGTGCCGGCCAGCAGGAACTCCAGCGCCGTCCCCAGCGCGACGTAGCGGCGCCGGTCGAAGCGGTCCGCCAGCACCCCGCCCAGCGGCGACAAGACGATGGCGGGGAGGAACGTCAGCGCGGCGATTCCCCCCGTCCACTCCGCGCGGCCCGTGACTTTCGTCACGTAGACGCCCAGTGCGAGCACCTCCATCCAGGTGCCGATGTTGGAGAGCGCCGCACCGGACAGGATGAGGGCGAAGTCCCGGTGCCTCAGGGCGCGAAGCGAGGAGAGACGCGACAGTCGGAGCGCGGACACGGTGGCCCTGTTCTATCTCACCCCGGGACAGCTTGCCCGGGGCTTCCAGGACTGTAATGTCTCACCACTGATTTCCAGACTGTCAGTGATTGACGCATCGCGCGACATCAGGCGACGCGGTTGTGCAACTCCTCGAAGAAGCCGACCCACAGCGTCCAGATTTCCTCGGCGCCGCGGACGATGGTGGCCATCTCATCATCCGTGTACTGGAGCCCCACGGTGTGGCTTGCCGTCTCCACGTGGTCCGGCTCCTGCTTTACGTGGATGTCCACCCACGGCAGCGACTTGAGGCCGGTGGTGCGGCGCAGCAGCTTGCCCAGCTTCGCCACCATGGTGAGGTCCGCCACCTCGGTGCCGTAGAGGAAGCCCAGGCCGATGAGGTAGTCGTCCGTGGAGCGCTTGTAGCCGTCGATGAGGCGCTTCGTGGCGGGCGTCATCTCCGCCTCCGACACCGCCGCGCGCGCCAGACCCGCGTCCGTCATCGTCGTGATGAACAGGCGCTCGTGGGCGTTCGCCGGATCTCCCTCGCCGACTTCCTGGTCGAGGATGTGGGACACAGCCGTCTTCATCTCCAACTGCGGACAGGCGGCGAGCAGCCGGCCCAGGAAGTTCGGAAAGTAGTGCATCGGGTGCCACCACTGCCCGAGAACCGTCTCCGCGTGCTCCTTCGGGAGCTGACGCTCATCCACCATCTGGAAGAAGCGGTGCTTGAGCAGCTGCTCGCGGTTGGGATTCTTGTTCAGCGCCGCCTCGATGGATTGGTTCCGCATGGCGTCTCCAGGAGCTTTGAGGTCCGCAGGCTCAACGGCGCGACATCGTAGTCCTTGAAAATGGAGAAAACAATGTCAGGCCAGTGATGGCTGTTTACCGTGATATCAGAATGAGACCCGCTTTGCGTGTGGGACAAGGGTGCTGGTATCACTCCGCCCATGTTGTCTCATGCGAGGGTGACTACGGCGCTGCTATTGGCGCTGTGGGGGACGGGGGCCCGGGCCGCGCTGGAGGGCCCCGGGCGCGAGCAGTTCCTCCGTGCGGCGCGCACGCCGGGCGCCATCGTCGTGGACGGGAAGCTGGACGAGGCGGTGTGGGGCACGGCGCCCATGTTCGACGGCTTCGTGCAGCGCTTCCCCAAGGCGGGCGCCGCGCCCACCGAGCGCACCGAATTGCGCGTCCTCTACGACGACGACACGCTGTACGTGGGTGTCTACGCGCACGACTCGGAGCCGGCGCTCATCGACTACCGGCTGGGTCGGCGTGACAGCCTTCCGCGCGCGGACAGCGTCCACCTGCTCATCGACTCGGCGCATGACCACCGCACGGCCATGGTGTTCTCGCTGAGCGCCAGCGGCGTGCAGAGCGACGGCCTCTACTTCGACGACCGCAACTACACGCAGAACTGGGACGGCGTCTGGGACGCGGCGGCGGGCCGCGCGCCGGACGGCTGGGTGGCCGAGTACGCCATTCCCCTCTCACTGCTGCCGTTTCCCCAGGCACAGGTGCAGACGTGGGGCTTCTCCGTGCGCCGCGACATCGGCCGGAAGAACGAAGAAATCGAGTCGGTGGAGAATCCGCGCACCACCAACGCGGTGGCGTCGCGGCTGGGGCACCTCACCGGCATGGAGGCGCTGCGCCCGCATGCGCGCTGGGAGGTGCGGCCCTACCTGGCGGCGCGCGGCGTCATGCGGCCCCAGTTCTCCTCGCCCAACCAGCCCACGCCGCGGCTGCTCAGCCCGGTGCTGGACGTGGGGCTGGACGCGAAGGCGGCCGTCACCAGTGACTTGACGCTGAGTGCCACGCTCAACCCGGACTTCGGCGAGGTGGAGGCGGATCAACTCCTGCTCAACCTCAGCACCTTCGAGGCCTTCTACCCGGAGCGGCGGCCCTTCTTCACCCAGGGCCTGGAGCTGTTCGAGCCGGTGGGCATGACGTCGGACACGGCGCCGATGTCGCTCTTCTACTCGCGGCGCATCGGCCTGGCGACGCCCATCCTCGGCGCGGCGAAGATGACGGGCACGGTGGGCAAGGGGGTGCAGGTGGGCGTCATGGAGGCGCTCGTCACCTCTCCCTGGCAGGAGCGGGACGAGACGGCTCCGGACCGCGGGCTGCACCTGGACGCGAGCCGGCCGCTGCACCTGGGGCCGGGCGTGGAGCTGCCCGGTGCACCCACGGCCACCACCAACTACCTGGTGGCGATGGCGCGCACGAAGGTGGGAACGAGCTCGCGCGTGGGCGGCTCGATTGCCTCGGCGCAGCCCTTCGAGGGGACGTGCCGGCCGGAGGACCAGGCTCCCACCTCGGGCCCGCTGCCGGCGTCGTGCACGGCGCTGGGCTCGCTGGCGGGCTCGCTGGACTTCGACGTGAAGACGGGCGACAGCCAGTGGGGTGTGCTGGGCCTGCTGACGGCGTCGCGCGCCATGGCGGGGCCGCCAGAGCGGCTCTTGCGCGACGGCACGGTGCTGCGGCGCGGGGACATGGGCGCGGGCGGCTACGTGCGCGCGGGCCGCTTCGGAGGCAAGGGCTTCCGGCCGGAGGTGGGCCTGGACCTGGCGCTGCCGAAGCTGGAGCTGAACGCCATCGGCTTCCAGCGCACGCAGAACGCCACCGCGCCGCGCTTCCAGTTGATGTACGCGCAGCCGGACGGCTTCGGGCCGCTGAACGACTTCTTCGCCACCCTCACCGTGAAGCCCCAGTGGACCGCGGACGGGCGGGGCGTGTACCGCGGCACGTCCGCGAGCCTCAGCGTGGATTCGCTGCTGCCCTCCTTCGACGTGCTGGGCGTGCAGGGCACCCTGGACGTGGGTGGCTACGACGTGCGAGAGCTGGCCGGCACGGGCGTCCCGTTCGAGCGCACGGGCGTGGCGTACGTCGGCCTCTACGGCAACACGAAGTCCACCCGGCGGGTGTACGTGGGCGGTAGTGCGGGCGTGAATCGTCGCCTGACCACGGCCGTATTGCCCGCGCACACGGACTGGACGGCCAGCCTGTACGCCGTGATGACGCCGCACCCGGCGCTGCAGACGCGCGTGGAGGTGGGCAGCGAGCGGACGCGGCACGGAGCGCGGTACGTGGAGCAACTGGACGAAAGCCGCTTCCTCCTCGGCGACCTGGACTCGCGCTACCTCTCCCTCACGCTGCGGCAGCAGTGGATTGTCTCGCCGAAGCTGACGCTACAGGGGTACGCGCAGCTCTTCACCGCGTATGGCGTGTACGGGCGCTACTTCACGGCGGACTCGGACGGCCGCTCGCGCATCGACCTGGACACCCTGGAGCCGACGTTGCTCGGCAGCGCCAACTTCCATGACACGGCGCTGAACGTGAATGCCGTGGCACGTTGGGAGTACCGGCTGGGCTCCACGCTCTTCCTCGTGTACTCGCACACGCAGCAGGGCCTGCCCACCCCGGTGGGCGAGGTGGCCCCGGCCACGCTGGGGCCCAAGCGGCTGCTGGAGGGCCCGGCGACGGACGCGGTGATGCTCAAGTGGAGCTATTACTGGGGTGCGTGAGGCGCACCCGCTCCGGAGACAACCCCCATGGATGCGCGCTTCACCCCGGAGCACGAGGCGTTCCGCCGCACGGTGCGCCAGTTCGTCGAGAAGGAGCTGACGCCGCACGCGCTGGAGTGGGACCGCGCGGGCCTCTTTCCGCGCGAGGTCTTCAAGAAGTGCGGCGAGCTGGGCTTCTTCGGCATCGACCATGACCCGAAGTACGGCGGCAGCGGGCTGGACTCCTGGTACGTCACCGTCTTCGCCGAGGAGCTGGCGCGCAGCCAGAATGGCGGCGTCAGCATGGCGCTGATGGTGCAGGGCCAGATGGCCACGCCCGTCATCAACGAGGTGGGCACTGACGAGCAGAAGCGCGAGTTCCTCGCCCCGGCGCTCGCGGGCGAGCGCATCGCCGCGCTGGCCATGAGCGAGCCGGGCGCGGGCTCGGACCTGGCGCGCCTGAGCACCACCGCGCGGCGCGACGGAGACGACTACGTCCTCAACGGCTCCAAGATGTGGATTACCAACGGCGCCCGCGCGGACTTCCTCGTCCTGGCCGTGCGCACCGGCGGCGAGGGCTCCACCGGCATCTCCCTGGTGACGTGCCCCACGGACGTGAAGGGCTTCCACGTCTCGAAGAAGCTGGAGAAGGTGGGGCAGCGCTCCTCGGACATGGCCATCCTCTACTTCGAGGACTGCCGCATCCCCGCGCGCTACGTGCTGGGTCGGGAGAACGATGGCTTCTCCCTCATCATGAACAGCTTCCACGCCGAGCGGCTGGTGACGGCCGTCAACACCGTGGCGGTGATGGACGTGCTGTTGCGCGAGGCCATCCGCTACGGCCGCGAGCGCAAGGCCTTCGGCGAGCGGCTGGTGGACTTCCAGGTGTGGCGCCACAAGTTCGTGGACCACCTCACCCTGGTGGAGGCGGCGCGGCGGCTCACCTACCACGCGGTGGACCTCTTCGAGCGCAAGCGGCGGCAGAAGGTGAAGCCGGTGAAGGAGATTTCCATGGCCAAGCTCCTCACCACCGAGCTGGCCCAGCGCGTCGCCTACGACTGCCAGCAGTTCTATGGCGGTATGGGCTACGTCGAGGAGACGCACGTCGCCCGCGCCTGGCGCGACGTGCGCATGCTCACCATCGGCGGGGGGACCTCCGAGGTCATGAAGGAAATCATCGCCAGCATGCTCGCACTGTGACGGTGCGTCGCTGGCGCGTCGCGCCACGAGTCACGCGAGGTGGAGAGAGGTAGGCGCTGACCTCTGGCCCTTCTCCAGTCCGCTTCACGCTAGGGCGGGTTTTCGTGGATGATACGGCTCACGGTCGAATCTTGATTCACGGGGATGTCTCATGAGTCAGGGTCCAAGCATCGGCTCGCGCCCAGGCGCGAGAAGGGAACCCAGCCAATGTCCGCCACCGAGTCCGCGTGCCCTGTCAGCTCGTACAACGAGTGGGACCTCCTGGAAGAAGTCATCGTGGGCATCGTGGATGGAGCCACCGTCCCGCCCTCGCACATCGCGCTGAAGGCGACGCTGCCGGAGGACCAGCACGACTTCTTCCGGAAGCACGCGGGCAGGCCCTTTCCGGCCGAGCAGATTGCCGCGGCGAAGAAGGACCTGGAGGAGTTCGTCCACATCCTGGAGGCGGAGGGTGTGAAGGTCCGCCGCCCGGAGCCGGTGGACCAGCTCAAGGCGTACGGCGCGCCGGGCTGGACGAGCACCGGTCTGTACGCCGCGATGCCCAGAGACCTCCTGCTGGTGGTGGGCAACGACATCATCGAGTGCCCCATGGCGTGGCGCTCGCGCTACTACGAGACGTCCGCGTACCGGCCACTGCTCAAGGAGTACTTCCACGGCGGCGCGCGCTGGAGCGCGGGTCCCAAGCCGGAGCTGAAGGACGAGCTGTACGACTATGACTGGACGGAGGCGCACGACGGCGGCCCGTTCCGCTCCGTCATCAGCGAGTTCGAGCCCACCTTCGACGCCGCGGACTTCATCCGCTGCGGCAAGGACATCTTCGCGCAGCGCAGCAACGTCACGAACAGCTTCGGAATCGAGTGGCTGCGCCGTCACATCGGCCCCGAGTACCGCATCCATGTCTTCGAGTTCGATGACCCGCACCCGATGCACATCGACGCCACGCTGGTGCCGCTGGCGCCGGGCAAGCTGCTCATCAACCCGGAGCGCGTGACGAAGGTGCCGGAGCTGTTCAACGGCTGGGATGTCTTCAAGGCGCCCAGGCCCATCATGCCGCCCGAGCACACGCTCTACATGACGAGCAAGTGGATCAACATGAACGTCATCATGCTCGACGAGCAGCGCGTCGTGGTGGAGCGCAGCGACGAGCCGATGATTGCCTCGTTCAAGAAGTGGGGCTTCAAGCCCGTCCTCTGCAACTTCCGCAACTTCAACTCGTTCGGTGGCTCGTTCCACTGCGCCACGCTGGATGTCCGCCGCAAGGGCCACCTCCAGTCCTACTTCTAGGCCGTTCGCCCAAGCTTGGGGTCCTCGCGATGAAGGTCTGGAAGAACTCCCCGCTGGACGCGGTGATGCTCGTATTGAGCGTCGTGCAGACGGGGATGATGCTGTGGCTGGCCGCCAGCTGGGAGCACGCCTCCGCCCTTCAACGGGTGGGAGGCTTCGCGCTCCTGGTCTTCATGATGACGTACAACATCATCATCATCTCCCACCTCTTCACCCACACCCCGTGGTTCGAGTCGCGGTGGCTCAACGCGGCGGTGTCGCTGCTCAACTCGCTGAACATCGGCCAGTCCGTGCAGGCGTACCAGCTCACGCACGTGCGCAACCACCACCGGTACAACAACGACCGCCAGGGGCAGGACGGACACTCGCGGGACAGGTCCTCCACCTTCGAGGACGGGCAGGGCGGCGAGCACGACAGTGTCTGGCACTACGCCTTCGGCGGGGCGCTGCACACGCTGCTGGGCACGGCGCGCAACGTGCTGGCGGTGTGGCGGCTGTGGGGCGTGGGGCGGCATGAGCAGGCCCTGCACGAGCTGGCCACGAAGGACCCGGTGCGCCGGGCGCGCGAGCTGCGGCAGGTGCGGTTGGACCGGGTGGCCCACGTCGTGGGGCTGGGCGTCTTCCTTGCCGTCTCCTGGCAATGGACGCTGGTGTGCTACGTGCCGGCCTTCTACCTGGCGCTCGCGCTGGTGAACGTGCAGAACTACTACGAGCACTACGGCGCGATGCCCGAGAGCCGTTACACGGACTCGGTGAGCCACTACGGCCGGCTCTACAACCTGCTCACCTTCAACGACGGCCACCACCAGGAGCACCACCTGCGGCCGCAGACGCACTGGAGCCGCATGCCGGTGGTGCGCCGCGAGCACGCCGCCGCGCTGGACGCGGTGGAGCGCGTCGTGTCCCCGGTGCCGGCCATCGTCGGCTTCCTGTACCGGGGCCGGCCCCTGCTGCACCGCAAGGCCACCGCCGCCGCACCGCCGCCTCCGCCCGAGGAGTCCGCGGAGTCCAACCTGCTCGTGGGGTAACGGCGGTCAGCTCGGAGCGTGCAGCGCCTTGAGCAGGGCGTCGCAGGCGGTGACGGCCTCTTCCAGGGTGCCGACCAGCTCGCCCATTTCCGGCCGCACGCCCAGCTCATCCTCGATGAGGTTGGCCAGGTTCGTCGCCAGCAGCGAATTACCGCCCATCTCGAAGAAGTGGTCCTTCGGCGTCACCGAGTCCACGCCGAGCAGCTCGCACCAGTAACCGGCGAGCCGCTGTTCCAGGGAGGGTGTAGAGGACGCGATGAGGGTGCTCAAGAGAGGCTCCTGTGGGGCTCGGAGCACGGAGGCTACCAACACCGGCTAATCGGGCAAATGTGGTATCTCAAGACACACACCTCTCCGCCCGGACGCACGGCGAAGTCGGCCAGCACGCGCGGGCTCAGAAGCGGCGCGACAACGAAGTCGTCGCCTTCTGTTCGATCCTGTCTAGATAGAATCCCTGACTTAACAGTAAGTCCTGATTGATGGCAGAGTGCGGACGCCTTCAACTTCTCGTCCCCTCACCCTCCCGCCCCCCCAGGAGAGCGCGCGTGAAGACACTGCTCGTCACCCAGGCCGACCTGCGCAAGCTCGTGCACATGGAGGGAATCGACGCGCTGATGGACACCGTCATCGAGGCGCTGGAGCACGCGTTCCGCACCTTCGACGAGGAGCGCACCGAGCCTCGCAAGCGGGACGGCTTCACGCTGCGCAACGAGCGCACCGGCGTGCTGGAGTGGATGCCGGTGATGCAGCGCGGGGAGACCATCACCATCAAGGTGGTGGGCTACAACCCGAACAACCCCCACCGGTACGGGGTGCCCACCATCATCGCCACCAACAGCGTGTACGACTGCGCCACGGGACGGCTGCTGGAGCTGATGGACGGGGTGCTGCCCACCGCGCTGCGCACGGGCGCGGCGTCGGCCCTCGCGAGCAAATACCTGGCGGACCCGGACAGCCGCGTGGTGGGCATGGTCGGCTGCGGTGCGCAGGCCGTCACCCAGTTGCATGCCCTCTCGCGCCTGTTCCCCATCGAGCGCGTGCTCGCGTACGACGTGGACCTGGGCGTGCTGCGCACGTACCTGCGGCGCGTGGGCTTCCTCGGGCTGGACGTGCGCCCGGCCTCGCTGGAGGAGCTGACGGCGGAGTCGGACATCATCTGCACCGTCACCTCCGTGGGCGTGGGCGAGGGCCCCGTCATTCCGGACGTTCGCTTCAAGCCGTCGGTGCACCTCAACGCGGTGGGCTCGGACCTGCCGGGCAAGACGGAGCTGCCGCTGTCGCTGCTGGAGCGCAGCCTCGTGTGCCCGGACTTCCTGGCCCAGGCGCTCGTCGAGGGTGAGTGCCAGCAACTGCGGCCGGAGCAGATTGGCCCCGGCATCATCGAGGTCGTCCAGAATCCGGAGCGCTACGCGGACTGGCGCAAGCGCTCCACCGTGTTCGACTCCACGGGCTTCGCGCTGGAGGACCAGGTGGTGACGCGAGCCCTTACGCGACGCGCGCGGGAGCTTGGGCTGGGCGCGGAGGTGGAGCTGGAGAGCCTGTCGGGGGACGCGATGAACCCGTACGACGAGCTGCTGCCCACGCACGGCTCCCAGACGGGGCTGCGCACGGCCCGCGTGGACTGACGCCGCCGGTCCGTTCCAGAAAAAGACGCCCTTTCCACCTGGATTCCCCCCGGGCTCGCGGAAGCGCGCCCGGCGGGCTTGCGTGAGGTCAGGTGCACCATGACGCAGACACAGTCTTCCTCGGACGAAGGCACGCGGCAGCGGGGGGATGCACCGGGAAGAAGGCCACCGCTGACGCACCAGCCGCACGGGGGCGAGGCGGTGCAGTCCTTCGCGCAGCAGCGGCTGTGGTTCCTCGCGCAGCTCGACCCGGGCGGCTTCGCGTACAACGCCCCGTTCGCCACGAGGCTGACGGGGCCGCTGGATGTGGGCGCCCTGGAGGCGGGCTTCCAGGAAGTGGTGCAAAGACACGAGTCGCTGCGCACCACCTTCGCGCAGGTGGAGGGTCATCCGGTACAGCGCATCCACGCGAAGGTGGAGTTGACGCTTGAAGTGGAAGACGTGGCCGAGGCGGAAGTCGTGGCCCACGCGGAGCAGGAGGCGCGCCGGCCCTTCGACCTGGAGCGGGGCCCGCTGCTGCGGGTGCGCCTGCTGCGCGTGTCTCCCGACGAGCACGTGCTGCTCTGGACGGTGCACCACATCGTTTTCGATGGCTGGTCCATGGGCGTGCTGGAGCGGGAGGTGGCCGCGGCGTACGGCGCGCGGGTGAGGGGAGCGGCGTCCGAGCTCGAGCCGCTGCCCGCACAGTACGCGGACTATGCGCGCTGGCAGCGTGAGTGGCTGAAGGGCGAGGTCCTGGAGCGGCAACTGGCGTGGTGGAAGGAACAGCTCGCCGGGGTGCCTCCCGTGCTGGAGCTGCCCACCGACAGGCCACGTCCTCCCGTGCAGTCCTTCCGAGGTGCGCTGCTGCGCGTTCCGCTGCCGGAAGAGCTGACGTCCGCGCTGCGCGAGCTGAGCCGCAAGGAGGGCGCGACGCTCTTCATGACGTTGCTCGCGGGCTTCCACGCACTGCTGGCGCGCTACAGCGGCCAGTCCGATGTCGTCGTGGGCTCGCCCTTCGCAGGGCGAAGTCAGCACGACCTGGAGGGCATGGTCGGCTTCTTCGCCAACACCCTGGCCTTGCGCGCCGACACGGAGGGCGTGTCCTTCCCTGAGCTGCTGGGCCGGGTGCGCAAGGCGTGCCTCGGAGCCTTCGTCCACCAGGACCTGCCCTTCGAGCAGCTCGTGGACGCGCTCCAGTCCACGCGGGACTTGAGCCGCGCGCCCATCTTCCAGGCCGCGTTCGCGCTCCAGGGGGAGCCCGGTTCCGAGCTGAAGCTCTCCGGGATGAGCGCCACGGACGTCGCCTTCGAGCCTGGAGTGTCGAAGTTCGACCTCACGCTCTTCGTTCGGGAGACGCCCCAGGGGCTCATGGGTCTGTGGGAATACAGCACCGCCCTCTTCGACGAAGCCACCATTGCTCGCATGGCGGCGCGCTACGTGCGGCTGCTGGAGTCGGCGGTGGCGCGGCCGGAGCAGCGGGTGTCTGAGCTGCCTCTGCTCTCTGAAGCCGAGCGTCACCAGCTGTTGGTCGAGTGGAACGACACGCAGACGGAGTACCCTTGCGACGCGTGCATCCACGGCTTGTTCGAGGCACAGGCGGCGCGCACGCCGGACGCAGTGGCGGTGGAGTTCGAGGGCGCACGGCTCACGTACGCCGAGCTGAACGGGCGCGCCAATCAGCTCGCCCGGTATCTGCGGCGGCGCGGCGTGGTGGCTGGAACCCGCGTCGGCCTTTGCGCGGGACGCTCGCTGGAGTTGGTGGTGGCCACGCTCGCCATCCTCAAGGCGGGAGGCGCGTACGTGCCGCTCGACAGCGCCTACCCCGGCGAGCGGCTGGCCTTCATGGTGGAGGACTCGAACCTCCATGTGCTGCTGGCGCAGCCCGCGCTCTTCACCCGGCTGCCTCCGGACCTGCGCGTGGACGTCGTTCCGCTGGTGCCCATGGGGGAGGCCTTCTCGCAGGGGCGCAGCGAGAACCCGGGCAGACCGCTGGACTCGACACGGGACAACCTGACGCGGAAGCTCGCGGAGGACGCAGGTCGGTTGCAGGCCTCCATGGCGCAGGACATTTCTTGCGAGCGCACGGAGGACCTGGGCGAGCCAGGAGCAGCGGACCGTCTCGCGTACGTCATGTACACGTCGGGCTCGACGGGGCGGCCCAAGGCCGTGGGCATTCCGCACCGGGGCGTGGTGCGCCTGGTGAAGGGCACGCGCTTCGTGGAGTTGTCGCAACGCGAAGTCCTCCTCCAGCTCGCCCCCATCTCCTTCGACGCCTCCACCTTCGAGCTGTGGGGCGCACTGCTCAACGGCGCGAAGCTGGTGCTCTTCCCCGAGCACTCGCCCTCGCTGGAGGAGTTGGGCCGCGCGCTGGTGTGCCACCGCGTCACCACGCTGTGGCTCACCGCCGCGCTCTTCGAGCAGGTGATGGCCGCGCAGCCGGAGGCCCTTTCAGGCGTGCGGCAGGTGCTCGCGGGCGGCGACGTGCTTTCCCCCACCGCCGTGCGGGCACGGCTCGCCCAGGGCGGGCTGCTCATCAACGGGTACGGCCCGACGGAGAACACCACCTTCACCTGCTGCAACCCGATGACACAGCCGGGGCAGGTGGGGCCCACGGTGTCCATCGGCCGGCCCATTTCCAACACGCAGGTGTACCTGCTGGACGCGGCGCTGGAGCCGGTGCCCGTGGGAGTGTGGGGCGAGCTGTACACGGGCGGGGACGGACTGGCGTGGGGCTACCTCGGCCGCGCGGAGCTGACGGCGGAGCGCTTCGTTCCGCACCCCTTCAGTGCGCGGCCCGGGGCCCGGCTCTACCGCACCGGAGACAGGGCGCGGTGGTTGCCGGACGGGCGTATTGAATTCTCCGGCCGGCTGGACGGGCAGGTGAAGCTGCGCGGCTTCCGCATCGAGCCCGGCGAGGTGGAGTCCGCCCTGCTGCGCCACCCCGGCGTGCGCGAGGCAGTGGTGGTGGCACGAGAGGACGGACCGGGTGGCAAGCGGCTCGTCGCGTACTTCGTCCCGCATGGCGAAGCGCCCGCGACGGCGGAGCTGCGCGCACACGCGCAGGCGAAGCTGCCCGAGTACATGGTGCCCTCGGCCTTCGTGGCGCTACCGGCGCTGCCCCTCACGCCCAATGGCAAGGTGGACCGAAAGGCCCTGCCTGCCCCGTACGTCGAGGCGCCCTCCGGAGAGCAGGTGGCTCCTCGCACCGCGATGGAGCAGGTGGTGGCCGGCGTGTTCGGCCCACTGCTGGGGCTGGAGCAGGTGGGCGCCGACAGCCACTTTTTCGAGCTGGGCGGTCACTCGCTACTCGCCACCCAGGCCGTCTCGCGGCTGCGCGAGGTGGTGGGCCGTGAGCTGCCGGTCCGCGCGCTCTTCGAAGCCCCCACCGTGGCGCAACTGGCCCGACGGCTGGAGGAGGCGGATGGGGCGACGTCGGCGCCGCTGACGCACCAGCCGCACGGCGGTGAGGCGGTGCAGTCCTTCGCGCAGCAGCGGCTGTGGTTCCTCTCGCAGTTCGACGCGAGTGGCATCTCCTACAACATCCCGTTCGCCCTGCGACTGAAGGGCCCGCTGGATGTGGAGGCGCTGGAAGCAGGCTTCCAGGAAGTGGCGCGGAGGCACGAGTCGCTGCGCACCACGTTCGCGGAAGTGGATGGCCGGCCGATACAACGAATCCACGCGCGGCTGGAGTTGAACCTGCGAGTGGCGGAGGTGGCCGAGGCGGAAGTCGTGGCCCGGGCGGAGCAGGAAGCACGCCAGCCCTTCGACCTGGAGCAGGGCCCGCTGTTGCGCGTGCGCCTGCTGCGCGTGGCCCCCGAGGAGCACGTGCTGCTCTGGACGGTGCACCACATCGTCTTCGACGGCTGGTCCGTCGGGGTGCTGTACCAGGAGCTCTCGGAGTCGTACTCGGCCCGGGTTCGCGGTGAGGTGTCGCGGCTGGACACGCTGCCGGTGCAGTACGCGGACTATGCACGCTGGCAGCGCGAGTGGCTCAAGGGCGAGGTGCTGGAGCGACAGCTGGCCTGGTGGAAGGAACATCTCGCCGGGGCGCCTCCCGTCCTGGAGCTGCCCACCGACAGGCCGCGTCCTCCCGTGCAGTCCTTCCGAGGTGCGCTGCTGCGCGTTCCGCTGCCGGACGCGCTGGCGAGCGCCCTGCGCCGGCTCAGCCAGCGCGAGGGGGCGACGCTCTACATGACGCTGCTGGCGGGCTTCCAGGCGCTGCTGGCGCGCTACAGTGGCCAGTCCGACCTCGTCGTGGGCTCGCCCATCTCCGGCCGCAACTGGCGCGAGGTGGAGCCGCTGCTGGGCTTCTTCGTCAACACGCTCGCCCTGCGCGTCGACACGGGCGGCGGCGTGTCCTTCCGAGAGCTGCTGGGCCGCGTGCGCAAGGCGTGTCTGGGTGCCTTCGCCCACCAGGACCTGCCCTTCGAGCACCTCGTCGACGCGCTGCAGCCCACGCGTGACCTGAGTCGCTCGCCGCTGTTCCAGGTGATGTTCGTCATGCCCGGGACGCCGAGGCCGCTGGCCCTGGAGGACGTCACCGCCGAGGAGCTCGTCTTCGAGCCCGGGGTGGCGAAGTTCGACCTCACCCTCTTCGCGTGGGAGCAGCCGCGGGGGCTGGAGACGTACTGGGAATACAACACCGACCTCTACGATGAGGCGACGGTGGCTCGCATGGTGGGGCACTACGTGTGGCTGTTGCAGGCCGCCGTCGCCGAGCCCGGCCAGCGCGTGGACTCGCTGCCGCTGCTGGGCGAGGCCGAGCGCGACCGACTGTTGCTGGAGTGGGGCTCGCGCGAGGACTCCACCTACGTCCCGGGACTCATGCACCGCTGGGTGGAGGCCCAGGTGGCGCGCACGCCCGGGGCCGAGGCGGTGACGGATGGCACCCGCTCGCTCACCTACGCGGAGCTGGATGCTCGCGCCAACCAGCTCGCGCACCACCTGCTGTCCCTGGGCGTGCGGCCCAATGGCTCCGTGGGCCTGTGCCTGGACCGGGGCAGCCTGGACATGCCCGTGGCCGTGCTGGCCACGCTCAAGGCGGGCGCGGCCTTCCTGCCGCTGGACCCCACCTGGCCCTCCGAGCGCCTGGCGTTGATGCTGGAAGACACCGGCGCGCCGGTGGTGGTGGCGCACGGCCATCTCGTCTCGGCGGTACCTGCCGGCTCGGGCGCGCACCTGCTGCGCCTGGATGAAGCGGCGGAGGCCGTCTCCGCGTGCCCCACGCACGTGCCACCGGTGGAGGTGTCACCGGAGACGCACTGCTACTTCGTCTACACCTCGGGCAGCACCGGCCGGCCCAAGGGCATCGTCATGTCCCACCGTGCGGTGGGCAACATGTTGTGGTGGCTGCTCCAACGCTCGGTGAAGCCGGACGCCACCACACTCCAGTTCGCCTCGCTCAACTTCGATGTCTCCTTCCAGGAGATGTTCGGCACCTGGTGCCTGGGCGGCCGCGTGCTGCTGATGACGCCGCCGCTGCGCCAGGACCCCACCGCCATGCTGCGCTACATGGTCCGGCACCGCGTGGAGCGGTTGTATCTGCCCTTCGTCGCCCTGCAGGCGCTGTGCGACGCGGCGCTCGGTGAGACGGAGCTGCCGCCGCTCACGGAGGTGGTGACCGCGGGCGAGCAGCTCCAGGTGACACCGGCGCTGGTGGCCTTCTTCGAACGGCTCCCCGGGTGCGTGCTGGAGAATCAGTACGGGCCCTCGGAGGCGCATGTCGTCACCGCGTGGCGTGCGTCTGGCCCTCCGTCCTCCTGGCCCGCGCTGCCACCGGTGGGAAGGCCCATCCCCAACGTGCGGCTCCAGGTGGTGGACTCGTGGGGAGCGCCCTGTCCCATCGGCGTACCCGGTGAGGTGTACGTCGCCGGCGCGAGCCTCGCGCATGGCTACCACGGGCGCCCGGACCTGACGGCGGACCGCTTCGTTCCGGACATGCTCGGAGGCGCGTCGGGGGCGCGCACCTATCGCACGGGAGACCGGGCGCGGTGGCTGGCGGATGGCAACCTGGAGTTCCTCGGCCGCCTGGACGGGCAGGTGAAGCTGCGCGGCTTTCGCATCGAGCTGGGCGAGGTGGAGGTGGTTCTGCGCGCCTTCCCCGGCGTGCGCGACGCCGTGGCCATCGTCCGCGAGGACGTGCCCGGAGACCGGCGACTGGTGGCCTACGTGGTGCCGCAGGAGGGCCCGTCGGTGGAGCTCGCCGGGCTGCGCGAACACCTGCAAGCGAAGCTGCCCGAGTACATGGTGCCCTCGGCCTTCGTGCCGCTCGCCACACTCCCGCTGGCACCGACGGGCAAGGTGGACCGCAAGGCGCTGCCCGCGCCGAAGGCGGATGCATCGCAGGCAGGGCTCGTGGCGCCGCGCACCGCGATGGAGCAGGTGGTCGCGGGCGTGTTCGGGCCCCTGCTGGGGCTGGAGCGAGTGGGCACGGACGGCCACTTCTTCGAGCTGGGCGGCCACTCGCTGCTGGCCACCCAGGCCGTCTCGCGACTGCGTGACGTGGTGGGCCGCGAGCTGCCGGTGCGCGCGCTCTTCGAGGCTCCCACCGTGGCGCAGCTGGCGCGACGGCTGGAAGAGGTGCTGGAGGAGGAGCGGGGTGTGCCGCCACCGCCGCTGGTGCACCAGCCACACGGCGGCGAGGCGGTGCAGTCCTTCGCCCAGCAACGGCTGTGGTTCGTCTCGCAGATCGACGTGGGCGGCTTCTCCTACAACATGCCCAATGCCCTGCGGCTGAAGGGCCCGCTGGACGTGGGCGCACTGGAGGCGGGCTTCCAGGAAGTGGTGCGGAGGCACGAGTCGCTGCGCACCACCTTCGCGGAGGTGGAGGGCCAGCCGATACAACGCATCCACCCGGAGGTGGAGTTGCGGCTCGAAGTGGAGGAGGTGGCCGAGGCGGACGTCATCGCCCGTGCGGAGCAGGAGGCCCGCACACCCTTCGACCTGGAGCGAGGCCCGCTGCTGCGCGTGCGCCTGCTGCGCGTGACTCCCGAAGAACACGTGCTGCTCTGGACGGTGCACCACATCGTGTTCGACGGCTGGTCGATGGGCGTGCTGGAGCGGGAAGTGGCCGCGCTTTACGGCGCACGGGTGAGGGGAGAGGCTCTGACGTTGGAGGCGCTGCCTGTGCAGTACGCGGACTATGCACGCTGGCAGCGCGAGTGGCTGAAGGGCGAGGTGCTGGAGCGGCAGTTGTCCTGGTGGAAGGAGCAGCTCGCCGGAGTGCCTCCCGTGCTGGAGCTACCCACCGACAGGCCACGTCCCACCGTGCAGTCCTTCAACGGTGCCCACCTGTCGATGCGGCTCCCGCCAGAGCTGGCTGGAGCGCTGCGCGAGCTGAGCCGCAAGGAGGGCGTCACGCTGTTCATGACGCTGCTGGCGGGCTTCCAGGCGCTGCTGGCGCGCTACAGCGGCCAGTCCGACCTCGTCGTGGGCTCACCCATCTCCGGCCGCAACTGGCGCGAGGTGGAGCCGTTGCTCGGCTTCTTTGTCAACACGCTCGCCCTGCGCGTCGACACGGGCGGCGGCGCGTCCTTCCGAGAGCTGCTGGGCCGCGTGCGCAAGATGTGCCTCGGCGCCTACGCCCATCAGGACCTGCCCTTCGAGCACGTCGTCGACGCGCTCCAGCCCGCTCGTGACTTGAGCCGCTCGCCGCTGTTCCAGGTCATGTTCGTCATGCCGGGAGCCACGGTGCCCATGGCGCTGCCGGGTCTCGCCTCGGAGGAGGTGGCTTTCGAGCCGGGCATGGCGAAGTTCGACCTCACCCTCTTCGTGCGCGAGCTGCCCCAGGGCCTCGTCGCGTTCTGGGAATACAACACCGACCTCCATGACGCGGAGACGGTGGCCCGCATGGCCGGGCACTACGTACGGCTGCTGCAAGGTGCCGCGTCCAGGCCAGGCCAGCGCGTGGACTCGTTGCCGCTGCTGGGCGAAGCCGAGCGCCGCCGGCTGCTGGTGGAGTGGAATGCCACCGAGGCCCCTCGTCCGACCGAGCCCAACGTGCATGCGCTCTTCGAAGTGTGGGCCGAGCGCACGCCGGACGCCATCGCCGTCCGCATGGGAGACGCGCGGCTCACCTATGGCGAGCTGAACCGCAAGGCCAACCGGCTCGCCCATCTCCTGCGCGGTGCTGGCGTGGGTCCAGAGGTGCTGGTGGGTCTGTGTGTCGGACGCTCGCTGGATCTGGCCGTGGGCGTGCTCGGCATCCTCAAGGCGGGAGGCGCCTACGTTCCGTTGGACCCCGCGTATCCACCGGAGCGCTTGGCCATGATGCTCCGTGCCTCGCGCGCGCCGCTGCTCCTCACCCAGTCCACGCTTCCCGCCGTGCTGCCCCCGGACGAGGTACGCCGGCTGTGCCTGGACACGGAGACCTTCGCGGGCGCGAGCGAGGTGGACCTCCCGGCGCTGGCCGGGCCGGAGTCGCTCGCGTACGTCATCTACACCTCGGGCTCCACCGGCGTGCCCAAGGGCGTGGCCATGCCGCACGGGCCGCTGCTCAACCTGCTGCACTGGCAGACGGGGGCCTTTGTCGTCCCCCGAGGCAGGACGCTACAGTTCTCCGCGCTGAGCTTCGACGTGAGCTTCCAGGAGCTGCTCTCCACCTGGGCGGTCGGCGGCGAGCTGGTGCTCATCTCCGAGGCGCAGCGTCTGGACGCCCGCGCGCTGCTGGAGCTGATGGACCGCCAGGAGGTGGAGCGGCTCTTCCTGCCCTTCGTCGCACTCCAGAACCTGGCGGAGGTGGCGGACCGCGAGGAGTGCGTGCCCCGGCGACTGCGGGAAATCATCACCGCGGGCGAGCAGCTCCGCGTGACGCCGGCCCTGCGGCGATTCATCCGGCGGTTGGGGGACTGCGTCCTGCACAACCAGTACGGCCCGACGGAGTGCCACGCCACCACGGCCCTCCTCCTCTCGGGTGACACCGGGACGTGGCCGGACCTGCCGTCCATCGGCCAGCCCATCTCCAACGGCCACGTCCACCTGCTGGACGAGCACCTGGCTCCAGTGCCCATCGGCGTGTCGGGCGAGCTGTACATCGGCGGCGAGCTGCTGGCGCGCGGCTACCTCCACCGTCCGGAGCTGACGCCGGAGCGCTTCATTCCCGACCCGTTCAGCTCGCGTCCGGGCGCACGCCTGTACCGGACGGGGGACTTCGCGCGCTACCTGCCAGACGGAGCCCTCGAGTTCCTCGGGCGAAGGGACGCTCAGGTGAAGGTGCGCGGCTACCGCATCGAGCTGGCCGAGGTGGAGTCCGCGCTGGCACACCACCCGGCGTTGAAGGACTGCGTGGTGGAGGCGCGCGAGGATGGCTCGGGCCACAAACGACTGGTGGGCTACGTCGTCGGCGCGGGAGGGCCGCCGCCCCCGGCCGCGGAGCTGCGGGCGTTCCTCAAGGAGCGGCTCCCCGACTACATGGTGCCCGGCCACTTCGTGCCCATGGATGCGTTTCCGCTGTCACCCAGCGGCAAGGTGAACCGACGCGCGCTGCCCGCGCCCGAAGGCTCCCTGCACGACTCCACGCGCGTCCGCGTCGCACCGCGCAGCGCGCTGGAGCTGCAGCTCGTCCGCGCCTGGGAAGAGGTGCTGGGCCTGCACCCCGTGGGCATCCGGGATGACTTCTTCGAGCTGGGCGGCCACTCGCTGCTGGCCGTTCGCCTGCTGGGCCGCATCCGCGAGCTGACGGGCCGGGCCCTCCCCGTGGCGGCGCTCTTCCAGGGCGCCACGGTGGAGCACGTCGCGGGCCTGCTGCGTCGCGAGCAGGGTCCCTCCTCCTCCCTGGTGCAGCTCAGGGGCGGTACGGCGAAGCGGCCCTTCTTCTGCATCCACCCGGTGGGCGGCACGGTGCTGGCCTACGCGGAGCTGGCGCACCTGCTCGGGCCGGACCAGCCCTTCTACGGCGTGCAGTCCCCGGGACTGGAAGGGGAAGCGCCGCCGGTCGGTAGCCTGGAGGACCTGGCCGCGCGCTACCTGGAGGCGGTGCGCGCCGTGCAGTCTCGAGGCCCCTATCTGCTCGGCGGCTGGTCGATGGGCGGCAGCCTCGCCTTCGAGATGGCCCGCCAGCTCGCGTCGCAAGGAGAAGAGGTCGGGCTGCTCGCGCTCATCGACACCTATGCGCAGACGTTCCCGGGAGGCACGGTGACGCCTGAGTGGCTGGAGCCCGCGAGGCTTGGCGCGCTCTTCTATCGAGATCTGCTGCGCGCCACGGGGGCAGACCTCCCGTGTCCGGAAGAGGAGCTCTCACGGCTGGCGCCGGACGAGGCGCTGCGTGTGCTCGAAGAGGCGGGCCGCAAGGCGGCGGCGCTCCCCGAGTCGGGGATGCAGTCCCTGCACACGCTGCGGCGGGTGTTCGAGTCAAACCTCCGTGCGGCGTGGAGCTACGTGCCCCGGCCGTACGCGGGGGCGCTGCTCTCGTTCGAGGCGAGCGAGGCCACCCGGCCCCACGGCTGGGAGCCGCTGGCCCGGGGCGGAGTGGAGGTGCACACGCTGGAGGGAGACCACTACTCTCTGCTGCGTGGCCCAGGCGTCAGGACCCTGGCCGCGCTGCTGCGGGATGCCCTGGCGCGGGCCCACGCTGGAGACGCACGTTCGCCGCGGAGTGAGTCTGCCTGAACCAGCTTCCGCACGTTCGGAGAGCAGACACCCGGCCAAGACACGAGGCCGCGTACCGAGCCCGGACCCCGAGGCCGCGCACCGAGCCCGGACCCCGAGGCCGCGTACCGAGCTCGGACCCCGAGGCCGCGCACCGAGCCCGGCCCCCGAGGCCGCGTACCGAGCTCGGACCCCGAGGCCGCGCACCGAGCCCGGCCCCCGAGGCCGCGTACCGAGCCCGGACCCCGAGGCCGCGTACCGGCCCCTGAACACCGAGCCCGGACCCCGAGGTCGCGCACCGGCCCCTGAACACCGAGCCCGGACCCCGGAATTTGCCGATGCACCTGCCTACCCCGGAGGGGGTCCGGCCTCTCCCTACCAGCCGTGTCAGCCCCCTCCGGTAGAAGGGAATGGTGGAAGGAACATTCCTTCCACGGGACGGCCGCCCCGGAAGGGGGACAGGAGGGGGTAGGGATGGGGTTCGCGGAGCATTACCTCTCGGGGATGATGCAGAGCTCGGCGGAGGTGCTGGGCCGGCATGGCTACGAGCACGTGAAGGCCGAGGAGCTGGCCCGGTCCGTGGGGATGTCGGTGGGCAGCTTGTACCGGCGCTACGGCAGCAAGCAGCACTTCGCCCAGACGGTGCGGAGCTTCCACGAGGACACCTTCTGCCGGGAGGTGGACTGGGCCTTCTTCTGCAAGCACGGGGCGGACGGCGTCAGCTTCCGCGAGGCCTTCTTCACCTTCTGGAATGCGCTGACGCACTGGGCGCTGGGGCTGCCCGGCCCTTTCGCCTTCGCCTTCCTGCACCGGCACCCGGAAGTCGAAGGGCAGCCGGCGCCTGGCAGTGCGGCGCGGGCCATGGTGCGCGAGGTGCTCCAGAAGGGAGAGCAGGAGGGGGCGCTGGTGCCTGGCTGCGCCAGGGTGGGCGAAGCTCTGGTGTGGGGCACGCTGGCGGAGTGGGTGCGCGTGCTGACGGAGAGGAAGAAGGAAGTGTACCGGGAGGACGTCCTCGAATCGGCGGAGGCCCTCTGGCGCGCGCTGGCGAAGGCGGACGACTCCGGCGGCTCCCGAGGGGGCAGCGCTCCTCCTGGTGCCACTCAGCCCGAGTCACAGATGGCGGTGGACGACTCCGGCGGCTCCCATGGGGGCAGCGCTCCTCCTGGTGCTACTCAGCCCGAGTCACAGATGGCGGTGGACGACTCCGGCGGCTCCCATGGAGGCAGCGCTCCTCCTGGTACTACTCAGCCCGAGTCACAGATGGCGGTGGACGACTCCGGCGGGTTCGCCTTCACCCACGCCCCAGGGACGAGGACGTGGGCAAACGCCTCAGGGCTTCTCGGCGTACACCACCGCGTACTCGTCGCAGTTGAAGAGGGTGGTCCACTGCGTCTGCTCGAGGGGCGTCAGCCGGGCCTGCTTCACGCTCTCACGGACCTTGTCGACGGTGACGGAGCCGAGCTTGCGCTCGACGGCCGTCATCCCGCGCAGCGCCGTGATGGCGGTGTTGACGCCGGGGTAGACGTCCGCGGAGATGGAGTCCAGCCGCGCCTTCTGGAAGCCCGCTCCTGTCAGCTCCGAGACGTAGCGCTGCGTCGTCCAGACATTGGCCTCGGGGAAGGCAATCAGGCCGCGCCAGTAGCGGTGGCGCAGGCGGCGGCGCAGCCCCGAGCCGGCCTCGCGGTCGGTTTTCTGGCACATGTCCGCCATGACGAGCCGGCCTCCCGGGCGCAGTACCCGGAACGCCTCGCGCAGGAAGTCGCTGCGCGTGCGGAAGTGCATGGCGGACTCGAGCGCGAAGACGACGCTGAACTCACCGGCGCCGAAGGGCAGGGCCGTCGCGGAGCCCTGCTCCAGGCGGATGACGCCGTCCAGCCCCGTGAGCTTCACGCGCTCGCGGCCGATGCGGACCTGGTTCGGGGTGATGTTGATGCCGGTGATGCGGGCGGGGCGGTACTGCTCGGCCCACAGGAGGTCCTGGTCCGCGTAGCCGAAGCCGCAGTCCAGCACCGTGTCTTCCGTGCCCAGGCGCGCCGTCTTCGCCAGCAGGTGTGCCATCTGCTCCTGGGCCGACTTGAACAACTCGCCCACGCGCTCGCAGTTGTTCTCGTCGACGCGCTCGACGTCCCGCCAGTAGCCGAGGTTGATCCAGTAGGGCTCGCGCCCCGTGCTGACGCGAATCTCCTGCGGCGTGGGAAGGCCGGTGACCCAGGCCCCCGTCTCGTTCGTGTAGAAGTGCTCCGGATCCGCCAGGACCGCGCTCTTGAGCTGCTTTGCCACCTTGATGACGTCGATCATCGCGAGCCTCCTCGAGTCCAGCGGCCAGCATGCCACTGGGCGTGGATTCCCGGTATCGCGGGTTACGCGAGGATAACCTGTCAACAGTCCGGCGGCAGAGGGGACGGCGCACTCGCAGTGCTGCCTCGTTCCGTTCCGACGTGGCGAAGGCGGGGATGACGACCGCCGGCCGCCATGAGGCAGCCGGCGCTTCACCTGTTCCTCCGTCGTCCTAGAAGAAGACGTGCGTGAGGCGCGCCCCGACGAAGTTGCCCTTCGTCACGCCCGTCGAGCCATAGATGTCCGGCTGGAACTGGAGCATGACGGTGGTCAGCTTCTCGATGCGCAAGCCCATCGTCAGGCGCAGCGAGCTGACGGTCTGCTTCGGAGCGACCTCCACCTCGCCAGCCGGAGTCTCGATGGTGCGCTGCCCGTTCCGGTCGATGTAGAGCGCCGCGCCCGTGAAGAAGCTCGCGGAAAGGTCCATGCCCGCCGCGAGGACGCCGCCGAGCGACGGCGTCTGGCTCAGCTTCAGCTTCGCGACCTCCGTGCCCACCAGCACCGGGAACTCGTCGTTGTCGCCGTGGATGCCCACGTTGGCCATGGCCTCCAGCGTGAAGGCCTTCAGGAAGCGCTGGCCCACGACGAGCTGCGGACGCACCGTCCACCGGTTGCTGCCGATGTTCAGGAAGCGGTCGCTGCTGTAGCTGCCCACCGGAATGGTGACGTACGGCGTGAAGGCGAACCACGTATGGGTATTCGTCTCCGCGTTCTGGACGATGCCGTAGCCCACCGTGGGGATGTACGTCAGGTCCCCGACGCCCGACGCACGGAGCGCCGACTTGGGCGCCGCCGGCGACAACGGGTTGGCCTGGAACACCGTGACGTCCACCACCGGCATGCTCACGTCGAAGGGCACCACGGTGAGCCCGCTGTCGTGCTTGAGCACGTACGTGGCGCGGAAGGCCGCCTGCGTCTGCGAGAAGTCCCGCTCGCCCGACGCGGACGCATGGCGCAGGTACGTGTGCGCGATGACGCTCCGGTTCGGCACGAAGAAGCCCGCTTCATAGTCCCGGAAGTCCGCCTGCTGGGCCTGGGCACCGGTCGCCGATACGAGGGATACGAACAGGACAGCGAGGAACGCGCGATTCATGGTGGTTCTCCTCTGCGGGGTCAACGTCGTGTCTGGCGCGGCCTTCAGTAGCGGAAGGGCCACGCGAGGAAGTACCGGCGGATGCGCAGCCACACGCCGAACAGCCCCAGGGGCTCGAGCACGAGCACGAGCACCACGACGACGGACAGGAGCACCGTCGCCTGCTGCGCGGAGGTGAGCTGGTTGATGAGGGGAATGGCGTGCCCCACCGACTCCGCGAGGGGGCTCAGGAAGGTGAAGGCGAGCGCGCCGCTGACCGCGCCGAAGACGCTGCCCACCCCGCCCAGCACAATCATGGCGATGAACTGGATGGACAGGTTCAGGTCGAACGGTGGCTCGACGGTGATGTACTGCTGCTGGAAGGCGAACATCGCCCCGGCGATGCCGGCCAGGAACGAGGAGACGCCGAAGGCCTGGAGCCGGGCCTGCGTCGTGGCGACGCCGAGCACCTCCGCCGCGAGGTCCTGGTCCCTCACCGCCATCATCGCGCGGCCGCTGTTGGAGCGCTGCACGTTCTTCGTCAGCCACACCGTGCCGGCGGCCAGCGGCAGGAAGAGGAAGTACAGCTTCCGCTCGAAGCCGAGCACCACCGGCCCGAGCATCCACGTGTCGCCCACCGAGGCCGCCGTGCCCGACTCGCCGCGGAACCACCAGTACATGGGGACGGACGTGCCGCTCAGCCCGTTCGTCACCTCCGGGTAGGCGAGCAGCACGTGCTGCGTGAGGAACACCAGCCCCAGCGTGACGATGGCCAGGTACAGCCCCTTGAGCCGGAGCGCGAAGACGCCGATGACCACCCCCACCAGGGCGGACACGGCGCCGGCCAGGGGGAGCGCCAGCCAGAATGGCCAGCCCCACTTCGTGCCCAGCACCGCGACGGTGTACGCGCCCAGCGCGAGGAAGGCCGCGTGCCCCAGGCTCACCTGGCCCGAGAAGCCGGTGAGCACCATCAGCGCGGCCGCGCCGACGATGGCCACCAGGCCGAGGTTGCCGACGGTGAGCCACCGCGCGCTCGCGAGCCACGGGTAGCCCAGGGCGACGGCCAGCATCAGCACCCCGCCGGCCTTGTGCCACAGGCCGGGGAAGAGCTTCAGGTCGTCCTCGTAGCGAATCACCAGGGGGCGGGTTGGCATGGTGTCGTCTCGCGGGCGTTCAGACCCGACGCACCTCGTGCTCGCCCCACAGGCCGCGCGGCCGGAGCACGAGGAAGAGGATCATCGCCGCGTAGGGGAAGACGGCGTGGAAGTTGTGCCCGAAGGCGCCCAGGTGCGGGTTGACGTACGCCTGGGACAACACCTCCAAGAGCCCCAGCATGAACGCGGCCACCACCGCGCCCACCACCGACTCCAGGCCCCCGACGATGATGGCCGGGAAGGCCCGCAGCGCCACGTAGCCCAGGTTGGAGTCCACCGAGCGGGGGAACATCCCCAGGAAGATGCCCGCCACCGCGGCCGTGGCTCCGGCCAGGAACCAGGTGAAGGCCAGCACCCGGCCCACGGGAATTCCGAGCGCCAGCGACACTTCCTGACTCTCGCTCGCCGCGCGCATCGCCACGCCCAGCGGCGTGCGCTGCACGAGCGCGTGGAGGAGGACGAGCACGGCCGTCGTCGCGCCCAGCGACACCAGCGACGACAGCAGCACGGTGGCGTTGCCTACCTGTACCTCCGCCATGGCGTCCCACGGCGTCGGCATGCCGCGCGTGTCCGTGCCGAACGCGATGACGATGGCGGCGCGCAGGAGCAACCCGAGGAACAGCGTCAGGATGATGGTGGTGAAGACGGGCCGGCCCACCATGCGCCGGAGCACCGTGCGCTCCAGCAGCGCCGCCAGTCCGCCGGTGAGGGCCGCGGCGGCGAAGAGCGCCAGCCACCAGGGCAGCACGTCCACCAGCGCCGTCATCAGGAACGCACCCAGGCTCAGCAACTCGCCGTGCGCGAAGTTGAAGAGCCGCGAGGCGCGGTACACCACCGAGAAGCCGAGGGCGATGAGCGCGTAGCTCGCTCCCAACGCCAGTCCGGAGATGCTGAGCTGGAGCAACTGCGTCATTCGCTTTTCCTCGCGTACATCGCTTCCACCAGGGGGGCGTGCAGCTCCAGCACCGCCTTGCGGCGGACCTTCAGGGACGCGGTGACCTCACCCGCGTCCTGGGTCATCTCGCGCGGGAGGAGCCGGAAGGCGCGCACCTGCTCCACGCGGGCGAGCCCCTCGTTGGCGCGAGCCACTTCCTCTTCCACCAGCCTCAGCACTTCGGGCTGCGTGGTGAGGTCCGTGTACGAGGTGAAGGCAATCTTGCGGCGCAGGGCCCAGTCCGACACCGTGTCCGCGTCTATCTGGATGAGCGCCGTGACGAAGGCGCGCCGGTCTCCAATGGCCACCGCCTCCTTGATGTACGGGCTGTTCTTCAGCGCGTTCTGGATGCGCTCGGGCGACAGGTTCTTCCCGCCGGAGGTGATGAGGATTTCGCGCTTGCGGCCCGTGATTCGCAGGTACCCGTCCGCGTCGATTTCCCCGAGGTCTCCGGTGTGCAGCCAGCCGTCCTCCTGGCGCACCTCGGCCGTGGCGTCCGGCCGGTTGAGGTAGCCGAGGAAGACGTTGGAGCCGCGCACCCGCACCTCGCCGTCCTCCGCGAGCTGGCACTCCACGCCCGGCACGGGACGCCCGACGGTGCCGATGCGCGTGGCCCCGGGGATGTTGAGGTGGCTGGTGCCGGCGCTCTCCGTCTGCCCGTAGCCCTCGTAGATGCGGACGCCCACGCCGTCGAACCAGGTGATGAGCTCCGGGGAGATGGGCGCCGCGCCGGAGATGGGGAAGCGACAGCGGCGCAGCCCCAGCCGCTCCTGGAGCGGCCGGTAGACGAGCAAGTCCCCGACGAACCACGCCAGCCCGTCCCACCAGCGGCGCTGGCCGTTGCGCTCGCGCTCGCGAATCCGGCCGCCCAGCCGGGTGAAGGTGTCGAAGAGGGTGCGCTTCAGCCACGAGGCGTCGCGCATCTTCACCACCACATTCGCATGCATCTTCTCCCAGATGCGCGGCACCCCCAGGAACACCGTGGGAGAGACTTCCGCGACATCCGACTGCACCGTCTCCAGCGCTTCTCCGAAGTGGACCTTCCCTCCGACGACGAGCGGCAGGAGCAGGCTGAACAGCTTCTCCGCCACATGGCACAGGGGCAGGTAGGAGACGACGCTGTCCTCGGGCGTCAGGCCGAGCTGCTCCACGAAGGTGGCCGAGCCCTGGAGCATGTTGCGGCTGGACACCAGCGCGCCCTTGGGCGAGCCCGTGGTGCCCGAGGTGTAGATGACCATCGCCGCGTCATCCGGATTGCGCTGCGCCAGCTGCGTCCGGAGCCACGCGGGCTCCTGCTCCGCCAGCGCGCGCCCGTCGGCCAGGAAGCGCTCCCACGTGCGCAGCCGGGCGTCCTGCACGCCGCGCAGGCCGCGTGGCTCGAGGACGATGACGTGCTGGACGGAGGGCGTCTCGGCGGCGACGGTGGCCACCTTGTCGTACTGCTCCTGGTCCTCGCAGATGACGACCTTGCAGCGGGCGTCGTTGAGGATGTACGCGACGTCCGGGGGCGGGTTCGTCTGGTAGATGCCGACCGTGCGCGCGCCCACCACCTGGGTGCCCAGGTCCGCGAACAGCCACTCCGGCCGGTTGTCGCTGAGGATGGCGACCGAGTCCCCCGCGCGCACGCCCAGCTCCCACAGCATCCGGGCCACGTGGGCGACGCGCTCCAGGTACTCGCGGAAGGACAGCTCCCGCCAGATGCCCAGCCGCTTCTCGCGGATGGCCACCGCGTGGGGGCGCTCCTCCGCGTGCTTCCAGAGCTGCGCCGGCAGGCTCATGGGCAGGGCCGCGCTCATGCCGCCACCGTCCCGCCCACGTAGGCGCTCAGCACGCGGGTGTCGTTGCGCAGGGCGGACGGCGGCCCGTTCGCGATGACCCGCCCCCGGTCCAGCACCGTCACCTGCGTCGCCAGGTCCATCACGAAGCGCAGCTCGTGGCCGATGAGGACCTGCGTCACCCCCAGCTCGTGCCGGAGGTCGAGGAGGGTGTTGGCCATGTCCTCGGTCTCCTCCTGGTTGAGCCCCGCGGTGGGCTCGTCCAGGAGCAGCAGCTTCGGCTCCATGCACAGCGCGCGGCCCAGCTCCACGCGCTTGCGGATGCCGTAGGGCAGCACGGCGACGGGCATCCACCGGAAGTGCTCCAGGTCGAGGAAGTCGATGACCTCCTCGGCCTTCTCGCGGTGGCGGACTTCCTCCGCGCGCGCCCCGCGCGTCCAGAACAGGTTGCGCAACAGGCCCGTCCGGTAGCGCTGGTGGCGCCCCAGGAGGAGGTTCTCCAGCACGGTGAGGTGCTCGAACAGCGCCAGGTTCTGGAACATGCGCGACACGCCCAGGCGCGCAATCTCCGTGGGCTCCACGCCCGTGAGCTCCTGGCCGTCCAGCCGCACCCGGCCTTCCATGTGCCGGTGGATGCCGCTGATGCAGTTGAAGAGGCTGCTCTTGCCGGCACCATTGGGGCCAATCACGGCGTGCAGCGCCCCCGCCTCGATGGAGAACGAGACGCCGTCCAGCGCCCGCACGCCGGAGAAGGAGAGGCCCACGTTGTCGAGCTCGAGCAGTGCCATGCCTTGAGTCCTCAGGACAGCCAGCGCCGCTTGCGGCGGTAGCGCTTCAGCTCGTGGTAGCCGCGCTGCCCCTCGCGCCCGAAGCCCAGGTAGAACTCCTGCACGTCCGGGTCGTCGCGCAGCCGGTCCGCGGGGCCGTCCAGCACCACCTTCCCCGTCTCCAGCACGTAGCCGTAGTGGGCCAGGCCCAGCGCCACCCTCGCGTTCTGCTCGACGAGGAGCACGGAGACACCCTCCGCGCTGATGCGTTGAATCAGCTCCGACACCTCGCCCACCGCCTTCGGCGACAGCCCGAGGAAGGGCTCGTCGAGCAGCAGCACCTTCGGCCGCCGCATCAGCCCGCGGCAGATGGCCAACAGCTGCTGCTCCCCGCCGGACAGGTAGCCCGCCTTCTGGCGCCGCCGCTCCCGGAGCACCGGGAAGCGGGTGAAGGCGGACTCGACGAGCTCCGCGCGCGCCTTCGCGCCCATGCCGAAGCCGCCGGCGAGCAGGTTCTCCTCCACCGACAGCTCGCCGAGGATGCGGCGGCCCTCCAGGATCTGCACCACGCCCTCGCGCACCCGCACGTCCGCGGACAGACGGAGGAGATTCTGTCCGGACAGCGCGACGCTGCCCTTGGTGATGGTGCCGTCGTGCAACTCCAGCAGCCCGCTGATGGCGCGAAGCGCGGTCGACTTGCCGGCGCCGTTGGGGCCCAGCAGGGCGACCACGCCCTGCTGCGGCACCTCCAGGGAGATGCCCCGCAGGGCCCGCACCACCGAGTGGTAGACGACCTGGAGGTTGCGCACCTGGAGGAGGGGAGGACTACTTGCTGTCATCGCTGGCCTTCGCGGCGGAGGCGTCCAGGGCCTTCGGCTTCGCGTAGCCGGCGACGACGCGCCAGCTGCCCTGGTCCATCACCGGCTTGAGCACCCGGACGCTGACGGACGTCTCATAGGGGAACCGGGACAGGTCCACCGGCTCCGCCGCCATGCCGCGCGCGGTGGTGCCCGTGATGGCCTTGAGCGCCTTGAGATATCCCGCGCGGGTGACGTCCTTCGCCTCGATGGCCTTCTTGAGCGCCTCCACCTGGACGAGTCCCTGGACGTAGGATGACAGCGTGTAGAAGTCCTTCGGCACGTCCGCGTGCTGGCCATGGAGCGCGAGGAAGTCCTTCATGCCCGGGACGTCGTCGCCCCAGTAGGTGAGCCCCGTGGCCCAGTAGAAGTTCGTGAAGACGGCGGCGGGGATGACCTTGGGGTCGAAGAAGCGGTCCACCCAGGCCGGCGTCTGCCCTACCCAGGTGGGCAGGTACTTGAGTTGCGCCGCCGTGCCGAGGATGGGCCCCGACGCGCTGGGCAGCACCGTGAGCAGCACGTAGTTGGCACCCGACTGCTGGAGCGCCGTCACCACCGCGGCGAAGTCCTTCTGGCCCGGTGCCACGGTTTGTTGTGACACCACGGTGACGCCGTGGTGCTTCGCGGCGGCCGTCCAACCGTCGATGCCATCCTTTCCGTAGTCATCGCCCTGGTAGACGATGGCTGCCTTCACCTTGTCCGCGCCGCCCGCGTGCTCCACGGCCCAGTCCATGGCCCGCATGGCCTCCATCTTGTAGGAGGCGCCAATGGGCGGCGTGTACTGGTTGCGCGCCATCTCCGAGGACTGCGACGCCGGGAAGGCCACCATCCCATCCGCCGCCAGCTTGTCCCGCAGGGGCAGGGTGTTGGGCGTGCCGAAGCTGGTGCCCAGGAAGAGCACCCTGTCATGGATGTCGCTGTACGCCTGGACCGAGTTCTGCGGGTTGTAGGCGTGGTCCTTCTCGACGAGCTCCAGCTTCCAGCCCTCGGGGAGCAGGCCGCTGTTGCCGGCGTTCACCTGCCTGGCCAGCAGGCGCTTTCCGGCGGCGAAGGGCTTGCCAATGGCAGCCCCCGGGCCGCTCTCGTCATTGAGCGCGCCGACGTAGACGACCTTCTTCTCCAGGTCCACGCCCTTGTCTGTCTTGATGTCCGAGACAGGCTGGGACTGCGATTGCGAGCCTTCAGACCCAGGCGTCGCGGGTTCTTCCTTCTTGCATGCAGTCAACCCGAGAGCCGCCGCCATGAGCCCGAGTACGAGCCGTCGCATCGCATCCTCCCCGTTGGATTTGTGGCGGCAGCTTTGCCACAGACGCGAGGGCCTGAAAAGATATCAAATACGAATTCCTTGACAGGGTTTCGCAGGGCGGAATGTATCGGTGATTTCAATGGCTGTGTTTTGCAGGGCGAAACGAGACACGCCAATGACACGTCGCGTAAGTCTATTCCACTGCACGATGACCGCAGGACTGCACCGTGGCATCATCCCGCGCGCATGAGCGACACGAATGGCGACGGCGGCAGTCCCCCTACCGGCGAGGTCCGCCCGGAGCTCGCGGCGCTGCGCGAGCGGCTCGCGGCCACCACGGATGCCGGGCGTCCGGAGGCGGTGGCCCGGAGGCGGAAGACGGGCCAGCGCACGACGCGGGAGAACATCGCCGACCTCGTGGACGCGGGGAGCTTCTCGGAATACGGCGGGCTCGCGCTCGCGGCGCAGCGCTCCACGCGCTCGCTCGAAGACCTCGTCCGGGCGAGCCCCGCGGACGGCCTCATCTGCGGGGTGGGCACCGTCAACCGCGCCCTCTTCGACGACGAGCGCGCACGAACGATGGTGCTCGCCTACGACTACACCGTCTTCGCCGGCACCCAGGGACTGGTGGGCCACCGGAAGCTGGACCGCATGCTCGCGCTCGCCGCGCAGTGGCGCGTGCCGGTGGTGTTCTTCGCGGAAGGGGGCGGCGGTAGGCCGAACGACACGGACACGCACACCGTGTCGGCGCTGGACACGCCCAGCTTCCTGGCCTTCGCCGCGCTGTCCGGGCTCGTCCCGCGCGTGGGCCTCGTCTCCGGACGCTGCTTCGCGGGCAACGCGGCCCTGCTGGGGAGCTGCGACGTCATCATCGCCACCGATGACAGCAACATCGGCATGGGCGGGCCGGCGATGATCGAGGGAGGTGGGCTGGGCTCATTCGCCCCGGAGGAGATTGGCCCCGCGGACGTGCAGACGCGCAACGGCGTCATCGACGTGCGCGTGCGCGACGAGGCGGAAGCCGTGTCCGTCGCGAAGCAGTACCTCTCCTATTTCCAGGGGCCCGTCGTGCCGGGGGAGTGCGCCCCGCAGGAGCGGCTGCGGGACGCGCTGCCGGAGAACCGCCGCCGCGCGTACAAGGTCCGCCCCATCATCGAGACGCTGGCGGACACGGGCTCCGTGCTGGAGTTGCGAAGGGACTTCGGGCGCAGCCTGGTGACGGCGCTGGTGCGAATCGAGGGGCAGCCGCTCGGGCTCATCGCCAACGACACATTCCACCTCGGCGGGGCCATTGACGCGAGCGCCGCCGACAAGGCCGCGCGCTTCTTCCAGTTGTGCGACGCGTTCGGCCTGCCCATCGTCTCCTTGTGTGACACGCCCGGCTTCATGGTGGGGCCCAAGGCCGAGGAGACGGCGCTCGTGCGCCACGTCTCCCGCATGTTCGTGGGGGCCGCCAGTCTCTCCGTCCCGTTCTTCACCGTCGTGCTGCGGCGGGGCTATGGGCTGGGAGCACAGGCCATGGCGGGCGGGCACTTCCATGCGCCGGTGTTCAACGTGTCCTGGCCCACCGGCGAGTTCGGGGGGATGAACCTGGAGGGCGCGGTGCGCATCGGCATGCGCAAGCAACTGGAGGCCGTTGAAGACCCGGCGGCCCGGGAGGAACTGGCGAAGGCGCTGATTGCCGAGGCGCACCAGCGCGGCACCGCCCTCAACATGGCGTCGCTGCTGGAGCTCGACGCCGTCATCGACCCCGCGGAGACGCGCGCCTGGCTTGTCCGGGGCCTGCGCTCCGTCCCGAAGCCGGCGCGCGAGGGCCGGCGCCGGTACATCGACACCTGGTGAGGCGTGGTGGCAGACAGGGGAGAGGGCGGTGCAACGGTTGCGTGGCCGCGGCTTCCCATCGCGCAGGGACTGCGCCCCGGGGTGACGGGCCGCCACCAGGGCCGTTGGAACGCGCGATGCTTAACGCAGGGGCATGCATGAGCAACAGGACTGGCGTCAGCGGTACGCGGACAGGGTGGTGACGGCCGAGGAGGCGATTCGCGGCATCCTCCCAGGGAGGCGCATCCTCATCGGCTCGGGGGCGGCGGAGCCGGTGACGCTGGTGCGGGCCCTGGTGGAGAAGGGCGAGCACCTGGCCGACAACGAGGTGGTGCACCTGCTCACGCTGGGCCCGGCGCCCTACGTCGAGCCCGCGCACGCACGGCGCTTCCGCCACACCGCCTTCTTCATCGGCTCCAACGTGCGTCAGGCCGTGCAGGAGGGCCGCGCGGACTTCATGCCGGTGTTCCTCTCGGAGATTCCCGAGCTCATCCGCAACCGCCGCGTGCGCATCGACGTGGCCCTGCTCCAGGTGAGCCCGCCGGATGCCCACGGCTACGTCAGCCTCGGGGTGTCCGTGGACATCGTGCGCAGCGCGGTGGACGCCGCCACGCTGCTCATCGCGGAGGTGAACCCGAACATGCCGCGCACGCACGGGGACTCGTTCCTGGACGTACGCCGCATCCACCACCTGGTGCCGGTGGACTCGCCCCTGCTGGAGGCCCACCCGGAGCCGGCGGACGAGGTCTCGCGGCAGATTGGCGCGCACCTCGCGAGGATGATTCCGGACGGGGCCACGCTGCAGACTGGCATCGGGAAGATTCCGGACGCGGTGCTGGCCCAGCTCGGCGGCCACCAGGAACTGGGTGTCCACACGGAGATGCTGTCCGACGGCGTCATGCGCCTGGTGGAGGCGGGCGTCATCACCGGACGGAGGAAGACGCTGCTGCCGGGCAAGCTGGTGACGTCCTTCATCATGGGGAGCCGCGAGCTCTACGCGTGGGCCCACGAGAATCCGGCCATCGAGATGCGGCCGAGCGACTTCACCAATGACCCGCAGACCGTGGCGCGCAACGACACGATGATTGCCATCAACGGCGCGCTGGCGGTGGACCTCACGGGGCAGGTGGCGGCGGACACGCTGGGCGGGAGCTTCTACTCGGGCATCGGCGGGCAGGTGGACTTCCTGCGCGGGGCGCGCCGGAGCCGGGGCGGAAAACCCATCCTTGCGCTGCCCTCGACGGCGAAGGGCGGCACGGTGAGCCGCATCCAGGCGGCGCTGGAGCCGGGCACGGGCGTCGTCACCAGCCGGGGCGACGTGCACTACGTGGTGACGGAGTACGGCGTGGCGGACCTGTGGGGGAAGAACATCCGCGAGCGCGCGCTGGCGCTCATCGACATCGCCCACCCGGACTTCCGCGGCGAGCTGATGGCGGCGGCCAAGGGACGCAGGTGGGTGCTGCCGGACCAGGTGGTTCCTCGCGCGCGCTACCCATGGGCCGAGGCGCGGCTGGAGCACACGCTGTCCGGGGACGCGCTACTCATCCGCCCGGCGCGCATCCCCGATGAGCGCGCGCTGCAGGAGTTGATGTATGGCCTGTCCAGCGACAGCTGCTACCGGCGCTTCCTGGAGCTGAAGAAGACGCACCCGCACGAGGAGATGCAGCAGCTCGTCGACCTCGACTACGAGCACAGCATGGCGCTGGTGGCCTGCCCGCCGGGAACGGACGAGGTGGTAGGCGTGGTTCGCTACGACGTGGACCCGGCCACGCGGCTGGCGGACGTGGCCTTCGTCGTGCGCGACGACTGGCAGGGCCGGGGCGTGGGCACGGTGCTGATGCGGCGCATCCGCGAGGCCGCCGCCGCGCGCGGCATCCCCGGCTTCCAGGCGGACGTGCTGGTGACGAACAAGCCCATGCTGGACGTCTTCCAGGAGAGCGGCCTGCCCATCCGCACGCTGCGCGAGGACGGCGTGTATCACCTGGAGCTCCACTTCCCGGCGGGTCCGTGAAGATTCAACACCTCACGGTGGACGAGAGCCTGCGCAGTCTGGACAGCCGGGCCGGGGGGCTCGCCACCGCCGAGGCGGAGCGCCGCCTGCGCGAGCTCGGACCCAACCCGGTCTCCCACGCCGAGCAGGAGTCGCTGGCGCGCCGGCTCCTGCGGCAGTTCACCCACTTCTTCGCGCTCGTGCCCTGGGCGGCCGCGGCCGATGCTGCTCAACCCCAACGTGGTGCTGACGGGCGCGGACGTGGCGCGCGAGGCCGCAGAGAGGGAGGGGCAGCGCTCCCCGTGGCCCCCTGCTCCGGTGGGTTGCATCCCGGCGCAGGGGTGCGCTGACTTCCAGGAGGAGGACGTGCGCGGGGACGACCCGCCATCGGGCCGTGCGATCGGGTGCATGCCCGCAGCGTCCGAGGAGGCGCCATGTCACTCGCCAGGTTCTGCTGCAAGACGGTGGCCGTCACGCGGGCCGGGACACGAGAGGAGGCGCTGCATGCCCAGGGGAATAGCACTGACCATCGGCTTGAATGCCTTGAGCCAGGAGCACTACGCCGGCGCCACCCCCAGCCTGCGCGCAGCCGAGGCCGATGCCACGACACTGGCGGGCATCGCCCGGGCCGAGGGGCTCGAGACCACCTGTCTGGTGGGAAGCAACGCAAGCCGCTTCCAGGTGCTCACCGCGCTACAGGCCGCCGCGGATACCCTCCAGGGTGGCGACCTCCTCTTCATGAGCTACTCGGGCTTTGGAGGTCAGCTCCCCGACCTGACCGGTACACGGGCGGGTGGGCTCGTCGAGGCGTGGTGCCTTCATGACGGCATGCTTCCCGTCCAGGCCGTCTACGCGAAGCTCGCGCTCCTCCGCGAGGACGTCCGGGTATTCCTCCTCACGGACACGTGTCACACGGGGACCGTCGCGCGGATTCCCTACGAGCTCCTGCGCTCCACGATGGAACTGGAGAAGGAAGCGGCAGCGCGACCACCGCCGCGCCGGATGCCGGTCTTCCGACTCCTGCCTGAAGGAATCGTCCGGCGCACCTTCTCACAGCATCGTGCGGACTACATGGCACTGCTCTCGCAGCTTCCCCGGGAGCCGGATGCGGACATCCACGCCAAGGTGATTCACCTGTCGAGCTGCCAGGACGCACAGGTCGCCGAGGATGGCGAGCAGCACAGTGCCTTCATCACCCGGCTCCTGGAGGTGTGGCAGGACGGGCGGTTCAAAGGGAACTACCGGACGCTCTCACGGCGCATGGTGATGAGGATGCCCCCCACGCAGTCTCCGGCGTACGAGGTGCTGGGCGCCAAGGCGCCGGAGTTCGAGCAGCAGAGGCCCTTCACCGTGTGAGGCGGGATTGCCGTGACGGACGGCCGCTGATGGAGCCCTTCTGGGAAAAGCTCATCCTGATGTTCCTCGACAAGGGGCTGCTCGCCCTGATGGCCGGCGTCTTCGCCTACTTCGCGAGCCGGGCACTGGAGCGCTACCGGAGGAATCAGGCGGTCACCCTGGAGCTGGGCAAGGCGAGGGCGGCGGCGTTCCTTAGAGTCCGCTCGTGCCTGGGGGCCTGCGACTTCCTGGTGGCCTGCCTGGAAGTCGAGGGAGGCGGCGTCGACTCGGAGCGGTCCCGAGACCTGCTCGCGCAACTCGAGACGGCGAGGGCCGCGTTGTGGGCGCAGCTCACGAAGGACTTCGGCTTGTTGGATGACGAGGCGGGAGCCGCCGCCTTGAAGTACCAGCGAGCGTTGACCGCCGGCTACGTCATCATCTCGAAGGGCGGCTCCATGCGTGGAGGAAGGGAGGAGGCGGAGCTCGACGAGGCCCGGCAGGAGCTGGAGCGGCTGCTGCCGCCGCTTCGCCCGTCCGATTGAGGAGGGGGCATTGCCCCTGTCGCGCCTGGAGCGGCATGGGCACCTTTCGCCCAGAGGGGGAATCCCGATGACGACCAGCGCCGCGCCGCACCCGGACGAGCGGTTCGTGAGCGCGCCGGAGTCGAGCGGCGTCGGCAGGTGGCTCCCGTCCCGGGGCGTGCTCTGGGCGAAGCTGCAGGCCATGGAGTCCACGCTGAGCATCCTTCGAGTGCAGGCCTCACCAGAGGAGCAGCGGATGCTCGAGCAACTCCTCTACCGGCTCGGGTTGGCGAAGTCCTGCATCGCGGGTCCCCGCAAGCGCCCGCGACTGCGGAGGGATGACCCGCAGTTCTGGGGGCTCGTGCACGGCGTGTCCGCGGACCTCCTGCTGCTCATGCCGCCCGGCATGCTGGCCACGCAGGCGCTGGAGGTGGAGGAGCAGTTCCGCCGCAACATCCAGGAGCCCATCTCCCGCCAGACCTGGCTGGGGCCCGACGGCAGCTCCGGCCCCCTGCCGTTGGCGGTGAAGCAGGTGCTGGAGGACTCCAGCCGGTCCGAGGCAGCGGGCCCCGAAGGCGACCGGAGCCTGATTTTGGCCCGAAACGTGCTGCGCGGGGCGTTGCGCCTGGTGAACGAGCAGTCCGAGCAGCACTTCCGGCAGCTCGCCTTCGCCCTGCTGGTGCGCAGCCTGAGCGGCGCGCTGCTGGTGCTGCTCTTCGTCGCGGCCTTCCTCTTCAACCTCGACGTCTGGCTGCCCCCGCCCGAGGGCGCGCTCACCCCGGCGATACTCCGGTTGCCCCTGCCGCTGGTGTCGCTCGTCCTGCTCGGTGCCGGGGGGGCCATCGTCGCGAACATGACCTCCGACCCGCCGGTGCTCGCCGCGCGGGGGCCCGTGTGGCGGCAGTACTTCTATTACCTCTTCGTCCGCCCGGCGATTGGCGCCTTCGCGGCGTTCCTCTTCTACCTGCTGGCCAGGTCGGGGCTGCTCTTCAGCATCGAGTCGGCCACCGGCCAGACCTCGGCGGCGCAGCCTCCCGCCATCCGCATCGTGCTCGGAAACCTTCGGGCCGTGGAGTACGCCTACGCCATCGTCTCCATCGCGGTGGGCTTCTCCGCGGACCGCGTCCTGGGCTCGACCATGGACCAGGTACTCAACCGGCTGTTCCGCATGGCGGACAAGAGCGTGCAGACGCCCGAAGTGCCGGCTCCCATCCCCACGCAGACACAGGCGCCGCGCGTGACGGTGGCGGAGGGTGGTCCTTCGAAGTGACACCGGGAGGCATGGCCCCGGGCTTCAACCGGATCCGCGCGCTCGTGGCGGCTTTGGACCTGTTGTGCGCGCTGCCCGCGTCCGCGGCGCCTGCTTCCGAAGAGGAGGAACTTCCCCCGGTGTCCCTGGGGGCCGACACCCTCTACTTCCGCCCCCGGGAGGGGTGGGACTACCTCTACGGGAGCGTGCGCGCGGACGCCGACGTGCTCCACCTGGAGGTCCGCTACAACTACGAGGACCTGCACACCGGCTCGGCCTTCGCCATCACCTGGTTGCGCTCCTCCGGCAGGAGCTTCACCACGCGGAAGGCATCCCAGGCGTCGTCCCCGGCGCGGAAGTCGATGATGCACTCCACCCGCGAGAAGCCGTGGTCTCGCTTGGGGAAGAGCGTCACGGGGATGTCCACGCGCCACAGCGAGCACCCGGGTGAGGCGGACACGTCTGCGCCGTCGTAGGGGCGCACGGGCAGCCGGCGGTGGAACGTCACCAGCTCGCCCTGGAGGCGCTCGCGGAAGTCGGCCATGAGCTCGCCGGGAGGGAGACCTCCCGCGCGGCTCGGGGGCTGGCGCCACGCGGCCTGGACCGCTTCGTCCAGCAGTTGCTCGGAGTTCCTCGGCGCGTGCCGGGAGACCAGCTCCCGCAGGGCCCGGGTCATCTGCGTGTCGTTCATGCACTCCTCGAAGGGCTCAGGGGCGGATGGCGACCTTGAAGACTCCGTCCTTGCGCTGGCCGAAGAGCGCGTAGGCCTCGCGGATGTCCTTCAGCGCGAAGCGGTGGGTGAGCAGGGGCGTGAGGTCCACGCGGCGGGCCTGGACCAGGTCCATGAGCCGGCGCATGCGCTCCTTGCCGCCGGGGCACAGGGTGGTGACGACGCGGTGGTCCCCCAGTCCCGCGGCGAAGGCGTCGTAGGGCAATTGCAGCTTGCCGGAGTACACGCCCAGGCTGGAGAGCGTGCCCGCGGGCCGCAGGCAGCGCAGCGCGTTCTCGAAGGTCTGCTGGGTCCCCAGCGCTTCTATCGCCACGTCCGCGCCGCCCCCGGTCAGCCGCTTCACCTCCGCCACCACGTCCTGGCTCCGGTAGTCGAGCACCACGTCCACCCCCATCCTGCGCGCCATGGCCAGCCTCGCTTCGTCACCGTCGACGCCGATGACGCGCGCGGCGCCCATCAGCCGGGCGCCGATGGACGCGCACAGCCCGATGGGGCCCTGGGCGAAGACGACCACCGTGTCCCCGAGGCGCACGCCGCCGGACTCCGCCCCGCTGAAGCCCGTGGAGGCGATGTCCGCCAGCAGCACCACCTGCTCGTCCGTGAGGCCGTCGGGGATGGGCGCCAGGTTGGCCTGCGCGAAGGGAATGCGGACGAACTCGGCCTGCGCGCCGTTCAGCGTGTTCCCCAGCCGCCAGCCGCCCAGTGCCTCGTAGCCCGCGCCGTGCCCGCACTGGGACAGGTGCCCGGACAGGCAGGCCTGGCACTGGCCGCAGGGGGTGATGGCGCCCACCAGCACGCGCTGGCCCGGACGGTAGCCGGTGACTCCGGGGCCGAGCTCCTCGACGACGCCCACCATCTCGTGCCCGATGACGAGGCCCGGCTTCACGGGGTACTCGCCCCGGACGATGTGCAGGTCGGTGCCGCAGATGGTGGTGAGCGTGACGCGGACGACGGCCTCTCCCGCGCCCGCGTGGGGCTGCTCGACCTCCTCGAGCCCGAACTGGTCGACCCCGCGGAACACCGTTGCTCGCATGGCTTCCCCCTGGAGGGTGGCTCGGGTGGCCCTCCTCATTCCAAGCTCGGGTCTGCGTTTCGCATGCGCAACCGGGGCCCGGTCAGAACAGGAGCGCCCGAGGCCAGGCGAGCAGCCCCACGTCTGGGTAGCCCAGTGCCGCGAGGGGATGGCGGGCCCGCGTCAGTGGAGCTGGAGCTCCGGGCCCGACTCCACCGGCGTGGGGCGGCCCTCGCGTCCCGGCCGCAGCTGCGCGGCCACGCTCCGGGCCCACTGCTGGATGTGGCCGGAGTCGCGCCAGTCCCCCGCGTGGGTGCGGGCCATGGCGTGGGCGATGAAGCCCTTCGCGTCCTTCTCCAGCCGCCCGCCGAACGTCATGTGGCCGCGAGCGCCCACCTGCTTCATGAGGGCCTGGACCTGGGAGGTGGGGGCAATCTCGCCCTGCTCCGCGGAGCCGTCGAGCGGGCCGCTGGAGAAGAACCAGACGGGCCTCTCGCGCAGCTTCTGCGCATGCCGGTGCACGAAGCGCCTGGCGAGCCGGAACCAGCGATTCGCATACAGCGCCCCGCCGACGATGACGGCGTCATAGGCCGACACGTCGTCAATGTCCCCGGGCGGACGCAGCTCCACGTCGAGGCCCTCCACCCGGAGTGTCTCGGCGACCTGCCGGGCAATGCCTTCCGTTCCTCCTCGCTTCGAGCCGTAGGTGACCAGGACCCGCATCGTGCCCCTCCAGGATGAGTCCGCCGCACTCATGCATGCGGCGGGCCGGTGGCGTTGGCGAGGTGCCACCAGGCGAGCGCGCTTCCCGTCCCTCCGTCCTGGATGGCGGGCGTCGCGCAAGGGTTGCGTGCCCACCCGCGTTGCCACGTCCCGGGCGGACCTCCAGCTTCCGAGTACACCGGCCATGCGACTTCCAGTCCCCGTCCAGCGCCTGCCATGCCCCGTCGACGACGCCCGCGGGCTCGGCGCCAGCGAGGTGCGGGAGCGCCGCGCCCGCTACGGCCCCAATGACGTGCTGGCGCGGCCCCGCCGCTCCGCCCTGCAGACGCTGCGCGACTCGGCGACGGACCCGATGCTCTGGTTCCTCGTGGCGACGAGCGCGCTCTATCTCTTCCTGGGCGAGCTGTCCGAGGGGCTGGTGCTGCTCGTGGCCATCGTCCCGCTGCTGGGCATGGACGCCTTCCTGCACCACCGGACGCGGGCGTCCACCGAGGGCCTGCAGAGCCGGCTGGCCGCGCGGGCCACGGTGCTGCGCGACGGGCGCGAGCAGGAGGTGGCCGCGGAGGACGTGGTGGTGGGCGACCTGGCGCGCGTGGAGGCGGGCGGACACTTCCCCGCCGACGGACTGGTGGTGCGCGGCGAGGGCCTGCAGGCAGAGGAGTCCTCGCTGACCGGAGAGTCGCTGCCCGTGCGCAAGCGGCCGCTGGGGCGGCTGCCTCCGGGGGAGGAGCCGGCGGTGGATGGAGCGTACTGGGGACTGGCGGGAACGCGGCTGCTCACCGGGACGGCCTGGGTGCGTATCGTCTCCACGGGGAGGGACACGCTCTACGGGAGCATCGTCCGTTCGGCCGAGCGGGGGGAGCATGCGCGCACACCGCTGCAGCAGGCCGTGGCGCACCTGGTGGCGGTGCTGGTGGTGGTGGCCGCCGTGCTGTGCGCGGTGCTCGCGTTCGTGCGCTGGCGCCAGGGCTTCGGGTGGATGGATGCGCTGCTGAGCGCGGCCACGCTCGGCGTGGCCGCCCTGCCCGAGGAGTTCCCCCTGGCGCTCACCTTCTTCCTGGGCGCCGGTGTCTACCGCCTCGCTCGGAGGCAGGCCCTGGTGCGGCGCGCCGTCTCCGTGGAGAACATCGGCCGCATCACGTGCATCTGCTCGGACAAGACGGGCACGCTGACGGAGGGGCGCCTGCGGGTGGCCCGCCTGCTGCCGGCGCCGGGAGTCTCCGAGGGCGCGCTGCTGCGGACCGCGGTCCTGGCGTCGCGGGAGGAGGGAAGGGACCCGCTCGACGCGGCGCTGCTCGACGAGGAGGCCGCGCGCGTCAGGCCCTCCGCCGGGGAGCGCCAGCGAGACTCCGTGCCGCCCGACGAGGCCGCGCCCGTCCCACCCCGTGGAAGGGTCGTGGCCACCTTCCCCTTCACCGAGGAGCGCCAGCGCGAGACGGCGGTGGTGGAGGACTCGCACGGGGGGCTGCTCGCCGCCGTGAAGGGCGCGCCGGAGCGGGTACTGGGGCAGTGCGAGCTGGCGCCCGGTGCGCGCGCGGAGTGGGCGCGGCGCGTGTCGGCGCTCGCGCGCGAGGGGCGCAAGGTCATCGCGTGCGCGAGCCAGCCGCTGGACACCGCGTCCTGGCGCGGGGGCGAGCCGGAGCACGGCTTCCGCTTCCTGGGCCTCATGGCCTGCGAGGACCCGGTGCGCGCGGGCGTCGAGGAAGCGGTGCGCGAGTGCCGCGAGGCCGGCCTGCGCACGGTGATGGTGACGGGCGACCACCCGGAGACGGCGCTGGCGGTGGCGCGGCGGCTGGGACTCGGTGGGGCGCAACCCGTGGTGCTCACGGGCGACGAGCTGGAGGGACGGCTGCGCGACACCGGGGCGCTGCCGCCGGTGGACGTGGTGGCGCGCGCGATGCCGGCGCAGAAGTACGCGCTGGTGATGGCCCTGCGGCGGGAGGGGGAAGTGGTCGCGGCCACGGGCGACGGCGTGAATGACGTGCCGGCACTCCAGGCCGCGGACGTGGGCATCGCCATGGGAGAGCGGGGGACGCGCAGCGCGCGCGAGGCGTCCTCCATCGTGCTGCTCGACGACGACTTCGGCACGCTGGTGCGGGCCATCGCGGAAGGCCGGCAGCTCTTCCGCAACCTCCAGCGCTGCTTCCAGTACCTGCTGCTCATCCACATCCCGCTCGTCGTGACGGCGGCGCTGCTGCCGCTGGCGGGCTATCCGCTCCTGTACCTGCCCATCCACATCGTCTGGCTGGAGCTCATCATCCACCCCACGGCGATGCTGGCCTTCCAGGCGGCGGCGCGTCCGGGACGCCTGGGCCCCGCGCGGCGCCAGGGGCCCGCGCGCTTCTTCTCCGCGGGCGAGTGGGCCACCGTCGCGCTGGTGGGCGCGCTGGTGACGGTGGGGCTCGTCTGGGGCTACGACCGGAGCCTGGGGGCGGGACGCGACGTGGAGCACGGGCGCGCGGTGGCGCTGGCGTCGCTCACGCTCGCGAGCGCCGGCTACGCGGCGGTGCTCACCGCGCTGCGCACGCGCACGGCCCGGTGGGTCTGCGCGCTGTCGCTGGGCGTCTCGGTGGTGCTCATCCAGGCGCGGCCCCTGGCGTCCATGCTGGGGCTGCACCCGCTGCACGCGGATGACTGGGCGCGCGTCGTCGTGGGCGTGGCGGTGGCCCTGGTGCCGCTGGTGCTCTCTCGCCAGCGCCTCGTCTCGCGGGGCCCCCGCGGGCGCCGGCCCGTCAGAAGTCGCTACCGGCTCCGTCCCCGCGTCGCGTGAGCTGCCGACTCCCTCCCGGCCGCGCGGCAAAGGGGCGCCGAATCGTCTGTCCGATTCGGGCCGGGCCGGGAGGGGTGACCGCCTGCGTCAGGGCGTGCCGGACGGCGGGCAGTAGGCGCCCGTCAGCATCGACCAGAGCTGGAAGGACTCGGTGGAGAAGAAGAGGTAGCTGCCGGCGCGGGCGAAGACGCCAGACTCGCCAGACGAGGGGCCCGAGGTTCCGGGCGCCGAGCCCAGGGGCCCGGGAACGATGTCCTCGACCAGCCGGGCGCGGCCCTGGAAGACCTTCCACGGTTCGTACCCGTGCGCGCCGTCGTCCGCCGCGAAGTAGAGCTTGCGGCTGGCCACCGTGAGGCCGTAGGGCGAGGAGCCCTCCGCGCCCGGGCGGATGTCGCGCGCGAGCCGCGTGCCCGCGGCGGTGCCGTCGCTCACCCACAGCTCGCGCCCGTGCTCACCGTCGTCCGCGGCGAAGTAGAGCAGGCCCTCGAACACGGTCAGCCCGCTGGGATACGAGCTCTCCTCGCCCGGGAAGATGTCCGCCAGCCGCCCCGTGCCCGCGGGCGTGCCGTCGCTCACCCACAGCTCCACGCCGGCGCCGGGGAAGTCGCTCTCCTCGGCGGTGAAGTAGAGGCGGCCGGCATAGGCGGTGAAATCTCCCGGCGTGTCCACCTCGTCCCAGAAGTAGAGCCACGTGGCGGTGCCCGGGGTGCCGTCGCTCACATAGAGGAATGGTGTGCCGTCCGTCTCGTCCACCAGGAAGAACACCTGGTCACCCACGGCGCTCAGCCGGAAGATGGAGGTATCCCCGCCGCCGCCCACACGGAAGAGCTCCTCGACGGCCTTGGTGGGGGACACCTCCAGCACCGCGTGGGTCTCCATGTCCTCGTCCACGTACGCGTCGAAGACGAGATTGCCGCTGGCCGTCTCCACGATTTCGCCGGGGAGGCTGGAGGGGGCGCCCGGGTTGACGTCCAGGTACAGCCGGGTGCCCGCGGGCGTGCCGTCGCTGGCCCACAGCTCGATGCCATGCTCCGGGGTGTACATGCGGAAGAACAGCCGGCTGCGGAACTCGCCCAGCACCGTCAGGCCCGTGCCGAGCGGGGGCGGCGAAGGCTCGGTGACCAGCGGGAGGGTTCCAGCAGCCGTGCCGTCCGTCCTCCAGAGGGTGTCGCCCACGATGAAGAAGAGCAGCCCGCGTGCCTCCGTCAGGCTGCCGGGGGCGTCGCCGAAGTCGCGGAATAAGCGCGTGCCGCCGGGCGTCCCATCGCTGGTCCATAGCGCCGGGCCGTGGATGCCGTCATCCACGGAGAAGTAGAGCGCCCCCTTCACGCCCACCAGCTCGTAGGGCCCAGCGAGTGCCCCTCCGGCCGAGAAGTCCGCGAGCCGCGTGGCGGAGGGACACGTGTCCCCGCTCGCGAGCATGTCCGGTGCTTCCGGGGACGCGGGCACTTCGCCTGGCTCCGAGGGTGTCACTCCACATGCGGCCAACCCGAGCCCCAGCAGCCACGCACACGACGTCCGTCCCCATCCGCTCATGATGACTTCCCCCTCCCGACAGGGCGTGATGCCCCTCGCGGTGGACCGGAAGCTTGGGTGGGCGCAAGGACGCGGCATCTGCTCCCGGGTCGGGGCGCAATGACAGACGCTGGGTGGAGGGGTGGACCGCACCGGCTTGCCTGCTTCGGCGGAGGCGGAAGAGTGCGAGTGCCCTGGGCGCGGTGGACCACGAAGGCGCTCAGTGTCGGCTCGTTCTGAATTGCCGCCGGCTACCGGGGAGAGGAACTGAGGCAGACCGTGCTCGAACTCGATTTCCGTCAGTTCAAGGACAAGGGCTGGGAAGACAAGATTCATCTCGTCGGAAAGGGGCTCAGCCTCCTGCTCGACCAGGGCATCTACGAAGGAAAGCGCTTCAGCGAGTGGATGGACGAGCGTCTCGCGGCCCATGACGTGCACACCTTCAAGGACCTGTGCACGAAATGGACCGACCCCCGCTGGAGCGTCCGGTTGCAGGTCATCGTGTCTGATCTCACCGCCCACCGGTTGCTGGTCCTTCCACGTGATGCGTACCTGCTGGGACTGGACCCGCTCGAGCTGAAGGTCTCCGAAGCGGTCCGGATGAGCATGAGCATTCCCGGCTTCTTCGAGCCCGTGAGGGTGACGAATCCCAGCACTCAGGAGGAGCACGTGCTCGTGGATGGTGGCTTGTTGTCGAACTTCCCGGTCTGGCTCTTCGATTGCGAGGACGAGGAACCGGCCTGGCCGACCTTTGGCCTCATGCTCGTCGAACCCGAGCCGAAACACCCTCTCCCGAAGAAGACGCACGGACCGCGCGGGCTGACGGGGCTCTACAAGCTGCTCTGTGAGTTGGTCGAAACGCTCCTGGAGGCTCACGACCGCCTCTATCTCGAGCGGGCCCAGTTCGCCCGGACCCTCACCATTCCGACCCTGGGCGTCGGGACGACGGAGTTCGACATCACGCGCGAGCGGGCGCTAGCGCTCTATGAATCCGGCCGCGCCGCCGCGAAGACGTTCCTGGCGTCCTGGAACTTCCAGGCCTACGTGGAGGAGTTCCGAAGGGGCAAGCCCTACATCCGCCGTGAATCGGTGCGGACACAGTTCGCACGCGCTGCCGCCATGGCCCCCGCCTGATGTCGTGCATCCGGTACCGCGAGCGAAGGAGGCGCGGGACCCGGAGCGGCCGGGCAACCGAAGGCGAGGTCTGACAAGACGGATGGGGGGAACTTTTTCCGGAACCCGTCGGAACCGCCTCCACTGGCCCTGTGCTACCCGCCCCGGCTCTTGCGCCGCTCCGGCTGCAGCCCAGCGGCGTGGGTCGCTTCGCGGGTGGTACTTGTCGTAGACGGCCTTCACCCTCTAGCTGAAGTCGTCTCGAGCGCGCTCCACCCGCACGGCCGTCACTTTGTAGGCGGGCGTGTGGGTGACACCGTCCTGATGCGGGCCGATGACGGCGTTGATGAACACGTCGACGGTGTGGAAGGTGGTGAAGAGCTCACCGGGGCGCGGGCATACCGGCACCGCTGATGGGTGCGGCGGCCCGTCCATCACCGGAAGCTCGCGACGCAGGCCGCCCAGTAGAGGACGCCCCCTCACCCCCGCGTCCGAGCCGCGGACGTCACCGCCTCAGGCGCTCGTGCAGCAGGTGGATGGCGCAGGCGCCAAAGAGGATGCCGGATGCGCCCAGCCCCACCAGGACGACGGTGCGCTGCTCGAGGAAGCTGGAGCCCAGGTAGACGGTGCCCACCGCGTAGGGAAGCTCCGCCAGCGCGAGGACGAGCAGGTAGCGGCGCAGCCCGTAGCGCGCCAGGCCGAGCACATAGCCGGGAATCTCCGAGGGCACTGCGAGCTGGAAGAGGAGCACCCAGCCGAAGGGGGTGCGCCGGGAGATGCGCTCCTCGTAGCGGGCCAGCCCGCGCGAAGAGGTGAGCCGGCGGATGGCGGGCCGGCCCCAGTAGCGGGCGAGGCCATACGCGCAGGCGCCGCCGAGCATCCAGCCCACCCAGAGAAGGAGCACACAGACTGTCTTGCCCCAGGCGTGGAGAGCCACCGGCAGCAGCAGCGCGCTGGAGAAGAAGGCCAGCATCGCCGACAGCGCGGAGACGAGCACGAAGAGCACCGCGCCCCAGAAGGGGTGTTCGGAGATGACGGGCGCGCTCGCCTCGAGGACCCGGCGGAGCAAGGACTGGAAGGCGTCCGAGGAGGCGAGGAGGGCGAGGCCGGCGAGGAGCGCCGCCAGCACGAGCGCACGGGCCCAGGGCGCGGGGAGCCCACGAGGCGTGTCCGGCGGATGGAGGGGCGGGCCCATTGCTTCACGCATGATGCGTGAGGGGCTCCGCGGTGGGATAAGCGGTGGGGAGTGTGAAGGAGAAGGTGCTCCCCTCGCCGGGGCTGCTCTCCACCCAGAGGTGGCCACTGTGGGCATCAACGAGCCCCTTCACGATGGCGAGCCCCAGCCCGGCGCCATCCTTTCTCCCCACGCGCGCCTGCCAGAAGGGCTCGAAGAGGTGGGGGAGGTCCTCCGAGTCAATCCCGGCCCCCGTGTCCTTCACGGAGAACCTCAACATGCCTCCCTCGGGCACGGCCCGGACCACGATGTGTCCGCCCTCGGGCGTGAACTTGAGCGCGTTGCCAATCAGGTTCGAGAGGATCTGAAGCACCCGGTCATGGTCGGCGAGCAGGGGCGGGGCATCCTCGGGGACGTCGGCTGTGAGCTGGAGGGACTTCATCTCCGCGAGCGCGCGGTATTGCTCGATGGCCTCCCTCACGAGGGCCGTGGTCTCCAGCTGCGCGCGTTCCACGGAGAGGTGGCCGGCCTCCATGCGGGCGACGTCCAGCAGGTCCCTGATGAGTCGGTTGGCTCGCGCTACCGCCTTGCGGATGGACTCGAGGGGCCGCGTGTCGGTGGCCCGCTGCTCGGGCGAGCGCTTCAGGAGCGTTTCGGCGCTCAGGGTGATGACGTTCAGGGGCGTGCGCAGGTCGTGGGCCACGACGCGAAGGACTTCGTCGCGGGTGCGTGTCGCCTGCTCGGACTGTTCATGGAGGCAGGCGTTGTCGATGGCGAGCGCGGCGCGGCTGGCCAGCTCCTCGGCCAGCGTCAGGTCCCGGGCACCGAAGTGGCGCCCCGACTCGGTGGTCCAGAGGATGATGACCCCCAGGATGCGCCCGCGAGCCGAGAGGGGCGCGACGAGGCCGGACAAGGGCGCGATGCGCCGGAGCAGCTCCAGGTGGGTGTCGTCCTCGGCCATTGATTCGAGCACCGTTTCCGGAACTTCCGGGAAGAGGGCGGACCGCCCCGTCTGGAGCACGCCCGCGACGATGCTCCCCTGGCGCGATGGCTCTTGCGGGTAGGTGCGCAGCAGCGTGTCCAGCAGCCGCGCTTTTTCAGGCGAGGCCGCCACGCCCTGCACCGACTGGAGACGTCCGGTCTCGTCCACCAGCTCGACCACGCACCAGTCCGCCAGCGTCGGCACGGCGAGCCGCACTGCGGTGGTGAGCGTCGTCCGCGACTCGAGCGAGCCCGCGAGGCGCGGCCCCGCCTCGGCCAGGAAGCGCAGGGCCTGCTCGAGCTGCTTCCGCTCCGAGATGTCCAGCATGTGCGCGATGAGGTGGAGCGGCTCGCCCCGGGAGTCGCGCATCAGCGAGGCCATCAGCTGGATGTTGACGAGGTGGCCCTGCTTGTGGATGTAGCGCTTCTCCCGTTGGTAGGAGTCGAGCTCTCCCGTGAGCAGCCGCTGGAGGTTCACCAGGTCCGCCTCCACGTCCTCGTGCCAGGTGATGTCCCGGAACCCCCGGGTGAGCAGCTCCCGCTGCGTGTAGCCGACCATCTTGCACAGGCAGTCGTTCACGTTCAGGAAGCGGCCGTCCAGCCCGACCATGGCCATGCCGATGGGGGCATCCTCGAACGCGGTGCGGAAGCGCTCTTCGCTGATGCGGAGCACCTCCTCCGCGTGCCTGCGCGCGGAGATGTCACGCAGCATGACGGTGAACACGTGGTTTCCGGCCACGTCCACCTTGGAGATGCTGGCCTCCGCGGGGAACTCCTCTCCGTTCTTGCGCCGGCCGATGATGGGACGCCGCTCCGACATCTGCCGTGAGGCGTGCGTGCCCGCCGCGAACTGCTTCACGTGCTGCCGGTGGAGGGCCTGATACCGTTCCGGGATGAGCTGGTCCAGGGGCTGGCCCAGGGCTTCGCTGGCGGAGTAGCCGAAGATGTGCTCCGCGCCTTCGTTGAAGAGGGTGATGCGCTGCGCTTCGTCGATGGTGATGATGGCGTCGACCGCGTTGGAGATGATGCCGGTGAGGCGGGCCTCGGACAGCCGGAGCGACTGCTCCATCCGCTGGCGCTCCGCCTCCAGACGGGAGAGCGTGCGCGCGGTCCGGGTGAGCAGCACCAGGAAGAGCGCCAGCGCGAAGAGCATGACGATGCAGGCGTCGAGGTAGGCATGGAGGATGCCCAGGTCGCCCAGGCTCCAGGCCAGCAGCCCGCCCACGGCCATCACCACGGCGAGGCCGGCCCCGAGGGGCCCCACCCTGGCGATGACCTGCTCGAGCCGGGGAACCCGGCTGTTGCCGGGGTGCGTCTTCATGGGTGCCCGGTCCGGGCGGCCTCCAGGAGCAGTCGCCGCTCCGCCGCCGCGATGACCCCGCGTGCCGCCCCCACGGCCCCCGGGTCCACGGAGATGGACGTGATTCCCGCGCGCACCAGGTGCTCGGCGAACTCGGGATGGTTGGACGGTGCCTGGCCGCAGAGCGACGAGGTGATGCCGGCCTCGTGGCTGGCCCGGATGATGTGGAGGATGGCGTCCAGCACCGCCGCGTCCGACTCGTCGAACAGCTCCGCGCACAGCTCCGAGTCCCGGTCCACCCCGAGCATGAGCTGCGTCAGGTCATTGGAGCCGATGGACACGCCGGTGATGCCCAGCTTCGCGTACTCGGGGATGCGGTAGACGATGGAGGGCACCTCCGCCATCACCCAGCGCTGAAGTCCCCGCTGCCGGCCCAGGGGGCTTTGCTCCATCGCCTCCAGGCACGCCTCCAGCTCCCACTTCGTGCGCACGAAGGGAATCATCACGTGCAGATTGGGTGTCTCCTCGCGCACGCGGGCGAGCACCTCCAGCTCGAGCTGGAACACCTCGGGCTCGCGCAGGTAGCGGTAGCAGCCCCGGTAGCCAATCATCGGGTTGGCCTCGGTGGGCTCGAGCTCGGCGCCGCCCTCCAGGCCGCGGAACTCGTTGGTGCGGAAGTCCGTGGTCCGGTAGACGACGGGGCGCGGGCGGAAGGCGCGGGTGATTTCCAGCAGCGAGCCGGCCAGCTTCTCCACGAACTCCGCGCGCCGGCCCTGGGCCAGCAGTCGCTTCGGGTGCACGCCGCCGAGCGCCTCGGTCAGCATGAACTCGGCGCGCAACAGCCCCACGCCGTCCACCGGGAGCGCCGCCACCTCCTTCGCATGTCCGGGCAGGGCGAGGTTGACGTAGAGCCGGGTGGCGAGCGGCTCGGGCTCCGCGGCCACGAAGGCCGGGGCCAAAGCCGCCTGGACGGATGTGGGGGCTGCCTCCAGCCCCGCGCGGACCTGGCCGGTGGCGCCGTCCACCGTCACCTCCTCGCCGTCGCGCAGCACGCGCGTGGCCGAGCGCGCCCCCACCACGCAGGGGATGCGCAGCTCCCGGCTGACGATGGCGGCGTGGCACGTCATGCCGCCGCTGTCGGTGATGATGGCGGCGCAGCGGCGCATGGTGGGAACCCAGTCCGGAGACGTCATCGGCGCCACCAGCACCTCCCCCTGGCGAAGCTGCCGTCCCTCCTCGGGCCGGTGCAGCACGCGCACGCGGCCGGACGCGACGCCCGGTGACGCCCCCAGGCCGGTGACGAGCGCCGGTCCCTTCTCCGACGGGGCCTGCTGCTTCGGCGCCTTCCCGTCGCCAGCCAGCGTGGTGATGGGGCGCGACTGCACGAGGAACAGGCGTCCTCCGGACTCCGCCCACTCCACGTCCTGCGGCGAGCCGTAGTGCTGCTCCACGCGCAGCCCCAGCCGTGCCAGCTCGACGACTTCCTCGTCCTTCAGCACCCGGCGACCGGCCTCCTCGGGGGACAGCTCGACACGGTGCTCCTTGCCGTGGCCCTCGCGGACAATCTGGAACGCCTTGTGGCCGATGCGGGCCTCCATGATGCGCAGGCGCTGCTTGCTCACCACGTACGTGTCCGGCTCCACCTGGCCACCGACGACGACCTCTCCGAGCCCGAAGGCGCCCTCGATGACCAGGCGCTCCCGGTCGCCGGTGGATGGGTCCACGGTGAACATCACCCCCGAGCGCGCCGAGTCCACCATCTCCTGCACCACCACGGCGAGGGTGGGCTCCTCGGAGAGGCCCTGGCTGCGGCGGTAGGCCACGACGCGCTCTCCGTAGGCGGAGGCCCAGCACTCGCGCACCTTGTCCAGCACCGCGTCCTCACCGGCGACGTTGGTGAAGGTCTCATGCATGCCCGCGAAGGAGGTGTCCGCGGTGTCCTCGGACGTGGCGGAGGAACGGACGGCGACGGCGCGCTCGCTCCCGAGCTGCCGGTAGGCGCCCAGGAGGGCCGCGCGCACGGAGGCGGGGAGCTGCACCTCGCGCACCAGCGTCTTCAATTCCCTGGAGTGGGCGGCGAGCGACTCCGCATCGTCCGGGTCGATGCGGCGCCACAGCTGCGTCAGGCGGGCGCGGATGGGCTCCAGGGAGGCGGAGAAGGCGGCGGCGGTGACGACGAAGCCCCGGGGGACGGGCAGGCCGGCCCGTGTCAGCTCGCCGAGGTTCGCGCCCTTGCCGCCCGCGATGGCCGTGTCCCCGCGCGACAGGGACTCGAACCAGACGACGGGGGCGGGGGCCTCCTGGCGGGATGCCGTCACCCCTCCGAGGGCGCCATCCGCTGGGGGGCCGTTCCTGGGAGTCGTCGTCCTCTGCATGTCACACGCTCCCCCGGCCGTGGTCCCTGCCGGCCCTACAGCGCAATCTCTGGCCCACCGCCCTCACTGTGCAATTGCGTTCCGAGGCATGGGTACTGGATGGGCTGCCGCGAGGGCGGCTGTCCGCTTCTCGGCGCACCCGCATGAAAGGGAACTCGACCTGTCAGGCTCTCTTGGAGTCGATGGAGGTTGGAAGTCGGATGCCCATGCACGTGGAAGATTGGCGGGTGCAGCCGGAGGCGCTGGGACCTGGGACGGAAGTAGGCTCCTGGCGCGTGGTGGAGCAGCTGGGCGTGGGCGGCTACGGGGCCGTCTACCGGGTGGAGGACCTGGCGTGTCCGGGGGACTTCCATGCGCTGAAGCTCGCCCTGCGGCAGGGGGATGAGCGAGCGGAGCGCGAGGTGCAGTTGCTGATGTCCCGGGCCGTCCACCCGAACGTGGTGCGGCTGCACGCCTGTGGACGCTGGCCGCACCCTCGGACGGGCTACCTCTACTTCGTCATGGACTGGGTTCCGGGTCCGGTGCTTCACATGTGGGTGGAGACGGTGAACCCCTCCTTCCGGCTGCTGGCCGAGAAGGCGGGGAAGGTGGCCCTGGCGCTGGGCGCACTGCACGACAAGGGTGTGCTGCACCGCGACTTCAAGCCCGAGCACGTCCTCATCCGCGAGCAGGACGGCGAGCCCGTGCTCATCGACTTCGGCGTGGGGCGGTACACCGGCGCGGACACCGTCACCTCGGCGGTGCTGCCTCCGGCCACGCTGCACCTGCTCAGCCCCGAGGCGGTGCGCTTCTTCCTCAAGCACTCGCAGCCCCCGGGGGCTCGCTATGAGGCCCGGGCCACGGATGACCTGCACGCGTTGGGGGTCTGCCTCTACCGCCTGGTGACGGGCCACTGGCCGTTCTCGCCCGAGCTGCCTCCGGACCTGCTCTACATGCAGTTGGAAGCGGTGGTGCCCTCCGCCCCCTCGGACTTCCACCGCCGCGTGCCCCGGGCGCTGAGCGACGTCATCATGCGGCTGCTCGCGAAGACGCCCGAGGCGCGCTTCCAGACAGGCCACGCGGTGCAGGCCGCGCTGGTGGCGGCGGTGGCGCTCGGAGACGTCGCGGACTGGGAGCGCACCGTCTTCGACTGGGAGGACGCCCCGGGCGCGGACGGAGAGACCCGGCGGCGCGTCCGACGGCCCGAGGAGCCGGCCCGGTCCGGGCCGCCGCCGCCTCGCAGGCTGGTGCCGGGACCGGAGCTGCCGGCGCCGAGGCTCCCCTTGCGACGCCCGCGAGGCGTGCCGGCCCGGGAGCAATCTCCGCGGCTTCCGGGGCCGCGGCGGCGTGTGTCGTCGGATGCCGCCGTCCTCGTGAATTCGCTGAGCTCCATCATCCTGGGGACGGCGCAGCTTTCCGGAGCATGGCGGCGCGGGTGGCCGTACGTCGCCGTCGTCGTGGTCGCGCTGGGCTTCGTCACCCTGGGGGGGATGGTGCTGCGCGAAGGGGCGCTGCCTTCGCGCACCGAGGCACTCCATGCAGCCGTTCCGGCCCGCGTGGCGGGATTACCTGCCGGGTCGTCCGGTCGTGAAGTGGCGTCCCCCGACACTGGCTCCGCCGCAGCGCCGCCCCGGGCGTCCCTTCCTCCTGCGGCCGTCGCTGCTCCCGCGACGCACGCAGAGGACGAGGCTCCCGTGAAGAAGAAGACGGCCGCTGCACCTTCCACCTCCGCCACGAAGCCCCGGACTCCGGGCCCGGGCTCCATGCGCAAGGCACTCTGCGTGGGCGCCACGTCGGCGGCGCTGGCCTGCGCTGGCACGCCGGTGCGTGCGGATCCGCCGTCCGAGAGCTGTCCTCCGGGTGCGGTGGAGGCCATGGAGCAGCTGGGTATTCGCATTGGCAGCAGCCGCTCCATGATCTTTCCTGGTACGCGGCGCGAAGTCATCACCGTGCGCGACGGCTACACCGAGGTGCGGGTGATGGGGCCATGGGACAAGCTGTCATCGCCCATGCGCCTCCGAGGGCGGCTCATCATCGGCGAGGCGCGCGTGTACGGCCGCATGACCGAGGCGCACACGCCGGATGGGGCGCGCACCCCTGTCTGCATGGAGTTGTATGGCACCGACGACAAGCGCGGTCTTGTCATCAGGCCGGACAGCGGCCCCGACTCCGCCCGTGTCTTCAGCGTTGGAAGCGTGGATGCAGTCAACCACTTCGAGTGACGTCAGGAGACTGGCCGTCGGTGGCTGATGGACGACGGCGACCCGGGCAGGGGGATAGAGAAGGACGCGCGGCTCCAGGCGTGCCGCGAACAAGTGGACCGGATGAGAGTCGAGCGAACGCAACCGGAAGGGCTGTCGGGCCTGATTGCCACCCGACAGCTGGACAGGACGGGTGTCATCGCCATGGAACTCATCGAGGCCACGGCTTCGCAGCCCGGGGATTTCATCAGCGTGTGCACCGCCAGGAGCTTCCGCTCCGTGAAGCGGGTGGCGGTGGAGCTGTGGCTCGATGTCCCCGAAGAGGCGGTCCCCTGGAATGCAGAGGGGGCGACGCTGCGGGGCAGGGCGGGCGAGGACCTGACGGGCGTGACGGTGTGGCAGGACGCCACCGTGACCCGCGGAACGGAACGCCGGGTGGTGGTGGAAGCGGAGGCCCCCGAGAACGAGGCTCGCAGTTCCTTCGTCCTGAAGCTGTGGGGCACGGGTGGCCGGCACGCCGTTACCCTCGGCAACGTGACGTTCCCGTAACTCCCGCCAGCGCCGTTAATCCCCGCGCCCTCCGGACGCGGAGGCGCGCGGAAGGAACGTTCATTCCGCCGTCAGGGCTGGCCCCCGAGGCGGAGGAGGCGGGAAGGAACGTTCATGCCACCGCCGGGGCTGCCCCCCGAAGGCCGAGGAGGCCGGAAGGAACGTTCATTCCGCCGCCGGGGCGGCCGCGCTGCCCCTGCGCACATGGGTCGTGCAGGGCTGTCGTGAGCCGTCGGCCTCCGGGGCCACGCGGGCATGAGCCGCGGAGTGGCGGCAGGTCCAGCCCATCCGGGACGTGGCCAATGACGGCGCGGACGGGTCTCCCCTGTCGAAGTACTGCCCTCATCGGGGTGCGTCAGGCCGAGCGCGCCCCGTTCTCTCGAAGAGAGCCATTGAAAATGAACCGTATTCTTCCGCTCGTGTTGTGCGCCGCGCTCTCGCTCATGGGGTGCGGAGACGATGCGGTGTCGTTCTCGGCGCCCGTCGGCATCAACCTCAAGGCCAAGTCGTCGGACACGGTTGGCGGCACCGTCACCGCCCAGAAGGGCATCTCGACCGAGTCGGGTAACCCCTTCAAGGTCTTCGTCGATGACGCACGCCAGGAGCTGGACGGCAAGTCGCCCTCTCGCGTGGAGCTCACCACGCTCACGCTCACCCTGGGCGCTGGCAGTGTGGGCGTGTCCTCGCTCGCGGAGGTTTTCACCGGCCGCGTGGAGATCCTCTTCCGCGTGGACGAGTCCAACAACACCTACGTCGCGGGCCACGTGGAGAACCCCACGGGCACAGGCCCGGTGTCGTTCCTCGTCGACTTCGACTCGACGGAGATGGCGCCGGACGACTACACCCGCTTCCTCGAAGGCAAGTTCAACGTGGTGCTGCGCGGCCCGGCTGCCTCCACCTTCATGAGCAAGGGAGCGGAGGTCGACTTCCAGGCCACCTTCTCCTTCACCGCGTTCGAGTAGCTGTCCGGGGACGCGGCGGGTCAGCACGCCGTGTCCCCACGCGGCGTCGCCGAACCGCACGGCCCGAACCACGGCCAACTGCAGGCGAATGCTCCCAGGGCGTCTCCGCCCCCGGTGAGTGTGAGTACCCCCAGGGCGGTTTCGTCAGCGTGATGCTTCCGCTCAGGCCTGCTTCGCCAGCTCGGCGTCGATGGCCTGGACGAGGCGGGGGTCGTCCGCCGTCACGTCCGGGGTGAAGCGGCCCGCGACGCGGCCATCCCGACCGATGAGGAACTTCTCGAAGTTCCACTGCACCTCGGGGACCGGATTCGGATTGATTCCGTAGCCCTGGAGCCGCGCGCGCATCGGTCCTTCTCCCGTGGCCGCGGGGAAGGCGTGGGTCAGCTCGCGGTAGAGCGGGTGCTTCTTGTCGCCCACCACCGTGACCTTCGAGAACAGCGGGAACTTCACGTCGTAGGTCAGCTTGCAGAACTCCTGGATCTCCGCCTCGGTTCCCGGCTCCTGGCCGAGGAAGTCGTTCGACGGAAAGCCCAGCACCTCCAGCCCCTCGGCGTGCTTGCGCTCGTAGAGCTTCTCCAGACCTTCGTACTGGGGCGTCAGCCCGCACTTGGAGGCCACGTTGACCACCAACAGGACCTTGCCCTTGAACCGCTCGAGGGTCTGCGCGGTGCCTTGGATGGAGGTAAGGGGGATTTCGTAGAGGTTCTGGCTCATGCTCCGGCTCCGTTTCGGGTGGGGGGACGGCCTGACCTACCTAATGGACTTCCGTGAGGATTGCCCGTGCGCACGCGATGCTCCTTGCTCTTCCTGGCGCTGTGCTCCGCGCTCGTCGCGAGCGGGAGTGACGCGGCCGATGCCGGCCCGGCGCCCCTCGTCCTCCGGCGCGAGCCGCTTCCCGGCCGCTTCACCGGCCTGGCCGAGTCCCGGAGTGCATGGCTCGTCCAGTTCGGCGGCTGGTCCGAGTGGGGTGGAGCGCGGCGGAACTCACTTCGGCTGGATGGGCGCTGGCGCCGGGTTCCAGCGGGCAGTGCCTTCACCTGGCGGAAGTGGGTGGTGTTCGAGGGGCTGGAGCCGATCCCCGGCAGGAGGAGGCCGAGGTCCCTCCGCTTCCGCCCGGCGCGACGCTGGGAATCTCGCTGGGCACGGACGACGTCTTCGCCCGGCGGGTGGTGCTGCTGGACCTGGAGACGCAGCGGCTGCTGGAAGCGCCCTGGGACACCCTGGCGCCGCTGCCGTTGGGGGACGGTCAGGTGTGGCTGCTGTGGAGGTGCCCGGGGAACGACGAAGCGCGCCGCCTGGAGCTCATCGCCTGGACACCCCGGGACGGCCGGAGCCGCGGTCTGGGGTTGCTGGCGGGAGACGTTCGTCAAAGCTGTGAGCAGGCCAGCGCCGCGGAGGAATTGCGCGTGATGACCTTTCCCGATGGCGGCGTGAAGACGCCTCAGGGATGGCAGTCCTACGAGTACGTCCCTGCCGTCGTCCCCTCGGGCACGGGCGCCTTCGCGCGGATGGTGTCCGACGGGGGAGCGGCGTGGGTCTTCGTGGATGCGAAGGGAAGGTCGGATGATGCCTCCATTCCGCTCACGCCGAGCCTGGGTGGGGGCTTTGCCCTCTACCGGGGCTTCCTCTTCACGGACGAGGGCGTCTTCCGCTGGCCTCGGGGCGAGCCGCCGCCGCGGGTGGTGGCGGCGCCCGAGGAGGGCAGTGGAAGCGATGGGGGGCAAGACGCGTCCGGCACTCCCTGACCCGAACAGGGGAAGTGGTCGGGGCGGCTGCCCTCACTTGCGTGGGTAGGGAGAGGAAGCAGGCAGCTATCCGTCTACTGCTCGCGGTGGCGCCGTGCCTTTCCGCTCGTGCCTCATGCACTCGCGCCGGACGGATGGTACCGGGGTACGGACTGGTTGCCCCGACAACAGTCCGTCCTCACACTCTCTTCACAGGCTCTCTACATCCGCGGCTGTCGTGCCGGCGGGAAGGACGGGAACGCTGATGGGGAAGGTCTCGCGAGCGAGCCCGGTGGAAGCGCTTCGCAATCTGGCCCTGGGGCTCGAACGGCTGGCCGCGCGCGAGGCCGCGGTCGGCGCGGTGAGCGGCGCGGCGGACGGGCTGCGCAAGGAGATGCCGGAGCTCGACAGTCAGCTGCGCAGCCTCCTGCAGGATTCGCTCACGGTGCTCGGCCGCCTGGTGCATGACGCCGCCGAGCACGAGCACGTGGAGGTGGGCGGGGTGGCCCATGCCATGGCAAGCGCCGCCACGCAGGGCGCGCTGGAGGCGCTGGAGCGGGAATGGCAGGAAGGCGGTCTTCCCTTCCATGCCTTCGCGGAGCGCATCAACCACCTCCTGGATGGCGTGGCGGCCTTCGCCCGGCAACGCACTGAAGAGATTCGCACCCCGGGAGAGCGCGCGCAGGTCATGGCCCGGGGCATGGTGACGGCGGTCACAGAGCAGCTTCATGCGGCCGCGCCGGGGTTCGTCGAGGACGCGCGGAAGTTCGCTCCCGCCGGGGCGGAGATTGCCTCGAAGATAGGCCGAGGGGTCGCCGACGGTCTCGCCTCGAAGCTGCAAGAAGACTCCGATGCGCTCGTGGGCCTGCTCGAGCGCGCGGGCCGTGGACTGGTGCGCGGCCTGGCCGAGGGCATTCGCGAGGAGGTGGCGAAGCGCCCCGCGGAGACGGGAGCGGCGCTGGTCTCCTCCCTGGAGATGCTCGCCGAGCGCGCCGCCGCGGCGACCGTGCGAGGCGCGAGCGGTGCGCTGGAGGTCCAGGGGCTCCGCTGGCGCGAGGCCCTTCGCCGTGACGGCCTCGTGCGCAAGGCCAGCCGCGAGCTCGTGGGCGGCGCGCTGGAGGCTCTCGGGACGGGACTGCGCCGTCCCGTGATGGCCGTGGTGGGCGCGGGCAGCGCGCTGGTGGCCCTGTCGGTCCTGGCGGTGCGGTGGCGCACGGCCTGAAGGGCTGACAGCTCGCGCGGTGGCTACCGCCACGCCCGCCCGCCTGGTCGGCGTGCGCCCGGACGCCTCTTCCGGCGGTGGCGGTGTTCAATGCCTAGCATGCTGCATGCCCAGGCTCTTCTTCTCCCGGCGGGCGGAGCGCCAGCTCCAGCGACTTCCTGGGGAGGTGCGCATGCACCTCGAAACCCATCTGGAGAACCTCACGCTCCTGCTGGGGAGCGCGGTGCCGCTGGGGCAGGTCCTGGCCCGCCTGGAGCGCAACGAGGAAGGCTTCGTCACCACGGTGGAAGGCATGCGGCTGTCGTTCGCCCTCGACACCGTCCTGCGCGTCATCCTGGTGCACTGCATCTCACCCGTCGAGACGCCGCCTGCCCCGGAAGTGCCGGACCTCCACGGCGCCCAGCCCGCGACCTAGCGGGCGGACAAGCGCTGGTGCCCGTGGCTCAAGGCGTCGCCGGGCGGGCCGAGCCGGCCCCGTCCGCGGTGACGGAAATCCCACCGAGCACCTGCTCGTCGACCTCCACCTTCGTCTTGCTCCGGAGCGAGGTGACGAGGTCATCCATGAGGCGCGAGCGCTTCTCCATCTGCAGCCGGCTCTCGATGCGCGGCCTGACGGTGTCGAATGACTGCTCCAGTCCCGGCTGGCGCCCGGTGAGCTTCAGCAGGTGCAGGCCCCGCTCCGAGGCCACCTGGCCCAGCTCGCCCAGGGCGTGGAGCCCGAAGGCCGCGTCCGCCACCGCCTGCCCCCACTTCGCCGCCAGCTCCTCGCGCGTCTGGTAGCCCAGGTCTCCCGCGGCCTCCTTCGAGGCCGCGTCGTCCGAGCGCGTGCGCGCCAGCTCCGTGAAGGCCACCTTCACCGGCCCCGCCTCCTGGCGCTTCACCTCACCCAGCAGCGTGTCCGCCTCCGCCTTCACCGCCGCGCGCTTCGCGTCGTTGCTCGCCGAGGCGAGGAACACCTGGCTCACCCGGACCTTCTCCGGCCGCACGAATTCGCCCAGGTGCTCCTGGTAGTACTTGCGCAGCTCCTCGTCCGTGAGCGGCGTGGCCGCCGCCGTCGCCGCGTGCTTCTGCATCAGCCGCTGCACGATGAGCTTCTCCAGCGTCGCCTTCACCTCGGGGTCCTGCTCCAGACCCTGCCTGCGCGCCTCCTGCACCAGCAGCTCGAAGCGCACGAGGTTGTCGAGGAACTCCTTCTTCGACGCCAGCGAGGTGTAGCGGGAGCGAAGCACCGGGGGCTGCTCCTCCAGCCGCGCCTGGAACCCGCTCGCGGTGATGACGCCGTCGCCCACCTTCGCCACCACGGGGTCCGGCTTGCCCCCGGACGCCTCGCTCCCTCCCGAACCCTTGCAGGCACAGACGAGAAACACGGCGGCTGCGAGCATGGGTTTGAATGGACTCATGGGTGTGATTCCAGACTCGGATGGGGAGGTAAGGACAGACACCGTGCGGCAGTGCCGGTGAGCACCGGGATTTCAGTAGCAAATGACGCGGGGATTCACAATTGGCGGCACATTGCAGACTAGTTGAATTCATTCTGGGAGATCGCGGACGATAGCCATCACACCAGGTGCGTCACCGCGTCCACGGAGCGTCGTTTGTCATACATCGGGTACAGCCGCTGGCTCGTCGTGACGCTCGCGCTGATGGGGTGCGAGGGGCGTCGGTCCGAGGACGCCCGTGGCTCCGTGGCGGACGCCGGCGCGGTGTCTGGCGACGTGGTCGCCCGGTACACGGGCGGCGTCATCACCCGTGAGGAGCTGGTGCGTGAGTCGGGGAGGCTGCCTCCGGCGCTGCGCGAGCAGTTCGAGAGTCCGGTGGGGCAGGAGGAGTTCGCCCGCTCGCTGGTGGACAAGCGACTGCTGGTGGAGGAGGCGCGGCGTCGCGGGCTCGCGCAGCAGCAGGACCTCGCCCGGCAGGTGCGGGAGCTGGAGGAGCGGCTCCTCGTGCAGGCGCTGCTGGCGGAGGAGGAGCGCGGCGCGGGGCCCGCGACGGAGCCGGAGCTGCGCGCCTGGTACGACGCGCACCGGTCCGAGCTGCGCCAGCCGGAGCGCATCCATCTGGCGCGCGTGCTGGCGTCCGCCGGTGGAGGCAGTGCCGCGGAGCGCTCGCGAGCGCGGGCCCGGGCAGAGGAGTTCGCGCGACGCCTGCGGGCTGGGGAGCCCCTGGCGCGCGTGCAGTCCGCCGGAGACGGGCCCGAGCGGGCCCGGGCGGGGGACATGGGGCTGTTCGCCCGGGGCGAGCTGAAGGACGCACGGCTGGAGGAAGCAGCCTTCGCGCTGCGCACCTCCGGGCAGGTGTCCGCGGTGGTGGAGACGGCGGAAGGGTTCGCCGTGCTCCAGCTCCTCGAGCGGCGGGTGGAGCGCATTCCTCCGTTCGAGGAGGTGCGCGCGGAAGTCGAAGGGCGGGTGGCGCCGTCGCGCCAGCGCCGGGTGTTCGATGCGTTGCGGGCGCGCCTGAGGGGCGCCGCGGATGTGCACGTCGAGGTATCAGCGCGTCCCTGACGCGCGGGGCAGAGGGGGAAGTCACATGCAGCCACGTCGCGCGCCGCGCCTGGGGGCGCTGAGCGTCCTGTGCGCGGTTCTCGTCGGTGTCGTGCCTGCCCTGGCCATGGGGCAGGCCGCGCCGTCCGTCGTGTCCGTGTATCCCCTCCGCCCGCTCCAAGCCGGGGCGCGGACCGTGGAGCTCGGCTTCGAGGTGGAGGGCGCCGCCTCCCAGGTGGTGGTGGGCGTCAAGGGCACCTCCGCCACGGCGGGTGCATTCGTCGACCTCGCAAGGACTGTCGTCTCGCGGGACCTGGCCGGTGACGTTCCCTTCCACGTGCTGGTGCCGCTGACGGCCGAGCTGCCGGCGGACGGGCGGCTGGAAATCACCGCCGCGCCCGTGGCGGCCGAAGGCGCGCAGGTGACGCCGGTGCAGGTGGTGCTCGACGGGAGCGCGCCTCCGCCCGGCTTCGCGGCGAACGCGGTGAAGGTCCGGGCCTCGCAAAGCTCCGGCGAGCTGCTGGTGGACGTGGCGTACCAGGGCACCCTCGCGCGCGTGGAGCTGACGTTGCTGGGCGCCTCGGCGGAGCTCTTGCGCACGGTGAAGGGCGACCTGGAGGAAGCCGAGGCCCACTCCTTCGCCACGGCCCGCCGGAAGGTGGCGCGGCCCCGGCTGACCACTCCCGGCCAGGTGACGTTCTCCGTGCCCGTCACGGCCGAGCGCATCCCCGTGGATGGCGTGGTGGTGGTGGACGTGGCGCTGGTGGACCCGTACGACCGCGTGGTGCACACGTCCGAGGTGGAGTTCACCGATTCCACCGCGTTCGACCCGGTGCTGGCCCTGCGCGCCGGGCCCTCGCCCCTGCTGCTGTCGGAGGGCTTCGGCGAGCGCGAGCCACTCAAGGTGTTCGCCGACTTCGCCATCGCCGGGGAGGTGGACGTCAGCGGCGGCGCGAATGGCGCCACGTACGAGTCCTCCGACGAGTCGGTGGCGGCGGTGACGCGGGACGGGCACGTGGTGGCCCGCGCCAACGGCGAGGCCCAGGTGACGGTGCTGTACGCGGGCTACACCGCCACGGTGACGGTGGTGGTGGACTCCACCGCGCAGTTGCAGCAGCTCGCCATCCTCCCCGTCGCGCCGTCCATTCCCCGCGTGGGGGGCTCGGTGGCGCTGCGGCTGGAGGGCCTGCTCACCTCCGGCCGGCAGGTGGACCTGACGCCGGCGGCCGTCGGGACGAAGTGGAGCGTGGAGGACCCGAGCACGCTGAAGGTGTCTCCGGACGGCAAGGTGACGTCGCTGCGGCCCGGCCCGGCGCGCGTCGTCGCCACGTACCCGGGCCTGGCTCCGGTGTCCGTCATGGTGGAGGCGCTGGACGCGCCGCCCGAGGTGCGGCTCACCGCGCCCGCGACGGTGGTGGCCGGTGGCAGCTTCGAGGTGAAGGCCGTGGCCACCGACGACGTGGGCGTGGCGCGGGTGGACTTCCTGGTCAACGGCGTCCCCACCGTCTCGGACACGTCGCCGCCCTTCGTGCTCCAGGTGAAGGCGCCTCCGTATGGCGGCAGCCCCCTGGTGCTGGCGGCGCGCGTGGTGGACACTGCCGGCCAGCAGGCGCAGTCCGCGGAGGCGCGGGTGCGGGTGACGGGCGCGCGCGCGCCCAGCTCGCGCTCGGTGGTGTACGAGGCGCCGCTGGCCGGCGAGCTCCTCGTCGCCGGGCTGCCCCGGACGCTGCGGGTGACGAGTGGCGACTGGCGCAGCAGCACCCTGAGCGCCAGCGACTTCCAGGTCGTCCGCTTCACCGTGGACGACGCGGCGCTGGGTGTGGCGGAGGCCCCTCGCGTGGAGGTGCGGATGCGGGAGACGGACAAGGGCCCCGAGCCCGTCCTCGTCCCGCTGTGGGAGGTCACCTACGTGCCGTCGAGGACGGCGGCGGGCACTTCCGCCATCATCCGGGCCACGGCCGTGGATGGCTCCGGGGCCGAAGTCCCCGTGGAGGCGCTGCCGGTCCGCATCGTCGCGGACTCCGCGCCGCTCATCACCCTGCACCAGCCCGTGGGCCCCATGGCGGATGCCACCGTGGGCGTGCCGCTGGCCGTCGCGGGCTCGGTGGGGGACGACGCGCTGGCCTTCGGCGTGGACCTGCGGTTGCTGGTGGACGGCGCCGCCGTGGCCAGCACGCGGCTGACGAAGGGCGGGCTGGCCGGGACGCCATCGGGCTCGCAGGGCTTCTCCTTCAGTTGGACTCCGCCCGCGTCCAGCCTGGGCCGGCAGTTGAAGGTGGAGGTGCAGGCCATCGACGTGGGCGGCAACGAGCGCCGCGCCGCCTTCCAGGCGGTGGTGCGCGCGGACCAGCCGCCGCAGGTCTCCATCCTCTCGCCCATCAGTCAGAGCAGCCTCATCGCCGGCTCGCGCATGGTGCTCACCGCGGCCACACAGGACGACTCGGGCCGGCCCGTGCAGGTGACGTGGCTCATCAACGGCGCCCCGGTGGGCCTGTCCAGCGTGCCGCCGTACCTCACGACGTTCGGCGTGCCCGCCTCCGCCGCGGGGCAGACCTTCACGGTGGAGGCCGTGGCGCGCGACTCCTCGGGGCAGGAGAAGAAGGCCAGCGCCACGGTGTTCGCCACGCCGGACGTCACGCCGCCCTCGCTGGCGATTGTCTCTCCCGCGGAGAACGCGCAGGTCGTCCGCACGCAGGACCTGCTCGTCAGCGTGGCGGGCCTGGACGACGTGGACGTGAAGCGGGTGGAGCTGCTCCTGAACGGGGAGGTGCTCCACACGGACTCCACCCCGGCGCCCAACGCGGGCGTGCCGGGCTCGTTCGTCACCCACGCCGTGATTCCGGCGGCCCTGCTGCAGGGCCGCGCGGACCACCGCCTCCGCGCGCGCGCCTACGACTCCTCCGACAACGTGGGTTTCTCGCCCGAGGTGCTGGTGCACGCGCTGGCCGACGAGCCGCCCACGGTGGCGTTCCTCCGGCCGCTCGCGGGCACGGTGGCGACGCTGGGGGCGTCGGCGGAGGTGGTCGTCGACGCGCGGGACGACGTGGCCATCAAGGCCGTCGCCCTGTTCCTGGACGGCACCGCCGTGGGCACCCGCACCCTGCCGCCGTACCGCTTCGAGGTGCCGCTCTCCGGCGCGCCGCGCGACGCGGTGCTGAGGGCGGTGGCCACCGACAGCGGCGACAAGACGACGGAGGCCACGCTGCCGCTTCAGTTGTCCGCGGACCAGAAGGCGCCGCTCGTCGGCTTCCGCGCTCCGGCCGAGGGTGCGCGCGTGTTCGCGGGCCGCACCGTGACGGTGGAGGTGGTGGCGTCGGATGACGTGGAGGTGGCCTGGGCGGAGCTGTACGTGGGCGCCACGCGCGTGGACCGGCTGACGGGCGGCGTGCAGGAGGGGCTCTACCGGGTGTTCCGCTTCCAGCTCCCCGTGCCGGCCTCCGCGGAGGGTACGCGGTTGCAGCTGCGCGCGGTGGCGGCGGACCGCTCCGGGCTGACGGCGGAGCGCACCCAGGAGTTGCAGGTGGTGAAGGACCTGCCTCCCACCGTGACGCTGCTGGCGCCGCCGCCGGGCAGCCCGTACCGCGAGGGAGAGGACGTCCGGCTGTCGGTGGCCATGGGCGATGACGAGGGCGTCATCGGCTGGGTGGGCCAGTCCGGCGGAGTCGTGGCCGGCGCGCTGCCGCTGTCGGGGCAGCGGAAGGACGTGGCCGCGCCCCAGGTCATCGTCGTCACGGCGCCCCTCATCTCCAAGGGCCAGCCGGACACGGTGGGCATCACCGTGCGCGACACCGCGGGGCAGGACACCACCCGCACGGTGTCGCTCGGCATGCGGCGCGACACCCAGCCTCCCACCGCGCTGCTGACGTCGCCGCTGCCGCCGCGCGAAGGACTGCTGGACGTCCCGGAGGGCGGCTCGCTGGGCGTGCGCGTGGAGGTGCGGGACGACGTGCGCGTCTCGCGCGTGGCGGTGTTGGTGGACGGCACGGCCCTCACCCCGGGCGGCAGGGAGCCGCTCGGCGTGGCCGAGGAGCGCTTCGAGGAGGTCCGCACGCCGGACCCGCTGGGGCCCGGCTCCATCCTCACCAGCCGCGAGTACGTGGGCACCTTCGCCGGCACCGTGCGCATGGAGGGCGTGGCCCCCGGTGAGCACACGCTGCTGGCGCGCGCGTATGACCCGGCGGGCAACGTCACCGACACGCACGCGGTGCGCTTTCGCGTGAAGGAGTACGTGGACAGCGGCCCGCCCCGGCTGACGCTGGCCCTGTCCGGCTGCCCGGACGACACCTCCTGCGTGTCCGGCACCCCGGTGAAGCTCCGCGTGTCGGCCAGCGACGACGGCGTGGTGAGCACGGTGTCCGCCAGCCTGGACGGCGTGGCGCTGGTGCTGCCGGACGTCGAGCCCGCCCCCTCCGTCGGCGCGGAGGTCTCCGTGCCCCTGCCGGTGCTCGCGGCGGGCGAGACGTCGCGGCTGCTCACCTTCACCGCGCGCGCGGTGGACGCCACGGGCAAGGCGTCCGAGGCGAGCCTCACCCGCACGCTGCGGCCCGATGCCGCGCCCACCGTGGCCCTGCTCGCGCCCGCGGTCGGCGCGGAGCTGACGGAGGAGCGGCGCGAAGAGGTGAAGCTGGAGCTGCGGGACGACGTCTCCGTGGCCTCGGCGCTGGCGGTGTTGTCCACCACCGGGGCGCGACTGGCCCCCAGCGGCGCGGGGGCCTTCGAGGTGCCGGCCACCGGCGCCACCACGGGCGGCGCGACGCCGTCGGTGACGTGGAGCTTCGGGGCGGAGCAGTCGTTCCAGCTCTCGGTGGAGGCGGGCCTGGTGCGCGCCCTGCCGCATGGCCCGGTGGGGCAGGGCGGCGCGTCCGGCCGCGCCGTGCTGAAGGTGGGCGCCTCGCCGTCCGGCCTGGGTGCGCGGGCGCGGGTGACGTGGCGCTACCGCGTGCGCCCCGGCCAGGAGCAGTCCGCGGCCGTGGAGGACTTCCTGGCCCAGAACCCGGGCGGGCGGCGCGAGCTGGTCCTGGCGGCCCCGTCCTATTCGGCCGACCTGTCCTTCCCGGCTTCCGTGCTGGCGGTGGATGCCATCGACGTGGAGCTGCTGTCCGCTTCCGGCGCCAGCGAGCCGCTGGCCGTCACGCGCACGGGGCTCGTCTATGACGGCTCCAGCGTGCAGGTGCGGGCAGTGGCGGGCGGCGAGTGGCTCGCCGTGAGTCCGCTGGAGGTCCAGGCCTCGGCGCCGGGACGCGTGAGCCAGCCGGCGACGCACCTGCGTCCTCCCATGGGCTGGTCGCCGCGCGCGGCGGTGCTGAGCGCGCTGGCGTGGGACGGCGCGGGCGTGGGCGCCGTCACCACGCTGCCAGTCGGCGTGCGTCCGGACACGACGTCCCCCGTCGCGGCGGTGACGTCGCCCGCCAACGGAAGCGCCGTCGTCGAGGGCGCCCTGACGACGGTGACGCTGTCCTTCCAGGACGACGTGGAGGTGGAGTCCGCCGAGCTGCGCGTGGACGGCATCACCTCCGAAACGCTGGTGCGGCCGGGTGCGGAGGTGAGCCGCACCCTGGTGCTGCGGCGTCCCGCCAGCGGCGCGCCCGTGGCGCTGTCGGTGGTGGCTCGCGACAGGGCGGGCAATGCGTCCGTGTCCCAGCCCGTCTACGTGGACGTGCGCCTGGACGAGGCACCGTCGCTGGCGCTGCTCTCGCTGCGCTCCCCCGTGGAGGACATCACCGGCCCGGAGCTGGCGAGCGGCTTCGTGCGCCTGCTCCAGGGGACGGACGCCTCGCTCCAGTTCGAGGCGAGGGATGACGTGGGCGTGGCTTTCATCGAGGCCACCTTCCGGGGCGAGGTCATCTTCAGCCAGGTGCTGTCGCCCGCGCCGGCCACCGCCTCCCGGCAGCTCACCTTGCGTCCGCCGGTGAGCCGCGACGGCGAGCCCTCCGTGCTGCTCATCACCGTCACCGACACGTCCGGCCGGCAGGGCCGCGCCCGGCTCGTCGTCGAGGGCCGCCGCCCCCAGGCGCCCGAGCTGGCCATCTCCGTGCCCACCGCCGCCAACGCCACGCTGGCCGAGGGCAGCATCCAGCTCTACTTCCAGGCCATCGCCGGTGACGACACCGCCGTGGACCGGGTGGAGCTGTTCATCAACGGCCAGCCCGCGATGTCCGTGTCGGAGAAGGCCGCGAAGAGCATCCCCACGCTCGGAGACGCGCTCGGGGAGGACGGTCTGCCCGTGGCGTTGGACCCGGCGGTGCGCGAGGCGGCGCGCGAGCTGAAGGAGCCCTTCCGCGACGTGACGCGGCTGAAGACGTATGGCGGCCTGGTGCGCCTGCCGCCCGGCTTCGTGGCGCTGGAGCCGGAGCGCACGCAGACCACGCTCCAGCTCCGGGCGGTGGCCACGGACATCGAGGGCCACCAGTCCTCGTACGAGCGCGTGGTGGTGGTGGTGCGGGACACGACGGCGCCGGTGGCCGAGGTGCTGCGGCCGACGCTGAGCCAGAACGTGGTGGAGAAGACGCCCGTGCTGGTGGAGGTGGTGGCGCACGACAACGTCTTCGTGGACCGGGTGGAGGTGCTCGCCGGCCCCAGCCTGGAGGCGCTCCAGGTGGTGCATGTCGCGGGCGGCTTCCCCGCGGAGAACGCGGTGCCGGGCTCCGACTTCGACGTGTACGCGCCGCCGGTGCGCTACGAGGTGGGAATGCCGCCGCTGGCCCAGTTGGGCATGGCGGACAGCGCGCCGTACTTCGTGGCCACGCGCGCCCGGGACGTGAGCGGCCGGTGGAGCACGCTCTTCATCCAGCCCATCGACGTGGTGAGAGACCGTGAGCCCGCGGTGGCCATCATCTCCCCGCCCAACGGCACGCCCGTGGTGGAGGGCAGCCCGGTGACGGTGACGGTGGCGGCCGAGGATGACGTGGGCTTGCAGGCCGTGGAGTTGATGGTGAACGACGCGCCGCAGCCGCTGGTGCTGCGCACGCCGCCCTTCGCCTTCCAGGTGCCGGTGCCGCAAGGGGGCGGGACGCTCAAGCTCCAGGCGTCGGCGGTGGACTCGTTCGGGCATCGCGTCAACAGCCAGGTGGTGCTGCTGCCGGTGGTGGCGGACCAGGCGCCCACCGTGGCGCTCGCGCAGCCGCGCCAGGGCGACACGCTGACGGAGGGCCGCGACTTCGGCCTCGTCGTGGCCGCGCAGGACGACGTGGCCATCTCCTGGGTGGAGGTGGTCGTCGAGGGCGGCGCGAGCGGGACACTGCGGTACACGGGCACCACGCGCCCCTTCACCTTCCGCGTGCCGCTGCCGTACGGCTCCGCCGGGCGGACGCTCACCGTGCGCACCCGCGCGCGGGACTCGCTGGGCAAGGAGGCCGTGGCCCAGGTGGTGACGCTGCCGGTGGTGGCGGACACGAAGCCGCCGGAGGTGGCCTTCCTCTCGCCGGCGAACAACTCCGAAATCGTGGAGGGCCTGAGGCTGGACGTGGAGGCGCGCGCGGACGACAACGTGGGCGTGGCCAGCGTGGTGTTCCGCCTCGCGGGCAACACCGAGCCCCTCGCGACCATGCCGGTGGCGCCCTACCGGTTCAGCTACCGGGTGCCGAAGAGCGCCCGGGGCACGACGCTCACGTTCATCGCCGAGGCGACGGACACCTCCGGCCTGAAGTCCCAGAAGCAGGTCTCCGTGCGGGCGGTGGAGGACGCGCCTCCGGCGGTGTCGCTCCAGGCCCCCGCGCAGGTGGTGGCCGGGCTGAAGCGCCGCTTCAAGGTGACGGCGGAGGACGGCGTCGGCGTGGCCCAGGTGTCGCTGCACGTGGGCACGGGCGAGACGCCGCCCGAGGTGATGCGCCGCTTCGTGCTGCCGTACGACTTCGACTTCGAGGTGCCCGCGGCGTGGGTGGACACCACCGTCACCGCGAGGGCGAAGGCGGTGGACGTCGCGGGGCAGGAGGCCTGGTCGGCGCCGGTGCTGGTGCGGGTGGTGAAGGACCAGCCGCCGGTGGTGGCCATCAAGAAGCCGCTGCCCGGCACCAACGTCTTCGACGGACAGCCGCTGCGCATCCAGGCCGAGGCCACGGACCCCGACGGCGGCATCGTCCGGGTGGCCTTCCTGGTGGACGGCAAGCGCGTGGACACGGCCCTGGTGCCCGCCGGCATTCCCGGCGCGCCAGCAGTGTACGTGGGCACCTTCGTCGCGCCCGTGGGCAGCGGCAACCGCCTGTTCGAGCTCACGGCGGTGGCCGTGGACACCGCGGGCCAGGAGACCGTCTCCGCGCCGGTGCCGGTGGGCACCGTGCGCGACACCGTGCCGCCCGAAGTGGAGTTGGTGGACCCGCCCGAGCGCGACCTCGTCACCGAGGGCGAGCTCGTCACGCTGTCGGCCGCCGCCGTGGACAATTCCGGCGTGAAGTCCACCGAGTTCTGGGTGGACGGCCTGAAGCTGGGCAGCACCGCCGTCAGCCACCCGGGGCCCGCGAACCGGCCGCTGTACTCGCTGTCGTGGCTGGCGCCGAGCGGCCGCGCGGGCGAGCTCGTCACCCTCCACTCCGAGGCCACGGACGCCTCCGACAACCGGGCCCGCTCGCAGCAGGTGAAGGTGGAGCTGGGCCTTCGGCCCGCGGCCACGTTGCTGCCCATCTCCGGCGCGGCGCACCTGGGGCCGGTGGCGGCGCGCACCGACGGCCGCCTGGCCGTGGGCGGGAGCCTGGTGCTGGGCGGCGGCGCGCTGGCCTTCGCGCAGGCGTCGCTGGGGGACAACCCGCTGCTGGGCCTGGGCGTGGTGCCGCTGGACGCGGAGCCCGTGGCCGTCGCCTTCTCCGGGACGCGGGCGCTGGTGACGACGCCGCACCGGCTCAAGGACAACGGGGCCTTCGTGCCGCCCCTGCTGTCGGTGGTGGACGTGGAGCCGCGCGTGCTGCGCGGCAGCGTGGACCTGCCCGGCAACGACGTGGGCGGCGTGGCGGCGAGGGACAGGGTGGCCTTCGTGGCCAACGGCTCCGCGGGCGTGGCGGTGGTGGACATCGGCGACCCGACGGCGCCCCAGCGCATCCTCACGCTGCCGGTGGTGGGTGAGGCCCGCGACGTCTTCATCTCGGGTGATTTGCTGCTGGTGGCCGCGGGCCCCGCGGGCCTGCGCGTGCTGGACTTGAAGCACCCGAGGCTGAAGGAGAAGGGCTTCGTGGCGGTGCCCGGCGGGGCGCGCGCGGTGTCCGCCGTGGGCAGCCGCGCCTTCGTGGCGTGCGACGGCGCCAGCGCGCAGCTCGCGGTGGTGGACCTGACGCAGCCCGCGCAGCCCCGGCTGCTGTCGTTGCTGCCGCACACGCCCGGCCGCAAGGATTTGCTGGCCACGGGGCTGGGCGCGGTGAGCGCCTCCGGCAACCTGGTGCTGGGCGCGACGCAGCTCACGGACCAGGACGCGCAGCCCGTGAAGGGCATCCTGTCCGTGTCCATCGTCAAGCCGGAGGGCGGGGCCCGCACGCTGGTGCGCGCCAACCTGCCGGCCGGCTCCCACGTGGCGCACGCGGCCGGCGGCGCGGTGGCGACGCTGGGTGACACGCTGGCCCACTTCGCGCTCCAGCGACTGGTGGTGACGTCCGTGCAGCCCGCGGATGGAGAGCGGCAGGTGCCCGTGGCCGCGCCGGAGCTCGCCATTCAGGTGGAGCTGTCCACCGCGCCGTCGGCCGCCAGCATCGGGGCGGGCACGGTGGTGCTGCGCGCTGCGGACGCGCTGCTGGGGCCGCAGGTGCCCGTCACCGTGGAGGTCGCCGGACGCCTGTTGCGCGTCGTGCCCCAGCGGCCGCTGGCCGTGGGCATGGACTACTTCCTCGCGGTGGGCCCGGAGCTGGCCACCTCCACGGGGCTGACGCTGGGCGAGACGTTCCGCTCGCGCTTCACCACGCGCGCCGCCGCGCACACGCCGCCGGCCGTGGCCGAGGTGCAGCCCTCCTCGGGGCCGCTGGATGGCGGCACCGCCGTCACCGTGTTCGGCGCCGGCTTCAGCCAGGGCGCCCGGGTGTACTTCTCCGGCGCCGAGGCCACCGACGTGGTGGTGGCCGGTGACGGCAGCAGCCTCACGGCCCGCACGCCGCCGCAGCTCGAGGGGGCGGCCACCGTCACGGTCGTCAACCCGGACGGGCTCGAGGGTGCCCTCTACGGCGGCTTCATCTACCTCAAGGTCCTGGAGCTCCAGTTCGTGGTGCCCTCCACGGGACGGCTGGAGGGTGGCAACACGGTGGAGCTGTCCGGCGGGGGCTTCCAGCGCGGCGCCACGGTGACGGTGGGCGGCGAGCCCGCCACCCAGGTGCGGGTGCTGTCTCCGGGCCGGCTGACGGCCCGGGTGCCGCCGGGGCCCTTCGGTCCCGCGGACGTGGCGGTGCGCAACCCGGACGGGCGGCGCGTGGTGGCGGCGGGGGCGTACCTCTACACGGACCTGACGGTGTCCACGGTGCTGGAGCGGTACGACCCGGAGCAGGACGGCCCCATCCGCCCCGCGCACCTGATGCCGAGGCTGGCGCCGCTGAAGGTGACGCTGTCCGGGAAGAAGGCCTGGGTGCTGTCGCCCGCGCAGGTGGCCATCTCCGCGAAGGAGCCGGTGGAGCTGCTCCAGGACAGCGTGCACGGCGCGCTGTCGCTGGTGGACGTGAGCGACGCGTCGGGCGCGTTCCTGCTGGGAGGCGTGTCGTTGCCGCCGCCGTACGAGCCGGCGGCGCTCGCGGTGCGGGGGACTCGGGCCTACGTGGCCGTCAACGGCGCGGACCTGCCGTTCGTGGACGTGGTGGGGGAGGGTGGCCCGTCGCTGCTCGTCGTCAACGCGGCCACGCCGACGGCGCCCGTGCTGGTGACGGCGGTGCCCGGCGTGGGGACGGCGCGGGGCCTGGCCCTCGCGGGAGACCTGGCGCTCATGGCGGCGGGGCCGGGGGGCGTGGCGCTCTACTCGCTGGTGGAGCCGGACCGGCCGGTGCTGCTGGGCGCGGTGACGCGGTTCCGCTTCAACGGCACGCAGCAGGAGCCGTCCATCCTGGACGTGCAGGTGTCCGGCCGCTACGCGGTGCTGCTGGCCGAGCTCGGCGGCGAGCGCCGGCTGCTGGTGGCGGACCTGTCGCTGCCTGCCATGCCCGTGGTGGGCGAGCTGGCCACCTCCGCGGGCGACGTGGCGCTGTTCTCGCGCCGCGGCCTGTCCGTAGCGGAGCAGGCCCTGCGCACGCTGTCGCTGGTGCCTGTCACCCGGCCGCGCGAGGTGGCCCCGGTGACGCCGCTGGTGGGCGGCATGCGCTTCTCGGGCGGCGCCCTCGGGCCCCAGGTGGGCGCGCTGGCGGGCTCCGCCGGTTCGGCGCTGGTGCAGGTGCTCGTCGCCTCGGACCCTTCGCGGCCCGTCTCCGTGGACGCGGTGGACCTGTACCCCGCGGCGAAGCTGTCCGACGTGGCGGTGGAGGGTGACGTGGTGGTGGCCACCGTGCAGACGACGGTGGCGCCGCCGCCGGGCGCGCCCGCGGCGCTGGATGCGCTCGCGGTGGTGGGGCTGCCCTTCCCGGTGGTGACGGGGAGCGTGCCGGAGGACGGCGCGGAGGCCTTCCCCGTGGGCAATTCCCTCCAGGCGTTCCTGAGCCGGCCGGTGTCGGACGTGAGCGCCACCACGGTGCGTCTGTTCCAGGTGGACGGCACCGCCCAGGGCGCGCCCGTTGCGGCCACGCTGGAGGTCCAGGGCACCACGGTGACGCTGACGCCCGCGCAGCCGCTGGAGCGCAGCACGACGTACCAGCTGCGCATCGAGGGCCTCCACGCGCAGGTGGACGGCGCGCCCATGCCGGGCGCCTTCCTCGCGGAATTCACCACCGCGTCCGACGTGACGGCCGTCCCGGTGGGCTTCACGCGAGTCACACCGCGCCAGGGCCCCGCGTCGGGCCGGGTGGACGTGACGCTGGAGGGCCACGGCTTCAGCTCGACGATGGAGGTGCGCATCAACGGCGCGCCGGCCACGGTGAAGTCCGTGGCTCCGGGCGGCATGAGCGCCGTGGTGGAGACGCCGCCGAGCATCGCCGGCCCCGCCACCGTCAGCATCATCGGGCGCGGTGGCAGCCGCGTGGACGCCATCGGCGCCTATCTGTACGTGGACCCGCTCCAGCTCACCGCGGTGTCGCCGCCGCGCGGCCCCACGTCGGGAGGCACGCGGGTGCTCATCTCCGGCAGGGGCTTCGCGCCGGATGGGACGGTGCGGGTGCGCTTCGGCAACGCGGACGCGCTCCAGGTCCGCGTGCTGGGCATCGGCCTCATCCAGGCGTACACGCCGGACGGGCTGCGCGGCCCGGTGGATGTCACCGTCACCAACCCGGACGGCACCACGGCCACGCTGGCGCACGCCTTCACCTTCGACCAGCCGACCGGCGCGTCGGTGGCGCTGGGCGCGGCGCTGCGGGACGTGGTGGTGGTGGGCGACCTGGCCTACGTGGTGGGCGACTCGGGGCTGGAGGTGGTGGACATCTCCGGTCTGCACCGCTTCGGGCCGCACGTGGGCGAGCCGATTGCCCCGGACCGCCGGGGCGACCTGGTGGACGAGAACGGCGACCGCGTGGATGACCGCCGCGTGGCGCACCTCGACCTGCCGGGCCAGGCCACCTCCATCAGCTATCCGCCCTCGGGGGGAGACCTGATGTACGTGGGCCTCGTCTCCCAGCGCGGCTCGAATGGAGCCCCCACCCAGGGCGCGGTGGCCCGGGTGGACGTGGACAGGCCGGACCAGCCCCGGCTGCTGGCCGTGACGCCCTCGGGCGCGCACGGTGTCTTCGGCGTGGACGCGCGCGGAGACCGGCTGCTGGCGGCGGCCGCGGCCAGTGGACTCCGGGCCTTCGACACCTCCGTGGACGTCTTCCCCGTGCACACCCAGGAGGTGCTCCCCGGAGTGCAGGCGGTGGGTGTCTGGGAGGGGCTGGCGGCGCTGGGCGTCGGGACTCGCGGCGTGGATGACCGCGTGGCGCCGGGCAGTCTCCAGCTGTGGTCCGTAGAGGGCGCGCCCGCGTTGCTGGGCGTGCTGCCGGACATCGCCGTGCAGCGCGTGCGCCTGCGGCGCGAGCTGGCCGTGGTGGCGGCGGGCGCCGAGGGCCTGGTGCTGGTGGACGTGTCGCAGCTTCCACTGCGGCGCCTCGCCTCGGTGGATGTGAAGGGCTTTGCCTCGGACGTGCGGCTCTCGGGCGATGTGGCCTACGTGGCCGCCGGGGCCGCTGGCGTCGCGGTGGTGGACCTGAGTGACGCGCTGACGCCGACGCTGCTCCACCACGTCATCGGCATGCAGGGCGGCGACGCCCGCACGGTGGCGGTGGGAGGTGGGCGGCTGCTGAGCCTGAGAGACCGTGGACCGCGCGGCTGGTCGCTGGAGCTGGGCCCCGCGGCGGAGCTGTCCGTCACGGGCGCCAGCGTGGCCTCGGGCGAGGTCGTCCCGCGCGGCCTGGACTCCGTCACCGTCTTCTTCTCGGCGGCGTTCGACCCGGCCACGGCGCCGGGGGCCTTCGCCTTCACTGCGGACGGCCTGCCCGTCGCGGGCACGCTGGAGGCGGGGGGCGTGGACGACCTGCGCAGCACCTGCGTCTTCCGGCTCGCGGAGCCACTGCCCGCAGGCGCCGCGCTGCGCGTCTCCGTCTCCCAGGCGCTGAAGACGCCGGACGGCCATGCGCTCATCGCGCCCTACACGCTGGACTTCCAGGCGGCGGGCGGCGTGGGCGTGCGGCCGGTGCTGTCGCAGGTGGTGCCGCGTGTGGGCTCCATCGCGGGTGGCAACGTGGTGGAGGTGCTGGGGGCGTCCTTCGAGCCGGGCGCGAGCGTGCGCATTGGCGGCGTCGTGGCGGACGTGCTGGCCGCGTCCTCGACGCGCCTCACGGTGGAGACTCCTCCGGGCGCGGTGGGGCTGGCGGACGTGGAGGTGGTGCAGCCGTCGGGACTGTCCGTGCGCCGGCCGGGCGGCTACCTGTACGTGGCGCCGCTCTTCGCGCACTCGGCGACTCCCCGCTTCCTCAACCCCCGGGGCGGCAGCACCGTGCGCGTCACCGGCGAGGGCTTCCTGCCGTGGTGGGCGGATGCGCTGGGCTCCACCCGGGTGCTGGTGCGCGGCCTGCCCGCGTCCGGCGTGCAGGTGGTGTCCTTCAACGAGCTGACGGCGGTGGCGCCGCCGGGCTCGTTCGGCGCGGCCGAGGTGTCGGTGGTGTCTCCCGACGGCATCTCCCGTGTCACCGCGCCGAGCCCCGTGGGCTACGGCCTGCCGTTCTCCGGCGAGGAGCGCGCCGTCTCGGTGCGCCCGCGCGCGCTGTTCGTCAACCCGGAGCAGCCGCTGCAGGTGTTCGCCGCGGCCGGTGCCGGTGGCAACGGCAACCGCTTCGACCAGCCGTACCTCGGCGCCATCACCGGTCAGGGCGTCATCCCAGAGTCCTTCCGCGCCGTGGTGTACGACGCGACGCTGGCGGGCCGGCCGCGCACCTCGGGCGCGCAGGTCGTCGATGCGCCGGACGCGCTGGTGGACCGCTACTTCGCGCTGCGGATGGGCTACCTGCGCGACGAGCCGCTGCCGGACATCGAAATCATGCCCGACTCGCTGGACGTGGCGGCGAGGGATGGCCGGCTGTACGTGGCCAACGGCTTGAGCGGCCTCGCGGTGCTGGACGCCACGGACACGCTGGGGCTGCCACTGCTCGGCCGGGCCTCGCTGGAGGGGGGCTCGGACGGCATGCACGCCACCCGCGTGCTGCCCACGCCGACGGGCGCCTGGGTGCTGGGCACCGTGCTCACGATGGACCCGGAGGGCCGCTGCCCGGGGACGCCCCCGGCCTACGGCACGGGCGGCGGGGTGATGCTCTTCGACGCGCGCACCGCGAATGACCCGGTGCGCATCGGCGCGCTTCCGTCCGCGACGGACGTGTTCGGCGCAGCGCTGGCGCTGGGCCGCGCGTTCGTCGTGACGGGCCGGCACGAGGGCCTCTACTTCTGCCCGCCCGAGCCGTATGACCCGATGAAGCTGCCGCCGCCCCCGGAGACGTCCGTCACGGGGACGGCCTCGGGTGAGCAGGCTCGCTTCATTCCCGGCGATCCGCCCTCGGGCAGCCTGCTCGTGTACGGCTCCGCGCGTCCGGGCGCCTCGGTGGAGGCGTCGCTCACGTTCCCGTACTCGCTCACGGACGTGGTGGTGGTGCGCGACGTGGCGATTGTCGCCGCCGCCGAGTACGGCCTCATCTTCGTGGACGTGGCCGACCCGGCCCATCCCCGGAAGCTCGACACGGCCAGCATTCCCTTCGACGGCGCGCTGTCCAACAAGCCGGGTCACCCGCAGCGGCTGCGGATGCTGGGCGACCTGCTCTTCGTCTCCGCGGCCGACGGTGGCGTGGTGCTGGTGGACGTGTCGGAGCCGCGCGCGCCGAAGCTGGTGAGCGGCGGCAACCCGGAGCCGGCGTGGGACTCGGCGGCGGTGCAGGACCGGCTGCTGCTGGCCAGCAGGGACCGCGTGACGGAGCTGTCCGTGCCCTTCCTCTACGTGACGGGCTACGCGCCCGCGCGGGAGTCGCTGGTCGCGCCCGAGGGCGTGGAGTTGGTGGTTCGCTTCAACCGGCCGCTCGCCGCAGCCAGCTTCACGGACGCGAGCGTCCGGCTGCTCGGAGCGGATGACGAAGCCGTGGACGTGGACCTGGAGATCTCCGGCTCCACGCTGGTGGTGCGTCCGGAGTCCGCGCTGGCGGCGAACCTGGCGTACCGGCTGGAGGTGGACTCGCGGGTGACGGACCAGCGCGGAGGCGCGCTGCTGGTGCCGCTGAGCCTCGGCTTCCGGACGGGCGCGGCGGGCAGCCGGCTGCCTGTGCTCGTGTCCGTGGCGCCCTCCGCGGCCTCGCGCGCGGGAGGCACGGTGCTGACGGTGGTGGGGCAGCGCCTCGGCGGCGTGGCCCAGGTGCGCGTGGGCGGACAGTCCGCCAGCTTCCAGGTCGTCTCCGAGACGGAGCTGCGCGTCACCGCGCCCGCCATGGCCGAGGCCGGCCCCGCGGACCTGGAGGTGGTGGACCAGGGTGGGCCCTCGGCGCTGCTGCCGTCGTCCGTGCTGTACCTGGACCCGCTGGAGGGCGCGGGCGTGGCGCTGTCTCCGGACCACGGGCCGGTTGAGGGCGGGACGCGCGTGCGGCTGGCTGTTTCAGGTCAGGTGCTGGCGCCCGGGACGCAGGTGCGCATCGGTGGCCGGGACGCGGTGGACGTGGACATCGAGGACCTGACGTCGCTGAGCTTCACCACGCCCGCGGTGGATGACGCCACGCTGGCGCCGGTGGAGCTGGTGCGGCCCGGCGAGGAGCCGGTGCGGGTGGCCCTGTTCTCGTACGACATGCCGGTGGGCACCACGCTGGACCTGCCGGGCTTCCCGCCGAGGGTGGCGTCGGAGCTGCGCCTGTCCGGGGACACGCTGTACGTGGGCGTCTCCAATAGCGGCTACGAGGGGCTGGAGCTGTTCGACGTGAAGATCGAGGAGCGGCCCATCCGCCTGGGTGGAGTCCGCACCGAGCGTCCCGTGCGCGGCCTGGACGTGTCCGGTGCGCTGGCGTACCTGGCGACGGATGAGCTGGGGCTGGTGGTCGTGGACGTGTCCGACCCCGGGTTCCCCTTCATCGCGGACCGGGCGGTGACGTACGGCCGGGCCACGGGCGTGCGGTTGGAGGGCGCGGACGCCTACGTGTCCGTGACGGACCCCGGTAGCAGCGCGGGCGTCATCCAGCGCTTCCACGCGACGGGGCCCCGGCTGTCTCCTCCCGAGTCCGTCGTGCTGGACGCGGACGCGCTGGCGCTGGACCTGGGGCCGGACCGCTTCTACACGCTGACGTCGCAGGTGGTGGGCGGCGCGGGCTCCGGCCTGTCGCTCACGCTGTACACCCGCACGGGCACGCGGGTGGGGCGCACGACGGTGCTGTCGGGGACGCGGCCCTACGAGGAGCTCGTGAGCAGCCGGCTGGCGGTGCGCGGGGGTCGCGCGTACGTCAGCGTGGGCACGAAGCTCTACGTCTTCGACCTGAGCGACGAGTCCGCGCCGCGCGTGCTCCAGTCCACGGACCTGGGCTCGCCGGTGATGGGCCTGACGTTCGCTGGCGGAGCGCTGCTGGCCGCCACTGCTGGCGATGCGACGGTCATCGAGATTCCGCCGACGGACCTGCTCGCCGTGGAGCTGGACCCGCCCCAGGGTGGGCTGGCCCCGCCGGGCACGCTCATCCAGGCGCGCCTCACGCTGCCGGTGTCGCCGGAGTCGGTGACGTCGCAGACGTTCACCGTGCAGGCCAATGACGGCACCGGCTGGCGCGTGGTGCAGGGCTCGCGCGAGGTGGTGTTCGCCGTGCGCGGCTCCACGCTCGTCTTCCAGCCGTCCGTCCCGTTCCGTCCGGGCGACGAGGTGCAGGTGGACCTGTCCACGGGCATCAAGGCGTTCGACACCCGGCCGCTCGCCGTGCCGGTGCACTCCACCTTCCACGTCACGGGCGCGGATGCGCTGAAGCCCATCATCACCCGCCTGGAGCCGGCGTCCGGCCTGTCCAACGCGCACACCACGCTGCTGCTCACGGGCGCGGGCTTCCGCGCCGCCACGTCCGTCCGGGTGGGCGGCCAGGCGGCGGCGGTGGAGTGGCTGGCGGACGACACGCTGCGGGTGACGGTGCCGCCCTCCGTGGGCGCCGCCGCGGGGCCGGCGCTGGTGGAGGTCATCGACACGCCGTCGGGGCTTCGCGACGCGCGGCTGGGCGGCTTCCTCTACCGCGAGCCGCTGCGTCTGCTCACGCTGTCGTCGGACCAGTCGCCGCAGCAGGGCGGCAAGGACATCGTCGTCACCGGCAAGGGCTTCGTGCCCGGGCTGGCCGTGCGCTTCGACACCACGCCGTCCTTCGACGTGCGAGTGCTATCGATGGAGCAGGCGGTGGTGCGCGTGCCGCCGCATGCCGCGGGGCTGGTGGACGTCACGGCGACGCTGCCGGGCCAGTCCTCCGTGCTGACCCGTTCGTTCATCTACGGCGCGGGCGCGGTGTCGCGGCTGCCCACGCTGCCGGTGGCGCAGGTGCTGGTGGACCACGGCGTGGCCTACGCGGCGCTGGGCGGCGAGACGGCCATCGTCGGCGCCAACGGCACCGTGTACGAGGCGTCGCGGGCCACGTCCGAGGGCGGGCTGCTCATCGCCCGTCTGTCGGAATTGCCCACCATCACCGAGGTGAAGAAGCTCACCGTTCCGGTGTCGGGCGGCGTACGGCGGCTGGCCAAGGCCGGCAGCCGCGTCTACCTGGCCGCGGGCGCGGCGGGCGTGAAGGTGGTGGAGGTGTCGCAGGTGGACGCGCCCGTGGTGACGACCACGCTGGGCGTCACCACGGCGGCGCGGGACGTGCTGGTGCGGGACGACCTGCTCTTCGTCGCGGACGGCGCGGGAGTCTCCGTGTACCGGCTGGGCGAGACGGACGCGCCGCTGCCGGTGGGCAGCCACGCGGTGTCCGGCGGAGCGAATGCGCTGGCCACCTGGGGCCCCTATCTGTTGGTGGCGGACGGCAACGAGAGCGCGCCGAAGCTGCACGTGCTGGACGCGCGCAAGGGAGGGCTGCCGCAGGTGGGCACCTTCCCGCTGTCCGCGCCCGCGCTGCACCTCACGGCGAGCGGCACGCGCGCCTACGCGTCGCTGGGCCGGGCGAAGCAGGTGGCGGTGGTGGAGCTGGTGGACCCGGCGAATCCCGCCCCGGCCGGCCAGCTGGTGCTGACGGATGCGCAGGGGCGCACGTGGATGTCCGCGGAGCAGACGTGGGTGTCCGGCGGCGTGGCCTACGTGGCGGCGGGGGGCGGCAAGGTGCAGCGCTTCGCGGTGCCGGTGGGCCTGCCTCCCTACGCGCTGGAGCGCGCCCAGGTGGTGGGCGATGCGCGGACGCTGGCCTTCGCCGACAACTACCTCCTGGTGGGCACGCTGCTGCTGGACGTGAATGGCCGGTCGGTGGAGCTGCCGCTGGAGCAGGCCTCGGACCAGGGCGGCACGCTGGCGGGCTCGCTGGCCGCCGTGGCGCTGGACCACCTGGAGCTGGTGGGCACCACGCCCGCCAACGGAGACACCGTGGCGCCGGGCGAGCCCGTGCGCGTGCACCTGTCGGAGCTGCCGGACTTCAACACCGCGGACGCCGTCACGCTGACGCGGGATGACGGCTCGAACACGCCGGTGGCGGTGGCCCGGCGGGTGATGGCCACGACGGAAGGCGCGGACGTGGTGCTGGAGCCGTATGCTCCGCTGGCCACGTCGACGGTGCACCGACTGCACATCGGCCAGGACCTGGCCAACCTCGAGGGCGGCAAACTGGGCGTGGACGTGGACGTCCGCTTCCGCACCGCCAGCGCGGCGAACGCGGAGCGCCCCGTGCTGGCCCGCGTGGAGCCGGCCTTCGGCCTGGAAGCGGGTGGCGACACCGTCACCGTCCTGGGCGAGCACTTCGTCGCCGGGTGCGCGGTGTCCTTCGGGGGCACGCCGGCCCTGGTGACGTCGGTGGCGGCGGATGGCCGCTCCATCGCCGTGCAGGTGCCTCCGGGCACCGCCGGCCCGGCGTCCGTGGAGGTGGTGAACGTGGGTGGCCTGTCCGCCCTGCGCCTGGGCGCGTACCGCTACCTCTCGCCGCCCGCCATCACCTCTCTGACGCCGGACACGGCGCCCTTCGGCAGCGGGGAGTTCGTCACGCTGCGCGGGCAGGGCCTCTACGGCGGCTCGCAGGTGACGTTCGGCGGAGTGCCCGCGGCCAGCGTGGAATTGCTGTCCGCGGAGGTGCTGCGCGTGAAGGTGCCGGGCAACGTCACGGGCCCGGTGGACGTGCGCGTCTCCACTCCGGCGCCGGGTGGCCCGGTGAGCGCGGTGCGGACGGGCGGCTTCACCTTCACGTTGCAGCCGCTGGTGACGTACGGCCAGGGCGCCGAGGCGCTGGCCCGGGTGGGCTCCGCGCTGCTGATGGCGGACAACGGCCGGCTGGTGGCGGTGGACCTGTCCATTCCGGAGAGCCCGGACCGGCTGGGCGACGTGCCGGGCGTGCCGTACGCCACGGCGCTGGCCGTCAGCGGGGACGTGGCCTTCCTCGCGGGCACGGGCGTGGTGGTGCGGTACGAGGTGGGCGCCTGCGGCTCCGCGCCGCGCGTGCCGTGTGAGCTCCAGGAGCGGGAGCGCATCTCCCTGTCCCCGGGCGACGTGGTGCCGACCTCCATCGTCGCGACGCCGGGCGCGGCGTACGTGGCCATTGGCGGCGGCAACGAGGTGGCGCTGCTGGGCCGCGTGGACGGCACCTTCCAGGTGGTGGCGCGCGCGTACCTGCCGGGCGGCAACATCCGCGCGATGGAGCGCATCCGCGGAGCGCTGGCCGTGCTGGTGGACGTGGGCTCCACGTCGCGGCTGGAGTTGCGCAGCTTCGACGACGCGGAGCTGACGCTGCTGGGACAGGTGGACGGACTGCCGGATGGCGCCTTCTCCCTGGCGGCCGAGGGCAACCGGCTGCTGCTGGGCCTGGGGCACCAGGCGCGTCTGGTGGATGCGACGGAGCTGGAGGCCCCGGCCGTCGTGGGCAGCTTCGCCTCCAGCAGCACGAGCAACGATCTGCTGGCCGTGTCGCTGTCCGGCCCGTGGGCGTGGCTGGGTGGCGACGAGCGGCTGTCCTGGGTGGACACCACGGACGGCATGGTGGAGCGCACGTGGGCGCCGGTGCTGAGCGGCTCCGGCCAGCGCGTGGTGGTGGCGGCGGGAGTCGCGGCGGTGGCCAGCCCGTGGGAGCTGCGCCTGTTCCATCTGCCCTATCCGGTGACGGTGGGTTCCACGCCGGTGCCGGGCGGAGCGCTGCCGCCGGGAGGCACCGTGTCCGTGGCGGTGTCGCCGCTGCTGCCGCAGGCCCTGGCCACCAGCAGCACGCTGTCGCTGTCGCAGGGCTCCACGCCGGTGTCCGGCGAGCCCTCCCACACGGGCTTCACGGTGGGCTTCACGCCGTCCTCCGAGCTGCAGCCGGGCGCGGTGTACACGGCCGAGGCGGCCCTCGCGGCGACGTCGGCGGTGGGCGGCGGGCTGCGCGGCCCGTGGCGCTTCCCGGTGGTGGGCGGCGTGGCGGACACGCTGATGCGCGTGGACGCCATCGCTCCGGACCACGGTGGGCTGGGAGGGGAGCTGCTGGTGGACCTCACCGGCGCCAACCTCCAGGCCGTGTCCGGGGTGACTTTCGGTGGGCGTCCCGCGCCGCTCCAGCAGGGCCCCATGGCCACGCTGCTGCGCGTGCGGGCTCCGGCGGCGCAGGTGGCCGGCCCCGTCACCGTCGAGCTGCGCACGGACGCGGGCGAGCGGCTGCGGGTGCCGGGCGGCTTCGTGTACGTGGCGCCGCTCCAGGTGACGGGCGTGTCCCCGTCGCGCGTGGACCTGGGCGGCGGGTGGGTGACGCTCACCGGCTCCGGCTTCACGCGCGGCCTCTCCGTCAAGGTGGACGGAGTGACGGTGCCGTCGAATGCCACCAGTGACACGTCCCTGGCCTTCCTGGTGCCGGGGGGCGCGGCGGGCTTCGTGACGGTGGAGCTGTCGCAGGCGGGCACCGCGCCGGTGGTGGTGGCCAACGCCGTGCGGCGCGCGGACTCGCAGCCGCCGTCGGTGGTGTCGTGGCAGCCGATAGAGGTGGCGCAGGGCGGGCAGAGCACGCCGCTCGACAGCGTGTTCGCGGTGCGCTTCAACGAGCCCATCGACCCGGCGAGCGTCGCCCTGGCGCGGCTGGAGCGGACGGCCACGGGCGTGGCGGAGCCCTCGACGGTGACGGTGGACGCGGATGGCCTCGGCCTCACGCTGGTGCCGTCGTCGCCGCTGCCGCCGACCACGTGGTACCGGCTCCGCGTGGTGGGCGTCACCGACCTGGGCGGCAACGCGGTCCCCGACAACTCGGCGGCGTCGCGGACGTTCCGCACGGTGGACACGGTGGCTCCATCCGTGGGCCTGGTGATGCGAGGCACGGGCCGGCCGGTGGAGACGGGCGACCTCTTCACCGCGCAGGTGGACCACGTGTTCGAGGTGACGGCGGAGGACGACTCGCGGAGCCTGCGCGCCCTCACCCTCAAGGTGGACGGCGTGGCCGTGCAGGGCGGGAGCAATGGCTTCACGTACCAGTGGCCGGCGGAGAAGGTGGGCGGCACCTCGCAGCTCGTCGCGGTGGCGGAGGACTCGGCCGGCAACACGGCGCAGTACACGGTGATGGTGCAGGTGGTGAACGACGTGCCGCCCACGGTGTCCATCACCGCGCCGGCCGTGCCGCACCTGACGCTGGAGGAGGGCGCACCGCTGGAGGTCGCCGTCTCCGCGACGGACAACACGCGGCTGAGCAGCATGGAGCTCCGGCTGGACGGCCTGTCGCAGAAGCGCGTCACCGGCCTTGCGTCCGACAGCGCCACGCTGACGCACCGGCTGCGCATGGCGCCCGTGGGCGCGGCGCCGGTGGAGCGCGTGCTCACCGCGCTGGCCACGGACGAGGGCAACCTCGTGGGCAGCTCCGCGCCCGTGGTGCTCACGGTGACGCCGGACGTCACCGCGCCCCAGGTCTCCTTCACCTCGCCGGGCGAGGACGTGCGCGTGGTGTCCGGCAGCACGGTGGTGCTGGCGGTGCAGGCCGCGGACCACAACCCGGTGCGCTCCGTGGTGTTCACGGTGGACGGCGTGGCGCGCGAGCCGCTGACGCTGTCGCCCTGGGTGCTGCGGTGGACGGCGCCGGCGGTGACGGAGAACCGGAACGTGGTGGTGACAGTCGTCGCCACGGACGCGCGCGGCAACACGGGCACGGCCACGCGGACGCTCACGGTGGAGCCCGCCGACGCACCGCGCGTCAGCATCACGTACCCGGGGCATGGCGCGGTGTACACCGAGGGCTCCCAGCTCCAGGTGAACCTCGAGGTGTCGGGCCGCGCCAGCGCGCGGCTCGTGCGCCTGTCGCTCGACGGCCAGGAGGTGGTGCTCACGGGCGAGCCCTGGAGCCACACCTTCACGCTGCCCGTGGTGGGACCGGAAGGCCGCTACGTGGCACTGCGCGCCGTCGCGGAGAGCGCGACGGGGCAGCAGAGCGCCGCGTCGCAGCGGCAGCTCCACATCGTGGACAGCGGCCTGCCGGCGCCGGTGGTGTCCATGTCCGCTTCGCCCCAGGGGCCGGTGTTCGCGGGCGGCTCGTCGCTGCGCGCGCAGGTGGACTCCAGCGACGCGACCTCCGTCACGCACCAGCTCTACGTGGGCAACGTGGCGGTGCCCGTCACGCCCGCGGAGGACTACGTGCTGCCGACAGCGCCCGAGGGCGCGGCGGTGCGCCTGTCCGCGCTGGCCTCGGGCCTGGGTGGCACGGCGTCCGACGAGCTGACCGGGACGCTGGCCCTCTTCGCGAGCGGAGCGGCCACGCACCATGCGCTGACCGGCGTGGAGCCGGCGGTGGACCTGGCGCTCCAGGGTGAGCGGCTGGCGGTGCTGCGGAGCAACGGCGGTGGGAAGGCCCGCGTCGAGCTGCATGCTCGCGCGGATGCAGCCCTCGCGGCGCAGCGGACGCTGGAAGGCGCACCGGTGGCGGTGGCCTTCGCGGCGGACCGCGTGGCCGTGGCGCTGGTGGAGGACGGGGAGGGCGCGCTGGAGCTGCTCTCCGCGACGGACCTGTCGCCGGTGGCCCGCGTCGCCCTGCGCCGCGAGCCGCTCGCGGTGGCGGGCTTCCGGGGTGGCATGGTGGTGGGCTCCGACGAGGGCCTGGAGGTGCGCGCTCGCGACGGCGCGCTGAGCGCCCGCCTGGCGCTGGGCTTCGTGGCCGCGCTGGCCGTCCGTGGAGACACGGCGTACGCGGTGGCAGGGGGCCGCGTGGTGGTGGTGGACCTGTCCGTGCCTCCGGCGCCGCGGGTGGTGGCTTCGGCGGATGCGGCGGGCGCGGTGGCGGTGACGGCGCTCGGTGCGGACCGGGTGTGCACGGCAGGCGAGGAGCTGCGCTGCTTCACCCTGGCTGGCGGCGTGCTGACGTTGACGGATGCTCGGGCGATGGCGCCGGCGGCGGTGTCCGTCCACGCGGTGGGCCCTTGGTTGATGCTGGGGAGCGACGCCGGGCTGACGGTGATGGATGCTCGGGCGGTGCCTCGCACGGCGGGCCTCTTCCCCGCGCTGACGGGCCGCGCGGTGGCGGCGGCGGGCACGGTGTTCGCGGTGAAGGACCTGGAGCTGTCGCGCCTGGGCCTGGGCCGTGGGCCGGGCGCGCCGCGCGTGTCGCTGGAGCTGCCCGCGACGGCGGCTCCGGGCTCGCGGCTGGCGTTGGTGGCCTCGGTGGAGGACGAAGCCGAGCCGCTCAACGCCTATACGGCCGAGCTGCTGGTGGATGGCCGCGTGGTGGAGGTGCTGGACGGCGCGCTGCCCGCTTCGGTGGACCTGCCGCTGACGGGAGGCTCCGCGCAGGTGACGCTGCGGGTGCGGGACCTGGCCGGCAATGTGGGCCTGTCGCAGCAGACGGTGACGCTGGTGGATGGAGGCATGGGCCCGGCGCTGCTGGCGCTGGAGCTGCCGTCCGAGGTGCGGGAGGGCACGGAGCTGGCGGTGCGTCCGGTGGCGGTGGACCCGGCGCGCGTGGCCGCCGTGGAAGTGACGCTGGAGGGGCAGGCCCCGGTCACCTTCACCGCGCCCGCCTGGGCCGGCGTGCTGCGCGCGCCCTCCGTCGGCGCGGACACGCGAGTCACCGTGACGGCGGTGGCGGTGGATGCGCAGGGCCGTCGCGGCGCGGCGGTGCAGGCGCAGGTGTGGATACGCGACGATGCGGGCACGGCGCCCGTCGTCTCCTCCGTGGAGCGTCGGGGCTCGGGCCCCATCCTGGAAGGCTCGCGCGTGGTGGTGCTCGCCTCCACGCTGCCGGTGCTGGTGCGCGAGGTGCGCTTCCGGGTGGATGGCGTGGAGCAGCAGCGGACGATGACGGTGCCCTACGAGGCTTCGCTGCGGATGCCTCGCGGCGTGGGCTCCCGGAGCGTCCTGGTGGATGCGGTGGCGGTGGACGACCAGGGCCGCGAGTCGGCCCCGGTAGGCCTGTCCCTGCTGGTGGTGGATGACCTGGCCGAGCCCACGCTGTCGCTCGTGCTGGAGCCCGCAGGCTTCGACCGCATCGCCGCCGGCACGTGGTTGAGCTCCACGGCCACGGCGACCGACACGACGGGGACGCCGCGCATCTCACAGTCCCTGCTGAGCAACGGCGTCGAGGTGGCCACGGGCGGCGCGGTGCTGCGCTACGCCGTGCCCGCGTCCACGCCGGCCGGCACGCAGCTGCGTCTGGTGGCGACGGCGACCGATGGCGCGGGGAACGTCCGGACGCAGCAGGCGCTCTGGACGGTGCTGGCGCCCGCGGCGCCTCCCGCCGGCACGGTGGTGGCGGGCACGTTCGCCGGCGCCGAGCAGCTCGCGGTGAGCGGGGACACGGTGTACGCCCGCACCGCGTCCGGCTTCGCGGTGGGCACGCTGGGCCGGGGGCCGACGCCTTCGCTCACTCCCGTGGGGACGTACCTGGCGCCGCGCCGCCCGCTGTCCCTGGCGGTGGTGGGGAGCGTGGTGCTGCTGGCCTACGGGGAAGCAGGCCTGGACGTCATCGACGTCTCGACGCCGGCCAGCCCCGTGAAGGTGGGCCACGCTGACGGCGACCTGGGTCAGGTCGTGTCGTACGCGGGGAGGGCCTACGCGACGCCGTCGCAGCAGGGCTACCTCTACACCGTCGACGTGAGCGACCCGTCCCGTCCGTACGTGTCGCTGCTCAACGGCACCCAGGGCCGGGCGCTGTCCGCCCACGTCGACGGCATCGTCTACACGGACAACGGCTGGGTCCTCTCCCACTTCCGCCAGCCGAGCCAGCCCACCGGACCGTACGACACCTACAGTGACTGGGTGGGCGCGGGGCCGGTGCTGGCCGAGCGCGACACGGGCGTGGTGGTGCTCGCGGACCGCACCCTGCGGCTCTACGACGCGCAGCTCCACCTCCAGGCGACCATGGGACTGCCCGCACAGGGCCGGGCGATGCGGGTGGTGGATGGCCGCGTCTACGTGCTGGGCACGGACGCGCGGCTGCGCGTGGTGGACGTGCGTGAGAACCAGCACGCGGCGGTGGTGGCGTCGGACCCGCTGGACGGCACCGACCTGGCCATCTCCGGAGGGTTGATGCTGGTGGCCACCGAGGCGGGCGTGGAGCTGCGCCGGCTGCCGGTGCCTTCCGCCGACGTGGCCCAGGTGGCCTCGGCGACGCAGTCGCTGGCGTCTCCGCCCATGGGCCTCACGGCCTGGCGCGGGGGCGTGCTCGTCGCCGCCGGTCCGGCGGGGCTCGCGAACCTCGAGCTGTCCCTGCCCGGGCGGTTCCTGGCGCGCGACAGCAACTCTGGCATCACCGACGCGCGGCAGGTGGAGCGCGTGGGACAGACGGCCTACGTCCTCACGGGGACAGCGCTGCAGGAGGCCTACGAGCAGGCCAACGGCTCGCTCTGGTACGCATACAATTACGGCAACAACGGGCACCTCAACCAGCTCGGCGCGGTGACGCGCTTCCACGCGTCCGCTCGCCGGCTGTGGGCGCTGGGCGGCGGCAGGGTGTCCACCGCGACGCTGCCCGTGTCCGACTCGCGCGCGTCGCTGCTGATGTCGGGCGGCGCGGTGGACGTGTCGGGCGACGAGCGCCGCGCGGCGGTGGCACACGGCGCGGGGGGCTGGAGCCTCGTGGGCGTGGAGGCCTCCGGCGAGCTGCGGCGGCTGGCGACCTTCGCGGGCACGGCCGCGGACGCGGTGGCGCTGGACGGCGGCCTGCTGGTGACGGGCAATGCGCAGGGCTTCACCACGTGGCAGGTGGACGGTGCGGAGGCCACCGCCCGGGTGCGGACACAGACGGCGGGCCCGGTGGTGAGGGCGCGGCTGTACGGCCGGCTGGCGGTGCTGAGCGAGGCCAGCGGCGGGGTGCAGCTCTTCGACCTCACCGACGCGGACGCGCCCGTGCACGTGGCCACCTTCCCGGCGGGCCGCGCGGACGACGCGGTGATCAGCGGTGGGGACGTGGTGGTGGCGGACGCCTTCAACGGCGTGCTGCGCTTCCCGCTGCCCGCCACGGGGGCGGTGCCCTCGGTGCGCATCGTCGCGCCGGCGGACGGCTTCGAGGTGCGCGCGGGTGACGTCTTCGCGCTCGCGGGTGCGACTTCCGGCGCCTCCGTGGACTCGGTGGAGTTGCTGGTGAACGGCCGCGAGCTGGGGTCGCTCGATGACAGGGATGCGCGCACGGTGCTGCAGGTGCCCGTGGGCACCAGCCCCGGGAGCGAGTGGGTCGTCCAGCTCCGGGCGCGCGGTGGCAACGGCGGCGTCGCGCTGTCGTCCCCCGTGCGCGTCCGCGTGACGCCGTACGAGGGAGCGGCTCCCTCCATCACCATCGTCAATCTCGGTGCGAACTGGACGCTGCCCTCCGGCCAGCGGACGGACGTGCAGGTGATGCTCTCGGGCGCCGTGGCTCCGGCCCGCTGGACGGTGCGGTACGACGACACGGTGCTGGGCGAGCAGGTCGCCAACCCCGCCATCGCCTACCCGACGCAGGCCGTCGTCCTGCCGACGGTGACGAGCACGAAGACGGGCGTGCTCCACGCCGAGCTCGTCGACGGAGCGGGGCGCACGGCCACCACCTCCATCCCCATCATCCTCTCCTCGCCCCCGGCGTTCACCGACCTGCCGTGGGGCCTGCCAGCGCACGTCCGGGTGCGGCCGTTCGTCAACTGCATCACCGGCTACTACTACTACCCGCATGGCCCCTACACGCTGGCCCTGCTCGTGGACGGCGTGGAGGTGGCCTCGACGGAGAACACGGCGCAGACCTGGTCCACGACGTCCGTGTCCCACTGCCTCGAGCTGCCGGAGTCGCGCCTCGGTGAGTCCGTCGCCCTGGCACTGGTGGCGAAGGACCCGGCGGGCCGCTCCATCCAGACGACCCAGTCCTACGTGGTGCGCTCGGACGGCGACCCGCCCGAGGTCGCCTTCTGGGACTCCGCGCGTCCTCCGAGCGCCGCGTCCGAGGGCGACGTCATCCAGGTGTACGTGGAGGCGTCCGACAACGACGGAGACCTGACCGCGCTGCGCCTGCTGGCCAACGGCGTGGAGCTCGTCTCGGGCACCGACAGCTGGATCCAGGTGGACTACGCCCTGCCGCGGCGGAGCGAGGCGACGCAGCTTGTCTTCACCGCCATCGCACGTGACAGCCGGGGCCGCGAGACGACCCGGACACGGACGGTGGAGGTGCTGCCCAACGCACCGCCCCAGCTCTACCTGGAGCCCACGACGGACCTGCTCATCTCCGGCTACCCGGAGCAGCTCTGCGCCACGGCCACGGACGCGGCCGGGGTGGGGCGGCTGGAGCTGAGGCTGGACGGCACGCTGCTGGACGCCGCGCCCGAACCCTGCTGGAGCCAGCACTGCCTGAAGCGCTGCGCCACCGTCACCATGCCCGCGGGCGCGCAGGTGGCCTTCACCGCCACCGCGGCGGACACGCTGGACGCGGAGTCCACCGCGACGTGGACCTACGGCCTGCGAGCCAATGCGCCGCCCACGGTGGCGCTGTCCAGGCTGGACTACCTGGTGGCGGGAACCCCGGTGTCGGTGACCGGGTCGCTGCAGGACGAGCGGCCGCCGCTGGCCTGGGCGGAGTTCCAGCTCGGGGGCGTGCCCGTCGCGGAGCGCACGGAGGCTCCGAGCTCCCAGCCGTACGCCTCCTTCACACCGCTGGTGACGGGACCGGCGGTGCTGTCGCTGGAGGCCATGGACCGCGCGGGCGCGGCGGCTTCGTCTTCCTGGAGCGTGGAGGTGCTGCCGTCGGGCACGGGCTCGACGTGTGACCTGCCCGTGCCGCTCAAGGCGGGGGAGACGCGACTCCAGCTGAACCAGGCCTCCGACGCGCCCCAGGACTGCGGGTGGGGCACGCAGGGCGCGTGGGCGGCGCTGCCCTTCGACGGCCCGGTGGAGCAGCTCACCTATTACTCGGCGGACATCGTGAGCGTCCGGGATGGCTGCGAGCAGTCGCAGCAGGCCTGCACCTCCGGCATGACGACGGTGGGGCCGCTGTCCGCGAGCGCCCGCCTCTTCCTGCGCAACTGGTACTACGGCGGCGACAGGAGCATCGTCCTGTACACCGCGAGGCTGGGCATCGGCGCGAAGTGCGAGCCGTCCTCCGCGGCCTTCGTCTGCGGCCACGGCGCCTGCGTGCCGGCGGAGGAGGGCGTCCACCGGTGCCTGGCCATGGAGTGCAGCGACGGCGTCGACAACGACGGCGACGGCCGCACCGACTACCCCGAGGAGCCCGGGTGCGAGTCGCCGGGAGACTCGAGCGAGGAGGACCCGCAGCTTCCTGCCGCCTGCGCCAATGGCGTGGACGACGACGGCGATGGCCGCATCGACTGGCCGGAGGACCCGGGCTGCGTGGCGGCGGGGGCCCCGTCCGAGAGCGGCGATGGCGAGACGTGTTCTGCTCCCGCCGAGCTGCACGCGGCGCAGACTCGCATCTCACTGGCCGGAGCGGACTCCAACGCGTGGCTGTCGTGCGCGCCCCAGGGGCTGCCCGACCGGGTGGTGGCCTTCCGCATTCCGGGTGAGGGCTCGTTCGGCTTCATCGCCGAGCATGCGCACCTGGCGCTGCGCGACGGCTGCGGCCAGGCCAGCCAGGAGCTCGCGTGCTCCACCGCGTGGATTCCCGACGACCCGACGCAGGGCTCCTCGGCGTCCATCTGGCGCTCCTTCGCTCCGGGCACCTACCACCTCGTGGTCAGCGGCCCGCGCGACGCCACGCTGCGCGTGGAGGGCGAGCTGTACGACGGCGCCCGGTGCGACCCGGCGCAGCCCTGGTTCCGCTGCGGCTCCTCGCGCTCGTGCCTCCCGACGCAGGAGGGTGAGCTGCGCTGCAGGGCCGCGGCGTGCCAGGACGGCCAGGACAACAACGGGGACGGCTTCGCCGACTTCCCGCAGGACCCCGGCTGCTCCAGCCCGGAGGACGACCACGAGGAGGCGCCCGCAGTGCTCCCGGAGTGCGCCAACGGCGTGGACGATGATGGCGATGGCCACATCGACTGGCCGGAGGACCCGGGCTGCGGCTCGCGCTCGGGGCTGTTCGAGAACAACGGCGACGGCGAGAGCTGCGCGAGCCCCGCCGAGTGGGCGGGCGAGACGACACTCGTGCCGCTGGCCGGGGCCGCGGACGACGAGCGCCTCTCTTGCGGCGCCACGCAGCCGGACCGCGTGTACGGCGTGCGCATGCCGGGCGATGGCCGCCTGGAAGTGGAAGCGACGTACGCCAACGTGGAGCTCCGAAGCGTGTGCCACTCGAACTGGGCCATGAGCTGCGGAACGACCGGAGTCACCCAGGGCGGAGGGAACGGCGGAAGCAACAGCTCCCTCGCGGACGGTGGCACTGATGGCGGTACGGATGGAGGCACCGACGGCGGTACGGACGGCGGCACCGATGGCGGCACGGACGGTGGCACCGAAGACACGCCGTACCCCGGCAGGGCCTCGGCCTGGGTGAACAGGGGCACGTACTACGTGGTCGTCAGCGGCTCCGAGGACGCGGTGCTGCGGGTGGGCGGGCTGCTCTACCAGGGCTCGACCTGCGACCCGGCCCAGCCGTGGTTCGCCTGTGACACGGGCACGACGTGCCGGACGTTGGGCGGAGAGTCGCTCTGCCTGAGACAGGCCTGCCTGGACGGCCGGGACGACGACGGCGACGGCTTCGCGGACTACCCGGAGGACCCGGGCTGCGAGTCGCCAGAGGACGAGGACGAGACCGACCCGCCGGAGGGAACGCTGTGCGCGAACGGCCTGGACGATGACGGCGACGGCCTCGCGGACTACCCGGCGGACCCGGGCTGCGCGAGCGCGGCGGGACAGACGGAGAACGGGGACGGCGAGAGCTGCGCCGATCCCCTGGAGCCCACGTCGGCCACCACGCAGGTGCCGCTCTCCACGTCGCAGGACGACGAGTCGGTGTGCTGTGGTCCGGACCGCGTCTTCGGCATCCGGATGCCGGGGCCGGGAAGCCTGCGGGCCACGGCGCCCGGCAGCACGCTGACGCTGCGCCCCTACTGCGGTTACGACGGGATCACCCTGGCGTCGGCGCCGGACGTGATCGACCTGTCCTTCATCTACCCGACGAACTACTTCCTGCTGCTGAGCGGGACGTCGGACACGATGCTCCAGCTCTCCGGGCAGCTCATCCAGAACTCCACGTGCGACGTGGAGCAACCCTGGTTCGTGTGCACGCAGGGACAGGTGTGCCGACGGATGGGGGACGAGGAGCGTTGCGTGCAGGCCCGCTGCGCGGATGGCGTGGACAACGACGGGGACGGGAAGGTGGACTACCCGTCCGAGCCGGGCTGTACCTCGGTGACGGACGACGACGAGACGGACCCGGAGACCCCGCCCGTCTGCGCCAACGGTGTGGATGATGACGGCGACGGCCTGACGGACTACCCGTCCGACCCGGGCTGCCAGGCGGCGAGTGGCGGCAGTGAGCTGTCGGTGTGCGGCAACGGCGTGGATGACGACGGCGACGGCCACGTGGACTGGCCGGCGGATACGGGCTGCTCGGCGGCGGGCGGTGGCAATGAGGCGTTCTGCTCCACGCCCGCGTCGGGCCTGCTTCCCAGCGTCCTGCCGGCCCTCGTTTCCGGCAACACGGTGGGCCAGCCCAACTACTTCACCGCCAGCTGCGGCAGCTCGGCGCGCTCGTCCGACCGCGTCTACGAGTGGGTGGCGCCGGTGGCGGGCCGCTACCGGCTCGAAATCATCCAGGGCAGCTACGACACGGTGCTCCACGTGCGGGACCTGACGTGCGGGGGGCCGCAGCTCGCCTGCGACGACGACAGCGGGAGTGGCTCCTGGTCCCGGGTGCTGGTGGACCTGCGGGCCCGGCAGGCCGTCGCGGTCATCGTGGACGGCTACAGCACCGGCAACTCCGGCACCTATACGCTGGGCATCTGGAAGGCGGACGAGGTGGGCCTCTGCACCGGCGGCACGGACGACGACGGGGACGGCGCCACCGACTGCGCCGACACGGACTGCGCGGCGGACGTGGCGTGCCAGCCGACGGTGGGAGGCGGACAGTGAGGGCTTGGATGCAAAGGATGGGAGCGGTCCTGGGCCTGCTGCTCGCGGCCTGTGGGGACAAGGACGTGGTGGCGGACGTGGGCGGCACGGCGCTGAAGCGCGCGGACGTGGCGTGGTTCTGGGAGACGCGGGACCGCGACGCGACGCCGGAGCAGGCGCTGGACGCGCTGGTGGACCGGGCGCTGCTGGCCGAGGGCGCCACCCGGGCGGGCCTGCTGGACGACCCGGCGGTGGCGGCGAGGGTGGAGGCCGCGCGGCGAGAGGTGCTGGCCAACGCGTACCTGGACAAGGTGGCCGCGGAGTCCGGCACCGAGGACGCGCTCCGGCAGCGGTACGAGAAGGAGAAGGAGTCCCTGTCGCGCCGGCAGGTGCACGTGGCGCACCTGGTGGTGCGACTGCCAGCGGAAGCGGACGCGAGGGCGAGGACGGAGGCCCGGGCGCGCATCAACCTGCTGTACGCGCGCGTGCAGGGCGGCGAGGACTTCGCGGCCGTGGCGCGCGAGGCGTCCGAGGACACCGCCACCGGCGAGAAGGGCGGAGACCTGGGGCCGGTGCGGGAGGGACAGGTGGACCCGCGCTTCTTCGGCGCGGTGGTGGAACTGAAGCAGGGCGAGCTGTCGAAGCCGTTCGAGACGGCCTTCGGACTCCACGTGGCGAGGGCGCTGGAGGCGCCGGCCACGGTGGTGCCCACGTTCCAGGAGGTCCGGGGCGAGCTCGCGGCGCGGGCGCGGAATGAGGCCGCGAAGGCGCTGGAAGAGCAGCTGCGGAGCAACATCTCGGTGAAGCGTCATCCCGAGCGTCTGCGCGAGCTGGCCGGTCCGGCCAGGTCCAAGGGGGAGGAGTCCGAATGAACCGGGGGATTCGCGCGACGGCGCTCTGGGGAGCGCTCCTGCTGACAGTCATCACGGGCTGCCCGAAGGACCCGGTACCGCCGGTGGTGACGTTCAGCGGCGTCGAGGAAGGGGCGCACCGCAACGTGCCCGTGGCGGTGAACTTCACCGTCACCGATGCGGACCCGCCCGAGGGCTCGGTGACGTCCACGCTGGACGGGCAGCCCTACTCCAGTGGCGCGGTCATCTCTTCGGAGGGCGCGCACACCGTGGAGGTGGTCGCGCGCAACGAAGCCGGCACCGAGACGGTGGCGCGGCGGAGCTTCACGCTCGACTTCACGCCTCCGGCCGTCAGCTTCAGTGGCTTCGTGGAGGGGGCGCACGTCGAGGCTCCCGTGACGCCCGTCTTCAGTGCCACGGACACCCACCTCCAGCAGGTGGAGGCCACGCTCGACGGCCAGCCCTTCACCTCGGGCACCGCCGTCTCCGCGGAGGGCGCGCACCTGCTCTCCGTGACGGCGCGCGACCTGGCGGGCAACGCGACCGCGGCGGCAGGCCACTTCACCATCGACACCCAGGCGCCGGCTCTGGTGGTGACGGGCGTGGAGGCGGACCGGCACTACCGACTGCCCGTCTCCCCTGGCTTCAGCGCAACGGATGCGAACCCGGTCACCGTCGCGGCCATGCTCGACGGAGCGGCCTTCACCTCGGGAACGGAGGTCTCCGCCGAGGGCGAGCACACGCTGGTCATCACGGCGGTGGATGCGGTGGGCCACACGGCCACGCGCACGGTGCGCTTCGTGCTGGACCTGACGGTGCCGGTCATCCACCTCTCCGGCCTGCCGGCCGGGCCGCTCGTCAACCACGCGGTGACGCCGGTGTGGACCGTCACCGAGGCGCATCCGCTCCGGACGGAGGCGAAGCTGGATGGCCAGGACGTCGTCTCCGGCACGGCCATCTCCGCGCCGGGGGCCCACACGCTGGTCGTCTCCGCATGGGACGAGGCCGGCAACACGTCCAGCCAGACGGCCACCTTCACCCTCGACACCGTGGCGCCGGTCATCACGGTGACGGGTGTTGCTGACGGGCAGCGCCGCAACACGCCCGCCACGGTGTCCTGGACGGTGCAGGAGGAGCACCCGGGCACGGCGGGCGCGACGCTGGACGGGCAGCCCTTCGAGAGTGGCGGCGTGGTGTCGGCGCCGGGGCCGCACACGCTGGTGGTGACCGCGCGGGACGGCGCGGGCAACGAGGCTGCGGTGACGCGCGCCTTCGTCATCGACACGGCGCTTCCGACGGTGACGGTGGAGGCTCCGGCGGACGGCCTGGTGACGGGCGCGGCCGACGTGGCGCTGGTGGTGGCGGCGAGCGACGACGGCCCGCTGGCCGACGTGCGGGTGGGCGGCGTGTCGATGACGCGCGGGGCGGCCGGGAAGTACCGCCACACGCTCCCGCTGATGGAGGGCGGCAATGCCTTCACGGTGGAGGCGCTCGACGCCGCGGGCAACTCCGCGTCGGCGGTGGTCCAGGTGGTGCGGGACTCGGAGGCGCCGCTGCTGGTGGTGACGTCGCCGGAAGACGGCGCCGTCGTCACGGCGCCCACGGTGACGGTGTCGGGCACGGTGACGGACGCGACGGCGGTGACGCTCACCCTCGGCGGTGGCCCGGTGACGCTGGGCGCGGGTGGCGCCTTCTCCGTGACGCAGGCCTTGCAGCAGGGGGACAACACGGTGGTGCTGGTCGCCACGGACGCGGCGGGCCACCAGACGACGGTGAGCCGTGCGGTGCGGCGGGCCGGCAATCCGCCGTCGCTGGTGGTGACGGACCCGCCGGACGACTACGCCTTCCCGGAGGCGTTCGTCACGGTGCGCGGCGAGGTCTCGTCGGCCGAGGCGGGAGACGTCCCCGCCGTGACGGTGGATGGGAATGCGGCGGTCGTGGATGCGCGCGGCCGCTTCGCGTACACGCTGGAAGTCCCCGTGGGGCCGAGGACCGTGTCGGTGGTGGCGGTGGACCGCTACGGCCAGTCCACGGAGAAGTCGCTGCGGCTGCTGCGGCTGGGCACGGAGCCGGACGCCGGGACGGGCACGGACGCCGGCAGTCCCGGGACGGATGCGGGAGTGCCGGGGACGGACGCGGGCGTGCCCCAGGCCGACGCGGGCGGGCCAGCGCAGGAGCCCGCGCCCGTGCTGGTGGTGGAGTCGCCGTCGGACGGCACCGTGGTGGGCGGCATGCGCTTCGCGGTGATGGGGCGCGTGGAGGGCGGCGCGCTGCCGTTGCAGGTGACGGTGAACGGGCTCGCGGCGACAGTCTCCACGCGGAGCTTCAGTGCGTCGCTGGCGCTGCTCGAGGGCTCGCGGCAGGTGGACATCCACGTGAGGGATGCGCTGGGACGCACCGACTCTGCCTCGCGAAGCGTGGTGGTGGACCGGACCGCGCCCTACCTCGAAATTACCCGGCCGACGACCAACCCCGCCCAGGTGACGGAGAGCCCCTACCTGCTCACGGGCACGGTGGGTGACGCCAACCTGGCGGGCGTGACGGTGCAGGGCGTGCCGGTGCCCGTGGTTGCCGGTGGCTTCTCGGCGCCGGTGTCGCTGGTGGCCGGCGACAACGCCATCTCCGTGGAGGCGGTGGACCTGGCGGGCAACCGTCGCTCGCTGGTGCAGCACCTCGTCATCGACAGCGTGCCCCCGGTCGTCTCCATCCTCGAGCCGGTGGATGGCACGGAGGCGGAGGACGCCATCGTCGACGTCAGCGTGCGCGTGACGGGCGGCTCGGGTGAACTGGACGTCCGCATTGGCACCGGCGCGGCGACGCGCGGCGCGGGAGGCCTCTACACGGCGCAGGTGCCGCTGTCGCTCGGGGAGAACGTCATCCTCGTGACGGCCACGGACGCGCAGGGCCTCACGGGCTCGGCGAGCGTGAGGGTGCGCTTCCGAGACGTCACCCAGGAGCCGCTGGCGGTGACGGGCGCGGACCCGGCGCCGGGCGCGGAGGACGTGGACACGGCGGCGCTGGTGAGCGTCTCGTTCAACAAGCCGGTGCGGCCGGAGGACGTGCCGGGCCATCTCGAGGTGTGGGCGCGCGGCGCGAAGCTGGCTGGTGGCTACTCGGTGGCCCCCGGCGCACAGACGGCGACCTTCGTGGCGAAGGACCCGCTGCCCGAGGGCGAGCGCGTCACCGTGCGAGTGGCCGGCGTGCGCGCGGCCGCGGGGCCGGACATGGCTGCGCCCTACGCCAGCGAGTTCACCGTGCGCCGGCCGATGACGGTGGTGCGCGGTGTGGTGATGGACGACGGGCTGCGGCCGCTGCCCGGGGTGAAGGTGGAGGTGGAAGGGCAGGCGCTGAGCACGCTCACGGGGCCGGACGGCAACTGGGCGCTGGTGGGCGTGCGGGGCGGCGGGCCGGTGGTGGTGCGCTACGAGGGCGGCACCACGTCGGACGGGAGGACGCTGCCGGTGGTGCGCCGCCAGCTCTTCGTCGCGGCCGAGCAGGAGACGGTGGACAAGCGGCTGACGCTCGTCGCGGTGGACGCCGCGTCGGCGCAGGTCGTGGACGGGGCCTCGGGCGGCGTGGTGACCCTCGGGGGCGCCCACGGCCCGCTGCGGCTGGAGGTGGCCGAGGGCGGCCTCTCCTTCGCGAACGGCACCACGCGGGGCTTTCTCACCGCGACGGAGATTCCGACGGTCCACCGCCCGGTGCCCGTCGAGGACAAGGTGTCGGTGGACGCGCTGTGGCAGCTCGGCCCGGAGCAGGTGCGGTTCCTCAAGCCTGTCTCGCTGACGCTGCCCAACCGTACCCGGCTTGCCGCAGGGCGCATGGTGGTGCTGCTGGGCTTCGACGAGCGGCGCCTGTCGCTCAAGCGCGTGGGGCTGGCGCACGTGCGCGCGGACGGCGAGGCCATCGTCGCGGACGCCCCGGTGCCCGCGGGCTCGCTGGAGTTCCTTGGCTACATGGCGCTGACGCCCGAGCAGCAGGGCAAGCTGGAGGAGGTGCTCGCCGCTGCGGGCGGCGCGACGGGCGGCGCGGCGACGGACGGCGGCCTGGGGCTGTTGCGGCTTCCGGTGAAGGCGCGGGAGCCCTCGCTGTGGGAGCGCGTGAAGGACGTCGTCATCGCCAGCGCGCATGCGGACATCGGCAACGCGCTGCTGTCGATGTGGGCGGTGATGGACAGCTTCCTGCCCGGCATCTCCTACGTCTCGGGACAGGTGCGCTCGCCGCGCGAGCACCAGACGACGCTCGAGATGGGGCTGCCGGACCTGGTGTCGAACTTCGAGGTGGAGGTCCCCTACACGCTCCCGGTCGACTTCGAGGCGCGCTACGAGACCAACGGCGCCGCGAGCGCGAGCGAGAGCGTCGTCGCCACGCTGTCCGCGGTGGGCCCCTCCGGCGGGCCGATTGCACCGAAGCCCTATGAGACCTGGAGGAATGAGGGACAGGGCAGGGCGTCCATCGAGTCCGAGGTGTCCCTCTCGTTCGGGACCTCGACGCTGCTGCTCTCGGGCAAGACGCGCTACGACACGCGCGCCATCCGCCTGACGGCGACGCTGGAGCCCATCATCCCCGACGCGGGAGGGCCTCCCACGAAGGCGCGGTTGACGGTGCGCAAGGAGCCCGACAGCACGGACACCGAGGACCCGTTCCACGGCGTGGTGCGCTTCAAGAACCTGCCCGTCAGCGTCAGCAGCTACGTCGACACGGGGGGCATGACGGACGACAAGGGCATGTTCCGCTCGATGGTCGTCATTCCCGGGCCGGACACCACGGGGATTGCCTGCGCGGACATCCCGCTGGGGCCTCGCTTCGACTCGAAGACCGACCTGTTCGGCAACCCCTACGTCGTCGCGGTGAACACCACGTACCCCGTGTGCTCGCGCAGCTTCCTCATGTACCCGAACGGGTACTCGTGGGCGGACGTGCTCGTGGACGTCCGGCTGCTGTACGGCAACCTCACCTTCAGGAACAAGGACGGCCAGCAGGTGCCGGCCACGTGCAGGAGCGGCTCGGAGACGAAGCGAGACCCGGAGACGGGCGAACTGCAGTCCCTCTCCGAGGAGGACTCGGCGACCACCGAGGTCCACTTCTTCCGCGAGGATGACCTCGTGCACCCCGTGGCCCGGTACGCGGTGACGCGGCCGCTGACGATGGAGTGCGGGGACCCGGACCATCCGCCCACCGGCGTGCATGGCCAGTACTCACGCGTGCGGCTGGGGCCCTCCCACTACTCGAACGACGCGACGCGCGCGCGCTGCCTCCAGTTGTCAGGCCAGGCGGGGCCGCTCTCGCCGGAGGACGAGTCCTTCTACCGGCTGGAGTGCGGCCCCATGGCGGGTTCGTTCCTGCGGCTGGGGGCGGGAGAGCGGTTGGTGGTGTTCGCGGTGAACCACGCCACCGGCTACTCCGGGATGAAGACGGTGACGGTGCCCTCCATCAACCGCGACGTGCGCGCGCCGGACGGCACCTGCCCCCAGGACGCGGCCGCGGGTGGGCCGCTGGAGGTGAGGGAGGGCAGCCAGACGTACAGCATGTCCCGCTGCTCGCGGGCGGAGCTGGGCATCCCCGGGGACATCGACCTGTACCCGCCGGAAATCGACGTGCGCGTGAAGCGCCAGGCCCGCTCCGAGGGCCTGCAGCGCGGTGACGAGCCGAGGCACCTCATCCGCACGGGCGGCGCGGGCACCACGCGCGACGACTACCTCCAGGTCACCACGCACTGGCGGGTGCGCCGCGCCGCCGTCCCCGTGGTGGCCCCCACGGACGGCGGCCTCCCGGACACCTGGGAGCGGGAGGAAGCGGACTGCGAGAAGGGCCGGCTGCCGGACGGCGGCGTGTGCAAGCCGAGCGCCATCACCGACGATGACGCCGACGCGGGGACGCTGCTGGAGATGTACTGCTCCGAGCTGGCGCCGGGCGCTTCCCGCAAGCAGTGGGAGACGTGTCTGAGGGACGCCATGCAGCTCGCCGACGTGCCCCGGGGCGTGCCGCCGCTGGCGGGCCAGCTTGTCCGCGTGACGGGCACCACGGTGGAGCAGCCGGCGGTGAAGGTCTTCGAGGTGGCGCCGGGGCTCAACACCGTGAACGTGCAGGCCTCGCTGCGCCGGGTGAATGCGAGCGGGCAGCAGCAGACGCTCAACAACCTGACGCGCGCGAACTACTACCTCCACGTGGTGGGCAACCGCCTGCTGGACCGTGACACGAACGGCGACGGCTACGTGGACGCGAAGGAGAGCCGGGCCCGGCCGCCGAACTTCGAGGAGCCCACCTCCGGCAACGACAACCCTCCGGGGCTGCCGGCGCAGGCCTTCTTCCTGAAGAACGTCTTCAAGCGCTACGACGCGCGGGGCGCGCTGGTGGACCAGTACGACGTGAAGCGCGAGCACGAGTTCCGCATCCTGGACCTGGAGCCCCGACGGCTCATCGCGACGCAGGACGAAGCGACGAGGGACTTGCGGCAGACGGACCCCATCGCCCAGGCGAGGGACCTGTCGTACCAGTTCCTCGCGGGCCTGCTGGCGCCGCAGGAGCCGGGCCGCGCGGGCACGCTCAGCGGCGACTACCGGGTGCGGCTGGGCACCGACGAGTTCGGCATCGACTGTCCGTTCACCCTCGACGAGGTGAACCACACCATCACCGCGAACTGCGGTGGCGAATACGTCGGCGACATCCTGAGTGCCAGCGACGTCCTCTACCTCGAGCTGTACCTGAGCGGAAACGCGGAGAACGTCCTCTACCGCTTCAACCTCCAGGGCCTGGCGCCCCGCAAGGACTACGTGGCGTCTTCGGCCGCGTACACCATGGACGCGGCGATGCTGCAGGACGACCCGAGCACCGGCAAGCCGGCTGTCGGCCGGCCGGTGTCGCAGCCCTCGACGGCCAGCTTCTACGTGGACCCCACGGAGGTCACCTCCGGGACGCTGAGGCTGTGCACCAACCCCATCTGCGCGCCGTCGAACACGGCCCTCCTGAAGGAGGTGTCGCTCTCCCTCCAGCCGGATGGCGCCTACGCGGTGCAGGATGCGGGGAACGGCCTCATCAAGCAGAAGCTCTTCCAGGCGAAGCGCAGCTCGAACACGGGCGCGCGGCGCTTCCGGCTGCCGCTGCCTCCGCACCTGACGGGCATGGCCGGCTCCACGCATGACCCCGTCCCGGTGTACCTGGTGCTGGACACGGTGCTGCCCGTGAAGGACCACCGGGTCATGGAGTTGGGCCGGCCGCAGGGCTCCCTCAACGGGGCCAACGCGCGGGCGGTGGGACAGGAGACGGTGGCGGGCGTCAACGTGGCGGACGGGCACCTGTCCTTCGAGCACGTGGACTTCGCGCTGCCCTTCCTCAAGGGCGAGTTCGCCTTCAAGCGCGTCTACAACAACCAGGACAACTTCCCGACGCCCCTGGGCGTGGGCTGGCGGCACAACTTCGACGGCTGGCTCCTGGAAGAGCGGGTGGGGCGCTACATCGCGGTGGTGGGCGGGCAGGGCTTCGTCTTCCCCGACTGCGCCGCGGAGCCGAAGGACTCGTCGCTCTACGGGAACACCGCGGGCACGGACCCCTGCAAGGAGACGGACGGGGCGCATGGCTTCGAATTGCGCGTCGAAGCGCCCATGGACTCCAGCGGGGCCTCCGACAGGCTGACGCTGAAGACGGAAGGGGGCTGGACGTTCGAGTTCAACCGCCCGGCGAAGGGGCCTCGCGAGGAGGGCCACCGCCGCTGGATGCTGACGCGCTTCTCGGACAGCCACGGGCGGGACGGCGGCGACCTGGGCTGGACGAAGCTGGAGTACGAGCCGGACTCGGAGCGGCTGTGGAAGGTGACGCAGGCGGCGGAGGCGGGGACGGTGTCGCTCGCCTTCACGTACGAGGACGTGGACACGGAGGCCACGGATCTGCCGGAGGCCATCCGCATCCTGGCGCGCGCCCGGGGCTTCAAGTGGATGCGCACCGCGACGCTGACGGGCGGCGCGGGCGGCGGCTACTCGCTGCGCTTCGAGCAGGACCGCAAGGGCAACCTCACCCGCGTGGAGCGCTCGCCGGGCCTGCCCTACCAGTCCTACGAGTATGACTACCTGCCGGTGGCCTCCACGCTGAAGGACGACGAGAAGTGGGAGGCCGTCAACGAGCTGGCCGCGACGCGCGTCATCTACGGCAACTCGCCCGCCTCGAGCGGGCCGGTGCACTGGCGGGCCTCGTACGAGCGCTCCGCGAGCAGCGCCCCGTACCAGCACGTCAAGGCCCACGAGATGGTCACCTCCGTGTCGACCACGGGGATGCAGGGCGCGAAGGTGGCCATCGCCTACAGCGGAGCGCGGTCGCGGTCGGTGACGTGGCCGGACGGCGTCAAGGCGACGCTGTCGCTGAACGACTTCGGCAACGTGGGAAGCTCCGAGGTGACTCCGGGCAGCGCGTCGACGACGGCCTGGGGAAGCGACACGCGGGGCGGGAAGGTCGTCGCCAATCAGCAGACCTCGGCCGCCGGCCGCGCGCTGGCGATGGATTCCTCCACGCGGCTGGTGCTTCAGGAGGTGTCGCTGGTGGGGGCGCCCGCGGGCAGCAAGCCCGTGGAGGGGCTCGGGGGCACCGGGTCGCTGGTGCGGCACGTCCTGGACTCGCGCTTCGGCGTGCCGGCCAGCTCCGTCACGCAGGTGGGCGGCGCGCAGGCAACGGTGGAGAACCCCCGGAACGACGCGGGCGACCTGCTGGGCCTCAAGGTGTCCGCCCCCGGCGGTACGCGCGAGGTCTTCAAGGACGCGCGGTACACGGCGGACGGCCTGCTCAAGGGCTACACGGACGCGCAGGGCCGCGAGGTGGTGCTGAGCAACTTCAGCGCGCTCGGCCAGCCCCAGCGGATGACGCTGCAGCTCGCGGCGGCCACCTCGGGCCTGTCCTTCCTCACGCGCACGCTCTCGTATGACACGTACGGGCGGCTGGTGCGCACGGAGGACATGGAGACGGGGAGCTTCGAGTCCTTCACCCATGACGGCGTGGGCCGGGTGCTGACGCACGTCCGCTCGGGCACGCCACAGGAGTCGTGGACGTACACGTACACGGACCAGGACAACGCGCTGACGGTGACGGAGGTGCTGGCCAAGGCGTCCGCCGGCACCACGCGCAACCACGAGCGGACCCGGCAGTACGTGGACGGGCTGCTGACGGAGGAGTCGTCCTACGTGGGCGAGCCCGCGGCGCTGAGCAAGCGCCAGTCCACGTACACGAACGGGCGCCTGACGAGCACCCTGGACGAGAGCGGGAACACCCACGTCTACCAGTACGACGCGGCAGGAAGGGTCGAGCAGGTGAAGGTGGGCAGTGCGCTCGAGATGGCGTACGCGCGGGACGCCGACGGCAACCCGTACTCCGTCACGGACCACCTGGGCCGCGTGACGACCCTCGGCTACGACAGCCTGGGACGCCCCGTCTTCTGGGACTGGGGGGACGGCGACACGCTGGAGATGAAGCTGGACGTGCAGGGCAACCCGGTGAGCCGGAAGGTGGGCGGCTCGGGGCAGCACACGGTGCTGATGACGTCGCTGGACGCGCTGGGCAACCCCCAGGCGATGAACAGCGAGGGCTCGAAGGGTGGCGTGCACGAGGTGCGCGCGTACGACGGGGCGGGGCGACTGGCGCGCAGGGAAGACCAGGAACTGGGGCTCGTCGAGACGTACCAGTACGGCGACGTGCTGGGCCGGACGACGCAGGTGGAGCGGAAGGTGCGCTCCGGGAGCGCGACGCTCACCTGGAAGGAGACGCGCACGTACCTGGACCCGCAGCACCGCGTGAGGGTGGAGCGTTCCATCGACACCGGGACGGCGACGCGCACCGAGCAGGAGACGCTGACGCTCGACACCGCAGGGCGCACGCTGAGCGTGGCGCGCCAGGTGGACGGCCACGCCGCCGAGGAGACGTTCGAGTACACCGAGCGGGGCCAGGTGTGGCGGCACGAGTCCGCCACGGGCGCCGTCACGCAGCGCCTCTATGACCCGCAGGGCACGCTGACCAGGGTGGAGGACCCGGACCACCACCTCACCACCTTCGAGCTGGACACCGCCGGCCGGGTGCACGTGGAGAAGGGCCCGCACCCGGGCTACCAGTGCACCTACGGGTACGACGCGCTGGGCCGGCTGGCCTCGAAGACGGTGGCCTCGAGTGGGGGCACGCCTGGAGTTTCGTCTGTCTACGAGTACCTGCCCGCGACGAAGCAGGTGCGCGAGACGATGGACCCGGGCGATGGGCGCACCGTCGTCACCACGCGCCGGTTCAACGCGCGGGACAGGCTGCTGAGCGAGGAGGTGCAGGGGACGGGCGGCACGCTGGAGAAGACAGTGGTGCTCGAAGGGCCGTGGGAGAAGTCCATCACGGTCCGCGAGGGCTCCGACTGGGTGTCGAGCACCGTCTGGCCTTCACGTGACGACCTGGGCCGCGCGCTGGAGAAGGTGGAGTCGTGGTCGGCCCGCGGGCAGTCGTACCGCTACGAGACGACGACGGCGTGGAACAAGCGCCAGGCGAGCATCACCACGAGCGACCAGGCGGGAGGTGTGAGCCAGTCGCGGACCACGCAGCTGGAGGTGGACTCGCTCGGCAACGTGGTGGAGCGGACGCGCGACGGCAAGACGGATGTCTGGGGCTACGACGCGGCGGGCGTGCTGGCCCGGGAGAAGCCCGCGGGCATCAGCGAGACGACGTATGCCTATTCCGAGGGGCTGCTGAAGCGGAGCACCTTTGGCGGCGAGGACACCGACTACACCTACGACCTGGACGGCAGGCTCAAGACGCGCACGGGGCCCGACGGGCGCCAGCTCCAGCTCGACTACGGGCCACGCGGCCTGGTGCTGGAGGAGCGCTTCGGTCGGCCTCAAGACTTCCAGGCCACGGGCTATACGTACGACGCCAACGGCGCCCTGCTGTCGGTGACGGAGGGGGCGGGGGGCCCGGATGCCCAGACGAAGACCTTCACCCGTGGCGCGCGAGGCGAGCTGCTGCAAGTCCTGCAGCCGGGCGCGGGCACCTTCACGTATGCCCATGACGGCCTGCTGCGGCTCAAGAGCGTGACGCGTCCCCCGGGCGGCGTCGCGAACGAGTCGTTCGAGTACGACTTCCTGGGACGGCAGACCCTGCGCAAGCGGGGCACGGCGAGCTGGCAGACCCAGTGGACGGGTGGCGTGGGCCGACAGACGGACGGCAACGACGACGCCATCGAGTCGCTGATGGACGGGCGCGGGCGCCTGGCGCGGGTGGAGTACCAGCCGGGCGCGGCGAGCGAGGCGTACACGCGGCTCACCCAGGTGACGTATGCGTATACGGCGGAGGACCAGCCGTGGAAGGTGACGGAGCAGCAGGGCCTGGCGAATGTGGAGACCACGTTCACGTACGACGCGCGGCGCCTGCTGCGGAGCGTGGACCGTGACGGCGACGTCGTCTCGTTCACCCATACGGACAGCGGCCAGCGGAAGACGGTGGCGAGCGCCGCCGGGACGGTGACGTACGGCCATGACGGCAAGGGCCGGCTGTCGAGCATCACCAGTCCGGCGGGGAGCATGGGGGTGGAGTGGGAGCAGGGAGGCGAGCGGCTCGCGGCGGTGACGGGCGCGGGCCTGACGGAGCGTCGCTGCTACGACGACCGGGGGCGGCTGACCCAGGTCGTCAACGCCAGGGCAACCGCGGCCTGTGACGGCACGGGTGCTGTGACAGGGCTGCACAGCCGCTTCGACTACACATACGACGAGCGCGGCAACCGGCTGCGCGAGACGTATCGGGACGGCCTGCTCACCGCGGACGAGGTGACGGCCTACGGCTATGACGCCGCCGACCGGCTGACGGGCGTCCGCTACCCGGATGGGGTGGCGCAGCTCTACAAGCTCACCGGCGACGGCACGCGGGAGGAGGAGAAGGAGTTCGCGAACTACTCCGGGCCGCTGGGGCCCTCGGGCTTCGGCGGGGCCTCCCCGCGGAGGTACTGGCGCTACGGGCTGGACGCGCGCGGTGGGCTGGAAGGCATCTACGACGAGCTCCACGCCGGGCAGCGCATCGCGACGTACGTGACGGACAAGGTGGGCCGGCTCACGTCGGAGCAGACGCCGAGCGGCCGCAAGGACTACGGCTGGGACGCCGCGGGCCGGCTCACGCACGTGTCAGTGCAGCCGGCGGTGTCTGGCGGAGGCGGGGGCAACGTCACGGCGGAGTACACGTACGGCTGGGACGGGCTGCGCCGCAGCCGCACGGTGGCGGGCCAGACGACGCGCTGGCTCTGGGCCGGAGCCTCGCTGGCCGAGGAGCGGCTGCCCGGCCAGGACGCGCTGCTCTACGCGCAGGGGCCCGGGATGACAGTCTCGGTGGGCTCGGGCCGCATCGCGCACGACGGCGCTGGCAGCGCGGTGGGACGCGTCATGGGCGCGTCGGGCAAGTGGCATCGGTATGACGCGTGGGGTGGGTACCGCAAGAGCGAGACGCACTGGACGGTGCCGGGCTCGGCGGAGGCGAGCCTGGGCTTCACGGGCCATGCGTTCGACGCGGAGGCGGGGCTGACGTACGCGCAGCAGCGCTGGTACGCGCCGCAGCTGGGGCGCTTCCTGAGCGAGGACCCACTCTTTGGTGATGAAGCGAGCCCCGCGAGCCTGAACCGGTGGGGATACGGCAACGGCAATCCCACGCGTTACGTGGACCGGGACGGGCGCATCGCATTCGTTCCGCTGCTCATCTACGCGGGGCTGACGGCGGTCATCGGCACCGAGGCCCACGTCATCTACCAGGAGGCGGCCGAGGGCGCGGGGAGCAGCAAGCCCATCGAATGGGGCAGGGCGACGACGTTCGGCGGTGCCGCGGGGGCGACGGTGCTCTCTGGTGGCCTCTTCGGCGTGGGCGCGACGGCGGGCGGCATGGCGCTTGGCGGCGGCTTCGACGTGGCCTCGCAGATGATCATGCAGGGCCGCTCCCTGGGTGATTTGAATCTGGAGTCTGCCTTTGCGATGGGCGGCTACGGCTCACTGCTCGGAGGCGGGCTGGCCGCCGGAATGAAGAGCTCGGTCGCGGCGGTGCGCCTGGGAACGGGCGCCACGGCGACCGGCCTCAACGTCATGGGCATGGTGGCCGGTCAGGAACATGCTCGCCAGGGGAGGCTGAATGGCAATCTGGCCCAACAGATCTTCGGCACCGCGGAGTTCATGTTGGGTGGGGTGGGGGCGCTCGCTTCGGCGGGGTTCACGACCCACACCGCGCTCGAGATGGCGGGGCTGGAGGTCTACTCGAAGGGGCTGGGCTCGAACCTTGGCAACATGGGGTTCCGGAAGGGCTCGGACCCTGCTCAGGCGAAGGGGCCTGGCGCGCCCCAGCCCAAGCCTGTTGATCCCGCGAAGGTCGCCGCCGCGCTCGAGAAGTTCGCCAGCGATGAGTACCCCAACTTCCTCTATCGCGGGGTGTCCGCGAAACACCCTGAAATCGAGTCCGCCCGTCAGGGCATTGCTCGCCCGGGAGACGTCAACGGAACTGTCACCGCGGAGGAGCACAACATGGGTGGCGTCGCAGATGTCAGTCCATACACGTCATGGGCACGTACCCCCAGGATTGCGATGGACAATGCCGTGAAGGATGGGTCCGGAGGAGTGATTCTCCGGGTCCGGACCGGCGCACCTCCACCCGAGGCGAAGTGGCGTTGGGTGTGGTCTCCCGACGAGTGGGGTGAGGGTGAGATGCTTCTCCATGGCATCAGGGAAGGCATCGACGTGACCCACATCGAGTGATGCTTCCGGAGCGCGGGAAGCGCGCGACAACTCCCACGGCCGCTTCGCGTGGGAGTTGTTGCGTGCTCACTCGAGAATGATCCGGCTACCCCGCTGAGCCAGTGACGCCTTCTGCGTACAGCCGCTTGTGCTCACGAATCTCCTGGAGCCGGAACGCTCCCGGAGCCGCGGCCACGGGCTCGGGCGCATCCGCGGGCAGCTTCATCAGCCGCTCGTACTCCTCGATGGAGACGCGCTCGCGCTTCGCCAGCACCGACGCCAGGTCCGCGCGCGCCATCCGCTCCGCGGCCTTCTCGCCAACGACACCCGAGTAGAACTCCGCCATGCAGCCGCTGCCGTACGACAGCAGGCCAATCCGCTGCCCCGCGAGCTGCGCGCCCTCGCGCTGCATCAAGCCCGCGAGCGCCAGGTACAGCGACGCCGTGTACACGTTGCCGATGCGCGCGTTCAGCCCCAGCGACGAGGCCACCTGCGCGTCGTAGCTCGCCTGCGACTTCGCGACCTCGTCGCGCGCCTCAGGCGTCCCGGGGCCCGGGCCCACCGCGTCCTCCAGGTCACACAGCCGCAGTTGCGCGTGCGCCTTGCGCGCCATCTTGCAGAAGGGCACGTGGTAGGCGATGCGCGCGAGCTGCTCGCCCGGCATCGTCCCCGACCAGCGCACCAGCCCCGCCGCCACGGCCTTCTCGCGCCAGCCGCGGTACGCGCCGGACAGCGCCTCCAGGTAGCAGTTGATGGAGTAGTGCCCGTCCACCAGCGCCTCCCGGCGGCCCACGGGCCTCCAGAAGTCATACACGTCCATCGTGCACACGCCGTTGAGGCCCACGTCCAGCGCCAGCAAGTCCGGCTGCTCGGAGACGAGCAGCGCCACCGCGCCGCCGCCCTGCGTGGGCTCGCCCGCGGTGTTCAGCCCGTACCGGGCGATGTCCGAGCACACGACGATGGCCACCTTGCCCGCGCCCGCGCCGGAGGCAATCCACTCCGTCGCCGCCATCAGCCCCGCCGTGCCGCCGTAGCACGCGTGCTGCGTGTCGTAGGTGCGCATGGTGCGGGGCAGCTTCAGCAGGCCCTGGACGTGCGAGGCCACGGGCTTCGAGTGGTCGATGCCCGTCTCCGTGCCCACCACCAGCATGCCGATGCGGGAGGGGTCCACGTCCTGCTGCTTGATGAGCCGCGCGGCCGCGGAGGCCGCCAGCGCCACGGTGTCCTCGCCGGGGTCCGTGACGGCCATCTCCTTCGCGCCCAGGCCCGAGGTGAACTTCGCCGGGTCCACCCCGCGCGCCCGCGCCAGGTCCTCGATGTCCACGTACCGGGACGGCACCGCCACCGCCAACGCTTCGATTCCCACGCGTTTCTTCATGGCACTCCTCGCTTCCGCTCCGTGCTCCGAATCCCTGTCACTCGAGTCGCCAACGCCCCGCTCACGCCTCGGGCGGCACCAGCACCAGCCGGCCCGCCACCTCGCGGTTCTCCAACCGGAAGTGCGCCCGCGCCGCCTCCGCCAGCGGCACCTTGTCCGTGACGTACTGGCGCACGCCGCCCGTGGCGGTCAGCCGCAGCGCCTCGTCCAGCTCCTGCTGGTTGGTGGCGTACGCGCCGAGAATCTCCAGCTCCTTGACGATGACGAGCCCCGGGTTGAGCTGCACCAGCCCCGACTCCAGGTTGCCCACCACCACCACGCGGCCGCCGGGCGCCATGGACTTGAGCGTCTGGTCGAAGGTGGCGCTGCCCACGATTTCCACCGCAACGTCCACGCCCGCGCCCTTGGTGCGCTTGCGCACGTCCGCCGCGAAGTCCAGCCCGCGCGCGAGGATGACCTCGTCCGCGCCCGCGTCCTTCAGCGCCTGCACCTTTGCTTCGCCGGACGTCACCGCGATGACGCGCGCCCCGTCCAGCTTCGCGAGCTGCACCGAGGACAGGCCCACGCCGCCGCTGGCGCCGGTAATCAGCACCGTCTCGCCCGCGCGGACCTTCGCCCGCGTGCGCACCGTGTGCACCGCCGTGCCCGTGGTGCAGCACACCGTGGCGGCCTCGGCCCAGGGCAGGGACGCCGGGACCCGGCCCAGTCCGGCGACGGGCGCCACCATGAACTGCGCGTAGCCGCCCGGCAGCTCCTCGCCGAAGAAGCGGTTGTCGTTCTTGCACAGGCTGTTGCGGCCGCTCTTGCACAGCGCGCACTCGCCGCAGGACAGCCGCTGCAGCGTGGCGGCGCGGTCTCCCGTCTTCCAGTTCGGCGTGTCCGGGCCCACCTCCACCACCTCGCCGGCCGCCTCGTGGCCGAGGATGGCGGGCACGCTGGTGCGCGGCAGGTTGCCCCGGCGGTTGATGACGTCGTGGTAGCAGACGCCGCACGCGTGGACCTTCAGGAGCACCTCTCCGCGCCCGGGACGGGGCACGGGGACGGTCTCCATCTTCAGATTCCCTGCCTCACCAAAGCTGCGCAGAACGACGGCCTTCATTCCCATGCCTCCGTGAATCCAGAATCCGGTGTGAGCAGTAAGTGGTGTGTCAGGCGCCGACGAGCTGGTTGCGCTGCTCGCGCGGGTCGATGGCTCGAATGGCCGCCAGCGTGCGCGCGTCCGGCAGCGGGGTGACGGGGAGCGACTCGGGCACGCGGAAGGCGAAGCCGGTGCGCTCCGTCAGCATCTCCTCCGTCGTCCACGGGTGGCGCGCCAGCAGGCGGGCCCCGTCGGCGCCGAGCTCGAAGACGCCCAGGTCGGAGATGAGCATCGTGGGCCGGCGCGGGTCCCTCGTGGTGGCGACCTGCACCTCGGGCACGAGGTTGCGGCGGGACTGCCGGGGCACCAGGAGCACCGGCCGCTTCACCCACTGGCGCAGGGTGGCCGCGCCCGCCACGCCGGGGAACTTCGTGCGCGGCCGCTCCAGGCTGCCGCTGGCGGTCATGTTGGTGCTGCCGGTGGCATCGACTTCCGCCGCGCCGAAGAAGACGGTGTCCACGCGCCCGCGCCGCGCATGGTCGAAGAGGTCCGGAATGGTGATTTCCGCCGAGCGCCCATCCAGGTAGCCCAGGTCCTCGGAGGAGGGGAGCAACGTGGGGAGGTCCGGATCCAACGAGCCGACGCAGGCCAGGTACGTCAGGCCCGGCGCATGCGTGGCCCGCGCCACCGCAATCGCGAGGATGGCGAGCGGCGAGGCCACGCCCGTGGCCACCACGGCGCCGTCGTCAATCTGCCGCGCCAGGAGCGCAACCACCGTCTCCGCCGGAGTCGCATCGAGACAGGCACTCATGCCGCCCTCCGAGCCATCAGCGGCTCCAGGAACTCCGCCTCGCGTCCCGTCTCGGCCAGCGCGAGGTAGCGGCTCAGCATCGCGTCGTCGTGCGGGTACAGGCCCACGCAGCCCGTGGGCAGCGCGCCGCCAGGGGACAGGACGATCCGGTCCACCTGGAAGCCCGGCACGGTGACGCGGGGCAGGCGCGCCACGCGCTCCTCCACCGTGGCAATCACCCGCCGCGCCGCGCCCGCCACCAGCAGGTCCGTCGTCGGGTCCTCCATGTAGAGGTTGCCGCGCTCGTCCGCGGCGCGCGCGTGGATCAGCGCCACGTCCGGGTAGAAGGCCGGCTCCACCGTCACGCTCTGTCCCGTGAAGGGGTCCACCACCTTCCGCGGAGGCTCCGCCTGCGCCAGGCCGGACACGTCCGCGTCCGGCGCGGGGATGAAGGGAATCCCCATGGACGCGGCGCGCAGCCGCTGGACGACGCGGTAGCCGTCATGCTCGCGCCAGGAGAGGGTGCCCGCTTCAATCGCCCGCTTGAGGCAGGGCATGGGCCGCACACGGCCCTCCAGGCTCAGCGCGCCGAAGGCCAGCTCCACGCGCTCCAGGCAGCCACCCGCGACGAGGAGCTCCGCCGGCAGCGGGTTGGGCAGCGAGATGAGGCCCAGCCTCCGCTTGCCCTGGGCGATGAGCTCCATGACGAGCGCCATGGGCGCGCGGCCGAGCATGAAGCCCCCGGTGGCGAGTGATGCGCCATCCGGGATGGAGGCCACGGCCTCCTCGAGTGAGCACCAACGGGCCGTCTTCACGGCTTCTCCTTCGGAGCCGCGCCCGGGACTGCGACCGAGGCCGCGTCCGCCGCGTCGGTGCCGGTGGCGCGGGGCACCACGCGCAACGACGACGTGCCCGGCTGTCCCTCCACGGCCGCCGCGACGACGGGCGGGAAGAGCATGTCCACCATGCCGTCGGCGATCTGGTCGTCCGAGAGCCGCCCGTCCGGCTTGAACCACTTGTAGACCCACAGCACCATGCCCAGGAACGAGAACGCGCCGATGGTGGGGTCCACCGGGCGGATGCGTCCCGCCGCCGAGGCCTGGGCGAAGGCCTCCTCCAGGAAGTCCACGTACTTCTTCTTCCGGGCGTCGATGAACGCGCGCGCCTCACCCGTCAGCGTGGCGTGCTCGTGGAGGATGATGATGACCTCCTTGCTCCACCCCCGCGTCACCAGCAGGATGTTGTGGCGCATGCACGCGCGCAGCCGCTCCACCGGGTCTTCGATGCCCTGCACGCGCGAGAGGACCTGCTCCTCGAACACGTCCATCCCGTAGTTCATGATGGCGAAGAGGAGCTGCTCCTTGTTCTGGATGTGGTGGTAGAGCCCCGCCTTCGTCATCCGGCACGCGGCGGCGATCTCCTGCATCGACGTGCCCTCGTAGCCGCGCTCGCAGATGAGCCGCGCCGACGTCTCGAGGATGGCCCGGTAGCGCTCCCCCTCATCCGGCTTCCGCCCGCTGTGCGTCACGTGTGCTCCTTTTCATGGAGACTGTAATTTTATTGAACCTAACTGCCTACCGACCGGTAGGTAACACGTGGCAACGCATGGAGTCAATCCTCTGCGTGCGGGTGTCTCCGACGAGGGGTGCTGTGTTTTCGGGGGGTTTCCGCGGAGATGGCGGAGCAGGGGAGGCGTCCGCGCCGTCACTTGATTGGCAGGGTGGGCGTCAGGCGAGCCACCTAAGGTTCGCACCTCACCCCGTCACGCAGCATGGAGGTTCACATGCGTCTCATCCCCCTGTGGGCTGGTGCCATCCCCCTCTTCGCGGCCGCGTCCGCGCAGGCCCAGTTCATCACCCCGACGGAGGGCACCCGCTCGGTGTCCGCCACGGTCATCGCCAAGGATGAAGGCATCACCAACGTCAACGAGTCGGACTCTCGCCAGACGAGTGGCTTCGCGGCCTTCAACGAGAGCCTGGTGCTGAAGGCCAGCGACTTCCCGCAGTACGACGACACGCACAGCCACGCGGACGCGAATGGCTCGGGCACGGAGACGTCGAGCATCACCGGGTCGAGCATCAGCGCGGAGGTGTCGGCCAGCGCGAATGGCACCACGCAGTCCGCCCTGTCTCGCGGGTATGCGACGGGCAACGCGGACTTCTATCTGACGTTCCAGCTCAACCGCTACGCCCGCTACACCGTGGCCGGCGACGCGACCGCCGACACCACCGCGAACGTGTACGGGGGCTCCACGGCGCTCGTGCACATCGCGAGCCTCACCACCGGCGTGCCGGTGCTCTCCATCGACATCGGCAACACGGACGCGGACTCGGTGCGCCGCAAGGGCTGGCTGTTCCCGGGGCCCTTCACGCTGCAGGGTGACGTGTCCGCGCTGGTGGACGCGAAGGCGGGCACCGCCGGCACGGCGAGCTCGTGGTGGAAGATGGACATCCGGTTCTTCTGCCCGTCCGACTACGACACCAACGGCACCGTGAACCTCGCGGACCGGGATGCGTTCCTCAACGCGTGGAACGCGGGCAGCCTGGACGCGGACGCGGATGGCAATGGCGTGGTGAACAGCACGGACCGCACCACGTTCCTGCTGGCGTACGGCGCGGGCTGCTGACGCCGGGAGCAGTTCTCCCATCGCGGGCGTTGCCGAGGACTCCGGTGTGGGAGGTGGCCTCCCGCACCGGAGCAGGGCTTCGCTCCCCCGCTGGCGGGGTTTCCGCGGGGCGAGCGGGCTTCGACCGGCGTCCGGCGACGCCCGGAGCCTCAGTAGGCGTAGAAGCAGACGCAGACAGTGCCGTCGCACCGGCCGTAGCTGAAGCCCTCCTCGATACACTGGTTGACGCAATTCACCTCGCAGTAGGAGCCCGGCTCACTGGGCGTCGGTGCGAGTACCCGCGTGGCACTGAACGACACGACGGCACCTGCGGTCACGGCGAGCAACAGCTGTGCGGCCTTCTTCGCGGAGCGAATCATTTGTGCTCTCCCGGATGGGGTTGTGCGCAGCGCCCCGGCAATCCCGTGGACGCCGCGACTCGAAGAGTAGCAGAACCTGGAAAACGCGGTTTCAAGGAGGCGCCAGGGGCCTTCGGGGAGGCCGGGCCTCCGCGTGCCCGCTAGACTCGCGGGCCCCATGCGGTACGCCCTGCTCCCCATCCTGCTCCTGTGCGCCGCGCTCACCAGCGTGGGCATGGGGGTGCTCACGCTGCTGGAGAGCAACCGCGCGGCGCTGGCGCGGCAGTTCGCGGTGGACCGGCAGGCCCAGCTCGACGAGGCCACGCGGGGCGTTTCGGAGACGCTGGAGGACGTGGGCGAAGATTTGCGCTTCGCCGGTGAGCTGTTGTCCCAGCCCGGCAGCGACGCCGAGCACCGGCGCGAGTTGCGCGCCCTGCTGGAGGCGGTGGGTCAGTACAAGGTCATCGTCGCCTACGACGCGGAGGGGCGCGAGCGACTGCGCCTGTTGGACCGGCGCACCGGCAAGCAGGTGTCTCGCGGCGCCATCCTCCCGCAGATGGCGGAGGCGGCCCGGCGCGCCCTGCAGCGGCCTCCCGGTGACATCACCACGTCTCCACCGCTCGGAGAGGGCCAGGGCTGGCTGCGCGTCATGGCCACCGCGCTGCCCGTGGCCAAGGGCCGGCCCGCGGGCGCTGTCGCCGTGCTGGTGGACACGGAGACCTTCTTCACGCCGCTGCGCATCGTCACCTCGGACCCGGAGGCGCGACTGTTGCTGGTGGGCGCGCATGACCAGCCCACGTCCGCCAGCGATGCGAAGCTCGCGGACTGGTACCGGCGGTTGGACGCGGAAGGAATGCTCGTTCCGGGCTTCGCGTCGATGGCGGCGCGGATGAAGGAAGGTGAGCGCGGCACGCTCCCGCTCGGCGAGGACGAGGCGGAGCGGCTGGGGCTCGGGCGCGCGGAGGCCGTCGCCGTCTTCACGCCCATCCGCCTCCGGGGTGGCAACAACTGGGCGGCGGCCACGCTGGTGTCCACCGCCGCGCTGCGCTCTCACGAACAGGGGCTCGTCTGGAGGCTGGCGGGCGCGGCCCTGCTGGTGGCCCTCTTCCTGGTGACGTTCGCCGTGTACGTGGTGCTGGCCCAGCGCCGCGCGGCCGCCCTGCGCGAGAGCCGCCGCCACGCGGACCAGCTCGCCCACCTGCACGACAAGACGCAGAAGATTCTCGACCACATCCCCGCCGGAGTGCTCGCCCTCACCGAGGATGGCCGCATCAGCGCCGTCAACCAGGTGCTGCGTGCCCGCATGCCGGAGCGCGCAGTGGGCGCCCCGCTGGCCGCTGCCTTCCCCCAGGCCCCGGAAGCCGTGGTGTCCCGCCTGCGCGCGCTGGCGGAGGCCGCCGCCACCGAGGCGCGCCCCCACAGCCTGCTGGGCGAGCCGCTGGCCCTCTTCGGCGACGAGGGCCGCTTCAACCTGCACGCGGTGCCGTTGGAGGCGAGAGACCCGGACGTCCGCACGCTGCTGGTGGTGGAAGACCTGAGCAACGTGCGTGCGCTGGAGACGCAGCTGTTGCGCGCGGAGAAGCTGGCCACGGTGGGCGTGCTCGCCGCGGGCATCGCCCACGAGATTGGCACCCCGCTGGGCGTGGTGCGCGGGCGGGCGGAGTACGTGCTCGGCAAGCTGGGGTCGGGGCACCCACAGGGGCCCGGCATCGCGGTCATCATCGAGCAGATAGACAGGGTGAGCCGCACGCTGCGGCAGCTCCTGGACTTCTCGCGCCTGCAGCCCACGGCGGTGCGGCCGGTGTCGCTGGGGCCCATCGTCCGCGACGTGCACGAGCTGCTGCGCGTGGAGGCGGAGCGCCGCAAGGTGAGCCTGGAGCTGGACGTGCCGGACGCGCTGCCGACGCTGGCCGCGGACCCGGACCAACTGCAGCAAGTGTTGGTGAATCTGGCGCTCAACGCGTGTGACGCATGCGGCCCGGGTGGGCGGGTGAGGCTGGCGGCCTCCGGGCCGGATGGCTCGGCGGCGGGGACGTGGGGGCTGGTGTCGCTCACCGTGCGGGATGACGGCTGCGGTATTCCGCGCGAGAGCCTCAACCAGGTGTTCGACCCGTTCTTCACCACCAAGAAGCGGGGGCAGGGCACGGGGCTGGGCCTGACGATGGTGGCCCACGTCGTGCGCAACCATGGCGGGCGCATCGAGCTGGAGAGCGAGCCGGGGCAGGGGACCTGCGTCACCGTGCTGTGGCCCGCCACGCCGTCCGCCGTCGAGGAGCGACATGCCAGCTGAGGGACGCATCCTGGTCGTCGACGACCACGTGGAGATGGGGCGCATGCTGCGCGAGCCCCTCACCGACGAGGGCTACACGGTGGACCTGGCCACGGGCGGCGAGGAGGCCGTGCGGCTCGTGCGCTCGCGCCTGTATGACGCCGTGCTGTCCGACCTGCGCATGGAGAAGGTGGACGGCCTGGACGTGCTGGAGGCCGTGCACGCGGTGGACCCCGAAGTGCCGGTGCTGCTGATGACGGCCTTCGGCGGGGTGGAGAGCGCGGTGGAGGCGATGAAGCGCGGCGCCTACCACTACTTCACCAAGCCCTTCCGGCTGGACGAGGTGCTCGTCTTCCTGAAGCGGGCGCTGGCGGAGCGGCGGCTGCGCGCGGAGAACCGGGCCCTTCGTCAGGCCGCGGCCGAGCGCAGCAGCCTGGGTGCACTCGTCGGCCGCAGCGCGCCCATGCGGGCCCTGTATGAGCTCATCGGCCGGGTGGCGCACTCGGGCGCGGCGGTGCTGCTGCGCGGCGAGAGCGGCAGCGGCAAGGAGCTGGTGGCGCGGGCGCTGCACTTCGAGGGGCCGCGCGCCACCGGGCCCTTCGTCGCCGTCAACTGCACCGCGCTGCCGCATGACCTGCTGGAGAGCGAGCTGTTCGGCCACGTGAAGGGTGCCTTCACCGGGGCCACGTCGGCACGGCGGGGCCTCTTCGTGGAGGCGGACCGGGGCACGCTGTTCCTGGACGAGATTGGCGACATGCCCATGGAGCTGCAGGCCCGCCTGCTGCGCGTGCTGGAGGATGGCGAGGTGCGCGCGGTGGGCGCGGATGCCAGCCGCACCGTGGACGTGCGCATCATCGCCGCCACGCACCAGGACCTGGAGGCGCGCGTGCGCGAGGGCCGCTTCCGCGCGGACCTCTTCTACCGCCTCAACGTCGTCACGCTTCGCCTGCCCGCGCTGCGAGAGCGCCGCGAGGACATCCCCCTGCTGGTGGAGCACTTCGTCACCCGCGCCCGGGCCCGCAACCCGCGCTCGCCGGTGCAGGCCCTGGCCCCCGACGTGGTGGCCGCGCTGGCCGCCATGCCCTGGCCGGGCAACGTGCGCGAGCTGGAGAACCTGGTGGAGCGGCTGGTGGTGCTCGCACCGGGAGAGACGGTGGGGCTGGAGGACCTGCGCCCGCACCTTCCCCCGGATGCGCTGGAGGCACTGCCGCTGGCGCTCGCCCAGCAGGAGCTGTGGCCGCTGCGCCGCCTGGAGGCGGAGTACATCGCGTGGATGGTGACTCGCTGCGGTGGCAACAAGACGCGCGCGGCGGAGCTGCTGGGCATTGACGTGTCCACCATCCACCGTCGCGAGCGCGAGCGCGGGTAGGGGCCTCGGAGCACCACCTGGGGCGGGGTGCGCGGAAGGGCGGTGGCCTTCCGCGTCGCCGGGATGTCCACCCGCGCTCCGGCCTCGCCGTGGGGATGTGGGGTGTTGTCCGCTGCTTCGGCCCGGAAGGCACTCCGCCACGGGCGAGCACGGCGGGGAGCGGCACCGTGGCAATCCGCCATATCGGGCTGGCGCGATGCCACGGTGCGTGGCCTCCGGGCCACGGTTTCGAGGGGAGGCGCACGGGCATGGGCATTGCTTGATTTCCGCCGGTGGAGTCTTCGCGCACAGCCCGGGCCCTCCTGGTGGGAGGGGATGCCTCGCTCAGCTCGCTCCTGACGGACGTGCTGGGGGAGCTGGGCATCGCCCTGGAGTTGGATGGACCTGGGCTGGCGGTGCGGCCCGACCTCGTGCTGGTGCACGTGGAGCGGGGCGAGGGCATCCAGCGACTGCTGGCCCGGGCCCGGGAGCTGATGGGCCAGGGGCCGCTCATCGTGCTGGTGCCGTTCGCGGATGAGCGGCTGGTGCAGCTCGCGCTGCGGCTGGGGGCGCGGGACTGCTTCGCGCTGGGCCGTCCGCTGGAGGAGCTGCGCCGGATGCTGCGGGAACACCTGCCCGCCGCGCGGGGCTCCACGTTGACCTCTTCCGGCGGGGCCGTGCCGCCGTCCTCAGGAGACGATTCATGATGAAGCCACAGGCCGCGGTCCTGCTGCCCAATGTCCTCGTGTTTCCGCAGCGCCCGGTGGCGGTGGCACAGCCCCCTCCCGCCGAGGTGCCGTTGTTCCAGGCGCACGGAGTCCTCGTCACGTCCGACTGCGTGGTGGCCCGGGGCCGCACCCAGCCCCTCGCGGACGTGCTGCGCGTGGAGTCCATCCGTCACTCGCCGAGCCTGCGGCCCGTGCTGGCCACGCTCGCGCTGTCCATGAGCGTGGGGCTCCCATTGCTGTCCGCGCTGTCGGTCGCGGCCTCGGCGCAAAGAGGGCTCTACGAGGCCGGGCTGGTCCTGCTCGCGCTGGCCTTCTTCGGCTCCATCGCCCGGCTCCTCTTCGCGGAGGACTCGTACCAGGTGGTGGTGCACACTCGGGACGGAGCGTGGAGGGTGCTCGCCCTCCAGGAGGCCCGGACGAGCACGCGGCTGACGGCGCTGATTCAGGAAGCGGCGGCCTCGGCGGTGCGGCGGCGCTGAGGCCTGACACGGAGCGGCACTCCCTGCCTGCTCCGTTCTTCCAGGGCAGGGCAGGACCGTGGAATGACGGTTCCTCCCACGTCTCGCCGGCCTCGGGTGGAGGCGGGAGGAAGCCTTCTTCCAGCTTGCCGAGTGCGGTGCATGGCGGAATGAGCGTTCCTTCCACGCTGCTCCGCTCGCGGGGGCGGAGGCGGAATGAGCGTTCCTTCCACGCTGCTCCGCTCGCGGGACGGAGGCGGAATGAGCGTTCCTTCCATGCTGCTCTGCTCGCGGGGCGGAGGCGGAATGAGCGTTCCTTCCGGCTTGCCGGGCGCGGGGCCGAGGCGGAGGGACAGGACGTTCCGTCCACCTTGCCAATCGCTGGGCCGGGCGGCAGCGCGGGGTAACGGGCCGCTCCGCCATCACGATGCCTGCCTGGGTATCCGGACGCGCGGGGGCTGGCCTGTGAGGGGGCCCCGGGTCTTCCGCCTGGAAGCAGGGCGACGGCCATGCCATCCGGAGCTCGCGCCGGTGCCGTGCTTACCTTCAAGGCTGTCGCATGCCCGCGTGGCGATCCGCCTTCCCAGGGCAGCAGGGAGGGGCGGCCCTGGCTGGTTGACCGGGTACGCCCGACGGGCCCCGAGGCGGAGGTGGGGCATGGCAACTGGCGAGCAGGCCGACATCGTCGTGGTTGGCGGAATCAACACGGACTTCCTGGTGCAGGGCCCTCGCCTGCCCGGGCCCGGCGACAACGTGCGGGGGCACCTGTTCCTGGAGAGCCTCGGCGGCAAGGGGGCTGACGGCGCCGTGGGCGCGGCGCGGCTGGGGGCGCGCGTAGCACTGGTCGGCCGGGTGGGCATGGATGCGCGCGGGCTCGCGCTGCTGGAGCAACTCGAGGGCGAGGGCGTGGACATCGGAGCGGTGGCGAGAGACCCGTCCGCCCTCACCGGCGTGGTGCTGGAGATGGTGGACGAGGCCGGAAGGAAGCAGACCCTCGCCGCGCCGGGGGCGAACCTCGGCATGAGGGTCGCGGACGTGATGCAGGCGGAGGCGCGCATCTCCGCCGCGAGCGTGCTGCTCGTCGACCTGGAGGTGCCGATGGACGTGGTCAGCGCCGCCGTCCACCACGCCCGGGCGGCCGGCACGCGCGTGGTGCTGGACCCGGCGCCCGCGATGTCGCTGCCGGAGGACCTGCTGGAGGCCGTTCACGTCATCCGCCCCAACGCGGAGGAGGCCGAGGCCCTCACGGGCGTGGAGGTCCGCGATAGGAACTCGGCCCGGCAGGCGGCGGAGAACCTGTTGCGGCGGGGCGTGGGCGGCGTGGTGGTGGCATCACCGGACGGCAGCTTCGTTCTGTCCTCCGAGGGGGAGTTGTGGCTGCCGGACCTGACACTGGAGCGAGCGGACACCACCGGCGCGGGGGATGCCTTCTGCGCGGCGCTCGCCGTGGCCCTCGCGGAGGGGAAGTCGCTGGCGCAGGCGGCGCGCTTCGCGCACGAGGCGTCCGCGCTGGCGACGCTGCGCCTGGGTGCGCTCGGGGGCCTGCCCACTCGCGAGCAGGTGGAGTCCCGGCTCGCACTGCTCGGGCCCGCGGGTCTGTCGGCCGAGGCGTCCCCGCTGTAGCCGCGTTCACCTGCACTGCCCGGGTCTCCCCGGTTCAGCCGGCCGAGGCATCATGGCTGTCGGGCCGCGTTCACCTGCGCGGCTCGGGACCTCGGTGCGGTTGGCCGAGGCTTCACTGCTGTCGGGCCGAGCTCACCCCTGGAGGCGCTCGGCCTCCAGCGCACTGTAGACGGGGCGGAGGTAGCGCTCCGCCATCTCACGCGACACGCCGGTGATCCTGCGCTCCTTGTCCGCGGTGTCATCCGCGAAGGGCAGCACGGGATTCTTCGCGTCCCGCTCCGCCGCGCTCCGCAGCCGTTCGACGTCTTCCGGCGTCAGCTCCAGGCCGAAGAGGTCCGCGAGGAGCGCCGGGCCGTCCGTCGCAATCCGCCGGTAGTCCAGCAGCCGTGCCGGGCCCTGGCGCTCCCGGTAGCCCCGAAGCCCCGCCTCGCACAGGCAGGCCAGGACCCGGGCCCCATACTCCTCCAGCGGCATTCCCTCCAGCGCCCCGGCCTCCAGCCCGAGCAGCGCGGGCTCCAGCAGGCCCGGCAGCATGTGCGCGCCCCGGTGGTTCTGGTGCGAGGCCATGACCTCCACCGGCTCCCGGTAGAGGAACAGCCACGGCACGCCCGGAAAGGCGCGCTGGAGCAGCGGCAACTCCAGCACATGCCACGCGTCCAGCTTGAGGAACACCGCCTCTTCCTCGGGAAAGCGCCGCTGGCCGAGCGCGCCCACGACCGCCCGCAGCCACGCAATCCGCTGCGCCTCCGTGACGCCGGGCACGCGCAGGTGGGCGCGCAGCACCGTGTCCACCGGCCCGGCCTCGGACAGGACGATGTGGCGCGGCAGTGCCGCCAGCAACTGCGCCAGCAGCGTGGAGCCGCAGCGGGACATGTGGAACACGAGCCCCCGCACCGGCAACCCGGGCCGCTCGGTGTGGCGCCGCACCAGGTCCTCCATCGACGTCTGGTGCCGGAAGAGCAGGGCGAAGGGATGCCGGAGCCGGCGCTCCAGCGTCTGGTCGAAGAACGGGTCCGTGAAGCGCTGCGCTCCCAGGTGGAACCACTCCACGCGCGGCGTGCCGTCCGTGAGGGAGACGCGGCAGGGCACCCAGCCCTCCAGCCGCGCGTCGTGCGGGCCGTGGCTCATATCCAGTGCTCCCGCCACGTCCGGCGGGCGGTACGCATGGCTTCCCGGAGCTCCTCCTCGGTGAAGTGACACCCACGCTCGGCGCCCAGCCTCCGCGCCAGCGCGAGGAAGGCCGGCACGTCCGCCGTCTCCTCCAGCGACTCCTGCAGTGTCACGTCCTCCAGGACGAGCCGGCGGAAGCGCTCGAAGTCCTCAAGCGGCATGGGCGGTGGCCTGGGCGAAGACGGCGCGCAGCCAGTCGTCCACCACGCAGTCCAGCACCAGGTGGACGCGGTCCGTGTCGCTGGGGTTCTCCACCCGGTGGGGGAGGTTGAAGTCGAGGTACCAGCACTCGCCGGGCTGGAGCACCACGCGCCTTCCCGAGAGGAAGAAGGCCACGTCCGGGTGGGTGACGATGGGGATGTGGAGTCGCACCTCACCGTCCTCGAAGCCCAGGTTGTAGTCGGTGTGCTCGCGGATGACCGCCCCCGCCGCGAGCTTCAGCAGCCGCGCCGAGCCGATGGGGCACTGGAACGCGGCCAGCACCTCCTGGAAGTAGGGGCACCGCGCGAGCAGCGGCGTGTCCGCGTAGCGCTCCCTGCCGGTGGGGTCGGGGTAGATGCGCCCCTCCATGCCGCCAATGGAGCGCAGGGGGACGCCGCTCCACTCACCCTCGTAGTAGCGCTTGTTGAAGTGCGGCACCCAGATGTCGGGGCCCAGCCGCGCCAGGTCCTCCTGGAGCCGGGCCGCGTCGAAGTGGAAAGGCAGGCGGAGTCGGTCGGGCACGGCGGACGAGGGCATGCGGCCTCCGCTTCCGCGAGCCGCGCGGAAGCCCTCCCTTCATACACCGGCCCGCGAGCCGGCTCACCCCGGGTGCGCGGCCCGGTGCTCCGCCTTCGCCCGGACCAACGCCGCCTGGGCCCGCGCGAGGGTGCGCTGCGGGTCCTCCTCCCCCTCCACGGAGACCGTGGCGGACACCACCTCCGGCGCTCCCTGCACGGCCTGGACCTGCTGGCGCAGGCCCTCCGCGCCCGTGGCCTCCACTCCGGGGAGCGCACCGAGCAGCGTGCCGCCCTCCCAGCGCACGGCGAACCCGGAGCGGGTGCACACGTCCTCCACCCGGCGCGCCACGTCGCGCAGCGCGGCATCCCCGGCGTCGAAGCCCCGGGTGGCGTTGAGCCGGCCCAGCCCCACCAGGTCCACCAGCAGCAGGCTGAAGGGAAGCCCGTCCCGCCGGCAGCGGCCAATCTCGCGCAGCAGCCGCTCCTCGCCCGCGCGCCGCGTGTCCAGGCCTGTCAGCGCGTCCACGCGCAGCATCCGCTCCCGCTCCTCTCGCGGTGAGCGCGCGCCCCCGACATCCACGAGCGTCAGCATCTGCGCCACGCCGCCGGGCACGGGGAAGGGTCGCGCCACCCACCGCAGCCGCCGGGGCTGGGGGCGCTCCAGGGCCAGGGTGAGGTGCAGCCCGCGCGAGGACTCGGAGGCCAGGTCGAGCTGCCGCAGCGCGGCCGCCGGGTCCGCCGTCAGCCCTGCCACATGCTGGCAGAAGGACTCCAGCGTCATCCCGGAGATTCGCTCCGCCGGCAGGCCCAGCCACTCCGCCAGCGCGCCGTTGCCCGCGTATGGACGCCGTCCCGGCGCCACCAGCAGCACCGGCACGTCCAGCGCCTGCACCGCGTCTCGCAGCAGCGCCAGCGCCGAGGCCTCCGTGAGAGCGGGCTCCTGCGGCGCACGCGCCACCACGTCCGGGGCCAGCAGGGCGCCCTGGCGCGCGCGCCCCTTCTGCTCCAGGTCCTCCGCCACGCGCCGGGCCAGCTCGCGCAGGGCCGCCAGGTCTTCCGAGCCGAGCACCAGCGGCCGCGTGTCGATGACACACAGTGAGCCCAGCACCTCGCCCGTGGACGTCAGCAGCGGCGCGCCCGCGTAGCTGCCGACGATTCCTTCGCGCACCAGCGGGTTGTCGCGGAACACCGGGTGGCGCGTGGCATCCGGCACCACCAGCGACTCGCGGCCCTGCACCACGTGGTGGCAGAAGGACCAGTCGCGGGGCGTGCCCCTGTCCCGCGCGAGCGACGGCGGCAGCCCCACGTGCGCCTTGAACCACTGCCGGTCTCCCAGCACCAGCGACAGCAGCGCCACCGGCACGCCGAAGGCCTGCGCCACCTCGGCGACCAGTTGCTGCAGTTCCTCGTCCGGAGGCCCCTCGTCCACCAGCCGCATCGACTCGATGCGCGCCAATCGCTGGCGCTCGTGCTCGACGGCCGGCTCCGTCACGTCTGGGAGGGTGGAGCGCTGGCCGTCCAGCACCCGCTTCACGGTGTCCCGCACCAGCTCCGGCGCGGCGCGGCGGCTCAGGAGCGAGTGGATGCCCAGCACGTCCTTGAGCTGCCAGGCGCGCACGCGCAGCTCGTCGAAGGCCGTCACCACCACCACCTGCGTCGCGGCCGCGTCCTCGCGCTCGCGCAGCCACGTCAGCAGCGCGAAGCCGTCCACGCGCGGCAGGGCCAGGTCGGTGACGAGCAGCCGGGGCGCGCCGCGCTGGCGCACCACCTCCTGCGCATCCGCGCCGTCACGGGCCGCCACGGCCTCCAACCCCTCTGCGCGGAGGAGGGCGACGAGGACGGCGGCGCGGCCCGGGTCGGGCTCGGCGATGAGGGCGTACGGAGCCATGTCTCCAGGATGCTGCCACGGAACTCCCGTGGCCGGAGCATCCAGGCAGGCACGCCGCTCAGGAAGTCGCCTGCGGATAGCGGGAGAACAGCCGTCGCAGGGCGCTGCGCTGCCGGCCCAGCTCCTCCCCGCGCGCCGCGGCGTCCACCAGCAGCATCAACGCGAGCCCCACCCACGCGGGCACCAGCGGCACCACCCAGCCCGGGTCCGCCGCCAGCCAGCCGACGAGGACGCCGTGCAGCACCGCCAGCAGCAGCGCCAGGCCCAGCACCGCGCGCAGGGAGCGCGCGCGGCGGCAGAGCAGTGCGAAGGCCAGCAGCACCACCGCCGTCTCCAGCACGCCCGTCAGCGCCACCACCCCCGACGAGCGCAGCAGCCGCCCCGCGCGGAGGTTGTCCAGGGCGAAGGCGTGAATCTCCACGCCGGGCACGGCCACCTGGCCGGGCAGCGTGCTCTGGCCGTGCAGCCCCGTCGCGGTGACGCCCACGAAGAGCGTCTTCCCGCGCAGCGCCAGGTCCAGCCCCACCGAGCCCGGCTCCGCGGTCAGCACGTCCGCCAGGCTCACCCGGGGCAGCCAGTCCGGAGCGGGCAGCCGCATCAGCGGCGCGCCCTGGTCGAGCGCGGCCATCGCCAGCAGCGAAGAGGCCCGCTCGGGCATCAGGTGCAGCGCGGTGGCCAGCGCCAGGGAGGGCCAGGCCCGGCCGCCCACATTCACGGCGTACGGGTAGCGGCGGATGACGCCGTCGTCGTCCACCAGCATGTTCAGCGTGCCGCTGCCTCGCGCCGCCATGCGCAGCGGGGCGATGCTCCCCGCCACCGCCGGGGCCTGGAGCCGCAGCGCCTCCACGGGAAGCGGCAGGGCCAGCGGCGCCCCCGGAGCGCCATCCTCCAGCGGTGCCATCACCGGGACGTCGCCCGTCAGCGCCGCCGCGCCGAGGATGACGCCACTGCCCTCCGAGAGCGCCTCGGCCAGCCGGGCATCCCCGTCCTGCGCGTGCAGCCGCGCCTCCAGCCGCGACACCAGTGCGGCTCCAGCAGGCTGGGCCGCGAGGCCCGAGTCCTGGAGGGCCTCCAGCACCTCCTCCCCCAGGTCCAGCGCGTCGCGAGGTCCGGGCTGGTCGAACACCACGTCCACCGCCACCGCCGCGGGGCGCTGCGCCGCCAGCGCGCGGAAGGCCCGGGCCCACGTCGCCCGGGACAGCGGCCAGCGCTCCCCGAGCGTCGCCAGCGTCCGGTCGTCCACCTCCACCAGCACCAGGTCCGCGCTCGTGGGCACGCCAGGGAGCCACCGGCTCACCGCCGCGTCATAGAGGCCGTGCTCGAGAAAGCCCGGGGCGCCGCCCGTCGCCGCCGTCACGCACGCCATCGCCAGCCCCACCAGCGCGCCCAGCGCCCGCCACACCGCGGTGCGAGGGCGCACGGGGCGGGCGTCGACGGAAGGCTGGGCAGGTTGGGGCGTCATCGGCGGGGACCGTCAGGAGCGGGTCCCCACCATCATACGGCTCAGGGCCGGACGTCGAAGGCGAAGATCTTCGACGGGAAGCCGACGAAGCCGTCCCCATCCACCGCCAGCACCCGCCAGAACCACTTGCCCTCGCGGGAGCCCGGCACCTCCAGCTCGGTGCCCTGGGACGGGTACGCCTGCACGCCCGCGGCGAAGTCCGCCGTCCGCGCCAGCTCCACGCGGTACGTCTTCGCGCCCGGCACCGTCCACCACGACAGCCGGGGCGCCGCGCGGAAGGTTCCGCCCCGCGGGTCCGCCAGCGTGGGGGCTACCAGCAGCGGGCGGACGGGCTCCGGCGCGGAGTCCGGCATCGCCCGCGAGCCATACCCCCCGACGACGTCCAGGTCGCCCTTCTTCGCAATCAGCGCCACCCGGCCCTCCAGCGTCTCCAGCCGGTGGGTGCCGTCCTCCTGCGCCGTCACCCGGAAGTGGGTGCCGCGCACGCCGGCCACCGCGCCGCGCGTGCGGACCTCGAAGACGGAGCCCTCGCCGCCGGGCGCCGCGGCCGTCTCCACCGTGCCCCGCAGCAGCTCCAGCTCCACCTTGCGCCGCAGGTTCGCCATCAGCTCGACGGAGCCCAGCCGCACCAGGCTGCCCTCCATCACCTTCACCGCGCTGCCATCCGCGAGCACCAGCTCCGCGCGCGCCGCCGGGCCCGTGTCGAACAGCTCTCCGGTGTAGAGCGCGTCGCCCACCGTCCTCGGCCGTAGCTCCGCCGGAGCCGGGCCCGCGGACACGTCACCGCTGGCCGCCCGCACGCGCGCCACCGCCGGCTGCGCGGGGCGCTCGACATAGGCGAGCTGCAGCTGCCCCGGCTCGCCCGGCGTGGACGGCGGCGCCACCGCCGACACGCGCGTGCGCGGCAGACCCGCGGCCACCAGCACGTCCGCCGCGGCCTTCGCCACCGCGAGGCCCTGGCCCTCCAGCCGCTCCACGTCCGGCAGCCGCGCCGCCACCGTCACCGAGCGGATGGCGGGCCGCGCCTTCAGCGCCTCGGCCACGTGCTGGAGGCAGGCCGTCGTCTCCGGCCCCTTCGGCGCGAGCGGCCGGCCCGTCTCGATTCGCCCACCCGTGAAGCGCAGGCCCCCACATGGCTCCCCGGCGTCCGCCGCCAGGGCAGGGGAGGAAAGCAGCACCAGTGCCATCATCCACGGAGCAGTCCGCTTCACGGCGTCCCTTCCTCCGCCGAGGGCTCGGCGACCTTCACGATGTTGAACTCGACGCGGCGGTTGTTCTCGCGTCCCTTCGCCGTCTGGTTGGTGTCCACCGGCTTCGTCTCGCCGTGGCCCACCGCCTCCAGCCGCTCCGTGGCGATGCCCGCCTTCACCAGGAAGGCCTTCACGTTGTTGGCGCGGCGCTGGGACAGGTCCAGGTTCTTCTCGTCGGCGCCTTGGTCGTCCGTGTGTCCCTCCACGCGCACCCGCTCCAGCTGCGGGTTGGCCTTGAGCACCGACGCCACCTGCGCCAGCAGCGGGTAGGACTTCGCGAGGATGACGTCCTTGCCCGTGGCGAAGTACACCTTGTCGAGGATGACGATGCGCGAGCCTTGCACGTGCACCTGCGTCTTCCCCTTGTCCGGGCACCCGTCGTCGTCCTTCACGCCGTTGATGACCTCGGCCTCCAGCGGGCACGCGTCCGCAGCGTCCGCGATGCCGTCGCGGTCATTGTCCGCCTCCGGGCAGCCATCGCCGTCCTCGAAGCCGTCCAGGTCCTCGGGCGCCTTCGGGCACCGGTCCTCGATGTCCAGCAGCCCGTCCCCGTCCGAGTCCACCGCCCCGGGCGGCAGCGCCAGCGGCGCGGGAGGCGCGACAGGTTGGCCATTCGCCGCCACCGGCTCCCAGGCCCTCGGGTCGTCGGGGCAGCCGTCCGCGTCCTCGAAGCCGTTGCGCGTCTCCGCCTCGCCCGGGCACACGTCCGGGCCGTCGAGGATGCCGTCGCCGTCGTCGTCCGCGTCGAGGCAGCCATCCTCGTCCTGGAAGCCGTCGAAGTCCTCGGGCCCCAGCGCGCAGCCAGGCGTGGCCACCACGGAGGTGGACGGCGAGGGCGTCCACGCCAGCCCCGCGAGCACGCGGAACCCCGGCGTGCCATAGCCCCGGGTGAGGCCCGGCCCGGCGCCCACGTGCGCGGCCAGCCCTTCCTGGAAGCGGTACTTCAGCGCGGCGAGCAGCTCCAGCGGGCGCTCCTCCGTGTTCGTCTCCTTCAGCCCCAGCGCGCCCGCGAGCGACGCCTCCGCGGCCAGCTTCTGCGTCAGCGGCACTTCCGCGCCCACGCCGTACGCCAGCTCGTTGCCCACGCGCAGGTTGCGCAGTTGCGCCTCGCGCCGCAGGTTGAGGCCCACGTTGGCCAGCAGCCGCAGCGACGTGCCGGCCCACTCGGCCACCAGTCGCGGCTGGAAGGTCAGCCCGTCCGCGCCCAGGTACTTCGAGCCCCCCGCCGTGGGCAGCGTCACCGGCGCCGCCAGGGCCAGGTGCAGGCCGCCCCCGGTGGACAGCAGCCGCACCTTGGGCACCAGCCGCAAGTCACCCACACCCGTGGCCTTCACGCCGTTGGCGAGACTCGGGGCGACGGCGCCGGCCGGCTCGGACGTGGTGGTGGAGACGGGCAGCGACATGCCCAGCTCCAGCCTGTCGTAGAGGGCGATGGCGCCCATGACGTCCACCGTGAGCTGGCTGTCGACGATGCGGTAGACGAACGTGTCCTGGCGCGGGTCCAGCAGGTTGAGCGGGTCGTCCGAGTAGTTGAGGGACACCCCCAGGTTCCAGCCCAGGTGCGGCCCCACGCGCGCGCCGTGCAGGCCGAGCACGTCGAACGAGCCCGGGCCCGGCTTGTACTGCTGCACGTCGATGGCCTGCGACGCCGCCGGCTGGGCCAGGGCCACGCCGCCGGGCACCACGAGCGACAGCACCAGTCCCACCAGCGCCGCGGCCCGCCGCCTCAGCCCGCGCCACCTCAGGGAGAACGAGGCGATGGAGCCCACGTCCGTGGTGTCGGGGGGCATTGCTTCTGTATCAGGGGTGCAGTGGCCATCCATATGCTCACCGCTCCGGAGTGAGGAGTTGGGACACGTGCCGGGCCAGTGCCGGCAGCGGTTGCGGCTTGGGCAGTACCAGATCCACCCCCAATCCGCGCGCCTTCTCGGCGAGCTCCTGCGAGGCGAACGCGGTGAGCAGCACCACCCGTGTGTCCGGAGAGAAGCGGCGCACGAAGTCCGCCAGCATCAGCCCTTCCTCGGACTGCGTCCCGCTCAGGCGCAAGTCGCTGATGACCAGGTCGTAGCGACCCGTCGTCATCAAATCGAGCGCCTCGTCGAGCGCCTGGGCCGAGTCCACCCGGTAACCGGCGCTGGCGAAGAACTGCCCCAGCACCCAGCAGAGGGCTGATTCGTCATCGACTATCAGGAGGTTCCGGGACACGCCCGGGCCGTCAGCAAGCTCGGGGCCAGGGTCCGAAGCGCCCCCGACGCCTTGAAATTTCCGGTACTTGCGCGGCGAGCCCGGGCTGCCTGCCCCGGCCTGTCCAGGTTATGGATCCGATTTCTGGAATCCGGACCGGTTGATGCCCAAACGTTTGAGCCGCTCATAGAGGGAGGAGCGGGGGATGCCGAGCCGGGCGGCGGCGCGCTCCACGTGGCCATTCTCACGGCGGAGCACGCGCTCGATGTGGCGGCGCTCCAGCTCCTCCAGGGTGAGGTCCTCCTCGGCGCCGGCCTCGTCGGCGGGGGCCTCGAAGCGCAAGTCGTTCCGGGACAGCGGGCCGCCGCCGGACAGGAGCAGGGCGCGCTCCAGCACGTTGCGCAGCTCGCGGATGTTGCCGGGCCAGGGGTAGCGCACCAGGGCGGCCTCCGCGTCGGGCTGCAGGCCCACTGCGCCCCGGCCGCGCGCCCGGCCCAGCTCCTCGAGGAAGTGGTGGGCGATGGCGGGGATGTCCTCCGGACGCTCGCGCAGGGCGGGCACGTGGAGGATGAGGGTGCTGATGCGGAAGTAGAGGTCGCTGCGGAAGCGCTTCTCGCGCGCGGCGGCGCCCAGGTCCTGATGGGTGGCGGCGATGAGGCGCACGTCCACACGCCTGTCGCGCACGTCGCCCAGTCGCCGGAAGCGCTTCTCCTCCAGCACCTTCAGCAGCTTGGGCTGGACGGCCACGTCCATGTCGCCAATCTCGTCCATGAAGAGGGTGCCCTGGTCGGCGACTTCCAGGAGGCCCTGCTTGGCGCTGACGGCGCCGGTGAAGGCGCCCTTCTCGTGGCCGAACAGCTCCGAGTCGAGCAAGTCCTTGGACAGCGCCGCGCAGTTGAGGTCCACGAAGGGCGCGTCCCCGCGGGGGCCGCCCTCGTGCAGCCAGCGCGCGAGCACGCTCTTGCCACTGCCCGTCTCGCCGGTGACGAGCACCGGGGCGTCGCTCTGTCGCACGCGCTCGGCCTGGCCCTGGAGGACGCGGATGGCGGCGCTGGTGCCCAGGAAGGGATTCACGGTGGCGTGGGCCGTGCTGGCGCGGTCCGCGAGCTGCCGCTGCCGCTCCCGGCGCTGCGCCACCAGGCGCTCCAGCACCACCTTGAGGACGCTCAGCTCCAGCGGCTTGGTGAGGAACTGCTCCGCGCCCTCCTTCACGGCCTGCACCGCCAGCTCGATGGAGCCGTGGCCGGTGAGCACCACCAGCGGCACCGACGCGTCCAGCTCCTTGAGACGCGGTAGCAACTGCAACGCGGTACCGTCAGGCAGGCGGTAGTCCACCACGGCCGCGTCCGGGCGGGTGGTGCGGAAGACCTCCTGCGCCTCGGCGATGCTGGTGGCCTCGTCCACGTCGAACCCGTGGGCGGTGAGAAAGCCCCTCATGCCCAGCCGGATGCCGGGCTCGTCGTCCACCAGGAGGATGCGGGTGCGCGTCATGAGGCCAGGGAGTCTACGGATTGGGTTGCCGGAGGCGAGGAAACGGCCGGCAGGAGCAGCGTCACCTCGGCGCCTCCTGTATCGGCGTTGCGCAGGCGGATGGTGCCCTGGTGCTCCTCGAGGATGCGCTGGACGATGGACAGGCCCAGGCCGGTGCCGCCACGGCGCTTGCTGAAGAAGGGCTCGAAGACGTGGGGGAGGTCTTCATCGCGGAAGCCCGGCCCGCCGTCGTGCACGGTGCAGCGCACCCAGGCGCGGCCGTCCTCTTCCACCGCCTCGGTGGCCACGCGCACGGTGGCGCCGGAGGGCGAGTGCTGCACCGCGTTCTCCACCACGTTGCGGAAGACGTGGAACAGGCGCCGCGAGTCCATGCGCACCGGCGGCAACTCCACCGCCAGCGCGCTCGCCACCGCCACGCCGGCCTGCTCCGCGGCCATCGCGCACGCGGACAGGGCGTCCTCCACGACGGGCCGCACGGGGCCGTCCACCCACTCGCCCCGGGTGGGGCGGCCGTACTCGAACAACTCCTGCGTGAGGTGGTTGAGCCGCTTCACCTCGCCGCGCAGCACCTCCAGGTACGGCTGCAATTCCGCGCGGGAGCCGAACGTCGCGTCCACTGCGTCCACCACGGCGGAGATGGAGAAGAGGGGGTTGCGCACCTCGTGGGCCACGCCGGCGACGATGGCGCCCATGGCGGCCATCGTTTCATGGCGGCGCAGGCGGGCCTGCAGCTCCATCAGTCGCGTGACTTCCGTGGCCACGAGGATGATGCGCGAGTCCTCGCCGCCGGCCTCGTCCACCCACGCCGCGGACAGCTCCCACGCGCGGCGCGAGGGCGGGTCCGTCACCTCGCGCGCGGCGCTGCCGTGGGTGCGGCGCAGCAGCTCCACCAGGAGCAGGGCGCTGGCGCGCAGCGGCGAGTAGGGCGCGGTGGAGAGCGGCTGGCCGGACGGGTCCATGCCGTCGAACAGGGCGATGGCGGCGGCGTTGAGGCGCTGGATGATGCCGTCGGCGCCGAGGACGATGAGGGGCGAGGAGACGGCGTCGAAGGTGCGACGCCACTCCTGCGCGGAGCGGCGGAAGCTGGCGTGGAGGCGCTGGCGCAAATCGTCGGCGAGGCGCCGGTCCGTGACGTCGGTGACGACGCAGCCCACGTGCAGCTCGCGCTGCGAGTCGAGCGCGGAGGCGGCGGCGCGGCTGCGCACCCAGCGCACGCGGCCGTCGGAGCAGATGAGGCGGTGCTCCAGCTCCACCTCCGCGCCGGGGGCGAGCCCCTCGATGCAGGTGCGGTAGCGGGCGCGGTCCTCGGGGTGGACCATCTCCGCCCAGAGGGGTGGGGGGCCGCCGTCGGGGCCGGGCTGGACGAAGGCGGAGGCGGGGTAGCCGGTGGTGCGCTCGATGACGGGGGTGCAGTAGAAGTCGCGCAGCACGCCGCCGCGCAGCTTGCCGCCCCAGAGGTAGTCGGGCAGCGAGCGGGTGAGGACGTCGAGCCGGTCCTCATGCTCCTGGAGGCTCTGCTCGGCGCGCATGCGCTCGGTGAGCTCGGACAGGGCGGCGATGACGCCGAGCACCTCACCTCCGGTGCCGCGCACGCGCGAGTAGCTGCCGAACCAGAAGCGGGGCTCGCCGGGGGCGGCGGGGGTCTCCACCTGGAGGCAGGGGTCCTGGATGGGGGCGTCCGTCTGGAGGGCGCGCTGGAGCTGGGGCGCGAGGAGCCGGCCCAGGTCGGGCATCACCTCGGTGACATGGTGACCGAGGTGCTGGGGGGCGGGCAGGCCGTTCATCGCGGCGAGCGCGGTGTTGACGTGGACGTAGCGCAGCTCGCGGTCGAAGAAGGCGAAGCCCACGGGCGTGACGTCCATGACGGCCTCGCGCAGGGCGCTGGCGTCGGTGGCGCTGCGCAGGGCGGCCTCGCGCTCCAGGTGGGCGCGACGCGAGGCGCGGGTCCACAACACGGCCAGCGTGCCGGTGGTGACGAGCACCAGGGCGGCCGGGGTGAGGACGCGGGCCAGGAGGCTTTCGGCGCCCAGGCGCCAGCTCGCCCAGGCGACGAGCGAGGCGAGGGCCGAGGCCCCGAGGACGGCCGGGAGCAACTGTCGGTGGGAGGGGGACTCGTGCATACGGTGCGAGTGCGGGCGCGGGAGCCTAAACCGGATTGAGGCTCAGGACTCTTGCAACGAGGCCTGGTGGCCGATACCCCGGTGGCTGGGCACTCAAGGTGCCGAGGGTTGTTCCGCACCCGCCTGCCTCTCCAGCGACGCTAGCGTCAGCAACTCCCGCACCTCCTCATCCGAGGTCTGTGCGAAGTCGCGGTACCACAGGCCCACGGCGTAGAAGGGCCGCGGCCGACGGACACAGAGGACCTCGTCCGCCTCCTCCGCCAGGTCCTCGCACGACTCGACGGCACCCACCGGCACGGCGACCACGATGCGGGCGGGCTCCTGCTGACGGAGCGCGGCCACCGCGGCGCGCATGGTGGTGCCCGTGGCCAGGCCGTCGTCCACCAGGATGACGTTGCGCCCGCGCACGTCCGGGGGAGGGCGCCCATCGCGGTACTTCACCTCCCGTCGCTGGAGCTCCACTCCCTCGCGCTCCGCCGTCGCGTCGATTTCCCCCCGCGAGATGCCCAGCTCCTCCACCACCTCGCGGTTGATGATGCGCATCCCTCCGGAGGCGATGGCCCCCATCGCCAGCTCCTCATGCGAGGGCGCGCCCAGCTTGCGCACGAGGAACACGTCGAGCGGCACGCCCAGCGCTTTCGCGACCTCGTAGGCGACAGGCACGCCGCCCCTCGGCAACGCCAGCACCACCGTGTCCGGCCGATGCGTGTACTGGCGGAGGAGGCCCGCGAGCTCACGGCCTCCCTCGTAACGGTCCAGGAACTCGGGCCCTCGCATGTTCCGCTCCTTCCGTCCCCGCCTCGGGACGAACCTCCCTCGAAGAAACTGGGCACCTCATGATGGAGGGGGAACGGCTCCCGAGCGCACGCGGCTATGCGATGATCTCCGGCCTGCCCGGCGTGGTGGGCATCGGCGGGTCGTGGATGCCGGGCGGAGTGATGTCCGGAGGTTGGGGCGGCTCGATTTCCGGCGGAGCGCGCGTGGGCGGCTCGATTTCCGGAGGCTGGCGTGTGGGTGGCTCGCGCTCGGGCGTCGGGTTCGGCTCCGGGTTCTTCATGGGTGCCCCAGGCGTGGTCTGCGGTCCAGCCATGCGTCGTGTCTCCTCGCTCCATCAGAGGTCCAACAGCCCGTTCACCTTGGGCACGCCCAGGCAGGCGGGCACCGTCCCCGTCGCCCACTGAACGAGCGGCCCTCGCCTGGCTGGCTGCTCGGGAGCCGGGGCGCCAGCGCCACACCGCGCGGCTCCTGCCACCGAGGGAACCAACCGCCACCCGTGCCCCCGGCCTCGGAGCAGGCAGGCGCTCTGCTACAGTCCGCCACCATGCGCGCATGGTTGAGCTGGGTGGTCCTGTTCTGCGCCCTGGGTACTCCGGCCCTGGGCGTCACGGTGGAGAAGGTACCCCGGCCTCCACGGGGCACCTGGGCGGTGGACCACACGTCCACCCGCGTCCTCACGCAGGAGACGAAGGCGGAGGTGGAGCGGATTGCCACCGAGCTGAACGACCGAGGGCTCGGCCAGCTCGCGGTGGTGGTGGTGGACACCACGTCGGGACGCCCCTCGCGTGAGTTCGCGCTGGACCTCTTCAACCGGTGGGGCATCGGCCATGCCGGGCGGGACGACGGCGTGCTCCTCTTCGTCGCGCTGAACGACCGCAAGGCGGAGATCATCCTCGGAGACGGAGTGGATGAGCCCGCCGACGAGCAGGCCAGCGACGCGGTGATGGCAGAGGGCATCGTCCCCGGCTTCAAGCGTCGCGACCCGAACTCCGCCGTGCGCGAGGGCGCGAGGGGCTTGAAGGCGCTCATCGAAAACTCGAGCCTGAACAATCCCGGCGCGGCAGCCCCGAGCACAGAGCCGCAGGCCGTCACGGACGCCGTCCCTGACACGGGAGCCCAGGGCTTCACTCCGGAACCGGAGATGTACCGTCCGGAGGAGTCCGACTCCCCGTCGGGCCTCGGCTTCGTCGCGGGAGGCGCGGGCGTGCTCGGCGCTGCGGGTCTGGCCGGCCGTGCCGTCTACCGCCGTCGCCCGCGCAAGTGCGGCACGTGTGGCACCCCCCGGGTACGGCTCGACGAGCGCGCTGATGACGACCACCTCGACCAGGGCCAGCGACTCGAGGAGTCGATGGGCTCGGTGGACTACGACGTCTGGTGGTGCGGCCCGTGCGAGGACGCGCTCGTGGACCGCTATGGTGCGCTGTTCACCAGCCACGTGCGCTGCGACAGGTGCAAGTACGTCACGGTCAAGAAGACGAGCCGGACCCTGCGCGCCGCGACGTATGACCATGGCGGCGAGGTGGAGGTGACGCGCAACTGCCACCACTGCCACCACACCTCCACGTCGCGCCACTCCACGCCCCGGCGCACCCGGTCCAGCTCGTCCTCCTCCAGTTCGAGCCGCAGCAGCTCCTCGTTCGGAGGCGGGCGCTCCTCGGGAGGTGGCTCCAGCGGAAGCTGGTAGCCGCGCCCTGAAGTTGCCCCGTTTGCGCGCCCGAGCGAGGACAGACCGTGGAATCCCGACACCTCTCCGCACCCGCCTGGTCGGCGTTCAAATCCTGGCTGCTCAAGTTGCACGGCGTTCCCATCTCCCACCTCCGGCTCCTGACCGGCGGCTGTCCGGCGGAGGAGTTGCCCGCGCTCGCGAAGGAGCTCAAGCGCGTGCGGGCCGACTTCAAGAAGCGCCCCAACGAGGTCTCGGCCCCCGCGGACGAGCGCCTCCGGACGGACTACGCGGCGCTCGGAGTGCCCTGGTCCGCGTGGAGCGAGGTGGCGCGCGAGGTGCAGCGTGACCTGAAGCGCAAACGGTACGCGCGCTGGACGGGGGCAGATGCGCTCGAGTTCCCCGAGGGGCCTTGTGCCGAGGACCTGGTGACCGTGTTGTTGTTCGGAGGCGTGGAGCAGGCACGCCCCCATCTGCTGCGCCGCGCGTCGCTCGCCGCGGGCTCGCTCGAGGCGCTGTGGTGCCGCTGGCTGGCGGGTGAGCCGCTCGAACCCGAGACGCTGCGCGCGTTCGCGGGTGCGCCGGAGCGACTCGCAGAGCCCCTCTACACTCCAGGCCTCGATGAGGTGCTGCCGCTGTTCTTCGTCGAGCCCGACCCCGCACGCGCCGAGCAGGCGCTGGAAGTCGCCTCGGCCCAGACGGGCTCGTCCCGGTCGCAACCGTTGATGGACTTCCTGCGCTCCCTGGTCGGTCTGTGGCGTCGGGACACTTCGGTGGAGGAGGTGAGGACGCGCTTCGATACGTTTGTCGCGACCGTCTCGCCCTCCGGGGTTGCCCATCTGAGCGCGCCCGCCTATCTGTATGGCCGATACATCGAGGCACTCCCTCCGCACGCGCTGCTGGAACGGGTGGGCTCGCGTCTCGAGCGCATCGCCGTGCCAGCCCGGGTTGCCGATGTCCAGCCCGTCATGGAGGCCCTCGCCGCGCTCGAGGAGTTGACGGCCATGGGCCTGGGCCTCCGCGTGGAGCAGCGGCCCGGCGATGTTCTGCTCTCCGCACAGGAGCCGGAGACTGGGGGCGGGGGCGAGTTCCTGTAGCGCTGCCGTATGCGATCCCTCTGACTGCCCCCTTCTTCAAAGGTGGGTGAAAGTCGAATGCCTTCGAGGCGCGCGCAGGCTCAGTCGGTTGAGGTCGAGACGAACTCGATGCACGAGGTGGGCAGTCCGGAGTCGGGCCGAGGGGCGACCAGCCTTGTAGGAAGCTGTTCGGTCGTGCAGCAGCGTTCGAGATAGGCAATCACCCGCCTGCCTTCGTCGCTGTCCGCGGACACGTGTATCGGCTCGTTGGCCGGATTGATGATCGCGGGCAGGAAGCCGGCGGAGATGCGCCCGGACGGCGCGATGTGGATCACCGCCGCGCCGGTCAGCCTGGAATCCGGGTGAAACGGCAGCAGTGGGTAGCCCTCCCGCGGGCGAATCATGTACTCGCCGAACTTGCGAGCCCATGCCGCCATCTCTTCCGGCCGTCCCACGCCCAGGTAACCGTCTTTCGCGAGGCGCTCAGCCAGGTTCGGCAGGTCGAACACATAGTGTCCCAGACCGTAGAAGATGGGTTTTCCGGAATGGAACTCGACACCGCGGAGCATGTGATGATGGTGGCCCACGACGACGTCGGCCCCGTTATCGATGGCGAGCCGGGCCGTCCGTCGTTCGTGGTCGGTCAGCGAGAACGGCACGGTGGAGTCACCCCAGTGGAAGCTGGCGACGACGATGTCTGCCTTCGCGCGTGCTTCGGTGAGGCTTTTGATGAACGCCTTCTGGTCCTCGACCAGCGGCTCGGTGCTCACCACGGGGGCCATGCCCGGATTCCATACGTTCAGATCCACGGGAGTGTATCGGGTGTGTGCACGGAAGGGAGCCAGACCGGGGACACCCGGGCGCGCCTCATGGCCGTAGGGAAACACGGAGCTGAAAGCCAGGAAGGCCAGCCGTGTTCCATTGCGCTCGAGATACACGGGCGCGGTGGCCTCCGCGAGATTCGCGCCCGCGCCCACCGTGGCGATGTCCAGGTCGGCCAGGGTCCGGCGCATGGACAGCAGCGCGGCATGTCCCCCATCGAGACTGTGGTTGTTGGCCAATGACATGATGTCGAAGCCCGCCCTGGCCAATGGGGCGGCGTTCGCCGCGGGCGCCGTGAGCGTCGAGCCGGCGCTCGGGGCACGGTGGATGTCGTCGCTGAAGACGCCCTCGCAGTTGCCGAAGACGACGTCACCGGAGCCCAGGACGTCGCGGGCGGAGTGGAAGGCCGTCGCCGGGTCGTCGCGGTCCACGAAGACATCGCCCACAGCGAGGATCGACAGCCCGAGTCCACCGGGATGAGCGATGTTGTTTGAGGCCACGGTTCACTCCGACATCCTGCGCGTATGCGTTCCTCGTGCCTTCTACCAGATGAGGGTGCTGCGGATGCTCATTCGCTGCAGGACAAAGCCCGGGGCGTCCGTGAGACAAGGGCCGGATCCATTCAAGGCTGTCGCAGTGGGTTTTCGCGTGTTAGTGGTCCGGGGAAGCGAGCTGTGCCGGACGGCCTCTCCGCGTGGCAGCCGCGACGTTTGTCATTGCTTCCAGGAGCTCCCTTGCCCCCCACGCCCCCGTCCGCCCTGGTGACAGGAACCGAGTACGAACGCCTGCTCTCCAGCCTCCGTCTGAAGAGTCCCTGGGCGCTCGAGGGTCACACCCCGGAGGAGGTGCGCAGGGTGCTGGACGGCGGAGCGCAGGCTGCCCGCGTGCAGGGCGGAAGGGTCGACCATGGACCGTGGCGTTCGGTGGTGGACGTCATCGCCGCGCAGTGCCGGCGGCATGCCGACCGCGTCGCGCTCTCGGAGGGTGCCTCTGAAACCACCTATGCGCGGCTGGAGGCGCGGACGTGTGCCCTGGCCGCCAGCCTTCGGGCCCGGGGCATCGGGCGCGGAGACGTGGTCGCGGTGGTGCTGGAGCGGGGCCCTGCCTTCGTCGAGCTCGCCATCGCCGTCTGGCGCGTGGGTGCGGCCTATCTGCCACTGGCGCCGTCACATCCCCAGGCGTGGCGCGAGGACATCGTTCGCAGGGTCGGCGCGGCGCTCGTGGTGGGCTCGCCAGCCAGCCAGGTGCCGGGGGTCCCCTTCCTGGAGTCGGGTGCCGACGTGGGCTCCGGCGTGGCGGCCGTGGAGGACGCGGCGCTTGTCCCGGAGGATCTCGCATACATCATCTGCACGTCGGGTTCGACGGGCGAGCCCAAGCTGGTGATGACCGAGCATCGCGGCGTCGCCAACCTCCTCCATGCGCAGCGGGACTTCCTGGGCGCGTTGGGGCCGGACACGCGGGTGCTGCAGTTCTTCCACCCGTCGTTCGATGCTTCCCTGTTCGACCTGCTGATGGCGCTGCCCAACGGAGGCCGGCTGGAGACGCTGGATGCGTCGCCGCTCTCCGGAGCGCCGCTGGCCCACGTGCTGGTAGACCGGCGCATCACCCACGCGGTGCTGCCCGCGACCGTCCTCCGCACGCTGCAACCGGGCGGCTTCCCCGACCTCCAGGTGGTGATGAGCACCGGGGACGTGTGCCTTCCGGAGACGGCCCGGCAGTGGGGCGCTCATCACCGCTTCGTCAACGGCTATGGCCCGACGGAGGTGACGGTGGCCAGCACGCTCCATGCGGTGCACGCCGTGGAAGGGGAGCGCGTGCCCATTGGCCGCCCCCTCTCCAACGACCACGTGGTCATCCTCGATGAGCACCTACGCCTTGTCCCCGACGGGGTGCCGGGCGAGCTGTGCATTGGCGGGGAAGGTGTCGGGCGCGGGTATCTGGGGCGGCCCACCCTCACCGCCGAGCGGTTCATTCCGGATGCGTTCGGTCCGGTGCCGGGAGGGCGGCTGTACCGCAGCGGCGACCTGGGCCGGTGGTTGCCGGACGGCACGCTGGAGTTCCTGGGCCGGCGCGACGACCAGGTGAAGATTCGCGGCGCGCGCATCGAACTGGGCCAGGTGGAAGCGGCCCTGGCCGCGCTGCCGGACGTGCGGGACGCGGTCGCTCTCATCGACGACACGCGGGAGCGCCTGCTGGGATACGTGATGCCCGTCACCGGAGCGGCGCTGTCCGGCGACGCGGTGCGCGCGGAGCTTCGACGCGGTCTGCCCGGCTACCTGGTGCCGGATGTCGTGGTCGTGGTGGAGGTCTGGCCCCTGAACACCAGCGGCAAGGTGGACCGGGCGCGGCTGCCCCGCCCCCCACGCGCGGAGCGGACGGACTACCAGCCGCCGGAGTCGCCCGGCGAAGTGGCGCTGGCGACCATCGCCGCGGCGCTGCTCGGGATGGAGCGGGTGGGGCGCGATGACAACCTGTTCGAGCTGGGAGGGCACTCGCTGTTCGCCACCCAGCTCGTGGCCCGGGTGCGACGTGTGCTGGGCGCGCAGTTGGAATTGAGCGCGGTGCTCCAGACCCCCACGGTGGCCCGGCTCGCGGCGCGCTTGAAGGAGGCGCAGGGTGGGGTGGACCTGGGCCCTCGGGGCGGCGCCGCGGGAATGGCGCTCACGCCTTCGTTTGGCCAGGAGCGGGTGTGGCTGATGCACAAGCTCAACCCGGACGCGCGGGCCTACCACACGCAGGCGGTGTTCCGTCTCGCGGGCGCGCTGGACCTCGCCGCGCTGCACGCGAGCCTCACCGACATCGTGCGTCGCCACGACGTGATGCGCTCCCGCTTCCCCGAAGTGGATGGAGAGCTGCGGTGTGAGCTGGAAGCCCCGTGGGAGGTGGAGCTCCCCCTCCAGGACTTCAGCGGCGTGGACGAAGCGCTGCTGGCCACCCGGGTGGCGGAGGCTGTCCGGGACGCGGTGCAGGCCCCGTTCGCGCTCGCCGAAGGCCGGCCCTTCCGCTGGCGGCTGCTGCGACTGGGCGCGCAGGAGCACCTCTTCGTGCACGTCGAACACCACATCGTGCACGACGGCTGGTCCTTCAACGTCTTCGTGCGCGAGCTGCTCAACGGCTACGCCGAACATGTTCGCCACGGTCAGGTGCGACGCCCCGCGCTGGCGGTGCAGTACTCCGATTATGCGCGCTGGCAGCGGGAGTGGGTGGGGACCGAGGCCGCCGCGGCGCAGCGCCGCTTCTGGCGTCAGGAATTGGAGGGCGCGCAGACCCGGCTCCAGCTCCCCCGCCGCGCGGCTCCCGGCGGAAGACGGTTTCGTGGGGTGGCGCCCCGGGTGGAGCTGGACGGCGACCTCGCGCGCCGCCTCCAGGCCCTGGCGGACCGCAACCACGCGTCCCTCTTCACCACGCTCCTCTCCGCGTTCTTCGTCCTCCTGCACCGGTACACCGGCTCTCAGGATCTGCTCGTCGGCTCCTCGGTCGCCAACCGGCGCTGGCAGGACACCGAGGGCATGCTGGGCATGTTCATCAACACAGTCGTCCTGCGGGGCCGGCTGGACGGGGACCCTTCGTTCGAGGAGTTCCTGGCGCGGATGCGGCGCACCACGCTGGAGGTCTATGACCACCAGGAGCTGCCCTATGAGCAGATCTTCGCGCAGTCGCCCGCGCGGCATCAGGGTGGCTTCAATCCGTTGATCCAGACGATGTTCAACTTCCACGACTCGTCGGTGGGCACGCTCGACGCGTCACCCCTCGACGTCTCCTTCGTGGAGGGACTGGGCAACGGCTCGGCCAAGTTCGAGCTGTCCGTCGTCGCGGTGCCGCTCTACGCCGAACCGGGGCACATCCAACGGCTGGCCGGGGACGTGGTGAGCATTCCCCGTTCGGAGGCCCCCGTGCGCTCCAGTCCCCGCTCTTCCCTGAGCGGCATCCTGCTCTCGTGGGAGTTCGACTCCGACCTCTTCGAGGACTTCTTCATCACCGGCATGCTGTCCGCGTATCAGCAGCTGCTGCGCTCCATCACCGACGCGCCGGACACCCGCGTGTCCAGGCTGTCGCTGCTGAACGACGCGGACCGGCGCGCACTCGTCAGCGTGGGCCCACGCCAGGAGGCCCCCTCGTACCGGGTGCCCGACCTGTTCGCCCGCTGGACCCGCCGCGCGCCCGACGCCCCCGCGGTGAGGTCCGGCGACTGCGTGCTGACCTATGCCGAGCTGACGCGTCGGGCGGAGCACCTGGCGCACCACCTGCGCGACCTGGGCGTCGGCCGTGAGGCGCTCGTGGCGGTGTGCATCCCCCGCTCGGCGGAGCTGGTCGTGGCCCAACTGGGAATCCTCATGGCGGGGGCGGCCTTCTTGTCGCTGGATCCAGGCGCTCCTCCGGCCTGGCTGGAGCCGCTCATGCAGGAGGCCGGGGCCCGCGCCCTGGTCACGACGGCGGTGCTGGCGGGCCGGCTCACCGGCCTGCCCACCGTCGTGCTGGATGCGCTGCCCCCGGCGTCGTCCGGGCCGCCGCTGCCGGAGGGGAGTCCGTCGGACCTCGCCTACGTCCTCTACACGTCCGGGTCGACGGGCAGACCCAAGGGCGTTCAAATCGAGCATCACTCGGTCGTGTCCTTGCTGTATCGGACGGCCCTGGCCGAGGACCTGGGACCTGGCAAGACGATGCTGGCGATGGCGTCGGTGTCCTTCGATATCTCGGTGCTGGAGGTCTGGGGCGCGCTGCTCAACGGCGCCGCGGTCCACTTCCTGCCGCCGGGCTGGGACGTGCCGGGGCTGGCCCGCTGTCTCATCGACCAGCGCATCACGCACGCGGTGATCCCCCCCGTGGTGCTGCCCGGGTTGGCGGCCGACGCTCCGGAGGCCTTCGCCGCCCTGGACCGCGTGGTGGTGGGCGGAGATGTCTTTCCCGTGGAGGCGTTCCGCACGCTCCAGCGCGGAGGCTTCACGAAGGTGACGAACGGCTACGGCCCCACGGAGATCACCGTCATGGCCAGCGGACACCGGCTCGACGACGGGCTCGACCCCGAAGCCACCCACGTGCCCATCGGGCGACCGTTGTTCAATGCCCACCTCGTGGTGCTCGACGCGCACGGGCAGGTGGCTCCGCCGGGCGCCGTGGGGGAGCTCTGCATCGGTGGGGCCGGTGTCGCGAGGGGCTACCGCGACCTGCCGAGCCTCACCGCCGAGCGGTTCGTGCCGGATCCCTTCGGCTCACATCCGGGTGCGCGGCTCTATCGCAGTGGGGACCTGGCCCGGTGGTTGCCCGGAGGCGTCATCGAGTTCCTGGGCCGCCGTGATGAACAGGTGAAGGTCCGTGGCGTCCGGGTGGAGCTGGCCGAGGTGCGTGCCGCCCTGGCCGCGCATCCCGGCGTGGTGGATGCCCTCGCGCGCGTCGACTCGCGCGGGGAGGAGCCTTGCCTCGTGGGCTATGTCGTGGCCGGGTCGGCAACCCCGGTGTCGGCGCAGGCCGTGCGCGAGGACCTGGCGCGCAGGGTGCCGGCGCATCTGGTGCCTTCGGAGGTCGTCGTCCTGGAGTCCTGGCCGCTGACTCCGAACGGGAAGGTGGACCGCTCGCGGCTGCCCGCGACCGACCGGCGCCCGGACGCGCCCTACACGGCGCCGAGGACCGAGGCCGAGGTCCGCGTCGCGGCGGTGGTCTCCGAACTCCTGGGCGTGAGCCGGGTGGATGTCCATGAGAGTCTGCTCGTGCTCGGCATGCATTCGTTGCAGGCGATGCGGCTGGCCTCCCGGCTGAGCCGGATGGTGGGACGGGAGGTCGGGCTCGCCACCATCCTCACCGGGCCGACCATCGCGCAGCTGGCCCACGCGCTCGCCGAGGCCCCGGTCGCGAAGCCACTCATCCAGAGGCTGCCACGCGGATGACGACCGCGTTCCCGAACCGAACAGGAGCACCCCGATGAGCCCCTCCTATCCCTTCCCCAAGGACTGGAGCCTCCCACTGGAGCCTCCCGCTGAATACGAGCGGCTGCGGCGGGAAGCCCCGGTCTGCCCCGTGCGGTTGTGGGACGGAAACACGCCGTGGCTGGTGAGTCGCTACAACGACGTGTTGACGGTCCTGGGAGATCCCCGGCTGGTCGCGGACTCCACACTGCCAGGGTTCCCGCACCTGTCTCCCGCGGCGGCGGCAAGGCAGGGGAGGCCGCTGGCCTTCTTCCTTCGCCCTGATGCGGAGTACCGGGCGCAGCGGGCCATGCTCGTACAGGAGTTCATGCCCCGGCGGATGGAAGCCTTGAGGCCGCGCATCCAGGCCACCGTGGACGCGGCGCTCGACGCGATGCTGGCCGGCCCGAAACCTGTGGACCTGATGGCGGCGTTCGCGCTTCCCGTTGCCCTGCAAGTCATAGGCGACCTGCTCGGCGTGCCCCATGACGGCGCTGAAGACCTGCATGTCCTCAGTCGGACCGTCGGCTCCCGCGCGTCCTCCCGCGAGGAGGCGAGGGCGGCCCTGATGGCCCTGGATGACTTCTTCCTGCGGTTGGTGGAGGCGAACCTGCGTGAGCCTGGCGACACGCTCATCGGTCGCGTCGTCACGGAGCAGGTGGCGACGGGAAGGCTGAGCCCTCCGGACGCGGCCTCCCTGTTCCACTCGCTGTACTACGCCGGGCACGGACCGTCCGCGTACATGTTCGGCCTGGGGACGCTGGCGCTGCTGCTCCACCCCGAGCAGCTCGGGAAGTTCCGTGAGCTGGAGGACCCCGCCGCCATCACCGCGGCGGTCCAGGAACTCCTGCGCTTCGTCAATGTCTCCCATCTCGCCCGGCAGCGCGTCGCCACGGTGGACGTCACCGTGGGCGGCCAGCTCATTCGCGCCGGAGAGGGCATCCTCGCGCAGCCGGACTCCGCCAACCGCGACGGAACGGTCTTCGACGAGCCGGACCGCTTGGACCTCCACCGGGAAGCGCACCGCAACTTCGCCTTCGGTCATGGCATCCACCTGTGCACGGGGCGCGCGCTGGCCCTCATTGAGTTCGAGGTGGTGTTCAAGACGCTGTTCCAGCGCATCCCCACGTTGCGGCTGGCCGTGCCGCTGGAGGTGGTCCGCTTCAAGAAGGATGAGAACCTGCTCGGCGTGCACGAGCTGCCGCTCACCTGGTGACCCGCTTCCCTCTACTCCCGGCGCAGATGGAGTGTGCCGGAGCGTGGCGAGCGAATCCCCGCCACGCTCCGGGGTAGGGCTCACAACGTCTTCATGTACTCGATCAGCGCGGTGCGCTCCGCATCGGTCAGCACGTCGGTGAAGGTGTGGCCCGAGTTCGACTGGCTGAACATCCGGGTGTTGTAGATCTTGCGATCCTCGATATCCGAGTTCGAGAAACTCGGGGCCACGATGCTGCCGAGGAGGTTCCAGGCCAGCGCGCCGTTGCCGTACAGCAGCGACAGCCCGCTCTCGATGAGCGGCGTCTCGTTCGGATCCCATGGATTGCAGTGGTTGAACGGCGAGAAGGTCAGGTGGCTGCACGGAATCGTGTCGTACTTCCACCCGGCCTTGGTCGGGTCATAGGCCTTCGCGAGGTCGGTCTCGAATCCCATCACGACGCCGAACCTCGGCGACTTCGACTTGCGACGCCAGATCCGCGGGCGGTCCGACGACTTGAGCAAGCTCCAGAGGTCGGGCACCGAGCCGTTGTGGAAGTAGGGGGCGGACGCCCAGATACCGTAGAGAGGCTGCGCGAGATAGCCGATCAGGTTGTACTTGTCGGCGCACCCGTCCTGACCTTCGTACCCGAAGAAGCTGTACCTGGCCTGGGTCGCGATGGCTCCGTCGTTGGCAAGCAGTCGGGCCTCATCGGTGTCGAGGACCTCGATCGGCGTGACGTTGGCCGCCATGCCCTCGAACAAGGGATTGGCGAGGAAGTTCGGATCGTTCACGTAGCGCGGCGCGTAGGCTCCATGGCAGCTCGCGCACGAGCCGTTGCCGGCCTGCTGCGGCTTCACGACCGGGTTGTTGCGGTTCGCTGCCCACAGATCGAGCGTGTGGAACAGGATCGACCCCTGCTCCGCGAGCGCCGTGTTGACCGGCAGGGGGTAGGCCGGCGACTTCAGACCGAGCATCCAGGTGTTCGCCTGGTACTCGTTGTTGAGGATCCAGTCATAGCCGCCCTGGTAGTTCGGAGTTGCGGCGCCCGGCATGTACCACGAGAGCTCGATGCGCGTGGCGTCGCTGCTCATACCGGCGTCGTAGAACTTCGCCGGCCGGTGCCCGAGGTTCCACCAGTTCGGCGGGTCTTCCGTGCCGGTCGAGCCGGCCGCCCAGATCTCCGGATTGAGGAAGACGCCGGGGATCGTCCCGTCGGGATCGAAGATCGTGAGCAGGGCGAAGAGCTGGAAGTTGGTGATGTTACCCGTGCCGCGGATGCGGTTCAGGGAGGCGATCGTGAAGGCGGGGTTGAGGCCTCCGAGCTCGCTCAAGAGCAGGGTCACGTCGGTGAGGCCGTTGGTGCCGTGTAACGCCCCCAGGCCCGCGCCGTCGCTTGCCTTGCCAACCTGGCCGCCGTGACAGACCGAACACGTGACGCCGATCTGTCCGCTCCACGAGCCGTCGGGGTTGCGTGTCTGGGTCAGTGCCATCGGCAGCTGGCCGGAGCCACCGTTCGTGCGGTTCGGATCCTCGAACGGGAGAGGATACGGATTGCGCTGCGAGCTGAGCGGGCTGCCGTAGCGCTCGGCGACGAGGCTGTCGAAGTCGGAAGGCCGAAACGGCAGGCCCCACTTCAGCCACAGCGCGTTGTACTGGGACGCCGACATCGACCAGAGACTCCAGGCGGAATGTCCGCTGAACTCCCAGCCGGCGTCGGGACTTCCGTTTCCGCCGAGCAGCCGCCCTCCAGCCGCGCTGCTCGACCGCAGCTCGCCACACGTCAGCGGAGCCCGGTCCATGCACGAGTACCACCCCACGTTGAAGACGACGTTCTTGTTCGACGTCGGCGTCACGAGTGACCGTGGGTCGGGCGGTAAGAGCGTCGCATCGGACTTGCCCGTACAGAACTCGAACCAGTAGTGCCCTCCACGTTTGCTGCCGAGCAGGTCCGATTGAGCTGCCGCCGGTGTGATGCCGGCGCTCACAAAACACATCGCGACGAGAACGCTTCGAGTCAGACGTGCCGCCATGCCGTCCCTCCTACTGACATCCTGTGGGTCGGTCGGATGGGGCCTCGGTCCGACCGGGTGGGCGCGTGCTCGGAGACGTGAGTTTCCGAGTCACACTCGCGGTATGAGCTCCTTTCCTTCTTGTCCTGAAAAGGGACATTTGTCGCGAAAGTGTCATAGGCGACATTTGTCGCGTAATGGCCCTGACGGGAGCTCTCACGGGCCCAAACCCGACGGATGGCGCGAAGGCGGGTAGCCAGCATCATCGTCTCGGAGACGCCCACGGGCTGCGCCTGCGCGGCATCGCCTCTCGTATTGCCCGTCCGGGCGTCGAGTCCGAGGAACGACTCGGCCGCCACCGCTGGGTTGTCGAGCGAACCCTGGCGTGGAAGAACCAGCTCCGCCGACTGCGAGTCCGCGACGAACGCAATGGAGTCAAGCGCCATGACTGACGATGCGCGTCAATCCGCCCCCAACCCAGATTTCGTGGCGCGCAAGCCGCAGCAGCAGCGCGCCAAGGTCCGGGTCGATGCCGTGCTCCAGGCGGCGGAGGAACTGCTGCTCGAATCAGGGCTTTCGGCCTTCTCGATCCCGACGCTGGCGGAACGTCTCGAGTACCCTCGATCGACGATCTACAAGTTCTTTCCGACCCCCCAGGCCCTGCTCAACGAGCTCGCGGAGCGCCAACTCGGGGCGCTGGAAGCGCACCTGACGAGCTATGCCCAAAGCCTCACGAGGGCCAAGGACTGGCAGGAACCGATCACGCGCATGGTTCATGCGGCGGCGGACTTCTACCGCACGCATCCGGCGGCGCAGGTCGTCCTGCTGACCGGGCCGGTCTCGGATGTGAGCTTTCGCGCGCTCGAATCCACGATCGCGCGCCTCGGCACGCTCGCGCGCAACCTGCTCGCGACGCGCGGCATCGATATCCCGCAGGGGTCGCCAGACATCGCAGCGCTGGCGGTGGAGTTCGGCACCGCGAGCCTACGTACGTCCTTCTACCTTCATGGCCGCATGACGAACGAATACACCCAGGCCGCGGCCGACGTGATGCAGTCATTCCTGGCAATGCGGCTGGGATTGCCGCTGCGCTGATTCAGGCCCAGGCGTCCAAAGAGCGCGCAGAGGAGTTCCTGGTCGGCGTTCAAATCCTGGCTGCTCAAGTTGCACGGCGTTCCCGTCTCCCACCTCCGGCTTTTGACCGGCGGCTGTCCGGCGGAGGAGTTGCCCGCGCTCGCGAAGGAACTCAAGCGCGTGCGGGCCGACTTCAAGAAGCGCCCCAACGAGGTCTCGGCCCCCGCGGACGAGCGCCTCCGGACGGACTACGCGGCGCTCGGTGTGCCCTGGTCCGCGTGGAGCGAGGTGGCGCGCGAGGTGCAGCGCGACCTGAAGCGCAAACGGTACGCGCGCTGGACGGGGGCGGATGCGCTCGAGTTCCCCGAGGGGCCTTGTGCCGAGGACCTGGTGAGTCGGTCTCGAGGCCAACCCGATCGGAGCGGCGCTCAAGCGACAACTGCTGCTGCGCTCGCCCAACCAGGCGGGGTGACGCGCAAGGAACCGCGAATCAAGAAGGTGGCTGCCCCCAGTCGGGATACAGGCGTTCCCATTCTTCCCGCCATTCCCGCGCGAGCACGGACCGCTGGCGGCCGTAGCGGGCCTCGGTCGCCGAGGCTGCGGTGATGCGGTCTACGCGGAAATTGCGGAAGGCCTGGCGCAAGCAGCACCAGGCGGCAACGATCTGTTTGCCCTCGTGAAACGCGAGCTGCACCGGCCAGATGTCGCGCTGGCTCGGCTGGCCCTTCCCGTCGGCATACACGATGAGGAGCGCCTTCTCTTCGCGAATGGCCCGGCGCACGAGGCCGAGCACCGGGACGGACGCAGACCCGCCGCGCATCAGGATGGGCCAGAGCCCGGTGTCCTTCATTCGGTCGCGCAGATCGTCGGGCGAGGCGGTGGCGATCTTGCCAAGCGCATTGCGCGCCGCCCCGGCAAGGCCGGCATCCGGCTGGGCCTCGACCCAGCGGGAGCCGAGCACCAGCGCCTCGAGTTCCTCGGCCGTGAACATCAGCGGCGGCAGGAAGAAGCCCGGCTTCAGCATATAGCCCACGCCCGCCTCGCCAACGATGGGCGCGCCAAGACCGATGAGCGTCCGCACGTCGCGATAGAGCGTGCGCACGGAAACATCCTGTTCCTTGGCCAGAGCCGCCGCAGTGACGGGGCGGCGGTGCCGGCGAAGTGCGTCCATGACAGCAAAGAGGCGTTCGGTCTTGTCCATGCGCGCGCGGCTCACCTCATGGTGCCAAAGAACGCCCGGATATCGGCCGCGTAGTGCTCCGGAGCCTCGAGTGCTGGGAAGTGCCCGGCCTGCCCCGCCTCGGTCCAGTGGACAAGGTTCTGCAAGTGCCGTTCGCCCCAGGCGCGCGGCGCGGGATTGTCGACGTCGGCGGGCACCAGCACGCCATGCTTCACGTCGTGGCGGGGCATCGGCATCAGCAGCTCCTGATCGGCGAAGGCCTCTTTGTACAGCCGAACCGATGAACCAATCGTCTGGGTGAACCAGTAGACCGACAGCAGGGTGCAGAGGTCGTCGAGCGAATAGACTGACTCGAGGCGGCCGTCCTGCAGCCGGCTCCCGCTGTGAAACTTCTCGATGATCCACGACGCCAGGCCCGCAGGTGAATCGTTGAGGCCGACGGCGAGCGTCTGCGGCTTGGTTCCGTGAAGCCTGACGTAGGCGCCCTGCGTGAAGGTCCACAGATCGACGCGCCGGAAGTAGTCCACTTCCTCGGGCGTCGGCGCCTCCGGCCGCGGGTACCCCGAAAAGACGTTGAGGTAGTGCGCACCCATGAGACGGCCGGGATGGTTGCGGACCAGGCTGAAGCAGACCCCGGAGCCCAGGTCCGAGCACGCAACGAGGAACTTCTCGTAGCCCAGCCGGGTCATCAGCTCGGCCCAGAGATGACCCATGCGACTCATGTTCATGCCCTTCTTCGTCGGCCGGCCCGAGAAGCCGAAGCCCTGCAGCGAGGGAATGATGACGTCGAACGACACCCCGTTTCGCTCGGCGGTGAGCAGCGGAATGAGCGGCAGGAACTCGACGAAGTTCGATGGCCAGCCATTGGCAAGGACGATGGGAATGCGGGTTTCGCCCTGACCCGGCGCATGAACGAAATGAACCCGCTCGCCATCGATCTCCTCGATGAATTGCGGAATCGCGTTGAGGCGCTGCTCGGCGGTGCGCCAGTCGAACCGCTCCGCCCAGTGGGTGACCAACTGCCTGAGCAGCTCGGCATCGGTGCCATCGTCCCAGCCGACGCCTTCGACCGCTGCGGGGAAGCGAGTTGCCTTCAGCCGCGCCCGAAGGTCGGCGAGCTCGGAATCGGAAATGGCAATGGTGAAAGGGCTCATCGTGCGTCTCCTTGGTTTGTGCATCCCAAGGTTGTGCCCGAGGTGTGCTGACAGGGCGTGTCAGCAGTGATCGGTCACACGCTCGCCCAACCAGGCGGGGTGAGCCGAGACGGCGCTTGTCGCCCTCCAGCCGGCGCAGACTTTGCGCCGCCTCCGCGCGAGCCGGTGCGGGGCGCAATTCCTGCGTCCGCACGGAGCGCCAGGGGCCCGCGTGGAGTCTGGCGCGAGGCTTGCTCAACCACCCGCTGCCAGGCCCCGGTGGGCCGGTGGACGGGAGACCCCATGGCCCTGCGTGACGCGATTCCGGTGTGCCTCTGCCTGCTGCTCGGCGCGAGCGTGGGGGAGGCGAGCGGGCTGGAGCCCGGCTCTCCCCTCATGGCCCCGCCGCGCCCGGTGCAGGAGAAGGCCGCGCCGCAGCGCGCGCCGGAGCTGTCCCTGGCGCGCTTCCTCGAAGCCCCGGGCAGGGAGCCGGCGCGGGTCCAGCTCTGGCTGCGACACAACCGCGAGGCGCGAGAGATTGAGGAGGGCGTGCGCGAGTTCCTGGAGCGGCTCATCCAGCTCACCGCCGAGGCGCCGCCGGAGATGGTCTTCTCGCACGAGCGGGTGGTGCTCGACGCGGAGGCCCTGGCCACGGACGGCGAGCTCGTCGCGCTGGCGGACGCGCGCTCGGAGCTGCTCGGGCGGCTGGGCCGGATGGACCCGGACTTCCACGTCCTCGAAGGGGAGACGCCGCCGCCCTGGTCGCCGGACGGCAAGCTGGACCGCGAGGCGCTGGCGGGCCTCGTCCTCGCGCGCACGGGCCGAGGCGCCGGGCTGCCTCCCGACCTGGACCGGCTGCTCGTGGAGCTGGCCTCGCTGGACAAGCGGCTGGGCGCGCACGAGCAGCAACTGCTGCCGGTGGCGGAGGAAGCGCTGGGCGCCGTGCTGCTGGGCCTGGCCTCGGGCGAGGCGACGATGGGAGAGGTGGTCCACGGCCTCCACTTCCTGAAGCACCAGCAGCGGCGGCGGTTGGAGCTGCGCGTCCAGCGGGAGCTGTTGCTGTTGGAGGTGGCCCGCCGGGCCGGATGCACGGTGGAGGCCCTGCCCAGGGCCGCAGCGCCCGAGGCGGGCTGAGGCCCCAACGGACGACACGGACCGGGAGGAAGTCGCTGCTGCCGGACGTTGTCAGCGGTTAGGCTGTCAACCCAGAGACCATGGCGGAAACCCTGCTCGAGGAATTGAAGCGTTACGTGGGCTTCGGCGAGGCGGACGAGCGCGCGCTCATCGCCCTGCATGCCATCGCGAAGCCGCACTTCGCCCGCATCGCCCGCGTCTTCTACGACCGCATCCTGGAGCACGAAGGCGCGCGCCAGGCGCTGGAGGGCGGCGAGAGCCAGGTGGGCCACCTCCGCGGCACGCTGGAAATCTGGATGAGCCAGCTCATGAGCGGCCCCTGGGACGAGGCCTACTACGAGCTGCGCTGCCGCATCGGCCGCATGCACGTGCGCATCTCCCTGCCGCAGCACTACATGTTCGGCGCGATGAACGTCCTGAGGCAGGAGCTCAACGCCGTCATCGACGAGGCCTACCTGCGCCAGCCGGAGCAGCTGCGGGACGCGCGCGTGGCGCTCGGGAAGATCCTGGATCTGGAGCTGGCCATCATGCTCCACACCTACCGCGAGGACCTGCTCGCGCAGCAGGCGCGCAACGAGCGGCTGTCCACCTTCGGCCAGCTCGTGGGCTCCATCGGCCACGAGCTGCGCAACCCGCTCGGCGTCATCGAGACGTCGCTCTACATCCTCAAGAGCCGCCCCGGCGCGGTGGACGAGCGCACCACCAAGCACCTGGGCCGTATCGGCGAGCAGGTGGGCATCGCCAACCGCATCGTCTCCGATCTGCTCGATATGATTCGGGACCGGCCGCTGCAACGGCAGGAGGTGTGGCTGGACGAGGTGTGGCAGGAGGCGCTCACCGCCGTGCAGCGGCCGGAGTCCGTCACCGTGCGCGAGGAGGGGCTCACCTCGCTCCCGCCGGTGCAGGGAGACGCGGGCCAGCTGCGCCAGGTGTTCGTCAACCTGTTGGACAACGCGGTGCAGGCCCTGGAGGAGTCGGGCGGCAGCGTGTCGCTGTCCGCCAGTGCGCCCGAGCCGGGCATGGCGGAGCTGGTGCTGGAGGACTCCGGCCCCGGGGTGAGTGACGCCATCCGCCGCCGCCTCTTCGAGCCGCTGATGACGACGAAGACGCGAGGCATCGGCCTCGGGTTGCCGCTCGTCAAGCGCATCCTGGAGCGGCACGGCGGCACCATCGCCTACGTGCCGTGCGAGGGCACCGGGGCGCGCTTCGTGATTCGACTTCCCCTCATGCCCGCGGAGGACGCGAATGCGTCGGTACCTTCTGCTGGATGACAACCGCGCCTTCGCGGAGAACCTCGCGGAAATCCTCCGCGACGAGGGCCACCAGGCCGTCGTCGTCACCAGCGGTGACGAGGCCCTGCGCCTGGCACGCACCACGCGCTTCGACGCGCTGCTGACGGACATGCGCATGCCCGGCATGAGCGGTGCGGACGCGGTGCACCACCTGCGCCGGGTGGACCCGGGGCTGGCCGCGGTGGTCGTCACCGCCTACCCCCGCGAGGATGATTTGGAGACGGCGCGCCGCGAGGGGCTGCTCGCGGTGCTGCCCAAGCCCGTGCCCATTCCCACGCTGGTGGGGCTCTTGTCCGGCGCCCGGCGCGACGGGCTGGTGGTGCTGGTGGAGGACGACCCCGCGCTGAGCGACAACCTCGGCGAGGTGCTGCGCGCGCGGGGCTTCTCGTGCGTGACGGCGGCCTCGGTGCTGGACACGGACCGCATCGCCTGCCTGGAGCCCTTTGCAGCGCTGGTGGACCTGCGGCTGCCCGGTGGCCCGGATGGAGAGGCGCTGCGGCGGCTGCGCGAGCGCTTCCCGCACCTGCCCATCTTCATCATGACCGCCTATCCGGACGTGGCACCGATGGAGGGGGCGGCGGGCGTGTTCTCGAAACCCTTCGACACCGGCGTGCTGGTGGATGCGCTGGAGACGGCGCACGCCGCGCGCCCCACCCGTGTCCCATGAGCGAGCCTGGCCCCAAGCCGCCGCCCACCATCCTCGTGGTGGATGACAACGCGGCCTTCCTCGACAACCTGCACGAGCTGCTGGGCGATGCGGGCTACGCCGTGCGCGGCGCCTCCAGTTGCCGGGCCGCCCGCGAATGCGCGGCGGAGGGCTTCGACGTGGCGCTGGTGGACCTGCGCCTGCCGGACGGGGACGGCACCGCGCTGGCGGCGGAGCTGAAGGAGGGCTCGCCCGACTCGGAGGTGGTGCTGCTCACCGGCTTCGCCACGCTGGAGACGGCGGTGGCGGCGGTGCGCGCGGGCGCGTGCGCCTACCTCATGAAGCCGTGCGCGCCGCAGGAGCTGCTGCTGACGCTGGAGCAGGCCATGCGGCAGGTGCGGCTGCACGGCGAGAAGCGCGAGCTGGCCCGGCGCGCGCAGATGACGGAGAAGCTGGCAGCGGTGGGGACGATGACGGCGGGCCTGTCCCACGAAATCCGCAACCCGCTGAACGCGGCGGCGCTGCAGTTGTCCGTGCTGGAGCGCCGCTTGCGGAAGCTGCCGGACGGCCAGCAGGGCCCGCTGCTGGAGCCGCTCCTGCTGGTGCGCGACGAAATCCGCCGGCTGGACCACATCCTGGAGGACTTCCTCCAGTTCGCGAGGCCCCGCGAGTTCCGCCCCGGCTCGGTGGACGTGCGCGCGTTGGTGCGGCGCGTGGTGGACCTGCTCAGCGGTCAGGCCGAGGCGCGCAAGGTGGCGCTGGAGACCGCCCCGCTGGAGCAGACGCTGCCGCCGGTGGCGGGCGAGGAGGAGCGGCTGCGGCAGGTGCTCCTCAACCTGTGCCTCAACGCGCTGGAGGCGACGCCCGCGGGCGGCAGGGTGACGGTGTCCGCGGGCCACGACGAGACGGGCCACGTCTGGCTCACCGTGGACGACGCGGGCCCCGGTGTCCCGCCCGAGGTGCGAGATCGCATCTTCGAGCCCTTCTTCACCACGAAGGCGCAGGGCTCGGGGCTTGGGCTCTCCATCGTCCATGCCATCGTCACGCAGCATGGCGGCACGCTGGAGGTGGGCTCGGCGCCCGGCGGTGGCGCCCGCTTCATCCTCCGGCTGCCGGTGGCGCGGTAGCCGTCAGAAGGCGGCGCCGGACCGGAAGAGGACGCGCCCGTCGGTGGCGAACCGCCCGCAGACCATGCAGGAGTGCTCATCCGCCGCGCTCCGGAACCGGGACATGTCCACGCTCGCCATCTGCTTGCCGACGGGCTCCAGGCGGGCTCCACCCGGCTGGGTGCTGAACACGATGTCGAAGACGTAGTGCACGGCCACCGGCTTCCCGTTGAAGAGGGCGGGCTCGTAGCGCCACGTGGACAGCGTGCGGATGACGTTCTCCTCCAGGCCGCCCAGGCCCTGGAGCGGCTTGCAGTCGGTGACGCTGCCGTCAGTGGTGATGGTGCAGCGGGCGACCACCGAGCCCTTGGGGAAGGACGCCACCGCGGAGCGGATGCCGTACGTGAGGCTGTTGTAATGGAAGCGCTCGCCGGAGACGAAGCGGGGCGGGGTGACGCCAGGCCCGAGCTCGAGGACGGCGGGCATGGACTTCTCGGCCGGGGGCGCGACGATGACGGCGAAGGCCTCCGTCGAGTCCTCCGTCACGGGCGAGCCTGGCAGCACGGGCTCGGAGGGCTCGGCGTCCAGCGAGTACGGGACGCGCGGCAGTTCCGTGCGGGCAATGGCCCGCGTGTCGGGGATGAGCAGTGGCGCGGTGCGCGGCGTGCGCTCCTTCACGACGGGCGCGCGCTCCTCCCTCGGCAGGGCCCGTGCGCTCGGGCGCGCCGCGCGGGCCGGAGTCGGAGCCAGAGCCGGAGCCGGGGGCGGGATGAAGGCGGGAGCCACCAGGGGCCGCTGCATCGGAGCCGTCGCCGCGTGGCCGCGCGCGCTCTCCCTCTGGGACAAGGTGTTTGACGGCTTGGGGCTGGGAGGCGGCTCCGCGTTCGCCGTCTCCGGCAGTTGCGACACACCGAGCAGGGCGATGAGTCCCGCCGCGCCGAAGCCGGAGGCCAGGCGCCAGGGGCGGCGCTGGACATGGGACTCGGAGACGACGAGGAGGCGGCGGACGCGAGCCAGCAGCGAGCCACCCGCGGCCCCCAGGGCGGGCTGAGGCGAGGGCATGACGCGAAGCTGCTCGATGTGGGCCAGCGCGCGGGCGTAGAGGTAGGCGTCGCCGCAGCACTGGACGGCGAGGTCATCGGCGCAGTGCTCGCGCTCCTCGCGGATGAGGTGGGACAGCCACCAGACGGCGGGGTGGTAGAAGAGGAGGGTTTCGACGAGGGACTGCAGGAGGTTGACGAGGTAGTCGTGACGGAGGATGTGGGCCAGCTCGTGGGCGAGGATGGCTTCGAGCTGGGAGGCACTCAGGCCCGTCATGGCGCTGGCGGGGACGAGGATGAGGGGCCGCCACAGGCCGATGACCATGGGCACGTCGATGGAAGCGGAGGCCAGCAGGCGCACGGGCCCGGACATGCGCATGCGCACCAGGGCCTTCTGGAGTGCGTGCTGCCAGGGACTGGCGGCCTCGACGGTGGAGCGGCGTGACAGACGCAGCGTCATGCCCCAGGCCAGCAGGGTGCGGGAGGAGAGCAGCAGCACGCCGCAGCACCACACCGGCAGCAGCCAGGGTCGCAGCACCTCCAGCCACGTCGAGTCACCCAGCGGACCCGGCGTCGTCGTCACCGTGAAGGTGACGTTGGCGGAGAGGGAGGATGCCGGGGCGCCCGCGATGGGGCCTGCACTGACGATGGAGCGCGAGGCCTCGGCCAAGGTGAAGAAGAAGGAGAGGATGGGCAGTGCGGCCATGGTCAGCAGGCCGAGGCATGCCGTGGCGTAGCGGGCGCGGGAGGCGCGCTCGGGGAGGAGGGCCATGGCCGCCGCGACGACGAGGGCCACGGCGGCGCCCTGCCAGAGGAAGCCGAGCAGGGCCTGCTCCAGGGCGAGGAAGACGGGCTGCTGCGACAGCGTGCGCAGTGCGTCCATCTTCACTTCCCCCGCCGCTCGTGCTCGTCCAGCAGCTTCCGGATCTCCGCCAGCTCCTCGGCGGAGGCGCGCTTCATGGACAGCGCCTGCGCCACCACGGTGGTCGCCGAGCCGCCGAAGGCCCGGTCCATGAGGTCGCGGAGCAGGTCGCGCTGGGTGCGCTTCTCGCTGAGGGCGGCCTCATAGACGTGGGTGCGCTCGCTCTCGTCGCGCTGGACGATGCCCTTCTCCGTCATGTTCTGGAGGAGCTTGAGGACGGTGGTGTAGCCCGTGTCCTTGTCCTGCGTGTCACGGAGCGACTCGTGCACCTGTCGCACCGTGCAGGGCCCCAACTTCCAGAGGACTCGCAGGATGGCCAGCTCGGCACGCGTGGGTTGCGGCAGCGCGGGGGTCATGAGCTGGAGTATTACGACGTATATCGTAGGAGTCAACGACGTCCGTCGTAGTTCTTCTCGCGGAAGGCAGGCCCGGGGGCGGCGTGTCTACGGCACGTGTCGTATTTCGGGCAGGCGGCCCGCGAGCGGCTCAGGGCGCGGAGTCGGCGGTGGCCGGCGCGTCGGGCGGGGCGCGGAGCTTCTTGAGGCGGCCGATGTCCTGGATGCTCATGGCGAGGAGGATGCCGGCCACATGTCGCCCGGTGAGCGCGCCGGGGAGCCCGCGCGCCCACGCGGGCAGGGCAGGCAGCTCACTGCCGGCCGGGGGCGTGTCCTTGATGGTGCCGCCGTGCTCCCAGAGCGTCTTCACCAGCGAGGTGGGGCAGGGCGCCGAGGCAACCGCCTCACCCAGCGCGGCGTAGGCCGGACGGTACGTACCTTCCGCGAACGGCTGGAGGTACCGGGCCATCCCCACCGCCTCGACCAGGCCCGTGCACCGGGCGATGGCCGGGCCGCAGTCGCGAGTCTTCCTCGCCACTTCGACGGGGGAGACGATGCTGGAGAAGGACATGCCGGCCCAGAAGACGGCTTTCATGCGCTCGGTCTGCTCGGCGCTCATCGGCCGCCACTCCGGGGGAGGCGACTGCATCGAGTCGTGGGCCTTGCGCTCGATGCCCAGAATCCCGGTGGCAATCATCGCGCCCAGCATCGTGTCGGAACGGTACGCGAGCCACGCCAGGTGCCGCACGTCCCGGGCCGCTTCCAGCGGCTGTCCGGTGCGGATGCCGTGAGCCAACCGGAGCTTCGTCCAGAGCTGCAGGGGGAGGTAGTTCGGCACGGAGGCCGTCATGTAGAAGTACGGTTCCGGGGGCGGGACGGGGGTGTTCCGGAGCATGTCCCACCGGTCGAACGCCTGGAGCTGGCGCATCCACCCGAAGTCCAGGGTGGAGAAGTCGAAGTCCGAGGCGAGCAGCACGTCCCAGTCCATCTTCCCCTCCAGCGCTGGGGGAGTCTGGAGCGGCGAGTCCGCCGGCATCTTCGGGCCCGGCGGCTCCCAGCCCAGCCACATGTTGAGCAGGGGCCCCGCGTCGCCCTCGGTGCGCGGCTCGTGGAACCACGGGTCCGCGGCGAGCCGCGCCTGCTCCTCGCAGAACAGGTCCGCGTTCGCGGTGAGGTCGGCGCTGATCGCGTCGAGCGCGGGCTCGTACTGCCTGCGCACCCACTGGTCGGCGGCCACCCCGCCGATGACCGTGAGCAACAGGACGATGCTCACGGCCCACACCAGGACACGCACCACGCTGCCACGGGACGACCGGCGGTTCGGACGCATGGGGCGACTCTACCAGCCCCCGGCGCCAGCCCCGCCTGGGGTACCTACGACTCCGCGGCCAGGTCCTCGTCCTCGTCGGCCACGGCCTTCAGCGGGGCGCCGCCCTGCAGGCCATACTCCTTGAGGCGGTACTGAATCTTCCGCACGCTGATGCCCAGCACCTCGGCCGCGCGCGACGTGGAGCCCTGCACCATCTCCAGCGTGCGGAGGATGGCCTCGCGCTCAATCGCCGCCAGCGTGGCGCCGGGGATGAGTGCGCCCGCCGAGGTGCCGGCGGGGCGCGGCCCGCGCAGCACGGGGGGCAGGTCGTCCGTCGTCAATTCCTGGCCCTGCGCCAGCACCACCGCGCGCTCAATCGCGTTCTCCAATTCGCGGATGTTGCCCGGCCAGTCATGGGACAGGAGCGCCTGGAGCGTGCCCGGCGCCAGGCCGCGCACCTCCTTGCCGTACGACTCGCCGTACTTCTCCAGGAAGTGGTTCACCAGCGCGGGGATGTCGCTCTTGCGCTCGCGCAGGGACGGCAGTGTCACGCTCACCACGTTGAGCCGGTAGTAGAGGTCCTCGCGGAACCGGCCCGCCTTCACCTCCGCGACGAGGTCCCTGTGCGTGGCCGCGACGATGCGCACGTCCACCTTCAGCGTCTGCGTGCCGCCCACGCGCTCGAACTCGCGCGACTGCAGCACGCGCAGGAGCTTCACCTGGACGGAGGGGGAGATTTCGCCAATCTCGTCCAGGAAGAGCGTGCCGCCGTCGGCCAGCTCGAAGCGGCCCTCCTTGCGCGCCAGCGCGCCGGTGAACGAGCCCTTCTCGTGGCCGAACAGCTCGCTCTCCAGCAGGTTCTCCGACAGCGCCGCGCAGTGCACGCGGATGAAGGGCTTGTCCTTGCGTGGAGACTCCTGGTGCAGCGCCTGGGCAATCAATTCCTTGCCGGTGCCGGACTCGCCCAGGATGAGCACCGTGGCGCGCGTGCCCGCCGCCCGGCGGACCACGTCGTAGATGCCCTGGAGCGGCGGCGACTCGCCGATGATGTCGTGGAAGCGCTTCACCCGCGAGCGGACCTGGTCTCGCAGCGCCTCCGCCTCCTGCCGCAGGCTGCGCTTCTCCAGCGCCTTGCCCAGGATGACCAGCACCTGGTCCGCGTCCAGCGGCTTGAGCAGGAAGTTGTCCGCGCCGGACTTCATCGCCTCGACGGCGGTCTCCACGCTGGCGAAGGCCGTCATCATCACGAAGGTGGAGTCGCTGCCCTGCTCTCGAGCCGTCTTCAGCAGCGTCAGGCCGTCCATCTGCGGCATGCGCACGTCGGTGAGCACCACCGCGGGGGAGAACTCGGTGATGCGGGCCAGGGCCTCGGCGCCGTTGGCGGCCTCGGCGACCTCGTAGCCCTCCTCTTGGAGGATGGTGGCAATCGCCCGGCGGGCATTGGCCTCATCGTCGACGACCAGGATTCGCTGTGGGGACATGGGACTTTCGGGTCAGGAAGCAGCAGCGCTCGCGGAGGATGTCGCACGCGCCTCATGGGTGATGCCACGGTGGACGTTCCACGTCTCCACCACGGGCTCGATGCGCGGCGTGAGCTGGATGATGGAGCTGGGGAAGCAGTGCGCGGGCAGCTCGGAGAAGATGAGGCGCGCCGCCTCCGCGGCCTCCTCGGTGGGGACGGCGACGTGCGGGCGGACGATGAGGTCCGTGAAGTGGGGCTGCTCGCCCGGGGTGCCCACCACGCGGGCCATGGCGGAGCTCTGGTAGAAGAGCACCTGTACGTTCGCCGCGCGCGCCCGGTCCAGGAAGGCCAGCAGCGTGCGCCCCTCCACCGCGCCCACCAGCAGGGCCTCCGGGCCCCACTGGCCCGCGTCTCCCAGGCCGGGCTCCGTCAGCGGCCGGCCGATGGGCAGGGGAGGCGCCCGGTCGCTCGTCAGGACGGCGCTGCGCTCCCCTTGCCAGAAGAGGCGCGTCTCGTACTCAGTGATGGTCACGGACGTCATGGGCGAACCTCCCGCTATGCCCTGTGCGGGCAGTACCCCTTCAACTCGCGTGCCGCGCGGGTGCTTCTGGAAGGACGTGCCCCTGGTCCCGAAGTACAGGAGCGGCCGTGGAAGGTAGCTCATGGCAGTCCGAAGAGACGTAGCACCGCGGGGCCGGTGAGGCTCACCAGCAAGCACCCGGCCAGCATGAGGGGAATCCCCAAGCGCATCAGCTCCGACGAGTCGAGCCCCTCGCCCGCGGCCATGGCGTTGGGCGGGGTGCTGATGACGAAGGGGATGCCGAACGAGCACCCCAGCGCGACGAGGACGGGCGTGGACGCCGAGGGGTGGAGCTGCATCGCCAGGGGGATGAGGAGCGCCGCGGTGCCGGTGTTGCTCATCAACGCGGACAGCGCCGCCGCCGCCACCACCAGCACGCCCAGCCGGGCCGCCACCGGCCAGGCGCCGAAGTCCGTGCCGGCCAGCGCCCGCGCCACCAGGCCGGAGTGCTCCATCAGCCGGCCCAGGGCGATGCCCCCGGCGATGAGCAGCAGCGTGGACCAGTCCACCCTGCCCAGGTCCTCACGCTCGAGCAGGCCGCTGCCGAAGAGGAGCGCCGTGGCCCCCAGGGCCACCACCGGCGCACTCACGCCGTGCAGGGGCTCGGACAGCCACGCCACCACGCAGGCCGCGCTCACGGCGAGCACCCGGCGGCCGGAGCGGGTGAGCGGCTGGGCCTCCTGGGTGGGCAGCTCCAGCCGGCCGCCCAGGCGGAAGCGCAGCAGCACCAGCCCGAAGCCCAGCACCAGCATCAACGCAGTGAGGGGCAGGGCCAGCGCCATCCACCCGGCGAAGGTGACCTGCGAGTACGCACCGGCGGCGGACACCGCGAGTGCATTGGGGCCGCTGCCCACCGGCGTGGCCATGCCTCCGAAGTTGGCGCCCAGCGCCACGCCCAGCAGCAGGGCGGGCCGCAGCGGCGCCCCCACCGGCGTGGCCTGGAGGATGGGCCGCAGCGCGGCCAGCATCATCGCCGCCGCGGCCACGTTGGACATCCACATGGAGAGGAAGGCCACCCCGCCCATGACGAGCAGGAGCAGCAGCCGGGGCCGACCGCGCGACAGTCGCACCACGTGCCGGGCCACCGCGGCGTCCAGGCCATGGCGCATGGCCGCGACCTCCAGCGTGAAGCCGCCGAGGAAGAGGACCAGCACCGGGTCCACGCCCCACGCCAGCACCGCGCCCAGGCGGTAGTCCGCGGCCAGCGGGCCCATCAACACCGGCGTGGCCCCCAGCAGCAGCAGGGTGGGGACGAAGGGCGGCACCACCTCCGTGAGCCACAGCACCAGGCACGCCCCGCCAATCAACACCGCGCGCGACGCCACGGGCCCCTCCACCCCGAGGCCCGCCACCAGCGCCACCACCGCGAGCCCACCCACCGCCAGCGCGGGGCGCAGCCAGCCGCGGCGCTCGGAGCTCGCGTCCCCTGAGAGGGAGGAGGCTGACGAGGCCTCGGCCGTGGTCGGGGTGGGGAGGGAGGAGGTCATGGGCCTTCACGCATCCGGAGGGGACGAAGCGGCAACCACGTCGGGCACGCCGGAGCGGCCATGGGCCGGGTCGGTCCCCGCCATGTCGGCTCCAGCCGGAATGCACGGCACGCCCGCCCCCGGGACGGAGCGGGCAGGGGACTTCAGGCGCCGAACTCGGCGGCCATCTCGTGCCGGTCCCGCTCCGCGATGAGGTACTGCGCGTACCGCACCAGGTCCGCCTCCGTGAGGATACCCAGCAGGCCGCCGTTGGCATCCACCACCGGGAGGCAGCCGTACTTGTGCCGGAGCATCAGCGCCACGGCGTCCTTCAGCGGCGTGTCCGCGCGGACCGTGTCCACGTCGCGCGTCATGACATCCGCGGCCCACAGCGGCTGGGCCGCCGGGTCGGTGGTGTGCACGGCGGCCGCGCGCAGCAGGTCACGGTGGGTGACGAGCCCCACCAGCTTGCCCTGCCGCAGCACCGGCAGGTGCCGGATGCGGTGGAGGCGGAGCAGCTCGTCCGCCTTGGCCAGGTTCTGGGTCTCCTTGAGGGTGACCACATCACGGGTCATCAGCTCTCCGACAATCTGCATGGCGGCTCTCCGGGTTCGTGGTTCCTCTGACGGGCGGTACCCATTGCAGGTCCGGGGCCAGCGGGCAGTGCTCCAGGGAAACGGTGTTTCCCGCTCCCGGCGCGCGCAAGGATTGCGCGGGCCCCTGCTCACCCGCAGCCTTTGCGCCGCAATGTCCGGTGCCGGCTTTCGGCCCCCGCCTGGAGGGCGGTTGAAGGCCGCCGTCCTGTGCGCTAAGTGCTCACCCTGTCGCTAGGGGTGCCCCTGGAAGGGGCTGAGACGGTCGCGGTCAGCGGCCAACCCTTTGAACCTGAACCGGGTCATTCCGGCGGAGGGAAGCGGCCTGGGGCCCTGCCCCTCGCCCGCTCGCCATCCGCCGCCGAGGAGATGCGAGATGAGCGGAGCGTCCAAGAGCCTGAAGGTCGACGGGAAGGTGTTGGAGGGAATCAGCCGGGGCGCGCTGCCAGCCTCGCGCAAGGTGTACGTGTCCGGCGCGCTGCACCCGGACCTGCGCGTCCCCCTGCGGGAAATCAGCCAGACGCCCACGCGCCATGGCCACGGGCCGGACGGGAAGGAGACGTCCAACCCGCCCATCCATGTCTATGACTCCAGCGGCCCGTACACGGACCCGTCGGCGACCATCGACGTGCGCCAGGGCCTGCCCTCGGTGCGCGAGTCCTGGATCCTGGGCCGCGGCGACACGGAGGAACTGCCCGGCATCAGCTCCGAGTACGGCCGCGTACGCGAGGCGGACCCGCGGCTCAACGGCCTGCGCTTCGGCCACCGCCGCAAGCCCCGCGTGGCGAAGAAGGGCGGCAACGTCTCCCAATTGCACTACGCCCGGCGCGGCGTCATCACCCCGGAGATGGAGTACGTCGCCATCCGGGAGAACCTCAAGGTGGAGGCCGCGCTCTCCGCCCAGCACCCGGGCCACTCCTGGGGCGCCTCCATCCCGCGCACGATTGCGCCCGAGTTCGTGCGCGACGAGGTGGCCCGCGGCCGCGCCATCATCCCCGCCAACATCAACCACCCGGAGCTGGAGCCGATGATCATCGGCCGCAACTTCCTGGTGAAGATCAACGCCAACATCGGCAACTCGGCCGTCTCCTCCTCCATCGAAGAGGAAGTCGAGAAGATGGTCTGGTCCATCCGCTGGGGCGCGGACACGGTGATGGACCTGTCCACCGGCCGCAACATCCACGAGACGCGCGAGTGGATTCTCCGCAACGCCCCGGTGCCCATCGGCACGGTGCCCATCTACCAGGCGCTGGAGAAGGTGGGCGGCAAGGCGGAGGACCTCACCTGGGAGCTGTTCCGCGACACGCTCATCGAGCAGGCGGAGCAGGGCGTGGACTACTTCACCATCCACGCCGGCGTGCTGCTGCGCTACGTGCCGTGGACCGCGAAGCGCCTCACCGGCATCGTCAGCCGCGGCGGCTCCATCATGGCCAAGTGGTGCCTCGCCCACCACAAGGAGAACTTCCTCTACACGCACTTCGAGGACATCTGCGAGATCATGAAGGCGTACGACGTCAGCTTCAGCCTCGGTGACGGGCTGCGGCCGGGCTCCATCGCCGACGCCAACGACGCGGCCCAGTTCGGCGAACTGGAGACGCTGGGCGAGCTGACGAAGGTCGCCTGGAAGCACGACGTGCAGACGATGATCGAGGGCCCAGGCCACGTGCCCATGCACCTCATCCAGGAGAACATGACGAAGCAGCTCGCGGTGTGCGGCGAGGCGCCCTTCTACACGCTGGGGCCCCTCACCACGGACATCGCGCCGGGATACGACCACTTCACCAGCGGCATCGGCGCCGCGATGATTGGCTGGTTCGGCACGGCGATGCTCTGCTACGTGACGCCCAAGGAGCACCTGGGCCTGCCCGACCGGGATGACGTGAAGGAGGGCGTGATCACCTACAAGATCGCCGCCCACGCCGCGGACCTGGCCAAGGGCCACCCGGGCGCCCAGGCGCGCGACAACGCGCTGTCCAAGGCCCGCTTCGAGTTCCGCTGGGAGGACCAGTTCAACCTCTCGTTGGACCCCGAGCGCGCCCGCGCCTTCCACGACGAGACGCTGCCCGCCGAGGGCGCCAAGGTGGCGCACTTCTGCTCCATGTGCGGCCCCCAGTTCTGCTCCATGAAGATCACGCAGGACGTGCGTGACTACGCGGAGAAGCAGGGCCTCTCCGAGGACACCGCGCTGAAGACGGGCCTCGAGGAGAAGAGCGAGGAATTCAAGAAGGCCGGCGGCCAGTTGTATCGCTGAGACCCGGGCCCGGGCCGGAAGGCGCGGAGGACGACCCGTCAGATCACCTGTCCGAGACGTGACAATCGGAACGGGTGCATGTCATGGTAGGTGCGCAAGGGCGCGCTATTCGCGCCCCAGATATCTGGAGGGGAACGTTCATGGAGACTCCGCCCAAGGAGCAGATGGGTTCGTACATCAGCGGTTCGCCGATGCCGACCCAGGACGAGAAGACGATGGCCCTGCTGGCCCACATGGGCACCATCCTGGCCAACTTCGTGGGTCTGGGCTTCGCGGTGCCGCTGGTGCTCATGCTGACCAAGGGGAAGGAGTCCTCCTTCGTCCACGCCCACTCGGTGGAGTCGCTGAACTTCCAGATCACCGTCTTCATCGCCGCCGTCGTCAGCTCCATCACCATCTGCATCGGCATCGGGTTCATCCTGCTGCCCGTCGTCGGCATCGCCGCGCTGGTCTTCTCCATCATCGCGGGCCTGAAGGCGAACGAGGGGCTGCTCTACAAGTACCCGGTCAACATCCGGCTGGTGAAGTAGGCGGCACCGCTTCAGGCCCTCGTCGCGAGGGCCTGGAGTGCACGGGCGGGCCATGCGCGAGTGCGCGGGCCCGCCCTTCGTGTTTCTGGAGTGCGGCCCGTCAGCCGCCGATGCCCATCATGGTCAGCAGCGTGGCGCCGTTGCCGGGCTCGGTGAAGCGGTGCCCGTCCGGCTTGTCACCGAGGGCGCGGCGGATGGCCACCGCCAGCTCCGCGTCGGTGGCGCCGCCCCGGATGAGCTGGTGCAGCGGGGCCTGCGCGCGCCCGCCCAGGCAGCTTCGCAAGTCGCCATTGGATGCCACGCGCACGCGGTTGCACCCGCCGCAGAAGTTCTGGGTGAGCGGGGAGATGAAGCCCACGCGTCCCGCCGGGGTGCGCCAGTAGCGCGCGGGGCCGGAGGTGAGGGAGGCCGCGGCGTCGCCCTTCTCCTCGGGCTCGGGCTCCAGCGACAGGCCCGTGGCCTGGAGCCGCTCGACGAGCTCCGCGGTGGGCACCGGCTGGCCCTGGCCGAAGGGCATCAGCTCGATGAAGCGCGGGGTGAGGCCACGCGCGTGTGCGTACGCCACCAGCGCGGCGGCCTCGCCGTCATTCACGCCGCGCATCACCACGACGTTGAGCTTCAGCGACGCGTAGCCCGCCGCCGCAGCAGCGTCGATGCCGCGGAGGATCGCGTCGAAGTCGCCCTGCTTGGAGATGCGGCGGAACGTCTCCGGCGAGAGGGTGTCCAGGCTGATGTTGAGCTGGGTGACACCGGCCTCGCGCAGCGGCACGGCCAGGTCCGCCAGGTGGCTGGCGTTGGTGGTGATGGCCACGTGCTGGATGCCGGGCAGCGCGGCGATGCGCCTGGATACCTCCACGATGTCCGGGCGGATGAGCGGCTCGCCGCCGGTGAGGCGCACGCGGCGGATGCCCATGCTCGCGAAGACGGAGGCGATGCGCTCGAACTCCTGCGCGGTGAGCAGGTCCTTCTTGCCGCCCCACGATGCGGGCGAGCAGTAGGTGCAGCGGAAGTTGCACCGGTCCGTGACGCTCAGCCGCAGGTACGTCATGCGGCGCCCCTGCGCGTCCAGCAGGGGCGGGGCGAGCGGGTCCGGGCGGGGCTGTAGGGCGGGAGTCGTCACGGGGCGCCTGTCCTCTTAACAGCCACCCCCGGGCCGGTCATCTCCGTCCCGCGGGGACTTCCGCGAGTCAACCCTCCGTGCCGGTCGCCGAGCGCTTGACGACGGGGTCCTTGCCCTCGGTGCTCTCCGACGAGGAGGAGGACCGGATGGGAGCGTCGTTGTCGTCGTCCAGGTCGGTGAGGCGGGCCAGCTCGGCCTCGGCCTCGGTGGCCTCCGCCTCCGCAACGGGGAGCTGGAGCTTCTTGAGCGCCATCTCCTCCTTGATGCGGATGAGACCCTCCTCGCCGATGTCGAGGAACGCGCGCACCACTTCCGGGTCGAACTGCGTGTTGGCGCAGCGGCGGATTTCCTGGATGGCGTTGGCGAACGACGTGCCCTTGCGGTACGGCCGGTCGCTCGTCATCGCGTCCAGCGTGTCCGCCACGGCGAAGATGCGCGCGCCGATGTGGATTTCGTGCCGCTGCAGGTTGCGCGGGTAGCCGGCGCCGTCCCAGCGCTCCTGGTGCGAGAGGACGATGGAGGCGGGCGTGTCCAGGAAGGGGATGGCCTGGATCATCTGGAAGCCGATTTCGGGATGCTTCCGCATCTCCATCCACTCGTCCGGCGTCAGCTTGCCCGGCTTGAGGAGCACCGCGTCCGGCACGCCAATCTTGCCGATGTCGTGCAGGAGCGCGCCGCGGCCAATCTCCTCCAGTTCTTTGCTCTGGATGCCCATGCGCTGGGCGATGGCGGACGTGTAGCTGACCACGCGCTGCGAGTGGTCGCTCGTCTCGTGCTCGCGCGCGTCGAGGGCGGCCACCAGCGCCAGCAGCGTGTTCTGGTAGGTGTTGGCGATGTCGCGCAGGGCGAGCCGCAGCTCCGCCGTCCTGTCGCGCACCTTGCGCTCCAGCTTCTTCTGGTAGCGCTTGCGGGCCATCTCGATGCGGCGCTTGGCGAGCGCGCGCTCAATCGCACGGATGAGGTCCGTCAGCTTCGGCGGCTTGAGGAGGTAGTCCACCGCGCCGCGACGCAGGCAGTCCACGGCGGACTCGGTGTCGCCGTAGCCGGTGAGCATGATGACGGATGTGTCCGGGAGCCGCTCGCGCAGGTTCTCCAGGAGCCACAGGCCGTCCTTGCCCGGCATCTTCATGTCGCTGATGACGAGCGGAGTGTCCTCCTCGCTCGCGACATCCAGCGCCATCTCGGCACCACTCGCGACGACGCAGTTGTAGCCCTCCTCCCGAAGGAGGACGGAGATGACGTCTCGGACGGAGTCGTCATCATCGACGATGAGGATTCTGGGTGGGGCAGGAGGGATGGCTTCCACGGCGGTCGATTCTAGAGGTTTCCGGGTTTCAATGGCGAACGAGTGCGCGAAATTACCACCCTTCCCGGGTTGGCGGTTGATCCTCCAGTGGACAGGGAGGGAGGGCCCCGGCCGGTGGAGGTGGGGGCGGCCAGGCTCGAATCCAGGCGTGTTTTCCCTCTGAAAACCCCTCGTGGCGGTTGTCTGCCTGGCTGTCCACCGGGAGGGCTCACCGCCCCGGGAAAGGGGGTGGCGTCACCCCGACGTCCCGGGTTGCGCGCGCGCCCGGTACCGGGGGCCGGTCGTACCGGAAGGGCGTCAGGTCCATGGTGGACTTCTCCCCGAGCACCGCCTGGGTGATGAGCTTCGCGGTGATGGGCGCCAGGAGGATGCCGTTGCGGAAGTGGCCGGTGGCGAGGAAGAGGCCGGGCACGGGGCCCTCGCCGAGGTAGGGGTTGCGGTCCTCCGTCCACGGGCGGAAGCCGGCCCACGAGTCCGTCACGGGCGCGGAGGCCAGCTCGGGGCACAGCTCCAGCGCCATGTCGAGGATGCGGGCCAGCCCCGCCGCCGTCACCTGCTTGTCGAAGCCGACCAGCTCCATGGTGCTGCCTGCGATGACGCGCCCATCCGCGCGCGGCACGAGGTAGCCCTTCTCCGAGGTGAGGACGCGGTCCAGCACCGGTAACCGCGTCTGCAATTGCACCATCTGCCCGCGCGCCGGCCGTACCGCCTTCGGCTCCACGCCGGCGCCCTGCACCAGCGCGGACCACGAGCCCGCCGCCAGCACGACGGCGTCCGCGCGCAGCACCTCGCCGTCCAGGTCCACGCCCACCGCGCGGCCCTGCTCGTGCACCACGCCGCGCACGTAGCCGCCGCGGAACTCCGCGCCCACGCGGGCGGCGGCCATGGAGAGGGCGCGCACCAGCAGCCGGTTGTCGACCTGGTGGTCATCGGGGAAGTGCGCGGCGGCCAGCGCCTTGGGCGACAGGCGGGGCTCCAGGGCGCGTGCGGCCGTGCCGTCCAGCAGCTCCGCGCGCAGGCCCATTCCGCGCTGCCACGCCACCGTGGCATCCAGGTGGTGCAGATCCTCCTCGCTGAAGGCCACCTTGAGGACGCCGCAGGGCCGGTAGGCCACGTCCACGCCGGTCAGCTCGCGCAGCTCGGAGGCGAAGGCGGGGTAGAGGCCCCGGCTGCGCAGGCACAGCTCCAGGAAGGGGCCGGGCCCGTCGGATTCCATCTGCGGGGCGAGGATGCCCGCGGCTGCGCTCGAGGCCTCCGCGCCGGGAATGGAGCGCTCCAGCACGGTGACGCGCACGCCCGACTGCCGGAGGCGCAGGGCGATGCCGCAGCCCATGATGCCGCCCCCCACGATGACGACGTTCGACACTCGCATGGCGTGCTTCCTGCTCGTCCACTCCCGGGTTTGCAAGCATGACGGCGGGCTCCCGCGAGGGCAGGTTGACGGCGGGGGGCATTGTGTTTACTGATAGGGCCGTGCTTTCCGCGTTCCATCACCACCATGCGCACCATCGGCTCGGCCCGGACGGGTTCGATCGCCATGCGCATGCCTGGGTGAACCGCTAAGCGCCACCCACCCGGCACAAGCCGCAGCGACGAAGGCCCGTCCCCCCCAGGACGGGCCTTTTTTCGTTTCCGCGCACCCCTTCCCCCCGCAGTCCCCGAAGGCCCACCCATGCTGCTGAAGATTGCCCTTCCCAACAAAGGTCGTCTCTCCGAAGAGGTGCGTGAGCTGTTCAACGACGCGGGCCTGGAAGTGAAGGCCCGGGGTGAGCGCGCCCTCACCGCGTCACTGGGCGGCGAGTTCGAAGCCATCTTCGTCCGCGCGCAGGACATCCCCGAGTTCGTCGCCGACGGCGCGGCGCACGCGGGTGTCACCGGCTGGGACCTGGTCAACGAGGCCGGGCGCGAGCTGGAGCTGCTGATGGACCTGGAGTTCGGGAAGTGCCGCCTGGTGGTGGCCGCCCGCGAGGAGAGCGGGCTCACCAGCGCGGACGACGTGAGGAGCGGGAGCCGGGTGGCGTCGTGCTTCCCCAGGCTGACGCAGGCCTTCTTCGAGAAGCGCGGGCAGAAGGTGACGGTGGTGCCGGTGTCGGGCGCGGCGGAGATTGCCCCCCACCTGGGCATCGCGGACATCGTGGTGGACCTGACGTCCACCGGCTCCACGCTGAAGATGAACGGGCTGCGCGAGGTGGCCACGGTGCTGGAGTCCAGCGCGCGGCTGGTGGCCTGCAGGTCCAACGTCCCGGAGGCGCAGCGCAAGCTGGAGGAATTGAAGCTGGCGCTGGGCTCGGTGCTGGCGGCGCGGGGCAAGCGCTACCTCATGGCGAACGTGCCGAAGACGGCGCTCCAGCAGGTGCGCGAGGTGCTGCCGGGCCTCAACGGCCCCACGGTGGTGGACGTGCTGAACGGCGGCAACTTCGTGGCGGTGCACGCGGTGGTGCCGTCGAAGACCATCTACCGCACCGTCAACGCGCTCAAGGCCCTGGGCTGCGAGGGCATCCTCGTCACCCGCATCGAGAGGTTGATGGCGTGATGGACTCCCTCACTTCTTCCATCCTCAGGTATCGCGGTCCGCTGTCCGCCCTGTCCGCGGAGGACCGCCGTCGGCTGCTGAACAGGGCAGGCGGCTCCGATGCGCGCGTGGCCTCGCGAGTCAGCGAGCTCATCGCCCGCGTGCGAGACGATGGCGACCGGGCGCTCTTCGAGCTGGCGCGCCAGTTCGACCGAGTGGAGCTGAAGTCGCTGGAGGTGCCGCGCGAGCGCTGCGAGCAGGCACTGGCCTCGTTGGACTCCTCCGTGCGCGACGCGCTGACCCGAGCGGCGCGGAACATCGCCCGGGCGCACGAGGCGCAGAAGCCGCGCGCCGTCGAAATCGAGACGGAGCCCGGCGTGTGGGTGGGGCGGCGGCCGGACCCGCTGGGGCGCGTGGGGGTGTACGCGCCGGGGGGCCGGGCGGTGTACCCCAGCAGCGTGCTGATGGGCGTGGTGCCGGCGAAGGTGGCGGGCGTGGGCGAGGTCATCGTCTGCTCGCCGCCGGGGCCGGACGGGCTGCCCCACGTCAGTGTGATGGGCGCGGCGGCTCTGGCGGGCGCGGACCGCGTCTTCGCGCTGGGCGGCGCGGGCGCGGTGGCGGCCCTGGCCTACGGGACGGAGAGCGTGCCCCGCGTGGACCGCATCGTCGGACCGGGCAACGCGTACGTGGCCGAGGCGAAGCTCCAGGTGGTGGGCGCGGTGGCGATTGAGGCGCCGGCCGGGCCCAGCGAAATCCTGGTGATTGCGGACGGCACGTCGAGCCCGGACGCGGTGGCGCGGGAGATGCTGGCCCAGGCCGAGCACGACCCGGAGGCCGCGTGCGTGACGCTGGCGGTGGGCGAGGTCCACGCGGACGCCATCGCCCGGGCGGTGGAGCGGCTGGCGCAGGGAGCGAGGCGCTGGGAAATCGTCACCTCGGCGCTGGGCTCGCGAGGCGCGGTGCTGAGCGTGGCGTCTCTGGAGGAAGCGTGGCCCTTCGCGGGTGACTTCGCGCCGGAGCACCTGCTGCTCGCCACCGCGTCGCCGCAGTCCGACCTGTCGCGCGTGCGCAACGCGGGCACCGTCTTCCTGGGCGAGCGCTCGTCGGTGGCCTACGGCGACTACATGACGGGCTCCAACCACGTGTTGCCCACGGCGGGGCTGGCGCGGGCGTACTCGGGGCTGAACCTGCTGGACTTCTACCGGTGGACCACGTGGCAGCGCGTGGACGCTCCGGCGGCGGCGGCCCTGGCGGAGGACGTGGGTGTCCTCGCGGACAGCGAGGGCCTCTTCGCCCACGCGGACGCGGCGCGGGCCTGGAGGCGCCCGTGATTCCCACTCGCGCCTCGTACCGGGACATTCCCCTCTACGCGCCGGCGAAGAAGCCGTGCCGCGTGGACCTGAGCGACAACACCAACCTCTTCGGTACGCCGCCCTCGGCGGTGCGCGTGCTGCGCGAGGCGTCGCTGCGTGCCGTGTCGGGCTACCCCGCGGGCTACTCGCCGGACCTGCGCCGCGCGGTGGCCGCGTATGCAGGGGTGGCGCCGGAAGCGGTGGCGACGGGCTGCGGCTCGGACGGCATCATCGACAGCGCCATCCGCGCGTTCCTGGAGCCGGGCGACGTGCTCGCCTTCCAGGACCCCACCTTCGTCATGGTGCCGCTGTACTCGAAGATGAACGGGGTGAAGGCCGCGCCGGTGCCGCTGCGCGCGGACTTCGACGTGGACGCGGACGCGCTCGTGGCGACGGGCGCGAAGGTCATCTACCTGTGCTCGCCCAACAACCCCACCGGCACGGCGCTGTCGCGCGCGGCGGTGGAGCGGGTGGTGGAGCGGGCGCCTGGCCTCGTCATCATCGACGAGGCCTACGTGGAGTTCGCGTCGGGGCCGGGCTTCCTGGACCTGGCGCGCACGCGGCGCAACGTGCTGGTGACGCGGACGTTCTCCAAGGCCTACGGCCTGGCGGGCATGCGCGTGGGCTGGGCCGTGGGCGCCCCCGCGCTGGTGGCCGAGGTGGAGAAGGCCCGGGGCCCGTACATGCTCACCGCGCTGTCGGAGGTCATGGCCACCGCCGTGCTCACCGAGGACCGGGAGTGGGTGACGGCTCGGGCACAGGAGGCGGTGGCCAACCGCGAGCGGCTGAGAGGCGAACTGGTGCAACTGGGCCTGCGCCCGTTGCCGTCGGAGGCCAACTTCCTGATGGTGCCGCTGCCGGGCGCGGCGAGGGTGGCGGAGCGGATGCGGGAGCGGGACGTGAATGTGCGGGCCTTCCAGGGGCTGACCGGGGTGGGGGACGCGCTCCGGATTGGCAGTGGACCCTGGCCCCTCTTGGAGACGGCGCTGGCGGCGCTGCGGGAGTCACTGCGATGAGAGTCACCCTGTTCGACTACGGAGCGGGCAACCTGCACTCGCTGGCCAAGGCGCTGGCCACGGTGGAGGGCACGGAGGTGCGCGTGCAGGAGGACCCGGTGCGCGCGCTGGACACGGACGTGCTGGTGCTGCCGGGCGTGGGGGCCTTCGGCGCGTCGGCGGCGCGGCTGGAGCCGGGGCGTCAGGCCATGCGTGACGCGCTGGAGCGTGGACTGCCGTGCCTGGGCATCTGCCTGGGCATGCAATTGCTCTTCGACAGCAGCGAGGAGGGCGCGGGCACCGGCCTGGGCTACTTCTCCGGGAAGGTGACGCGGCTGGCCTCGCGGCGCGTGCCGGAGATTGGCTGGAACACCGTGGAGGACGACCGCACGCTGGCCAGCGCGAAGCTGGACACCGTGTACTACGCGCACAGCTTCGTCTGCCGAGCGACGGACCTGTCCGTCGTCACCGGGTGGACGACACACGAGGAGGACCGCTTCCCCGCGGCGGTGCGCAGGGGGAAGGTGGTGGGCGTGCAGTTCCACCCGGAGAAGTCCTCCGCGTCGGGTGTGCGGTTCGTGCAGGCCTTCCTCCAGGAGGTGGCACCGTGATTGCCATTCCCGCAATCGACCTGCGCGAGGGCGCGTGCGTGCAGTTGGTGGGCGGCTCGTACGACGCGGAGAAGGTCCGGGTGAACGACCCGCTGGACGCGCTGAGGCAGTGGCGCGGCCACGGCTTCAGCACCTTCCACGTGGTGGACCTGGACGCGGCGCTGGGGAAGGGCTCCAACGCGGACGCCATCTTCCGGCTGACGTCGTACGAGCGCGGCCTCACCTTCACGGTGGGCGGCGGCGTGCGCAACTCGGACCGGGCGGAGGCCTTGCTCGAAGGGGGCGCGTCGTCCGTCGTGGTGGGCACGCGGGCCATTGAAGACACCGCGTGGCTGTCAGAAGTCGCGGGCCGCTACCCGGGCCGGGTGGTGGTGGCGGCGGACGTGAAGGACCGCGAGGTGGTGACGCGCGGGTGGACGGCGGGCAGCGCACGGGACATCCGCGACGTGCTCGCCGCGCTGGAGCCGCTGCCGCTGGCCGGGCTGCTGGTGACGGCGGTGCACAAGGAAGGGCAACTGTCGGGCGTGGACCTGCCGCTGATGCAGGAGGTGGCGCGAACCAGTCGCCACCGGCTCTACGCCTCGGGCGGGGTGACGACGTTGGAGGACCTGAGGGCGCTGGCGGCGGCGGGGGCGTACGGGGCGGTCATCGGCATGGCGCTGTACACGGGCAGACTGGACGCGCGCGCGGTCGCGCAGGAGTTCGCGGGATGACCACCGTCATTCGGGAGACGAAGGAGACGAAGATCCAGGTGGAGCTGGCGCTCGGCAAGGGCGTCACCCAGGTGGACACGGGCCTGAAGTTCTTCGACCACATGCTGGCCACCTTCGCGCGCTACGCGGGCCTCGACTTGAAGCTGCACGCGCGGGGCGACCTCACCCACCACGTCATGGAGGACGTGGCGATTACGCTGGGCACGGCGGTGCAGAAGGTGATTCCCGCCACCGCGGCGCGCTTCGCGGAGCGGACCATCCCCATGGACGACGCGCTGGTGCAGGCGTGCCTGGATGCGGGCGGGCGCTTCTACTACCAGGGCCCGCTGAAGAACCGGCTCTACGAGCACTGGATGCGCTCGTTCAGCGAGCACGCGAAGGTGACGCTGCACCTGCGCGTGCTGCGCGGCAAGGACAGCCACCACGCGACGGAGGCCGCCTTCAAGGCGCTGGGTCTGGCACTGCGAGACGCCATGGTGGACTCGGGCACGGTGTTCAGCATGAAGGGCTCCGTGGCCCTGGAGGTGAAGTGATGCTCACCCGGCGACTCATCGTCTGCCTGGATGTGAAGGGCGGGCGTGTGGTGAAGGGCGTCCAGTTCGAGGGCCTGCGCGACGTGGGCGACCCCGTGGAATTGGCGAAGCGTTACGAGCAGGAGGGCGCGGACGAGGTGACCTTCCTGGACATCTCCGCGAGCGCGGAGGAGCGCGGCACCCTCTGGGATTTGGTGCAGCGTACCGCGGAACGACTGTTCATTCCGCTCACCGTCGGCGGCGGTGTGCGCACGGCGGACGACGTGGGCCGGGCCCTGCGCGCGGGCGCGGACAAGGTGAGCATCAACTCGGCGGCGGTGGCCAACCCCGCGGTGCTGACGGCGTGCGCGGAGCGCTTCGGCGCGCAGTGCGTGGTGGCGAGCATCGACGCCAAGAGGGAAGACGGGCGCTGGCGCGTCTATACCCATGGCGGCCGGAAGCCCACGGACCTGGACGCGGTGGCCTGGGCCCGCGAGTGCGTGTCGCGCGGGGCAGGGGAGGTGCTGCTCACCAGCATCGACCGGGATGGAGCGCGCACCGGCTATGACCTGGAATTGACGCGCGCGGTGGCGGACGCGGTGGACGTGCCCGTCATCGCGTCGGGCGGGGCGGGCAACGCGGCGCACGTACGGGACGCGCTGAAGCAGGGCGGCGCGGACGCGGCGCTGGTGGCCGGCATCCTCCACGACGGCGTCACCACGGTGGGCGCCATCAAGTCGCTGCTCCGAGAGGGCGGCCTGCACATCCGGAGCGGGACATGAACGACAGACAGGCACTGATGCAGGCGGCGGCGGACGTGGCGCGGAAGGCCGGGGACGTGGCGCTCGGCTTCTTCCGTGGCGGCATCGCGGTGGACACCAAGTCGGACGGCACGCCGGTGACGGTGGCGGACCGGACGGCCGAGCAGGCGGCCCGCGACTGGATTTCGGCCCGCTTCCCGGACGACGGCATCCTCGGAGAGGAGTTCGGCGAGACGCGGCCGGGCGCGGAGCGCCGGTGGATTCTGGACCCCATCGACGGCACGAAGACGTTCATCCGTGGCGTGCCGCTGTGGGGCACGCTGGTGGCGGTGGCCAAGGGCGAGCGCATCCTCGCGGGCGCCGCGTACTTCCCGGCGGTGGGCGAATTGCTCGTGGCCGCCCCGGGGCAGGGCTGTTTCTGGAATGACAAGCCGACGCGCGTCTCCCGCCAGGCGGAGCTGTCCAACGCCGTGGTGCTGTCCACCGACGAGCGCTTCCTCGTGCACCCGGAGCGGGGCGAGGCCTGGCGCGCCCTGGCGAAGGAGGCGGCCATGGACCGCACCTGGGGTGACTGCTACGGCTACCTGCTCGTGGCCACGGGCAGGGCGGAGGTGATGGTGGACGAGGTGCTGTCGGCCTGGGACGCGGCGGCGCTGCAGCCCATCATCGAGGAGGCGGGCGGCGTCTTCACCGACTGGACGGGCCGGCAGACCTCCTTCGGCGGCAACTGCATCGCGACCAATGGCGCCCTGGCGCGCGTGGTGCGCGAGCGGCTGGGCGCGACGGAGGTGGTGCGATGACGGCGGTGACGCTGGATTTGAACCGGCTCGACTTCGCCAAGGGCGGGGGGCTGGTGACGGTGGTGGCGCAGGACGCGAGCACCGGGGACGTGCTGATGGTGGCGCACGCGGACCGCGAGGCGCTCGAACGCACGCTGGCCACCCGCGAGATGCACTACCGCTCGCGCACGCGGGGCCTGTGGCACAAGGGCGCCACCAGCGGGAACGTGCAGCGCGTGGTGTCGCTCAGCGCGGACTGCGACGGGGACGCGGTGCTGGCCCGGGTGGAGAAGGCCGGTCCCGCCTGCCACACGGGCGAGGAGACCTGCTTCGGTCCCGGCCGGTGGGACGCGCTCGCCGCGCTGGACGCCACCATCGCCCGGCGCGCCACCCAGGCGCCCCCCGAGGGCGAGAAGCCGAGCTACACGCGCCGGCTCCTGGACGACCGGAACCTGCGCTTGAAGAAGATTGGCGAGGAGGCCGCGGAGCTGGTGACGGCGTGCGCGGATGGCGACAAGGAGCGCGCGGTGGAGGAGGCGGCGGACGTGCTCTACCACGTGCTCGTCGCGGTGAAGCCGCTGGGCCTCACACTGGAAGAGGTGAAGGCCGTCCTCGCCCGCCGCGCCGCGCGCTGAAGCAGCGGCGCGCGCGTGGACTCCGTCGCGAGGACAGTGGCCATTTGCACCGAGCGTGCATAACTGCACACGCAAGGAGGAAGTCACGCATGGCCGCGAAGGCGAAGAAGCAGGTGAGGTCCTCGGCGAAGAAACAGGCGAAGCCCATGGCGAAGAAGGCGGCGAAGTCCGCGCGAAAGGCACCCCAGGCAAAGCGCGCCGCGAAGAAGGCGCCGGCGAAGAGGGCGTCAGCGAAGAAGGCGCCGGCGAAGAAGGCAGCGGCGAAGAAGGTGCCGGCCGCGAAGAAGACGGGCGCGCGCAAGCAGGGTGGCTCGAAGAGCCCGGGCACCGCCGCGCGTGCAGCCGGCAAACGCCCGCGCCGCGCCGCCGCGAAGAAGAGCGTGCGCGGGGCCCGCATGCCGGCGCCCGCGCCCACGATGCCCGCCCCCGCCGACGTGGGGATGCCGGCGGAGCCGCCGCCGACGGCCAGCCAGAGCTGAGTGGATCAGGCGCCCCACGGGCGCCGCCGTTCCCACAGCCGGGGGCCGGGACTTTCAAGCCTTCCCGAGTCATGGAGGGCGATCAGGGGCAGTGTCACCCTCGACCCGGACGGTTTTGTCCGCCAGGACTGCAGCGCGACAGCGTGGCTGCCACGCAATGTGGATCAGGGTAGGTGCTCACTCTCTTCAACGAGAGGAGTGTTCCTGCTACACATTCGAGCGCACGGCGGAGTGGAGATCGCCGGGCGGGCGCTTGCAAACCGTCCGCCTCACCGGAGGCATCGTGAACGGCCCCACCTACAAGGCTGAAATCATCGACCGCGTCATCTTCACCCGCTGGCCGAATCCTCCGACGAAGGAGGACGTCACGACGATCCTGGCGCAGATGCAGGATGCGGCCAAGCGGCTGGGCGCGAACCTCATCTACGTGGGCTCGGTGAGCCCCAAGTCGAAGGTGCCGGACGCGCAGGAGCGCGCGGTGCTCAACCAGTTCCTCCTCGACGCCCGCCGCACCTGCGTGGAGCAGGCGTGGCTCATCTACGAGGGCACGGACCTGCAGCACAACCTCCAGCGCGTCATCATCTCCGGCGTGCTCATCCTCACGCGCACCTTCGACAACTTCCTGTCGGTGGCCAAGTCCGGTGAGTCCATCGTCAAGGACGTCAGCGCGGTGCTGAAGAAGGACGCGACGCCCATCTTCACCATGGCGAAGGAGAAGGGCCTCCTGGGCTGAGAGGCCCTCCGGCGCTGGCACCTATCGCGCGCCGATGACCTCCAGCTCCTTCACCTCCACGCCCGCTCGCTCCGGGAGGACGCTCACCGCGTCCACGTCGAGCAGCGGCACCGTGGGCTTGCAGTCCTCCCACTGGCCCGTGCCACGGAAGTGGCACACGGTGGGGTTGACGAAGGAGAAGCCTCCTTCGGGATCCTTCAACCCCACCCCCGAGGGGGTCCGGACGATGGCCCGCAGCGAGCCCGGCCCGGTGGCGCGGATCCGCAGGGACGCGAGGTGCTTCAGCTCGGGGGCATAGCCCGCGCGCAGGGCCCCGTCCGCGGCCCACCGCTTGTCGGGCGCGGCATTGCTCACGACGACGCCGGTATTCACGTCCCCGTCGAAGGCCTGCCGCCCGGGCTCCGTGCCCGTCACCTGGTCTGGTTGCACGGCCTTCGTCTCGACAGTGGAGGCGGTGACGAGTGCCACCAGCTTCGGCGCCGCCTGGAGCCCCTGCTGCGCGGCGGCGGCCCGCAGCACCCCGTCCGGCAGCAGCCCGGCCTTCGCGCACGCGGGCGCCAGCTCCGACACGAGCGTCCGCACCGCGTCGTTGACCGGGGTATCGGACTGGGCGGCCGGCGCGAGCCCCAGCCGGACGAGCGAGTCACAGGCCGCCTTCGTGCCCTCCTGTCCGGCGTGAGCCACGTTCCAGCGCAACTCCGCCAGCGCCGTCGCGTCGGGCACCCGGCCCACGGCACCCTCCAGCAGCGCCTGGCCCACGCTCTGGGCACAGACGTTGGCGGCGGGCGGGCAGCGCTCACAGAGCGAAGCGAGCAGCCCCCTCAAGGGCGCCGATTCGCCTGCGGCGAAGGGCGCCCGCACGGCCAGCGCACCGCCGAGCTCGCAGGCCCGGTCCGGGAGCGCGGGGCAGGCGTCCAGCTTCTGGCGGGCCTCGTCTTGGGCCTTGGCGTCCTGGGGGGCCCGCAGGGCGCCGTCGAGGGCGCGCTCCAGGGTGCGGCACTCGGGAGAGGGCACCGGGAGGCCCGGGGTGGGGGAGGCGGCGGGCGGGACTTTGCCGGCCGCGTCACGCCGGGTGTGCTCCTTCGGTTGGTCACCGGGCGACACATCCCGGTGCGTCACCCAGTAGAGGCGGCCAAAAGCGGCCAGCGCCAGCAGCATCAGCAGAAGCGTTCGGACGGGGAAACGGCGCACGAGCAAACTCCTTGATTCCAACCGGGACCGGGGGTTATCAGCCCCCCCGGGTTCCATCCGCAATAGTTACGGAGGCGTGCGTGGCTGAGACGTTCGACGTGGTGATCATCGGTTCGGGCCCTGGTGGCTACGTGGGTGCCATCCGAGCGGGTCAGCTCGGGCTGAAGACGGCCATCATCGAGAGGGACAAGCGGCTGGGCGGCACCTGCCTCCACCGTGGCTGCATCCCCACCAAGTCCCTCCTGTGGACCGCGGAGCTGTTCCACCACGTCAAGGAGGCGGCCGACTTCGGCATCGACGTTTCCAGCCCGACCATCAACTGGGCGAACGCGATGAAGCACAAGAACAAGGTCGTCACCAAGGGCGCGGGTGGCATCGACTTCTTGATGAAGAAGAACAAGGTGACCGTGGTCAAGGGCCATGGCCGCATTGCCGGCAAGGGCAAGGTGGAGGTCACCGCCGAGGACGGCTCCAAGCAGGTGCTGGAGGCGAAGAACATCATCATCGCCACCGGCTCGGTGCCCAAGTCCCTGCCCAACGTTCCCGTGGACCACAAGCGGGTGATGAACAGCGACTCCATCCTGGAGATCGACCACATCCCCAAGAGCATCATCGTCCTGGGCGCCGGCGCGGTGGGCTGCGAGTTCGCCTCCGTGTTCAACCACGTGGGCAGCAAGACCTCGATTGTCGAGTACATGCCCGCGCTGCTGCCGATTGAGGACGCGGACATCTCCAAGGAGCTGGAGAAGCTCTTCAAGCGCCGCGGCATCGACGTGCACACCGGCTCGGCGGTGGAGAAGGTGGAGCACACCGCGGACGGCGTGCGCGTCACCATGAAGGTCGGCAACGAGACGAAGACGCTCGAGGCCGAAATCCTCCTGTCCGCGGTGGGCCGTGCGCCCGTCACCGAGGATGTGGGCCTGAACCTGACGAGCATCAAGCCCGAGCGCGGCTTCATCAAGGTCGACACGATGATGCGCACCACGGAGCCCAACGTGTACGCGGTGGGCGACGTCATCCCCACGCCGATGCTCGCGCACATGGCCAGCGCCGAGTGCGTGGTGGCGGTGGAGCACATCGCCGGGAAGAACCCGCAGCCCATCAACTACGACCTCACCCCGTCCGCCACGTATTGCTACCCCGAGGTCGCCTCGGTGGGCCTGACGGAGAAGAAGGCGAAGGAGCGCGGCTACGACGTGAAGTTCACCATCGCCCCCTTCGGCGCGGTGACGAAGTCGGCCATCTCCAACGAGTCGATCGGCATGATCAAGGTCATCTCCGACAAGAAGTACGACGAGGTGCTCGGTGTGCACCTCATCGGCCCGCACGCCACCGAGCTGCTGGCCGAGGCGTGCGTCGCGCTGAAGCTGGAGATCACCACCGAGGAGCTGGCGAACACCATCCACGCGCACCCCACGCTCTCGGAGATCATGCACGAGGGCGCCGAGGCCACGCTGGGTCACCCGCGCCACTTCTAGTCGGGCGCCGTAACTCAAAGGGCTCACGCCCGTGAATCACTCAGGCCGTCCCGGGCTCCATGCCCGCGGGCGGCCTGTCCATTTCCGGGGGCACGTGCACCGGCACCTCCAGCAACTCCGCCAGGTCGAACGCGTCCAGCAGCGCGTGCCCGTGCAAATCGTTGTTGAAGTAGACCCACGCCGTGTGGCCGCGCGCCCGCCAGGCACTCAAGTCCCTGGCCACGGGCCGCAGGGCCTCGCGCCCGTAGCGCCTGGCATGGCGGCTGCCCGCGCCGTGGAAGCGGAGGTAGCGGAAGGCCGCGGTGGGCCTCGGGGCGGGCAGGGGGGCCTGGACGAGGTCGTGCTCGCACAGCGCGGCCTTGTGCCGGCGGAGCACGTCCAGAACCTCCGGGTGGTACCAGGCGGGGTGGCGGAACTCGACCACCTGCTGGACGCCCGGGGGCTGCGCGGCCAGGAAGCGGGCCAGACGCTCCGGGGCGGGCTTCGTCATGTGCGGCGGGAGCTGCCAGAGGACGGGGCCGAGTTTCCGGCCCAGGCGGAGCACCGGCGTGTAGTAGCGCTCCAGGCCCTCGCCCACGTCGGCCAGGCGCTTCATGTGCGTGAGGAAGCGGCTGCCCTTGCAGGCGAAGCGGAAGCCCGCCGGCACCGCGTCGCGCCAGCCGTCCACGGCCTGCGCGGTGGGCAGGCGGTAGAAGGTCGCGTTGAGCTCCACGGTGGTGAAGACCTGGGCATACCGGGGGAGCCACCGGCGGGTCGGCAGGCCGGCGGGGTAGAGCAGTCCCTTCCAGTGCGTGTAGACGTACCCGCTGGTGCCCAGGTGGATGACGGCCATGCCCACAGCCTGGGCATCCGGGCGTGGCGGTGCTTCTCCCGCTCGGGCTGCTTGCCCGGCGTCAGGGCATTAGTAGGGAGACGACAACAGGGAAGCTGCTGGCGGGGGCTGACGCCTCGCGTTAGAGGCTTCCCGCTTGAACGTCTTTCGTCCAACCCATAGAAGGCGCGCGATCCATGGCGACTCCCGACCGGTTCCCTCTCCCCCAGGTGACTGAGACCACCCGCAAGCCGGAGTGGCTCAAGGTGCGTCTGCCGCACGGCGAGGGCTACGAGCGGGTCAAAGCGATTGTGAAGCGGACGAAGCTGGCCACCGTGTGCGAGGAGGCCCGCTGCCCGAACATCGCCGAGTGCTGGGGCGGTGGCACGGCCACCGTCATGCTGATGGGCGAGGTCTGCACGCGCGCCTGCCGCTTCTGCCACGTGAAGGTGGGCGCGCCCCCGCCGCTGGACCCGATGGAGCCCATCCATCTGGCCCAGGCGGTGAAGGAGATGAACCTCGAGTACATCGTCGTCACGTCGGTGAACCGTGACGACCGGCCGGACGGTGGCGCCAGCCACTTCGCGTCCGCCATCCGCGAGCTGCGCAAGGAGAGCCCGAAGACCATCGTCGAGGTGCTCATCCCCGACTTCAAGGGCGTGGAGAAGGACCTGACCACGGTGGCCGAGGCGAAGCCGCACGTCGTCGCGCACAACGTGGAGACGGTGGAGCGGCTCACCCCCACCGTGCGAGATCGCCGCGCCACCTACCGCCAGTCGCTGCGCGTGCTGGAGTACCTGAAGAACCGCCCCGAGGGCCTCTACACCAAGACGTCCGTCATGGTGGGCCTGGGCGAGACGGACGCGGAGCTGGAGCAGACGTTCAAGGATTTGCGCGGCGTGGGCGTGGACGTGCTGACGCTGGGCCAGTACCTCCAGCCGTCGCAGTACCACCTGCGCGTGGAGCGCTTCGTCACGCCCGCGCAGTTCGAGGCGTACAAGTCGCTGGCTGAGTCGTACGGCTTCCTCTACGTGGCCTCGGGCCCGCTCGTGCGCAGCAGCTACCGCGCGGCCGAGTTCTTCATGAAGGGCCTGATGGAGCGCGAGCGTCTCGAGCGCCTCGGCTGAGCCGGGCATGGCCACCATGGGCGAGACCTTTCGATTCGTGGCTTGACGCACACCCTGTTCCTCTCGGAAAGACGACCCCATGGCGATCTTCGAATTCAAGCTCCCCGACCTCGGTGAAGGCGTGATGGAAGGCGAGCTGGTGAAGTGGCACGTGAAGGAAGGCGACCCCGTCAAGGAAGACCAGGTGCTCGCCGAGGTCATGACGGACAAGGCCACCGTCACCGTCCCCAGCCCCAAGGCGGGCCGCGTCGTGAAGACGCACGGCAAGGAAGGGGACATCGCGAAGGTGCACCAGCCCCTCGTCACCATGGAGATCGAGGGCGCGGCGCCGGCGCAGGCGGCGGGCCACGGTGCGGCGGCTCCGGCTCCGGCGGCTCCCACTGCTTCGGCGGGCGCGACGGCTCCCGTCGCCGCGGCCGCTGCGGCGGCTCCGGCCACGAAGGTGTTGGCCACGCCCGTGACGCGGCGAATGGCGCGCGAGCACGGCCTGGACCTGGCGACCATCGCCGGCTCGGGGCCTCAGGGCCGCGTGACGAAGGCGGACGTCAAGGCGGCGCTGGAGGGTGGCGGTCAGAAGAACGTGGTGGCGCCCGCTGCCCAGCAGGCGCGTCCCGCCGCGCCGCCGGTGTCGGCCGGTCGCGCGGACGAGCGCGTTCCCCTGCGCGGCCTGCGCAAGAAGATCGCCGAGAAGATGGTGCGCTCGAAGTTCACGATGCCGCACTTCGCTTTCGTGGAAGAGGTGGACGCCACGGACCTGGTGGCCCTGCGCGCGCGGCTCAACAAGCAGCTGGCGGCGGCGGGTGACAACACCAAGCTCAACTACCTGCCGTTCATCATCAAGGCGACCATCGCCGCGCTGAAGAAGTTCCCGCACCTCAACGCCAACTTCGACGAGACCACGCAGGAGCTGGTGGTGCGCGGCGAGTACAACATCGGCATGGCGGTGGCGACGCCGGACGGCCTCACCGTGGCGGTGGTGAAGGACGCGGACCGGCTGACGCTTGCCGAGTTGGCACAGGAGACGGCCCGCCTGGGCGTCGCCGCGCGCGAGCGGAAGTTGAAGCTGGAGGAGCTGACGGGCGGCACCTTCACGATTACGTCGCTCGGCCAGAGCGGCGGCCTGTTCGCCACGCCCATCATCAACCACCCCGAGGTGGGCATCATGGGCGTGCACAAGCTGAAGCAGCGCCCGGCGGTGAAGGACGGCCAGGTGGTCGTGCGCGACATGATGAACCTGTCGCTGTCGTGCGACCACCGCGTCATCGACGGCTCGGTGGCGGCGGACTTCGTGTACGAGGTCATCAAGTATCTGGAGAAGCCGGACCTGCTGTTCCTGGCCATGGCGTGAGCCAGGCGCCATGACGGCCCCGCTCTCCACGGGAGCGGGCGCGCCGTCGGACGAGGCGACCGCCGCGCTTCGCGAAGCGGCGTCGCTGTTCGAAGGTGTGTATGCCCGGCTGGCCTGTCACCGGGCCGGGCAGCGCTCGGAGCTGCGGGCCATTCCGGGAGACCGCGCGGTGGCACCCGGAGACGATTAGGCTCACTGCGTATGGCCGACAATCCTCGCGACCTCATCCGTGCCGCGCAGTCCGCCGAGCTGCAAGGGGACGTGGAACGCGCCGTGGACTGCCTCACGCGGGCAGCGGAGCTGTACCAGAAGGCTGGCAATGCACCCCGGGCGCTGCAGCTCCTGCGTCACGCGCGCAAGCTGGACGGCAGCCGGGTGGACATCGCGGAAGCGGTGAACCGGCTGGAGTGGATGCCGGAGACGCTGCTCGCACGCCCCCGGTCCGGGGATGACGAGGACGCGCGGCTGGCGGCGGAACTGGACCGTTCCCTCGGCGAGGAGCCCCTGCCGGAGCTGGTCCGGAGGCAGCGGCTCATCGAGGACGCCCTGCGCGAGGCCGGCATGCACGCGGGCGACGACGAGGATGCGCCTCGTGATGGCAAGGCATGGGTCATCGAGACCGAGCCCGCGGAGGACCTTCAGCGGTTGGAGGCACAGCTCGCGCGGGTGGCCGCTTCGGTAGACGCCGCCGAGGTGGCGCGCGCGGGTGGGGCAGGGGCCTTGCCAGTGGAGACCGTGCGTGCGGCGATGTCTGCCGACGTCGTGGAGGCGCGTGGCACGGAGCCTGGCGGCGGAGGACCCCGGGGGCTTTCCGTCCAGGACGCCGCCTCCACGGAGCCCCGCTCGGCCCCGGAGTCGGAAGCGGAGAGCGCGGATTCCGCTCCCCGGCGCAGGCGTGAGAAGCGGCTCATCGAGCGGGGGCCGACGCGCGCGGACGCGGCGCTGGATGCATGGTGCTCCTTCTGCTGCCGTCCCCGATCCGAGGTCGGAGACCTGGTCGCCGGCCCCACGGGTTCGTTCATCTGCGCGGGTTGTCTGTCGGAATCCGTGTCCCTGCTCGCGGACGTCACGCCCGTGCCGCTTCCCGCGCGCCAGCGCCCCGTGGAGACGCAAGGTGCCTTCATGGCGCTGGTGGGGCAGGCCGAGGCCCAGGCCCTGCTGGAGCGTGCGCTGCAAACGGGCGCGCGCTGCCTGCTCGCCGTCGGCCCCGAGGGCTGCGGCAAGAGCGTCTGGTTCCAGCAACTCCAGCGGCAGGAGCGCGGCGTGCCCGCCTCCCTCTCCGCGCTGGAGCAGGCCCCCACGTCGCAGCCCCTCCTCATCGAGGACGTGGACCGCATGGACGCCGCGGCGCACGCGAGCCTCGCCGCGTTCCTCTCCCGCCACCCACGGCACACGGTGGTGCTGAGCACGCGAGGCCTCTGTCCGGACGCGCGAGGCCCCGTGCTTCGCAATGACTCAGGCGCGCTGCCGGTGCCCACCACGGCCGCGCTCGCTCAGGCCGTGCGAGGCTCCACCGTCCCCGTGAGCCTCCTGGAGCATGTGCAGGTCCTGCTGCCCCTGCACGCGCCCACGCAGGCCGAATTCGTGGAGATTGCCCGGAGGCGGCTGGCCTTGCGCGAGCCGGCGGTCTCCCTCACCGAGGACGTGCTCGCCGCCTTCGCCGCCGAGGCCGTGCGCTCGCCGCGCGCCGGGCACGAGCTGCACGCGCTCCTCAACCGGGTGCCCGCGGGGACGTGGGGCCTGGACACCGCGGCGAAGCCGACCGCTCCGCGCAAGGGCCGGCGGAAGGGGAGCCCGTGAACGCCATCACCGTCTACCGGCTCGGCCGCGTGGAGTACGAGGACGGCCTGAACCTGATGCGCCTCTTCGGCGAGTCCCGGCGGCAGGGGCTCTCCGGCGACGTGCTGCTGTTGCTGGAGCACCCGCCCGTCCTCACCCTGGGCCGCGCCGCGAAGCGGGAGAACATCGTCGCCAGCGACGAGCGTCTCGCCGCCGAGGGCGCGGAGGTCTTCGAGACCAACCGCGGCGGCGACGTCACCTACCACGGGCCCGGGCAGCTCGTGGGCTACCCCATCTTCCTGCTCCCGCCCGAGCGCCATGACGTGCGCCGCTACGTGCGCGACGTGGAGCGCTCCGTCATGCAGGTGCTCGCCCGCTGGGGCATCACCGCGGGCCCCATCCCCAAGTGGCCCGGTGTCTGGATTGGCGAGGAGGGCTCACCGGACGCGCGCAAGGTCGCCGCCATCGGCGTGCACCTGTCGCGCTGGCTCACCACGCACGGCTTCGCGCTCAACGTGAATACGCGCCTGGAGCACTTCCAGCTCATCGTCCCCTGCGGCATCCGCGAGGCCGGCGTCACCTCCATGCAGCGCGAGCTGGGCCACCCCGTTCCCATGGCCGAGGTGGAGGACGCCATCGCCGACAGCTTCTGTGCCGTCTTCGACAGTGAGCGCGTGGATGCGCCGCCGCCCATGCGGACGGTCAGCATCGCGGTGGTGCGCGGCCACGGCCCGGAGGCCCGGGTGCTGCTCGTGCGCCGCAAGCCGGAGCGCGGCGGTTTCTGGCAGGTCCTCACCGGCCGCCTGGAGCCCGGCGAGTCCCCCGCGCAGGCCGCGGCCCGCGAGTTGGAAGAGGAGACAGGGCTGCGCCTGACGCCGGTGGACCTGGACTACCGCCACGCCTTCGCCCTGGGGGAGACACTCCCGCCCAGACTCGTGGAGGAGAACGGCTTCGCCGTCCACTGCGCCCCGGACGCCGAGGTGCGCCTGGGTCCGGAGCATGACGCCTACGAATGGTTGGACGTGCCCACGGCCCTGGAGCGGCTGCCCTTCCGGGGCCTGCGCGAGACGGTGCAGCGCGCCGTGGCGACTACAGCTTGATGACCATCGACTCCTTGGCGGCAATCGCCTCGGGGCGGTGCTTGCGCACCTGACGCAGCAGCTTGTCCATGCTCGCGTCGTCGCGCCCCGGGTCATGGTGGAAGAGCACCAGCGTCTTCACGTCGGCCGCGTCCGCCGCGCGCACCGCCGCCTGCCACGTGGAGTGGCCCCAGCCCGTGCGAGCCGGCCCCTTGCGGCCCTGGTACTCGTCTTCCGTGTACATGGAGTCGTAGATCAGCAGGTCCGCCCCGCGCGCGAACTCGAACAGGCCCGGATCCATCGTGCTGCTGTGCTCCACGTCGGTGGCGTACACCACCGAGCGGCCCTCGCAGTCCACCCGGTAGCCCAGGTTGCCGCCCGGGTGGTTCAGCTCCAGCATGCTCACCTTCGCCGGGCCGACCTCCAGGGTCTCCGTCGGGGACAAATCGCGATAGGTCAGCTGCGCGCGGAACACGCCCTCCGCCGTCACCGGGAAGTAGGGCTGCACCATCTGCCCGCCGAGAATCTGCTTCACCGTCTGCCCGTTGCGGGGCGAGCCATACAGCGTGAAGGCGTTGCTCGGCACGAAGATGGGGCCGAAGAAGGGCAGCCCCTGCAGGTGGTCGTAGTGGTAGTGCGAGATGAAGATGGATCCGCGCACCGGCTTCGCCTCGGCCAGCAGCGCGTCACCCAGCGCCCGCGCTCCCGAGCCCAGGTCGAAGATGAGCAGCTCGTCCCCGCAGCGGATCTCCACGCACGGCGTGTTGCCGCCATAGCGCTTCGTCTGCGGGCCGGGCGCGGGGATGGAGCCACGCACGCCCCAGAACCGCACCTCGAAGGGCACGCGAGACGGCTTGCGCGCAACGGCATTGCGCCGCCGCGCGGGCGGCTTCTCAGCCGGCTTTGGCTTCCGTGTCGTCGTCCTCGGCGAAGAGCTCAATCAGGTGCCCCGTACGCTCACGCTTCGTCCTCAAATAGTCGACGTTATGCGGATTGTGCTCGGTCCGGGAAGGGATTCGACGCCGGACGGGGACACCTTCTTCGACCATGCCGGCAATCTTGAGCGGGTTGTTGGTGATCAGATCAACCGAGCGGACGTCCAGGCTGCGCACCATCTCCGCCGCGATGTCGTACGTGCGCAGATCATCCGCGAAGCCCAGCTGCCTGTTGGCCTCGTAGGTATCCAGGCCCTTGGCCTGCAGGGCGTACGCCTTGATCTTGTTCCCCAGGCCGATTCCCCGGCCCTCCTGGCGGAGGTACAGGACGACCCCCAGGCCCCCCTGGGTGATGAAGTCCAGCGCCCGGTCCAGCTGCTGCCGGCAGTCGCACTTCAGGCTGCCGAAGACCTCGCTCGTCAGGCACTCGGAATGGATGCGCACCGGCACCCCCTCCATGCCCTTCACGTCGCCCACCACGAGGGCCACGTGCTCGCGGCCGTTGCGCTTGTCGCGGAAGACGATGGTCCGCAGCGTGCCGCGCTCGGTGGGGACATCCGCCTCCGCGAACCGCTCGAGGTGCTGCGTGTGCTTTCGGGTCGGAAGGACCTGGGGTGAGCGAGTATCCGACATGTCGAATCGTCTCCGGGTGCAGGGGTCCTGTTTGAGGTCCCTACAGTCGCAAGTCAAGGCAGCCTCAAAGCTTTTTTACGCCGTCGGCCAATTAGATGCAGCGGACGGTCGTGCGTTACTCAGGCCACCCAAGAGAGCGGAAGCAAATCCACGGGGTCTCCATGAGCCAGGCTTTTGGCCTCCAGGGGAAAGTGCAGCAGGTGGGTGGCCGCTGCCGCCGACCGCAGAACACCCGAGGTCTGGGTGGCCAGGGGACGGGCCCACAGCCCGCCCTCCCTCCAGGCGGCCGTGACTCGGACGAAGTGGGCCAGCCCGGCGGCCTTGGACAGGCTGCCGTCCAGGCGGCCGGAGGTCCGCCCGGGCTCCACGTCGGCGTGCCCGAGCAGCCGGCGCAGGGCGGGGCGGACGAACAGCTCGAACGTCACCAGGGACGAGGTGGGGTTGCCGGGCAGCCCGAAGAAGAGGGTGCCGCCACGCCGGCCCACCACCAGCGGCTTGCCGGGCTTGATGGCCACGCGCCAGAAGTGCTGCTCCACGCCCAGGGCGGCCAGCACCTCCTTCACGTAGTCGTGCTCGCCCACGGACACGCCCGCGCTGGTGAGCACCACGTCGAAGCCGTCCACCCGGGACAGGGCTGCCTCCACCGAGTCGCGCGTGTCCCGGGCGATGCCCAGCAGCACCGGCACCCCGCCCGCGCGCCGCACCGCCAGCGCGAGCGACGGGGCGTTGGTGTCCACGATGCGCCCCTGCGGCGTCTCGTCGGCGCGGCAAAGCTCGTCGCCGGTGGAGAGGATGGCCACCCGGGGCGCGCGAGGCACCGGCGCGCACAGCTGGCCCTGCGCCCACAGCAGCCCCAGCTCGGGGATGCCCAGCGGCGTGCCCCGGGACAGCAGCACCTGGCCCTCCCGCGCGTCCTCGCCGCGTGGGCGGACGAAGTTGCCGGGCCCCGCCGCCTCCAGGATGTCCACCTGATCAGCGCCCCCGTCCGGCACCGGGCGGGTGCGCTCGCGCATCACCACCGCGTCGGCGCCGGCGGGCAGGGGAGCGCCCGTCATGATTCGCGCGCACGTCCCGGGCATGACCTCCCGCTTGGGCGTGGCCCCGGCGTAGACCGTCTCTCCCACCACGAGCCGCACAGGCAGCGCCCCCGCCAGGTCCGCGCTGCGCACCGCGTAGCCGTCCATGGCCGAGTTGTCCCAGGGGGGCAGGGTGCGCTGCGCCGTCACGTCGTCGGCCAGGGTGCGGCCCAGGGCGTCTTCCAGCGGCACCCACTCCGCGGGCAGCGAGGGCGCCAGGGCCAGGATCTGGGCTCGGGCCTCCTCGACTGGCAGCAATGTGGCGGCGTCGTTCATGCCCGGCTTATAGCCATGTGCGGGGCACGTGGCTTGGCCCTCCAACTCGGACAAAGTCCGTGAGAAAATCAAGTGTTAGTTTGACAGCCCAGCTGATCACCATTACAAGCAATCGTGATCGCGAGGCTTGCCTGCCCCCCTGGGGCGGCCCGCCAACCCGTTGAAAGGACACGGGAACTCTCAAGGAGACTGCGTCGATGGCCAAGCCCAAGTCCGGGGCCAAGAAGACGACTCCCGCTGGCAAGGCTGGCGCAAAGCCCGCTGCGAAGAAGGACAACACCGCCCGGCTGGATCTGATCAAGAACGCCTCAAAACGGGTGGCAAAGGCGGCGACGAAATTGGTGAAGGTGGCGACGGACGTGGCCAAGGGTGCCAAGGGCGCGGCGAAGAAGGCCGCGCCGGAGAAGGTCCCCGAGGAGAAGACTCCAGCGGCGAAGGCCCCGGCCGCGAAGGCCGCGACCGCCAAGAAGGCGGCGCCTCCTGCCAAGACGGCTGCGGCTGCTCCCGCCAAGGGTGCGCCCCCGGCGAAGGCCGCGGGTGGCAAGGCGGGCTCGAAGGCGGGTGGCTCCAGTGGAGCCGGGCCTTCCATCCCGGCCGCGGACCGTCCGCGCCCTCGCGCCACGAAGCTGCCGCCCCCGGGCGAGCCGCTCACCAAGCGTGAGATGGAGCAACTGCTCACCGCCGGCGAGGGCCGTGGCGTCATGGGGGAGGGCAGCCTCAAGGGCCGCCTCGCCCTCGTGAACGACATGCCGCACCTCGTGGTGGTGGGGCGCGACAAGCGCGAGCTGACCTTCCTCCTCCAGGGGCCTGATCAGGAGGTCTTCCCGGCCTACGTGGACCACAAGGTCTCCGTCAGCGGGATGATCCGCAAGACGACCAACCACAGCGGCGTCGTGGACGTGCGCAAGTACTCGGCGAAGAAGCCGGAGGCCGAGGTGGTGGAGGTGGCCCCCGCGGAGACGGAGCCGCGGCTGCGCTACCTGTCGCCCGGCGAGGTCTCCATGGTGACGGCGGCCGGCATGGGCGCGGGCGTCAAGGGCTTCGCCACCATCCGTGGCAACCTCGAGATGACGGGCGAGGACTTCGTCATCGTGGTGTCCAACGGCGGCACCCGCCAGCAGGTCTCCTTCATCATCGAGGGCAAGGCCGCCAGCAAGCTGCTGCGCAAGCACGTGGGCCACACGCTGCAGATCCAGGGCGTCGTGGACAAGACGTCGGGCTGGGGCGGGCGCATCACCGCGGAGAACGTGGAGCCGCGTCCCTCCGAGGCCCGCGCCGTGTCTCGCGACGAGATGGAGCTGGTCCACATCGAGGGCGAGGTGCCCACGTCCGTGGACGTGAAGCTCAACCACGGCCTCACCGTGCGGCTGCCGGAGCAGCCCGGCTTCACGTGGGCGATTGAACCCACGGTGGCCAAGCGCGTGGGCCTGCGCGAGGCGAACTTCGAGCCCGGCCCCGGTGGCGGACCGGCCACCCGCGAGTTCTTCTTCACCCCCCGCAACCCGGGCACCTTCGAGGTGGAGTTCTTCCTGGCCAAGGCGCTGACCCCCGGCCTGGTGGACCGCTCCTTCAAGATCAACGTCACGGTCAAGCCCTGAGGGGCGTCGCCCGGAGCAGGTTCCGGGAGGCGGCCGGCCGCTGGGGGGTTCCCGTCCGGGCACTCCGGGCTTACCCGTTCCCGTAGCGGCCGAGCCGCGACCCCACCGTGAGCCTCTCTCCAGACCAACTCAAGCAGATCCTCGCAGACGCCGACCACCCGCTGGGCATCAAGGAGCTCCTGCGGCTCGCCGGCCTGCACCCCGGGCAGCAGACCGAGCTCAAGCGCGCGCTGCGAGAGCTCGTCCGCAACGGGGCCGTGACCAAGGAGGGCAAGCGCTTCCTGCCCATGGAAGCCCCTGCCCCCGCGCGCCGTGAGGAGGTGGCCGAAGTGGCCCGTCCGGCCAGCCCCTGGCGCCCCAAGGCCGCTGGGGCCGCCCGGCAGGATGGGCGCCAGCCCGGCACGTTCCGCGGTCCCCAGGGCCGTGGGCACGTCGCCGGCCGGGGCGCCGAGAGCCCGGGCTTCCGGGGTCGGGACCCGGAGCGGCCGGGCCGGGACGCCGGGCGCCAGGGAGGACAGCGCGACGGCCGTGGCCGCGAGCGCAGGGGCTTCTCCGGCCAGGAGTCCTCACGAGGCGGCGGCTTCAACCGGGGTGGCGGCGCGGAGCGCTTCGGCCCGCGCGGGCGCCGGGGCGGCTTCGAGGGCGGAGACCTGCCCCCGGTGGAGGGCATCCTCCACGTCCACCGTGACGGCTATGGCTTCGTGCACCCGGTGACGGGCGAGGGAGAGAACATCTTCCTGCCGCCGGGCGAGGCACAGCGGGCGCTCGACAATGACCGGGTGGTGGTGGAGGTGTCGGGCCGCCCCGGACGCTACGAGGGCCGGCTGGTGCGCGTGGTGGACCGCCGCCGCGAGATGGCGGTGGGCACGTACATGGCGCAGGGCCGGTACGGGGTGGTGTATCCCACGGACGCGAGCCTGTCCGGGTCCATCACCGTCCCCCTCACCCAGATGGCGCAGGAGGGTGACCTGGTGAAGGTGCGGCTCGGCGTGGGCGCCGACCTGCTGGATCCGGACCGGGGGCTCTTCGGCGAGGTGGCCGGCTCGCTCGGCAAGCCCGGAGAGCCGAGCGCCGAGGTGCTGGGCACTGCCTTCTCGCAGGGCTTCTCCGACGAATTCCCTCCCGAGGCGATGGACGAGGCGGACCGCTACTCGGTGACGGTGACCGAGGAGGAGGCGCGAGGCGAGGACCGGAAGGACCTGCGCTCCATGGCGCTCATCACCATCGACGGTGAGGACGCGCGCGACTTCGACGACGCCGTGTACACCGAGCCGCACGGCGACGGGTGGCGGCTGGTGGTGGCCATCGCCGATGTGTCCCATTACGTGCGTCGGGGCACCGGGCTCGACGTGGAGGCGCTGCGGCGCGCCACGTCCGTGTACCTGCCGGACCGCGTGCTGCCCATGCTTCCGGAGCGGCTGAGCAACGGCATCTGCTCCCTGAAGCCGGACGAGGACCGGCTGTGCATGGTGGCGGAGATGACGTTCGACCGCCAGGGCCAGCGCCGCTCGTACGAGCTGTACCCGGCGGTGATGCGCAGCGCCGCGCGGTGCACGTACAACGAGGTGCAGGACGTCCTGGACGGCAAGGACGTACCGCACCGCAATGCCTTCAAGCCGCAGTTCGAGCAGTTGATGGCGTTGGCTCGCGCGCTGATGAAGATGCGCAAGGAGCGCGGGGCCATCGACTTCGACCTGCCCGAGCACAAGGTGGTGCTCGGCAAGGATGGCCTGCCGCTGCGCATGGACAAGCGCGAGCGCAGGGACAGTCACCGGCTGATTGAAGAGTGCATGCTCGCCGCCAACGAGGCGGTGGCGAAGTTCTTCCAGGACGAGGGCCTGCCCACGGTGTACCGGTTCCACGGCGAGCCGGACCCGGAGAAGCTGGCGACGTTCGCCGCGCTGGCGGCGGCGTATGGCTTCAAGATGCGCTTCGAGGAAGACGGGGTGGACTCGAAGGAGCTGGATGCGTTCATCAGCCAGCTGGCGGGCCACCCGGAGCAGCGGGCGCTGAACCAGCTCTTGCTGCGCTCCATGATGCAGGCTGTCTACACGGCGTCGAAGGTGGGGCACTACGGCCTGGCGGCGGAGCACTACCTGCACTTCACCTCGCCCATCCGTCGCTACCCGGACCTGCTGGTGCACCGGCTGCTGAAGGCGCACTGGGCGCGGCAGGGACGGAAGCCCTCGGAGGCGATGCTGGAGCGCGAGGAGGGCCAGCTCGAGGACATGGCCATGCAGTGCTCCGAGCGCGAGCGCGCGGCCATGCAGGTGGAGCGCGAGGTGGTGTCCTTCTACGCGTGCCTGCTGATGAAGGACCGCGTGGGGGAGGAGTTCGCCGCGACGGTGGCCGCGATTACCGACTTCGGCTTCTTCGTCGAGCTGGACGAGGCGCACGTCGAAGGGCTCGTGAAGGCGGAGACGCTGGGCCCGGGCGCGAAGCTGGACAAGCAGACACACGCGCTGGTGTATGCCGGCGGGCGCCGCGTGCGCGTGGGACAGAAGCTGCGCGTGCGCCTGTCGTCGGTGAATGTGACGGCGCGGAAGATGGACTTCGAGGCGCTCCAGTTCGAGGGCGAGGCGATGCTGTCTCGCGCCGAGGGAGGAGCCCCGCACCGCCGCCGCGAGTGGCAGGCGGAGGCCCCGCGAGGCCATGGCCGCGAGCGGGCCGGACGTCCTGGCCGCCGGGAACGAGAGGCCACCACCCAGGGGCCGCGAGAGGGACAGCGGGAGGAGGCGGCCCAAGGTGGCCCGCGTGGTCGGTTCTCGCGCGAGGGTCGACGCGAGGAAGCAGCGCCGCAGCGCGCCGGGTCCAGGTTCCAGCGCACCTGGCAGACCCCGGAGACGCAAGAGACCGCCGCCGCATCGGGTCCGACGCAGGGGCCGAAGCGGAGGATGTTCGTGCGGCCGGAGGTCCCCGCGCTCCCCGCGACGGAGGCCGAGGCGCTTCCGCAGACGTTCCGAGGGCCCGAGGCCGGCGGTGGACCGGTGGCTCCCGAGGAGCCGCGCCTTCCCACCCCGCAGCCGTGGGAGGCTCCCGCGGAGTCCGCTGGAGATGAGGCCTCGCGGTCGCCGCACCCGGGCTTCGACCGCCTCCGTGCGCTGGCGTCGCAGCGCAAGGGCGGCAGGGGAGAGGCACACGCGGCGGCCCACCCCAAGCATGGGCAGAACAAGCAGGGACGGGAGCGGCAACAGGCCGGCCCCGCGCCCCGGTTCCCCGCGCCCCGGCCCAGGCCCGAAGCGCAGGTGCCCATCATGGAAGCCGCCGAGGCGCGGCCCGAGGCTGTCGAGACGAGCGCCGTCATGCCCGGTGAGGGCCCGGGTGTTTCGGAGAGGCCCGTGGCCGAGGCGAGGCCGTCCGCGCCCGTCGAGCCCGCGGTGCCCGAGCGTGAGCCCGCGGTGCCCGAGCAGGTGAGCGCCGCCCCCGAGGCGGGCCCCACCCGCCGCGAGGAGCCCGAGGCGGCCGCGCCCCGGGGCCCGAAGCGGAAGGCCCCGGCCAGGAAGGCGGCGACGACGAAGAAGCGCGCGGCTCCGAAGAAGAAGGCCGCCGCCAGGCCCGCCAGGAAAGCCCCGGCGAAGGCCTCGAAGAAGAAGGCGGCGGCGAAGAAGGCGCCCGGCGCGAAGGCCGCGAAGCCACCGAAGGCCCGCGCCGCGAAGGGCGCGAAGCCTCGTGCCGCCGCGAAGAAGTCACCGGGGCGCAAGCGGCGCTGAGCACACCGCCGGCTTCATCCATCCGTCGTCAGTGGATGAAGCCGGTGAGCCGCGTCTGGACGAAGGCCCCGACGAGCCCCAGCACCACCACCATCCCCAGCGCCCAGCCCAGCCGCAGCGTCAGCGGGCGCTGTCCGGACACGCGGGCCACGAGCACGAAGTTGACGGCGGCGCTCGCGAGCGAAGCGATGATGGCGCCCACCCCGGCGATGGTCGGCGTCAGCAGTCCGTGGGCACACAGCGAGGCCGCGGAAGCCACCGCCGAGGCGCTGGACACCAGGCCTCCCACCGCGCTCACCGCGTAGAAGCCGGCATGCCCCAGCAGGCTCTGCCCCGCCGTGCCCACCACCTGGAAGAGCAGGAGGAAGGCGCCGAACTTGAGCGCTGACTGGAGCGAGAACGGGCTCTGCAGCGGCAGGGACGGCGCGGCGGCCTCCGGCGCCTCTGGCCGCCGCGTGCGCACCAGCGCCAGCCCGATGCTCGACAGGAGGATGAGCGCGAGCGGCACGGCCGAGTTCACCAGGGCCCGGTACGACAGCAACCCGAGCAGCACCGCGTTGCGCAGCGCCATCGCCGCGGTGGCCAGCATCACCCCGCGATAGGCCACGTCCTGCAGCCGGCCTTCCGTCTCACGCACGCGGTTGGACAGCTCCGTCACGGTGACGGTGCTGTTGACGAGCCCGCCCAGGAAGCCCGTGACTTCCACGCCGCGGGTGCCGAAGAGCTTGAGCAGCAGGTAGTTCACGAAGCCCATCGCCGCGATGAGGATGACCGTCACCCACGCGGCCCGGGGCGCGATGAGGCCCCATGGGTCCACCGGCGACGCCGGCAGCACCGGGTAGATGGCGAACGCGAGGATGGCCAGCAGGATGGCGGAGCGCAGCTCCTCGGCCGTCAGCTGATGGCTGAAGCCCGCGAGCCGCTCCTTCCACGTGAGCAGCCCGGCGCTGGTGACGGCCACCGCCGCGGGCGTCACCACATGCCCCAGCCCGCACAGCACGCCCGTGAAGCCCGTCACCAGCAGCGCAGCGGACGTGGTGAGCTCGGCACCCTGATTCGCGCGCAGGGACTGCCAGTTCAGGAAGCACACCAGCACGCCCAGCAGCAGGACGGCCGCGACGGCGAACGGCGGGCCCAGCAGCCCGCCCAGCCCGCCGAGCAGCGAGGCGAACCCGAAGGTGCGCAGGCCCGCTTCCTTGCCGCGCCACTCGCGCTCCAGTCCCACGAACAGCCCCACCGCCAGGGCGAGCATCAACCGCATCAGGGTCTGCAGCGGAGGCCATGCGACGGCCGGAGGAATGCCTTCCAAGTGAATGACCTGCCTTCCCAGGAGGAGGAATCGAGCGCTCGGGCTCAGGTGGTTTCGCGGGAGACTTCGTGGGCCGCGCCCCCGACGGAGTACAGCCTCCGCCAGCCCCGCTCGCGCAGGAGCCGCTGCATGGGCTCCCTCAGGGCCGCCCGGAGCTGTCTCTCTTCGTCCGGGGTGGCGCTCGCCTGGACGGGCAGGCTCCAGCACACGCCGTCCGGCTTGCCCTCCGGCTGCGCCTCACCCGGAAGCACGAGCCGCACCACGAGGGGCGGCAGTCCCGCCGGGTCTGGCGCTTCGTGCGTGGTGCCGACGATGGCCCGCGCGCGCTCGGGGGACGCGAGCTGGTTGAAGAGCGCCGCGGCCAGCTCGGCGACCCGGGGCTGCGAGCACTGGAAGATGAGGGTCCAGGTGCGGGCGGGCTTCGCGGTGGGCGCCTGCAGCCAGCGGAAGAGACACACCGCGAGCGTGGCGCCGAGCAGTTGGGCGGCGACGAACGACTCGACATCCATGGGATGCACGGCGCTGACGCGGGTGCTGACCGCGCGGGCGAGGATGAGCGCCGGATTGGCCAGCGAGCGCGAGTCGGTGAACCACACGGTGGCGGCCACGTAGCCGGCCACCGCGAGCGGCATGGCGGACGGACGGCTCCGCACACAGCCCCGGACCACCACCAGCAGTCCGAACGTGCAGACCAGCTCCGTGAGGAACTGCGCCAGGCTGGCCGAGGGCAGCCGCGTGGCGACGAGCACCGGCTCGCCGCACATGACGTGCGCGACGAGACGTCCCACCAGGCCACCCCCGAGCTGGGCCAGCACATACCGGGGCACGTCGCCCCAGGGCGTGCCGTCCTCCAGCGCGTCGGCGAAGGTGAGGGCGGGGTTGAAGTGCGCCCCGGAGAGTGGCTGGAGCACCAGCGTGAGGCACGCCAGGACGGCTCCGGCCGCCAGCGACATGAAGAGGCGCCCGTCGGTGGCGCTCACGCCCAGGTGCTCGGCGCCGTGGTGGGCGCCCTCCAGGGCCACCACCAGCAGTCCGCAGCCGAGCGCCTCGACCACCATCCGCCGGGGCCTGCTCAGGCGGCCGGTCGCGGGTGCCTCGGAGGATTGGGACGCAGCCGTCATCGCATGGCCCTCCACCAGGAGGCGGAGCGTGAGTCCTCCGCCGTTCCGTGCGGGCCCTCGGGAGCCCGGCTCCACCTCCGCACGCGGATCACCCACCCTACGCATCACCCGCGCGCCCGTCAAAGGCAGGCGGGGAGCCGGGTGCCCGTGGCTTCTCGGAGGCAACACCCTCGCTGCGGCCCCGTGTCCGGATGGGCGCGGGTTATGCTCCCCGGAAACCGCAAGGAGGCAGCGCGTGGGAGTCGTCCGGCTCGTGGGAGTGATGCTCGCCGTCGCGGGGGGCGTGTTGCTGTGGACGGGGCTGCGCGCCAGGGACTCGCTCTCCGAGCGCGTCACCGAGGCCTTCACCGGCCGCAATACCGAGAGCACCACGCTGTACCTCGCGGGCGGCGGCGCGGCGCTCGCCGGTGGCGTCCTGCTGATGCTCTTCGGAGGCGGTGGCCGGCGTCGGCGGTAGGCCCGGCCCCGCCGCGCTACGCGTTCAGTGCCGCCGCGTGGTGGCGGAGGTGGTCCTCCATGAACGTGGAGACGAAGTAGTAGCCGTGGTCGTACCCCTCATGGATGCGGAGGTTCAGGGGCTGCCCCACGGCCTCGCAGGCTTCGCGCAGCAGCTCCGGCTTGAGCTGCTCCTGGAGGAACTTGTCGCCCGTGCCCTGGTCCACGAGCAGCGGCGGGAGCCGCGCCTTCGAGGCCCGCAGCAGCTCCGTGGCGTCGTATTCGCGCCACGCGGCGGTGTCCTCGCCCAGGTAGCCGCGGAACGCCTTCTGCCCCCAGGGCACGCGCATGGGCGCGGAGATGGGCGCGAAGGCGGACACGGAGCGGTAGCGCCCGGGCTGGCGCAGCGCGCACACCAGCGCGCCGTGCCCGCCCATGGAGTGGCCGAAGATGCCCTCTCGGTCCGCGCGGGCGGGGAAGTGCGCGGCGATGAGCGCCGGCAATTCCTTCGTCACGTACGTGCCCATGCGGTAGCGCGCGGACCACGGCGCCTGCGTGGCATCCAGGTAGAAGCCCGCGCCCACGCCGAAGTCCCAGGACGCGTCCTCGCCGGGGTATCCCGCGCCGCGCGGGCTGGTGTCCGGGGCCACCAGCATGATTCCCAGCTCCGCCGCCACGCGCTGCGCGCCGCCCTTGATGAGGAACGTGTCCTCCGTGCAGGTGAGGCCCGCCAGGTAGTAGAGCACCGGCACCTTCCGCTCCCGCGCCTGTGGCGGGACGAAGATGCCGAAGCGCATGTCACCCCCACACGCCTCGGACGCGTGGCGGTAGAAGCCGACGGTACCGCCGAAGCAGCGGTGCTCGGACAGGAGGGTGGGGGCCACCGTCATGAGTACTTCACCACGCTGCGGATGGACTCGCCCCGGTGCATCAGGTCGAAGCCCTTGTTGATGTCCTCCAGCGCCAGCGTGTGCGTAATCAGGTCATCGACGTTGATCTTCCCGTCCATGTACCAGTCGACAATCTTCGGCACGTCCGTGCGGCCGCGCGCGCCGCCGAAGGCGCTGCCCTTCCACACGCGCCCGGTGACGAGCTGGAACGGCCGCGTCTTGATTTCCTGCCCCGCGCCGGCCACGCCGATGATGATGCTCTCGCCCCAGCCCCGGTGGCAGCACTCCAGCGCCTGGCGCATGGTGTTCACGTTGCCGATGCACTCGAAGCTGTAGTCCGCGCCGCCGCCGGTGAGGTTGACGAGGTACGGCACCAGGTCGCCCTCCACCTCCTTCGGGTTGACGAAGTGGGTGAGGCCGAACTTCTCCGCCATGGCCTTGCGCGCGGGGTTGATGTCCACGCCGACAATCTGGTCCGCGCCCACCATGCGCGCCGCCTGCACCACGTTGAGGCCGATGCCGCCCAGGCCGAACACCACCACCTTGGCGCCCGCCTCCACCTTCGCCGTGTACACGACGGCGCCGATGCCCGTCGTCACGCCGCAGCCGATGTAGCAGACCTTGTCGAACGGGGCGTCCTCGCGAATCTTCGCGACGGCAATCTCCGGCAGCACCGTGTACTGGGCGAAGGTGGATGTGCCCATGTAGTGGTGCACCGGCTCACGCCCGAGGCGGAAGCGGCTGGTGCCGTCCGGCATCAACCCGCGGCCCTGCGTGGCGCGGATGGCCGTGCACAGGTTCGTCTTGCGCGACAGGCACGACTTACACTGGCGGCACTCGGGCGTGTACAGCGGGATGACGTGGTCGCCCTTCTTCACCGACGTCACGCCCGCGCCCACGTCCACGACGAGGCCCGCGCCCTCGTGGCCGAGGATGGCCGGGAACAGCCCCTCCGGATCACTCCCCGAGAGGGTGAACTCATCCGTGTGGCAGATGCCGGTGGCCTTCAACTCGACGAGCACCTCGCCCGCCTTGGGCCCTTCCAGGTGCACCGTCTCGATGCTCAGGGGCTTGCCCGCCTCGAGCGCCACCGCTGCGCGGATGTCCATACGCCACTCTCCCAGTCTGGATGTTGAGGCTCAAAGCGTACGGCCGGGCCCGGGGAGGGGGACAGGAAGATTTCTGCAAGGCGCGATGAGTGGACACTCGCGGGAGCGGCGCACGCGCGCGGAAAAAGCGAAGGGCCTGGCACCGACTCGCGGTTCCAGGCCCTCGCATGTGCCACGGGTGGTGTGACGGCTACGGCGTGTTCTTCGCCTGGGCGGGGGCGGCGGGCTGCGCGCCACCGGCCTTCTTGGCCTCGCTGAACTTCTTGGTCATCTCCGCGAACTGCACCTGGAAGTCGTCCATGCGCTTCTGGTGCTCCGCGGCGCGGGCGTTGGCCTCGTCGACGATGGTCTTGTCCTTGGCATTCTCCGCGGCCTCGGACAGCGCCTGCTCCTTCTGCTGCCGCTCGTACTCCATGAGGCGGCCCATCACCACGCGCTTGTTGAGGTACGTGTTGGCGGAGTTGGCGTTGATGGCCAGCACCTGGTCGTAATAGTTGAGCGACTTCTCCAGGTCCGCCTTGACGATGGGCGCCTCCATGGAGCGGGCGCCGCCGCGCTGCGCGTAGATCTCCGCGATCCACCCGAGGGACGCCTCGTCCTTCGGCTCGAGCTTCAGCGCCTCGTTGAAATACTTCTCGGCGTCATCGGTGGTGCCCGCCGTCATGTGCATGCTGGCGAGCGTCCGGAGGACCTCGGCCTTCTCGGCCGGCGTGGCCTTCATCTCCAGGATCTTCATGACGGCCTGGGAGGCCTCGGCCATCTGGCCGACCTGCATGTGCGCGTAGGCCTTCTTCTCCCAGACCTTCTCCTGCTTGGGGTCGGCCTCGAGCGAAAGCGCGTACTCGGCCGCCGCCTCCTTGAACTCCTTCTTGCTCAGGTGGTCGGTGCCCTTGATGCGGTGCGTCTTGGCAGCCTCCTCTTTCTCGTCCTTACAGCCGAAGGGGCCACCCAGGGCGAGAACTCCGAGTACCAGACCGACCTTTCCCAGACGCTTCATGTGCATGCCTTTCGAGCGGGGCCTGGGTGCATCGACCCGGCCCGGTCCTGAACTGCCGATGGAGAGCTTTCCGCGGACCCGCCCTCACGGGTCCTGATGGGACTGGGAGCATACCCGAAGTCGCTCGACTGCCGCCTCCGGCCTTGGGCTGCCTGCCTCCCTGGTCTCCCGGCCCGCGCTCCGCTCTGGTGGCGCGTTTCTGCCCCATCTGGACGGCGGGAGGATGACTCCGGGTATGGGCGCTGGCGCGACTCGCGACTAGCCTGCCCGCTTTCGCGATTGGAGGCCCGCGCAATGCCCGTCCTTCCCCGCCGCACCCTGCTCCAGGGGCTGGTGCTCACAGCCGCCGGCTGTGCCGCGCCGTCCTCGCTGCGCCGCACCGTCGCCCCGCGTCCCGCGCCCACGCTGCCGCTGGGGGCCCAGTTCGGCGACGTGCGGGCCGGCGCCGTCACGGTGTGGGGGAAGGCGGACCGGGTCGCGCAGTTGGTGGTGGAGTGGAGCGAGGACCCCCGGCTCCAGAAAGGCGTGCACCGCGTGGAGGGGCCGGTGCTGAGTGGCGTCTCGGACTTCACCGGCGTGGTGGACCTCACCGGGCTGCCGGCCGGACGCGAGGTGCACGTGCGGGTGCTCGCGGACGACGGTGGCCGCGCGGGCGAGGCGTGGCAGGGGCGTCTCCTCACGGCGCCGGACAGCCCCCGGGACATCCACTTCACGTGGAGCGCGGACGTGTGCGGGCAGGGCTGGGGCATCAACCCCGAGTGGGGCGGCTACAAGGGCTATGGCGCCATGCGCGCGCTCCGTCCCGACTTCTTCCTGCACGTGGGGGACGCCATCTACGCGGACAACCCGCTGCAGCCCGAGGTGCCGCTCGCGGACGGGCGTGTGTGGCGCAACCGCGTGACGCCCGCGAAGGCGAAGGTGGCCGAGACGCTGGAGGAGTTCCGCGGCAACTTCGCCTACAACTTGCTGGACGAGGAACTGCGTGCCTTCGCCCGCGAGGTGCCCATTGCGTACCAGTGGGACGACCACGAGGTGCGCAACAACTGGTACCCGGGCCGGAGCCTCGCGGATGACGCGCGCTACACGCAGGTGTCGGACGCGGGCGTGCTGGGGACGCGGGCCCGGCAGGCCTTCTTCGAGTATTCGCCGGTAGGTGGCGCCGCGCGGACCGAGGGACGCATCCACCGGCAGCTCGCGTACGGGCCGCACCTGGACGTGTTCATCCCGGACGTGCGCGCCTTTCGCGGGCCCAACACCGTCAACCGCCAGGAGCGCCCCGGCGCGGAGACGTCCTTCCTGGGGCGCGCGCAGCTGGACGGCCTGAAGGAGGCGCTGGCCGCATCCACCGCGACGTGGAAGGTGATTGCCACCAGCATGCCGCTGGGGCTCATCGTCCCCGACGGCCAGCACTCGGACGGCTACCACATGGAGGCGTGGGCCAATGGTCCCGGAGCGCCGCTGGGCCGGGAGCTGGAGCTGGCCGAGCTGTTGTCCTTCCTCAAGGCCCGTCGGGTGCGCAACGTGCTCTTCCTCACCGCGGACGTGCACTATCCGGCCGCGCACCACTACCACCCGGACCGCGCGCGCTTCCGCGACTTCGACCCGTTCTGGGAGTTCGTCGCGGGGCCGCTGCACGCGGGCACCTTCGGTCCCAACCCGTTGGACGACACCTTCGGCCCCGAGGTCCGCTGGCAGCGCCCCGCCACCGGGGACAACCCGGCGCCGTGGGAAGGGCAGCAGTACTTCGGCAGTGTCCGCATCCTCGGGAAGAGTGGCGCGCTCACCGTGGCCCTGCACGACCTCACCGGCGCGGTGCTGCATCAGGTGGAGCTGGAGCCCCGGTCATGAGCTCGGTGGCGCTCCTCGCCGTGGTGGCGGCCCTGGCCGGTGTGCTCGGAAGGTGGTGGTGGCGCTCCCAGGAGAAGGGCTCGGACCCGAGCCGCTGCGACCGTTGTGGGAAGGCGCGCGTGCTGCTCGACGAGGAGACGGAGGACGCGCACCTCGACGAGGGACAACGGCATGAGGAGCGGCTCGGCACGGCGGACTATCACGTCTGGTGGTGTGAGGCGTGTGAGCGGGGCACGGTGGTGCGCCATGCGCTGGAATCCACCACGCGCCGGGTGGCCTGCGAGAAGTGCGGGCACGACGCGGCCCAGGAAGTCACCCGGACGGTGAGCCCCGCCACGCATGCCCAGGGCGGCGAGTTCCAGGTCCGCCTCTCGTGCGGAGGCTGCGGCCACACGCAGCGGTTCTGGCGCTACACGCCTCGCGTGCGCGCGTCCTGAGTCCTCACGCCGTCAGCACGAGCTTGACGATTTCGGGGGGACTGCCGACGCGCATCGGTGGGCCCCAGAAGCCGCAGCCCCGGCTGACGTAGATGTGCGAGTCGCCGTGTCGGTAGAGCCCCGCGGCGTGCTCCCAGGCGAGCCCGATGAAGAACGTCATCGGCACGAGCTGCCCGCCATGCGTGTGGCCCGAAATCTGGAGGTCCATGCCGCGCTCGGCGGCGACGGTGAAGTTCGCCGGCTGGTGTGCGAGCAGCACCGCGGCGCGGTCCGGGTCTCTCCCGTCGAGCGCCCGGTCCAGGTCATAGCCCTGCTTGTTCCCCCGCCGCCCGCCGCTCCAGTCATCCACGCCCACCAGGTCCAGCGAGGCACCCGTGTCACCGATGCGCACGTGGCGGTTGCGCAGCACCTGGATGCCGAGCGATTGGAGGAACTCCGTCCACGCGTCGTCGCCCGAGTAATAGTCGTGGTTGCCGGTGACGAAGAAGCTGCCGTAGCGCGACTTCAACCCCGAGAGCGCGGAGACGGCGCCGCCCAGGGTGGGCACGTCGCCGTCCACCAGGTCGCCGGTGATGGCGAAGAGGTCCGGCCGGAGTGCGTTGGCCTGCTCGACGAGCGCGTCCATGTATCGGCGCCGGATGAAGGGACCCACGTGGATGTCCGTGAGCTGGACGAGGGTGAGCCCGTCCAGCGCCCGGGGCAGCTTCGGAATCTTCACCGCGAGCTCGGTGACGAGCGGCGGGGAGAAGGCCCGCCAGCTCCCGTACGCGGCCATGCCACCGCCCGCGATGAACGCGCCGCCCGCCAGGGTCCGCGCGAGGAAGCGGCGCCGGTGCTCATCCATCGCCGGAGCAGGGGCGGGCGATTGCTCCGGGCCCACCGTGCCGGAGGCTGTCGTGGGAGGCGCGGCCTTTCGGGACTGGAACCACCACGCCACCGCGAGGAACCCATGGCCGAGGTCCAGCACGAGGAGCGCGACGACGAGGCAGAGGGCCACGCCCATCCACGTGAACATCGCGACGACGACGAGCTCGGCGAGGTGCTCCGGCAGTGCATCCACGAAGGTGCGCCGCGCCATCAGCACCAGCGTCAGGAGCGTGAGCACGGCCAGCGCGAGGAGCCTTGGCAGGCGGCCGTGCACGAGCCGGCGCACGAGGCGCCGGTACAGGTACAGGTGGCCCAGCACGGCGCCGAGCCCGATGAGCAGGGAGAAGGAGAGAATCCGGAACGACATTCGGTGGAACCCGCGGGGAACGAGGGGGAGGGTACCACGGACGGAGACCCCTCCCGCGCCGGGCGTCGGTCATGGACAGAGGCGCCGTCCGCGGGGGAGGTCGATGTTCAACGACACACCCGCTCGCGCGGCTACATTCCCGCCGCCAGGCCCGGACGGGTCATTCAGGAGCATTCATGGACAAGGTCATCGTCATCACGGGAGCGAGTGCGGGCATCGGCGCGGAGCTGGCGCGGCAGTTGGGCGCGAAGGGCGCGAAGCTGGTGCTGGCCGCGCGCAGGAAGCCGGAGCTGGAGGCCGCCACGGCGCGCGCGGGCAGCGAGGCCCTCTCCGTGGTCACCGATGCCACGCGGCGGGAGGACATGGAGCGACTGCGGGACGCGGCGCTGGGGCGCTTCGGGCGCATCGACGTCTGGGTGAACAACGCGGGGCGCGGCATCACCCGCTCGGTGGCGGAGCTGACCGACGAGGACATGGACTCCATGTGGCGCGACAACGTGAAGAGCGCGCTCTACGGGATGCAGGCGGTGCTGCCGCACTTCCAGTCGAGGAACGCGGGGCAGATCGTGAACATCTCCAGTGGGCTGGCGCGCCTTCCGCTCGCGTCCTTCCGCTCGGCGTACAGCGCGGCGAAGCATGCGCTCAACGGGCTCAGCGCGTGCCTGCGCATGGAGCTGTTGCAGACACACCCGGGCATCATGGTGACGGTGGTGATGCCCGGCATCGTCGCCACCGAATTCGGCACGAACGCGCTCGGGGGAGGCCCCGACTCACGCGTGCTCCCGGGAGCGCAGAGCGTCGAGGACGCCACGAAGGTCATCGTCGACGTCATCGAGAAGCCGCGCCCGGAGGTCTACACGCAGCCGAACATGCAGGCGGACGTCGAGCGCTACTACCACGACGTCGGCGCTTTCGAGGCGCAGGCCGCCGCGCGGTTCCGCCGCTGAGGCGCCCGTTGAAGGCAGGCCAGGCGAACCTGGCCTGCACCGGGTGACCTCCGTCCAGCGGTCCCTGGCTGCTTCAGTGCGGCTGCTTCTTCGCCTTGAACTCGCTGGCCCAGCGTCCCACCGTGGACATCACCTGGTCCTGCAAGGTCAATGGCAGGGATGCCTGGGCACTCGGCTTCGAGCTGGCGCCCTTCCGCGTGGGAATGACGGCCTCCGCCTGGCCCTTCTTGCGGACGAACATCCGGGGCTCGGCCACGGGACGCGCGGCCACGGCGGGGGCTTCTTCCCGCTGGCGCTCTCCGCGGCGCTTCCGGGGCGGGATGACATCCGGCACGCTGTGCGGAGCGGCGTTCTCCACCCACTCGGCGTGGAGGCGATGGGAGGCAATCATCTGGCGCCGGCGCTGGGCGTGAATCACGCAGTAGCCGAGGCTTCCACGTGGAAGCTTGCAGTTGATGACCGCGCAGGCCGGTGGTGGCGGCGCGACGGGCCTGACAGGCGGAGCCGGGGCGCGCGCGGGAACAGGCGTGCGCGGGAGCTTGCCGGACAGCCCGTCCGCGATGCGGAGCAGGGCGGCCGCCAGCTCGGAGACCGGTCCCGCGAGCTCATCGCGGAAGACGGCCCGCAGGGCCTCCTCGAAAGGAACCGGGCCGGGGGCGGCCGCCTTCGTGGGAGCACGGGGCTTGGATGGACGTGAGGGTCGCGAGGTACGGGGATGAGGGACTCGAGCTCTGGCTTTGGGCATGTGAGGCTTTGGCCGCCTTCACGCGAACGTAGAGGCTGGCGGGGAGAGGACAGCGGGAACAGCCCTCCAAGACGTCAGGCCTACCCTGGCCGATGTGCCCGGAGAGGGCAAGGCCCGAGGGAATGTATCGTTCTGAACCACGTGCCGGCGCTGTTCAAGGGCTCGCGGCGTGGGCGGCCGGGCGCTCTTCCGGGAAGGGCTGCCCGAGGGGCAGGTTCGGGGGAGGGAACTGGGCGAGGCTGAGTGTGAAGCAGGTCCCCCTGCCGGGCTCGCTCTCCACGGAGATGGTGCCCCCATGCGCGCGGACGATGCCGTGGGCGACGGCCAGCCCCAGGCCCATGCCCGCTCCCACCTGCTTCGTGGTGAAGAAGGGCTGGAACAGGTTCTTCAGCGTGACCGCATCCATCCCCACGCCCGTGTCGCGGACGGTGATGCGGATCCGCTCCCCGTCCAGCGCGGTCGTCACCGTGACGGAGCCCGTCTCCCCAATCGCCTCCGCCGCGTTGATCATCAGGTTGACCAGGACCTGGGCAATCTGCCGGGGCCGGCCGAGGAGGTGTGGAAGCTGGGCCAATTCCAGCCGCAGCTCCCGGTCATGCGTGAAGCGGCTCTGGGCGATGCGCGCCGCCGCGCGAATCTCCTCGTTGAGGTCGTACTCCACCAGGCTCTCCGGGTCGCCCCGGGCGAAGCGGCGCAGGTCGGCGACGATGGAGTTGACGCGCCTGAGTCCGTCGAGCGTCGCGGGCAGGATGTCCCGCCGGTACTCCTCGAGCAGCTCGGGGGTGGTGCCGAGGCGCGGCAGGTCCGCCATCAGGTCCTTGAGGTTGCTGGTGACGTAGCTCATCGGGTTGTTGATTTCGTGGGCAATGCCCGCCGAGAGCAGGCCCAGGCTGGAGAGCTTCTCCTGCATCACCGCCCGCTGGTGCAGGGCCTCCATTTCGAGGTGTGCCTGCTGCAACTGGGCATTCTGTTCCTCCCGCTCCCGCAGCATGCTCTCGATGAAGCCCTGCCGGGCCTGGGCGAGGAGGTAACAGATGCCGGTGAGCGCGCTGAAGCCCAGTGGCAGCGCCACGGACACACCCTCCATGAGCGCCACGGCGTCGACGACCACCACGAGGAACGCGAGGTTGAGCCAGGCCTGCCGCGCTCGATTCTCGTCGGTAATCATCGCGTTGAAGGGGAGCCACAGCCAGAGGGCGAGCGGCCAGGCCTGCAGGTGTCCCATCAGGAGCAGGCCCAGGGTGTTCCCCGCGATGCGCACCCGTTCGCCGGGCGTGCCTCCGATGCGGCTGATGAGCCATCGGTCCACCCAGGTATTGAAGACGACCTTGGCGACCAGGATGGCGACCACCTCGGCGACCTCGTACCCGTGGCCATAGCTGGTGGCGACCTGCAGCACGCAGAGCGAGGCCGCGCCAATCAACGCCCGGATGTCGAAGTTGCGCCGGGCCTGCTCCGAGTGGGACAGCGCCGCGGGGCTCATGACCGTTCCCCCGTCGGGGTGGAGGCTTTTCGCGCTGCTCGGGCGTCGCTCGGTGTGAGCATGGCGCGGATGGCGGGGGCCAGGGTGTCATTGTCCCAGGGCTTGCAGATGAACCGGGAGATCTCCCCGTCCTGGAGGGGCGCCATCACAGACACGAGGTCGGAGTAGCCGGAGAGGATGATGCGCAGCGTCCTCGGAAGTCGCCGCCGGACCTCCGCGAGCAATTGGGCGCCATTCATTCGCGGCATCCGGAAGTCGGTGAGCACGACGTCGGGACGGAAGGTGTCGAGCACGAGGAGCGCTTCCGGGCCTCCCTCGGCGGTTTCGACCGCGAAGCCCTCTCGCCGGAACAGCCGGCCCAACGACCTGCACACCTGGACTTCGTCGTCGACGATGAGAATTCTATCCACGGAGAGCCCCCCACTCGAACCGAGAGTGCTGCTCGTTCCGCAATCATAGACGCGGTCCAGGGGCCCTGGGTGCCCACCCCCGCGGAGGGTGTCGCGCATTCAACCCGGCCCCTCCCGGAGATGGCGAAGGTGACCCATCCCCGAGGTACGAGCCTGCCGTCGCTCAGCGCACCTGCGTGTCGAGGCTACGGCTTGGGGATGATGATCAGATCCTCATCCTGCTCCAGGCGGTACATCCCGTCAGGGCCCCGGCAGCGCTCGGCGTGGACGCGAATCTTCTCATCGAGCCCGCGCACCTCGTCCTCGCTCAGCGCCGCGAGCTGCGCCGCCGTGAAGCAGCCTTCCAGCACGAAGAAGCGACAGAGCGTGTACATCTCCTCGAACGTCTTCGTGAAGAAGCCGCTCATGGTCGGGATGACCTCGTGCGGCAGCCCCTTCTGCTTCACCGTGGCGACCAGGTGCTCGCCGAAGAGCAGGGTGTCCGAGAAGTCGCGACACAGCTCGTAGGTCGGCCCTCGGGCGGCGGCCATGACGATGAGGCAGTAGCCCCCGGGACGCACGAACGAGAGCAGCCTGTCGATGAACCCTCCCCAGTCGGAGAGGGGCACGTGGTACAGGACGTGCGAGCACAGGACGAGCTCGAACTGCTCGGATGACTGGTAGCGCTCGAAGGGCTCCAGGAGGATCTTCGCCTTGCCGTGGTTGAAGCCGGCAATCTGGTCCCGGTTGGGTTCGAGCAGGGTGAGCAGGTCGAAGTGCGGCGCGAGCCGCTCGGCCACCTTGCCCGACCCCGCGCCCACGTCCAGCAGCGAGGGTTGCTTCGGCAGCTGGGGGAGGATTCGCTGTTCGACGACCTGCCCGATGTTCTCGGGGTGCCGGGCGGTGGCAGCGAGCACGCGGAACGCCGTGGCGTAGTCCTGCGGCGACATCGTGATTCCCATGGCGAACTCCTTCTCCTGTGGGTACTGACGTATCAGGGGCCTCGGCTGTGCATGCTACCCGTAAGCCGCACGCATGCCTGGGCGGTCGGGCGCCAACCATTCCGCCCTGGCAACCCCTCGGATGTTCTACGCTGACGTCTTCTCGGAAAGGTCGGGTGCTCGTCTCATGGGTGGTGGTCGTGTCCTCTCGCCAGTTCTCCTCGTCGGCGCCGGAGCGGGCGAGGCCACGTGCGGCATCCTCTACCTCGCGAGCTACCTGCGGCGCGGCGGTATCGAGGCCTTCGTGCGGCTGTGGGACGGGGACGAGACCGAGGCCGAGGTGGTGCGCTCGTTCGAGCGCCTCGTCACCCGCGTGCGTCCGAAGCTGATCGGCATCAGCCTCAAGTGGTTCCACCATGTGGACCGCGCGCTGCTCATCGCGCGGACCGTGCGCAAGATCGACCCCGGGATTCGCATCGTCGTGGGGGGCAACTCCGCGTCGTACTGGTGGCGGGAACTGCACGCCTACGACTGCATCGACGACGTCGTGCTGGGCGACGGCGAGGTCCCGCTGCTGGCCATCTGCCAGGGTGACTCCGCGCCGCCCAACTGCGTGACGCGGGCCCCTGACGGACGCCCTCGGAGGTTGCCCCTGGCGTACGTGCAGGGCGCGAAGAACACCGAGGACATCTACTACTCGCACTTCAACGAGCTCTTCCTGAGCCAGATCGACCAGCACTCCTTCTCGGGCTGGGTCGCGCCCGGTAAGGGGTGCGGTGAGAACTGCCTCTACTGCGGTGGGGCGCGCGGCAACCAGAAGGCGGCCTTCGGGCGCGCGAAGCCGTTCCTGCGGTCCGAGGAGAGTGTGCGCAGGGACCACCAGGAGATTGCCGGCCGGACCTGGCAGATGCGCTACGACTTCGCCGGAAGCACGGCGGAGTTCCTGGGGAGCACCTGGGCGGGCGTGGACCTCTCGCGCCACCTCTGCACGTACTTCCTGTGGGGTGTGCCCCGGCTCGAGCTCGTTGCCGCGCTGGCGGAGACGTTCCAGCGCATCCACATGGTGATCGACATCGGCTGCTTCTCCGAGCAGCAGCGCCTCGAGCAGATGGGGCGCGGGCTGCTCAAGCCGTGCGCGAAGGACCGGGAGCTGCTCGACGTCATCGAGGCCTGCCGCCGCCATCCGAACCTGGACGTCGAAATCTCCGGCATCGGAGGCCTGCCCTTCGCGAGCAAGGCCACGCTCGCGGAGGAGCTCCGGCTCGTGGAGCGTGTCATCAGCCTCGACTGCGTGGTGGGGTATCAGCGGCTCGAATCGCAACCCGGGGCGCTGGTCACCGAGCACCCCGCGCGGTTCGACATGGTGAGCGAAGCGCGAACGTTCACGGAGTTCCTCGACTACTTCGAGCGGCGCGAGCCAGGCGATGTGTCGGTGCCGATGATTCGCTTCCGGGACGCGGAGCTGGAGGCGGCGGTGCAGCGCAACTCCGACCGCGTGGATGCCCTGGCGTGGGAGCACCGGGACGCGAAGCGGAACCTCGTCGTCAATGGCCGCACGCGGCTGCGGAACACCGCCCCGTGGACGCAGCAGTTCGCGCTGGGTGACTGGTTGGGGAGCCATCGGGCTCCGGCGAAGGTGGCGCAGGAGCAGGTGACGGTCGTGCGCTCGGTGGATGGGACCACGCTGAGCTGCGCCCCGTCGGTCAGCCCGCGCAGGTTCTCGGACCCGACGCTCGCGCAAGGCGAGGACGGTGCCATCCTCCTGGCGGCCCTGGCCGCCTTCGAGCACCCCACGACTGTCGCCAGCGCGGTGTCGCAGCTCGGGGCGAAGGCGAGGCTGGATCCTGGCTCCGCGCGCGAGGTCATCGACCACCTGATGGACGGACGCTTCCTCCAGCCGGCGTAGGCCGGGGCCCCTGGCGGGTGCTACCCTGCGACGCAGGACCGCCATGCAACCAGAGCGTTACGAACTCCTGGACGGCTCGACGCCGGACGTCACACCCCTCGCGGCGGACGTCGGCCGCAAGCAGCCGCTGAGCGCCTTCACCCTCCTGGCCGGAGGTGATGTCTTCGAGGTGCGCGGCGGCCGTCCTCCCGCGGAGGGAGCCACCCGCGCTCGCGCGTACGTGAAGGCGAAGCTGGAGCTCAAGACGTACGGCGCCCCCGCCGCGCAGGTGCAGCGGGTGCAGGACGAAATCACGCGGCAACTCTCCGGCAACCTCCAGCTCATCGCCCGACTGGAAGCCGCGCGCCCGCTCACGCTCGAGCTCATCCCGCCCGGCCATTCCCTGGTGAAGTATGGCTATCCCAGGGCGGTGTCACCGCAGGCCGCGGGGCTGTTCTGGGACCACCCGGACTGGGCCCGGGCGCGCATCGCGCTCCGGCAGGACAAGCTGGACACGGAGCAGTACCTTGTCTTCCACGAGATGGCGCATGCCATCCAGGGGCTCGCCTTCACCCAGGAGGAGAGCGAGCTCGTCTATCGCACGATGCTGCGCACCTACCGCAACCGCGCCGCCATCGACGAGGTCTTCGCCATCTACAGCGAGCGGGAGTTCGTCACGGGCGTCTCGGCCCATGACCTGCGCGCCCCCGGCGTGTACGGCATGGCACGCCAGCGCTGGAACGAAGAGCACCTCTTCACCCGCTTCGTGCGCAACCTCTACTTCCCCTACAAACCCCTGGCGGGAGGCAACGCCGGCACGGCCACCTCCAGCTTCGGAGGGCCGTGACTCCATGTCTGACATCAGGCACCGCACCGTCGAGACGAACGGCATCCACCTCCACCTCGCCGAGGCGGGTGAAGGGCCCCTCGTGTTGCTCCTCCACGGCTGGCCGGAGTCCTGGTACTCGTGGCGCCACCAGCTGTCCGCGCTCGCCGCCGCCGGCTACCACGCCGTGGCACCCGACGTTCGGGGCTACGGTCGGAGCGACAAGCCGTGGGCCGTCGAGGCGTACAGCATGAAGACGCTGCTCGCCGACTTCACGGGCCTGCTCGATGTCCTCGGCGAGAAGACCGCCGTCATCGTCGGCCACGACTGGGGTGCTGCGATGGCGTGGAACAGCGCCGCGCTCCACCCGGACCGCTATCGCGCCGTCGTCGGGATGAGCGTCCCACACCTCGGCCGCCCGCCGATGCCGCCGACGCAGCTCTTCAAGGCGGCGTTCGGGGAGAAGTGGTTCTACATCCTCTACTTCCAGGAGCCCGGCGTCGCCGAGGCGGAGCTCGAAGCGGACATCCCGAGGACGATGCGCACGATTCTTGCCGGTGTCCCCGGCTTCGATACGACGGCCGAGGTCGTGCGCGGCAGGAAGCAGGGCGACGGCTTCCTCACGGGCACCGTCGCTCCTGGCACGCTGCCGGACTGGCTCACGGAGGACGACCTCGCGTACGCCGTGACGGAGCTCACCAGCAGCGGTTTCCGTGGGGGGCTCAATCGCTATCGCAACATGGACCGCGACTGGGAGGAATTGCCCGAGCTCGCGACGGCGAGAATCGAGCAGCCCGCGCTCTTCATCATCGGAGAGCAGGACCCGGGGCGCGCCTTCGCCCCGGTCGACCTGATGAAGCCGTTGGTGCCCAATCTCAAAGAGGTGCGCGTCATCCCCGGCGCGGGCCACTGGATTCAGCAGGAGCGCGCCGCTGAAGTGAACGCCGCGCTGCTGGCCTTCTTGAAACAGCTGCCCGCCTGACCGGGTTTCACGCACCGCACAGCTGTTCGCCTTGTGACGCGAGCGGCACGGACATGTGACGCGTGAATTCGTAAACCGCTCAGCGCGGGAGCCGGGAGGCCCGCCTCCACGAAAGGGACCTGCCGTCATGCGAAGGACCCCGCGGAACGCCGTGGTGGACGCGAGCGTGTTCCTGCCGTGCCTGCTGGCGCTGTCCGCATGTGCTCCCACGGTGGAGGTGCCCGACGATGCCGCCGCCTGCGAGGGCCTGCGGTGCACGGCGGGCCAGTGCTTTTCCAACGCGGGCCAGCCCATGTGCCGCTGCGGCGACTGGGAGCGGACCGCCGGGATGCCGTGCCAGGTGGCCAGCTTCGAGCAGCCCGATGACCACGGCGGCTCACCCGGGGACGCCACGGTGCTACTCCCGCCGGTGGGGCCCGTGGAGGGGCGCATCAGCGCCAGCCGGCGGGAAGGCCAGGTGGACCTGGACCTCTTCGCCTTCACCTCCGAGGCGCGGCACGTCTACGCCTTCCAGTTCGAGAGCACGCAGCTCAGGTCCGGCGGCGTGCGCCTGCTGGACGCCTCGGGGAGGGTGGTCGTCGGCTTCCTCGACACCTTCGTCCGGGACGGCTTGCGGACCGCCGCGCGGGTCGCCAGCCTGGACGCGGGCACCTGGTACGTGGAGGTCTTCGGCAACGGGGAGACGGGCACGTACATGTACCAACTCACGGACCTGGGCCGGGACGACCATGGTGACACCTTCGCGGAGGCCACCCCGCTCCAGGACGTCCCCCCGCGGCCCTTCACCGTGACGCACGCGTTTCAGGAGGACCGGGACCTCTTCACCTTCCGCGCCGCCCGGCTCCACGGCTATCGCTTCCACTGCGAGCGGCCACGCCGCTCCCCCGTGCCGGAGTCGGAAACCCTGGCACTCCGGCTCCTTGCGGCCTCGGGCGAGTTGGTGGACGAGGCCAGCGGTAGGGATGGAGTGCTGGTGGCCGTGGGTATGGAGGCGCCGGTGGAGGATGACTACTTCGTGGAGGTGCGTGCCCAGGACGTTCCCTTCCTGGCGACGAGCACCTGTGGGTTCGAGGACCTGGGCGTGGACGAACACTCGGACTGGCCGGCCGGCGCCACGCCCCTGGCCCCCGGCGTCCCCGTGCGCGTGGTGCTCCAGTCGGACGAGGACCGGGACGTGTTTTCCTTCACCGGAGAGGAGGGCCACGTCTACAGCCTGCTCACGGAGCCCCAGGGCTTCTGGGGCGCGCAGGTGCTGGACCTCCTGGGGCGGAGCTTGAGGAACGCCAACACCCGGGCGCTGACGTTCCAGCCGGAGGCCACAGGCCCGCTCTTCCTCGAGCTGAAGCCGCTGGAGCCCGCGGATCGCTCCTTCCAGCTCACCCTGGTGGACGTGGGACCGGACGCGAGCGCCGGGCCGCCGCCGATCCCCTGAACGTTCGGGTGCCGGTCATCGACGCAGGTAATGCAGCGAGGTGGCCGGCTCGCCATGTCCCAGCACGATGTGCCAGGCGTCGTCGTGCCACAGGGCCACGATACGCGTCGCGAGTGCGTCGACGGGCCATTCGTGGACCAGCGCCCAGCCCGTGGCGGTGCGTGCCAGCGCACTGATCATCACGCCGGCCCTGGCGCGTGTCAGCGCCAGCAGCCAGGGCTCGCCGCGCGGGCCATCCGCGAGTGCGAAGCCGATCACCGAGCCAAGCTTGCATTCGGCCGAGAGATTGCGCGGCGCGGTGCTGGCGTCGACCACCCACAGTTCGCTGGGGGGAATCAGCTTCGGTGCTGAATAACGCGACAGCGCCCAGAACGGCCGGTAGGGCGTGGCCATGCGTTGAAACGCGACGACGCGCAGCGCAGGGCGGTCCCACCACTGTGGCAGCGCCGCGTCGGACAGCAGGCCGGCTGGCGCGCCCTCCTCGGTCAGCAGCAGGGTCTGACCATCGGCGGTGTTGACGCTCATCGATGCCGTCGGAGCGCCCGGCGAGAAGCGTGGATTGAACAACCATTGCTTCGGCCCCAGGCTGTCCGCCACGTTCCACTGCTCACCGATGCCGAGCTGGATGCGCGCGTCCAGTTGCGGCCAGGGACCGACCGGACGAGCGGGACTGAACGTCGTCGTCGGCCCGGCGGGATCGAGCAAGGGTTCTAGGGCCGTGCGGGTCAGCTGCAGCGGAACGCCCAGATTGAGCTCGACCACGAAGCGCATGTCCGGACCGACGACACGCGCATCGACAGCACGAATGCTCGACTCCTCGTTCTCGATGCGCCGCAAGGGTGTGGCCAGCCCATCGGCTTCGAGGCGCGCGAACGTCAAGGTGCTGCGGTACTTGTGGCGATCGCGGTCGAACACGCCGAGGTGGACGTGGCGCTGATGGAGGAAGAGCCAGAAGCCGGCGACGAACTCGCCGAACTGGAACTCACCGAGCGGCCGAGGTGCATGCATCTTGGGATTCTCCTTGGCTCGCAGCATGCCCGCGTCCATCGCCAGGGTGCGGGATGCGAGCGACGCGTGCGCCAGACCCTACTGCCTCCGGGCCGGCGCGTCTCAGGACACGGGCCGCCGTGTCCTGGGGGCCGTGGCCCTTCCCTGGCGGTCGAGCAACCGCGAGATGAGCGCCGTCCGGGTCTGGACGCCGAAGCGGCGGTAGATGGACTTCGTGTAGTGGTTCACGGTGAAGCGGCTGATCTCGAGCCGGGCCGCGATTTCCTTGTCGCTGAGCCCGTGCAGGAGCAGCTCGAGTGTTTGGCGTTCGCGTGGCGCGATCTGCCCCATCAGGGCTTCATCCCCGGTGGGCACCGGTACGCTGAGCAATGCCGCGCATTCAGTAAGGGAGACCCGGGGCGTCTGGGAGATGTCGAGGTGGTGGCCTACCTGGCCCGGGCGGGCGCGGACCTGAGGCCGGACGCGCTCGGAGGCCCCTGAGCACCGGGCGGCCCCGTCAGTTGGCGGAGCCGCCCCGCATTCACCAGGTGAAATAGCAGGCGTTGGAGCAGTTCTAGCCGTTCACGCCAGGCCTCAGTACAGGTGCGGGTACACGCCTGCGTGGCCAAAGCCGATGATGTCGGCACGGCCGTCGCCGTTGATGTCCGCGGCGGTGCGCGGGTGGTACTCCACGCGCCAGCCTCCGGCGTTGTAGCCAAAGTCCGCCAGCCGCAACTGGGACGGGGCAAAGCCGGTGCCGGTGGACAGCGCGACCCGCACACCCCCATGGCTGAAGCCGATGATGTCGGCGCGGCCATCACCATTGACGTCCGCGGCGGTGCGCGGGTGCTGCTCCACACGCCAGCTCTGGTCGAAGCCGAAGTCCGCCAGCCACAGCTGGGACGGGGCAAAGCCGGTGCCGGTGGACAGCGCGACCCGCACCCCCGCGTGGCTGAAGCCGACGATGTCGGCGCGGCCATCACCGTTGACGTCCGCCAGGGTGCGTACGTGCTGCTCCACGCGCCAGGTCTGGTCGTAGCCGAAGTCCGCCAGCCAGAGCTGGGATGGGGCAAAGCCGGTGCCGGTGGACAGCGCGACCCGCACCCCCGCGTGGCCGAAGCCGACGATGTCGGCGCGGCCATCACCGTTGACGTCCGCCAGGGTGCGTACGTGCTGCTCCACGCGCCAGGTCTGGTCGTAGCCGAAGTCCGCCAGCCAGAGCCGCGTCGGGGCGAAACCGGTGCCGGTGGACAGCGCGACGTACACGCCCGGGTGGCCGAAGCCGACGATGTCGGCGCGGCCGTCACCGTTGACGTCCGCGGCGGTGCGCGGGTGGTACTCCACGCGCCAGGTCTGGTCGTAGCCGAAGTCCGCCAGCCAGAACTGGGATGGGGCAAAGCCGGTGCCGGTGGACAGCGCGACGCGCACACCCGCGTAGCTGAAGCCGATGATGTCGGCGCGACCATCGCCGTTGAGGTCCGCGGCGGTGCGCGGGTGGTGATCCACGCGCCAGCCTCCGGCGCCGTAGCCGAAGTCACGGATCCACAGCGCGTCGCCGTAGAGTTGGATGACGCCCGCGATGTCAGTCGCGCTCAGCTGCCCGTTCCCGTTCCAGTTCGGGTTGCAGTAGTTCATCACCGACTGGAGGTCCCAGGCGCCAATCATCAGGTTGCCATTGGAGCCCTGCGGCGGCTCGGTGCAGGTGGACGGCCGGTCCGGGCGGTTGTGCTCGTGAGCGAAGCCGAGCGCATGGCCAAACTCGTGCACCGCGATGGTGCGGATGCAGTACTCCCGCTGGGACTGGCAGGACGGGCTCCAGTTGGCGAAGGTGAAGTTGAGCTCCATACCGTTGATGAAGCCATTCAGCCGCCTGCCGAGCTGCTTCACGTGAGGCCCCGTGTCCGCAATCAGGATGCGGATGCCGCTGGAGGTCGAGGTGCACGTGCCCCAGCCGATGAAGTCGACCGCCGAGACACTCCCCCAGGTGCTTTCCGTCGCACTCTGCACCCAGCCGCGCTCGGTGGCGTTCGCGGCCGTCGGGTTCTCCCAGCAGACGCTGATGGTCGGAGAGCTCCAGAGCGACGTGTTGTCCACGTAGAGCTCACTCGAGTCCGTCGCGACGGACGACTCCTGTGAAGCGGAGGGAGCGGCTTGCTCGCCGGGGCCACATCCCGCGATGAGGAGGGCTCCCGAGAACGCCAGGAGGAACGGCAGGGCTTTACAGGTCGAAGTTCTCCGCACGGGGCTCTCGCTTGTCTGGACCGGGACGGTCCGGCCTGGAAGCGAGATAAGCAGAAAAACAAGTACTCCTTGCATAAGTAGAATATGAACAATGCGTGACGGCGGAGCGTCAGCTCGCGCGTCACCTTGGCGCCGGTCGGCTCCAGCCGGATGGAAGGCCCGACCGGCTCTTGGGCTTTGCCCGGAGCCAGTTCCGTGTGAACGGCTCAGCGCAGGAGCGTGGCGGGACTCGTCGGCATGGCGAGCGGGAGCACGTGGACGCCGCGCTGAGGCCTCAGTAGCCGTCGCAGCGTCCCGTGCATTACTCCGCCGTCGATTTCTTCGTGCAGGAGCCGCCTGTGCAGTTCGTACCGGAGCAGCTGTATGACGAACAGGTTCCGCCGAAGGCGTCGCAGCCCGTGCCGCCGCAGCTCAGGCCAGAGCATGTGAGCGTGCACTCCACGGCGACCTGCAACTGGCTGCCCTGGTCATCCGTCACCAGGTATCGCGCCGTTGAGACCTTCTGCTGTCTCAAGGATTGGCGTGTCTCTACCTCGCCGAGCTGCTCGTATCGGACGTTCCCGCGTTCCAGCCAGACCTTGAGCCGAGGCTCGGTGGCATCCGTGACGGTCTTGCCGTCACACTGTCCGGGCTCGGCCCACGCGCCTGCGCCCACCAGCAGGGGGATGATCAGCAACCAGTTCTTGAGGCGCAGCATGGCAGGATTACTCCGCAGTCGACTTCTTCGAGCAGGAACCGCCAGTGCATCCGGAACCGAAGCATGAGTAGGAAGAACAGCCTCCACTCCAGGCATCGCAGCCACTGGGACTGCAGCTCAAGCCAGAGCACGTGAGTGTGCACTCCACGGAGACCTGCAACTGGTTGCCCTGGTCATCCGTCACCAGGTACCGCGCCGTGGAGACCTTGGGCTGCCTCAAGGACTGACGTGTCTCCACCTCGCCAAGCTGCTCGTATCGAACATTCCCACGCTCCAGCCAGGCCTTGAGCTGAGGCTCGGTGACGTCCGTGACGGTCTTTCCGTCGCACTTCCCCTGGTCAGGTGCAGCCTGCGGAGTTGGCTCCTCGGCCTGCGCACCCACACCCGCCAGCAGGGGAACGATCAGCAACCAGCCCTTGAGACACTTCATGGATGAGTCTCCGCGTCATGGTGTTTGCAGCGATTGAGGATAATACACGTTTTGCGAGGATGGCGATAGCTTTGCTGCGATTCTTCACGGGCAACTTGCTGGGGTCTGCAACCGCAAATCAGAACGCGTAGCTATGCGCCCAGAGCCGTGTCACATGACCGCGCTGCCCCGGGCGGCCCGTCTCTGCGCGGGTGAGGCCCCCGGGTGTGGTCTGCTCACTCGGGTGGACCTCGTCGGCGGAGCGACCTCGGCCGGAGCGGTGGACCCCGGGGGCTACGCGCGCTCGCTCGGAGTGCACCAGTCCGCGGCCCGGGCGCTGGAGGACGCTTCACGCTGAGGGGCTTCGCTATGACTCGGGGCTCGGGCCACCCGCCGAAGGACAGCTGGGGTACCTGTCGCTGGTGAGGGGATTTGTTATCATTGCAGGTGCAACACCGATACTCCCCACAAGGAGCACGCCATGACGCTGTCCCGTTGGGTCGTTGGGCTGTCCGCGTTGGTTGTCAGCGCTTGCGGTGGACCGGCCACCCAGGAGTCAGGGGAAGGGGAGCCCGCGGCCGCGGTGAGTACGGTGGAACAGCGGCAAGAGGAGCCCGGTGGGGGCACGCGGTATGGCCAGCACAGGACCTACTACAGCAGCGCGGCCAAGACGACCTGGGTGGGGGCCTGGCACTACGACTGCAATGGGTACGTCACGCAGTCGGGCCAGGTGACTCCCTACTATACGGATACGTCTTTCATCTGCCCGTAGGCGGGGCTGAGTCTTTCCGTGTCCGAGGGTCCCGGTGCTCGCGGACGGCGCGGCGCCGGGGTCAGCGGTGGCGTGTGCCACGCGCATCGCGTGGGGGGCGCAACCCGTCGATGAACATCTCGGTGAGGCGTGGAATGCGCTTCGTTCCCGACGAGTCCTGCGCGGCGGAGAGCGAAATCGCCATCGCCATGCACACCACATCGTCCAGGCGGATGTCGCCGCGAACCTCGTCCGCGCGCTGCGCTGCTTCCAGCAGGCGCTGTCCCTCTGCGGTCGTCGCGTGACACCCCTCGGTGCCACTTCGCAGGACGATGCCCAGTGACGCCGCGAGCCCCTGGTAGATGCCCGCGTAGTGCACGAGCTCCTCCAGGAACACGCGCAGGGCTTCCAGCGCGGACAAGGACGCCGAGCGCTCGCGGCTGTGCTTCGCGAGCGTCAGGAACCGCTCGTCGCACGTCGCACCGAGGAGCGCCTCGCGCGTCGGGAAGTGTCGGTAGAGCGTTCCAATGCCGACCTCCGCCCGCTTCGCCAAGTCATTGAGCGACGCGTCCGCGCCGCGCTCGGAGAACACGGCGTCGGCCGCCGCGAGCAGCCGGTCGCGATTGCGCCTCGCGTCCGCGCGCATGGCGCCGCCTGTCTTGTCGTCCGACGCATTTCTCGGGAGCTTCGCTGCCACTTGAAAAACGGAGCATAGCTCCGTATTTAAACGGAGCAACCCTCCGTTTATTGAAAGAAAGGCAGGCCGTGATGGCGACCCAGGGCAAACGCGTGCTGGTGCTTGGAGCGACGGGACAACAGGGGGGCGCGACGGCGCGCGCGTTGCGCAAGGACGGCTGGAGCGTCCGCGCGCTCGTGCGAGACCCTTCGAGCGCGAAGGCCCGGGCGCTGGAAGGGAAGGGTGTGGAGCTGGTGCGCGGTGACCTGGGGGACCGCGCGTCGCTCGACCGCGCGCTCGTGGGTGCGTACGGTGTCTTCAGCATCCAGCCGAGCTCGGGTCAGCCGCAGTACGGCGTCAGTGACGACGACGAGTTCCGCTTCGGAGTGGGTGTCGTGGAGGCGGCGAAGGCCGCGGGCGTCGAGCACTTCGTCTACACGTCGATGGCGGGCCTGCGCCCCGGCACGGGTGTGGGCCACTTCGAAAGCAAGTGGAGGATCGAGGAACACGTCCGCGCGAGCGGCCTCCGCGCGACCATCGTGCGGCCGTCGGCGTTCATGGAGCTCCTGCTCGAGCCGCATTTCGGACTGGCGCAGCGCGCACTCCGGTTCTTCGTGCGGCCGGACCGCACGATGCAGTTCATCGCGAGCGACGACATCGGCGTGCTCGTCGCCCGGGTGTTCGCGGAGCCCCGCGCGCACGCCGGAACCACCCTGGAGCTCGCGGGGGACGAGCTCACCGGGAACGAACTGGCGGAGAAGATTGGCCGGGCCACCCACGAGTCCATCTCCTACGCGCAGTTCCCTCCCGAGTTCCTGGCGCAGAGCGCGCTCTTGCGCCGCCTCGTCGAGCTTGTCGATGAAGGGATTGCGGTCGGGAACGCGGACGTCCCGGCGCTGCGGCGGCTTTCGCCGGAGCTCCTCACGTTCGATACGTGGCTGGAGCGCGGGGGCGCGGCGGAGATCCGGGCCCGCTTCGCGGCCTAGCTCGCTCCGCGTGGCATACGCGTCCCCGGTCCGCTCCACGGAGCCGCGTCCCTGCACGGGCCCTGGCGGTCGAATGAACCCGGCCTCGTACGTTCTTCTTCTGCCAGGAGCGACAGTCAGGTGGCCTCCACGACCCGGGATCTGGCAAAGCGAGGGGAGACCGTGTTCGACCATGCCTCAAGGTTGTTCCGCGTCACGCTCTGCGCCGGAGCCTTGCTGGCCATGGCCTGCATGCCCGAGGAGCCCCCTCCCTGGGAAAAGGGCCCGCCGGGCGCGCCAGCTTGCACGGACACGCCTGGATGGACGGCAACTGGCTCGATGACCCAGGCGCGTGAGGCGCATACCCTCACCGCGCTCGCCGACGGGCGCGTCCTGGCCGTGGGCGGCCTCTACGGTGATGGCACCGCGACGGCCGCCGTCGACCGCTACGACCCCGGCACGGGTGCCTGGACCAGCGTCGCGTCCCTCCCTTCTCCGCGCTGGTCCCACGTCGCCGTCCTCCTCCCGGACGGAAAGGTGCTGGTCGCTGGCGGCTTCGATGGCACGGACGCCATCACGTCCTCCGCCGTGCGCCATGACCCCGCCACGAACACCTGGTCCTCCATCGCACCGCTCGGGCGCTCGCGCGCCGGAGCCGCCGCGGCCGTGCTCGCGGATGGGCGTGTCCTCGTCATCGGCGGGACCAGCCAGAACCTCGACCCCGCGACGCCGCGAAGCGCCGAGGTGTATGACCCCGCCACGGGGACGTGGACGCCAACGGGGATGATGCTCCGGGCGCGCCCGGACTGGCACACGGCCACCGCGCTCGAGGACGGGCGCGTCCTCGTCACGGGTGGCGACGCCTCCTCCGGCTCCCAGAGCGAACTCTATGATCCGGCCACCAACTCCTTTGGCACTGCCCGTACGCCTGTCGTCACCGGGCGCACCGGCCACACCGCGACGAGGCTCCTGGACGGCCGCGTGCTCCTTGCCGGTGGAATGACCTCCTCCGGCGTCACCCCGCGCGCGGAGCTCTACGACCCGGGGAGTCATGTCTGGAGCGAGACGGGCAGCCTGTCCACGCCTCGGCGGGAGCATGTGGCCGTGCTCCAGGGGGACGGCTCGGTGCTGGTCGCCGCCGGCGTCGGAGATCGCACAGGGGATATCTGGGCCACCAGCGAAGTGTTCCATCCGCTCCAGGGCACCTGGAGCCCTGGCGCGAGCCTGTCCGAGCCGCTCGCGAACCCGAGCGCGGTCCGCCTTGCGAATGACCAGGTGCTGCTCTCCGGCGGCAAGAACCTGGGCGGCAAGCGGCCCATCGCCTCCCTCTCGGGGGGCACCTTCTGTCCCGTCACCAGCAGCGAGTACCAGTTCCCGCTCGAGACCGACCCGCGTGTCACGACGTTCCAGCAGGTGCAGTACCAGGCCCGCCTGTACCGTCCGGAGACGCTCACCCCAGGCAGGCGCTATCCGCTGGTGGTCTTCATCCACGGCCGCCACCCGCCCTGTGGCACGGGCTCGAACCCGCGAGTCGATGACAAGGGGTTCGTCACCGGGGCCTGCCCACCCGGCTACACCGAGGTCCCGAACCACGCGGGCTACGGCTACCTCGCCAATGAACTCGCTCGCCGGGGCATCCTCTCGCTGTCCGTGAACTGGAACCGCCTCTTCCAGCTCCCCGACTCCGACGCCGACGATGCGCTGTTTGTCGGCCCGCTGGTGCTTCAGCACCTGGTGAAGCTCACGCGCTGGCACGCCGGGCTCGAGCCCACACCGGCCTCGTTGGGAGTGAGCCTGGCCGGGCAGCTCGACTTCTCGAATGTCATCCTGGTTGGCCACTCACGTGGCGGCCCGATTTCCTTCTACGTGAGGGACCAGCTACCGGGCTGGTCCGGGCTCGCCGAGCCCGTGACGGTGAAGGGCCTCTTCTCCATTGGCGCGGTCGACGCGGACAGCGACTACCAGCGCCGCGAGCCTCGCAACACGGCGAGCGTGCTCCTCATCCCCATGTGCGACCGCGACGGCGGCTACACCTCGGTGGCGATGTTCGACCGGCTCCTGATGAAGCAGACGGCCTCGCCCGAGAGCAACCCGAAGTTCAAGGCGACCTACGCCGTGTGGGGCGCGAACCACAACTTCTACAACACCGAGTGGCAGCAGTCCGAGAGCCTCGGATGCAGCGGCCACCCAGCCCTCTTCGAGCCTGCCGCGATGGGCTCGGTGGTCCAGCGCCAGACGGCGGTGCGCGCGCTCGTCGCCTTCGCGCTCGGTACGCTCGGCCCCGCACCGGATGCCACGCTCGCCGGGCTGTTCGATCCGGCGACGTTCCGCGAGTCGGAGTGGCCGCGCATCGACCGTGGCTACATCGACGCGGCAAGCCCGACCTACAGCCGGGAGCTGGAGAACTTCTCCAGGCCCACGGGCACGAACATGAGTGGCGCCGCCAATGCCAGCGCCAACATCACCCTCACGCACATCCCGATAACGGGCCAGCCCGGCATGTTCGTCCACCCGGGGCCCTATTTCGGAGACCCGGGCCTCCGGTTCGCGCGCATCGGCTGGTCCGCGGCCGGCACGGGCACGTACTTCCAGTCCCACTTCTCGTCCCCCGGCACGGGTATCAACCTGAGCGGCTTCTCCACGCTGGACTTCCGCGTCGAGCGCGTGCCCGAGTCGGCGCTGAACAGCAGCACCTTCCCGACCTGGTTCGAGGTGCAGCTGGTGGGGCCGGGTGGGGCGCTGTCGAACCGGGTGCCGATGCTGTTCCGGGCAAGGCTGACCGAGCCCGTCGGCGCTGCCATGGTTCCGCTGCTGAAGTACCTCGCCTTGCTCCAGACGGTCCGCATCCCGCTCAGCAGCTTCACCGGCGTGCCACTGACGTCGGTGCGTGGCGTGCGCTTCACCTTCTCCGGCTCTCCGAGCGGTGAAATCTATCTCGCCGACCTCCGCGCCGGGCGGCCCGCGCCCTGATGGGACGGAGCCGCGGCTGCCGAGGCCCTCTCCGAATCTCACCCCTCGACTGAACTACAAGCTGTCGACACGCAGCTCGTAGGGACCGAGGCGCAGGGAACCGTCCAGGGCGGCAGGCAACACGCGGATGAGGACCGGCCCGGTGGTCTGTGGCCTGAGCGTGGTGCCGAGGGGCGAGGGAACGGGGAGCCCCGTGAGCGCGTCCACCGCCGAGTACCGGATGGTGAAGGTCGTGTCCAGCCGCAGGCGGTACTCCACACCCTGCTGGAGCGTGACGACGAAGACGTCCTCGTCGATGGCCGCCTCGAAGACTCCCGCCATGGCGCTGCCGAGCGTGAGCGGCGTGGCCTGCGCGGCCTGCCACGAATGGTCGTCGAGCACCACCTCCTCCAGCCGGATCGTGTACGTCTCGAGCCCGTCGATGGCGAGGCCCACCGTGCCGGAGGCCGAGACGTCGAAGATGAAGTCGTGCGGCAGGGGGGACTTCACGTCCCAGCCCATCCGGTGTCCATTCAGCAGGGTGACGTTGCAAAGGCCGATGTTGTTGCCCACCTCGGGCACGCAGACGAACCGGTAGAACCGCCCCGGCTCCGCTGGCAGGGAGAAGACGTCCCGGTCCTGGGTGCCCTGTCCCCGGCCGCTGACCGTCACTCCCTGCGTCAATGGCGTTGCGGTCTCCAGCGTGTCTCCGTGGTCGTCGAAGCCCAGGTTCTCCGCCTCGAAGGTGAAGTCGTTGGCGGCGCCCCGCACCTCGAGGAAGAAGGTGCCGGACGTCGCCAGGCGGTGGGAGATCAGCGCGGACGGAGTGCGGGCGCTCGCCAGCACCTGCCCGCTTGCGTCCAGGAGCCGCACTTCGTCCCGCAAGGCGTCCGACGGGGGAACACCCAGCCGGGCGAGGATGAACTGCCCGGCCTCGGCGGTGAAGGAGAAGACGTCCGCGTCCTGCGACGTCTCCACGCGCCCACCGAGCTTCACCGGGAGGGTGATGGGCGTGGCCTGCGCCAGGATGTCGCCGTGGACATCCGGTCCGCGGTCTTCCAGCGTGCAGGAGTAGGGGTGGGGCGCGAGCGCGCGAGTCAGGCCCTGGACCTGGACGGTGTAGCGCCCCGCCGCCGAAGCCAGCATCTCCGCGGGCGTGTGGTTGGGCGGGGAGGAGACGACCGCTCCGTCCGCGCTCCGCATCACCAGGGCCAGCGGGTAGGCGGCACCGGCGCGACTGGTGCAGGTGAAGCGGTAGCCGTGTGCCACCAGGGCGTCGAAGGCGAAGACGTCCACGTCGCCGGGCCCATGGAACTCGCCCTGGAGGACGGACCCGGCCTGAATCGGGGTGGCCTGCTCAGGGGTGTCCCCATGTTCGTCCACGTCGCCCAGATTGAACCGGAGCCGGTAGTCATGGACCCCGCTGCCGCGGAGCTCCACGCTGTGTACCCCGGCCTCGGTGGGGACGTAGACGGCCGGGTCGGAGGTGGTGAATTGCTGCAGCACCGCGCCCGAGGGCGCGACGACGCGGACCGTGCACTGCCGGCCCGCCGGGGCCTCGCAGCCCAGCAGGTAGTAGGCCTTCGGGGAGAGCTCCGCCTGGAAGACGTCGACATCGTCAGGCGCCTGGAACCAGCCCTCCTCCAGGGCAGAGGTTCCCAGCGGAGTCGCCTCCGCCGCCGTGTCGCCGTGGTCGTCATCGGTGACGTTCCGCAAGCGGCAGCGGTACTGGAGATTGAAGGGCCCGTCCTCCAGCGAAGGGGTGGACAGGGTGATGAGGTGGGGCCCGGACTCGGCCGTCAGGTAGGTGGAGTCCACCTGCGCTCCTTCCATCAGGAGCTCCCCCGAGGCGCTGGAGACGGTCCGCTGGAGGTAGGCTCCGCCACCGCCCTCCTGGGTGCAGGCCACCACGAGCCGCTGCCCCGCCTCCGCGTGGAAGGCGAAGACGTCGCGGTCCGACGTGGCCTGGAGGACGCCCTCGAAGGTGGCGTCATCTCCGCTGATGGGCGTGGCCGACTCCGCGAGGTCGCCATGGTCGTCCGGCAGGGGCTGGAGCTGGAGCGAGTAGTGGCCCGCGGACTCCCCACTGTGGGGTGCCAGCGCGATGATGTAGCGCCCCGCGCGAACGGGCCGGAAGCGGACATCGAACTGCTCGACGCCGTTGGAGCCATGCGAAGAGGCCTCATGGAAGGACAGGCCCTCCGCATCCGCCACAAACACGCTGCAGCCGGACATGTCCCGGCACGTGCCGGTCAGCTGGTAGAGGTGTTGCCCCGTGGCCTCGAAGTCGAAGTAGACGCTGCTCGCGTGGAATAGGTCTGACTCGAGGGTGGTGCCCTCGACCGGATCGCCGGTGGTCGGCAGCGGGATGAAGCTGGCGGGAAGCGCAATCCGCACCAGCGTCTGGGCGGGATTCGAGACGCAGGTGGGGACGACGCCGGTGAGGTCCTGACACGCCTCACCTTCGGGGCAGGTGAGCCGGCTGCATTCCGGGTAATAGGGGCGGCGCTCGTCCTTGCAGCCCGCCGCGAGCGACAGGGCGACGAACAGCAAGCACGACAACACACGGACAGACCTGGGATACGGCATGGCGGGCTGGGGTCCCCTCATTCCAGCAATGGGCGGGGGAAGCTATACCAGACCGCGCCGCCCGCTCAGTCCACCGTGAAGTACAGCACCACATCATCCGTGTCATCACCGAGCAGGCGTGATTCCAGCCTCAGGCCCTCACGCCAGCGCCGCGAGCGCGAGGACCTGGTCGCGCAGCCGCGGCCCGATTCGGACGAGCTGGGCGATGAGGGAAATCCAGCCGATGAGTCCCCGGGCCGCCGAGGCCACCAGCCCTATCACCAGGGACAGCACGGACGCGGCGAGCTGGAGCGCGAGCCCCACCCGCTCCATCCGCTTCAGCACCCCCTTCGCGGCGTCGATGCCGCCGTCGCCCAGCACCAGCAGGTCCGCGTCGCCGTCCGGCCGGAAGCGGCAGGCCGCGAGGGTGTTCGGCGTGCCCTCGCGCAGCTCGCCCTTCAGGTAGAGGCCGACGCCATCCACGAAGGCGGTGGCCGCCTTGCGGATGGTGGTCAGCACCTCGTTGGCCTTCTGGAAGAGCGCGCGGAAGACGTTCTTCACCAGCGTGACGGCGTAGTCGACGCCCCGCCGCACCAGGTCCACCAGGCCCTCGGCCAGCCGCTTCACCTGGCACCCCAGCCACCGCGCGGCGCGGCGGAGCCCGTCCCAGAGGAAGAACCCGGAGTTGGGCACGTCACGCGTCCAGTAGTCCTGCAGCGCGGGCTCGTTGGCCTTCACGAAGGCGGCCAGCTCCTCGGGCGACACCTCGGGCTCGCGCTGCTGGCGCGAGAACTCCTGGAGGGTTTCGAGCCGCAGCCGGTCCGTGAGCTGGCGCAGCGCGCTTTCGGACAGCGGCGTGGGAGCCACGTGTCGCCAGTGCACCTGGAGCGACTCCCGCATGGGCTTCTCCTGTACGGGCTTGCGGATGTCGCCAGTGGGGTAGCCGTTGAGCCACAGCTCGGCGCGAACGAGCCGCAGCAGGTAGCGCTTCGTCGCGTGCCACTCGGGCCGCTCGTTCAGCTCCAGGCCCTCCTCGAGCGCATCCTTGACCGCCTCCCCGCCCTCGGCCACGGCGTCCAGCTGCACGTCATGGTCGAACAGCAACGCGATGAGCTCCCTGTCCTTGCTGAGGTTCTGGAGCCCCTTCTCCTTGAGGCTGGCCGTGTCCGCCAACCCCAGCATGGAGACGACGGCGCGGAAACGGCTGAGAGGGATGGTCGTGTACTGGTCCACCGTGCTGTCCACGCGCTTGTTGTCCCGCATCCCGAGCACCGTGAGCCGGAGCTGCATGGCCCGCGTCAGCACGGGGTTGAGCCTGCCCTCGGGGGACACCCAACGGTCCACCTTGAAGGGCTGCTCCAGCGCGACGAGCTCCTGGAGCGCGTCCCAGGTGGGCGGGTCGATTCCCACGTTCCTGAGCAGCCCCGCCTCCTGCCGGAAGCGGTGCAGTGCCTTGAGGAGCTTGACGTCCATCTTCCCGCTATCGAGGTCCCCCACGTCGTCATAGCCCAGGCTGTCCAGGCGCGTGCGCACCGCGCGGACGCGCAGCTCGTACTCCTCCTGGGCCTGTCCCGGGACCACGGACGGGGGCAGCGGGGCCAGCCCCGCCGCGGCCTCGAGCCGGCGGAGGTTCTCCTCCAGCAGCGCGGCATCCTCCAGCCCATCCGCGCCCACCTGGAGCTGGACGCCCTGCGTGGCGGCGGGCAGCTTCGGCACCCCCGGGAACGCGAGCTTGAGCGTGTCCAGCTCCGGTGACGGGGGCATGGCGGCGGACTACTTCACCAGGTTCTTGATGGAGTCGGCGAAGAAGTCGGTGATGGCCTTGCGCGCCTGGAGGCTGCTGGTGATGGCCTGCTGGTGCAGCGCCAGCAGCTCGGCGATGCGCGGCAGGTCCTCGTTCGTCTGGAAGGTGTAGCTGTCCCCGTCGAAGTTGAGCTGGGTGGCCGCGACCAGCTTCACGTCGCCGTTCGTCTTCGCGCCCTTCTTCAGCCCATCCCAGTCGATGGCGCCCGCCGCGTTGATGGCGACGTCCACCTTGCCCGTATACGTGACGACCTCCAGCTTGCTGAGGTCATTCACCTGATTGCCGAGTTCCTGGATGGCGGCCTTGAGTCCCATGGTGTGCTCCCCCTCATGAGGTGAACGCGGGCGCCAGAAGGGCGCCACGTCCACGAGTAGACGGGGGAGTGGCCCGGCGAGTCAAACGCCCCCGCCAGATGAGCGCGGTGGCGCACCGTCAGCTCGAGGGGCGCTTTCTCCAATGGGCACCTTGACGTGCCCGTGAGGTCCTTCTCACGATGGAGGCACATCGAACGTGAGAGGGAGTCCCATGACGAAGCGTCTTGCGAAGCTGCTGTCGGTGCTGTCCGTCCTGCTGCTGCCCACCCTGGCCGCGGCGGAGGAGGTCTGGGTGGCGGAGACCCAGGCGACCTCGAGCGGGGGGAGCTACTACTCGTACTACCTCACGGTGAAGGTGGGGGTGTGGCCCGTGGCACCGGGCCACTCGGTGGGCATCGTGTACACGAATGACAACTGGAACACGACTCACCAGGTCGACCTGACCTGGCAGTACAACCAGTCCAACGCCTACGGGTCTCAGGATGAGCTCTGGCGCACGCCCACCTTGTATGTGAGTGACAGCGCGCCGGTGGAGTACGCGGTGTACGTGGACGACGCGTATGCAAACCGGACGTGGAACAACAACAACGGTCAGAACTTCCGGTTCAGCCGCATGTGAGCGGCTACGGCTGCGCCACGCCCAGCTCGTAGGCCTTGCGGATGGTCTGGGCACAGGCGCGTGACTTCTCGCCCTCCTCATCCCCGCCGAGCTGGCGACTGCGGGCCAGGAGCATGTACCGGTTCCTGGCGGCGTTCACCCAGGGATAGAAGCCGAACGCCCCCGCCGAGGAGTGGCCCGTCACTGTCCACACGCCACTGAGCGTCTCACCTTCAATCCAGTGTCCGAGCCCGTAGTACGCCTGGCCCGCCGCCGACCATGGCGTGTAGGACACGTCGGGGCCGCCCGGCCACGCTGGAACGGAGTCCACGGTCAGCTTGGAGGACAGCTCATACTGGTTGTTGATCAGCTTCATCAGGAAGACGCGGTAGTGCGCCGCGCTGCCTGAGAAGCCCCCGGCCACGGCGACGTCGCTGTCGGACTCCGGCAGCGTGGTGCCCAACTGGGCGTTGATCCAATCCATGACGCTCAACAGGCCCGTGCCCTTCCGCGCGCCGATGTCGTCCAGGGCCAGCTTCTGCATGTGCCCGCCGTTGTAGAAGTACCGGCCATTCTGGAGCGGGCGGTAGGAGACGTTCTTGTAGGTGGGTCCGTAGCAAGTCGAGACGGTCGTCCCGGCGTCCCCACACAAGGTGGTGTTCTCGTCGATGTAGCCGCTGGTGAAGTTGAGCCGCTTCTTCTCGTCCGTGCTGAGGTTCGCGTACCCCTTGGACTGCACGTAGGCACCCACGTACAGCCACTTGCTCGCGGACGCGATGGGCATCACCGTCGTGGCCGACACTCCGCTGCCTCGCGGGATGCCGTAGAGCAACCCCGCGCCATTGCCAATCTCCCAGTAGAAGTTCCCGAGCGGCTGGCAGCTCGCCGAGTTGTTGGCCGTATCCAACGCGGCCTGTTCGTACACCGTGAGGGCCGCACGGGACGTGCCCTGGGGTGCGTCCGCGCTGGGTTCGAGGGCGTCCTCCGTGGCCCCACAGCCGATGAGGCCCAGCACCAACAGCCCACACGCCGAGCCGCGCTTCGTCCTTCCGTGTCGCTTCATGCGGTGATTCCTCCGGGAAACCCTCGTGAACCCGGGAGGCGTCCAGAAGTTGCGCGAAGAATTGCCGCAACTCCTGGACGAGGCCTTCTAACGCGAGACGCCGCTCACCCGACGGCGCTCGCGACCCTGCCGCGCGAGGTCCCGGGCCACGGAGCCAGCTTCTCCTGCTCGTAGCGCTCGAGCAGGGCGCCGAGCGTCGCCGCCTTCTCCGCGACCTCTGCCTGGCGCTGGGGCGGCACCGTGGGCGCCAGCGCCGGGAAGGGGCCGTTGACGGCCAGCAGGTTGTGGGACTCCAGCGGGTCCGTCTGCAGGTCGTACAACTCCCACTGGTCGGCCTCCACGCCGTGAGGGTCGAAGTAGCGCGCCAGCTTCCAGGTGCCGCTTCGCACGCAGCGGATGTGGTTCGGCTGGCGCACCGGTCCCGGTGCCAACTCGGGCACCTGCCTGCCCGGGGGCAGCTTCCCGTCCGCTCCGGTGCGCAGCACCTCCACGACCTTGCAGAAGAAGGCGTAGTTCTCCAGGTCCTGGATGGAGTGCGGGTCCCCATCCGGCGGAAGCGGTTCGGTGATTTCGTCGTCCGTGGCGAAGAGCACACCCGCCCGCTCCGAGCCGTCCGGCTCGCGGACCACGCTGTCCTCGCCCTTCACCACCGGCGTCAGGTCGGTGCCCACGAACGGAGGCACCACCCGCTGCAGGCGCAGCTGCTCGCGGGCCATTTCCAGGTCCTTGCCCTGGACGCCCATGAGGCCCAGGAGCGTGGGCACCATGTCGACGTGGCTCGTCAGCGCCTCGACCTGCCGGGGTGCCAGGTCCGAGTTGAGGGAGGGGTGACGGAACACCACGGGCACGTGCAGCGCCTCCTGATAGGCCGCGTGCCACTTCTCCATCATCATGCCGTGGGCACCGCCGTACTCGCCGTGGTCCGACATGAAGACGACCAGGGTGTCCTCGTGCAGGCCCACCTCCTCGAGCGTCTCGAGCACGCGGGCGATGTGCCCATCCACCACCTGGTGCAGGTACGCGTAGTACTGCACGAAGGCGGCGACGGAGGCCTCCGGGTTCACCGTCAGCTGGAAGGGGATGTTGGAGGCGAGCGTGACGCCGAGCGCGACGGCCTCGGGATTCGCGGGCGTCTTGCCGGCCGCCACGAGTCCCCGCAGCGCGCCCATGCCCGTCTTCGCGGCGAGCCCGAGCCCGACCTTGTAGGAGTAGTCGAGCTGGCAGGACGGCTTGTCGGGCCCGAGGGGCATCGCGGCCGGGGGCGGTGGCCGGGCGCACGTCGCGTCCAGGCCGGCCGGGTTGAGCGGGTAGCGGAAGGTGCCGCCCGCGGGCGCGGTGGACAGCGTGTGCTTCGAGGGGATGGGCAGCGGACCCGCTGGCGGCGCGTCGGGGTCCAGGGTGCGCGGCAGGGCAGGGTAGGTGGCGATGTCGTGGGGATTGGCGAAGGACACCACCGCCATCCACGGGGCCTGCTGTGAGGGAGGCGAGGGCTGCAGGGGCGCCCTGTCGGTGGCAGCGGCCTGGACCCTGTCGACGCCGAGCGCCAGGGCCTTGCGCCTCAGGAAGGTGCAGGCCAGGTCGGCGCAACCGAAGTCCCGGTAGAAGGCCAGGTTGTTGGGGCTGGAGCCATGCGGCTCGGGGTAGCTGAGCTCCCAGTCCTCGAAGCCGTAGCGCATGAGTGAGCGCTCCGGCGGATTCGACACGTGCCACTTGCCGAAGTAGTGCGTGCGGTAGCCGGCGGCGCGGAACCAGTGGCCCAGCGTGGGGATGCCGTCGGGCCGCAGCCAGGGAAACGCGGCGGCGTCGCCGCTCTTGAACAGGCCATCCGTCTGCGTGACGCCCGTCCGCGTGCCGTACTGCCCCGTCATGATGGCCGTACGGCTGGGAATACAGGCCGAGGAGGCGATGGTGTGGTTGCGCAGCACGACGCCGTGCCGCTGCAGCTTCACGAAGCCCGGGAACATCGACGCGTAGGGGTTGTCCTCACGCAGGGGCTGGAAGCCGAGCAGCTCCTTGAGGGGCTCCGCGAAGCCTCCCTCCGGACCGTAGGGGAAGCGGGGGAACCGCATCTGGTCGACCATGATGACCAGGAGGTTCTTGGGAGGTGTGGCGGGCTTGTGACGCATGGGGACGGAGCCTCCAGGGCGGGGCACTACTCCAGCGGGAACGTGCGGCGTGAGGAGCATACGCCCGCGCCGCGCGCTTCCGCGAGGAGCCCCGTACCTCACCTGCATCTGCAATCCATGCCGCGATGTGTCTGGATTTGCCCCGGGAAGAGGAGCGGGGTGGGGTGCGGAGGTCAGTCCCGCCTGGACTGCACCGCGGCCGTGCCGCTCAGCCCCTGTCGCAGGAACGCGCGCCAGTCCTCGATGAGCTCCGGAGACACGTCATGTCCGAGGCCCGGGTAGGTGCGCAGGTCGATGGGCACGCCTCCCGCCTTCAGCGCCTCCACGCGCTCCACGGTCTTCCGCGCATCGATTATTGCGTCGGCTTCGCCCTGGAGCACCCGCACGCGGCTTGTCGCGGGCAGGGCCCGCGTGGGGTCTCCGAGCAGGCGCGAGCCCATGGGCACGGCGACGTCGACCAGCTCCGGGTAGCGGATGGCGAGGAACCACGCCAGGTCCCCTCCGTACGAGAACCCCGTCACGCCGACGTGACGAAGCTCGGGATGGGCGCGCCGTACTTCTCGGATGAGGTCCGCGACGCGCGCGGCCATCTGCTCCACGTCCGCGAGCTTCGCGGCTTCGTCCTTCTGCTCGTGACCGGGGGCGAACCAGGTGAAGCCCTCCCTGCGCGGTAGCGGCCCCTGGGGGAGCAGCACGCGGACAGGAGCGCCCCAGTCCTTCACGTACTCGTTCCAGAAAGCGGGCGTGCTCCCGGAGTAGTGCAGGGCGACGAGCAGCGCTTCGGGCTGCTCGCCACCGAGGGTGTACGTCTCGTGGACGAGCTGCTGCGACGTGTCCGCCGCCGTGGCCCCCGCCCGAGGGCCCGCGCACGCCAGCGACAGCGTCATCATCACGAAGGGAGCAGCGAGGCCAATGCGCTTCAGGGTGGAACCTCCAGACGGGAATGGGGCCCGGAGGATACGCGCAGGCGGGAGTCGGAGGCGCGGCCGTTGCCCGGCTTGGGCACGGAGGCCAGTCATGCTTTGACTCTTCGCCGCATGCCATTTCTGCTGACCCTGCCGGATGGCCGCCACGTCGCGCTGGAGAAGCCCGTGGTGTCCGTGGGCTCGGACCCCGCCTGTGACGTCGTCGTCACGGAGTCCGGGCTGAAGCCCAGCCATGCCCTGCTCTTCCGCGACGAGCGCGGCTGGACGGTGTCCGCCGCCAGCAAGGGCTGTGACGTGCGTGTGCGCGGCAAGCGCGTGGACGTCTCTCCGCTGTCCCCGGGTGAGGCCTTCGTCCTGGGACGGGCCACGCTCACCCTGGTCCGCTCCGACGATGCGCAGGCGGTGCCTCGTGCCGCGTCCGCGCCAGCACCGGGTGGACAGCTCCTGGCCGTGCTGACGGGCTTCGCCTCGCGGCTCCTCGTGCAGCGTCCCGCCGCGGAGCTGCTGGAGGTGACGATGCGCGGGCTCGCGGAGGTGACGGGCGCCGACGTGGGCTTCCTCGTGTCGGTGGAAGGGGAGCAGCGCCAGGTGCTGTGTGCCACCGGCCCGGTGCCCGAGGCCGCGGTGGTGGACAGCCTGGTGAATCAGGTGGTGGCCTCGGGCACGCCCGTGCTCGTGCAGGATGTGGCCTCGGACGCGGCGCTCGCCGGTGCGCCCAGCGTCGTGGCCCTGCGTCTCACCTCCGCGCTGGTGCTCCCCCTGCGCGTGGGCTCCGCGCCCCTGCGCGCCGTCTACCTGGGCCGGCGCCTGGGGAACGCTCCGTTCTCCGCCGTGCACCTGGAAGAGGCGATGGCCCTCTCCTCGCTGGCCGCGCTGCTGCTGGCCACCTCGCACGAGCTGACCGAGCTGCGCACGCGCGTGGACAACCTCACGCAGCGCATCTCCGCGGCCACCTTCGAGGGGCTCATCGGTGAGTCCCCCTCCATGCGCGAGCTCTACCGGAATGTGGAGCGCCTGGGGCCCACGTCCCTCCATGTGCTCATCCAGGGCGAGACGGGCACGGGCAAGGAGGAGGTGGCCAGGGCTCTCCACCGGCGGAGCGGGCGGCGCGGGCGGCTGGTCGCCATCAACTGCGCGGCGCTGCCCGAGTCCCTCATCGAGCGCGAGCTGTTCGGCCATGCGCGCGGCGCCTTCTCGGGCGCGGGGACGGACCGGGCAGGGCTGGTGGAGGCGGCGGACGGCGGCACGCTCTTCCTCGACGAAATCGGCGACATGCCCTTCGTCCTCCAGTCCCGGCTGCTGCGCGTCGTCCAGGAGCGCGAGGTGACGCGCCTGGGCGAGAGTCGCCCGCGCAAGGTCGACATGCGCGTCATCTCCGCCACGCACCAGCCCCTCAAGGCGCGCGTCGCGCAGGGCACCTTCCGCGAGGACCTGCTCTACCGGCTGGACGAGGTGCGCGTCGAGGTGCCACCGCTGCGCGAGCGCGGCGACGACGTGCTCCTCATCGCCCACCACGCGCTCAAGCAGGAGGGGCGGCGCGCGATGGGCTTCACGCAGAAGGCCACCGAGGCCCTGCGCGGCCATCCCTTCCCGGGCAACGTGCGCGAGTTGGTGTCGCGGGTGCGGCGCGCGGCCATCCTCGCTTCGGGAGAGCTCATCGGCGTCGAGGACCTGGAACTCGAAGCGGACCCGACGCCCCTGCTGCCGCTGGACGAGGCCCGCGAGGCCTTCGTGCAGCGCTACGTGCGCGAGGCCATCGCTCGCAACGGGGGCAGCAAGAAGGAGGCGGCGAAGGCGCTCGGCATCGGTCTGCGTTCGGTGTTCCGCCACCTGGGCGAGGAGGAGTGACGGACTGGCCTCGTGCCCACCACCCGAAGTACTCCTGGCCCCCGCATGCGTCCTTCCGCCCCGTGGTTCCTCGTGCCGCTCGCGCTGCTGACGGTGCTCGGCTGCCCGCTCGACATCCAGGTTCGGCCCGAGGAGGGGATTGACGCAGGCTGCCAGGGAGAGGACTGCGAGACGCTGTGCGTCGCGGACTCGGAGTGTCCGGAGTCACACCGTTGCGACGACTTCGAGGAGCGCTGTGTGCCGGGGCCACGCCTCACGGAGGAGTGCTCGGGCTTCAGCTCGTGCCAGGGGTTCGCCAGCTGCGAGGACGGCCGGTGCGAGCTGCGCTGCGTCTCTCATCGCTGCCCCCGGGGTTACCAATGTGGGCCGGACAAGGTCTGTGTCGAGACGTGCAGCGGGGGGCCGCCGGAGACCCTGGGCGATTTCTGTGACTCCTCCCTGGACTGCACCCGCTGCGGCTTCTGTGTGGATGCCGGGGGCTCAAAGCGATGCCACCAGCCGTGCGGCTCCGACGGAGACTGTCCCGGAGGCGCGGTTGGCTCCTGCCTGCCCGTGCCGGGGGGCAGCCTGCATGTCTGCCGCCTGCCCTCGCCCTGAGCGGAGTTGATTGCCCACCCCGGACGGCCTCTTTAGGATGCGCCCGCGATGAGCGACGAAGTGCTGGCGGGCCGCTACCAGTTGGAACAGGAACTGGGGCGAGGAGGAATGGCCACGGTCTTCCTGGCCATGGACCTCCGCCTGTCGCGTCGGGTGGCGGTGAAGGTGATGCACCCGGGCGAGGACGGCCGCCGCAGCGAGCGCTTCCGCCGCGAAGCCGAGCTGGCCGCTTCGCTCAAGCACCCCAACGTGCTGGAGGTCCATGACTTCGGCGAGGACGCGGTGCGTGGCCCGTTCCTCGTGTGTGAGTGGGTCCAGGGCGAGAGCCTGCGCGAGCTGGCGCGGCGGCTCGCGCCCGTGCCCCCCGAGGTGGCGGCCGTGCTGGGCTGGGAGCTCGCCCGGGCGTTGGAGGCCGCGCACTCGCGCGGCGTGGTGCACCGCGACGTGAAGCCGGAGAACGTGCTGGTGTCGAAGGGCGGCCCGCTGAAGCTCGCGGACTTCGGCATCGCCGCGCTGGCCGACCAGGAGCGGCTGACGAGCACCGGCGCCGTCACCGGCTCGCTGGCGTACATGGCGCCCGAGCGCATCGACACCGGCGCCTGGTCGCCCGCGTCGGACGTCTACGCGGTCGGCGTCATCCTCTTCGAGCTGTGTACCGGCACGACGCCGCACGCGGGGCAGGGGAGCGCGCACCTCGCCGTCTCGGTGATGACCCGGGATGCGCCGCCGCTGTGCGAGGTCGCCCCGGGGACACCCGAGCCCTTCGGTGCGCTGGTGGACCGGTGCCTTGCCCGGGACCCGCGCGCGCGTCCGGTGGATGGCGTGGAGCTGGCCGCGTGCCTGGAGGCGGCGGTGCAGCAGCTCGTGGGACCTCCCTCCGAGGCCTCGCGGCGCTTCTTCCTGGGGCCGGAGGCGTATGCCGCCGGTTGGCGGGAAGCCCGGTTCCAGCGGCTGTTGACCGAAGGGCGCGCGCTGCTGTCGACAGGGGAAGGTGCGAGGGCCGCGCGGCTGCTCAACGAGGCCCTGACGCTCAAGCCCGGTTCCTCCGAGGTGCTGGCACTCCTGCGCGCCCGCCCGAAGTCGGGACGCGCGAAGTCGGGACGCGCGAAGGTGCTCGGCGGGAGCGCCCTGCTGGTGGGCCTGCTGGGGGCTCTCGTGCTCTGGGGATGGCACTCGCGGGGGGACGCCACGTCCGGGATGACGTCGGAAGCCCCCGTCGTGCGTCCGCCGGCGGAGGCCGCGGCGCTCCCGGATGAGCAGAACTCACCGGAAGCGATGCTCCAGGACCCACGCACCGATGCGTTGGAGCCCGCCCCGCCCGAGCCACCGACCTTTCCGCCGATTGCCGCGCGCGCCAGTCGAACGGAGGCCGTGAGCGGAGGGGTTCCCCGACGCGGGGGCACCTCCGTGCCAGCGGGCACGAAACGCGGGCCTCCTCGCTCCGACCGGAGCCTGCCAGCCGCCCCGGGCTCCGAAGCCGTGGCGTCCGAGCCTCCGGCTTCGGATGCCCAGGGCCCCGCGACGCAAACCTCTCCTCCCACCGGGACACCGCCGCCCCAGGCACAGGGGTACGCCACGCTGAGCGTGGTGACACGCCCGTGGGCCGAGGTGTTCGTGGACGGGCAGAGTCGCGGCTACACGCCGCGCGTGCGCGAGGTGCGCCTGACTCCCGGCACGCACCGGCTGCGCTTCGACAACCCGCTGTGTGACGTGCTGGAGGAGGACCTCCACGTCGCCGCGGGAGAGACGGTGAAGCGAGAGCTCGTCCTCCAGGTGCGCAAGGCCGAGGTGGTCATCTTCGCTCCCGAGGGCGCACGCGTCTTCGTCGACGGGACGCAGGTGGGCGTGGCCCCGCTGCGAGAGCCCGTGAAGCTCACGCATGGGAGCCATGTCTTCTCGGCCCGGGGGGCCGCGGGGGAGATCATCCGGAAGGACTTCGACGTGGTGGCCGGTGAGCGGACGGAGGTGGACCTGGGTGGGGGACCTTGACGGGACTCCTCCTGACCCTGGTGCTGGCGGCCTCGCCCTCACTGGAGCCCGCTCGCGAGGCGTACCAGTCCGGCGAGCTGCCTCGCGCGCGGAGCCTGCTCGAAGCGCTGCTCCAGCCCCTCCAGTTGACGGACCCCACCGAAGAGGCCGAGGCCCATCTGCTGCTGGCCGCCACGTACCACGCGCAGGAGGACACGGAGCGCGCGGAGGCCGAGGTGGTGCGGGCACTCGCCGCGAACCCGGACGTGAAGCTGGACCCGCTGGTGTACCCGCCGGACTTCGTCGCCTACGTCGAGCGCGTGCACGTCCTCCATCAGCAGCGCATCTCCGAGCTCTCCGCCGGGCGCCGCACTCCTGCCGTGGCCCCCTGGCATTCCACCACCCCACAACCCTCCCCGGCCCAGGTCGCACGCATCGCGGACCGGCCCGTGTCGCGAGGCTGGTACCTGGTGCCCTTCGGCGTCGGCCACTTCAAGCACGGCCAGCGCACGAAGGGCACCTTCCTGGCGGTGACGCAGGGGGTGGCCTTCACGGTCTCCGCCGCCTCGCTGGGCGCGGCGCTGGCGCTGCGCGGCCCCGACGGGCTGTACAGCGCCGGGGACGCGAGCGCGGCCCGAGGCTTGAACGTCACCTACCTCGTGGGGGCGTATGCCTTCGCGGCGCTCTACGCATACGGCGTCCTGGACGGGTGGCTCCTGGACCCCGAGCCACCCGCCTCACGCGGCCCTCAGGGCTGAGTCGGCGGCGCGGGGATGACGGTGAAGACCATCTGCCCGCCGCACGAGGTGTTCTCGAAGCAGCCGGCCCGCATCACGTAGTGCCCGGTGCCACAGGCTGGCACCCGGTAGCGGAGCTTCGAGCCCGCGCCCTTGCAGTCGTCGTCATTGGCGGCCACCTCCAGCCCATCCGGTCCCAGCAGGCGCAGGTAGGTGTCATTCGTCGCGACCGCTGTCGGCAGCCCGCAGGTGCCCATCTCCAGAATCTGCCCGGCCTGGAGATAGATGCCCGTGTCCTTCGTGGCCTGATTCGCGGAGTCCGTGCCCGTCGCGGTGTAGACGACGTACTTGTGCGTGGGGGGCAGGCTGGGGCGCTCGCAGATGTACGGGAAGTACTCGTTGCAGGGGATGTCGTTCCAGCCGCCTCCTGGAATGGAGCCGGCGGGCGGCACGTTGTTGAGGGCGCAGTGCTCGATGCCGCCGGAGTTGTTGGGCTCGTACTGGCGCCAGTGGAGGTAGCCGCTCGGCGTGCCGTCCGCCCACGTCCAGGTGCCCGGCTGCGAGAGGTCGCTGTAGCCGATGAACGACGCGCGCCCGGAGGGCACCTGCTGCTTCAGCCAGGTGTCTTCCGCGCCGTCATCGATGGTCACCAGGTCGAAGCCCCGGCTCGTGCAGTCGTTCCGCGCCTGGGTCCAGGGCTTGCGCGTCCCATGGAACGAGTAGTCGTGCCCGTTGAACTGCGCGTAGACCGGCTGGAGGCTCTCGCACACGAAGGTCCGGGAGACGGAGCAGGGCGCGTCGTGCCACCCGCCAAACGTGTTGATGAAGAGCCCGCAGTCCTCCGTGGCCTGGCCGTTGTTCGGTTCACCCGGGTTCCAGTGGACGTAGGCGGACGGGTCTTCCGACCAGACCCAGGTGCCCTCGCTGTCGCGGTCGTTGATGCCGAGCCACCACTCCGTGGACGGGGTGGCCATCTGCGCCTTCAGCCACAGCTCCTCCGCCGCGTCGTTGAGGGTCACCATGCCGTAGCCCATGTCGGCGCAGGCCTTCTGGGCGTCGGTCCACGTCGCGGTCGACGTGGAGATGAAATACGTGTGGCCGCCGTAGTAGCTCAGCCCCTGCCGTGCCGTGCCCGAGGACTCCGGGCTGCCCGCCATCGGCTCGGCGGCACCCAGGCCCTCGGTGCCACAGCCACACAGGGTGGCCACGCTCAACACCAGGGCGAAGCCGGACTTCGCCCATGACTTCCCAACCACGCGCTTGCCGCTCATCGTCTTGTCTCCTGGGGTGGGTGCGACATTCGCCAACCGCTGCGAATGACCGACCCCAGGGCAAGGGCGGTGCCAGGAGCCTCCACGGGCCCGAAGTCACGCGATTCCGCGCGGTTGGGCTCGCTCCGGAGTCATGGCGCGCGGCGTCCCGGAGGGAAACGTGCCAGGGCTGGCACGCGGGGAACTCCTCCAGAGGGGACAGCCGTGTCAGCCCGTTGCTCGCCACTCTCCTTCGAGCAGCGAGAGGATGACGCTGTCGCTGAAGCCCGCCCCCTCGACGAGGCTCTCGCGCAGCAGACCTTCGCGCTGGAAGCCGGAGCGGGTGAGCACTCGCAGCGAGGCGGCGTTGCGCGGGTCCACCCGGGCCTCGATGCGGTGGAGCCGCATCTCCTCGAAGCCGAAGCGCAAGAGGGTGGGCATCACCTCCTTCATCACCCCCCGGCCCCACTGGTCGAAGCGGAGCACGTAGCCCACCTCGGCGTGCCGGTCCGCCTGGCTCCAGTGGAAGATCCCCGCGGAGCCGATGGGGGTGTCGTCGCCGCGCTCGCACAGCAACCAGCGGAAGCCTTCGCCACGGGACGCGGTCTCGAGGTCGCGCGCGAGCTTCTGCTGCGTCTTCTCGATGCCTTCGGTCGCCGAGAACCCGATGTACCGCGACGTCTCCGGATGGCCGTAGATGCGGGAGAGCGGACCTGCATCCTCCAGCCGGGGCTTGCGCAGTCGCAGCCGCTCGGTGGTGAGCTCCGGGTAGGTGTCGAAGTAGTGGGTCTGCATGGCGCGGCACTCTAGCCCGCCGTCGGCCGATTCCGGCCGGACATGCGCTGTGCACTGCTGGTGAAGAGCTTCCCCCGGGTTGCGCGGGGCCCGTCGGGGGGATAGGGAAGGGGCCTCGTATGTCTGTGACCGCGGAGCTGCTCGAAGCCGTCCGGGAGGAAGCGCGTCCGGACACCTGGTCCGCTGGCATGGGGCTCGCTCGCGCGGGCGCCGTCTCGGTGCAGTCCGTCGGAGAAGAAGAGGCCGTGCTGCGCGTGCGCATCGCCGGCCGGCCGGCGCCCCTGACCACCGTCCTCTACCCGGAGGATGACATCTGGGAGTGCGACTGTCGTGGCAAGGTGGACCCCTGCGAGCACGTCGTCGCCGCGGCCATCGTCCTCCACCACTCGACGACCCAGCGCGCGCCCGTGCAGCGCGCCCCGGCGCGGCCCACCCCCGCGAACCGGCTCGCGCCCTCGCGGCCTCCGGTGGCACAGGCGGCGGCCCCGCGCACCGGTGCGGCGCCGAAGCCGGAGCGCATGGTGTACCGCTTCAAGCGGATGGACGGAGGGCTCCAGCTCGAGCGGCTGCTGGTGCGTCCGGACAACACCGCGCGGCTGCTCGCGCGCAGCCTGGCCTCGGTGGTGGCGAACCCGGTGGAGGCGGCGCGAATCCAGGTGGAGCCGTGGGATGTGCTCGCGGACAAGCTGCTGCTGAAGCCGACGAAGGGCGCGCTGCCGCCCGAGCGGCTCGACGCGCTCCTGCGCGTGCTGGAGCCCGCGCGCACCATCATCTTCGACGGCACGCTGGTGTCCGTCTCCAGCGAGCCGCTGCTCCCGCGTGTCACCGTGGAGGACCGCGGCGAGCAGACGGTGCTCAAGGTGGAGAAGGACCCGCGCGTCACCGACGTGGTCAGCCCCGGCGTGGCGCTGTGCGGGGACATCCTCTGCAAGCTGGGGGAGCAGGCCCTCACCGGCGCACGGCTGGAGAAGCTGCCCCAGGAGCGCGCCTTCTCGCCCGAGCAGATGGGGGACCTCACCGGGAAGGTGCTGCCGGATTTCGCGCGCCGCATGCCGGTGGATGTGAAGAGCCAGCGGTTGCCGCCCATCGACCGCACGCTGAAGCCGCGCATCTCCCTGGAGCTGAACCAGCTCGACTCCGGCCTCTCGGTGCTGCCCACGCTGGTGTACGGCTCGCCGCCGTCGGTGCGCATCGACAACGGGCGCATGGTGTACGTGAATGGCGCGGTGCCCGTGCGCGACGAGGCCGCCGAGCAGAAGCTCATCCACGGTCTGCGCGACGAGCTGAACATGGTGCCCGGCCGCCGCGTGACGGTGCAGGGCAGGGAAGCGGTGCAGCTCGCGGACCGGCTGCGGCGTTGGCGCGGCGGCCTCACCGGAGACGCGGCGCGCGTGGTGAGCCCCAACGTGAAGCTGCGCCCCACGCTGTCGGTGGACACGGGCGCCACCGAGGCCGGCGTGCCGCGCGTGGGCTTCTCGTTCGACTTCCAGGTGGAGGGCGCGGAGTCGGGCGCGCCGAAGACGGTGGATGCGGGCGCGGTGATGCGCGCGTGGGAGGAGGGCCTGGGGCTGGTGCCGCTGGAGGGCGGCGGCTGGGCACCGTTGCCCGGCGCGTGGCTGAAGCAGCACGGGCAGCGCGTGGCGGACCTGCTGGCCGCGCGCGGCTCGGACGGGCGGCTCGCCAACCACGCCATCCCCCAGCTCACCGGCCTGTGCGAGGCGCTGGAGCACCCGTCTCCGCCCGGGCTGGAGCGGCTGGCGCCCCTGGCCCAGGGCTTCGAGAAGCTGCCCGACGTGCAGCTCCCGAAGGACCTCACCGCCACGCTGCGCCCCTACCAGCTCCAGGGCGTCAGCTGGCTCACCTTCCTGAGGCAGGCGGGCCTGGGCGGCGTGCTCGCGGACGACATGGGCCTGGGCAAGACGCTGCAGACCATCTGCACGCTGGGCCCGGGCACGCTGGTGGTGGCCCCCACCAGCGTGCTTCCCAACTGGGAGGCGGAGGTGAAGCGCTTCCGTCCCTCGCTGAAGGTCTCCGTCTACCACGGCCCCGGCCGCGCCCTGGACGAGGCCGCCGACGTGACGCTCACCACCTACGCGCTGCTGCGCCTGGACGCGGAAGTGCTCGGGGCGAAGACGTGGGACACCGTGGTGCTGGACGAGGCCCAGGCCATCAAGAACCCGGACAGCCAGGTGGCGCGCGCCGCGTACGCCCTGCAGGCGCAGTTCCGGGTCGCCCTGAGCGGCACGCCCATCGAGAACCGGCTCGAGGAGTTGTGGAGCCTGATGCACTTCACCAACCAGGGGCTGCTCGGCGGGCGCAAGCAGTTCGACGAGCGGTGGGCCCGCCCCGTGGGGGACAACCAGAAGGGCGCCGCCGAGCAGCTCCGGGGGCGCATCCGGCCCTTCGTGTTGCGCAGGCTCAAGCGGGACGTGGCCCCCGAGCTGCCGCCGCGCACCGAGTCCGTGCGCCACGTCACCCTCAACGAGCGCGAGCGCGCCGTCTATGACGCCGTGTACGCCGCCACGCGCGAGGAGGTGGTGTCGCAACTGGAGGCGGGCGGCAACGTGCTCAAGGCGCTGGAGGCGCTGCTGCGACTGCGGCAGGCGGCCTGCCACCCGGCGCTGGTGCCGGGCCAGCAGGCGAAGTCGTCCTCCAAGGTGGAGGCGCTGCTGGAGGCGCTCGGCACGGCGGTGGAGGAGGGCCACAAGGCGCTCGTCTTCTCGCAGTGGACGTCCATGCTGGACCTCATCGAGCCGGCCCTGCGCGAGGCGGGCATCGGCTTCATCCGGCTGGACGGGAGCACGTCCAACCGGGGCGCCGTGGCCGCTTCGTTCCAGGACCCGAAGGGCCCGCCGGTGATGCTCATCTCCCTCAAGGCGGGCGCCACGGGGCTCAACCTCACGGCGGCCGACCACGTCTTCCTCGTGGACCCGTGGTGGAATCCTTCCGTGGAAGCGCAGGCGGCCGACCGGGCGCACCGTATCGGCCAGCAGCGGCCGGTGATGGTGTACCGCCTGGTGTCCCGGGGCACGGTGGAGGAGAAGATCCTCACCCTCCAGGAAAAGAAGCGAGCGCTCTTCGAGTCCGCCCTCGGTGGCGCCGACGGGGCCGCGGCCATCACCCGGGCGGACCTCATGCAGCTGCTCGACTGAAGTGTCTTCTAGCGCTCCAGAACGAGCGAGCCGGGGCCGGAACCGGGTAGAATGACCGGCCATGCGCCGCCTCATAATTCCATTGTGGCCCCTCCTGCTCCTCGCCGCCTGCAAGGAGGATCCCCCAAACGCGCAACAGGCTGCCGTGAAGTTGATCGTCTCCTTCAACTTCAAGGCTGGCTGTATCGCCGTGCAGGCCCGCGACAAGGACGTGCCGGAACGTGAGTTCAGCATGCAGCTGGACTCAACGGACCCAAAGCTTGCGGACCGGGAGCTGGTCATCAGCATCTTCCGGCAGGACGACTGGGGCCGGAATCTGGAAATCATCACCGCCGCGCACGAGGAGTCGTGCGACGGGGCCAAGGTGGTGAGCGACACGAAGACGGTGCCGCTGGACACGGCTGGCGTGAGAGAGGTGAAGGTCGCGCTGAACGCCACGGATGGCGACGGTGACGGGTACGTGCCCACGGCGATGGGCGGCACGGACTGCGATGATGATAACGCCAACGTCGCGATGCGCACCTTCTACCGGGACGGTGATGGGGATGGCTACGGCGGCGCCGACATGGTCCGGGGCTGCACGGCGCCTTCGTCCCAGTACGTAGCCCGGGGCGGCGACTGCAACGACACGAGCACCGAGCAGGCGCCAGGCAGGTCCGAGGTGTGCGACGGCCTGGACAACGACTGTGCGGGTGGCGTCGACGACCGTCTGCCCCAGCTAAGCTTCTACAAGGACGGGGACGGGGACGGCGTCGGGGCGGGCCCGGTGATGACGGGCTGTGCCATTCCAGCCAATCACGTGGCGTCCGGTAACGACTGCGATGACACCGACATCCAGATCAAGCCTGGGTTGACGGAGACGTGCGACGACAAGGACAACGACTGTGCTGGCGGCGTCGACAATGGCCTGCCGGTGGCTACGTATTTCCGGGATGCGGATGGCGATACCTTCGGCAAGGACTCGGACTCGCTGCAGAAGTGCAGGATGCCCACGGGATACGTGACCAACAACACCGACTGCGATGACACCGCGTTTGCGGTGAATCCCAACGCGACGGAGGTGTGCAACGACGTCGACGACAACTGCCGCAGCGGCACGGACGAGGGCTTCAACAAGTCGTGGTACCGGGACGTGGACGGGGACGGCTTCGGGCGTCAGGACGTCCAGGTAACGAGCTGCACGCAGCCCGCGGGCCATGTGGCGCCGACCGCCAACTTCGACTGCGATGATGGCAACATCGCGGTGAAGCCCGGGGCCCCGGAGCTGTGCAACGAGGTCGACGACAACTGCGTGGACGGTGTGGATGAGGCCTTCACCACGGGAATGACCCGGAAGGGCGCCGCCTGCGGCGTAAGCCCGTGCACGGGTATCTATGTGTGCAATGCGGCGAAGGACAACACCACCTGCAACGCACCCACGCCTATCAACTACTACCCCGATTCGGACGGGGACGGGGACGGAGCCAGCGCCGCCGCTGCTTCAGTTTTCTGCTCCGACCAGCCCGCGCCACCCAACGCATCGACCTCGAAAACGGACTGCGACGACGCGGACAAGTACAACAGGGGCAACAGCACCGAGGTCTGCGACCAGCGTAACAACAACTGCGACCCCGGGGGATTGGTAGACGAGGGCAACGTCTGCATGGGCGCTGGCTGGAATGCGCTGACGGGCACGACGATTGACGGCCGCAACTGGAACACGGTGGCCATCAACAAGGACAGCGCCACCGGCTACCCCGTGTGGATTGCTGGAGCCAACGGTGCACTGGCTCGCCGCGCCAGCGCGGGCGACCCGTTTACGAGCTTCGATGCGACGTGTGGCACCCCCAATTGGAACTCAGCCTGGGTGAGCAGTGATGGAAGTGTGTTCCTGGTGGGCAGTGGGGGGCAGGTGGCCCAGCACAACGGAACCAACTGCGCCCAGATGCACACGCTGACGAGTGGCAGCAACGCCACGGGCATCATCGGCTTCGAAGGAGCGACGCCGTTGCGCTACGTGGTGGATGAAACGGGGCACTTGTATTCCTGGACGTCGAACACTGCTCCAGTGGAAGTGGACGACAACGCTGGCTTCTACAGAGACGTCCATGGGTTCGACAGCTCACAGGTGTTCATCGCGGGCCAGAACCCGGGATCGGGTTCCAGCAGCGGTCCTCTCATGGAGACCTTTACCGGCGGGGCGGACACCAGCACCATGACAGTGCCGGGGTCGAACAATTCCAGCTTCCGGAGCGTCTGGATGGTGTCGCCTGGGCTCGCGTACGCGGTGGGAGACAACTCGAATATCGTGAGATTGCAAGGCACGACTTGGTCGGCCCTGACGCCTCCGGCGTCCGCCAACTATACGAGTGTCTGCGCGCCGGACCGCTCATCGGTCTACGTCACGGATGCCGCAGGCGCCATTCGTCGCTACAGAGAGGCCCCAACGAACACGTGGACGCCGCTGTACACCCCCGGGTCCGCGCTCCCGCTCAAGGACATCGCGCTGGTCTCCCCGACCAGCATCTGGGCCGTGGGTCCGAACGGGCGCGTCCTCCACTTCCCGGAACTGCCGTAGCGCTCCCCCCGGAATCCCTGTGATTCCGGGCACCTGGAGAGGCCCCGGGAAAATCGACCCCCGTGTCGATCTCCCGGAGCCTCGTTCGTCGTCTCGGTGAAGCCAGGAACCCGAATCCCAGCGAACCCGGAAGGGAGCACCCCATGACGACGGACACGACGCTCAGCGCGGATGCAGTGGCAACCCACACCTCGAAGTCCTTCGCCCGGCACCTGCCGACGGTGGGGAGGGTGCTGCTCGGCATCCTCCTCTTCGTCCCCGGGCTGAACGGCTTCCTGAACTTCCTGCCGCCGCCCCCGACGGCCCTTCCCGAGTTCGCCGAGGCGCTCATCAAGACGGGCTACATGTTCCCGCTCATCAAGGGCACCGAGGTCCTCGTGGGCGTGCTGCTGCTGACCAACCGCTTCGTGCCGCTCGCGCTGGCCCTGGCCGCGCCGGTGGTCGTCAACATCGTCGCCTTCCACGCCTTCCTGGCGCCGGAGGGGATGGTCATCCCCATCGTCCTCCTGGCGCTGAACCTCTCCCTGGCGTGGTCGTACCGGAAGCTCTACCGCCCCATGCTCGCCCTGCGCGCGAAGCCCGGGTAGGCCTCGCGGCGCAGCGCCTGACCGCCCGCTAGCGCTTGGCGTCCGCGAAGCAGGGGCCCAATTCGCGCACCTCGACGGTGGCCCACTCGGCCGCGGGGCACTCGTGGGCAATCGCGAGCGCCTCCTCCCGCGTCTTGCAGTCGAGCAGGAAGATGCCGCCAATCATCTCCTTGGCCTCGGCGAACGGGCCATCGTTCACGATGCGCTTGCCGCCGCGCACGCCGATGCGCACCGCGGAGTCGTCCGCGCGGAGCGACTCACCCGCCCTGAGGATGCCGCGGGATTGCAGGTCACCGCTGAAGCGGACCATCCGGTCCATGGCGTGATGTGCCTCCTCCTGCGTCCTCTCCTGCCTCTGTCCCCGGGGCTCCAGGATCATCAACGCGAACGCCATTGAGCGCTCCTTTCGAGGGGGCGGATCCTACCTCAGCGGTCTGACAAATCCTCGGAGTTCTGCCGGGTGGCTCCGTGAAGCCTCCGGGTTCTCAGGACTTCTCAGCACCCTGGGCGAGCAGCCGCGAGAGCAGGGTGGACAACATCTCCAGCTCCGCGGGCTTCAGCTGGGAGAGCTCCTCCGGAGGGGCGTACAGCCCTTCCAGCAATTGACGCTTCAGGCGCACGCCCTTCGTGGTGAGCACGACGGAGCGGACCCTGCGGTCCTCCGGGTTCGGCCGGCGCTCCACCAGTCCGCGCGTCTCGAGCCGGTCCACGATGAAGGTGGCGTTGGAGGCATCGCAGTCCCAGGCCTCCGCGAGCGAGCGCATCGTGCGCCCCACGGTCGCATCCAGCCCGCCCAGCCCGCGTGCATCGTTGGGAGTGAGCCCGAGCCGGCTCAGGAGGCGGTCTCGCCGCGGCCGCGTGCGCATGAAGAAGTCGAAGAGCAGGCGCCAGGCCTGTGCCTCCAGCCTCTCCTGCTCTCCATCCCCCGAGCGTGCCATGGGCGCTGTCTCTCAAGTTCCCGGGGAGAGCGCCAGCGTCATCTGTCTCGACCACGGTTCGCATGAGTCATGCAGATGCCCGGGCCGTGGGCCGGGTGGCGGCCTCGGGGTTGCGTCTCACCGCGCCCGGAGACACGCCGATGAAGCGCTTGAACGCACGGCTGAACGCCGCCTCGGACTGGTAGCCGAGGCGGCTCGCGAGCTCACCGAGCCCGGCCGTGTCCTCCCTCAACCACGTCACCGCCACGTGCATCCGCCAGCGCGCGACGTAGTGCATCGCGGGCTCACCGACGAGCTCGGTGAAGCGCGCCGCGAAGGCCGAGCGTGACATCGCCACCTCCTTCGCGAGCGAGGCCAGCGTCCACGCGCGCGCCGGGTCCCGGTGGATGAGCATGAGGACCCGGCCGAGCTGCGGGTCCTGGAGCGCTCCGAGCCACCCCTTCCGCGCGGCGGGGTCCTGCTGAATCCACGAGCGGATGGCCTGGACGATGAGGATGTCCGCGAGCCGGGTGATGACGGCCTCCACGCCCGGGCGCAACGCCTTCGCCTCGGCCGCCATCAGCCGCAGCGTGCTCTCCATCCAGTCCACGTGGGGCGAGCTCGCGGCGTCCAGGTGAATCACCCGAGGCAGGAGCCTGACCACCGCGTGGGCCGCGGGATGGTCGAACCGGACGGCGCCACAGACGAGCGTGCTCGGCGCGCCGCCGCCACCATGCCGGAGGACGGAATAGCGCTCGCTGACCTGCTGCTGCGGAAGCTCATGGGCCAGCGGCGTGGGGACGCGGGGCCCGGTCCAGAGGCGATGGCCCTCGCCGTGCGTCACGAGCGCGAGGTCCCCCGGCCGCAGCCCGACGGGCGCGGTGCCTTCGACTTCGAGCGAGCACGCGCCGGACGTGACGACGTGGAACCACATGCACCCGGGCATGGGCGGCAGCGCGAGTCCCCAGGGCGCGGTGAGCTCCGACTGGCAGTAGAAGCTGCCCGTCATGCGCAGGAAGTGCAGCGCCTCGCCGAGCGGGTCCACGGGGGCCCAGAGCTGCTTGTCCACCATGGGCGGAGCATGCCCCCGGCGGGACGAGAGCGTCCAGCGCGCCGCCTGGACGAACGAGCATGAAACCGCGACTGCCGGTCATTGAGGCCGGCGGGCCCGGGCGACATCTTGCGTGAAGGCAATCAAGCCCGAGGGAATCGTGATGAAAGTCCTGGTGGTGGGTGCAACGGGAGGTTCCGGACGCGCGGCAATCGAAGTGCTGCTGTCCGAGGGGCATGACGTGACGGCCTTCGCCCGGCGGCCGGAAGCGCTCGGCGTCTCGTCGCCGCGGTTGGCCGTCGTCACGGGGGATGCGACGAGCCCCGCCGACGTCGAGCGCGCGGTGCAGGGACAGGACGCGGTGATTGTCACGCTCGGCATCCGCGAGAATCCGTTGACGGTCCGGATGCGCGGCAGCGCGCGGACGCCGATGGACGTGCGCTCGGTCGGAACGCGAAACGTCATCTCCGCCATGCGAAACCACGGCGTCCGCAAGCTGGTGGTGCAGACCACGTACGGGGTGGGGGAGACGCGGGGCCGGCTGTCGCTCAAGTGGAAGCTGCTGTTCTCGCTGCTCCTGAAGCCGCAGATTGCCGACACCGAGCTGCAGGAGCGCGAGGTGCGCGAGAGCGGGCTCGACTGGGTGCTCGCGCAGCCCGTGGGTCTGACGGATGGGGCCGAAGCGGCTGCCCCCTTCGCCTCCCCGGCGGGAGAGGCCCGGGGGATGAGTGTCTCGCGGAGGAGCGTCGGCCGTTTCCTCGTCGAGGCGGCGCAGAGCGCGAAGTACATTGGCAGGTCGGTGGCCCTTTCGGCCGCGTGAGGTTCGCAATGCCCACAGGTGTCCTCCTCACATTGACCTGGCTGTCGGCGCTCGGCTCGGGCGTGGTGGCCGGGGTCTTCTTCGCGTTCTCCTCGTTCGTGATGAGGGCCCTCGCCCGCCTGCCACCCGCGCAGGGCATCCTCGCGATGCAGTCCATCAACGTCGTGGCGGTGACTCCGGCCTTCATGGCCGTGTTGTTCGGAACGGCGTTGGCCGCGCTGGCGGTCGCGGTCTCCGCGTTGTTCTCATGGGAAAGGCCCGGCGCGCTGTACCTGCTGCTGGGAGGCGCGCTGTATGTGATTGGCGTCGTCGCGGTGACGGCGGTGTTCAACGTTCCCAGGAACAATGCGCTCGCGGCCGTGGACCCGGCCCAGGCGGACGCCGCCCGCCTGTGGACGCTCTACGTGTCGGGCTGGACGGCCTGGAACCACGTGCGAACCGTTGCGGGGCTCGGAGCCACGGTGTCATTCATCCTCGCGCTCCGGGCCCGAAGCTCAGGGTGACGGCGCGAAGCGGACGTCCACCCAGTAGTTGGTGTCCTTGTAGCTGCTCGCGGGGAAGCCGCCCGCGCCGTAGACATAGACGCCGTTGCCGCCCACGCTCGCGCTGGCGGGGGCCGTCAGGTTGCCGCTGGTGACGGCGCTCGCGAGTCCCGAAGGGTCTCTGGCGAAGAGGCCATTCGACGTGTGGTACGAGGCCACGTAGAGCGTGTTCGCGCTGATGGGGACGGGCGTGGGCAGGACGGCCTCCTGCCACCCGGGAATGGGGCCGTCGCTCACGGAGACCTGGGCCAGCAGGGTGCCCGTGCCGGTCCAGAGGCGGGCGACGTAGCCGCTCGCGTTGCCCGTGCCCCGGTAGAAGCGCAGCGCCTGGAGGGTGCCGGGGACGTTGCTGCGGAAGCGCACGCCCACCTCGACGGCGCGGGTGTCCGCCTCCTCCACGGCGTTGGCGGGCGCGCGGTCGCCGAAGAGCGTCTGGCTCCAGGGAAGGATGAGCGTGGCCACCACGGGCCGGTGGTCCGACTGCGACGTCGCGCCCACCACGGCCGCCGTCACGGGCGACGTCCACGCGGAGCCGAGCATCACGTAGTCGATGCGGCGGGTGGGGAAGCCCGCGTCATGGGTATAGCCGTTGCCCGAGCCACCGCGCGTCCAGGCGTCGGAGAGCAGCGTCTTCAGGCTGGTGATGCCGGACTCGGAAGGGGAGGCGTTGAGGTCGCCGCCGAGCAGCGCCCACGGCCTTCCCGCCAGGGCCGCCTTGACGTCGTCGGCCTGGTTGAGCCGCTCCGTGGCGCCCGTGGTTCCGAAGTGGGTGACGGCCACGGGCACCACGTGCGTCGCGTCCAATTCCACCTCCACCAGCCCGAGCACGCGCTGCTCGGCGGCGGAGCGCAGGGGGATGCGCTGCGAGGAACGGATGGGGTAGCGCGACAGCACCGCGAGGCCGTACTGCCCGCCGTCGTAGCTGAGCAGCGACGGGACGAAGGCGGAATTCAACCCCGTGAGCTGCCCCAGCCGCGTGGCCTGGTCCACCTTGCCCGAGCGGTTGGTGAGGACGTCCACTTCCTGGAGCACGACGAGGTCCGGTGACTGGCCCTTGATGACGTTGGCGATGCTGTCGAGGCTGCTCAGCTCTCCGTGCTTGATGTTGTACGTCATGAACCGCAGCCCGCCGCCCGCGGTCAGCGGCTGCGCGGACTCGGCGAGTGGGGGCGCCTCGCCCGCGGCATCCGGGGGCGCGCACCGGGGCAGGACGGCGAGGAACAGGACGGCCAGGACGGACGCAAGGGATTGCCGGAGGCGCATGGTCAGGGCTCTCGAGGTGCTGCCGTGGGCCCGGGGTGTCTTGGGACCCCGAGGGGGACGACGGCTCCGCAGGATACCTGGATGGAGAAAATCACACCGTCCGTGCGACATCTCCGGCGCACTCCCGTTATCCCCGGAGCACATCCTCGAGGGGGAGTCACAGACATGAAGGCATGGATCCTGGCCGCCACGCTGGCCTACGGGGCGCCGTCCCTGGCGCAGGGCTTCGCTTCCAAGCAGGTGAGCCACCAGTGGAGCACGAAGAGCGACGTCTCCGCGTCCGTCAACGTCACCGCGCCCGAAGGCGCCACCGGTGAGATTTCCCGGGGCGGCAAGGTCGTCTTCCGCGCGGAGATTCCCTTCCGCTGGGAGCCGCGCGACCTCGGCCCCTACCAGTTTACCATCACCAGCTCGAGCGGAGAGACCTGGTCGAAGGAACTCAACATCGAGTCCATGAAGGCCCATCAACTGCGCGTGCAGCTGACCTCCTCGTCCTCCGCGCGCGGCGGTGGCGCCGCTCCCGCTCCCGCCGCGAGCGCTCCGGCGCCCACGGACGCGCCGCCCACCGCCAACGTCGCCATCGGCCCGGAGACCTTCACCTGGGCCGTGAGCAGTGACGTGACGTGCACGGTGAAGGTGCTGGAGCCCGAGGGCGCCACCGGCGAAATCTGGGCCGGCAACCGGCTGGTGAAGCGGCTGGAGATTCCCTTCCTCTACAGCCCCAACGACGTCGGCTTCTACAAGTTCGTCGTCCGCACCGCCGACGGGAAGGTGTGGGTGAAGAAGCTCGAGGTCGAGGGGATGAAGATGCACAAGCTCACCGTCAAGGCCCTGGGCTCCGCCCCCGCCGTGCCCCAGGAGTCCGCGCCCCGCGCCGAGGCCCCGGCCCCGGCCCCGGCGCCCCAGGCCGAGGCGCCCGCACCGTCCCCCGGGCACGTCCCCGGGGCGGTGAGCGACGAGGACTTCGAGCAGCTCACCGAGGTCATCAACGACGAGGCGATGTCCGACGACAAGCTGCGAGTGGTGGAGATGGCCTCCCGCCGCGGCCGGTTCTCCGTCTACCAGGTGGGCCAGCTCGTGGACCTGTTCTCCATGTCCGGCGACAAGGTGAACGTCGTGAAGCTGCTGCGCGCGAGCATCGCGGACCGGAAGAATGCCTACCAGTTGATGAGCAAATTCACCTTCTCCTCCGACAAGGAGCAGGTGCAGAAGCTGCTCGCGGGCAACTGACCCGCGAAGCCATTCACGCGTGGAAGGTGAGCACCTCCGCGTCACCGGAAGCTCGCGGCAGCCCGTCTTCCGCGAGCTCCTCCAGCAGGGCCCGGGCCTCGCGGAGATCCGGCGAGTCCCGGTGGCGGGCGAACCGGCGATACACCGCTGCGAGGATGCGCGAGGCCGCGCCCTTCCTCCCGAGGTCCGGGAGCAGCCGGCACAGGCTCACCGTCGCGCGCAGCTCGAAGAGGTGGGCTTCCTGCTCGCGCGCCACGGAGAGGGCTTTGGAGAAGCAGGCCCGAGCCTGCTCCGCCATCCCGAGCCGTCGCAGGCACTCGCCCCGAAGGCGGTGCAGCTCGGCCTCGTAGAAGCGCTCCCCTGAAACCGCGACCCGTTTCAGCGCGGCCCGCACCGCGGCCAGTCCTTCCTCCGGCTGCTCCAGCTTCAGGTGGATCTCCGCCAGCATGGCGTAGCAGTGGGGCATGTAGACGCGGATGCCCGACCCGTGCCAGTGCGGGAGCACCATCTTCATGTGGACGAGCGCCGCCTCGGGCTGACCGAGCTCGGCCAGCGCCCAGCCCCGCAGTGCCATCACCCACGCCAGCCACAGCCGGAACCGGTGCTCGCGGCAGAGCGCCGCGCACTCCTCCGCCCACCTCGAGGCCTCTCGCCCCTCACGCCGGAGTTGGCTGACCAGCGTGCACGCGCACAGCACCGAAGCCAGCCCGTAGGGCTGTCCAATCTTCTCGGCCAGGCTCATGGCCTCCTGTTCGTAGCGCCGGGATTCGTCGGGCTGACAGCCCACCGCGGACAGGAGGCTCCCATGAACGAAGGCGGACACCCTCGAGTCGGTCCAGTTCCTCGAGGCCATCGCCCGGCGCTGCGCGACTTCGATATCGGGTTCCGCCAGCACCTCTTCGACGAGCCTCCGGCCCCCCCGGTTGTCGCCCATGACGGACAGGCAGCGGCACAGGGCCATCTTCAACCCCAGGCTCTTGTGGGTCGGCGTCCCGGCATGCTGGCGTTGCTCGAGCGCCAGATAGCGCTGGACCAGCTCCACCACGACCTCGAACCTTCCCCGGATGAGGTAGTACGTGGTGAACCCCCAGAAGGGCAGCCGGAGCCGGGGCAGCTCGTCGCCCATTTCGCGCAGCAGCTCCCGCACCCGCTCGTAGAGCTGCTCCAGCTCGGGGGAGTTGTACCGTCGGACCTGGGACATGGGTGTTCCCATGTCCATCAGCAGGTGCAGCTCCTTGCGCTCGCGCTGAGCCGCATCCGGCAGGCCGGGGAGCAGCTTCAACGCCAGGTGGAAATAGGTGAGGGCCTCCTGGTTGTCCGAACGCCGGCTGGCGCGCTCTCCCGCCAGTTGCCAGGCCTGGATGGCCAGCTCCAGATCTCCAGCCTCCGTGTGGTGGTGGGCAAGCAGCTCGGGCCTCGCCTCCACCAGCTCGGGGAAGCGCTCCTCCAGGACGCTGGCGATGTGTTGGTGATGCTTGCGTCGCGTGCTGCGCGAGAGTGACTGGTACGCCGCGTCCTGGATCAGCGCGTGCCGGAACTGGTACACGGGCGCGTCCTCACGCGGGGGCTCCTGGAGCAATCCTGCCTTCACGAGTCCGGCCAGCTCGCGTCGCAGGGTGGTCTCGTCGCGCCTCGTGAGGGGCTCGAGCAGCGTCAGCGAGAAGTCGCGTCCCACCACCGAGCAGAGCTGGACCAACGCCTTCAGGCGCGAGGGCAGCGTGTCGAGCCGGGCCAGCAGGAGCTCGTGCAGGGTGACGGGAATGGAGCGCAGGCTGTGGCCCGGGCTCGCGCCAGCGGAGGCCCGCTCCAGGACCATGCGCGTCATCTCCTCGATGAACAGCGGGACGCCATCCGTCTTCCGGACCAGCTCCCGCACCGCTTCCGCCGGCAGCTCGTGGCCGTGCGACGCCTCCCGCACCAGGTCCGCGGCGAGCTCCGCCGTGAGCCGGTTCAGCGCCATGGTGTGGAGCCAGGGATGGGGGGACCAGGCGGGCTGGAAGTCCGGCCGGGAGCTCACGATGACGAGCACCGGCTGTTCCCGGACCTCCTCCAGCAGCAGCTCCAGGAAGCGGAGCTGCGACGCGGTGGCCCAGTGCAGGTCCTCCACGATGGCGAGCACCGGGCGCTCCCGTGCCAGCTCCAGCACCAGTGCCATCAGGACCTCGATGGTCTTCTCCTGGCGCCATTCGAGCGAGAGCCGGTGCACGGGATCGCTCGCGCGGACTGGCAGGGACAGGAGCTGCGCGATGAGCTGCACGTGCGTCTCTGACAGGCCCAGGCGCCCCAGATGTTCCTGAATCCGCCGCAGCTGCTGTTCCGGTGGGTCCTTCGACGAGAGATGGAGCAGGTGCTGGATGAGCGCGGTGGCGGGGTGCCGGATGGCCGTACTGAACTGGGACCAGCACTGGAAGCGCAGCAGGTGGACCGGCTCCGTGGCGACGCGCTCGCTCAGCTCCTGGAAGAGACGGGACTTGCCGATGCCGGCCTCGCCGCTCAAGAGCACGAAGGCGCCCCGCCCGCGTCGGGCTCGCTCCCAGTCCTCCAGCAGCAGTCGCAGCTCGCGCTGCCGCCCCACCATCCGCGAGAGGCCTCCCACGGCCAGCGTCCGCTCGAACCGGGAGGGGGCTTCCCGCTCGCACCGCACCCTGTGCACGTCCAGGGAGCGTGGCCCCGACATTCCCTCGAAGACACGCGGCCCCAGCGCCTCCGTTGCGTAGGCCCCTCGCACCAGCTTCCAGGACTCGTCGCCCAGCACCACCTCACCCGGCCCGGCTTGATGCGCCAGCCAGGAAACGGCCCTGGAGGACTCCCCCTGGAGGGTGATGCGGCCGCCCCGCGAGTCCGGCGGATGCACACACAGGGACAGCAGGTCCGTGAAGATGCCCACCCGCACACTCAGCCCGGAGAGGGGCAGGTGCGGCAGCCTGCGTTGGAGCGCCACGGGCAGTTCCCGGGCGAGCAGGAGTCCCGCATGAACCGCGCGGTCCGCGTCGTCCTCCTGCACCTGGGAGCAACCGAAACAGCCGAGCACCTCGCCTGCCAGGTACCAGGTAGGGGAGCCGCCGTGGTGCCCGATGAGTTCCTCGCACGTGCGATGGAAGGCCAGGTCCAGCTCGCCCATGTCCTCACTGTCGAGCGGCTCCGGGAGGACTGAGAGGCCCGTGAGCTGGCAGGCCACCAGCGTCACCTGCCGCCGCTCGGGCGAGCACGAGCGCAGCGCAGCGGGCTCGGGCGTCAGCCGCCGCTTCAGCTCGCGGACCTCGTCACACAGCTCGTGGGCCGAAGCGAGCCGGCGGGCCGGGTCCTTGGCCAGCAGGGTGGCCACCAGGGTCTCCAGCTCGGACGGCACGTCCGGATTGTGCGCGCGCACCAGGGGCAGGGGCTCGGCGGACATCACCCGGTCGCGGAACTCGGCGAGCCGCTGCAAGGACAGGGGCGGCGTTCCGGTCAGCATCTCGTACAGCACCATGCCCACCGCCCAGAGGTCGGTGCGTGCGTCCCGCGGCCCATTCCGCCACTGTTCCGGCGCCATGTAGGCCGGCGTTCCCTCCGTGAGCAGGTGCACCTTCCTCGAGGTGTTGGCTCCCGGCAGGTTCGACAGCCCGAAGTCGAGCAACTTCACCACGCCCCGTCGGGTGAGGAAGACGTTGCTGGGTTTGAGATCCCGATGGATGACGTGGTGCTCGTGCGCGTGGGCCAGTCCCGCGGCGATGCCCTCGACGATTTCCAGCGCGCGAGGCACCGCGAGGTGCCCCTCCCGCTGCAGCATGGTCGCGAGGGACTCGCCCGACAGGTATTCCATCACGAGGAAGGGAATGGGCGGCTCCCCTGGGGAGGCGCACCACTCGGACACGTCGAAGATGTGGATGATGTTCTCGTGGTTCAGTCGGGCAATGGCTCGTGCCTCGCGCAGGATTCCCTCCTCGAGTCCCCGGAAGAACAGGAGGAACTTGAGCGCCACCACGCGCTGCAGCTTCTCGTCGTGCGCACGGAAGACGGCGCCCATTCCGCCTTCCCCCAGCCACTCCAGGATTTCGAACCGGTGGCCCTCCTGCCCTCCGAGCCGGTCGCCAGGGGCTGGCAGGTGCGCCGGCGGCTCATCCCGGAGGACCTCGCGCAGGAAGGAGTCGTCGGACTCCAGGGTGTCGTCGAGCAGGCCCTGCCGTCCGTCGTAGCTCTCTCCCACTTCTCTCCTCCCACGGAGACCGGGGAACAGCCGACTCCGGGGTAAAGGTGGGGCGCCCCCGCCGACCCGAGGAGCCCCGGACCCCGGTGGCGCAATCCGATGATTCTCTGGCGCGATCGGATTGGCGCGGGAGGGAGCCGGCCGTGACTCTTGGCGCACCGAATCTCCGGTGCGTCAAAGGATGGTTCCCATGTCGAAGGTCTGGCTCATCACTGGTAGCTCCCGCGGCCTCGGTCGCGACCTCGCGAAGGCCGTGCTGGCGGCCGGCCACCGCCTCGTGGCCACGGCGCGCAAGCCGGAGCAGCTGCGGGAGCTCGTCGAGCAGTACGGCGAGCGGGTGCTCCCTGTCGCCCTCGACGTCACCGACCCGGCGGCCGCTCGGGCGGCCGTCGCCGCGGCGACCTCCACCTTCGGGCGCCTCGACGTCGTCGTGAACAACGCCGGCTACGCGAACGTGGCCTCCATCGAGGACGTGGCGGAGGACGACTTTCGCGAGCAGTTCGAGACGAACTTCTTCGGGGTCATGCACGTCACGCGCGCGGCGCTGCCCGTCATGCGCGCGCAGCGGGATGGGCACATCATCCAGATTTCCTCCATCGGCGGGCGCACGGGGAGCCCCGGGCTGGGGGCCTACCAGTCCGCGAAGTGGGCCGTGGAGGGCTTCTCGGAGGTGCTCTCCAAGGAGGTGGGGCCGCTCGGCATCCGAGTGACGCTCGTCGAGCCCGGGGGCTTCCGCACCGACTGGGCAGGCGCTTCGATGCGCGTGGACCCCGTCAGCGACGCGTACGGGCCGACTGTCGGCGCCTTCATGGAGAACGTCCGCAAGCACGCTGACGCCGGTCGCGGCGACCCGGCGAAGGCCGCGCGCGCCATCCTCCAGATTGCCTCGGAGAAGCAGCCGCCGCTCCGGCTGCTGCTCGGCTCCGATGCCGTGTTCCTCGCGGGCACCATCGCGGCGCAGCGCGCGGAGGATGATGCCCGGTGGAAGGCGCTGAGCCTGTCGACCGATTACGATGGCATGGTGGACTTCGCCGAAACCCCCGTCGCCAGGATGCTGGTCGCGAAGAGGAGCTGACGTGACCGCGGATCTCGTCCCCATGCCGAGCGTGCTGCTCGACCGCCTCGCCTCGCTTGGAGTCGACGTCGAGCGTGTGCTGCGGCATGCGGGCGTCCTGCTCTCGCGCTTTCAGGAGCCCAAGGCCCACCTGACGACCCGCGAGTTCATGGCGTTCTGGCACGCCGTGGAGGCCGTGGGCGGGGGGCGGGATCTCGGTCTGCGCATCGGTTCCGAAGCGCGGCCCCACCAGTACGACGTCGCGTCGATGGCCGCGCTCCACTCACCGAACCTCGGCGAGGCGCTGAAGAAGCTCGCTCGGTACAAGCGCGTCGTCTGCCCGGAAGAGGTCGTGAACGACATCTCCCACGGCGAGGCGCGGGTCCGCTTCCACTGGCTGCTCGCCGAGGGGCCGCTGCCCATGTTCCTCGTCGATGCGACGTTCGCCTCCACCCTGGCGCTCGCCCGCCGCGGCACGGGCAAGCCGCTCGTTCCGCGGCGCCTCGAGCTCGCGCGGCGGCGCTCCGATGCGGACCTGCTCACCCGTCACTTCGGGTGCAAGGTCCGCTTCGACGCGCCCGTCGACCTGCTCGTCTTCGACGAGGGCGCGCTCGCCGAGCCCTTCGTCACGCACAACGCCGACCTGCTGACGCTCCTCGTGCCCGGCCTCGAAACCGCGCTGAACGAGCGGTTGGACCGGCGCAGGCTCGCGGACGACGTCCGCACGGCACTCCGCCGCCGCATGCACGGCGAGCGCCCCTCCGTCGAGAAGCTCGCGAAGGAGCTGCACCTGAGCCCCCGCACGCTCCAGCGCCGGCTCGAGGAGGAGGGCGCGACGTACCAGGGACTGCTCGACGAGGTGCGCCATGAGTCCGCACGCAGACTCCTGGTGAGCACCGACCTCGATGCCAGTGAAGTGGCGTTCCTGCTGGGCTACGAGGAGCTGAACTCGTTCATCCGCGCATTCAGTGGGTGGGAGGGGACGACTCCGACCCGCTGGCGTGGAGCTGAGCGGAGCCGCGCTCCCAGCTGACGCGTCCATGGCCTCCCTGACGTGTCAGGCGACCTCCCGCGCTCCGCGGCTCCCTCGGCGGCGTAGAGGGCGGACCCTGCCTGGAGGACGGCCCGGACGCTGGCACGTGGCTTGATTGAGCGCTGGTGCCTCCAGCCTCAACACCCCAGGGAGTCCGCCCATGAAGCACCTCGTGTTCATCCTGCTTTTCACCGCGGCCACCGCGCACGCCGCGGCGCCGTTCGCGACCGACAAGGAGCGGGACAGCTACTCCATCGGTCAGGACCTCGCGGCCTCGGTGAAGCAGCTCGAAGTGGACGTGGACGTCAACGCGTTGGTGCAGGGCCTGCGCGACAGCCTGGAGGGGAGGGCCTCGCTGATGAGCGCGGCGGACCTCACCCAGTCCCGGGACAGGGTCCAGGGCTCGATGCTCCAGAACCGCAAGAAGAAGCGCGACGCGGACTCGGCGAAGTTCGGCAAGGCGGGGCAGGACTTCCTCGTGAAGAACAAGGCCGAGAAGGGCGTGGTCACCACCGCCAGCGGGCTCCAGTACCAGGTGCTCACTCCCGGCACCGGTGCGAAGCCCGGCCCCATGAGCCGCGTGGTGTTCGACTACAAGGCCAGCGTCGTCGGCGGCACGGAGTTCGACAGCTCCGCCTCCCGAGGCAAGCCCGCCACCCTGGGCGTCAGCGACAACATCAAGGGCTGGACGGAGGCCTTCCAGCTCATGCCCGTGGGCAGCACGTACCGCTTCACCGTGCCGCCGCAGCTGGCGTACGGCGCCCAGGGGCTCCCCGGCAAGGTTCCGCCGAACGCGGCGGTCGTCTACGAAATCACCCTGCGCGAGATTTCGAAATGAGCGGCCTGAACAGACACGTGGGGCTGGTCGCCGCGCTGCTGTTGATGGGCACGACGGCCGCGGCGCAGACGCTCGACTGCCAGACCTCCCAGGAGCGGATGCCCCTCTCGGGACTGACGCCCAACCCGAAGGCGGTGGCGACGGTACCGCTCGACAAGCAGAGGGCGGGCTACGTCCGGGTGGGCGGCGGGTGCGAGGTGTCCCGCTTCGGCTTCGAGTCCGTGCACGCCGCGGTGATGGTGCAGAACGCGCCGGACGGGGAGTTCGGCTGGCGTTGCAAGGGCGCGGACCCGGCGCTCATCTCCAATCCGGCCTGGGCTCGCGCTTCCGTCACCTATTGCAGGGCCGCCGACGCGGGCGGCGCCACGCTGCCGCTGCAATGCACGACGCTCACGAAGAAGACGGGCCTGTTGCGCAACCCCACCGTCGAGGTGACGCTCACGCCGACGCTCGTCTCCGACGGCTACGTCGTGGTCTCCGGCGGCTGTGACACCTCGCACTTCGGCAGCGGCTCCGTGCACGCGGAGAACGTGGTCATCTCCAGGCCCACGCCTGGAGGACAGGGCTGGTACTGCCAGGCGGCGGACCCGCCGAACCACGGCCAGGACGCCACCGTCGAGGCGTCGCTCGTCGCCTGCCGCGTGGGCCCCACCGCGGTGACGCCGAAGCCCAACCTCCAGTGCACCGTGACGCCGGGCACCCAGGGCACGGGGGCGTATCCGAAGTCCTTCGCCAGGGGGCCGGCCAAGGCGCTGGGTGGCGGCTGCGAGTTGTCCTACGCCGGCAACGGCTCCGCCCACGCGGAGTTCATGGTGCAGCAGGGGCCCCAGGCCGACGGCAGCTGGGCCTGTCTCGCCGCGGACCCGCCGCTCATCTCCAACCCCGGCAACGCGAAGGCCAGCGTGGTGAGCTGCAACCTCACCACCACCGCACCGCCGCCGCCGGTGACCGCGCCGACGACGCGAAAGAATCCCATCATCGTCGTCGGCGGCACCCTGGCGACCGAAATCATCTACTGGGTCCTGGAGGGACGGCTCCGGGCGGACGGCTACTACGTCGAGTTCTTCGAGCTGCCCGGAGGAGGGCTCATCGACATCCGCGAGGGTGCGCAGTACCTCAAGAACCGGGTGGCGGAGGTGCTGCTGAAGACGGGCGCGGAGAAGGTCAACCTCATCGGCCACAGCCAGGGCGGCATTACGGCCCGGACCTACGTGCATGATTTCGGCTGGCGCCTCGTGGAGAACCTCATCAGCCTGGGCACGCCCCATCAGGGCACCCACGCCGACCCGCTGCTGGCCGCGCTGCTGGTCGGGTGCCTGGGCCAGCCCACCGACAAGCCCATCTGCACCCAGCTGCGCGCCGGCCCCTTCCTGACTGAAATCAACCAGCGGGCCTCCGACGACGGCATCGGCTACACGAACATCAACAGCATCAAGCCTCTCGACGTGTTCACCGACGGCTACACCAACGGCCGCATGGTGAACTGCGACCGCACGAACGCGCAGGGGCAGCCCCTGCGGTGCAACATCACCGTGCAGGAGGATTGCCCGGGCAACCTCGTCGAGCACATCGGGCTCGCGGCCAATGGAGTCGTCTACAGTGGCATCCGGCAGGCATTGAATCGCCAACCCATCCAGCTCGACTGCTCCGCGCTCTGAGAGGACATGACAATGAATGACAAGAAATGGTTGTCCCTGCTGCTCCTGGCGTTCCTGACACTCCCTGGCGCCGCCTTCGCGGCCACGCCGACCTACCAGATCCAGTCCATCGAGGGCTGGACGGTGAATGTCGACACCCGCCTGCCGGCGATGAACAAGGCCGCGACGGACAAGGCCCTCGCGCTCCTGACGGGGCAATTGAGGGAGATCGTCCGGCTCGTCCCCGCCGGGCCCGTGGCGCAGCTGCGCAAGGTGACGCTGTGGCTGTCGCCGCCGTACGCCGGCCAGCCGCCGAGGGCCGAGTACCACAACAGTCCCATCTGGCTGAGCCAGAACGGGCGCAATCCGGCGATGGCCCGTGGCATCGAAATCTCGAACGTCCTCGTCTACGAGGCGGAGTCGCTGCGGATGCCCTTGTTCGTGCTGCACGAGCTGTCCCACGCGTACCAGAACCAGGTCCTGGGCGATGGGAATGCCGACATCAAGGCGGCCTTCGACCGTGCCACCGCGAGCAAGACCTATGACCGCGTGGAGCGCTTCAACGGCCCCGGCCAGCCCAACACGTTCGAGCGCGCCTACGGCATGAACAACGGGGCCGAGTTCTTCGCGGAGACGACCGAGGCGTTCTTCGGCCGCAACGACTACTTCCCGTTCACCCGCGACGAGCTGGCCCGGCACGACCCGACCACGCTGGCGATGCTCCAGAAGGTGTGGCAGGTCTCGCAGGCCCCGGCTCCGCAGCAGCCGGCGCCGCAGGTGCCCGCGACCGCGGGCTTCGACACCCGCTGCCACTACCGGCTGACGACCTTGTGGCAGGGCGACGGGATGTCGCTGGACATCATCAACGATGGCAGGAACACCACGCCCATCCTCGCGAAGACGGCCATGGTCTCCGGGCAACTGTGGAAGTTGATGCCCGAGGCCAACGGCGCCTTCAGGCTGGTGACGCAGTGGCGCGGCAACGGCTTCTCCCTGGCCAACACCGCGGGCAACAGGCCCCTTCTCGTCAACACGGCCGCCGCCCCGGAGCAGTTGTGGAGGGTGACGCCGGAGGTCAACGGCGCCTTCCGACTGACGAACGTGGCGCAGAGCGAGACCCTGTCGCTGGACATCATCAACGATGGCAGGAACAACGCGCCCATCCTCGCCAAGAAGGCCCTCGTCTCGGGGCAGCTGTGGAAGGTGACCCCCGTGAGCCCCTGTCCCTAGTCCGCGGGCCGTCCATGGCCTGCTCGCCTGCTCGGCGCGGCGGACATACAAAAAACCGCTAATAACGAAGTTACGTGGAATACATTGATTCAGCGTTTTGATGAGGAGTAAGAAAGCGTCGGCGCGCTCGTGCGCCCAGAGCCTCCTCCGAGAGGAATCATGCTCAACAAGAAGCTGCTACTTGCGAGCCTGCTGATGTCTGGCGTGGCCTCGGCCTCATGGGTCGACCGGCCCGTGACGCTGATTGCCCAGCAGTACGACCAGTGGTGCCATGCGGCGTCCATCGACATGGTTGCCACCTACTGGGGCGATAGCTTCTGGACCCAGTGTGACATCGTGAAGAAGGAGTTCGGCTCCACGACCTGTCCCAACAATCCCACGGCCTCCATCGACCAGACGTGTACGGGCCTGCAGGGAATGGGCTACCTGTGTAGCGTTGCCTACGCGCCGCTGACGTTCGCCCAGTCGTTCTCCGACGTATACACATACAACCGCCCCTTCATCCCTCGCATCGGCTGGACGAGCGGTGGCGGTCACATCATGGTGATGCGCGGCGTGGACGACGTGGGGCAGTACGTCAAGTACAACAACCCGCTGCCGGTGGGGACGGGCTCCACCTCGTCGTGGGTGACGTACACGTACTTCAAGAACAACAGCAGCTGGAACTGGACGCACACCGTCTGGAACATCCGGAAGTAGCCCCTTCAGGCAACCACAGGTGAATCCCATGAACGCGATGAAGTCTTTCGTTTCGACGTGTGTGGCCCTGGTCCTGCTGGCGGGCACTTCCTCCCTCGCGGCCGACGCTGACAAGGCGCGCATCGACGAGCAGGTGGCCTTCGGCCTCAAGGAGGTCCAGCGCATCCTGGAGCGTGAGGCCGCGGGCCTCGCGGAGTTCGGCATCCAGGACCGTGGTGAGCTGCAGAAGCTCCAGGTGGGCGCGCCCATCGAGGCGTTCCGGTTGGATCCGCAGGGCCTGGAGGCGTACACGCCGGGCAAGAAGATTGCCCCGCTGCTGACGCCGATGGACGAGCTGTACTACCCCGTGCTGGTGAACGGGAAGGCGCGGCTGGTGATGTGGCTGGCGAAGCTCGACGGCACCTGGCAGTTCGCGGGCTTCGGGCAGTCCGACCTGGGCCCGGCGCTCGCCGGGCTGACGGCGCGGCACACGAAGGCGGGCGCCCGCCTGAAGGTCGTCATCCAGGCGCAGACGCAGGCGAAGATGCTGCTGGTGGAGCAGGGCGGCGCGGAGAAGGTCTTCTACCTGTCCAGCCACCCGTGGAGCTTCAACGCCGCCATCCGCAGTGACATGACCGAGCTGCGTCAGCCGGAGCTGATGGAGCAGCTCAAGGAAGCCACCCGGCAGATGCTGCGCAACTGATGGCGTGACAGCGGTCCTCGAGTGCACGCGGCCCGCCCGGAAGCCCTCCGGACGGGCCGTGGTGTTTTTCGCCGCGTCGTGGGGCCTCGGTGTAGACATCACCCATGGTCCTCCTCACGGAGAATGGCGCCCGCCGGGGCCCGAAGGTGCGCTGTCCTTCCTGCACGCGGTTCAATGCGCCGGGCCTTCCGTGTCCGGAGTGCGGCTGCGGCCCCGTGCCGCCCGAGCGCTATGGCGCCGCCCGGATGCTGTTCCACGCCGGTGTGGACCGCTTCGCGCTGACGGAGCGGCTGGAGGCACTGGCGCCGTCGCAGGCGGAACAACTGGAAGCCCAGTACGCCACGCTGTGGACCGGGGTGCTCCGCCTCCTGGAGGACGTGCGCCGCTGTGAGCCGGACCTCCTGCTCGAGGGCTTCCCGGAGGAGGTGGAGGACCTGTGGGCGCGGTGGCTTCCCTGGCGGGTGCCTTCCTTCGAGGCAGGGGAGGCCTGGGGCTCGCACGACGAGGTGCACTGGCTCACGGCGCTCGCGGCGCTGAACCGGGGAGAGACCGCGCCGGCCATGGTGTCCGCCGCCGTCTCCTGCCTGCACGACGAGGGGCGCTTCGGCCTGGAGGCGGCGCTGGCCCTGACGCGGTGGCGGGTGTGGCCGTATGTCCGGCTCTCCCGGCAGGGGCGCGAGCGCATCCAGCAGAGCGCCCGCGTCATCGCCGCCAGGCACCCGGAGCACGAGGCCCGCGCCGCCGTGGCCTGGGTCCGCGCCGCGGGGCGGGAGCCGGAGGTGGACATCCTCTTCACGCTGCGAAAGGGGCTGCACCACCCGGATGCCGACGTGCGCTTCGAGTGCGCCCTCTGCCTGGAGGACGAGGACGGGCTGCTCGCGGCGCTGGACTCGCCCGACGCAAAGCAGGTGTCCGAGGCCCGCCGCAGGCTGGCCGCGCAGGGCTCCGCGAGGCTTCTGGACCGCCTGTCCGCCAGCGGCGATGCGGACTTCGCCCGCGACGTCCTGAAGCGGCTGCCTTCGTCCACGCCTCCGGGCACGCTGGAAGTGTTGCTCTCCGTGTCGGCACGGGTGAAGGGCGGGCTCGCCAGCGAGCTGCACGGCTGGGCGACGGGGAGCCCCTTCGCGGAGCTGCCGGCGGAGGACCAGGCGCGTTGGGCCGCCTGGGCACTTGGCACCCTGCGAGAGCTGCCCGCCGAGGACGCGCTGCGCTTCCTGGAATGGGCCGCCGCCGCGCCGGACGCCGGGGTCTCGCGGGCGGTGCGAGCCTTCGAGTCCGCCGCCGCCGAGGCCCTCGCGCGGGCGACGCCGTCCGAGCGGGCGCGGCTGCTGCGGGGCTCCGAGTTCGTGCGGTTCCTCTCGCTCGCGGGGCCCGAGGAGACACCCCTGCTGCACATCTGGTCCCGCGACGAAGTCTGTGCGGAGCCGCTGCTCGACACGCTGGCGTCCCTGACAGGCCGACTGGACCGATGGGGGCAGTCCGCGAACGGGCAGGCAGCGCGATTGCTGATGGCGGTCTGGGCACAGCCTGCACGAAAGCGGCTGCTGGGCCCGCTGGCGGCGGCGGTGCGGTCCTGGAGCGGCATCTCCGGACGCGAGGAGCTCATCGAGGCCGTGTGGCGGCGCTTCCAGGAGTCGCCCGAGGAGCGCGAGGACCTGCTGACCACCTTCGAGCCCTGGAGGCGGGAGTTGTGGGAGCGGCAGCTCGCGGCGGAGCCGGACCCCGTCGCGCGCTTCGAGGCCTGGTGGCGCGTGGACGCACCCACGCGGCTGCCGGAGCGGGTGAATGACCTGGTCCGCGAGTCCCCCATGGTGGTGGAGGACCTGCCCCGGCGCCTTGCTCGCGTGTGGGCGGCGGCGGAGTCGCGCGTGGACGCCTGGCCCCGGTCCACGTCCCTCGCCGTGTCGTGGGCGGCGGCGGTGCTGTCCGGCGAGCTGCGCAATGGGACGGATGCGCTCGCTCCGGAGGCGGAGCGCTTCCTGGAGTGGTTCCCGGACTTCGAGCGCCGGGTCCTCGCGGCGCCGCCGGCCGGGGGAGAGTCGAGCTACCACCGCCACTTCCTGGAGGACCTCCACGTCGACGTGCGGATGATGCGGGAGCGGCTCGAGCGCCGGCGCGAGGACGCGGAGCGGGCGCGGGAGCAGGAGCTGCGGCGGAGGGTGGAGGAGTCGCGGCGGAGGGACGAGGAGCGACGGGCGGAGGCGGCCCGGCTCGACGCCGAGCGACGGGCCGAGGAGGCGCGCGTCCACTCCGCGACGCTCCTCGCGTCGCTCCCGCCCGTGACGACGACAGCCCTTTCGCTCCCGGGAGTGCCGGGCCTGCCCATCGACGACGAGATCGTCCTGGACGGCGCGCGGCTCCCCACGTTGATGCACTACGTGCGGCTCCTCAAGGCCATGAGCGGCGCCGCGGACGTGCTGGCGCTGTTCGCCGCGCACGGGCTGACGGTGGAGACCTGGACCGTCGAGTGCAACGCCTGGGGGCAGGTGATGATTCGCCGCCCGGACCTGGCCATGCGCTTCGGGGCGCTGATGTCGGCGCCCTGGGCCTGAGCGCCTCCGGGTTCCACGTCACAGGCGACCGCGTCCACCGTCAGGAGGGTGGGGGGAGCGTTCGGCTCTCCCGGAACCTGTCGCCTCGCAAGGACTCCCTCCATGGCTCCCGCTCTCGCTCCCCAGGAGTATCCGTTCACCGTCGTCGGCGTCCTGGAGATCTACTTCGAGGAAGACGACGTCCTGAAGAAGTGGGTCGGTAGCGGGTACCTCCTGAAGACGGCGGCGTACCCGGCCCGCAGGGACCTCGTCCTGACCGCCGCGCACAACCTCGTCTATCTGCGCAAGCCGAGGCTGCAGGAGGTGCACTTCACCGTCTACGGAGACCGCGACGTCTACGGCATCGCGTCGCGTGGGAACGGCAGCCTCCGGTACGCGATTGCCCCGGGCTACGACGAGCACCCGAACAACCCGGCGCTCGACTTCGGGGTGATGGTTCTCCAGGAAGGGGTGCGAGGTGCGAATGAGCCCCTGTCGCTGACCATCGTCGGCGACACGCTCCGGGTGGCCGCGACCATCGCCGGAGGCGTGAGCGCCAGGGTGAGGGAGGGCGACCGCAGGGTGTTCTGCAGCTCCGTGACGGCCGAGAAGCAGCGGAACACGCCCCTGTACTACCCGGTGGACGCGACCGAGCAGGGGATGAGCGGCGGCCCCGTGCTCGTCGAGAGGGACTCCGTGTGGACGTCCAGCGGCGTCGTCACCGGGACGGGAGACGTGGACGGCATCCTCCGCGGAATCGCGGCGCCAATCTTCGCGCAGACGGCGGAGATCATCGACGCGCTGATTGAGACCTCACTCGCCGGGTGACGGAGCTCAGCGGCGGCGAAGGCTCCGCTCGAGGCATTCGAACTCCGCCTCGTCGCCGCTCATCGCCTGGTCGCAGGTCCGCATCAGGCTCGAAGGGTCCTGCTCGACGGTGACCGCCAGGCGCACGCACTCCAGCTCCTGCTCGTCACCGTCGAAGACCTCCGCGCAGGTGCGGATCGCATTGGAGGGCTCGTAGATGGACCTCACCGCCGAGTAGAAGCACTCCAGCTCCGCGGTGTCTCCATCCATGGCCTGCTCGCATGCCGTCAGCGCGGCGGAGGGCGCCCGGGCCACCTTGGCGGCGACGCGGACGCAGTCCAGCTCGTTGGTGTCTCCCTCCATGCTCGTGTCACAGGTCTGGATGATGGAGGTCGGGTCGTAGGTGAAGGCGGAGACCACGTCGAGGCAGGCCACTTCGTTCTGCTGGCCGTCGAAGGTCTGCCCACAGGCCTGCATCACCGAGGGCACCGCGGCCCAGTTCTTCCGCGGGGGCGGCGGCTGCGGGGGCGGCGTGGGCTGAGGGAAGGGCTGGGGCGGCGGAGGCTGGGGAGTGGGCTGGGGCGGTGGAGGCTGGGGGGAGGGCTGAGGCGGCGGAGCGTTGCGGCTCACGCGCAGGGTGAGCTCGGTGATTTCCACGTCGTACAGCTTCATCCACTCCAGCCGATGCTGGTCGTTGCCACCGTCCACGCGGACCTGGAGCTCGGAAGTGCCCTGGTTCCACGGGAGCGGGAAGCTCAGCCGGTCCTGTCCCTTGCGCAGCGCGGCCCGGAGGCTCGTCCCACGCTTCCCTGAAATCTTGAGCACCAGCTCGGGCTGGAGCCGGCGGCTCTTCATCCACTCCCAGCTCCGCTCCTGGACCTTGTATTCGAGGACGAGCTGCCCGTTGGACTCGTAGGCGGCGAGCCCCTCCAGGTGGATGTAGCCCGGCTCGGGGGCCGCCACGGAGGCCGTGCTGGACAGGAGGAAGAAGACTCCCAAACAGATACTCAACAACCGAGAATTCAACATGAAGTCAGTGCTCGATGGGTGGTGCGCTCGATGGAGCGGTCGGGTGAATCAACGATTCATGACGGGAGCGCAAGCTTCGTATTCTGTGTTTCAACCGTCACGCATACCCGACGTCCTGCCAGGAGCCGGTCCCCGCGGCAGGGGGCCCCGAGCGCGGGAGCAGGACGGTGAAGCAGGTGCCGACGCCCTGCGTGCTCTCGACGTGGATGTGGCCGCCGAGCGCCGAGACGATTTCGTGAGCGATGTAGAGGCCGAGCCCGAGCCCGCCGTATTCACGCGAAGAGACGGCGCGCTCGAAGCGTCCGAAGATGTGGGAGAGCCTGTCCGGCGCGATGCCGATGCCATGGTCCTTCACCGTGAGGTGCGCGATGCCTTCTTCGGATGTGACGGAGAGCTCGACGGGATTGCGGTTGCCGAACTTGAGGGCATTGGCGACGAGATTGGTGATGACCTGCTCGAGGCGGGTCCTGTCCCAGCACCCCGCGACGGGCGTCTCCGCGCGGAGGACGAGCGGGGTGCCGGAGCGGGCTGACTCCTCGCTGAAGGACTCGACGACGTCGCGGGTGATGGCGGCGAGGTCGACGTCCTCGAGCTGGAAGTGGACCTGACCCGCCTGGAGCCGGGAGACGGAGAGCAGCTCGTCGATGAGGCGCGTGAGGCGACGTATCTGTCGCCGGGCGCTCGTGGAGGCGCGGGAGACGGCCTCGGGAGAGGAGGGTGCATTGCCGCGCTCGAGCCCCTGCAAGGAGAGGGTGAGTGAGGTGAGCGGGGTGTACAGCTCGTGCGCGGCGATGGAGAGGAACTCGTCGCGCAGGCGGACCGCCTCGCGGGCCTCATGGTACAGCCGGCGGCGCTCCTCGACCTCGACGTGGAGCTTCTCGAACAGGAGGCTGTTCTCCAGGGAGATGGCCATCTGACTGGAGAGGAGCTGGAGGACCCGGACGCGGTCGGGCGCGAAGGCGCGGGTGGCGAGGTTGTTCTCCAGGTAGAGCACTCCGATGGAGGAGGCCTGGCGGCGGATGGGGACGACGAGGGCGGACTTGAGGGCACGGGAGACGACGTAGGGGTCCGAGGAGAACGCGCTCTGGCGGGCATCGGCGAGGATGATGGCGTCCCCGGAGCCGTAGGCCTGGGCCACCATGGTCGGTGGGATGCGCTGCGAGGCGTGGAAGGGGATGCGCTCGAGCGAGACGGGCTCGGAGGTGGAGCCGAGGGCGCGCACGAGAAGGGAGCCATCCTCATGGAGGAGGAGGGCGCCGCATTGCGCGCCACCGACCTCGAGGCAGAGCGTCATGAGCTTCTCGAGGAGTCTGTCGAGGACCACTTCTCCGGAGAGCGTCTCCGCCGCCTTGAGGATGCTGAGCAGGTCCAGGCGGGCCCCGCGCGCCTCCTCGCCGTCGCGCGTGGTGGGCGTCTTCCAGGGCAGGGCCTCGCCGAGGGCGAGGTCCGGGAACTCCTCCGTGAGCGCCGCGACCTTGGCCTTGGCGCCCCAGCGGGCGAACCCCTTCACGGCGGCCTGGAGGTAGGGGGTGGCGATGCGGCGGTGGCCCAGGGCGCGGTAGAAGCGGCCGGCCAGGTCATGGGCGAGCGCCTCGTCCTGCGCGAACCCGTTCTGGTGCGCGGAGTCGATGGCCGCGTCGTACAGGTGCATCGCCTCGCTCTGGCGGTCCTCGAGGCGGGCGAGCTCGGCGGCGACCAGCAGGTGCTTCTGGCGGAAGTTCTCGGGGCAGCCCCGGGCCCAGGTGTCGAGCTGGTCCAGGTGCTCCCTGAACTCGACCCGGAGGGAGTCCTTCTCGGAGGCGGGGGCCGCGGGGTGGTACGCCGCGAGCGTCAGCGCCGTGTAGAAGGCGTATTCAATCGCGGGGAGCAGGGGCCGCACGAGGTGGAGGTTCGGACGCGCGGCGCGAGACGTCTCCAGGGCATCGGTGAGGTCTCCCAGCAGGAAGGACGTCTGGATGCGCAGGACCTGGTACTCGCAGAGGACCAGGGGACTGTCGCGGATGCAGTCGAGGTACTCCTTCTCGGAGAACGCGTCATCCTCGTAGCGCGCCCGCTGGTGGGTCCGCTCCTGGAGGCACCGGATGGCCTGACGGTAGGCGCGGAGCAGGCCCGCCATGTCCCGGTGGCGGACCTTCTGGATGAACACCCGGCTGCTCTCGCATTCGGCGTAGACGACGGAGAGCTCGGCGCCCATGGAGAAGAGGACCTCCACCATCTGCGTGGCGGCATAGCTGGCGAACAGGAAGTCGTTGCCCTCCATCCCGGCGGCGAGGGCCCGTCGCAGCAACGGGACGTTGGCCCGGTACGGCGCCCGCCAGTGACTCACGCCACCGGCGAACGTGGTCAGGGTCCGTGCCTCCTGCTTCGGGTCGCCGTAGCGCCGGCTCAGCTCCACCCCCACTTCGCCGAGCTTCATGGCGGTGTCGTAGTCGCCCTTGGTCACCTCGAGCATCAGCGCGTAGGCCACATAGAAGTGCGAGGACTGGGGACCGTGTCCGTGCTCCAGGGAGAGGTGGAGCATCCGCACCTGGAAGTAGGTGAAGAGCGCGGTCTCATCCGCGAAGTATGCGGCCATGACGACGCTCGACAGGAACCGCATGAGGGTGAGGAGTCGTGGGTCCCTCGTGGACGGGGCGGCCAGCAGCTCCTCCCGGGTGCGGCCCCGCAGCAACCCGCTCACGGCGGCGGACTCCTCCGCGACGGCCCGCTCCAGCTCGCGCTCGGGTGGCGCCTGTCCCAGCAACCGCAGCCCCTTCCTTCCCCACCGGAGCGCCTCCGGGTAGTTCCGCGCGAGGGTGTAGGCGATGACGTGGGTTTCGTAGAGGTTCACCTTCTCGAGGTCCGAGCCGACATGAGGCAGCGCGTCCTGGATGAGGGCCTCCGCGAGGGCGGGGTCGCCGGTGAGGTGTGCACACTCCGCGGCTTGCCGGTGGAGGAGGAGTGCCAGCTCGGGTCGTGACTGCCACGTGTCTCGCGGGAGGAGCGCCAGGCCCTGCCGCAGGTAGACGAGCGCGGAGCTGAAGGCCGAGGTCGCCGCGGCCTTGCTGCCGGCGCGCGAGTACAGCTCGGCGAGCTGGAGGCGCTCGGACGGCTCCAGGCGCTGGCTCGACTCCAGGCCCATGTCGAAGTGGTCGACCACCTCGAAGATCCGCTCCTCGAGCTCGTGCTCGGAGACCCCCTCCAGCAACCTGCGCCCTATCTCGCGGTGGATGTGGCGCCGCTGCTCCTCGGGGAGCAACGAATAGACGGCCTGCTGGATGCGGTCGTGCACGAAGCGATAGGTGGCGGCTGGCGCCGGGGGGCTCGCGTGAGCCCGGCTCGAGTTTCGCCTGAAGCGGGGGCCCAGGAGCTCCGGGACGAGCAGTCCTTCCCGGAGGGCACTCCAGAGCGCGCCGGCCGTGTCCTCGGCGGACCTCCCCGCCACGGCGGACAGCAGCCAGAGGTCCACCCTGTCGCGGAAGCAGGCCGCCACCTGGAGGATCTGCTGGGTGAGCTCGGGCAGCTGGCGGACGGCCCGCAGCATCAGCTCGATGACGTTTTCGCTGACCGCCACCTGCTGGATGTGTGCCAGGTCCCATTGCCACATCCTCCGCTCGGCCTCGAAGACCAGGAGCCCGGACTGCTGGAGGAACCGCAGGAGCCCCTTGATGAAGAAGGGATTGCCCGCCGTCTTCTGCAACAGCAGCTCCGCCAGGGCTTCGATTCGCTGGGGCGTGCTGTGGAGGGTGTCGCCGCAGAGCCGGGTGAGCGCGGGGAGGTCCAGTGGGGGCAGCTCGAGGGTGCGGAGGTGCGTGCCCGAGGCGTGCATCGCCTCCAGGGCCGGGAGCAGGCGATGGTCCGCTCCTACGTCCTTGGGACGATAGGCGCCGACGAGCAACACATGGCGGAGGTCCGGTGCCGTGGCCAGGCACTGGAGCAGCTGGAGCGAGCCCGCGTCCGCCCATTGCATGTCATCCATGAAGAGGACGAGCGGACATCCGGGGGAGGCGAAGACCTGGATGAACGCCTGGAACGTGAACTGGAAGCGGCTCTCCGTCTCGGTGGCGCCCAGGGAAGCGGGTGGCGGCTGTTGTCCGATGAGGCGCGCCAGCTCGGGGATGAAGCGGGTCATGATGCCGCCGCCAGTGCCCAGCGCGTCCCCCAGGCGCAGGCGCCAGGAGCGGATGGCCGTGGGCGGCTCCTGGAGCAGTCCCCGGACGAGCCCTCCCAGCGCCTTCACCAGGGAGGCATGGGGCGCATTTCCGTGGAGCTCGTCGAACTTGCCGCAGAGGAATCGGGCGCCGCGCTCGAACCGTCTGTGCAGCGCGTGGACGAGCGAGGACTTGCCGGAGCCGGCATCGCCCGTGATGAGGATGACCTCACTGGGACCGGCGCGGACGCGCTTCAGGGCACCACGCAGCTCCGCCAGCTCGTGCTCACGCCCGTACAGCTTGTTGGAGATGACGAGCTCGCGCGCCAGGTCATGCCAGGCGAGAGCGAAGGGCGCGATGGCGCCGGAGTCCTTCCACTGGCGCCAGGCTTCGCGCAGGTCGAGGTCGAGGGCCTCCGCGCTCTGGTAGCGCTTCTCGGGCATCTTCGCGAGCAGCTTGAGGACGATGTCGGAGAGGACCTTGGGGACGGCAGGGTTGAGCTGGTCCGGGGGGACGGGGGGACGGGCGAGGTGGGCGTGGATGAGCTCGACAGGGTCCGCCGAGACGAAAGGAGGGACGCCGGTGAGCATCTCGTAGAAGGTGGCGCCGAGGGCGTAGAGGTCGGCGCGGAGGTCGACGAGCCGGTTCATCCGTCCCGTCTGCTCGGGCGCGATGTATGACAGGGTTCCTTCGGAGGCTCCGACGAGGCCCGTGGCCTTCGTCGCGGTGCCGAAGTCGATCAGCGTCAACCGCCGGGTGTCGGGCCGGACGACGATGTTGGAGGGGTTGATGTCCCGGTGGATGACGTTGCACCGGTGAAGATGCAGGACGATGTCCACGACCTGGGTGGCCAACTCCAGGAAGGGCTCGGTCGCGAGCGGCTCCTGCCCCAGGTGCCGCTCGAGGTCCAACGGGCCGGCGTCCTCGAGGACGAGCGCCAGGATTCCCTCCACCTCCGTCAACTCGATGGGCTTCACCACGCCTGGAACGTCCAGCCGGCGGAGCATCTCGTGCTCGTGGCGGAGCGCGGCGGTGGCGTGGGCGGAGTAGGGCCCGGGCTGGACCTGCTTGATGACCCGGGGCTCGCCTGAGCGCTCCTCCCGGACGCGGAATACGGCGTACTGGCGCCCCTGGTGGATTTGTAGAAAGTCGCGGTAGCCAGGCATCTGGAGCAAGCGACCTCCTCCTGGACGGAGCGGCACGACCTCCGCCCCCAACTTCAGCATGGAGGTGGAGGGGAGGCTTCAGAAGCATCGGGAGGGGAGGCTACCGGCTGCTCGCGCACAGGGTCTGCCGGGGTGGCTTTCGGAAGGACAGCGGGCCGTGGGTGTCGTGACGCCTGACAGAAGAGTCGCATAGGCTCGCTTCGCCCCTAGCGAAAGGCTCCGACTTGAAGGCCACCTACACACTCAGCCACCCCGTGCTCCCCATGGGGGCGTCGTCCAAGATCGACCTGCTGGTGACGTTCTCGGCGGAGGGTGCGGCGTCCACGCGGCGCTCGCTCAACCTGGGGCTCGTCATCGACCGCTCGGGCTCCATGGCGGGTGCGCCGCTGAAGAACGCCCTCCAGGCCTCGCGCGAGCTGGTGGAGCGCATGGGCCCCGAGGACTCGCTGTCCATCGTGACCTATGACGACGCGGTGGCCACGGTGCTCGCCCCGACGAAGGTCACGGACAAGGCGGCCATCGGCAAGGTGCTCGCCAGGGTCAGCGCGGGCGGCTGCACCAACCTGAGCGGCGGGTGGCTCAAGGGCGTGGAGCACGTGAACAGCCAGCTGTCCGGAGAGCGCATCAACCGCGTGCTGCTGCTCACGGATGGGCAGGCCAACGCGGGCATCCGGGACGCGGGCCAGCTCACCGAGATGGCGCGGGAGAAGTCCAGCGCGGGCATCATCACGACGACGCTGGGCTTTGGCGCCAACTTCAACGAGGACCTGCTCATCGGCATGGCCAATGCCGGCGAGGGGCACTTCTATTACATCCAGTCGCCCGAGGACGCCGCGGGGGTGTTCGGCATCGAGATGGAGGGCCTGGGCTCGCTGGTGGCGCAGAACCTGGAGGTGGTCATCAAGCCCGCCTCCACGGTGAAGGTGTCGAGCGTGCTCAACCGCTACCGCCACGAGGCGCGGGGCCAGGAAGTCACGGTGGGGCTGGGGGACGTGTACGCCACGGAGCCACGGCAGCTCGCGGCGGAGCTGTCGGTGCAGGCGCCGTCGTCGGCCGGGCCCACGACGCTGGCCACGCTGGTCTTCCGGGCGCAGGTGGTGGTGGACGGGAGCGTGCGCGAGCTGAAGGGCGAGGTGCCCATCCTCGCGCAGCTGGCCCCGGCCGCGGAGTCGGCGGCGGTGCTGGTGGACAAGAACGTGCTGACCCAGACGAGCCGCCTGCGCATCGCACGCGTGAAGGACCAGGTCATCGAGCTGGCGGACAAGGGAGAACTGGCCTCTGCCTCCAAGCGTCTGCGCGAGGTCATCTCCGAGGTGTCACTCCTCCTGGACAAGGCGTCGTACGAAATCTCCGAGGAGGTGGAGCAACTGGCGCACTACGCGCAGCGGCTGGAGTCGCGCACGTACGATGCCGTGATTCGCAAGGAGCTGAGGGACCAGTCGTATCAGGCGGGCACGCGCAACCGTGGAGACCTGGCGCTGCGCGGAACCGCGGGAGGCTCGGCGGACAGCCTGGACGCGGTGAGCGACGCGGGCGGTGGCATCGTGCTGGAGTGCGTGCGCGAGGGCGGCAAGCTGCGCGTGCACACCGTCTCCGCGGGGTATGACCCGAGCTTCAACGTGCAGTTCCCCCGGAGCGTGCGCGAAGAGGGTGTGCGCTACGTGGTGGACAAGCTGGAGACGTCCGGCGACGGCACCTTCTACCGGGTGGTGGGGAACATCAAACGGCTGGGGGCGCCGGGACAGACGCGGTCGGCACGGAGCCAGGCGGCGGCCCCGGCGAAGACGGGCAAGGCCTCGAAGGTGACGGCGAGCTCGGCGGCGGACCTGCCCACGACGACCAGCGTGGGCACGGGCGTCATCATCCAGTGCATCAAGGAGGGCAGCAAGCTGCGCGCCCGCGTGGTGTCGGACGGCTACGACCCGGACCTCAACATCCGCTTCCCGCGCGACATCCGGGAGGAGAACGTCCTCTACGTGGTGGATGAGATCATCACCATGGCCAATGGCAGTTCCTACATCGCCTGCGGCGACATCCGCCGGCTGGTGCAGTAGGGGCCTTCGCGGTAACGGTCAGGCCCCGAACACGCGGTCCTCCACCAGAACGGATTGCCAGCACGGTAAGCCACCCCCACCGTGCGCCAGTCTCGAAGGAGGACGCTCGTGAAGACTCTTCGCCTGGGGCCCTGGCCCGCCATCGCCACGCTCGCGCTCTCCGCGGTGACACTCGCGGGGTGCGACGACGACGATGACGACCCTCCCACCGAGTCGGAGCTCGCCACCGAGGCCCTGCTGCGCATCTCCAGCGACGCACCCACCGACCTGCCGGACAACGTGCCGGAAGACCTTCGGCGGGTGACGCTCGGAGGCGCGCAGTACGACCTCCTCGAGCTCCTCGGCCGTCCCTCCGGCTCGCGGCCGTCCGCGCGCATCGTGGCCGCCTACCAGACCGTCGACACGCCGGCAGACCCGCCGCCCCTGGGTACCAGCACCACCGCCCTTCCACCGGACTACACCCGGTCGGCGCCAGCGGCCCAGGTCTACGAGTGCCGTCAGACGGGCGGCCTCTTCGCGTGGGCCTTCGTCCAGCCGGAGGCGGGGCTCCAGCCCCTGACCACCGAGCCCGTCCCCGGGCTGGAGACGCTCGTCCTCGACCACTTCCGCTACCCGGGCGGTATCGACTACGGGCCCCCCACCGGAACGCCTCCCGTGGGCCCGTCATGGCGGGTGTCCGCCCCGGCGCTGAACCAGGGCGAGCCCACCTTCGGGCAGACCCTCTTCGTCGGAGCCGCCGATGCCTCGGTGCCCAACGGGGCCGGCAACGTCCCGCTGCTGAGGCTCTCCAACGCCGCGCGAATCGACCAGGGGCTCCCGTCCGACGTGTTCTCGCGGACCACGTCCGATGGCACCCAGTTGGGCTACGTGCTCCGGCTCGACACCGTGGGAGGCGTTGCCCCCACGGCGGGCTGCGCGGGCGCCGAGGACGTGGGCAAGCGGGAGCGGGTGCCGTACTCGGCGGGCTACTACTTCCTCGAGGTCCTCACGCCGCCTTGATGGCGCGGGCCGGGTCAAGCGGCACTGTCGTGCAGGAAGCCGCGGGCGAAGTCGCCGCTCAGGAACTGGCTGTCGAACGCTTCCATGCCGGCCATTCTCGCGAAGGTCCTCTGGAGGATGGCCTCTGAATCCATGCCGACCTGGTCGCCATGGCGCTGGAGCTTGCGCACTTCCCGGACTGCCAGGCGTATGAAGAGCCTCCACCACAGCTTCAGCAGGGCTGTCTTGACGGGGCCCGAGTGCGCCATCAGCGTCTGGACTCCGAGCCGGGTGCCGGCGATGTGCCGTGACTCGTCCTTCAACATCAGGCGGATCATCTCCTTGCCCGTCGTGTCGACGGTGTCGAGCTCCAGGCTGCGCTGGAAGATGGTGGCGGCCAGTGTCTCGGTGAAATAGGTCGCCAGAATCCAGCGCTCCACCGGCATGGGGCCCGTCGTGGCCAGGAAGACGAGCAGATCAAACGCTTTCAGCCTGGCGGGGGGCGCGTTCAGCTTGTGCAGGTAGGTGCGAAAGACAAACAGGTGCTTGGACTCGTCGTAGCACTGGGTGGAGTAGTAGGTCACCATCTCGCTGGTGTCGAAGAGGTGGGCGGCCTTGTTCATCAAGCGCTGGATGATTTCGAGGCCCTGCCACTCGCCCTCGTAGAAGTACTGGAGGATGTTGATCCAGCCTTCCTTGATGGCGCCCAGCTCGATGGGGCGGCTCCAGTCAATGGCCGTCTCGGGGTTCCAGTCCGTCGCGAAGGCCAGGCGGGACAGGCCATCCCAGGTTTTCGCGGTGACCTTCTCCAGGGGGGCGGCTCGGCTCGTTTCCATGGTGCCGGAGCCAAGCCCGGATGACGGGCGGGGACAATGAACTCCGAGGCGAGGAGGGGAGCGGAGTGCGTTGGCGGACAGCTGGATTGCTCTCGGGTGTGAGCCGAATGGGCCGTACGCCACGCCGTCATGACGTCGACCGGCTCGACGGGCCGGTCGACGTCCAGGACCTCTGGCGTGCTACATGTCCGCGAGCTGCCGCACTTCGCACTCGACGTTCCACTCGTCGCCGTGCACCTCGAGGAAACGCCGGGTCAACTCGAGCGCCTCCTCCATCGAGTCGGCCTTGAGCATCGCGTAGCCGCCGACCACTTCCTTCGTCTCGGTGAAGGGCCCGTCGGTGCGGCTGAGCTTGCCGTGGTTGTTGCGCAGGCGGACGCCCGCGGAGGTGGGCTGAAGGCCGGCCGTCTCGATCAGCACGCCCTTGGCCGTCATCTCCTCGATCAGCTTCCCCATGTCGGCCATCAGCTTCTCGCTGGGCATCTGGCCGGTGTTCTCCTGGACTCGGACCATGGACAGGAAGCGCATGTGACTCTCCTTCGTCGATAGGTGGGTGAAGCCGGGCGGAAACGCCCGTTTCAGGGTGGCGACGACCGACCGGGGACGGAATCGACACGCCTTTTTCGAATGTCGACGCCGCAGTGCGTCAGCGAGAGCTCAGGTCAGCGTCCCGCACTCGGCGATTCGCCGGACTCGAAGCGCGGCCAGCCGCTCCAGCGGCGCCGCCGCCTCCGGCCCCTCGAGCAGCGCTACCGCGCGGGCGACCGCATCCAGGGTGGAAAGCCCGGAGGGGTGCGAGGGCTCGCGGAGTCGGAGCAGCCCGGGCTCGGGCGGCGGTAGCACCAGCCGGGGAAGCAGGCGCAGCGCGGGGTGTCGCTGGGTCATCCGCCGAGCCTGCGACCAGCTTGCATCCAGCACCACCAGTTGCCTCGGCGCCGGGGCGTCCGGCGGCGCGGTGGGGCCGTCAGGGTAGAGCAGCCAGGTGCCGGGCTCCGTGAGCAGGGTGGTGTCCAGGGCCTCCGCCGGAGAGCCGTAGGTGAGCAGCCGGGTATTCGCGAGGGCCAGCGCGGCCACCCGCCCCGTGTTGCTCTTCTTGCCCGCCTCCATCACGTGCTGGAGGAGGAGGAACCGGGTGCGCGTCTCCACCCGGGGAATCTCCTCACACAGGCAGAGGTGTTCCGGAAGGTTGCAGCGCTGGCAGCGGGGGCGGCGGTAGACGCGGTGGGACATCTCCCTCACTCGTACCGCAACGAATTGCGCCAGCCAATTGCTGAGGGCCAAGCCCCTCGAGAGGGTCCCCGCGGACGCACCCTCCGGCAAGGATGGCGTGCCAGCGCCGCCGCTTCGTCGGCGTCGGACACAGACCTGATGCGGAATCCGACGTAGAGTCGATGTCTCACTCCGGGGGACTCGATGCGCTCACGTTCGAGACCGCAGCTCTGCTTGTTGGCACTCCTGGTGGCCCTGGCCGCCTGCTCCGACTCCAACGGTGGCGACGATGATGCCGATGCCGGCTCCGACAACGCGAAGGTCGACCGCATCATCGTCACCCCGGATCAGGGCTTCCTCTGGGTGGGCGAGCGGCTGACGCTGGCGGCGTTCGCGTACGACAGGGACGGCACGCTGCTGGAGGACGTGAGCTTCACCTGGTCCGGCACCGACGCCACGGTGGCGGGCGTCGAGGACGGGCGCGTGGAGGGCGTCTCCTCGGGCGCATCCCTGGTGACCGCCTCCGCCGGAGACGTCTCGAGTTCGCCGGTGGCGGTGCTGGTCATCGACGCGCCGGAGGACATGCGCAGCTCCGATGAGTACCTCGCCGAGGCCGCCGAGGCGGGGCTCGTCACGCCGCACGAGGTGCTCACCTACCGCGTCTACGCCGCCTTCAAGGACTCGCGCCTGCCGCTCCAGTACAAGGGCCGCGCGAGTGGCGCCTTCGAGACGGAGGCGCTCCAGGACGTCATCGACCAGTACGAAACGCTGCCCGCCGAGACGAAGGCCGCGCTGGACCCGTTCCTGGTGCCGCCCGCCGACGGCGCGAGCTGGCTCGCGCCTCCCGGAAGCGGCCAGGGGCTCAGCATCGGCCGCCCCACCTGCAAGTCCGACACCGACGGGTGGGTCTACGTCAACTCCAATCAGGCGAAGGTCAACGTCTGGTATCAATTCACCATCCCCGGCCAGAAGGAGAAGGCCAAACTGGTGTCGGAGGCCATCGAGAAGGAGATCTGGCCCCGGCTCTTCGACGTGCTCGGCTTCCCTGAGCCCCTTTCGGACGCGGATTCCGGCTGCTCGAACTACGGCCCGAAGCTCGACGTGTTCCTCGTGCGCAACGTCGACTTCCGCGGCCTCACCGTCCCCGAGCTCGGTGCGCCGTATCAGTCCTCCGTGTTCATCATGCTGAACGAGTCGCTGACCCCGGACGAGCTCAAGGCCGGCGCCGCGCACGAGCTGATGCATGCCAGCCACTGGGCGTTCCGGACGAAGTCCTTCCAGACGAGCTACGGGTGGCTTCGCGACGCGGTCGCCAACTGGGCCATCGACGCCGTGTACGGCAAGACGCTCCAGCTCGAGCAGGACTTCGCGAACTGCTACCTGCGCACGCCCGAGCTTCCGCTCCAGGACCGCGCCAAGGGCCACTGCGACTCGAGCAAGTCCGACGTGGAGCGTGACTACGGTGCCTATCTCTGGCTCCAGTACATCTCCAACACGTACAGCCCTTCGATGGTGAAGAGCATCCTCGCGGCGACGCAGTCCGTCGACACCGGCGTGGAGGCCATCGACAACGTGGTGCCGGGAGGCTTCCAGAAGCACTGGCCGCTCTTCGGGAAGATGCTCTGGAACCAGGCCCCGGTGGACACGAAGCCCGCGTCCTTCGCCACGTGGGACACGCTGAATGAGCCGGTGAAGAGCGTGGACACGAGCGGCGATCTGGGCGGCGCGGCGGAGAAGAAGGACGAGCTGGAGCCGGAGCTGAAGAACCTCTCGCACCGCGTCTACCACTTCGACTTCCAGGACCCGGCGACCCACTCGGTGCTTTTCTACAACGGCTTCTTCGAGCCGAAGAAGGCGGGCAAGCACGTCAAGGTGCAGGCGCTCTGGCTGGACGGCAACAGCGCGTGGCAGGAGGAGGACTGGTCCGACTACGAGTTCGTCGGGCTCTGCAGGGACATCAGGGGCCAGCGCGTGCAGCACCTGGTCATCATCCTGAGCAATGCGGAGACCGAGCCGGGGGGCAGTGTGACGGCCACGCGGACGCCCTACCTCAAGCGCAACAACATCGGCTGCTGGAAGATTCAGGGAACGGTGAACGCCTTGACGAAGCAGCCGGGCTGGACGGGGATGGGGCGCCAGGGCGTGGTCACGGTGGGCTTCGAGTTGGATGCCGCGGCCACGGCGCTGGACTTCAAGCACCCGCAATTTCCGGACACGCTCCGGCTCGGAGCGAACATGCTCATGTCCCCGAGCGGCACCTTCTTCTTCGAGGTGGCCTACGGCAGCGGCGGCTGCTCAAACCGCTTCGGCCCCGCCAGCTTCAATATTGCACCGTTCTCCGGCTTCCTGCAGACGAACCCCTTCCCCGAGCTGCACAGCCCTGACGCCACGGTGACGGAGTGGCTGAAGCAGCCGGCGCGCGCGTACGTCGGCGCGCTGGTGGACAACTCGAGCATCGCCGAGGTGGTCTCCGGCCTGGGCTGTGACAGCCCCGAGTACACCGTCCCGGGAGGCCTGCTCGTCACCAATGACGAGAAGAACGGCGTGTACGTGAATCCGCCCCAGGTCCTGCCCGACGGGAGCTTCGTGAATTCCTTCTCCGAGTCGGGATTCACCTTTGACTGGATCTTCACGCCCCAGAGACAGCCCTGACGCGCTCAGCGCACCGGCTTCGGGACGTGCTGATCAATCAGGATGGGGTTTCCATCGGGGTCGATGAGCATGAGGCTCGCGGGGCCGGTGGAGGACTCGTCGGCGACGGAGGCGAGGGTGAGGCCTCGGGCCTGGAGGGTTCGCTGGAGCTCGCGGACGTCGTCGAAGTCGGCGAGTGCATGGGCGTTGCGGTCCCAGCCGGGATTGAACGTCAGGAGGTTCTTGTCGAACATGCCCTGGAAGAGGCCGATGGTGCTGGTCTCGTTCTGCAGGATGAGCCAGTTCTGGGCCGGGTCACCGCCGATGGCTCGGAAGCCGAGCTTCTCGTAGAACGCGCGCGAGGCAGCGAGGTCCTTGACGGCGAGGCTCACGGAAAAGTTGCCGAGGCGCATGGAGGTGGCTCCGGTGGGCGGGGTGATGGTGGGTTGGCGAGGAGGCGTCGCCGCGCACCCGCTCAGGGTGAGGACGAGCAGCGCGCCGCTGAGGACTCGAAACATGGGGTGCTCCAGGGGGGGCCGGGTGCGAATGCCGTTCGGCACGGTACCTGATTCCAACAGCCTCCAGGCACGGCACTCCCATCGGGCGCCCCGGCAATCGTCATGGCGCCAGCTCGCGATTCAATGCCTCGGCCATTCGCGAAACCGCCCCCGGCAAGGTGTCGAGACTGTGGGTGCCGCCGTCGTACTCGAAGTAGGTGAAGGCATTGCTCGGGGAGCCACGCCCGGCGTCCGCCATCGCAGCGGCGAGCGCGCGCGAATATTGGACGGACGCCGTGGAGTCGGCGGTTCCATGGTGGACCTGGGTCGCGGGCAACCGCGCCGGCGCGGCCAGCGCGCTCGTGGCCGCCATCCGCCGCCGCATCTCCACGTAGCCGGCCTCGGTGATGAGCAGGCCGGCATCGGGCTTCACCGTGACCTCATCAACCGGGATGAGTGAGCGGAGCAGCAGCGTCGCGGGGTCTCCCGGAGCAGCCACCGCGCCAGCGACAGCCGCTTCGAAGAGCTCCGGTGTCACCCCGGCGAGCGCCACCCTGAAGTCGGTGGTGCCGTAGGCGTCGATGACGAGGTCGAAGCGGTCGTCGAGGGCCCCCAGCGACAGCGCCACCATCCCACCGCGGCTCTCCCCGAAGATGGCCACGCGGTTGCGGTCCGCGAGCGGCGTCGTGGTGAAGACCGCGGACAGGAGCGCCGCGGTATCCGTCAGGTCGGTGGTGCCGATGAGCGTGTCGCCCCCGGAGCTGTACGTCGTGTTGGCAATGCGGAGCCGCTCACCCCTGTAGGAGGGGATGACGTAGATGAGCCGCTCCCTGAGGGGCTGCCCGGGAATGCGGAAACCGAGCTCCTCCACGGTGAACGGCGGCAATCCGCCATCTCCCGTGTACCCGCCATGGGCGTACACGAGCACGGGCGCAGGCGCGGTCAACGAGGCCGGCACCAGCACGACGCCGACGTGGTGTGAGCCGCCGACGAGGTGGTCGAGCACCCGGTAGGCCATCGGTACGGTTCCCAGCGTCACCGTCCCGCTCGCGAGTTGCGTGACGTCGCGCGCCGCGAGGTCGCGAGCAGCCCACTCCTGCTCCACGAGCTGAAGCTCCGCGGACGTCACGGGCGCCAGCAGCTCCCCGAGCACGAGCGGTCGGGGCGTCCCTGCGTCGGCCTCATCCGGGATTTCGCCGCCGCCCGCCGGACTGCTGCATGCGACGGAAGCGCCGACGATTCCAAGCACCGCGGCCCCGAGTGCCGCCAGCATCCGTGTCTGCCTGCTCATGGGTGGGGTCTCCTTCGTCGCCAGTCGCGACGCCCGCACCCGGTCGTATCAGGACATGAAGAACGAAGGGACGCTGCTCTCAGGCGCGAAACCTCCTGTCTGTCTGGAATGTGGCGAGTCCCCGCGCGTCCCGCGCCAACGCACGTTCGTCCCCGGGGGACGCGGGGGGGCGGCGCTTTGCCTTCCGCGGCTCGGCGCGCGGCCCTGGTACAGCGATTGCTGAAGGGGCGCTCGCGGTTCCCCTGAGTCCCTCACCGAAAGAGTGCGCCATGCCCCGGCTCGTCCAAGCAGCAGTCCCGGTCCTGCTCCTGTCGCAAAGCGTCTCCTGCGTCGCCTCCAACAAGCCGGACCCGACGCCGGAGCAGGTGGACTCGCAAACCCTCGCATCCATCCCCATCTCTCCGAACCTGCCCGCCGACATCCCGGGAGGCGCGCCGGGTTCCTCGCTTCCGGCCGCTTCGGCCTTCGCATGGCAGGAGTTCATCGCGCTGAACTGGCCCGCGCTCGGCAACCCGCGAGACACGCCCGACACCACGAAGTTGTTCGGCCAGCCCGGCTACACGGGGCCGCTGGTGTGGCACACCTTCCGCGGCAAGGTGGAGATCTACCCGGGCAGCGGCGCGCCCAATGGCTATACCAGCCAGCCGCCTTCCTTCGGCTACGACGCGCCGCCCCAGTACCTCTACAGCAACACCCAGTTCCCGAATGGCGGCCAGGTGCCCCCGTGCGCCGGGCAGGACCCGGGGTTGCCCACGGCGTGGATCAACCTGGATGAGATGAGTGAGATTGGCCTGAACACCATGTACGCGGGCAAGGTGCCCGCGGGGTCACCGGGCGCGCCCTCCGTCCCACAGCAGTTCCTGTTCATGGCCAAGGCCAACCGGCAGGAATACGCGTACGTCGTCGACCCGGCCACCAGCTATTACACGCACGGCCCCCAGTACGCCGCCGCCACCCAGAACTTCATCAACTTCTACACCCAGCTCTCCAATGGCGGGACGGCGCCCCTGAAGCCGCCGTACATCAACTTCCCCGTCGACACGATTGAGGCCAAGGCGGCCTGGCGGCGGCTGAGCACCACGGAGGTCGCGAGCGGCCGCTTCTTCACGGCCCCCGTCCGCTACTACGAGTCCATCCCCGGCTCCGCCAATGGCATCTGCTACCGGCAGGACACCTGGGGGCTCGCCGCGCTGCACATCATCCGCAAGACGCCCACGGCGCCGTACTTCGTCTACGCCACGTTCGAGCAGGCGGACAACATCCTCGACCCGAACGGCCAGCCCGTCGAAGACGTGAATGGCAAGGTCCTGCTGAACCCGGGCGCGTCGCCCATGGACCCGACCATCACCGTCACCCCGGCCGTTGCTGCCAACCCCGCCACCGCGAGCAGCATCGAGCACTTCTCTCCCGCGAGTGCCAACTGCAGGCCGGGGCAGCGGCTGTACTACGTGAACTCGCCGTCGGCGCCGCTCACGACCCAGGGAGTCATCTGCGTCAACAAGCGCGTCCACGACATCCCGTCGGACGTCATCGCCGCCAACCAGGCCGCCCACGCGTCCATTGCCGCCTACAACGCGGCGAACAAGATCAGCTCCTCGCCCTGGCTCTACTACAAGCTCGTCAACGTCCAGGCGCAACCGCTCAACAAGCAGCAGGGGCAGCCCTACACCGGGTCGGACATCGCCACGTTCTACCAGGCCAACATCGTCGTGGAGACGGACTCGAACCTGCAGACCTTCAGCGGCCAGTTCCAGAAGCCCATCGCGGACCCGAGCGTCAACACGAACAACCTCATCACCGAGTTCTCGCTCACGGGCAAGCCGCTGACGAACGTCTATTACAGCCCGAAGCTGTACAACATGGGTGGCTGCATGGGCTGCCATGGCAACGCGCAGGTGTCCGCCGGCACGGACTTCAGCTTCATCCTCGCGGGGGGACGCGTGGCCGCGCCGGAGGTGGCGGTGCTTCCCAGCTCGGCACCGCTGCCGGAGCGCGTACAGAAGCTTCTCGGCGTGCTGACGAACCACCCGTAATGACCCGGGCCTCGAGCAGCGGGTGACACCGGCCGCTGGCGCCGCCGGGCCGCGAAGTGTGTGTCCGGCGGCGCAACCGGGCTTTCCGATGAAAGCTGCGTTGACCGCGTTATCAAGAAAAGCTAATTCCACGGCCTGTGCGAGGGCTTCCGTTCCGGTGCCCGCACGTCCCCCGAGAGGCCGAATGAAACTGAAACTGACCCAGGTGGTGAGCGCCATCTCCCTGCTGGCCGCGGCATGCGGCCCGATGCCCGAGGCACAGGAGGCCGACAGCGAGCAGCTCGGTCAATCGGCGCAGCTGATCCGCCGTTCCCGGGCCGTCCCCAACGAGTACATCGTCGTCCTGCGCGACTCCACGCAGGAGGTCCGGCAGCAGGGGGCGGTGAGCATCGCCCAGGAGATGGTGTCGCTCAACGGCGGCAAGGTGCTGCGGACCTATGAGCACACCATCCACGGCTTCCTGGCGAACATGAGCGAGGCCGAGGCGAATCGCCTCCTGTCCGACCCTCGCGTGGCGTATGTGCAGGAGAACGGCCAGATCCACGTGTCGGCGACGCAGACCAGCGCGACCTGGGGCATCGACCGCATCGACCAGCGTGACCTGCCGCGCAACAGCTCGTACACCTACAACGTCGACGGCACCGGCGTGCACGCGTACGTCATCGACACCGGTATCCGGCTGACCCACACCGAGTTCACCGGCCGCACCGGCAACGGCTACGACTTCATCGACAACGACAGCGACCCCACGGACTGCCATGGCCATGGCACGCACGTGTCGGGCACGGTGGGCGGCACGACCTGGGGTGTGGCGAAGAAGGTCACCCTCCACGGGGTGCGGGTGCTCGACTGCACGGGCTACGGAAACGACGCGCAGGTCATCGGCGGCATCGACTGGGTGGCGGCCAACCACGTCAAGCCCGCCGTCGCCAACATGAGCCTGGGCGATGTCGGCATCCAGGCCATCGATGATGCGACGGAGCGGTTGATTGCCGCGGGCGTCACGACGGTGGTCTCCGCCGGCAACGACAGCGCCAACGCCTGCAACTATTCGCCGGCCCGCACGCCCAACGCCATCACCGTGGGCTCCACCACCAGCAGCGATGCCCGCTCGTCGTTCTCCAACTACGGGACGTGCGTGGACATCTTCGCGCCGGGCTCGAGCATCACCTCGGCGTCGAACTCCGGCAACTCGTCGAGCACCTCGATGAGCGGCACGTCCATGGCCTCGCCGCACGTGGCCGGCGCCGCGGCGCTCTACCTGAGCGCCAACCCCACCGCGACGCCCGCGCAGGTGCGCGACGCGCTGGTGAACAACTCCACGCCGAACAAGGTCACCAGCCCGGGGACCGGCTCGCCCAACAAGCTGCTGTACACGCTCTTCATCACCGGTGGGGGCAGTGACACCACCCCGCCCACGACGTCCATCACCTCGCCCGCGGGCGGCGCCACGCTGAGCGGCACCGCGAGCCTGAGCGCCAGCGCCTCTGACAACGTGGGCGTGTCGCGCGTGGAGTTCTACGCGGGCACCGCGCTGCTGGGGACGGCGACGGCCTCGCCGTACAGCTTCTCGTGGAACACGACGACGGTGGCCAACGGCACCTACGCGCTGACCACGAAGGCGTATGACGCGGCGAACAACGTGGGTACGTCGGCCACGGTGTCCGTGACGGTGAACAACGGCACGGGAAGCTGCTCCATCTCCGAGCAGCTCCTGGCCAACGCGGGCTTCGAGAGCGGCAACACGGGCTGGACCACCTCGGCGGACGTCATCGACGGGACCACGACGGGCAGCGCGCCGCGCACGGGCACGTACAAGGCCTGGCTGAACGGCTACGGCACCACCCGCACCGAGTTCGCCTACCAGGACATCACCATCCCCTCCACGGCGTGCAGCGCCACGCTCAGCTTCTGGGCGCTCATCACCACGTCGGAGACGACGACCACGACGGCCTACGACAAGCTGGCCATCCAGATCCGCAACAGCGCGGGCACGGTGCTGGCGACGCTGGCCACCTACAGCAACCTGGACAAGGGCACGGCCTACGTGCAGCGGACGTTCGACCTGGCCGCGTACAAGGGCCAGACCATCCGCGTCTACTTCAACGGCACGGAGGACTCGTCGCTGAAGACGAGCTTCTTCCTCGATGACACCGCGGTGAACATCGTCCGGTAGTGCTCTGGACGGCACGGACGGCCCTCGGGGCCGTCCGTGTCGATACCGACACTTCAGGCTGCAGTTCGATGTTAAGGAGCCCGGCAATCCCACCAGGTTGCCGGGCTTGTTCTTTGGCTAGTAGCTCGGCACAGAGGTTTTGAAGGGTTCAGGCGGCAGCGGCGGCGGCCGCCTGGGCCTGGGGGTACGCGCGCCCGAGTTTGGTGCGGGCGCCCTCGACCGTGAAGCGCCAGCGGACCCGAGCCCGCTCCTTGTTTCGCATCCGCTCCCATCGGGCCACCTCCCGCTTCAGGGTGGCCTTGTTGGCAATTCGTCTGTCCAAGCATTGGCGGTTGAGCACGCCTATTTCAATCTCCACCATGTTCAGCCAGCTGGCGTGTTTGGGGACGAAGTGGAACTCCAGCTTCTTCAGAATCCTCCTGGCCTCCTGCGGCGGGAAGGCTTCGTAGAGGGCGCCGGGGCTGTGCGTGGAAAGGTTGTCGAGCACCACTCGGATGGTTTCTGCCTCCGGGTAGTGCACGTCCACCAGCGCGCGCATTTGCGCCGCGAAGTCCTTGGCGGTCCGCTGGTCTGAGACTTCGACGTGGCGCCAGGGACGGTGCACGTCCAGAAAGACGAAGAGGTTGGCCGTCCCGTTGCGCTGGTACTCGTAGTCGTAACGGCGGGGCTTGCCGGGCATGGCCGGCAGGGGCGTACGGACTTCTCCAATCAGCTGGGTGGGCGTCTCGTCGAAGCACACCACCGGCCTCTTGGCGTCTGGTGGCTCGGCGTAGAGTTCCAGCACGTCCTCCATTCGGGCGACGTACTCGGCGTCCACTTTCGGAATGCACCACATGCGCTGCTGCCAGGGCTTGAGTTCGCTCTCCTCCAGCCGTCGTCGGACCGTTTCCCGCGACAGCTCCTCGTGCTCGGTCAGCCGCACCAGCTCATCGGCCAGCAACTGGAGCGTCCACCGCGCACGCCCCTTCGGTGGACTCGAGCAGGCGGTGGCCACCAGCAGCGCCTCCTGCTTGCCCGTCAGCTTGCGCGAGGCCCCCGGCCGCTGCCTCTCGTGCAGGGCGTGCTCCACGCCTCCTTCTACAAACCGCCGCTTGACTCGGTACACTGTCGAGGCGCCCACCCGGACACTCCTGGCGATCTGCTCGTCGGTGACTCCGGCATGGGTTGCCAGCAGAATCTGCGCACGCTTGACGTGGCGCACCCGCTCCGTACCGCCACTCACCAGGGCCTCCAACTCTGACTTCTCCTCGGCGGCCAGGGTGACGAGGTAACGTACATTCATGCGCTCCGACTCCGTGAAAGGGGGAGTCGGACTACCTCGCTGCCGCCGTGTCGATTCCCTCCGCCGCCCCGCCCTTTACCGAGCTTCAAGGCCAATACCTGGCCTTCATCTACGCCTACACCAAGCTCAACCGGCGCCCTCCCGCGGAGGCCGACATGCAGCGCTATTTCGGCACCACTCCGCCCACCGTTCACCGCATGGTGCTGGAGCTTGAACGCCGAGGGCTCATCCGGCGCAGCGCCGGACAGGCCCGCAGCATCGAACTGCTGCTGGCCCCGGAACGCCTGCCCGTCCTCCGCTGAGCAGGTCCAAGGCCAATCGGTCAGAACCTCTGTGCCGAGGTACTAGCCCACGGGGGAAGTTGCCGCGGAACCGGGGCAAGAAACGGCCTCGAAAATGATTTCCAGCTGAGCGGACGTCACAGAGAGACATCAATGCCTTATTACGTCATGGTTTGCGAAGGCAAACATCCGATCATGCCAATCCGGAAAGGGCCCCGCAAAGGAGGCTGGCGCTTGGGGTGCCTGATTACCGAGCCGGTCGCGCAACCGCTTGTCTACGAACTGGACGGCAACCATCCCGGCGCCCCGAAGGCCATGTACAGTGCCGAATCTGCACCGCTGATGCACGACTCGGTCCGCATGGCGCTGACCTCGGCAGGGGTGTCGAACATCCAGTATTTCGACGCAGTGCTCAAAGACCCCGTGTCAGGCAGGGAACTCCTTGATTACAAGGCCTTCAACATCGTCGGCCTTGTCGCATGTGCTGATATGGGCGCATCGGAAATGATGGACACATCGGATTCGGCAATGGGCGACGCTGATTTCCATGCGCTTGTGATTGATGAAACGAAAACCGGCGGGCAGCTGTTATTCCGACTTGCTGAAAACACCAGCGCAATCGTGGTGCATGACCGCATCAAGCAGGCCATCGAAGCCGCTGGCATTCCAGGTTTCGTGTTCTACGGCTCTGGCGAATGGTCTGGCTAGCCCGGATCGGTCACACCGGGCACGGAGGCACGGAACGTCGCGGGCCTTCGGCATCGTATAGACCCAGCGGATGTGGAGCCACTGGTGTTGGCCCGCCTCAAACCAACGTCAAGCTCCTGGAAATCCTGGGCGCTGCCCGCTGCACCCGTCGATGCATGGAGTGTCGTCGCCAGGGCGCTCCGTGGGACCCGAGGTGGCGGGGCGCGGAGGTGGGTAGGTGGGGCCGTAACACGCGCCTTTGTGCACGTAATAGGTCATGCCCAGAGCGAAGATGTCGTCAGCCGGTCCGGGCGCATAGGGCGTGTTCGACGGCTGGAAGGGAAGGCGCACGGAGCGCCATGCCTCCGGTGAGCGGTAGGGCTGCGTCCCGGGAGGAAATGGCGGCGACGTGAGCATCGCGGCGCCCACGTAACTTCCGGAGCCGAAGTCGGTCAGGAAGACCCTGCCATCCGCGGTGCTCACCAGCACGTTGTCGCCCTTCACGTCTCGGTGGACGCCTGCAGCGGCATGGGTGGCAGCCAGGGCCTGCGCGAGACTGGCCAGGGCGTGGAGCACCTGCCGCGAGGTGGGGCGCCGGGCGCGTGCCCAGTCGTACAGAGCCACGCCCTCGACCCACTCCATTGCGATGTGCGGGTAGGGGAGGCCGCCGGGTTGCTGCCAGCTCCCGTGGTCCACGAGGCGTGGGACGCTCGGGTGGTGAAGGCGGGAGAGCAACTCCACCTCCCGTGCGAAGCGCAGGTCTTCCGGATGAAGGGCCAGCTTGAGCGCCACGGTTCTGGAAGACCCTTCCATGTCGAAGGCGCGGTAGACGGCGCCCTAGGCGCCGCGGCCTCGCTGCTCCCGCAAGTGCCACCGCCCGACCTGGGTACCTGCGGGGAGACGTGTCGGATCGAGGTGTCCAGGCCGCATGGAGTGCCTCGCGAGGAGGGAAGGGGGCGCTGTGTTTGCGGTGAACCTACCGTCCCTGTTGGTACGTGTCAGCGCAATCCCAGGGGCTGCCTCTCTCCGGAGGCCGTTCCGCCTCTTCACCCCATGCAGGGGTATGGGGGGCGGCGGATTGCTCCGCGGCCCAGGGACCGGCGCTTCTTGTAGACCGCTGGTAGATCGCTGGCGAACGTCTTGACAATGAGAGCACCGATTGTCACAATGGACATATGCCAGCGACGATGACAGACGATGAGGCAGCTGCCCGCCGCGCGAAGGTCCTGACCGCCGCGCGCTGGTGCTTCCTCAACTTCGGCTTCGCGAAGACGGCTTTCGAGGACATTGCCAGGCGCGCCGGCCTCTCGCGCACGCTGCTCTATCGGCTCTTCAAGGACAAAGAAGACATCTACCGAGCTGTCTTCGTGGACTGGTTGGTCTCTCGGCACCCCGCCGCGAGGGAGGCGGCGAACGGCCCGGGCAGCGCCAATCAGCGCTTGCTCAGCGTCTGCCGTCTGATGGCGCTCGAGCCGTGGGCGGAGATGGTCGGAGCGCCGATGGGGAGCGAGTTCCTCGCGGCGTGCGAGCGAATCGATCCCGAGAGCGAGGCGCTGCATCGCAAGGTCGCGCTTGAGTGCGTCGCCGCCATCCTCGGCAACGAGGCGAGCGCCGAGGTCTTCCTTCTCGCGCTCGACGGCCTGCTTGCAGACCAACCATCGACCGAGGTGTTCGAGCAGCGCATGAAGGTGCTCGCCGGGCACTTCGCTCCACAGACAAGGAAGAAAAGCGAGGTGGTGCGATGAAGGTCGTCTTCCTCGGCGCGAGCGGCATGGTCGGCGCGGGCGCGCTTCGAGAGGCGCTGAATGCACCCGAGGTCGAATCGGTGCTCAGCATCGTCAGGGCACCAACCGGCGTTGTTCACCCGAAGCTGCGAGAGCTCCAGATGACCGACCTGTTCGACGTGGCTTCCGTCGAACAGCAGCTCGTCGGCTACGACGCCTGTATCTGGGCCATCGGCATCAGCTCCTCGGGGCTCGATGAAGCGGCCTACGCCCGGGTTACCGAGGAGCTCACGCTGGTCTGGGCGCGCGCGCTGCTGCGGCTCAACCCGAGCATGTCGTTCTGTTACTGCTCAGCGGGTGGCGCCGGTGGCCCCGGCATGTGGGCGCGCGTGCGGCGACGCGTCGAGAGCGCGCTCAAGGAGATGCCGTTCCAGTACGCGGGTGCCGTTCGCCCCGGCTTCATCCGGCCAGGTCCCGGCATCCGAAGCAAGACGCGCGCGTACCAGTTCGGCGTGGTGCTGCTCAAGCCGCTGTTCCTTCTCACGCCGCTGCTTGTTCGCTTCATGCCGTTCCTCTTCACCACCTCCGAGATTCTCGGCCGCGCCATGCTGCGCGTCGTCCAGGGGCGCGCGGACCGATTCATCCTCGAGTCTGCCGACATCAATCGGGTGGGCGCGTGACGACGATGCGCTCCCGCCGCGGCATGAAGCTCGGCGTCGTCGGGCTGGTGCTCATCGTGCTCGCCGCAGCGTGGCATTCAGGCGTCTTCGCGCGTGTTGGCGAGCCGAGGGCCCTGGCCGAGGCACTCGTCGAGATGGGAGCGTGGGGCTATCTCGCGTTCATCATCGCGTACGCCGTATTGCAGCCGTTTGGCGTTCCAGGGACGATCTTCATCGTCGCCGCACCGCTCATCTGGCCGTGGCAGATCGCGTTCGCGCTTTCGATGGTCGGGACGATGTTGGCCAGCGTCGTCGGCTTCTCATTCGCGCGCTTCGTCGCGAGGGACTGGGTCTCGGCGCGCATCCCCGCGCGACTGCGCAAGTACGACGAGGCGCTCGAGCAAAGCGCTTTCGAGACCGTCGTGGTCCTGAGGCTGCTCCTCTGGATGCCGCAGGTGCTTCACTCCTTCTTCGGCGTGTCGAAGGTGGGGTTCTGGACTCACTTCTGGGGCTCGCTCGTCGGCTACGTGCCGCCGCTGCTGCTCGTGAGCTACCTTAGCGCCTCGATGTTCGACGCGTCGGGAAGGATGCAACCCGCCGCGTGGCCAATCATGGCCGGGCTCCTGGCTGCATCGCTCGTCATCGCCGCGCTCGCCCGGGCCTGGGCGCGTCGCCGAATCTCGGGGGGCCCATCACCCGAGCACCGTTGGAGAAAATCATGACGCAAGACCTCGTAGGCAAGGTGATCCTCATCACCGGCGCAACGGACGGCATTGGCAAGGCCGCCGCCACCGAGTTCGCCAGGCGCGGCGCGACGCTGACCATCGTCGGTCGCAACAAGGAGAAGACCGAGCAGGTGCTTGCCGGGTTGAAGGCGGCAAGCGGGAACCAGAACATCGACGTCCTCCTTTGCGACTTGTCGCGGGTGGCGGACGTGAAGCGCGCCGCCGAGGACTTCAAAGCCAGGCACGATCGGCTCGACGTCCTCGTCAACAACGCTGGCGCCACGTTCAAGGCGCCGACAATGGGGCCAGACGGGTTCGAGCTGACGTTCGCGCTGAACCACCTTGCGTACTTCCAGCTCACAACGTCGCTGCTCGACCTGCTCCGGAAGACGCCTGGCGCGCGGATCGTATCGACCTCGAGTGGCATGCAGGCGCGAGGGAAGCTCGATCTCGAGAAGACGCCCACGTCTCTCAATGGGTCGGGCCCGAATGCGTACGCGACCTCGAAGCTTGCGAACATCCTCTTCACCAAGGAACTTCAGCGGCGGCTGGGGGGGACGACAGCGATCGCCAACTGCTTCGAGCCGGGCACCGTGCGGACGCAGTTCGGTGGCTTCGGGTCCGACCAGGGGTTCCTGCTCAACCTCGTCTACTCGCTCGCGAAGCCATTCGCGAGCACGCCTGAGCAAGGCGCAGACTCCCTGATCTGGCTCGCGACCTCTCCGGACGCGACGTCACTCAAGGGCGAGTACGTCTCGAAGCGGCGCCCTGCGCGCCCGCAAAAGCAGGCGCTTGACGCGCAGCTCGCCGCGGACCTGTGGACGCTGAGTGAGAAACTCTGCGCCGAGGCCGTGGCACGTGCGGCGCGATGAGCCCTCGCAGCGCGTGCACGTTCCGCCGCCTTCCGCCGTTCAGCCTGGCACCCGAACGCCGAGCTGGAGCTGTCCGCCGCGCGCGCCACCGGGGCGGGTGAGCTACTCGTGCCGAAGCGCGATGATGGGGTCGATGCGGGTCGCCCGGTACGCGGGCAGCAGGCTCGCCAGGATGGCCATGCCCCCCAGCACTGCCACCACCCCCACGTAGGTGAGCGGGTCGGCGCGCTCCACGCCGTAGAGCAGGCTGCCCAGCATCCGCGTCGCGACAAAGGCCAGGCCCACACCCAACACCAGCCCCGCGCCCGTCAGCCGCAGATATTGGTTCAGCACCAATCCCACGACCTGCTGCCGGTCCGCGCCCAGCGCCATGCGGATGCCGAGCTCGCGGGTGCGCTGGGTGACTGCGTGCGTGACGACGCCGTAGATGCCGAGCGCCGCCAGCAGCAGCGCCAGCCCGGCGAACACGCCGACCATCAGCATGTAGAAGCGCGGCTGGGCGACGGCCTCGCTGACGACGGCGTCCATGTCGCGCACGTTGGAGACCGGCAGGTCCTTGTCCAGGGCGTGCACCTCGGCGCGCACCTGGGCCGCCACCGAGAGCGGCGCGCCCTCCGTCAGCACCACCAGCCGCATGACGTTGGAGCTCGCCTGGAGGAAGGGAACGTAGACCTCTGGAGGCGGCGCCTTGGCGATGCCCTCATGGTGCACGCTTCCCACCACCCCCACCACCTGTCCTCCGAAGCGGCCGTCTCCGAAGCTGGCGTCGATCTCCACGGTGCGGCCGATGGGGTCCTCCCCGGGCCAGAAACGCCGGGCGGCCTCTTCGCTGAGGAGCACGGCGCGAGTGCCCTGCTTCGCGTTGTCCTGAGCCGTGAGGAGCCGGCCGCGCACGAGGGGGACGCGCAGCGTCTCCAGGGCGCCAGGGGTGATGACGCGCACATCCACGAGGTCCTCCTGCCCCGGCTCCGGCGGCGGCCTGGACAGATCATGAATCGTCGAGGTCGCGGTGCCGCCGGCCAGGGGCAGGTGGAGCGCCGCGCCCGCCTGCTTCACGCCCGGAATTCCCCGCACCCGCTCCAGCAGCGTGTCATAGAAAGTCCGCACCGCCGGGCTGGCCCAGGGATACGTGGTCTCCGGTAGCGCCAGGTCGAGCGCCAGCACGTGGTCCGCCTTGAAGCCCGGGTCCACCTGCTGAAGGCGGATGAAGCTCTTCATCAGCAGCCCCGCGCCCACCAGCAGTACCACCGCCAGCGCCAGCTCGGCGACGACGAGCAGATGGCGCGTCCGGTTGCCACCGCCGCCGCCGCCCTTGCCGCTCTGGCGGAGGACGCGATTGAGCTCCACGCGGGAGGTCTGCAGCGCTGGAACGAGGCCGAAGAGAAAGGAGGTCGCCAGCCCGAGCACGAACGTGAATACGAGCACCCGGACATCGATGGACACCTCGGCCAGCCGGGGCATGTCGTGGGGAGCCAGCATCACCAGGAGGTCCAGCCCCCAGGCCGCCAACAGCAGGCCGCCGCAGGCCCCTCCCAGCGCCAGCACCAGGCTCTCCAGCAGCAACTGGCGGATGATGCGTCCCCGGCTGGCCCCGAGCGCCAGGCGCACGGAAATCTCGCCCTCGCGGCTCACCGCTCGCGCCAACAGGAGGTTGGAGAGGTTGGCGCAGGCGATGAGAAGCACCACGCCCACCGCGCCGAGCAACATGAGGAGCGCCGGCTCCACGTCTCCCACCAGCTCTTCGCGCAGCGGCTGCAACCGGGTCGTCAGCCCGGTGTTGGACTGGGGGTACTGCGCCTCCAGGCGCTTCGACAGGGCGCGCAGGTCCGCATCCGCCTGCTCCCGCGTGATGCCCGGCTTCAGCCGTCCATAGGCGCTCAGGAAGTGGGCGCCGCGGTTGGCCGGGTCGATGGTGGAACCCTCCCAGGTGAGCGGAATCCAGAGCTGCGCCTGGTTGGGGAAGGTGAAGCCGGGGCGCGCCACGCCCACCACGGTGTAGGGCTCTCCGCCCACGGTGATGGTGCGCCCGACGATGCCCGGGTCGCCGCCATAGCGACGCTTCCATAGCAGGTGGCCCAACACCGCCACCTTGCTCCTGCCGGGCTGGTCCTCGTCGGCCTGGAACCCCCGGCCGAGCTGGGGTTGCACTCCCAATACCTGGAAGAATCCCGCCGTCACCTGCGCGCCCTGCAGCCGCTCGGGGTCTCCGCCCGGGCCCGTGAGGCTGATGTCGGTGGCGTCCACTCCGGTCATGCCACTGAAGGAGCGGTTCTGTGACTGCATGTCGAGGAAGTCGAGCCCCGAGGAAGGGTCGGTGACGCCGCGCGGGTTCACATGGAACACGCGCACCAGGGCGTCCGCGTCCGCCATGGGGAGGGCCCGGAGCAGCACCGCGTCCACCACGCTGAAGATGGCGGTGTTGGCTCCCAGGCCCAGCGACAGGGTGAGAACCGCGACGCACAGGAACCCCGGGCTCTTGAGAAGCTTGCGGAAGGCCTGGCGGAGGTCCTGCGCGACGGTGTCCATGACTGCTCCAGGTGAAGAGGAGGGCGAGCACCGTGGGCGCGGGCTCACCCTGTGGCCCATGCAGTGAGCAAGTCGGATGCCACCCTCTCTGCTCCCCTGGAGTGGCGCGGCCAGGGGGACAGGGCCGGTGAACGGTGGCCGGGTGACAGGTGGGGTTGCCCGGACGTGGGAATGCCGGTCCCACTTCCGGAAAGGCTGGGACACGGAGGTGCAGGGGTTGCGCGGCTCACAGCCCGTGCCAGTAGTCCTCGATGCGCAACGGGTACCCGGGATCGGCGCGGTCGAGCGCGACGTCGTAGCGGATGTAGTAGTCGCCTCGGAAGAAGTACGCCTTCTGCCCGTTCGGCGTCACGAAGACCGCGTCGATGCCGTCGGAGAACGGCTCGAGGCCCCGCCACGGGCCGACGATTGGCAGCGGGTAGCCGTTGTCGACCTGGTCGTCCTCGAAGTCATAGCGTTCGTAGAGCGGGCCGCGGAAGAAGTAGATCCTGCCGTCCGGCCACAGGACCGCGGCATCGAGGCCCGAGCCCCACAGCCCGTGCCAGTACGTGCCGATGTCGAGCGGGTAGCCATCGTCGACGCGGTCCGCGGCGACGTCGTAGCGGCAGTAGCGCATGCCGCGGAAGAAGTAGGCATCGGCGCCGCCGGGAGCGATCAGCGCCGCGTCGATGACGCCGCCGAGGTCGCCGAGCCCGGTCCAGCTCGTGGCCGTGTCGCGCGGGTAGCCGGGGTCCACGTGGTCGGTGACAAGGTCGTAGCGCGAGTACGCGCCACCCTGGAAGAAGTAGACCTTCCCCGTCGGCCAGGCCAGCGCCTCGGAGATCACCTGTGCCTGCCGGCGCAGGCCGAGGCGCGCCAGGATCGCGTCGGCGCGCGCCGGGGCGGCGGCGCGTAGCTCGGCGACGAAGCGGTCCAGTTGGTCCTGTATGGCGAGGATCGCGTCGGCGTAGGCCTCGTCGAAACCGGCGCGCGACGCGGAGTCCTTGTTCAGGACGTCGTGGTGGGGGACGCCGGCCGGACACTTCTTCGGCAGGTCATCGGGGTACGTGCCGCTGAACCAACCGGCCGGCTCGGCGCCGTCCAGGTTCGCCAGTGTCCCCCAGGAGTGGCTCTCGACCCAGTGCGAGTGTGCATAGAAGTCCTCGGTCGCGTGCAGCACGAAGCCGAAGTTGCCGAACACCTCGGCGCGCAGGGCCGCGGTCGGATTGGCGTCATAAGCGATGGCGGCGCTCACCGCGGCCTTGCGGTGGTCCTTGATCCAGGTCGAGCCCTCGCTCCAGGCGCAGTTGTCGAAGTGTGCCGCGGACAGGTACCAGGGGATGCCGGGCGCCAGCGGCTCGTAGGCCTTGCTATCACCGATGACCGAGGCCGCTCGCAGCTCGGCGACCGTCTGCGGATCGGCGAGGACGCGGAACGCGGCCGCGGTGAGCTCCTTGTGGTTGTCGCCGGTGAACGCGAGCGTCGAGGTGGGCGAAGAGAGCAGGGCGGCGAGCGCGATCAGGCGGGCGAGACGGACGGATGTAGACATGGTGGGGCTCCTCCAAGGGAGGAACGCTCCTGGCGCCGTTTGTTCCCCGATGGCCGCACAGATCCGCGGAACACGGGAGCGTGGCTCCCGCGTCCTCGGGCGCATGACAGGAATTGAATTCACAGACACGCCAACTGGCCACTCCCGGCGCCCCCACCTGCTCCGCGAGGAATCCGGACCGTCCTTCCAGGGCATCGACTTGGACAGGGCCGGCAGTGGCATCTCGAAGCCACCGCGTTCCTGTGGAATTTTTCATGACACATGAAATGCCTCCCCGTCACAGGCGCAGGGCGTGGGGACTGGCACTTCGCTTGCTTGGATATGCGAGCCCCTTGGCAACGACCCCGTTGCCACTTTCCCCCACAAGGAGTCACGTATGAGCACCATGAAGTCGCTGGGCGCGTCCCTCACCGTCGTTGGTCTTCTCAGCGGTCTGGCGGCACTGGCGGCCCCTCCGGTCAAGGACTGCACTGCCTACAAGGTCTGGTCCAGCGGTGTGATGGATATCAAAACCATCCAACACGATAACCAGGGCAGCAGCGTCACCGACGAGGCGATCATGGCACGGCTCTCCGCACAGTCGCGCTGCGCCGGGGAATGGCAGGCACGCGGTCGCAGTGCCATCTCTTACGCGAACTCTGGTGGCAAGGTCAGCGTGTGGACCACGGATGGCGGAAAGACCTACCAGTACCACTGCATGATTTGTGATGACCTGGTCGGCACCCTGCCCGCGAGGTGGAAGGAGGGGGCCGCGACGTATGCGCGCCGAGCGGTCGAGGAGAAGCTGGAAGGGCGCGGTGAGGTCGTCGGAGTGACCCCCGTGTTCTACGCCATGGAAGAAGCGACGGGCGTCAACTACGAGGTCCTGGTCGCCACGGATCAGCATCTCGCGCGGGTCTTCGTGGACATCAGCTCCGGCGAGGTCGTGTTCCCCGAGAGCATGGTCGACGTCGTGGTCATTCCCGAGAACACCTGCAGGTAGCAGCCGTGCCGCATCCCACCGGGTCGTTCGAGCGACCCGGTGGGCAGCACGGCGCGCTCGTCCGACATCGACGCCATTCGCGAGGCGGCGGCCAGTAGCGCCCCACGTTACAAGTTGGCCGATTTCCGTAACGGGAAGGGACACACTTCGGAAGCCGGAGGATCGACAGCGGGATGTCCTGCCACTGTTCGATGTGCTCGCATCGAGGCGCTCGACGTGCCAGGCACCGGCGGCAAGAATGCGCGCCATGCAAGGAAAGACAGTGGTGGTCACGGGCGCCTCGGCGGGCATTGGCGAGGCGCTGGCGGTGGTGCTGGCCGGACGCGGCGCCAACCTGGTGCTGGCGTCGCGCAACGAAGAGGCGCTCCAGCGGGTGAAAGCCCGGTGCGAGTCGGCGGGCGGGCGCGCGGTGGTGGTTCCCACGGACGTGGGCGACGCGGAGGACTGCCGCCGCATGGTGGACCGCGCGGTGGAGGCCTTCGGCGGCATCGACGTGCTCGTCAACAACGCGGGCCTGACGATGGATGCGCGCGTGGACGAGGTGAAGGACCTCTCCCTCTTCGAGCGGCTGATGCGCATCAACTATCTGGGCGCGGTGTACTGCACCTACCACGCCCTTCCTCACCTCAAGGCCCGGCGAGGGCTCGTGGTGGCCGTCTCGTCGCTCACGGGCAAGACGGGGGTGCCCGGGCGCAGCGGCTATGCGGGCAGCAAGCACGCCATGCACGGCTTCTTCGACTCGCTGCGCATCGAGCTGCGCGGCACCGGCGTGGACGTGACGGTGGTATGCCCTGGCTTCGTCGCCACCGACATCCGCGCCAGCGCGCTGGGCGCGGACGGTCAGCCCCTGCGGCAGAGCAAGCACGACGAGAGCACGGGCAACATGGACGTGGGCACCTGCGTGGCCATCATCCTGCGCGCCATGGAGCGGCGCGAGCGCGAGGTGGTGATGACCACCAAGGCCCGCGTAGCCCAGTTCCTCAAGCTGGTGGCCCCGGGCGTGGTGGACCGCATCGCCGCACGGACCATGCAGGACCGGCGGCGCTAGACGATTCGCGACCTACCGCCGCAGCAGCCTGTCTCCGAGCAAGCCGAGCGGGTCCACGAGCCAGGGCTCGACGCCGGCCGGCAGGAAGCGGGGCATGGGCTCCATGAAGGTGAAGCGCGCGGGCATGAGCAGGTTGGCCACCACCAGCAGCGCCGCGAGCGCGGGCAGGCCCCACCCGGCCTCTCGCACCGGCAGCGGAGCCGTGCCGGGCCGGCGCTCCAACTGGCTCCGGAGGACTGCATACGCGAGGAAGGCCTGCAGGTGGGTGAGCGAGAACAGCCGCGAGAAGTCGAAGGCAATCAGCACCAGCGCAAGCGAGCTGCACGAGGCGACGGCGTACACCGCGGCCCACGTCCACCGCGCCCGTTGCTCCAGCCCCGAGCGCCACAGTCGCGCCACCCCGAGTGCCATCATCAGGAAGGTGGTGGGCAGGAAGGAGATCAGGCCCCGGGCGTAGATTTGCGGCAGGTCCTGGTGCTCGGAGATGCGTTGCAGCAACTGCGGGAGCGACCACTTCAGCAGCTCGTTGACGATGTCCACCCAGCGTGGCGGGGTGGCGCCCCACTGAAGCATGCTCGCATGCAGTGCGTCGGTAGGGCGGGACGTGAAGATGCAGAGCGCCAGGACCGCCAGCGCCCCGAGCACGGCCAGCAGCCGCACCGCCATGCGCCGGTCCACCGCCAACCCCGGGCGGCCCGGGTCCAGCGCGGCCAGCAGGAGCACGGGCACCAGCACCACCGAGGCCGCCTCATGGACGAGCATCGCCACGGCGGCGATGGGAACGAACCGGGCCAGGGACAGCCGCCCGTCTCGCACCGCGAGCAGTGACAGCACCGCGAGGAGGCTGTCGTAGTACCCCAGACACATGCCCGTGTGCCAGACGAAGGCCGAGGAGGCGAAGAGGAAGGCCACGGCCACGTCATCCCGCCCCGGTGTCCTGCCCGCACCCCGGCCAGCCACCAGCGCTCGCGTGGCGGACGCGGTCCCGAGGGTGAACAACACAATGGCCGCGAAGGACACGCCGATGATGATCTGCCGGACGACGGCGCCGTCCTTCCCCGCGAAGAAGGGCAGCAACAGCGTGCCGGGAAGCCCCCGCTTGACGAAGCCGTGAGCGTAGTTGAGCAGGTGCTGGCTGATGGCCCAGTCATGCGGCTCCGTCACCAGCCCCTTGAGCAGGGTGAAGCCCAGGACTGCTCCCAGCGCCGACAGGAGGACGTAATGGGCCCACGGCGCGTCACCGGCCGGTGTACCCCCGGGAGCGTTCCGCGAAGGGGGGGGAAGAGGGGCTTCGAGCGGTGCCACGCCCTCTACCGGTGCGGACGATGGTGTGGATGACATGAGGTCTCGCGGCGTTCCTGCTCGCGGAGTTTCTATCACGAGTCCCGCGACTGGACGCCATCTTCGAGCCGTTCCCCAAGCAGGAGCGGAGGAGGGAGGTGTAGAGGAGAGTCCACCCCGCATTCTCACGGAATGACATACAAAATCCCTCGGGCACGGGTGCAGTGATTGATGATAGTGTTTCATGTATGCACTGGCACCTGCACTTGAAGAGCGCGGCTCTGGCCGTGCTGTTCGCGATGTCCGGGCTCACCGGGGCCGACGCGCACGCCCAGCAATGCACTCCCGAGCCCCCTCCCGTCGAGCCGCTCGATGACCGGATGAGCGACACGCGGCTCCTGCGGCGCATCGTGCTCGGGCTCACGGGGACCACGCCGACCGTCGAGCAGTACGAGGCGGTGGTGGCCGCGGCCACGCCGGAGGCCCGGGCCTCGCTCCTGCGCTCGACGCTCGACGAGGTGCTCGCCTCGCCGAAGTTCTACGAGCGGATGCTGCGCTTCGGACACGAGTGGCTCGCGGTGGGGGCGTACACCACCGGCGCTCAAGGCGACGCGTACCAGGGCGACATGTCCGGCCACCTGTTCAGGTGCCCCGCCAACAGCCTGCATCCCAACGCGTACTACCACGTGAACGAGTTCGCCTCGGACCCGGGCCAGCAGTGCTCGGACAAGGATGCCAGCGGCGCCTCCGCCGTGCCCGAGGTGCACACCGTCGAGCCCTGGTGGGCTCCGGGAACCACCGTGGAGGTGCTGGGCAAGGCCGGCTCCAACCTGACGCAGGTCGTCGATTCCCAGACTGGCAAGGTGTCCGACTGCGGCGTCGCGGGTGGTGGCTACTACGACCCCGCGCTGCCCAGGGGGTGTGGCTGCGGACCGAACCTGGTGTGGTGCTCGCCGCTCTCCGGCCTGGGCGGCGGGAGCACCCACGACCTCAACGTCCAGCGCCGCCACCCCTACGAGGAACCCGCGCGCCTGTTCGCGCACCTCGCGTGGCACGACCGGCCCCTCTCGGACCTCGTGCTGGGCAACTACTCGGTCGGAACCAACTGGCTGCGCGCGCTGTACGTGCGCTTCGGCCGGCAGATGGGCAGCAACGCGCTGGACGCGAACACCACGTGGTGGCGCCCGAACGCGGGCAACGCCGCTCGCGACCCGCTGCACCCCGCGCCGAACGACCCGCAGGCGTGGCGCGAGTTCGTGGTGGAAGACCTGGAGCCCTTCCACCTCGCGCTCACCAGTGACCGGGCGCGCTCCGGCAGCATCGACCGCACCTACCGCTTCGACCCGCGCACCACGACCGAGGCGCCCAGGGGCATTCCGGCCGCCGGGGTGCTCACCATGATGGGCGCGCTGTCCTCATTCCCGCGCGAGCGCGTCCGGGCCGCGCGCTTCCTGGAGATGTTCGCCTGCCAGAGCTTCTCGCCGCCTCCCGCGGACGTGCACTTCCCTCCGTACGAAGTCGACCCGGCGACAGGCGGCACCTGCCTGCACTGCCACAAGACGCTGGACCCCGCGGCCATCTCCTTCAAGCGGTGGGACTTCACCCCGACCCCGAGCTACTACGTCCCGTGGCCCTTCATCCCGGGCATGGGCAGCTATCGCGTCACGAAGGAGTGGCTGTCCGGGCAGTATCCGCACATCGGCACCGCGCCGGGCTTCCGCTGGAAGAACGCCTTCCTGCCCAACACCGTGCTGACGCCGGTCACCCCCGAGCAGCTCAAGGCCAATCCGGAGGCGGTGCTGCTCGACACGATGCCTGAGTCGTACACGCTGCTCGGTGAGCACGGCGACGGCACCATGGGCCCGCTCGGCTTCGGCAAGCTCCTCGTCCGCTCCGGCGAGTTCGACCGCTGCGCCGCGCGCAGGCTCTACGCGATGTTCGTCGGACGGGAGCTGAACCCCGCCACGGAGAAGGGCTTCATCGACAAGCTCGCGAGGGAGTTCGTCGCGAGGGAGCGCAAGCTCCGGCCCTTCCTCCAATATCTCTTCGAGCAGCCCGAGCTGCGGAGGGGCCTGTGATGCGCACGTTGCGTCCGTTGCTGAAGGCGGCCGTGCTGGCCTCGCTCACAATCTCCCTGGCGGCCTGTACGGAGCAGGCCACGGCCCGCATCAATGACGCGGCTGGCAACCCGGACGGCGGCGTGGACTGCGCGGCGGCGGGCCGGAACGACGAGATACGGCTCGCGCTCGCGCCCGCGTGCGAAGGCTGCCACCTCACCGGCAACAAGCCCTTCTTCGCCTCGCTCACCGCGTTCGAGAGCGGGCTCGTCTACAACGAGCGGTACGTGAAGCGGGGGGACCCGGGGAACAGCCTGCTGGTCCAGATGCTCAAGGGCGTGGCCCCCGGAAGCTATGCCCAGATGCCGCCGGGCCAGCGCTATGACGAGCTCGTCGCCAGCGGCCGCGTCACGCTGACTGTCGCGCAGGTGGAGGCGTGGATTCGCGACCTGCCGGCTCCGCCCGAGCAACTGGAGGCACCGTCGCCCGAGGAGTTCCGCGTCCGCCGGCTGTCCGCCGAGGAGATGGTGGTGGTCCTGATGGACCAGCTCGGGCTGGCGCTCGAGGACTTCGTCAGCACCAGCGACCCCAACTGGCGCAACCGGGCGTACGTGGTGAACTGGAACAAGTTCTTCGTGTGGCCCGGTGACTGGTCGCCCGGCATCTCCGGCGAGTACGTCTCCGACCCGCGCACCGTCGAGCGCTTCGAGGCGCTGGGCGGGGGCAACTCGCTCCTGTACCGCAAGAAGGACGTGAGCTTCGGCCCCTCCGCCGCGCAGGCGCTGGTGCAGATGTCGCAGGCCTGGTGCGCGCGCGCGGTGGACAAGGCGAGCAACAAGGCGGTGCTGCGCTACGTGGCGCTCGCCGACACCTCCACCAAGAACCCGGACGCGGTGCAGAAGAACCTGCGCTACCTCTACCTGCGCATGCTCGGACAGCCGCCCCCGGACGCGGAAGCGAAGGCGCTGTACGAGCAGGTCTACCTCCCGCTCGAGGCGCAGAGCACGCGCCTGGGCTGGATTGGCGTCTGCGCGGCGCTCATCCGTCACCCGCTGTGGATTACCTACTGAGCCGAGGACCCCATGCCGAACACCTCTCGACGCACGCTGCTCAAGTGGGCCCTCGGAGCAGGGCAGTTCGCGCTCCTCGAACGCGCGGGGCTCCTCGGCTCCGGCACCGCGCGCGCCGCGGTCTCCTCGGATGCCCCCTCCCGGCTCGTGGTGCTCTACATCCCGGGGGGCTACCGGCCGAATTACTACTTCACCCCGCTGGAGGACGCGGACATTCCGCTCTGCGTCCCGGCGCCGCCGGCTACAACGGCGAGCCCGTCTTCTTCGACGCGAGCAAGGTGGTGAACCTCGCGCCCGCGAGCGGCGCCTACAAGCCGCTGCGGACCTGGCAGTCGTGGAATCCCCAGGACCCTGCCGCGCGTGGCAGCTACAGCCCGCTCATGTATGGCTTCACGCACTTCGCGCTGCATGAGCAGTTGAGCGTGTTGCACGGCGTGGACCAGGGCACCAATGACCACGCGAGCGCCTTCATCTCCGCGATGTGCGGTGTCGCCGGTGCGGACTACCGGGCGCCCGCCGTCCACTCGGTCATCGCGAACCACCTGTATGAGAAGCACCGCGAGAGCCGGCCGCTGCCGTTCGTGGTCGTCTCCGGAGACCGGGGCACACCGGTGGGTATGGGGTTGCCCTCCCACGCCTCGCCCGTTCGTGTGCCCTCCATCGAGGCGCTCAAGCCGATGTTGTCCGCGAAGCCCTCGGACAACGCCTGGTGGACGGGGCTGGATGCGCGCACCGAGGGGCCCGAATTGAACGCGCGCGGCCAGCCCACCGGGAGCAACCTGAAGACGACGACGGTGGAGCGCTTCTCGCTCTCGCGCGCCCAGCAGTTCCTGGGCCGCTCGACGGCGAAGGTGGACAACTACCTGGAGGGCCTGCACGGCTCGCTGTCGTCCGTCTCCCGCGTGCTGGCGACGGATGTCGTGTCCCTGCTGGAGGGCACCAAGGGCATCGACGCGCTGAAGACGAACCGTCCCGCGTACCTGTCGAGCTACCTGAACGAGACCTTCACGTACACGTTCGGCCTGGCGAACTTCCACCTCACCGGGCTCGACCCGCGGATGGACATGGCGCTGCGCCTGCTCAAGTCGGACCTGTGCACCTCGGTGCATGTGTCGCTGCAGCTGGACTTCGACACCCACAACGGCCATGGCCATGGCTATAGCTGCGCGCATGGCCGCGGGCTGATGGACTGCGTCGCGCGCTTCCTGGGAGAGCTCAAGGCCTCGCCCGCGCCCGGCAAGCCGGGCAAGACGCTGCTCGACGACACGCTGGTGCTGGTGATGAGCGAGTTCGGCCGGAGCTGGGCCTCCCGCGGAAGCGACGGCACCTACTCCCTGCCGGATGACCACCACCCCTACACCTCGGTCTGCTTCGCGGGTGGAAACGTGGCTGGGAATCGGCAGGTGGGCTCGTACACGACGCGCGGGCTCGGAGTCCCGGTGGACATCGTCGAGGAGAATGGCCAGCCCTCGAAGCGCGTGCCCAGGTCCGCGGATGCCGTCACCACCGCGCTGCGAATCATGGGCATGGACACACACGAATTCTTCATCCCCGGCGGCTACGGCGAGGTGGTGGGACTTCGGAAGGCGTAGCTTTGGACGTCTTCACCTGTGCAGGGGCGGGTCTGGGCGGGCGATTCCCTCTCACTCACGGAGCGGGTACTATCGCAATCCCTGAAATGCCAGGTCGAGTCGCTCGACCCCACCCAAGCCGCGTCTTCCATGAGCCCGCTGGTTGACGCGAGAGGTGCCGAAGATGGCCAGTGAGTACACCCATGGAATGGTGGAGCAGGCGCGGGCCCACGCCGGAAAACCTCCGGGGCTGTACCGGCTCTGCCTCGCCGAAATGTGGGAGCGCGCGGCCTACTACGGCATGCGTGGGCTCCTGGTCCTCTTCCTGACGGTCAAGACGCAGGGAGGGCTTGGCTGGTCCACCGGGGACGCGCTCTCGTTCTACGGCATCTTCACCCTCCTCGTGTCCCTGCTGCCCATTCCTGGTGGCATCCTCGCGGACTGGTTGCTCGGACCCCGCAAGGCGGTCGTCCTGGGGGGCATGATGATGCTGGTGGGCTACCTGCTGCTGGCGCTGCCCGCGGAGCCCGCGGTCTACCTGGGCCTGGGCTCGCTCATCCTCGGCAGTGGTTTCTTCAAACCGAGCATGCCCGTCCTCCTCGGGGAACTGTACCCGGAGGGGGCAACGCAACGGGACGGTGGCTTCACCCTCTACTATCTGGGGGTCAGAATCGGCGCCGTCCTGGGATCATTCGTCTGTGGCATCGTGGGCGAGGTCCTGGGCTGGCATTGGGGCTTCGGCGCCGCGGGTGCATTCATGCTCCTGGGACTGGTGACCTTCCTGAAGGCTCCGGTCGGACGGGTGATGCCGTCGAGGCCGGATTCCGTGTCATTGACAGCATCACCGGCCTCGAGCGGGAGCGGAAGCCGCGGCCTCACTCACGAGAGCCGGGGCCGGTCTGGCATCATCGCCATCCTTGGAGTGTTCGTGCTCGTGTTCTGGACGTGTTTCGAATTGTCCAGCGGACCGATCAACCGGACGCCGACGATCAGCTGGACCTTGTTCGGCGTGGAAGCCTCAGCGGGCATGTTCGAGAAATCGGGCTTCGGGTTCATCCTTCTGCTGGCGCCCCTGCTCGTGGTGCTGTGGAACGTGCTGGCGGCACGCGGCAGGGCCCCGAGTCCTCCAGTCAAGATGGGGTTGGGCTTCCTCCTCATGGCGCTGGGCTTCGCCTTCATGTTCGGCGCGTGGAAGGAACACCAACTGTCGGGCCAGGCGTCCGTGGCGTGGCTCCTCATGACGCACCTGTTCGTCACCCTGGCGGAGCTGTGCATTTCACCGATAGCCCTGTCGATGGTGACCCGGCTGGCTCCGGCGCGCTTCCCGTCCCTGACGGTGGGCATCTGGTTCCTGTTGCCCGTGGTGGCCAACATGCTGGTAGCCATCCTCGCCCGCGGCTCGGAAAGCCTCGACCTGTTGCTCTTCACGGGCGTCGCCACGGTGGCGGGGGGCGCACTCCTGCTCGCCCTCGCCCCCGTACTCCAGCGGTGGCTGCGCGACGCAACCACCGCCACGAGCCCTTCCCCTGTAGCCCCAGAGCCGGGTCCAGCCCACCCGGCGCCATGAAGCAGCAGGCGTCAGGGCACTCGCTTCCCTCGATTACCGGCTCATGAGTCGCGAGCCAAGACATCCCCAGCCCCAGCGGGACGAGTCCGCCCGGAGCGGCAGCCACGGGACCGGAAACAATGCGGCCCGGCGCGCGCGGCGTCCCTGAGCGAGGGACGCCGCGGGCCGGGCCGTGGCCGGCGAGGCTAACTGTCCGTCAGGGCGTGACGGAGACGAGCGTGCCCGCCAGGGAGTTGTTGTCCTCGAGGAACTCGGAGACGGCGCCGTACGTGTCCGCCGCGGCGCCCACGTACCAGGAGCCGGTGGTGGGCGCGTAGGCGTTCACCGAGCGGGAGCGGGTGACGCACTGGCCCGCGTTGAGCGACACCCCCGTCACCGTGCCCAGAAGGAAGTCCTCGGGCGGCAGCGGCGCCACCGGCGGGCGGATGACGTTGTCCGAGGAGAAGAAGAGGTCCACGTCCGTGACGGCCGCGGCCTGCCCCCGGTTGCACACCGTGAAGCTGACGGTGAACGCCGCCCCCTGCCGCACGCTGGAGGCCGAGGTCACCGAGGTGATGACCAGGTCCGGCTTGTTGCCCACGCCGATGCGGCTGGCCGCCAGGGTGTTGTTGTCCTCGATGAGCTCCGCGCGGCTGCCGGCGGGGTCCACCACCGCGCCCAGGAACCAGGCTCCGTCCGGCCCTCCCGGCGCCGTCACGGTCAGCGTCCTGCTCGCGCAGGCACCCACGTTGAGCGAGATGCCCGTCACCGTGCCCAGGTAGGTGTCCTCGATCGGCAGGTAGGGCACCGGCGGGCGGATGGTGTTGTCCGAGGACAGATACAGGTCCACGTCCGCGGTGCCGCTCTGCTGACCCCGGTTGCACACGGTGACGCTGGTGCTGAACGTGTTGCCCTGCCTGACGCTGTACGGCCCGGTGACGGCCGTGACGACGAAGTCCGGCAGGTTGCCCACTCCAATGCGGTTGCCCGTGAGGAGGTTGTTGTCCTCGATGAGCTCCAGGGAGTTGTTGCGGGGGTCCGCCACCGCCCCCAGGGAGTACGCACCGTCCATCACCCCGGGCGATATGGCGCTCACGCTCCTGCTGACGCACTGGCCGGCGGTGAGCGTCACCCCCGGCACCGTGCCCAGAAAGAAGTCCTCGGGCGGCAGCGGGGCCTCTGGCGGCCGGATGACGCTGTCCGCGGACAGGTACAGGTCCACGTCCACGGTGCCGCTCTGCTGGCCACGGTTGCAGAAGACGACGCTCGCGCTGAAGGAGGTGTTGGGCTTGACGCTGTAGGGGCCGGTGACGGAGGTGATGACGAAGTCGGGCCGGTTGCCCACGCCGATGCGGTAGCCGGAGGAAGCGTTGTTGTCCTCGATGAGCTCCAGGCGGTTGTTGGACGGGTCCACCACGGCGCCCAGGTGGTAGGCACCCTGGAGGCCCGGGGGCGGCAGCCAGGCCGGGCCCGTCACCTGCACGGTGGCGCACTGACCCTGCATGAGCCAGCCCGTGGGGACGTTGCCCACGAAGGCGTCCTCCATCGGTCCCGGCCCGGTGTTGGTCCGGATGGTGGCGTCAGCGGACAGGTAGAGCTCCACCTGGGAGTCACCGGAGGTGGTGCCCTGGTTGCAGACCGTCACCTGTGCGGTGAGGGACTGGCCGTCCTGGACGCTGGTGGGGCCCTTTACGCTGGTGACGACGAAGTCGGGAGCGTTGCCCACGCCGATGCGGTAGCCGGAGGAGGCGTTGTTGTCCTCGATGAGCTCCACGCGGTTGTTGGTCGGGTCCACCACGGCGCCCAGGTGGTAGGCACCCTGGAGGCCCGGAGGCGGCAGGTAGGCCGAGCCCTGGATGGGGACGGTGGCGCACTGGCCCGGGTAGAGCCAGCCCGTGGGCATGTTGCCCACGAAGGAGTCCTCCATCGGCCCCGGCCCGGTGTTGGTCCGGATGGTGGCGTCGGTGGACAGGTAGAGCTCCACCTGGGAGTCACCGGACTGGGTGCCCTGGTTGCAGACCGTCACCTGTGCGGTGAGGGACTGGCCGTCCTGGACGCTGGTGGGCCCGGTGATGGAGGTGATGACGAAGTCGGGCGCGTTGCCCACGCCGATGCGGTAGCCGGACGAGGTGTTGTTGTCCTCGATGAGCTCCTGGCGGTTGTTGGACGGGTCCACCACGGCGCCCAGGTGGTAGGCACCCTGGAGGCCCGGAGGCGGCAGGTAGGCCCAGCCCTGGACGGGGACGGTGGCGCACCGGCCCGGGAAGAGCATGTCCGTGGGGGAGCCACCTACGAAGGAGTCCTCCATTGGCCCCGGCCCGGTGTTGGGCCGGATGGTGGCGTTGGCGGACAGGTAGAGCTCCACGAAGGAGCTATCCGGCTGGGTGCCGTGGTTGCAGACCGTCACCTGAGCGGTGAGGGGCTGGCCGTCCTGGACGCTGGTGGGGCCGGTGACGGAGGTGATGACGAAGTCGGGAGCGTTACCCACGCCGATGCGGTAGCCGGACGAGGCGTTGTTGTCCTCGATGAGCTCCTGGTGGTTGTTGTACGGGTCCACCACGGCACCCAGGTGGTAGGCACCCTGGAGTCCCGGAGGCGGCAGGTATGCCGAGCCCTGGATGGAGACGGTGGCGCACTGGCCCTGCATGAGCCAGCCCGAGGGGATGCTGCCGACGAAGGAGTCCTCCATCGGCCCCGGCCCGGTGTTGGTCCGGATGACGCTGTCGGCGGACAGGTAGAGCTCCACCATGGCGTCACCGGACTGGGTGCCGTGGTTGCAGACCGTCACCTGCGCGGTGAGGGACTGGGCGTCCTGGACGCTGGTGGGCCCGGTGACGGAGGTGATGACGAAGTCGGGAGCGTTGCCCACGCCGATGCGGTAGCCGGAGGAGGAGTTGTTGTCCTCGATGAGCTCCTGGCGGTTGTTGGACGGGTCCACCACGGCGCCCAGGTGGTAGGCGCCCTGGAGGCCCGGAGGAGGCGGGTAGGCCGGGCCCGTCACCTGCACGGTGGCGCACTGGCCCTGCATGAGCCAGCCCGTGGGGATGCTGCCGACGAAGGCGTCCTCTATCGGCCCCGGCCCGGTGTTGGGCCGGATGGTGGCGTCGGTGGACAGGTAGAGCTCCACCTGGGCGTCACCGGAGGAGGTGCCCTGGTTGCAGACCGTCACCTGTGCGGTGAGGAACTGGCCGTCCTGGGCGCTGGTGGGGCCCTTTACGCTGGTGACGACGAAGTCGGGAGCGTTGCCCACGCCGATGCGGTAGCCGGAGGAGGAGTTGTTGTCCTCGATGAGCTCCTGGCGGTTGTTGGACGGGTCCGCCACGGCGCCCAGGTGGTAGGCACCCTGGAGGCCCGGGGGCGGCAGGTAGGCCCAGCCCTGGACGGGGACGGTAGCGCACCGGCCCGGGAACAGCATGTCAGTGGAGGCGCCACCTACGTAGGAGTCCTCCATCGGCCCCGGCCCGGTGTTGGTCCGGATGGTGGCGTCAGCGGACAGGTAGATCTCCACGAAGGAGCTATCCGGTTGGGTGCCGTGGTTGCAGACCGTCACCTGCGCGGTGAGGGGCTGACCGTCCTGGACGCTGGTGGGGCCGGTGACGGAGGTGATGACGAAGTCGGGAGCACTGCCCACGCCGATGCGGTAGCCGGACGAGGCGTTGTTGTCCTCGATGAGTTCCTGGCGGTTGTTGGTGGGGTCCACCACGGCGCCCAGGTGGTAGGCACCCTGGAGGCCTGGGGGAGGCAGGTAGGCCCAGCCCTGGACGGGGACGGTGGCGCATTGGCCCTGGTAGAGCCAGCCCGAGGGGATGCCGCCGACGAAGGAGTCCTCCATCGGCCCCGGCCCGGTGTTGGGCCGGATGGTGGCGTCGGTGGACAGGTAGAGCTCCACCAGGGCGTCACCGGACTGGGTGCCCTGGTTGCAGACCGTCACCTGCGCGGTGAGGGACTGGCCGTCCTGGACGCTGGTGGGACCGGTGACGGAGGTGATGACGAAGTCGGGAGCGCTGCCCACGCCGATGCGGTAGCCGGACGAGGCGTTGTTGTCCTCGATGAGCTCCTGGCGGTTGTTGGACGGGTCCACCACGGCGCCCAGGTGGTAGGCACCCTGGAAGGCCGGGGGAGGCAGGTAGGCTGAGCCCTGGATGGGGACGGTGGCGCATTGGCCCTGGTAGAGCCAGCCCGAGGGGATGCCGCCGACGAAGGAGTCCTCCATCGGCCCCGGCCCGGTGTTGGGCCGGATGGTGGCGTCGGTGGACAGGTAGAGCTCCACCAGGGCCTCACCGGACTGGGTGCCCTGGTTGCAGACCGTCACCTGCGCGGTGAGGGGCTGGCCGTCCTGGACGCTGGTGGGGCCGGTGACGGAGGTGATGACGAAGTCGGGCCAGCTGCCCACGCCGATGCGGTAGCCGGAGGAGGAGTTGTTGTCCTCGATGAGCTCCAGGCGGTTGTTGGACGGGTCCACCACGGCGCCCAGGTGGTAGGCACCCTGGAGGCCTGGGGGAGGCAGGTAGGCCCAGCCCTGGACGGGGACGGTGGCGCATTGGCCCTGGTAGAGCCAGCCCGAGGGGATGCCGCCGACGAAGGAGTCCTCCATCGGCCCCGGCCCGGTGTTGGGCCGGATGGTGGCGTCGGTGGACAGGTAGAGCTCCACCAGGGCCTCACCGGACTGGGTGCCCTGGTTGCAGACCGTCACCTGCGCGGTGAGGGGCTGGCCGTCCTGGACGCTGGTGGGGCCGGTGACGGAGGTGATGACGAAGTCGGGCCAGCTGCCCACGCCGATGCGGTAGCCGGAGGAGGAGTTGTTGTCCTCGATGAGCTCCTGGAGGTTGTTGGACGGGTCCACCACGGCGCCCAGGTGATAGGCGCCCTCGGTGCCCGGGGGAGGCAGGTTGGCCCAGCCCTGGATGGAGACGGTGACGCACCGGCCCTGGAAGAGCCAGCCCGTGGGGATGCTGCCGACGAAGGAGTCCTCCATCGGCCCCGGCCCGGTGTTGGTCCGGATGGTGGCGTCGGCGGACAGGTAGAGCTCCACCTGGGCGTCACCGGGGGAGGTGCCCTGGTTGCAGACCGTCACCTGCGCGGTGAGGGACTGGGCGTTCTGGACGCTGGTGGGGCCGGTGACGGAGGTGATGACGAAGTCGGGGGCGCTACCCACGCCGATGCGGTAGCCGGAGGAGGAGTTGTTGTCCTCGATGAGCTCCTGGAGGTTGTTGGACGGGTCCACCACGGCACCCAGGTGGTAGGCACCCTGGAGGCCCTGGGGAGGCAGCCAGGCCTGGCCCTGGATGGAGACGGTGGCGCACCGGCCCTGGAAGAGCCAGCCGGTGGGGATGCTGCCGACGAAGGAGTCCTCCATCGGCCCCGGCCCGGTGTTGGGCTGGATGTAGCCATCCTCGGACAGGTAGAGCTCCACCTGGGAGTCACCGGAGGTGGTGCCCTGGTTGCAGACCGTCACCTGCGCGGTGATCGGCTGGCCGTCCTGGACGCTGGTGGGGCCGGTGACGGAGGTGATGACGAAGTCGGGAGCGAGGCCCACGCCGATGCGGTAGCCGGACGAGGTGTTGTTGTCCTCGATGAGCTCGTCCTGCACGTGCTGCGGGTCCACCACCGCGCCCAGGTGGTAGGCGCCCTCGGTGCCCGGGGGAGGCAGGTAGGCCTGGCCCTGGACGGGGACGGTGGCGCACTGGCCCGGGAAGAGCATGTCGGAGGGGGCTCCGCCCACGAGCATGTCCTCCTGCGGCCCCGGTCCGCCGGAGGGCTGGATGAATTCATCGGCGGACAGGTACAGCTCCACCTGGGAGGAACCCGGGGTGGTGCCCTGGTTGCAGACCGTCACCCGCGCCGCGAGGCTCTGGCCGGACTGCACGCTGGTGGGGCCCTCCACGGCGGTGACGAGGAAGTCCGGCCCGTAGCCCACGCCCATGGGCCCGCTGAGCCGCGAGTTGTTGCTCTCGTCGGACTCGAACTCGATGTCGTAGGGGTCGGCGAGCGCCCCCAGGTACCACGCGCCTTCCGACGGCGCGGGGCTCACCGAGACGGTGCGCGTGTCGCACGCTCCGGGAGGCAGGTAGCCCAGGTACTCGTTCCCGCCCCAGAAGTCCGTGGCGATGGACAGGTTGCTGTCATCCGACAGCACCAGCGCCACCTCCGTTCCGCCTCCCGTGTCGCCCCGGTTGCAGACCGTCACCGTCGCGTTGAAGAAGCTGCCCGGCGTCGTGCTGGTGGGGCCGCTCAGCGCCGTCACCACGAAGTCAGGTCCTCCCAGCCCCTGCTTCGCTTCCTTCAGAGCGTCCGTGGAGGAATCTCCCGAGTTACACCCCACAGCCACGGAGGCCAGCGCGAGTGCGCCGGCCACCGTTCGTCCGATGTTTCGTCTCATGCGTGTCTGCTCCCTGGGCTGTCTCTACTGCAGCCCTACAAGTCTGCTGGATTGCCCGCGAAAGCGGAATGAGTAGGTTTCTCCGGGTATGAGTCGCGGCCCCAGGCCCATGCGGGCGAGCAGGGGAGGGCCCGGGGTGTCCCCCCGGCGCGGCACGCGAGGAACCCAACGGCTGGCGCTGATGAGCGCGGGGTTGCGCTTCGCCGTGGGCCTGCGCGCAGGTGGCAAGGGCGTTGCACTGCTGGAACACGAGAGCCGGGGCCTGGTGCGCCCCGCGCAGATTCTGCGTGAGCCAGGAAGAGAGGTGCAGCCCGTGCGGAGACTGGAGGTCGTGATCGGGTGGATCCAGGGCCTGGAGGGTGCCCGCGAAGGGCGCCGCGCCGCGCAGGTGGAGGCGAGGTCATGAAGCAGGCGGCCTCATGGGCCAGCATGCCTCCGGAGGAGTTGCTGCGGCGCATGCTCGCGCCGCTCACCGAGGTGATGTCCCACCCGGTGGTGTGCGTGGGCCCGGACGACCCCGCGGAGGTCGCGCTGCGGCTGCTCGTGGAGCACGGCATCAGTGGCCTGCCCGTGGTGGACGCGCAGCGCCGGCCCATCGGCATGCTTTCTCGCGCGGACCTGCTCGAGGAGCGCCTGGAGGCCCTCACCGAGGGTGAGTTCGGCCCGCGCCCTCGCGTGTGCGACCTGATGACCCAGCAGGCCATGTCCCTGCCGGAGACCGCCCTGGTGCGCGAGGCCGCCGCGCTGATGTCCTCCTATGGCGTGCACCGTGTGCCCGTGCGGTCCCCAGCGGGGGAGCTCGTGGGTATCGTGTCCACGCTGGACGTGCTGCGGTGGCTCGCCGCGCCCGAGGGGCTGAGCACCGTCAGGTAGTGCGGCAGGCCTGGAGGGGCGCATGGACAGCGCACGCCGAGGTGCTGTTCATTGTCTGTCTCCTTCCTCCTCGAGCCCCACGAGCCCCGATGACGAACACCCTCTTCCGCAACTGTCACGCGCTCGTGCCCGGTGAGCGCGGTGAGCCCACCCTCGCGCGCAACCAGGACATCGTCGTCCGGGGCAACCGCATCACCGCCATCCGCCCCACCGGCCAGGCCCCCGAGCCCGACCTCGACATCATCGAGGCCCACCAGCAGCTCGCCATGCCCGGCCTCATCAACACCCACTCCCACGTGCCCATGGTGCTCTTCCGCGGCCTCGCCGAGGACGTCCCCATCGAGCGCTGGTTCAACGAGTTCATCTGGCCCCTCGAGAGCAACCTCTCCGAGGAGGCCGTGTACTGGGGCATGCAGCTGGGCCTCATCGAGATGATCGAGGGCGGCGTCACCACCGTCGCCGACCACTACTTCTTCATGGATCAGGCGGCTCGGGCCGTCCAGGACGTCGGCACCCGCGCCCACCTGGGCTGGGCCGTGTTCGGCAGCAGGGGACACAAGGCGCTCGAGGAGAGCGCCGACTTCGCCCAGCGTTGGAACGGCGGCGCCGACGGTCGCATCACCACCTGCATGGCGCCGCACGCCCCGTACACCTGCGATGACGACTTCCTGCGTGCCTCCGTGGAGCACGCGAAACGGCTGGGCCTCGGCATCCACATCCACGCCGCCGAGGACATGAACCAGACCCGCGCCAGCCTGGAGCGGCGGAACATGACGCCCATCCAGGTTCTCGATGAGACGGGCGTGCTCAGCGTCCCCACCATCATCGCCCACGGCTGCGGCCTCATGCCCGAGGACATCGAGCGCCTGAGCCGCTACCGCGACCATGTGGGCATCGCGCACGCGCCGAAGACCTACCTCAAGCTGGCCATGGGCCTGACTCCCATCCCCGCGCTGCGCAGGGCCGGCATCCCCGTGGGCCTCGCCACCGACGGAGCCGTCAGCAACAACACGCTCGACATCCTCGAGAGCCTCCGCCTCATGGCCATGCTGCAGAAGCACGACGCGCGCAACCCCGAGGTGCTCCCCATTCCCGAGGCCCTCGACATCGCCACGCGCGGCAGCGCGGCCGTGCTTGGAATGGGCGACCGGCTCGGCCAGCTCGCCCCCGGCTTCCTGGCCGACATCATCCTCGTGGATACGAGCGGCGCGCACTGGCAGCCGCCCCACAACCTCGCCGCCGGGTTGGTCTACAGCGCTCGCGCCAGCGATGTGCGGACGGTGATGGTCGACGGCCGCGTCATCATGCGGGACCGCCGCCTCCTCACCCTCGACAAGGCCCGCGTCCTCGCCGAGGTGGCCCGCCACATGGAGCACCTGGCGCGTCGTGTCCCCGAGGCTCGCATCCAGGTCTACAAGCCGTAGCCGCTACCAGGACAGTAGGATTTCTCGAGTTCCGTCCTGTATACGCGGCTACCTCTCGCCATCTGCCGAGAGGCATTGGAGGTTACGACACGTGATGGGGATGCGCTGGATGCTGAGCTGGACTCTTCCGCTGGTGGCCCTGAGCACTCCAGAGGCACCGCGGCCCGTGGCGCTCGCCTACCAGCCGGCGAGCTGTGACCCGGAGAAGGAGCTGCGGTGCATGTGCGTGGGGAGCGTGGGCTCGGCGGAGGCGGCGCTGAAGGAAATCGGCCTGGACGCGCAGGTCATCCGTACGAGCGGCGTGCCCTGCATCCAGGGCGACTTCGACCGCGACGGCAATCCGGACTACGCATTCCTGGGCCCCGGCTACTCGGCGTGCAATGGCGCCGCTCCCGTGCGCATCGTCTTCACGAAGAAGGGGCTCGTGCGGGAGGTCCAGTCGCTTCCCCGCATGATGAGCTGCTTCCAGCTCTACCGCCCGCACAAGAAGACCGGTCGTGACGGCGTGCCGGCCACGAAGCGGGACGCGCTGGTCGACTGGGGGGAGGGCAACAACACCTGGTTCTACCGCTACGACGGCAAGCGCTGGCTGGCCACGAGCCATGCGTCCGAGGCGAACTGACGTGTTCTCCGCCGCGCTTCTCCAAGAGCTTCCCGGCCTTCCTGGACAGCGTGAAGAAGGGCTGAGGTGGACTCCCCCCTGTCACGACATGCATGATTCCAGATTCACCCGGCGTGAATTCATCTCCGTCCGGGTCACCCCCAAGGATCGCGCATGAACTGGAAGACGAACGTCGTGATCGCAGCCGCCCTGTCCCTCGTGGTCATCTCCTGCGGCCCGAGCGAGCTCCCGGAAGAAGGCGAGGCTCCCATCTCCACGGAGCAGATCTCCCAGGACATCGGCGCGTCGCCGTCGTGTCCCAGCTCCTACGGCAACTACACCGGGACCCTCCAGAGCAGGACGGACGTGCTCACCGCCTGCGGAGGTTGCACCACCCGCCTCGGCGCGAAGCCGGGCATCCGAACCGCCCGTTACGAGCGCTGCTGCACCTACTACGTCGCCACGGAACAGACGACGTGTGGCGCCTGGAAGCTCATCGAGGACGCGTGCACCTCGTGCGCGACTCCGGATTGACGACGTGCGCAGGCGGTTGCCGCGCACGCTGAAGGCCTCACGGCCCCTTGGACTCGAGCGAGTCGACGATGCGGCGCAACTGATTCGCACGACCTGTCGCGGTGCGCGCCGTCACGACCTCCAGGATGAGCGCGTATCGCCGCGTCTTGCCGAGCGCCTCGAAGGCACGCGCGGCCCGGGGATTCGCGGACAACGCGGCCGCCAGGTCGCTGGGGACCGTGGCGTTTCGCTGCGACTCGTAGGCCGCGGCCCAGCGCCCATCGGCCTTGGCGGCCTCGACCTCGGCGAGCCCCGCCGGTCGCATCCTGCCCGCGGCGAGCAACGCCTCGACCTTCCGCACATTCACGCGGGACCAACGGCTGCGCGGCCGGCGCGGCACGTACTTCTGGAGATAGAAGCGCTCGTCGAGTGACTTCCGCTGGCCGGATATCCAGCCGAAGCAGAGCCCCACGTCCACTGCTTCGTCGTCCGTCAGCGAGGCGATGCCCGTCCCTTTCTTGGCGAGCTTCAGCCAGACCCCAGCGCGAGCGCCGCCGTTCTCCTCGAGCCACGCCTCGAACCGCGCCGCGCCGCGAAACGCCCTCACCGGGGCCTCGTCGACGGCCCCTCGCTCAGCGCGCGCCATGGCGGGCTCCGAGGACGTCGAGGGAGTGATGCTTGAACATGAAGCGGGTCGCCGCCCGTGGGTCGTCCGACCAGAGGAGGAGGGTGCTCATTCCGCGCAAGAAGGTCATGGGTCTCTCGTGCCCTGGCCGCATCTTGCTCGCGACCCGGTGATCATCTCCTCCCCAAAGTTACAAAATGAGTCGCGTTTGAAGCGCGCCCTCGTGTTCGGCGACATCTTCTCCGCGCTCTGAGCGGCGGCCCCCATTTCTGTCGGGAACGTGACTGCCCCTGCGACAGGGGGCCGGGAGGCTCCGGGCCGGTGCTCGTGCGACGCTGGGCGCTCGCATGAGCACCTCCTCTCCATCTCCGCCCGACGAGTCCTCCAGGCTCGCGCTCGACAACACCCACATGGCGGCGACGCGGACCCTGTTCTCGCTGGTGAGGACAGGGGCGGGGATTGCGGGCGGAGGCGCGCTCGTCACCGACCTGCTCATCAAGGGATGGCCACGCTGGGTGGTCCTCACGCTCTCCTCCGCCTTCGTCGTCCTCGGCTACTCTCTGATGTGGTCGGCCTTGAAGACGGGCAGGCGCCTGCGCGCGCAGGTCGAGGTCAAGCAGCACGGAGAAGCGTTCCTGTTCCCGCTCCGCAAGGTCACGGTCTGGACGCTGTCCCTGCAGTTCCTGATTCTGACGGTGCTGGTGCTCTATTTCCTCGGCTGACGCCTCGCATGTGCACGGTCGCCAGGTGCGCAGGGGCGAGTGACAGTTCCAGGGGCCTGGGGTGTTCATCATCCCGATACGGCCCCGCGGGCGACCGCCGTCACTCCGCCATGAAAGGGGGACCCACATGTTTCCTGAATCCGGGATCAGCAACCTCGCCGCCGTCGCGCTGGCGACCGTCGCGACCCTGGCCTCCGCGGCCGGGGCGACCGTCCCAGCGCCGTCCGCCTTCTTCCTGTCCCGCAGCGAGAACCGGAACCAGGTCCACTACGCCCTGCGCCTGGACGAGGCCTGCCGCCCCGTGGGGACGCGTCCCGTGCAGGTGTACTGGCGGATGTTGGAGCGCGGGGAGTCGGAGGTAGAGGACCTGCTGGGGGCCGAGCAACCCGTATATGGGCTGGAGGACCCGCAGCCGGTCGACGCCACCGCTGATGGCTGGCGAGTGCAGGTGCGCCTGCGGGCCTTTCCCTCGCGCCCCATCGACATCACCACCGCGCGGGTCGACGGCGAATGCCAGGTCCAGGCCTGGACGAAGCTGGGCAACAGCGTCTCCCGGCTGGAGCACGTCTTCGTGAAGACGTCCTGGCCCTTCTCGGTCGACTTCGTGCGGCTGGATGGCGTGGGTCCGGAAGGACAGCCAGTCCATGAGCTGATCCGCGAGTGAGGTGAGATTCCCTACACCTATACAGGTGCAACTCCATGGCGGAATGGGCGCATATCGTGATTCGATGCCGCTCAACCCCTCAAGGAGAGACACGCCATGAAGAGCTTCCTGGGTGTGCTGACGGTGCTCGTCGTCCCGGTGCTGGTGGCCTGTGGTGGAGTGGAACCTGTCGAGGCGCCGGAGCTGGGGCAGGAGTCGAGCGCCCTTGTCACGTGCACACAGACCTGTCCGAATGGCTCGACGGTGTCTTGTGAGGGGAATACCTGTTCTGTGCAGGCGGACTCCGTCGAGTGCGATGGCCTCTACAACATCTGTTTCACGCCCATCCCCATCTGTGGGCTGAACAATCGCTGCAGCAAGCTCGCGGGGACTCCGTGTTCGCCCGTCGGCGGGTCGCGGAGCTGCTGTCTGCCGGGCCACCCCAATCCCAATTGCTTCTGCACGCCCCTTGGCGTCTGGGCCTGCAGCGCGTTGTGACGCGCCCGGGGCAGTGTGTGCGCCAATCCTGACGCGCTGCACGCGCGAATGGGAGCGCCGCAGCTTGGGCGTGTCCGCAAAATCGGTCGAGGCCCGCCCGATGTTGGCGAGCCTTCTCTGCTGACGGGCCGCGACGGGCGTGAGCAACTCACGCTCGCAACCGGTGCGCGTGGGCGCCGGTCAGTTGCAGCGATTCGCTTGCTCGTTGCATGAGTTGACACACCCCAGGGTATCGAAGTCGGTCTCCGTGTTGGCGGGCTCGTTGTCAGGGGAGCTCTCGGGAAAGCGGCGGGGAGCGCTGCCGGCCGGCTGGCAGGTGCCGAGGCAGGCGTTGTCCTGACTCCGGCACGGCGCCGGCATGTCCGAGGTGCTGAGCGTCGCGCAGCCGGTGAGGCCGAGGACCACACCCGCCAGCTGCGCGATGCGGAGAGACCGCTTCATCTTCCCGAGGCGCAGATCATGGCCCACGTTCGGAACCATTCGGGAGCTTCTCAAGGGCCGCCTTCCTGACGGCGGCCTCCCGTTCCATCAGCATTCTGCGAATATCGTCTTCGTCCAGTTCGGTGACCATTTCATAGACCACCTCACCATCTCTCCATGAAACAACGGAGTACCCGTGTGAGGAGAATTCTTCGAGGAATGGACCTCTGCTCCCTGGGTCCTGCGTCTCATCTGGATTCAGCGGGATCAACGTCTTCTCGCCTGGAGGAGCGGTAGTGCCGAGGACCACGGAAGGAGCATGATCCTTATCCCCTCTGACCTTGAATGTGAGGAAGCCCGAAATGGGCAGATCCTCGAGCTGTTCAGGCGGCGCGTCAGCGGTGCAGTCAATGAAGCGCTCCAACACGTAGAGGTAGGCCCGCTGTCGCTGCTTTTGCGACATGGACAGGGCCGCTTTGGCGGGCTCGCCGGTGACGGCCAGCATCACGGGAGGACCGTCAGCGGCGGGCGGAGGTTCCGACGCCAGCACCGTCTGGGTGAATAGTTTGTAACCGACGATCCAGTGGCGCTCCGCGCGTGCTCGCTTCGTCAAGATCTCCGACGGATCGTCGAGCGTCTTCGTGGCTGCGGCCGTCAGTGCGCCGAGCGCGCCCACTACGGCGGAGGCTCGCCGAAAGGAGGGTTTGGTGAGGAATGCCGCGAGCAGGCTGCCCGCCGCGCCGACGACCGCGCCAAGCAGCAGCAGCAGGTCTGAAGTCTGCATGGCGCTTTGAGCCCGCTCACGGTCCCGGTTGAGGCGCGAGATGCAGGCCTGGGCATTGGCGGTGAGGCGGGGATCGAGTGTCCCCGGAAGCTGGACCTCGCCGGGGCCCACGCTGCGGCACCCAGCTGCCACGATTCCCAGTGCGACGAGGAACAAGAGCTTGCGGGCTCGACTCATCCCTACAGTGTTGCAGAGATATCTATCCATGGGCACCCCATGAGGCTCAGCCGGTGACGGTGCAGCGACGCTGGCCCAGCACGCTGCCGTCGATCTCCACCACGTCTCCCACTTTTAGCATGAGCGGGTTTCGTGAGTGGGCGCGCAGCGCGGCGGCCAGCCTCGCTCCGGGGCCAGGCAGCAGCGCGGCCTGAACCGGCTCGGCAAGGGCAATCGGGAAGGAAGAAACAGGATTGAGGTACTGCCTTGACCCGGGCAGGTACCTGCTCGAGAAACCAGGAACCGACCCGTCCGGGTGACTGCGTTGAGGCCCCGAGAGCTTCGAGCTCGCTCAACAGATGGCAGCACCCGGTCGGTTCGGACCCCAATGTGCACCGGGCCCCGAAGGGGGTCCTACGAGAGTTCGGATGGAAGCGTGGCGGAGCGGTAGCTCAAGAGGTACTCGGCTTGGGGGGCAGTGCCGGGACTTGACTCGGAGCGGCCTCCTCATGGAAGGGCCCCATTCCTTTTATGCGTCATGCTCCCGCGAGGCGTCGCGCACCTCCGCTGCTGTGACGACAGCGGACCTCGCAAGTCGCTGCCGTTGCGTGGGGCCTTTCGCGCCAACACCCGAGGAACGCCTCGGCTCCCCCGCCAGGGACGAACGTCGGCGGGTCGCCTTGACAACCCATGCCCTCGCATCTAAAAAACATTTAGATTCGTCCGCCAGGAGACCCTCCCATGCCACGCCTTGCCGCCCCCTCCGTCACCCTGCTTTCCCTCGCCTGCGGTGTGCTCCTGGGCGCGTGCGCGACGCCCGTCGGCTATGCGTCCGGGACGTCTGTCGCGGAGCGAGACTCGCTGCACCGCTCGACGGTGGCGCCCACCGTGGAGTCGGAGGCGCCTTTCATCGCGCACACGGTCGAAGCCGATATCGCCGTGCCTCCCAGCCGCCTGTTGCCCTGGCTGGTGAACGTTCCGCTGGAGCGCATCCTGCTGGGGACCGAGAAGCTTGCGGGCATCGAGCGGACCGATGCCCTCTCTCCCTCCTGGGGCAGCCCGGGGGCGCGCCGGCGCGTGGTGCTGCGCGACGGGAACACCTCCCTCGAGGAGCTGCTCGTCGTCGAGGATGAGCGACGGTTCCAGTACGTCGTCTGGAACTTCACCAACGAGGCGCGGCGCGCCGTCCAGTACGCGGTGGGCGAGTTCCGCTTCACGCCGACCGCGACGGGGACACACCTGAGCTGGACCTACCGCTTCCGGGGCAATGGGTGGCCCACCGAGGGCTTCCTCGAGGACTTCGTCGCGGAGGACTTCGCTGGCTACATGCAGGTCGGCATCCGGCACATCCAGGCCGAGGCCGAGCGCGACCTGACGGCACCGCCGAACTGACGAAGCGTGTTGCCGCGGCCTATGCTCGCCACGGAGAGGTGGGAGTCCCGTGGCGAGCACACCCAAGACACGTCCGACCGCGGCCAAGACGGCCAAATCAGCCAGGAAGCCCACGAAGCCTCGCGGCTATCACCACCTCGACCTGCGCCGCGCCCTGCTGGACGCGGCCATCGAGTTCCTGCGGGAAGGCGACGTCACCGGGCTGACCATCCAGGTCCTCGCACGGGCCGCGGGCGTGTCTCCCGGAGCGCCCTACCACCACTTCCCGGACAAGCAGTCCCTCCTGGCGGCGCTGGCCACCGAGGGCTACGAGCTGCTCGGGGAGCGCGTCGCGCGGGCCGTGGCGCGTGAGCCCACCGTGCCGGGCAAGCTCGCGGAGGTCGCCACCGCGTACCTCTCCTTCGCGAAGGAACACGCTTCGCACTACCGCATCATGTTCCTGCCCGAAATCGAGGACCGCGTTCGCTTCGCGTCCGTCCACGAGGCCTCTGACCGCTCCCTGGGGGTCCTGTTCGAGGTGGTGGCGGCGGGCAACCCCGGGATGCCGCTCGACGCCGTCGTCGCCCGGGCCATCGCTGCCTTGTCCCTGTGCCATGGGTTCGCATCGCTGCGGGCGGCGAGGGTGCTGGGAAACATCCCCGGGATTCCGAAGGTCGAGCTGCTCGAGAAGGTCGCCATCGCCGAGGTGGTGACCGTCGCGCTGGGAGGCGGCAGATAGGCCGCCCCCGGTGAAGGTCCCTTGCGCGGCCGGGCCGTCAGAACGGCGGGGTGAAGTAGCAGTAGTCGGACGCGTAGGGGCAGTCCTGGGGGCAGATGGAGGGGTTCTCCGTGCAGCAGACGCTGTCACCGCAGGTGTTGATGCCGCAGTCCGCCGGGCAGCTATAGGCCTCCGTGTTGATGTCACAGAGGTTGTCGCCGCACTCCGGGATGCAGATGAGGCTGGGCGTGTTGCGCGGCTGCTCTCGCCGGGTGCCAGGGCTGCGCTCCGGAGCCTTGCCCGTCAGGGTGGGCGGGGTGAAGTAGCAGTAGTCGGAAGCGTAGGGACAGTCCTCGGGACAGTTGGAGGGGTCCTCCCAGCCGCAACAGACGTGGTTGCCGCATTCGTTGGGGCCACAGTCCGCCGGGCAGCTATGGACCTCCGAGTTGACGTCGCAGACGTTGTCGCCGCAGACCGAGTAGCAATAGAGGGCAGCGGACTGGTCAGCCACGGGCTCGCCGGCTCCTGCTCCCGCCGCATCGGGAGATGGCGCGCCACCACACGCCAGGAGGAGTCCAGCGACCAACGACAGGACACGGCTCGGCAACGTGCTCATCGGAAGGCTCCTTTCCCGCTTCGTCAGTCGAAGCACGGGAGCACGGATGGTACGGGTTCGCACGCACGCTGGGAATCCCCGGCTGCGTCAAGGTCGTGACGCCAGATTTCTTCGGAGCCTCACTTCGACCCCACCTCGGACAACCGGTCTCGTGCACGCTCGACCCGGACCAGCAACTCCGGGTCCGCGAGTCGCTTTGCGATGGCCGCGGCTCTGGCCAGCGTGCCCTCATGGTCCGGTGCCCCCTGGATGCGAGCAACCATCAACAGGCCCATCACCCGCAAACGCACGTAGCCACCGTCACCCGCATGTTCGCAGGCACGCCGCGCCATTCCGAGGGCCTCATCCCGGGCGCCTTGACGATGGAGGCCGAAGGCCACCCCGGCATCCCGGCGATAGCTGGCGAAGGGATGCACGTCTTCGGTCGACAGGGACCGATACAGCGCGAGCGCTCGGGCGGAATCGCCCCGTCGGTTGGCATCGAAGGCCTCGTGGTCGACCAGGCGGGCCTGGAAGCATGCGGCATCCGCCGGGTCCAGCTCCGCCCGGGAGGCGTCAAGAATGCTCCGAGCGCTCTCCAGATGAGGGCGCGCCGCGGCCTCCGCTCGCTTCGCGTTCACATCGAGGCGGGTCAGGAGATAGCTCGTCGCGAGATGGTGCTCGATCCGGGCCGCGGGCAGGTCCGCGAGCGCCGCGGCTGCCTCGAGCAGCGGCCGCGCCTCGTCGAAGGCCCGTCGGCGTAGCGCCACGCCCGCCAGTCCCAGCAGTATCCAGACGCGAGCCTTCGACTCCGAGAGGGGTGGCCGCTCCCACAGACGCAGCTGGTCGACACACAGCTGAACGGGCAGGTCTCCGAAGGGGCTGTGATACGTCCCCATCCATCGGGCCTGGGCCTCGACGGTCGCGGGCACACCGAAGACCCTCAGGACCCGCTGGCCGATGAGGCCTCCATCCCGCTGGCCCCGTCCACGCAGGCGCCGGAGTGCCCGTTCCACCGAAGTCACATCTTCCGACAGGCCCCGCTCGACGAGCTTCCATGCGACCGCGGCAAGGGTGTCGTACTCCGCCACCAGGGCTTCCACGTAGTCCGCCCACGTGTAGCCGACGGGCGCCTGGGTCTCGGTCGTGCGTTGTCCGGTTTTCTGTCCGTTCCGGCGAGGCGGCCCCGATGCCATCGTGTCGTCAGCCTTCCTGCCAGGGCGAGCCACTTCGACTCCTCGAAAGGACGCACATCATGCGCCTGCTTCTCATCTCCGACACCCATGGCCACCTCGACATCATCGAGCAGCTCGCGAAGGAGACCCGGGCCGACGCAGTCTTGCACGCGGGCGACTTCGGCTTCTATGACCAGGAGAGCGCGGACCGTATCGAGTCGCGTGAGCTCTTCCTTCGGGTGGTGCACTCGAAGCTGCCCGACGCGGTGAAGCAGCGGGCCAAGAAGCTGAAGGGTGACGCCCTCCGGGCCTTCATCCGCAAGGAGCTTCCGCTGTCCGACTTCGGCGAGTGGCTGCACTCCGGCCGGGGGTTCTCCGTGCCCACGTTCGCGGTCTGGGGCAATCACGAGGACGGAGCCGTCGTCGCCGAGCTGCTGGCGGGGCGTCGGCACGTCCCCAACCTGACGCTCCTGGGAACAGGGACGTGCGGCCCCTTCCGCTTCTTTGGCCTCGGAGGAAACCTCCTTCCCGAGCTTCTGGGGGAGGACGCGCCCATCGATGGTGGCCGAGGGAAGATTCGCGCGACGGCTCGGGAGATTTCCGCGCTGCTCGACTCCGCGCGGCCCAGGGTCTCAGGGGAGGTCCGCGTTCTCGTGACTCACGTGAGCCCCGGCAAGGAACCGCTGGTCGGGCTCCTCGCGGCGGCCCTCGACGTGGACCTCACCGTCTCCGGGCACATGGGCTCACCCTACGGCTGCGTCTGGGATGACTTCGCGGTACGCGGGCAAGCCGAGGCCGCCGCCCGGCTTTCCGCTACCGCGGCGGCACTCCCCGAGGAGCTGCGAGCACGGCTTCCAGCGCCGCCGTCTGGCGAGGAGCGGGCCAGATGGTACCGCGGCACCTTCCACGTCAACCTCCCGGACGCCCCGGATGGCCATGCGGTGGTGGAGCTCGCGGACGGACGCTTGCGATTGGAGACGTCGTCAGCCGGCTTCCCGCTGCGCGCGTGACGGTCCCAGCCACCTGGGACGCCCACACGCGTCAGAAGATCTTGTCCAGGCCGGTCTTGACCCAATTCTTCACCGTGTCGGCCGCGTCGCCCAGGCTGAAACCGTGAGGCCCGGCGATGTCGACCATTCCGTTGACACCCCGCGCGCGCAGGTCCTCGGCAGCCTTTGCGGGATCCTCCGCCGAGCCCCACACCGAGACGGTGCCCGCGGGGAGGAACGTCTGGATGGCCTCGTCTGTCAGCTTGTCATGACGCACCACGAAGGTGACGGGCCCGCCCAGCGCCCGAGCCATCTCCACCATCTTCGCCGCGTCGCCCGCCTTCACCTGTCCGTCCGTGGGAGGGTTGATGGCCAGGATGGCGTTCGGGAAGCGCTCGCGAATCTCGGCGCCCCACCGCTGCATGTCCGCGAAGCTCAGGTTGAGCATCAACCGGTCCTCGGGAATGCCCACCCGCTCCAGCTCGTCGAGGACGGCCGGGACCTGGTCGCCCTCCTTGATGTCGAGCTTGAGCCCGCGCCCGGACTCCTTGCCCATCGTCAACCACTCGTGGAGGGTGAGGTTGTCCCCGTCCTCGTGGCCCGAGTCGTGGCGCATCTCAGGAGAGTCCCGATTGATCTCCTGACGGACGTCGCCCTCGAACCAGTTGGCGTTGCTGTCCAGCGCGGCCTCGAACTGCTCCCGGGTGTTGGTGCGGTGAGCGTTGCGCGCCTCGGAGAGGGGCAGGTCACCGGTCCAGGTCGTCCCCGCGGGGCAGGCGGGCCCGGAGGGCGGCGCGCTCCGCGTGGACTCGAAGCTGTCCACGGAGGAGTACCGGGTGGGCGCGGCGACGGCCTTCGCGGCGGGCGCCGCCGGCTGGCGGTCCAGCTTGGGAAGGGAAACGACCGTGGGGCGAATGCGACCGTCGGGCTCGATGGACAAGGTGTGCGACCTCCAGAGAGTATTATCGACGGCGGGCCCTCAAAGGTGCTTGGCCTCTCAAAAAGATAGAATGCTCGAGCTCCTTGAGTTCGAATCCCACGCGCTTCGAAGGACGAGTCCATGGGCAGGCCATTGCCAGTGCTACCGCCGCACCCCGCGCTGTACATCGCGGGCCCTGGCGCGCTCACAAGCTATCTGCGCGCGCGAGAGGTCCGTCATCGTGTGCGGCAGGACCGCGTCTCCATCTCGCTCGGTGTCGGAGAGTTCTCTGACGCCACGCTCGACGTCGATTGGCTCGTCGATCAGGTGCGGTTCGTCGTCATCGCGGCGCTCGACGTCTCCTCCGCGAACCTCGCGGAGGTTGCCCTCGCGGTCGAGCGGGTGAACGCGGAGATCGGGTTTCCGGTGTGGCGGGTACTGCCGACGCTCTCCGCAACGTTCACGGTCACCCTCGATCACGAGGGGAGGCTCTCGAGCCGGGTGCTCGAGTACGCGATCGCGCTGCTGCGCGATGCGCTCGTGCGCGATCAGCCCGTGTTCCATGCACAGCCCGGAGTGGTCCCGCCATGATCGCACGATCGAGCCGTGAGTGCCTGCTGTACATGCAGCTCCACCCATGCGCCTGCGGTGCGCACAACCCGGCGACGAGCCAGGGCGTGCACTCGACGGCGGACGGGCTCGTCGCCCGGTATGCGGGCACGTGTCCGCGCTGTGGGCGCGAGCACGCGTTCGAGTTCGTGCTCGATGCCGAGACGCCGCCCCTCGACGTCTATGGCGGTGCACGGCCGTCACAGCTCATCTGTCCGGGCCAGTTCGCGCTGCACTCCGACCAGCTCGCCGCGCGCTGGCCGGCGGATGTTGCGGCGATCCCCGCCAGCAAGCGCGGCGCCGCCCGCGAGGATTTGTCGTGGGCGATTCGCGACCTCGAGGAGGTGGCGAAGTTCTTCCGCGATGGCGCGGTCCCCGAGGAGGCGTTCACCTCTGATGCGGGGCGCGAACTCTACCGCGCGCAGCCCGGTCGGTTCCGCCGCGCGCGCCTGGGGGCGCGCATCGAGGCCTACCGCCGGCTGGTCGCAACGCTCGGCGATTGACGGGAGACCTGCCAGCATTCGCCTCCTACCCGCCGCGGCCGGGCGCTCCTTGCCCGTGTCGCGACGAGGATGCGAGGCTGAGCGCCGTGTCCGGGAACGGTTCGAAGCGGGACGAGGACGACGCGCTCGAGCGCGCCGAGTTCGAACGCGCCGAGGAGGAGTTCGAACGCTCGCTGCGAATCAAGCCGTCGAAGCTGGTGACGCCTTCGGAGCCAGCACCCGTGATGAGCAAGATCATCTTTCACGGGTATCCGCTCATCTGGCTGGGTGAGGACGCGTTCGTCTTCGTCCACTTCCTCGTGGGCGAGCGAAGGCTCGACAAGCCGCTCGACGTGACGTGGACTTCTCTCGACCCGAGCGTCCTCTCGATTCGGGAGGCAGAGCGCCAGGGACAATCCGTGATGGCGCGTCTCGTCGGCGCGTCCCCCGGAATCACCAGGCTCGTCGCGACGACGCAAGAAGGGCACCGCGAGGAGCTGGAAATCCGCGTCGTCGATCGCGACAGCGTCGAAATCCAGTGGTTCTGAGATCGAGAGCAATGGGGCGGAGGCGCCGGTGCACGTTCTGGCGCGTCAGAGGCTGTCGAGGAAGGCGAGCAGCGCCAGGCGGTCTTCTTGCGGCAGTGCCACCACCGCGTCCCGCGCCGCCTGCGCTTCCCCGCCGTGCCACAGCACCGCCTCGAGCACCGAGCCGGCCCGCCCATCGTGCAGCAGGTTGACGGCGCCAGACACCTGCGCGGTGAAGCCCAGGCCCCACAGTGGAGCCGTGCGCCATTCACTCGCCTCGGGCAGGCCGGAGTCGTCCGCCAGCCCCGCGCCCATGTCGTGAAGCAACAGGTCGGTGTAGGGGCGCACCGTCTGTGCGCGGAGCTCCTCGAACGGGTGGCGCCCACCCGTCGTCAGCTCGCGCAGGTGACAGGCGCCACAACCCACCGCGGCGAACACCTCGGTGCCGCGACGGACCTGCTCCAGCGAGGTCACGCGCTGCGGCATGACCCCGAGCAGCCGCAGATAGGTGACGAGGCGAGACCGGTCTTCGCCGCCGAGCGCGCCCTCCGTCACCCCCACTCCGAGGTGGGCCTCGAGCTCGGCGTCGACCTGCGCGGAGACCGACGGGTGCTCGGCCTTCCAGCCAAAGCGGCCGAGCCGCGGTTCTTCACCCGGCGCGCCTCTGCTCAGCGCAGGGCGGCCCGAGATGCCGTCCCCGTCGCAGTCGGTCTCGTCGGCGGCCGCCAGGATGGTCGATTCGTCGATCGCCTCGAGCAGCCCCAGGCCGACCAGCGCCGGCGCCAGCCGCGCCGACGCGCGCAGCGGCCGGCCGGCGTCGAACACCGGCCGGTGCAGCACCACCACCTCGCCGTCGCTGAGCGTCACCGACTGCGGCTCGATGCGCGAAAGCGCCACCGGGGCCTCCTGGGGCTGAAGCTGGTCGCCGAATTCCGGCTCGCCGGTCAGCCTGAGCACCAGCGATTGCACCTGCGCTCCCACCGGCGGCAACACGCCGCGGCCGTTGAAGGCATGGCAGGCAATGCAGCTCCTGGCGTTGAACAGCGGCCCCTGCACGCCCTGCAACGGTAGGGGCGGGTTGCCCGCCTCGACGTGGGCGCCCGTGTCGAGCTCGGTGTAGAAGAGCCGGCGGCCCTCGAGAAACCCTTGAGGGTGTGGCCACTGGATGTTGAGCGCAAACTGCGAGAGCGCGTACTTCGGCTCGACCGGGGTGCCATCGGCGAGGGCGACGAAGGGCACGGTGGTGCCTCCGCCGAGGCGGGCGTCGGGAGGAGGCCCCAACATGCCGGCGGAGTCGAAGGTCTCTGGCGTGAGGCCGCCGAGGCCGACCTGGTAGCGGAAGGTGTCGGAGAAATAGGCCGACCCGCCGGCAATGGGGGCGGGGTCCATGGGATCGGCGCCAGCCAGGTAGATGCCGAGCTCGAAGTCGAGGATGTCACCCGCGCGGAGCGGCCGACCTTCGCGGGGGTTGTCGGTCACCGTCTGCTCGAGCTGGCGCGGCGACACCGGACGCATCTGCTGGTTGACGTGAAAGGTGTAGCCCCCGTTCTGGTTTCCCTCGAGGCCGTACATCTTCCAGCTGCGGAAGTTGGTGACCGGGCCGTACGTCGAGACGTCGGCGTTGGGGTAGTACGTGATCTTGATTTCGGAACGGCCGGCCGCGACCGCGTCTTCGACCACGAGCCGGTAGCTCCGGTTCTCGAACGAGCGCGTGTCGAAGGAACCGAAGCGCTCCTCGCGCTCATGACGGCCGCGCACCCGCCCGGCGACCTCGGTGACGAGGACGCCGTCCTCCCGGCGGCTGATGATGGGGCCGGTCTCGGCGGGGCCTTCGGCGAACAGCGGCGTCACGCCGGGGAGCGACGCCTGCCGGCACTGCTGCGGGTTGGGACCGAGCACCATCCCAGAGCCGCCACCGAACTTGAACGGTTCGCACCCCGCGAGCACCAGCGCCAGCACCAGCATGTTGGGCGACCATCCGCGCATCGGCGTCGTCAGTCTACCACCCGCGCACGCCGCCCGAGAACCAGAGCGCGCCGAAGGCGCCGCCAACGCGAACGGGCGACTCGCCCACCACGGTGCCCTCGAGGCGCGGGGCCCAGACGACTCCATCGAGGCCCATCCCGAGCGCAAGCCACCCCCGCGGACGCCACTCGCCGCTCACCCCCACCTGGGGCCCCCAGAGCACGCCCTGCGTGACAGCCCCCACATGCCCTTCCGCCGGCAGGCCCTTGAGCACCCCGAGTCCGCCGCGCAGCCCGACGCCGCCCCGAACCATCCACCGCGCCCGCTCGGCCCGCGCGTCGAAGGTGATGCCCCCATCGACCAGCGTCGCCAACACCGAGCCCGAGGCCCGCTGTGCTCCTCCCCGCAGCGCCGCCACGTCGAGGCGCATGCCCACCCAGCTCCCAAGCCGCACGTCGGCCGCGAGCCCCCCGCCAAGCAGCGGCACTGTCCCCGAGCGGCCGACGCCGAACAGGCCGAACTGCACCCGGCCCGGCTCGGCGATGGGAGCGGGCGGGGCCTGTGGGGGAGGGGGAGGCGAGGCCTGTGGGGGAGGCGGGGCCTGTGGAGGCGGCAGGGCCTCGACCGGCGGGTGGGGCGGCTCGGCTGGGGGCGAAGACCACAGCCGCGCGACGGCTTCGGCCACCAACAACGCGACCGTCCGGGGAACGGCCAACGTGCTGACGTCGGAGATGTCGACCTCGAACTGCTCGGGCTTTCGGCTCAACACCTCGAGCGCCACCCTGTAGCGCGGTGCCGTGCAGTCGACGGTCACCATCGTGTCACTCTCGCTGGACGCCGCGTTGACGGGCACCTTGAGCTCGACCGCCAGCAGCCGACGCAGCTCAGGTTCGACGCCAGGTGGGCAACCGGTGACACTCATCGCCACCTGCCCCGAGCCAGACGTCGAGACAGCGGCCACCATCCACAGCACAGCGAACATCAAGCCAGGGCCCCCTGCGCGGCGTCGGGGTACCCGGACGGAAGAGGGGACATCACGGTGCTCCGAGCCTCCCCCACTGTCTCACGGCGTCGATCCGCCCCGACTGCGGAAACTCGTCGACGAAGCGCTCGGCGGTGCCGCGGGCGGCCGCGGCGTCTCCCGCCCGGGCCTGGGCCTCGACGGCGCGGGCCAGCGCGTCGGGGGCGAGCGGGCTCTTCGGGGCCAGCGCGTGCGCCTCGAGAAACGCGTCGGCCGCCTCTCGCGGGTTGCCCAGATCGTCGAGCAGCACCCGGCCGAGGGTAAAGGCGGCGAGCGACGCGCGTGGGTCACCGCGAAAACGCGACAGCACCCGGCGGAGCGGGGCGAGCGAAGCCTCGGGGTGGCCACTGAGACGGGCCACGTCGGCGGCGCGGAGCAGATCGCCGGGCTCGTCATCGGGAGCACCCTCGCGCTGCATCGCCGACCATGCAGTCTGGAAATCGCCCTGCTCGGCGAGCGCTCGCCAGGTGGCCGGACGACGCACGCTCTTCCTGCCCGGGGGCCGCGGTGCCGGCGCCACGCTCGGCGCCAGGGGCGTCGCGGGCCCACCGCTGTCCTCGCTCGCCTCGGCCGTCACCCCGTCAGGCCCGGTGGGCGCGCCGGCAGCTTCAGGGGCGAGTGCCTCGGCGCGAAAGGTGCCTTGCTCGCCCGCCGCCAGCAGCGTCTCCCGAGCTCCGGTGCGCACCCGAACGCGGCCCTCGGTGACCACCACGCTCACCTGCTCGTCACCGCGGGTGACCGAAAACGCGGTGCCGACCACCTCGACCTCCACCGCACCAGCCGACACCCGCACCAGTCGCCCGTGCTGCGGGGCGACACGGAAGCGCATGGCGCCGCGCTCGAGCTCGAGCCACAAGAGTCCCGGCTCCGAGCGGAGGGTGCGCACCGGCGCGCCGATGGGCATCACCACCCGCGCGTCTTCACCGATCGCGACCTCGGGAACGCCGGGCCCGCGCAGCGTCGACGGTACGAAGAGCCCGACCAGCAGGATCGCCGCGACGCCGAGCCCGGCCAGAGCCACCCGTCGGCGCACTGCCCGTTGGCGGTAGCGCCGACGCACCTCTGCTTCGAACAGGGTCGCCTCGTGGGTCGAGTACTGCGGATCGAGCGAGCGCGCCGCCTCAGCCCAACGCTGGTGCAGTTCAGTCACGGTGCGCCTCCGCCATCGCCGCGTCCACCGCGGCGATGCGTCGTTTGGCAGTCGAGAGCGAGCAGCCCAAGAGCTCGGCGACGCGCTCGAGCCGCTCACCCTCGAGATAGCGCAGGCTCCACGCCACCTGCTCGTCCGCCGACCTGCCGTCGAGCACCCGGTACACGTCGCTCAACAGCGCCCGGTGCTCGCCGTTGGCGCGGGGCGTGGAGAGCAGGGTGGGGTGCCAGCGCTCCCACAGGCCGAAAGCGCGCTGCAGCCTCCGCCTTCGCAGCCGCCTCAGCGTCAGCCGCACCGCGGTCGACACAAGGTAGGGCTTGACCCGCAGGGGGTTTTCGAGCCGCTTGAGGCCATCGAGGGCACGCACGAAGGTGTCCTGCACGATGTCGTCGACCTCGTCGTCACGCCCCAACATGCGCTTCACCACCCCCGCGATGTAGGGGCGGTACGCCCGAACCACGGCGGTGAAGTCGGCCGGGTCGACCTCCGGCTCGGTGGCGTCCTGGTGCAATGGAATGAGTCGCCCGGGTACGGACATGACCCTCTAGAGACACTACCGCTCAAAACGGGTCACGCCAACGTCGAGCGGATGCCCGGGGGTGTTGCCGCACGGACACGCACCTCATGACACATACCGGGAGTAACGCCGCGCATCACCGCCAGCGTGAACCCGGGTCTGGGCCTCATCGGCGTTGAGGACGGGGGCGAGTGCTTCCTTCACCTACACCACGTGCCGCCTGCCTCCACACCTCGAGCACGCGAACACGTCTTGTCGATTTCGTTGAGCCGAATACAGCCGCACGAGTCTCTACATACGTGATGACAGAGTTCCACCTTCGGTCGAACAACGCGGGTTTCATGTTTCATCTCGTGCCGCGTGCGCGATCCCGTTCCTTATTGGCCCGAGGGTCTTCCCGCGAGTCTGGCTTTGCAACTCGGCGTCTCTGAAAGGAGCGACCATGCGTCTCGGCCTGGCCTTCAAACGTGTTGGAGTCTGTGTTTTTCTCGGGCTCTCGGCATGTGAGGGCTCTTCCTTTGTTTCTCTGTCGAACCGAGGTGAGGGCGAGACGATGTCGGCGCACCTGCTGACAGCGTCGGAATACAACGCAACGGTTCAGGACCTGCTCGGAGTCACGTCTCGGCCGGCCGACTACTTCCCCGCGGTTTCGGCGTCCGAGTTCGATGCGAACGTGGGCGTGCTCGCCTCCCTGTCGGAGGTTCAAAGTGAAGCGGTCTTCAACGCCGCCCGCGACGTGGTGGCCAAGGCCTTCGAGTCGCCCGAGCTTGCCGCGCGCCTGGTCACCTGCACTCCCACCAGTGACGCGGATGATGAATGTCCGAAGTCCCTCGTGAAGAAGCTGGGTCGCCTCGCATTTCGCCACTCCCTCGACGCCGAAGAGGTGGACGCGTACCTGGCGACCTACCACAAGGCGAGGCAGTCGCTGGAGATGGGCCACGTGGACGCGGTCGCGCACGTACTCCGGGTGATGCTCAGCAGTCCGTCATTCTTCCTTCGCATCGAGCGTCCCGGACAGGGGAAGAGCGCATTCGAGTCCGCGGCGCTGGCGAGCCGCCTCTCCTACCTGCTCTGGGGCTCCATGCCCGACGATGAGCTGCTCGACAGCGCCGAGAGCGGCAAGCTCGACGACGATGCGGCGCTGATCGCCATGACGGACAAGATGCTCGAGGATCCTCGACGTCAGCGCTTCGTCTCCCAATTCCTCGGCCAGTGGCTCGGCACCGTGCGTCTCTCGAGCCACAACGTCGACACCAGCCGCTTCCCCCAATGGACGCCGGCGGTGGCAAAGGGGGTCGAGGCGCAGGCCAACGACTTCCTGTCTGGCTTCGTGAGCGGGACCACTCCCTGGAGAGAGGTGTTCCTGGCCCCGCATCCGGCGAACACAGCGCTCCAGCCGCTGCTCGCCGCTGACCCGACGACCCTGCAGCGTCGCGGCTTCCTGATGTTGCCGGCCTTCCTGACGCTCAGCTCCCACAGCGATCGCACCTCGCCCACCGCCCGTGCCAAGGGCGTCATCACGTCGCTCTTCTGCACCGACATGACGCCTCCGCCAGGAGTCATCACCGAGCTTCCGCCGCAGGATGGCCCGACGCCCAGAACCGTCCGTGAGCGACTCGAGGCGCACCGGCGCAATCCGTCCTGCGCGGGCTGCCACAACATGCTCGATCCGCTCGGACTCAGCCTCGAGAACTTCGATGCAGTGGGCCGCTACCGCACCCAGGACGAGGGGCAGCCCATCGACGCGAGCGGCGTCTACGAGGGCACACCCTTCACCGACCTGTCGGGGCTGCTGCCGCTGCTTGCGGAGGATTCGCGACTCGGCGATTGCGCGCCTCGGAAGCTGTACAGCTTCGCCATGCGCCGCAGCCTGGTGCCGGAGGACGAGCCTCAGGTCGCCAGGCTGGCATCCACGTGGAAGGCAGGAACGCTCCGCGAACTCCTTCACCAGGTCGTGGTTTCGCCCGCCTTCCGTGGGCACGCCGAGGAGGCTCCATGAAGACCCCATTGTCGCGCCGAACCGTGCTGCGTGGAGCAGGCGTCGCGCTGTTCCTTCCCTGGTTGGAGGCCCTCGCGCCTCGCGCCGCCCGCGCCGCGGCCGGGAGCATCCCTCGCCGTTTGTTGATCTGCGCCTTCCCCAACGGCGCTCCGCACGATTGGTGGAGCACGGCGCCCGCGTTTGGAACGTCGGTCTCGGGTGACGCGTTCCAACTGCCCAACGTGCTCACGCCCTTCCAGCCCATCAAGCACAAGTTGATGATGGTGAGCCGACTGGGCAACTACACGTGGAGCAACGACGGCGACAAGCCAACCCCGAGCGTCGAGCCGTCGCATGCGCGTTGCATGTCGGCCGTCACCACCTGCATCGACGCCGATGAGGCCGCGCGCAAGGCGAAACTCCCCCTCGACTCCGCGGTGCGAAGCACCACCTCGGTGGATCAGCTCATCGCGCAGACCCTGCAGGGCCAGACCGGCCTCAACTCGATGCAGACCGGGCTGGGCGTCAAGCCTGGCTTCTTCGACTACCGCAGCTACGCCTACAACCAGGTGCTGTCGTGGAAGTCGCCGACCGAGCCGCTCAAGCGGAACGTCAATCCACGTGTCATTTTCGATGCGTTGGTCGGAAGCGGCAACGCGCAGACTCCGGCGGAGCTCGCCAGGCTCAAGGCGCGAGAGAAGAGCGTGCTGGACGCGGTCCGAGAGGACACGAACCGCATCAAGAGTCGCGTGAGCAGTCGCGATCAGCAGGTGCTGGACCAGTATCTGACGACCGTGCGGAGCCTCGAACTCGCCGCCGATCAGGTCTCGGCCACATGCCGTGCGCTGCCCACGCCCAACGCAGTGCCCGAGCCGCCCGGCCCGCAGCAGGGTCTGTCCCAGGGACAGGACGGGTACGACCATGAGCTCCACGCCAACGTGATGAACGATCTCATCACACTCGCCTTCGAGTGCGATCGCACGCGCGTGGTGACCCACCTGCTCGATGACGCGCGTTCCGAGTTCGAATATCGCAACATCCCCGCCTCGGACCGGACGCGCGTGGGGCTCGCGTACAATGCAGGAGCCAGCCTCCACTACCACGGCTGCCAGCACGGAGAGGGCGAGCTGGGCGATACGACGGAGAATGGCAAGTACAAGATCGTGAAGCCGAGCAACCGCGACTTCGCGGCCATCAACGCCTGGATGGGCCGCAAGGTGGCGGAGCTCGCTCTCAAGCTGGATGCCATCCCCGAAGGCGATGGCACCGTGCTCGACCACACCACGCTCGTTTTCCTCAGCGAGATGCGCACGCACGACCACGATGCGTTCGATCTGCCGATCCTGATCGCCGGTGGCAACGGTGTCCTGAAGCGGAACACGCACATCGCCTATGACTCGGTGGGCAACGACCGGCAGCTCCGCGATATGTGGTTCACCATCATGCGGCACGTCTTCGGCATGCCTGTGACCTCGTTCGGAGAGGACGCCCGAGGCGTGGCGAACGCGGAGCTCACCGAGCTCCTCGCGTAATCTCTCGCAGCTGTTCGCGTCGAGCGGCGCCTCAGCGAGCCCGACAACCCACCCGTCGTCATGCGCCAGGCTTGCGCGCGTGCCCACGGCATTGAAACGCAATTGAGAGACTGCTCAATGGCGCGGCGCCGCGAGTTGTGCGCGGCGCTGCCAGCGGCTGCTTGCAAACACCGTGATTGGCCGGGAAGGGACTGATGATGCGTCAGAGGTTGATGGTTGTTCAGATGGTGCTGTCCCTGGGCCTTTTCCTGGGGGCTCCGAGTGTCGCTTCCGCTGCGGGGTTCACCCTTCAGGGCGCGACCAGGGTTTCATTCACCGGGAAGGGACCTGCCGGATTCAAGCTGGTGGGGACCACCGAGAAGCTGTCGCTCCAGGACGACGGCCAGTCCATCACCTTCACGGTGCCGCTGGACTCCCTCGATACGGGCATCGAGCTGCGCAATCGGCACATGAAGGAGAAGTACCTGGAGACGGCCAGGTTCCCCCAGGCCGTATTCGTGGTGAAGCGTAGCGAGCTGCTGGTGCCGGCCAGGGGTGAGACGAAGTCCGGCCAGGCCAGGGGAATGCTCACCCTGCACGGCGAGACGCGAGAGGTCGTACTGCAGTACCGCGCGGAGCGAGCGGCCGATCAGACGACGAAGGTGACCTCGAAGGTGAAGCTGAGTTTCAAGGACTTTGGCGTCGCAGTCCCAAGCTACCTGGGCGTCACCGTCAAGCCAGACATCGACATCGACGTCGCCTTCGAAGTCACCCAGGCTTGAGAACATTCGCGCGCGTCGGCGAAAACTGCCGCTCGTGAGCGCTGAGGGAAGGACCCAGACGTGTCTGTTCGAGTGCTCATGTGGACGCTTGCGGTGTTCCTGCTGATCCATCCGCAGGCGGCCGCGGCGTTCCCGTGGATGATCAAACACAATTATACGAGCTGCCAGTCGTGTCACGTCGACCCCAGCGGTGGCGGCGTGATGACTGATTACGGGCGCGCGCAGCAGCAGACGCTCCTCGAGACCCAATGGGGGACGCCCAACCTGGAGGGTGAAGCGAACCCCAACACCCAGTTCCTCTACGGCGCGCTCGGTTCCTCGCGCCCGGAGTGGTTTCTACCGGAGGTGTCGGTGCGCGCGGGTGGCCTCTTCTCGCGCTCGGTGAATCCCGGAGCCGCGAGCAACGAGGGCCAGGTCCGCGACGTGCTGGTCCCGGTGGTGATGGCCGCCGACGTTCGCGCCGCAGTGGTGGTGGGAGCCTTCCGGGCCATGGCCTCGCTCGGTGTGGCACCCCGCCGCGCGTTCGCGGCCAGCCTGACCCCCGTCGGCGACATCGACGGGCCGAAGCCCATCAGCCGCGATCATTGGCTGGGAGTCACCCTGCTGGATGAGGCGCTGTTCATCAGGGCAGGGCGTTTGACACTTCCGTTCGGAATCCGCTCGGTCGAGCACACGCTTTGGGCCAGGGCGGTGACCCGCACCGACTTCAACGACGGCCAGCAGCACGGAGTGGCAGTGGCCTACTCGGGAGAGAGCCTCCGCTCCGAGGTGATGGCCATCGCCGGCAACTTCCAGGTTGGCCCGGACGCCTATCGCGAACGTGGGGCTTCCGGCTACTTCGAGTACGTCTTCGCACCGAACCTGACCGCCGGTGTGTCCAGTCTGGTGACCTTCGCCCGCTACGACCGCCTGAACTCCGAGGCGAACACGTTGCGTCAAGCGCATGGACTGTTTGCCCGCTATGCCCCGTCCCCCGACCTCGCCTTGATCGCGGAGCTGGACGCGCTGGTGCGCAGCAGCCAGCAGGGAGGGCTCCGGGCGGGCGTGGTGGGGTACGCCCAGGCGGATCTGGAGATCGTCCGTGGCCTGCACCTCCTGGGCACCATCGAGCTCCTTCGAGAGGACCAGCGCGGAGCGGCGGGTACGCAACTCGGTGGATGGCTGGGCATGAGCTGGTTCGCGGCGCGTGGCTTCGAAGTCCGGCTCGACGGGTTTGCCCGGCAGACGCCTGTCCAGGGACAGGCCTCCATCTCCAACCTGGGCAGCGTCCTCCTGCTGCACCTCTACTTGTGAGCCCGAAAGTGCCAATCGCCCTCTGTCGTTCCCGTTTCGCCCGACCGATGGTGACGGTCGCGCTCTTCCTTGGCACCACTGCCGGGGCTACCAGCAATTTCCCCTCCGTGATTCGGGCGGAGACGGGGATGGAGAACCCACCGCCATGCATCGTTTGCCACGCCACCGCCGTTGGCGGGAGGGGGACCGCCGCCCAGCCCTTCGCGGAGACGCTGCGGCAGCACGGCCTGACCGGCGCGTTCGACTCAGAGTCTCTTCAGACGGCGCTCAACGGAATCAAAGGGGATGGCGTGGATACGGATGGCGACGGCACCGGCGATTGGGACGAACTGGCGGCGGGTCGTAATCCCAACGTGGCCTCCTCGAATGGAAGCTCCGACCTCTTCTACGGGTCGGACACGGATGGAGACACGCCGGGGGAAGTGCCATCGGATGCGCCCCCAATGCAGTATGGCTTTGGATGCACGGCCGCCTCGGCGCCTTCCACGCTCGCGCTGCTCGGCGCCACGCTGGTTGTCCTCCAGCGTCGTCGGCGCAGCCGGCGCTGAGGACCGGAACGAACGAACCCGAGACAATGACAACCCGTATGAACTTCAAAGTGAAGAGCCTGCTCCTGGCGCTGCTGTGTGCATGTTCGCAAGGTCCCGGTTCACAGTCGCCGGATGGCGGTTCCCAGACGGAGAACCCCGGCCCCACGCCGGGTCCCGTCGATGGTGGCTCGGGAGCGGACCTGGATCCTTCGGAGCTGGACCCGGTCTCGCATGGAGGTACCATCACCTTCGAGTCCATCGGTGCGCCGGGCTGGTACCCGAGTCGGCGTGATCCAGCGACGGGGCCCTGCGATGCCTACCAGTCCTCGGGTTGTTGTCTCAGCAAGCACACCATCGAAAGCAATGCGCTGACCCCGTGGGACGAGGATCTCATCGTGACCCTGCGTGGTCCGATGAAGGTCAAGCAGTTTGCCGTGTATCAACCGGCGGGCGATTCGAAGCGTCCCTGGAACCTGGTGTCTTCTTGGGACGATCGGAGCCCGAAGAGCCCGCAGGGCCTCCACTTCGAGGGGAACAGCACCGAGGAGAAGGGGTTCGACGGCATCATCGGGACCGAATGTCTGGTCGACGTCTCGACGAGCGAGGACTTCGCGTGCGGTCCGGGAAGCGTGCCGTACTGCCCACCGCAAGGGAGTGGGAAGAAGAAGACCTGGGGTTGGTCTGGCTCGAAGCTCTTCGTGATGCTCGCCACCATGCCCCACGCGGGTTCGCTGGGCCATGCCTGCTCGCAGGGCTCGGGCGGAAACTGGTTCGATGCCCCCTGGGTGGGCCTCAGTCATGGAGAGCTCGTGCGCGCTGGCGCCTTCGGCAGCTGCCACTGTTATGCCAAGGAGCCTGACAAGTGGTACCTGGGTGACGGCTGCGGTCAGTTCAACGTCCTCGAGGTCGTGAACGACAACAACGACTTCCGGAACTTCGACGTCTTCAGCACCAACATGTTCGGCTATGCGGGCTACGTCGGCGAGGGCCCCTGTGGCTCGAAGTGCAAAGTCGACTCGCTGGGCAGTGCAGCCGACCTGATCGACAAATCGACGAGCACCGAAGCGGCGCGGGGCGCGGTCGCCAGCCCCACCCGTGGGCCTGGTGCGGCGCTCCGCCGTCCGGTGTCTGGCTATCGCTACTTCTTGATCCTCCTCGACGTTCCGAGTCGGACCGTCCAGTTGGCGATCATCCATCCGCTCAACGTTCCCACCTCGGTCGGCGCGCTGCTCCCCGGATTGCCGGCCCGGATGGAGGCGTCGACCGTCGAAGCGGTCCGGACCTTGCGGCTGCCCAGGTGATGGACGAGTTCGGTGCACTTTTGACGGCGACGAGGCAGAGGGTATGGGACGAGTGACTCTTCACGGCCAGCGGTTGAATGCAGTGATTTCGCTATGCGTTCTCTTGATGTCCTTCTGGGCTCGTGCGGAGCAGGGGGTCACGGTTCTCGAGCTCGTCGGGGACCGCCGGGACGCGGTTCGGAAACAGCTCGAACGCTCGTTGCAGGCCAAGGGCTCCGAGGTCGTCAAGGGCAAGCTGTATGAGACCCGTGCACGACGGTTGGGGTTCCGAGGGCGCGAGGCCTACACGGATGCGGCCATCGCCGCGCTCTCGCGGGAACTGGGACTCGCGGCGACCGTCCGGGGAGCCGTGTCGGGACCCAAGCTCACCGTGAAAGTGGTGAGCACCTCGGGAAGGCTGCTCGAAACCGAGACATACCCGCTCAAGAAGGGAAGGCTTTCACCGAAGGACGCCTTGCGCGCCGCGGAAGCGATCTTGACGACGTTGCGCGGAGCCGCGGCGGAGGTCGTCCCCCAGGAGCCTTTGGAGGCGGCAGAGCCGGCCGCTTCGAAGCCTCAGGACGTCCCTCCCCAGTCCTCGGCCACGGCAGCCGCACTCGTTTCGAGTGGTGCCGGCACCGCCGAACCCACGGCCAGGGTCGAGGCAGTTCCAGCAGCTCCAGGGGAGGACGTGCCGCCGGTGAAGGCCCCTGCGCCGATGATGGGGCCTCGAAGAGTCTCCGTGAGGCTCGGTGGAGCCACCACCTTTCGCTCCTATTGTGCGGCCCCCGGCATCGCGTCGTGCGGTCAACTGGAATCGCAGCCGGAGGAGGAGAGGCCGGGGAACTACCTGTTGTTCGGAACGCCGAGTCCGTACTCGGGCTTCAGCGCCGAGCTCGCTGTGTTTCCGCTGGCGCTCCAGGGAGAAACGGCGCTGAAGGGCCTGGGCTTGACCGCCGAGCTGTCGCGTCGCTGGCCCCAGGTCAGTGTCAAGGAAGGCGGACGTGGGGGAACCGTGAGCGCCGCGGACATGTATTGGTCGCTCTTCGGCACCTATCGTCTGTACTTTCCGCTATCGCTTACGGCCACGCCCCTCCCCGCGTTCGTGGGGCTTCGGGGAGGTGTGATTTCCCACTCGTTCGAGGTGGCCGAGGAGTACCAGGCGCTGTTTCCCAAGACGGGTCGCACCCATGCGTCGTTGGGCCTGGATGTGTCGGTGCCCCTGGCCCGTCTGGCTCGGGTCGAGGCGGGCTTCCTGTACTTCATCCGGCCGCAGCCGGGCCATGAGCAGAGGGACCGCTATGGTCCCGAGGTGTCGAGCAGTGGCTTCGGGATCGAGGTGGGAGTCAGCGGCGATCTCTTCGGGCCACTGGACTACAGCGTTCGCTACCGCTTCCAGAAATACGCGGACACATTCTCCGGAGTGGGAACGGACTGGACTGGGGGAGGCATCTCCCAGGAGCGCTATTCCGGCCTCACCTGGACGTTGGGCGCATCCTTTTGAAAGGCGCTTATGATACTTCGTGGCCTTGGTTTGAGCCTTCTGCTGGTTGCAATCCAGTCCTGCGCAGTCGCTCCCGGCGCGCCGGACGATGACATCGGGGATGGCGGGAGCCCGCGTGCTGATGGTGGCACAGGCGACGGGGGCAACGGTGCGATCTCGGTGGATGGGCGAGCCATCAAGGCAGATGGGAAGGCCCTCCAGTTGAAGGGCGTCTGCTGGAATCCTGTCGGAAAGGGTCACAACCACCCGCCCAGGGATGACTACGCCGCCTTCGCCGATAGGGATATCGCGCTGATGAAGGCCGCGGGCATCAACGTGGTCCGCACCTACGACACAATCCGCGACACCGCGGTGCTGGACAAGCTGCACGCCGCGGGCATCCGCGTGATCATGAGCGTGTACGCCTACGGCGGCGAGCCCGCTTCTCGCGCCTCCGAGCACGTCACGGCGCTCAAGGATCACCCCTCCATCCTCATGTGGTCCCTTGGTAATGAATGGAACTACAACGGCCTGTATACCGATTTGCCCTTCAGTGACTCGATGGCTCGCTTGAACCAGATCGCCGCCGCGATCAAGAGGCTCGATTCCAAGCACCCCATCGCGACCATCTATGGCGAAATGCCCTCCAAGGCCACCATCGAAGCAATGCCGGACATCGACGTCTGGGGCCTGAACATGTATCGCGGAATCACGTTCGGAGACGCCTTCAACAAGTGGACGGCCCTCAGCCAGAAGCCCATGTTCGTCGCCGAGTACGGTGCGGATGCCTTCAATGCGAAGATCCCCGGATACGATCCCGAAAGCCAGGGCAGGGCGACCCGCGAGCTGACCCGGGAGATTCTCGAACACTCGACCGCGAACAAAGGCGGCGTGTGCTCCGGCGGCACCATCTTCGAGTGGTCGGACGAGTGGTGGAAGTCCGGGGAGCCCTCCCAGCACGACAACGGTGGCACCGCCCCCGGCGGTGGTCCCTACCCGGACAGCACCTTCAATGAGGAGTGGTGGGGAATCGTCGACGTCGACCGGAACACGCGGCCCGCGTACGAGGCGCTCAAGAGCCTCTACGCGCCTTGAGTTGATGCGGCGTCGACGAGGATTGGCATACGCACAACCACACCGCGGAACCGCTCCACATTCATGAGTGTTTGTCTTTATTCCGAGCCGGCGTGCGCCTGATATCCGTGCTCGGTCGTCTTCTTGTTTTGGCGGCACGTTGTCTTGAAAGGAGTCGGAATGTGAGCTGCGTTCCTGAAATGTTCGCCCCCGCGGGTCGTTCTTCGCAGGTGGCCATCTCTTGTCGGAATCCGGGGCAGGGCGTGAGCATCCGGCCCGCACTGTTCGCGGCGGTTTCCTGGGTATGTCTGGCGGTTGCCGCCTGCAGCCCTGGCACCGCGCAGATCGGCGACGGGCCACCGCCGGACAATGAACCTGTCGTCAATGGACCTGACGGCTATGCCGAGCTGACCTGGCCCGAGCAGCAGCCCACGACCCATTACACGCTCCCCAGTGGCACGCTCGTGACGAAGGTCGGCGGACGTACGCGCGACCGCCACGCACGCGAGATGCCCCCGAAGGGCGATCCGATGGGCGGGGACAACTACATGACCTTCGCGGCGCACTATTTCGAGCGCCGCACCCACGACATCACCATCTACGACAATCCCAATCCCGACCCCAAGAAGCCCGGTACCCGCATCCTGACGCTCGTCGTGCGTCCGCAGTGGTGGTTGTACGGGACGAACTTTCGGGGCGGGTACATCGGGCGGCGCGGAGAAGAGCCCTACCTGCCGATGTCGGTGGCGCTCTACGGCGACAACGGTGGCATGAAGCAGCTGCCCCCTGGGACCCTTCTGAAGGACCAGGAGCTGAAGACTCCGATCTCGAACTACGACGCCCTGCCGGATAACAACAGCCCAAGCACCTATCGGGATCTCAATAGGCCTCTCGCGGACGGCGAGTTCGTGTTGGTGAAGCAGATCACGCGCTCTCCCGCACTCAATCGGGAGCTGCGAGTGGGCGACCTGTATGAATTCGAGCTCGGCATCTTCCTGGACGGCACCAAGGGCGACGAGCTCGGTCGCTTCAACTACTACTCGGATGCGCTCGTCTACCGCGTCGGCTCGCCCGGCATCGTGCCCTGGTACCGTGGCCCCTGCTGTGATGCCCCCGCGATTCCCTGGGACTCGACTCCCATCCCGGACAGCGCTCTGGCTGGCGGCAAGCTGATGACCCTGCAGGAGAACACCTCGGGGTTCCCTCACATCAGTTTCATGCAGGCGAGCCTCAATATCACGGGTCGCAACATCCAGGCCTTCACCGAAGGGCGACGTCTGATCCATACCTCCTTCTTCACCGGTGGCCACCACGAGCCTGGCAATCCGCCTGTCACGGCTGCCATGAACAAGGCGGGCCCCAGGTTCCAGCAGGCCTCATGCATCGACTGCCATGTGAACAACGGCAAGAGCTCTCCTGCGCTCAACACGCCATTGTCGACGATGGTGGTGCTCACCGCGGACGTGGACGCCACCGGCAAGCTCGTGCCGGACAGCCGCTTCGGCGGGCACCTCTGGCAGGGAGTGGTGAACGATGGCCGGACCCAGTACGACGGGCGCAACGCGGTACTGAAGGTCACCTCGTATCGCGAGATCCCGGGGAAGTATCCGGATGGCACTGCGTACACGCTGCAAGAGCCCATCTATTCGCTGACGGATCGGATGGGCCAGGCGCTGGAGCTGCCTGCTCGCATGTCGGTGCACACGGCTCCGCACATGGTGGGGATGGGCCTCCTGGAGGCAGTGCCGGAGAAGCAGTTGAAGGCTCTCGCCGAAGCGAGCCAACACGATCCCGATGGTGCGGTCGGCAAGCTTCAGTTGATTCCGGATCCACGTTCCCCGTCGGCCACCCGCGTGGGTCGCTTCGGCTGGCGCGGCACGGCTTCGACCGTGGAGGAGCAGGTCTCAGGCGCCCTGAACAACGACATGGGCGTGACGACGTCGATGTTCCCCACCCACAACTGCAGCCTGGCCAAGGACGACGTGGATTGCCGCAATGCGAATTCCACCACTCCGGAGATCAGCAACGAGAACGTGCGCCTCATCGTGGATTACACGAGCCTCCTGGCGGTCCCGCCCCAGCGCCACTTCCCAGGTCAGCAGCCTCTCCGGAATTATGCCGTGGACTTCGGAGAGCTGGTCCAGGATCCGGATCAGTCCAGGCTCGAGGCCGAGCTGGCGAAGATGCGGGAGGACGAAGCGGCCGAGCGTCAGCTGCAGGAGCGCGTCGCTGCCGGCTCTGTGTTGTTCACGCAGGCGCGCTGCAATGCGTGCCACGTGGCGACGCTGACCACTGGAACCGCACACCGCTATGCCGAGCTGCGGGAGCAGAGCATTCATCCGTACACGGACCTGCTGCTGCACGACATGGGGCCCGAGCTTGGAGACAACTACCCTCAAGGTGTCGCCACCGGGCAGGAGTGGCGCACGGCGCCGCTGTGGAGCCTGGGCCTGCTCGAGCACACCAATCCCGGTGCGCGTTTCCTCCACGATGGTCGTGCCCGCACCATCGAAGAGGCCATCTTGTGGCACGGAGGGCAGGGCCGCGCGAGCCGGGACCGCTTCAAGGCCATGTCGAAGGAAGAGCGCGGCAAGCTGATCGACTTCGTGAACTCGCTCTGAGCCCTGGTGCGTTCCGGGGTGGAATCGTTCGAAGCGTTCACATCCGTGGCCGGGCGTGAACGCTCCCCAAGAGCTATAGTCCGCGGCCTCCCGAGAGAGGTGTGCGGATGCGGTGGGTGAAGAATCTCTACGTCCAGGTGCTGCTGGCCATCGCGGTGGGTGTCCTCCTCGGATGGCTGCGGCCGGACCTGGGCGAGTCGATGAAGCCCCTGGGTGACGGCTTCATCAAGCTGGTGAAGATGGTCATCGCACCGGTCATCTTCCTCACCATCGTCGCGGGCATCGCGAAGATGGGCGACCTCAAGCACGTGGGTCGCATTGGCCTCAAGGCGCTCATCTACTTCGAAGTCCTGACGACGGTGGCGCTCGTCGTGGGGCTGGTGGTGGTGAACACCCTGAAGCCCGGCGCGGGGATGAACATCGACCCGGCGCAAATCGACACCTCCGGCATCACCCAGTACCGCGCGTCCGCGTCTCAGCAGGGCACCATCCCCTTCCTCCTGGACATCATCCCGCATGACTTCCTGTCGGCCTTCTCCGAAGGGAAGCTGCTCCAGGTGCTGCTCGTCGCGGTGCTGACGGGCGTGGCGCTCACCCGCCTGGGGCCCATGGGCCATCGTGTGCTCGCTTTGTCGGACGACCTGGCCCAGGTCTTCTTCGGCATCGTCGGGATGATCATGAAGCTGGCGCCGCTGGGCGCATTCGGCGCCATGGCCTTCACCGTGGGCAAGTTCGGCGTCGAATCGCTCAGCTCGCTGGGACGGCTGCTCATCGCCGTCTATGTCACCTGCGCCCTCTTCGTCTTCCTGGTGCTGGGGCTGGTGGCGCGGCTGTCCGGCTTCTCGCTGTGGAAGCTCTTGCGCTACATGCGCAGCGAGCTGCTGCTCGTGTTGGGGACGTCGTCATCGGAGTCCGCGCTGCCTCGGCTGCTCAAGCGCCTGGAGGCGCTGGGCTGCGACCGGGGCGCCGTGGGGCTGGTGCTGCCCACCGGGTACTCGTTCAACCTGGACGGGACGTGCATCTACCTGACGATGGCGGCCATCTTCATCGCCCAGGCGGTGAACATCGACCTCACGCTGGGCGAGGAGCTCACCCTGCTGGGCGTGCTGCTGCTGACGTCCAAGGGGGCCGCGGGCGTGACGGGCTCGGGCTTCATCACGCTGATGGCCACGCTGGCGGCGCTCCATGGCAAGGTGCCCGTCGAAGGCGTGGCGCTGCTGCTGGGCGTGGACCGCTTCATGTCCGAGGCCCGGGCCATCACCAACGTCATCGGAAACGCCGTGGCGACGCTCGTGGTGTCCAAGTGGGAGGGTGTGCGTGACGACACCGTCATGCACGCCGAGCTCGACAGCGGGCCCAGCCCCCTGGAAGGGATGAGCCTGGGCCACGGCACCTGAGCGAAGAATTCAGGTGTCATCAGAAACACGGTTACAGGTGGGTTTGCCTGTGGAAGAACAGGTCCGCTACCGTGCGCATCGGTACCCAACCCGAGAAGGACTCCGGAGGCCGCATGCGAAGACGCGTTCTCGTTGTCGGTTCGATGCTTGTCGCGGGAGTGTTGACCGGTTGTGGCGGTATGGAGCCGAGCGGTGAGGCCCCAGAAACCCCTCTCACCGAGCAGGATCAATCGCTGGCGCCCACATGTCCCGCGGGGTACACCCCCGACTACGTCTGGCAATGCAGGATGCTCGCCCGGTGGCAGGCCCCCTGTTACTACTCGGGAGGCCCCGGGGCCTACAACGTGGAGCACCTCTATTGTCAGTCCGGCTCGACTGTCATCGACGCGGGGCCGACAGGGCTCTACGCCTGCGGCGATTGCTGGTGATTGCGATTGGCTCGGCGGTCGCACGGACCTTCGAGCGATGAAGTCGTGGCGCGCGTCCTGGAAGCGGGACGCGCCGCCGCTCCGGGTGCTGCACCCTGTACCGCACCGGGCGGAATTGACTCGCGAAAAACCGAGCGAGCAGGGGTAACGCTTCCCTCCTGGATGTGGCCTCGTTGCCTCAGGGGCTCGGTGAGACCGTGGCGGTGCCGGCCGCCTTCTCCCAGTGCTGGATGCGCTCTGCCAGCTCGCGGAAGGAGGGGAACTCCACGTCCTGGCACTGGCGCTGGCCCTGGTCGTCCGGGCATCCCGCCGCGGCGAAGGCCAGCGTCCGCTGGAGCGCCTGCCAGTAGATGCCACCTCTCAGCAGGCCGAAGTGCTGTGCCACGTTCCAGGGGACCCGGCCCTGCTTCTCGTAGGACAGGAGGATGGCGGCCCGCGAGTCGGCCTCCATGCGCTCACCGGTGCCGTCCTTGCCCTGGTACGCATCATCGATGGCGTAGGTGAGCGAGTCGTCGTGCCACATCAGGGGGAACTGCAACAGCCCCGTCCCCACCGCGCCCGTCATGCGACGCGGCGGACCGAGCGGCTGCATCGTGCTGGTGTCGTAGACGTAGCCTCTCTGCGCGAGCACCCGGTAGAGCGCGAAGTTGAGGTGGAGGAACGGCGCCCGGAAACCCACCACGTTGTAGGGCCGGAGGTTCTGCACCTGCGGCCGTCCCTCCGCGTCAAAGAGCTGCCGCCCCTCGTGTTCGACGGGGAAGGCCGGCATGGGCAGGCACACGTCCGTCACGCGCTCCCACCGTGGGCTGCCGCACACCGTTCCTTCCGGGCAGGCCGCGTGGGCATTGCACTCGGAGGTGCAGACCCCCACCTCCGGTGTCAGCGAGAGGCAGCGGCCGGAGTGGCAATCCGCCGCGGACCGGCAGCCGGCCCCCACCTCGCCCTGCGCCGCCGTCTTCAGCGGCTCCCATTTCGGGAACACGGCCTTGCCGGCGGCGTCGCGCACGGGCTCGAAGAGGTTGGCCTCCAGCAACTGCTCGAACTCGTCGAACTCCGCGCGCCAGGCGTCCTCGCTCCACGTCTGGCCGGAGGCATGGCGGACCGAGTGGTTGGCAATCTCATGTCCCTCGTTGAGGGCCTGCTGCGTCAGCGCCCAGCGCACGAGCGCTTCTTCCCGCGTCGTCGGCACATCGAGCGGATCCACCGCGAAGCCCTGGACCGCGGGGTCGTAGTACGCGGTGGTGATGAAGTAGGTGAAGTGGACGCTTCGGCCTGTCTCCCTCTGGGTTCGCCGGGCAAGCTCCAGCGTGTCGAGCCACATCTGGAAGCGCTTGCTCCCGTCGTAGGCGATGGTGAGCTGCAGCGGGTGGGGACGGAAGTCCAGGGTGAGTGGCTCCCCGCTCGGCCGCTCCGACCCAGCCCCGCACCTGCAGGACGAGGCCAGGACGGCGAGCGACACCAGGAGCAGGAGCGGCGCGACGGAGGTGCGAGCGGGCATGTGGGGACCTGCGAAGAGGGGCTGCCGCTCCATTCCGAGCGCGGCCGACGCTACATTTCCGTATACCCGTCGAGGATGTCAAAGCGCGCGAAGCGGCCCGCCCCCACCAGCAGCTCCACCTCCTCCTCGAGCAGCGTGGTGAGCGTCATCCGGATGGCCTGGCGGAAGAGCGCGCGCAGGTCCGCGCCCACCTCCTCTTGGGTGGGAGGGACAAACTCGGTAGCCTTCTTCACGGGGAACTCCTTTGGGCCTCCCCTGGCCGGGAGGTTTCGGTGGTTGGGTTCACCGAGGAGCTTCCCCGCTCCTTGCTGGCTCTTCGAATACTCCGAGCCGGCCTGCTACACACTTATAGGGACACTTCCGAGACTCTCGTCACGGGACGCATTCACTGGACTCCATCCGGCGCCATGCCGAATCAGGCGACCCGTGAGAACCACTCCCCCGTGGAGAACTGGGCCTCCAGCACCGCGGCCAGGTGCGTGTCCTCCAGCAGCACGCCCACTTCGATGTTCCGTGTCTGTCCCCGGTTCGTGAAGTTCGCGGACGTCACGAAGACCCATCGTGCGTCCACCACGACGCATTTCGCATGCAGGCTGGCGAAGACACCCCTCCTGGGTGAGAAGCCGTGGCACTCCGGACAGGGCGGACCGAAGGGCCAGTGCTCCCGCAGGAACGCCGAGGCCACCGGTGCGCTCGTATAGAGTCTGCAACTCACGCCTCGCTGGAGGGCTTCGTGCAGCGGCCCCAACACGTCCGCCGCGTGGTCGAACGCGAACCCGGCCACCAGCACCGTGCTCGTGGCCTTGTGGAACAGGTCCGCCAGCACCACCGCCGTGTCGCGAGCGCCGCTCCAGCGGGTCTCCGGCCCCGTCCAGACCAGCTCCGGCCGCCGGGCACCCGCGCGCCGCTCCACGAGCACCGTGTCCAGCAGCACCAGCGTTCCCTCCCGTCCCAGCGCGTTCAACGCCGCGACCTCCCCCGTCAGCCGCTCCAGCCCCTCTCCCTGGAGCGCCAGTCGGGACAACGGAAACCCGAGCCGCCGCGTGCCCACCACGGCCTTCAGTCGCTCCAGGTCCAGCGTCGCCACGCCGCTCAGGTCCACGGCGTCTTCAGGAAGGCGACGTCCTCGTGGCCCAGCGTGGGCACGACGAGCGCGCGATCGAGGTACTGGTTGAAGCGCTCGCAGGAGCACTCGGGGAGGAAGAGGCACCCGTGGCACGCGGCGCCCTCCAGGTCGCGGTCGTCACGGCCCGTGGGTTCGTGATGCGCGCAGACGGGGTCGTTGGAGCAGAGGCGCGCGTCCTCCAGCGCCCGGGCAAGGTGTTGCCCCAGTCGCCGGCCCTCCTCCACCAGGCCGCCCAGCGTGCCTTCCGCGCCCGTGGTGCCCGTCATCAACAGGATGCCCGCCATTGGGACGGCGTCGCTGTGCGGCGCGCAGTAGAGCCGCTCGCGGATGGAGCTCGCGGGGTAGCCACACTCCAGCGCAACCTCCGTCATCAACAGGTGCGCCAGCGAATGGAGCAGGTAGAGCCGCACGCCCGGGAAGGGGAGCTTCGAGCCGGAGCCCTGCTTCCAGCGCTCATATCCAGCCCTGAGCACGTCCTCGCGCCGCAGCACGGGCTCGGACATCTCCCAGGCATGCACCTGCTGCTCGTCGAGCACCAGCAGCATGCCCTCGCCCTGCATCTCCGTGACGGGTACCCAGTCCCGGTGGAGCGACATCGGCGCGAGCGCCACGTCCAGGTCGTAGCGGCCCTGGAGGTCCTTCGACAGGGGCTCCAGCCGCGTGAAGCCGACCTGGGCCTGGACCTCCCGCAGCCGTCGCGCCAGCACCACGCGTTCGACCAGCGAGGGCAGTCCCTGGGGCCGAGCGATGCGCCGGGCCCAGAAGACCTCGGTGCGGTCCCGGGGCATCTCGCCAGGCTTCTCCCGTGGCTGCGCGAGGAACTGGAGCCACTCCGCAGTGCGGATCTCCGGGACGGCTTCGGGCGTGTGCTCGCGCTCCGCCGTGATGGCCGCCAGCACCTCCGCGTTGGAGGCGGAGCCGAGCGCCGCCTGCACCTGGGCAATGGTCCGGAAGGCCGGCAGGGTCTCCGCGGTGGCTGACTGGAGGATGCTCCACGCGGACTGCACCTTGCGCCGGAGCGACTCCGGTTCAGGGATGGTGATGGCACTGGTGGTTTGCGCGAAGTAGCCGTTGCTGGCGGTGCGGACCAGCAGCCGCCGCTTCTCGTCGCAGCGCTCCCGCGCCTCCAATCCCAGCCAGGGCCGCTCCCCGTCGCAGTGGTCCTGCTGCTCCTTGTGTGTCATGTCGATGAGGCGCCTGCGCTTGCCGCACGTCGAGCACGCGACCTCGATGTCACTGAAGTCACCGCTCACACCCTCCTCGAGCTTGAGCTGGGGGGCGTCGCAAGGCTTGCGCTCGTGCATCCACCAGGTCCAGTCGATGTCCGACAGGTGCCCCCGTGGACAGGCCGCGACGAAGCGCACCGGCACGCAGCGCTCGGGCTTCGCGTCCACGCCCGCGCAGCGGTGGCGGTACTCCTGGTTCACGCGCTCCAAGCTGTTGGCCCGCACCAGCGTGCGGCAGTGGGGGTTCTGGCAGACGAACCAGCGCGGAAACTCATACACCTGGATGCCGCAGGACTCCGTCGGCTCTCGCTCATCCCCAGCGGGGGGCTTGCGGAAGGGGGCCTCCTTGCTGAGCGGCCACTTGTTGCGGTGGTAGAGCGGCTCGACGATCTCCAGCAGCCGTGGCTCGTTGACCACCTCGCCCTGGCCCTTGAGACGCCAGAAGTCCAGGCCGCCCACGAGGACTGCGTCGTTCAGCAGGTCCAGCATGCTGCCCGGACCGAAGGTGGAGACCACCTGGCTCTGGCGCACGCGCCCAGCCGGCGGCCGCGTCGGGCGGGCCCTGGTCCACTTCCTACGGTTCGTCATGCGCCACCTCCTCCGTCGCTGCCTTCGGGGCGCGGTAGCCGCCCAGCGGTTGACGTGAAATCCACAGGTGCACCGAGGACTCCACGTCACGCATGGACGTGGGCGCCTCGAACTTGAGCTCGTCCTGGGTGAGGTTGTCGGTGGGGTCCAGGAAGCCGCGCAGCAGGGGCTTGAGCCCCTTTCCCTCCGGGTCGTAGGGAGAGTACGCGCGCTGGGCGGCGTCCTTCTTCGCCTGCTCGATGATGTTGCGCCACGAGTCGAGCAGGCTTCGCGCGCGCTGCATCACGATGCCGCTGGCGCGCTCCGACTCCTCCTTGGGCAGCCCTCGGCCAGCGCGCTTCGCCAGGGTTTCGAGCGCCTGCTCCAGCGCGTCCCGGTGCGTCTGCAGCGACTTCCACTCCAGGGGCGCGGTCATGGCGGTGTCCAGCAGCCGGCCCAGCGCCACCACCACGCCCGCGAGCCCCCGGTCGAGCGCTGGTGCCGAGAAGGGTGTCACCGAGGTGGCTTCGACGAAGCGATAGAACGACTCGTGGTACGTCCCGAAGCGCTCGTAGTGGCTGCGGTCGCGGGGCTTGGCCGCGTTGAGGCACGTCACCACGAGGCCGGGCTTGTTCATCTTGCGGCCCACGCGGCTGGATGCCTGGATGTACTCGCTGGTCGTCTTGGGCTGTCCCGCCACGACCATGAGTCCCAACCGGTCGATGTCCACGCCGACGGAGATCATGTTGCTGGCGAGCACGACGTCGATGCTCTGGGGCTGACCGTGCGTGAGCTCCAGGCGGCTCTTCGACGCCTTGATGTCAGCGGTCTTCTCCCGGCTGGTCAACTCGATGGGCTCGCCGCGGATGGTCCTGCCCCGGTACCAGGGATGCTCGGCCTTCTTGTCGAAGTCCTCCGGATGACGGCGGACGCGGTCCATCACCCGTCGGCGCACCTCGTCCTCGACCAGCCGGCGCATACCGCCCAGTTCGCGCAAGCTGTTGAAGTAGCCGACGAGCGTCAGGTACGGGTCTGCGCTCACGGCGCCATGAAGGTGTTCGCCGCACGCGGCGGCGGCGAGCAGGCTGACATAGACGCGCAGCAGGATGGCCTTCATGGGCCGCCCGGGTGCCGCCACGCCCACGTATTGGCGCGCGCCCTTCTTGCCCACGGACGCGAAGAACGTCTCGGAGGCATCCACGCCTGGTGGAGGGAAGAGCGCGACGTCCCGTCCATAGAGGCGACTCACCTGTTGCCGGGAGCGGCGGACGGTGGCGGTGGAGGCCACCAACTTCGCCCGGGGCGCGAGCGTCAGGACGGCGCCTTCGTAGAGGCCCACCATGGAGCCCAGCGGGCCGGAGATGAGGTGCAGCTCGTCCTGCACGATGAGCTCCGGGGGAGGCAGCCCCTTCGGGAGCGTCACGAGCGCCGCCTTCACGTCCGCGGCATCGTTGCACGGGCCGACGAAGCGCTTCCCGGTGCGACCCAGGACGCGGCCGAAGAGCAATCCCGTCTCTCCGCGCCACGGCAGCATGGCGAACTTGTCCACGGTGGCGACGAGGAAGCAGGGCAGCTCGCGGTAGATCTGCTCGTCGACGAAGAGGACGGGGAGCCCTTCCGGGTTGCGGCCCAGGTTGAAGGCGCATGCGATGTTCGCGCAGCCGACGAGCACTTCCTGGGGTTTGGATTTGGACGGCCGGAGGATGAAGCACTCCCGTTCGAACGGCGTGGTGCACCAGGGGCAGGTGGCGAGCGGGAAGGGAGATTGCGCGCGGGCGCCGTTGTCGTTCTTGTACTCGGTGATCTGCGTGGATGCCTGCTCCAGCGTGTTGGCGGTCGCGGAGCGGCCGACCCACAGTCCGATGGAGAAGCGCACGGCTCCCAGGCGTTTCGGCTCTTGCTGGCGGAGCACTTCGAGCGCGCAGATGAGTGTCGCGGCGCGACCGAGTTGGTCGAGTGTGAGCAGCCGCAGCGTGTAGCGCAGCAGCACGGCCACGCCCAGGCCGCCGTGGAGGTGGGCCTGGCCCCGGAGGCGGCGCAGGAGCAGGGTGAAGGCGATGAGGCCCAGGTAGGCCTGCGTCTTTCCGCCGCCGGTGGGGAAGAAGATGAGCTCCACGAGCTCACGGTCCGCGTGGCCTTCGTGCTCGACGGAGGGGAGGTTGAGCAGGATGAAGGCGAGCTGGAAGAGACGCCATTTCGGCGCTTCGTCCTGCCGTACCTTGCGTTCCGCCTGGGCCATGACGCTGTTCATCCAGCGGAAGGCGTCGAAGGCGAGAGGTTCCCGTGCCAGGAGTTGGATGCCCTCCTCGATGCGCTCTGCCGCGCGTCGAGCCCTGCGGATGAGCTCATCCCGTGTCTCCTCGCGGCGTTCGCTGCCGACAGCGACAGTGGCCTGGGTGGCCACCCATTCACGGTAGGTCCGGACCAGGGGGAGCAGGGCCGCTACGGCCTCCGCGGGGGTCGTGAACGCGGCGAGCTGCTCCATGCCCACCGTGACTTCGTCAATCTGACGCGCTTCGACAGGGAGCACCTCGACGCGAGGCAGCCAGTCCGTTTCCACGCGGGTGACGGGCACGGAGGTGGATGGGACACGCACGGAGATGCCATGGCCCACGGCCCACCGCTGGCGGTCGCGGAACTGGAGGTCGTTGACGCGGTCGTCGTCGTCCTCGCTCCTGACGTCGCTGGAGTCCTGTCGGCTGACGAAGCCCTGCGCGCATTCCAGGGCGAGGTGGGTCTGGAAGGCATAGGCCTCGTCGCGGTCGACAGCGGTGCTGGTGGGCGGGCGCGCGTTGACGAGGAAGATGGCGACCGCGAGCTCGCCTTCGCGCGTCTTCTCCACGTGGCCTTCCAGGCGCAGGCCCTGGCTGTCATGGAGGTACAGGCCTTCGCGCAGCACCGAGTCTTTCAGCAACAGGGTGACGGTGCGTTGGTGGAAGGTACGGCTCCACTGTTTGCGACCCTCTGCTTCGATGCGCTGGTAGTCGGCCCAGCAGACATGGGCGGTGATCTGGGTCGTGCCCGAGGGGACGAAAACGGACAGGCCCATGGAGGCGGGCAGGCGGCGCACCTTCTTGGCGCTCGGGTCGGGGCGGGAGGCTTCCTCGTTGTCCTCGTCATTGCCTGCAGCCAGGTCGTCTTCCTCGTCGTCGGGGTCATCCTCGATGACGCCCTGGTCGAGCGGGACGAGGAAGCCGGTCAGGTACCAACGGGACGGTGGTGTGCGGAGCACTTCGGGTGCGTCCGAGACAGGAGCGCCAGGAGGCTTGTGGAACGGACCGACGAGGTCCGCTTCGAGCGCATCGATGAGGTGGGAGCGGACCGCTCCCGTGTCAGGGCCAGTCATGGGAGGGCTCAGGCGGTCTGGGCGCGGGACTTCGCGGGACGGCGGGCGATGGGGTTGGCTTCCTCGTAGGCGCGGTGCGCGTTCAGGTCGAAGAGGCGGTCGAGAACTTCGTCCTCGAAGGCTTCGAACTGTTTGGGAGTGGCGCCGCAGTACGGAGGGGCGTGGATGTCATTCCAGCCGTAGGCCTCCAGGACGGCCTGATCCACGGCCACGTGCAGGTCGCGCAGGTGCTGCGTCGCTGTGTCGGTGACGGACTTGTCCTTGAGCCGGTTGTACGTGGTTGTCAGGCCGATGTTGTGGGCCTGCATGTACTGGCTGCGCTCGAAGTGGAGCCGTTCGCCGATGCGGTCGAGAGCTGATGCGTTCCCGAAGTCAGGACAGGGGAAGGTCTCGAAGCAATCGCTAGGGGCATAACGAAGGCGGTCCTCGAGAGATGACGACAGAAGCCGGGCCCAGACTTCGTGCACTCGCGCTTGCAGCACCGTCAGCCAGCAGTCCTGCTCTACGGGAACGACAATGACTTGTTCGCTGAATACAACAGACGACGGTTGCCACGAGAATATCAAGTGCTTCGAGACTCGAGAGGTCGTGAGGCAACGACTTAGCGGGCGGAGCGCTTGATAGAGCTCGGGACGCGGTCGGATGAATTGCCACCAGAACTGCTTCGCTCCTCTGTCCTTGACCTTGTCTCGCTCAGGCTTCACCAACTCCCGTACGATGCGAATGAGTTCCGGCCAGCGCTCCGCCTCCTGTAGTTCCATCTGCCCGAAGTTGATGACGTGCCTTTCGAGTTCGGGACTCGGGTCGGAGTTGAGTTCCTCGCCACCCACGTAGCGAAAGATGCGCGCCGCGTTCTTTGATGATTTCGAAACAAGAGTGGAGCGCTGCTCAGGACTGAGTACGAACCCCATTCCCAAGACGTACGCCCCAACGAAGCTCTTGCCAGCATTGGCACCAATCGCCACGGGATCCGGGCGTTCAGGTTTGCCACGTAGCCGAGAGTTGATGCACTTCACGGGCAGGCGATCCAGGCGAGGATCCAGTTTCAAGTCTGAGACGTGGCCCTTCGCCAGATGCACCACGGACACCGAGACGTTGGCGCCAGCCACCGGCCACTTCATGGAGCGCACGGCGTCGTAGAGGTGGCCGCCGTGGTCCACCAGGTACTTCAGTCCCGTGGCTCTCGTGTCCCCCTGCGCGATGGTGTTGGTGGCGATGAATCCGAAGCTGCCGTGTTCGCCCAGCAGATGGAACGCACGGCGGAAGAAGTGAGCGGAGAGATCCGCGTTGCCGTGCGCACCCTCATGAACCGCCTGGAGCCACGGAAGGTAGTTCTCTCCGCCCGTCTCGATGATGGCGTTCTTCCCCGCGAACGGTGGGTTCCCCACGAACCCATCGATCCAGGCCGCCTTGTTGGGTTGCTCGTTGTCGAGCGGATCCGGTCGGCTCCCATGAAATACCTCCGGGAACTCCAGCGGCCAGTGAAACGTCCATGACGGCGCGGAGAACGCCGCGATGTCCGCCGGCATGGGAGGCGGAACCCCATTCTTCGCCTTGGACAGCCACGCCCCAATTAGCTCCAACCGGCGGACGCGCTCCTTCTCCCGCTCCTTGTCCGAGCCATGGGCGAAGAACGCCCCGACGCACGCATTGGCGATCCGCTTGATGTCCTCCAACGCCTCGTCCGCGTCGCGGAGAAGCCCCTCCTTCACCCGGCCGGGATCCAGGTCCAGTTGCAGCGGCTTGCGCTCCGGCCCTTCCAGGTCGAGCGCGAGCTGGAGGATCTTCTCGCGCTTCTCCAGCGAGCTTTTCAGCGCCTTCGCGATGAACGCCCAGGACAGTTCCGACTGCTTCTTGCTGGTCGGGTCCCAGTGGAACGCTTGAAGCTGATCCAGGTCGAGCCCGACCAGCGAATCACCACACTTGAGCGCATGGTCCAGGAAGGTGAAGGGCTCCGTCTTCGCCAACGTCACGAGCCACAGTGACAGCTTTGCGAGCTTCACGGCCCACGGATTCTTGTCCACGCCGTACAGGCATCGCTGGGCCACCAGCCGGCGTGCCCGCATCACCTCGTCCTCGTGCTTGTCACGCTTCAGCACGCCCTCACGTGTCCAGGCTGCGACAACCTGGTCCGCGAGAAAGCGGCAGGACTCCACCAGGAACGCACCCGACCCCATGGCCGGGTCGCAGATCTTCAGGTTGAGGAGTCTTTCTGAAGACGGCTGCGGCCCCATCGTCTTGAGCAAAGGCTCCAGAGCCCGGCGGACGATGGGCGCTGACAGACTTCGAGGCGTGTAGTGGCTGCTGGTCCGTCGCCGCTCGTCGCCAGGCTGGAGTACCAACTGGGATGCTCGCCGTGTCTCGGTCCCCTTCACGCGGTACGGCTCCAGCGCGGTCAGGACCATCTGCTGTGTCGAAGCCTGTTCCAACGCCTTCGACAGGGCTTTCACCGCCTTCGCGTCGAGGCCCGCTTCCTCTTCCACCCACGTCGCGCGCCGCTTCGCGGGCTGGGCCAGCACCTCGTTCACGGAGACCCATACCCTTGAAGGCTTGAGGCAGATTCCAGCACCGGTCAGGCGCTTCACGTGGAAGCCCATCAGTCCCTCGTACACGGAGCCAATCTGCTCCACGTCGAGCGACTTGAAGCTCAGTCGCTGTCCCTTGAGGAAGATGAGCCGTTCCAGGACCTGGAGGACCGTCTCGTCATCAATGGGAGGCACCCGCACATCGGCGGAACTCGCGCTTCCCAGGAAGGGGAACGTGTCAGGGTCGAAGAGCTGTCCTCGCCGTGCCGGCATTCGCAGCTTGTCGTGCGAGGCTCCCAGGTAGATGCACCGGAAGAGCGCCAGCAACCGTGGCCACGCACCGAAGCGCCGGTTCATCGAATCGGGGTATTGGCTGGAGTCCTCGACGAGTTGCGCGTGAAGTGCCTTCACCGACAGGTCATCGCGGTATGGCTCCTGGCCCACGGGAAGCAGACCCTGGTCCTCCGCGTAGAGGATGAAGACGAGCCGCAAGAGCGTGGAGAGGAGCCCGCCGTAGACATGGTCCTCACCTTGTGAGAACGCCTCGTCCAGGGCCCGGGAGCCATCCCGTTCAGCGGCCGTCTCGAAACCCGTGAGGAGGATGCCAAGCGCTTCCAGGACCTGGTCGGCCAGTTCGTCGGTGACATCCGCCTGCCGGCGGCGCGACTGCTCCAGGAGCGCGGGAAGCTGATGCTCGGGCAGCACGCCGAAGAAGCGGCGCGCGTGCAGGAGCATCACCATCGCGTCGAACAGCGGACGACCGCTGGCGGTGACGATGTCCTTGAACCGGAAGGTGATGTGCCCTGACGTCTCTCCGTGGGGCGCATAGACCAGGCGCACGGAGTCCCCGTTGAACAGCAGACCAATGGGGACACGGGCCGCGCGCAGCAGGCGGTCGAACTTGGCGGTTGGTTCGTAGAACCACGCGCCCGTGGTGTCTTCCTTCTTGTCCAGGTCCAACCCGGCCGGCAGCTCCCAGGTCAGGAGCGCGAAGCCTTCCGCGGCGCGGCTGATGGGCGTGGAATCATCCGGCAACCCTTCCGGCTTCGCGGGAGGAGGCCCTCGTCGCAACAGCCCCCGCGTGGGCTTGATCGTCTGTTGCCCCTCAGCGATGTCGAGCTGGAGGTCCTCCGGAAACCTCGTGGTGAAATCATCCTCGGCGTAGCCCAGCACCTCCCGGAGGAAGCGCGGGACATCCGTCACGCGAGGTGACTCCCGGCCCGCCAGCAGGACGAACCGCGACTGCGCGGACACCGGCAGGCGCTGCATGCACTGCGCGTCCTCGAGGACTGGGATGGAGACCACCAGTCCTTCGATGGGCTGCGCCATCCCCATCCATGTCTGGTGATAGCGACGCTCGACGTCCCCGCCAAGGTTCTGGCCGTTCATCAGCGCGCCCCCGGCCACAGGTAGACCATGCCCACGGGCACCAGACGGGCGACCCGCACGGCGTAGGTGGCCTTCAAGGATTCGGGTTGTTCGACGAGCTCCCTTCCGAGCGCGGTCAATCGCTGCTCGAGGTGGACCTTGTCCCTCCTCCACTGGTCCTGCTCCGCCCGGGCGTCGAGTTTGAGCTCGAGCTGCTCGCCCAGGGCATCCTGGATGGCCTCCTGCTGTGTCAGGAGAATCTGTGTCAGCGCCTTGGCTTCGGACGCCCCCCGCGCCGCCAGCTTCTTGCGAGCATCCTGCTCCCGCACCGAGGCCTGTTCCTCGATGGCGGACCAGAGCTTCGAGAAATCGGACTCGACACGGGCCAACAGCCGTTTCTGGACGGCCTTCGGTGTCGCGGAGAGCGCGGGCGCTTCCGCCAGCGTGGTCTCCAGTTGGTCGATCGCCTTGCGGTCCGCCTCGTCCGCGAAGGGCTTCAGGTGCCCGCGGCCGCCGCCGTCAAGCCACCTTGCCGAGACAGAGACCACCTCGTCATGGAGCCGCGCGGCGCCCTCGCCAAAGAGCGACAACCGGCCGAAGACGATGACGCGCGCCACTGCGTCGCGTTGGGTCTGGACCACCGTGACACGGCTCAGGTCGTTCGCGGAGAACCCCTGCGCCAGGAACCGCTGGAGCACCCGCTGGACGAGCGGATGGGACAGGTGCAGGTGGACGAGCTTGCTGGAGACGCCCGGAGGTGCCTCGAAGACGACGGGAGACAGGGGGCGCTTGCGCCACTCCCATGTTGCCTCGTCGCGCTCCCGGCGCGGACGAATGGAATCCAGGGTCGTGTTCCACGAAGCGGGAAGGGCGGGGACCTTCCAGGCTTCCATCGTTCGGCCCTCTTCCGTGATGGCCTCTCGCTCCAACCGGCCCGCGCCGGCCAGCTCGAACCCCACGTCCAGCGCATCGCGCAGCAGGACGGGATTGAAGTCCATCACCTTGCCGCTGCGCTCGCGGAGCTCTCCAATCGCATCCAGCTCCTTGCGCAGGGATTGGAGCGTGCGCTGGGACTCCAGTTCTCGCTTCGTCACCTCCGTGCGAGTCGAGGTCGCGGCGCGGGAAAGGCTTTGCAGCGTGCCCTTCGTGATGCCCGAGGCGAGGGCCTCGTGCATCTGGTCCATCAGCACGCAGCCCAGGCTGCCCAGCTCACGCGTGATGGTCTCTACCTTGCGCGCGAGGGTGTCGAGCACCGCGTCCTCGGCGCGCTGGCCGTAGACGAAGTAGCCGCAGCGGACGGAGGGCGCGGGTTGCAGGGCCCGGTCGATGCGACCGTTGCGCTGCTCCATGCGCGAGGGATTCCACGGAACGTCGATGTGGAAGAGGTCCGCGCAGTGTCCTTGCAGATTGATGCCTTCGCGTGCGGCGTCAGTCGCGAGGAGGACCCGCACGGGGAACTCCTCTATCGAGCCGTTGAAGGCGGCCTGCACCTCCGCGCGCTTCACGTCATCGATGCCGCCCGTCAGCGTGAGGATGCGCTCATCGCCCCGTTGGGTACCCTCGAAGGCGGCGGTGAGCTGCTCCTTGAGGTAGCGGAGCGTGTCGCCATACTCGGTAAAAACGATGACCCGGCGGGGCTTCCATGCGGCGCCTCGGGTGAGCGGGCATTGGTGCTCGCGAATCCAGTGGAGCAGGGCCCGTAGCTTCGCGTCCCGGGCAGCGCGGTGCCGGGCGCTCAACTTGAGCATGTCATCCAGGAGCTTGCGCGCCTGGACGGTGGCGGACAGATCCTGACTGTCCTCGCGGATGGTCTCCGCGAACGACAGCTCGAGTGCGTCGTCCGTCTCGCCGTGCTCCTCGGACTCAGGAGCTGTGTCGCCGGTGAGCGCTCCGCCGTCGGGAGCCATCGCTCCCGCACCGAAAGCCGCCGCGTGGACGGAGAGGGTGCGGTGGAACGCCTCGATGCTGGAGAGGAGGCGCTTCTGGAGGTTGATGAAGACCAGGCGCCCCTGCTTCGTTCCGGGCGCCATGAGCTCCGTGTAGAGCGCGAGCTTCTGGGACAGCTCCAGTTCCGGAGCAGAGGCTTCGCCCAGGTCGACACGCTGCTCGACGGTCTTTCCGTCCGGGGCGAGCCACTCGGCGTGCCAGCGTCCCGAGTCATGCGTCAGCCGCACGCCCACCACGTGCCGCTCGGGGTAGCGCTGTGAGCTGCCCAGGGCGCGAAGGTCGCCCTTGAGCCGGCGCACCATGACGGGAGCCAGCTGCGATTCGCGGACGCGGGTGCCCCGCGTGAAGCGCTGTGGGTCCAACATCTCCAGCAGCGCGGAGAAGCTGTTGGAGTGGCCGTTGTGGGGCGTAGCGGAGAGGAAGAGCCGGTGCTCGAAGCGCTCCGCCAGTGAGCGGATGCTGCGAGTGGTCTCCGTGTCGATGGCGTATCGGCTGGCCGAGGCGGGCGCGACGACGTGCGCCTCGTCGAGCACCAACAGGGACTTGTGGTGACCCTTCTCCTCCAGGAGGGTCTTCAGCGGCTCGAAGTACTCGCTGCGCCGCAGCGTCTGGTACGACACGATGAAGCGTGAGTGCGTGGCCCAGACTGGGACCTGGAAGCCGCGCTCCTGACGGCGGCGGGAGACGAACTCGCTGTTGAAGATTTCGAAGCGCAGACCGAAGCGCTTCTCCATCTCATCGCGCCACTGGAGCGTCACCGACGCCGGGCAGACGATGAGGACGCGGTCCACGCGCTGGCGGAGGATGAGTTCCTGCAACACCAGCCCAGCCTCGATGGTCTTTCCGAGACCTACGTCATCGGCGATGAAGAGGTTCACCCGGGGCAGCTCAAGCGCCTTCTTGAGAGGCGTGAGCTGGTGATTCATCAAGTGGATGCCCGCGCGGAACGGCGCCTGGAAGAGCCGGGCGTCGGTGGCGGTGACGGAACTCCACTTGAGCGCGTGCAGATACGCGGCGAAGTGACGGGGCTCGTCGAAACGCTCAGGCGTTCCCAATCCACCCTGTTCGGGTCGGATGACCCGAGCGGCGAGCTCACGCTCCCACAAGACAGACAGGGGGCGCCCCTGTGCGTCATCATCGAGACACGTGAGACGAACGAGGGTGTGTTGCTCCCGGACATCCGAAGGAGCGATGACCTCGTTGACCAGATACTGACGGTGTCGGACCTGCGCGATATCACCCGCGCACGGCATGGGAGCGATGGGCACGGGAGCAACATTCCGCTACAGGAATGTTGCGGACCATACCCCTCCGCGGGGATTGCGTTATCAATCGAGTTATGCGAAGGGCGCCGATACTTCTATCCGCTCAGCGCAGAAACCTTCGTAGCCACCGGTTCATGTCGGTCTCATCGAGGGTGAGTCCTTCTCCTTCGTATTGGAAAAAGAAGGGAATGAGATCCCGAAAAGCTGAATCCTTTCCGGGAGATGCTCAGTGGAGGCGGCGGGAATCGAACCCGCCGCTGCCGGTGCCACCCTCACTCGTACCGCAGCGACTCGATGGGAGCGAGGCTCGCCGCGCGCCGGGCGGGCCAGATTCCGAAGAACACGCCCACCGTCGCGGAGAAGGCGATGGCCACGACGATGGCTTCTGGCGCGACCACCACCGTCCAGCCCGCCACCTTCTGCAACACCGTGGCGCCGCCCACGCCCAGCAGCAGCCCGAGCGTGCCACCCGCGAGACACAGCACCAGCGACTCCACGAGGAACTGGAGCATGATGTCCATGCCCGTGGCGCCCAATGCCTTTCTCAGGCCAATTTCACGCGTCCGCTCCGTCACGGACACCAGCATGATGTTCATGATGCCAATGCCTCCCACCAGCAGGGAGATGGCGGCGATGCCGGCCAGGAGCAGGGAGAATGTCTCCGTCGTCTCCTGCATGGTGGTGAGCAGCGAGGCCTGGTCGCGGATGTTGAAGTCCGCCTGCGCCTCCGGCCGCAGCCGGTGCTCGCGCCGGAGCGTCGAATCAATCTCAATCATCGCATCGTCCATGGACTTGTCGTCCGTCGCCTGCACGGCGATGGAGCGGATGCGGTCGCTGCCCATCACCCGGAACTGCGCGGTGGCCAGCGGGATGTAGAGGCTCTCATCCGGGTTCGAGAAGCCCTGGGCTCCCTTCTCCGCCAGCACGCCGATGACCTCGAAGGGGATGCCGCGGATGCGGACGCTCTCGCCCACCAGCGACGAGGAGTCCTTCAGGCCGAGCTGCGCACCCGCCAGCGCGCCCAGCACCACCACGCGCCGGCGGCCCCGGTCCTCCGCGTCCGTGAAGAGGCGGCCCGTCACCACCCGGCCCTGGTTGATGTCGAAGTAGGCCGGCCAGGTGCCCACGACGGACAGGTTGGCGTTGGCGGCGCCGTACTCCACCTGGAAGCGCGACTCGATTTCGGGGGCCACGGCCTGGATGTGCTTCGGGTTCGCCCGCAGCGCCTCCGCGTCGTCGATGGTCATCGACGCCTGTCCCCGGCCGAGGCCGCCCGCGAAGGACTGGCCGGGGCGCACCGTGAGGACGTTGGTGCCGAGCGTCTGCAGCCGCTGCGCCACCGAGCGCTGCGCGCCTTCGCCCAGCGCCACCATGGTGATGACCGCGGCGATGCCGATGACGATGCCCAGCATCGTCAAGAGCGACCGCAGCTTGTTGGCGAGGACCGCGTCGAACGCGACCCGAATGATTTCACCCATGACCTGGCCTCCTCCTGACTACCGCGCTCCACCACCGCCGCGTCCGCCGGCGCCGCCCGCGCCGGGAACGATTCCGCCGGCCATCTGGCGCATCCGCTCCGTGCTCCGCTGCTGCTGTGCCTTGAGCTGCGCGACGGAGATGAGCAGCACCTTCTCACCGGGCTCCAGCCCGCTGACCACCTCCGAGCTCTCCCAGTCACTCATGCCGAGCACCACCCGCCGAGGCTCCGTTCCCTTCGCGCCCTGCACGAAGACGATGGCCGGCCGTGTGTCGCCCGTGGCCTGACTGCCGGCTCGTGCACCCCGGCCACCACGGCCTCCGCCCTGGCCCGCCGCCGGCACCACAGTCGCTCCGCCGGCACCCGCCACGGCTCCTGCCGCGCCCGCGTTGGCGCCCGCCGCCGCTGCGGCAGCGCCGCCCGTGGTGGCGGTGGTCGTCGCACCACCCGGCGTCCCGGCGCCGCCCGCGTTCGCGTCGCCATTGCCCGCGCCGTCACCCATGCCCCGGCCGCGCGCGCCGCCACCCCTGGAGACGGTTCCATTGCCTTCCGCCGCGTTCCCATTGCCGGTGTTGTCAGCGCCGCTCGCACCGCCCGCGCCAGGGGCCCCGCCCGCCGGACGCATCACCGCGCGCACGGCCTCCTCGGAGACTCCCACCGCGGTCGCGGCGGAGCGGGCATCCTTCATGCTCGCGACCGCCGCGTTCGGCACGGTGACCGCATCACGCCGACGCGAAATCTCGATGGACACCTCCGCATTCATCCCCGGCCGCAGCAGCCCCTCCGGGTTGTCCAGCCGGACAATCACCGGGAAGAGGGTGACGTTCTGCTCGACGAGGGCCTGCGGCTCCACCTTGACGACGTCGCCCATGAAGACGCGGCCCGGGTAGGCCTCCATCGTCACGCGGGCCTTCTGGCCGGCCTTGATCTGCCCCACGTCCGTCTCGTCCACCTTGGCGCGTACCTGCATCACCGACAGGTCCGCCATCTTGAACAGCGTGGTGCCGCCCGACACGTTCGACGTCGCCGAGGCGATGATGAGGCCGGGCTGAATCGTCCGCTCCAGCAGCGTGCCCGCAATCGGCGCGCGGAGGGTGACGTCCCGACTGCGCTCCTTCGCGAGCTGCAGGTTCGTCTCCGCCCGCACCTTCGTCGCCCGCGCCGTGGCGGACGCGTCCACCGCGGCCTCGTACTCCTGCTGGGTGACGTAGCCGGACTTGCGCAACTCCTCCAGGCGCAGCCGCTGGGCCTCCGTGGTGCTCATGCGCACCCGCGCGGACTCCACGTCCGCCTGCGCCTGGGCCAGCGCGTTCTGCACGTCGCGCGGGTCCACCTCCGCGAGCAGCGCGTCCTTCTCCACCGTGTCGCCGGTGTCGAAGTGCACGCGCAGCACCTCGCCCGAGGCCTTCGACTTCACCTCCACCACGCGCAGCGGCTCCACCAGGCCGGAGGCCTCGGCGACCACCTCCATGTCCTTGCGCTCCACCACCGCCACCGACGTGGACTGCTCCTGCGCCTGCGGCTCGGCGGTGCGCGTCTTGATGACGTAGCCGCCCGCACCGAGCAGGAGCGCCGCGGCGCCCGTGATGACCCACTTCTTCGTCTTGCTCACGACGTCCTCCAAGGTCCATGTCGCCGCGCACGAGGCACGGCGCTGCTCAGTCCCGCTTCCGCTCGTCCCGCTCGATGACGCCGTCCTTCAGGAACAGCACCCGCTGCGCGTGCGCCGCGATGTCCGACTCGTGCGTGACGAGCATCAACGTCTGGCCCTGCGAATGAAGCTCGCCGAAGAGGGCCATGATTTCTTCTCCCGTGCGGCTGTCGAGCGCGCCCGTGGGCTCGTCCGCCAGCAGCAGCGCCGGGTGCGTCACCAGCGCGCGGGCAATGGCCACGCGCTGACGCTGACCACCGGACAGCTCGTTGGGCCGGTGGTCCTTGCGCGCTCCCAGGCCCACCTTCTCCAGCATCGCCGCCGCGCGCTCGCGCCGGACCTTCTTGGGCACGCGCGCGTAGATGAGCGGCAGCGCCACGTTGTCCAACGCGGAGGCGCGGGGCAGCAGGTTGAAGCTCTGGAAGACGAAGCCCAGCTCCCGGTTGCGGATGCGCGCCAGGTCGTTCTCGGACATGCCCGCCACCGGCTGCCCGTTGAGCCAGTACTGCCCGCCGCTGGGCACGTCCAGGCAGCCGATGAGGTTCATGAAGGTGGACTTGCCCGAGCCGGACGGGCCCATCACCGCCACGTACTCGTTGCGGCGGATGGTGAGGTCCACGCCGCGCAGCGCGCGCACCACCTCCGAGCCCATCTTGTAGTCCTTGCGCAGCCCCTCGACGCGGATGACCACGTCCGAGATGTCCCGCCCGCCCGTGGGCACCGGCCCCGTCTCCGGCTGCGGCTGCGTGCTCGTGGTGGGATTCACAGCCGCCTCCCGGCCAGCGCCTCCAGCTCGGCGCGGGCAATCTGGTAGTCGAAGCGCGCGGCCACCAGGTTGATCTGCGCCTGGACCAGGCTCTCCTGGGACGTCAGCAGCTCCAGGATGGTGGTGGCCCCCAGGCGGTAGCGCTCCTGCTGGACCTTGACGTCCTCCTGGGCCACCTCGACGGACTGCTTCGCGAAGTTGATGCGCTCCGACGTGAGGCGCAGCTGGCTCAGCGACTGCCCCACACCCGAGCGCACCGCGCGCCGCGTGTCCGCGAGCTGCGCCTGCGACACCGACTCCTGCGTCCGCGCGCGCACCACGCGCTCCTCGCGGAGGAAGCCGTCGAAGATGGGGTAGGAGAGGCCCAGCCGCACGGACCAGCTCGTCCGGCCGCCCGTGAAGGCCAGGTCCTGGTTGAACCAGTCGTAGCCCGCGGACAGCCGCACCGAGGGCAGGTACTCCGACTTCGCCGCGCCAACGCCCGCCTCCGAGGAGCGCAGGTTCGCCTCCGCCGCGAGCACCGACGGCGCCCGCGCCGCGATTTCATTCACCAGCGCATCCTCGGTGAGCGGCAGGGGCTTCGGGTCCAGGTTGTCGAGCGGCTTCGCGTCCACCGCACCGTCCTCTCCGATGAGCCGCCCCAGTGCCAGGGACGCCGAGTCGCGCTGCGTCTGGGCGGTGAGCAGGGCCTCGCGCGCCGTGGTCAGCTCGAGCTGCGAGCGCAGCACGTCCGAGCGCGTCGCCGAGCCCACCGCCAGCCGCCGGTCCGCGGCCTCCGCGTTTCCCTTCGCCCGTTCGATTCGCGAGCGGGCCACCTCTTCCAGGCCCTGCGCGCGGAGCACCTCGTAGAAGGAGCGCTCCACGTCGAGCACCGCGCTGGATTGCTGCGCGGTGAGCTGCGCCTCGGCCGCGCTCGACTGCGCCTTCGCCTGGCGACTGTTGGCTCCACGCTGGCCGCCCGTGAAGACGTCCCACCCGGCCGACAGGCCCGCGCTGTACGTGTCGTTGGAGCCCGACGTCACCGCGCCCGTCTCCGGGTCCAACCGGTTGCTGCTCGCCAGCGAGCTGCTCGCGTTCGCCGACAGGCTCGGCAGGTACGCACCGAAGGCGCTGCGCTCGGCCGCCTCGGAGGTCGTCACGGTGCCGGCGGCCTGCGCCACCTGCGGGCTCGTCTTCAGCGCCCGGGCAATGGCCTCTTCCAGGGTGACACTCACCGCCGGGCGCGGCTGCGGCGTCTCCTCCGGGCGCTGCTGTTGCGGCTGCGCCTCCGCGGGGGCCTGCGCCAGACCCACGCCCGGCGCCGACACCAGCCCCAGGAAGCCCAGGGCCAGGGCCGTCATCCGGTGGGGCCGCTTCTTCGACCACGCTGTCTGGGGCGTCTTCATCGCGAGAGGGGACTGCATACCGCTTGCCAGCCCTCAACCCCTTGAAACCACAGTTGAATTCGCCCAGGCCCCTGCGGAAACCGCGCCCCGACTGCGGATTCCGCATGTCCGCCCGGCGGCCCTCCTCGCGGAGGTGGCACCCGAGTCGCCCGTGTCCCTCGGGAGCGCCCGTGAAAGGCGTGTGGGCCTCCTGATTGCAGTGGAACAGGCGGCGGCGAGGACGTGCTGGCACCCCGTGCCTGCCCGTCCTCCCAGCCTGCGGCCTCCGGGTCGCGCTCCGTTCCCCTGGGGAGGTGCCCATGACGTTGGAGACAGCCGAGCGAGGTGGTGCCCGCGGGACGGGGTGCCCGGCTGGAAGGGAGTGCGGATTCCGCACTCCGCATGCAGAGTTCGCAGTGTGGAAGGCGAGCCCCTGGACCTGGAGTCCCCGCAGCGGAGGTCGACGATGAGCGCCATGTCGTGGTGGCGCCGCGGTCCCCTCATGCCGTGGGGGGCGGCGGTGCTGATGTGCGCGGTGCTGCTGTCCGCGGCGCTGTTCATCCGCCGCTCGGCGCTGGAGTCCTCCTCGCTGGTGAAGCGCGGCATGGCCAACGTGCTGATGCTCGCCGGGGTGGAGGCCTTCCGCGACTCGACGGGCGTGCCCAGCCAGGAGGCCATCGAGGCCTTCCTCGCGGCCCACAAGGACGGCGGGCTGCGCTACGTGGCCATCATCGAGGACGGGAAGGTGCTGGCCTCGGCGGGAGAGGGCTCCGTCGGAGACCTCGTCCTGCAGCAGGACGGGCCCCAGTTGCGGCTCGACGGGAGCCGCGCCCAGCTCGTCCACCGGCTGCGGCGGCCGCGTCCTCCGGCCAGGGCCGGAGAGGCCCCGGCGGTGACGCCGCCCCCGGAGCCGCAGGACCCGCGCAAGATGCTGCGCATCGCCTACGAGTTCGAGCCACTCACCGCGCAGGAGCTGGAGTCGCGCTCGCAGCGGCTGCTCATCGTGGCGATGGTGTCGTGCGGAGGAATCCTCGCGCTTGCCTTCGCCTTCTCGCGAGCACAGGCCCAGCGCGAGGCCCTGGCGGAGGAGCTGGAGCGCGGGCGCCGGCTCGCGGCGCTGGGCACCATGTCCGCGGTGCTGGCGCACGAGCTGCGCAACCCGCTGGCCTCGCTCAAGGGCCACGCGCAGCTATTGGCCGAGCGGGTGGAGCGCGACGAGGCGCTGCGCCCCAAGGTGGACCGTGTGGTGAACGAGGCCGTGCGGCTGGAGCAGTTGCTGAATGATCTGCTCGGCTTCGTGCGCAGCGGCGAGTTGCGGCGCGTGGACGTGGACCCGAACGACGTGCTCCGCGCGGCGGTGGAGGCCACGGGCGAGGCGAGCGTGGAGGCCCGCTACCTGCCGGCGGGCACGCACTGGGCGCTCGACGCCGGACGCCTGCAGCAGGCGCTGGAGAACGTGCTGCGCAACGCCGTGCAGGCGAGCCCGGCGGGGCAGCGTGTGGAGGTGCGCGTGGAGCAGGAGGGGAAGTCACTCGTGTTCACCGTGAAGGACCACGGGCCCGGCATCCCCGCGGGCGAGGAGGAGCGCATCTTCGAGCCGTTCGTCACGGGGCGCCTGCGCGGCGTGGGGCTCGGCCTGTCCATCACCCGCCGCATCGTCGAGCTGCACGGCGGCACGGTGAGCGCGCGCAGTCACGCGAACGGGGGCGCGGAGTTCCGCCTCACCGTTCCTTCGCGGGGGAGCTGAAGCCATGGCGCGAATCCTGGTGGCGGATGACGAAGAGGGCGTGCGCTCGTTCCTGGCCGAGGCGCTGGAGTACGAGGGCCACGCGGTGACGACGGCCGCCGACGGCGACGAGGCGGCGCGGCTGCTGGCGAAGCAGGGCGTGGACCTGCTCCTGACGGACCTGAAGATGCCGGGCCTGGACGGGCTGGCGCTCCTGCGCAAGGTGCGCGAGGAGCAGCCGGACGTGGAGGTCATCGTGCTCACCGCCGTCGGCTCGGTGGAGAGCGCGGTGGCGGCGATGAAGGCCGGCGCCTTCGAGTACCTCACCAAGCCGGTGAGCAGCCCGGCCGAGCTGCGGCTGACGGTGGCGCGGGCGCTGGAGCGGCGCTCGCTGCTCAACTTCAAGGCGGAGGCCCGGCACTCCGCGGGCGAGGTGGTGCTGAGCTGGGGCGCGCCGGCCATGGCCCCGGTAGTGGAGGCCCTGCGCAAGGTGGCGCCCACGCAGGCCACGGTGCTGCTGGTGGGCGAGAGCGGCACCGGCAAGGAGGTGGCCGCGCGCGCCCTCCACCAGCAGAGCGAGCGCGCGGAGGGGCCCTTCGTGGCCGTCAACTGCGCGGCCCTCACGGAGACGCTGCTGGAGAGCGAGCTGTTCGGCCACGAGAAGGGCGCCTTCACCGGCGCGGTGGCCCAGCGGCGCGGACGCATCGAGCTGGCCCAGGGCGGCACCTTCTTCCTCGACGAGGTGGGCGAGCTGAAGGCGGAGCTGCAGGCGAAGCTGCTGCGCGTCCTTCAAGAAAGGCGCTTCGAACGGGTGGGCGGCACACGGACGCTGGAGGCCGACGTGCGCTGGGTGGCCGCCACCAACCGCGACCTCCGGGCGATGATGGCGCGCGGCGAGTTCCGCGAGGACCTCTACCACCGCCTCGCCGTGTTCCCCATCCGCCTGCCCGCGCTGCGAGAGCGGCGCGAAGACCTGAAGCCCCTGTCGGAGCTGCTGCTCCGGCGCATCGGCGAGGAGCTGGGGCGCCCGGGGCTGCGGCTGTCCCCCGAGTCCGCCGCGCGCCTGGAGGACTTCCCGTGGCCGGGCAACGTGCGCGAGCTGCGCAACGCACTGGAGCGCGCCGCCATCCTCGCGGACGGCCCGGTGGTGGAGTCACGTCACCTGTGGCTGGACCCCACGAGCGCGCCGGCTTCCGAGGGCGCTCCGGCGGCGGCGCCCGGGGACAACGCGCGAGTGCCGGACACGACGCTGGAGGCGCTGGAGCGGATGGCCATCGAACAGGCCATCGCGGCCGAGGGTGGCAACCGCAAGCGCGCCGCCCAGCGACTGGGCATCGGCCTGCGGACGCTCTACGACAAGCTGCGGCGCTACGGCATGCAGTGAGCCAGGCGGCTCACGGGGGGCCGTAGTTCTGCACGCGCGAGTTCAGCTCCACCGCGGTGGCGTAGATCTGCGCCCACGTCCGGAACTTCCAGCGGTCCCCGAAGCCCTTCTGGTCATTGGCGTAGTCGAACAGGTCCTTGCGGAACTGCGCGTCCGCGGCCTTGCGCGCCTCGGGGGCAAGCGGGGTGCCCTTCTTCGCGTAGTAGCGGAGGATGTCGTAGCCGTAGTCGTGCGTCTTGGCGGCCGGGTCGAACTCCTTGTCCGGGCCAATCTTTCCGGGAGCCGACGCGTCGCCGAACGGGTCCTGCATCCGCTGGCCGTGCTTCGTCTGGATGGCGTAGGGCTTGTAGCCCATGACCTTCTCGAAGTCGGCCGGGGGCGGGCGGGCGCCGGTGAGGTACTCGCTCATCAGCTTGCCGTGGTCACCCGCCGGGGCGGCCGCCACCTTCGCGGTGCGCTGCGCCGCCGTGGGGGCGCCGGTGAACGTATCCTTCGGCTGGGGACGCGCCGGAGCGGCGGTGTTGGGCCGGGCGGCGGCGGGCTCGGAGGACACGGTGCGGCGGGCAGGGACTGACGGGGGGCGGACGATCATGGGAACCCTGGGGGAGAAGTTTCCTATGCGCTCATTGTCGGAGATTGTAGGCCTCAAGTTGCGTGAAAGTGACTGACGCACCGCGTGGTGCGAGGAGACCCTGGTGGCAGCGGACCTGTATCGCGACGGAATGGCCCGGCTGGAGGCCGGAAACGTGGGGGAGGGGCGCCGCCTGTTGGAGGAGGCGCTCCTGCTGTCACCCGGCTCCGTGGAGGTGATGCACGGCCTGGCGCGCGCCCTGGACCTGGCTGGAGAGCGGGCCCGGGCGGAGGAGCTCCTGGAGCTCGCCCATGCCCGCGCGCCGGACGCGCCGGAGCCCGCGTGCGACCTGGCCATGTTCCTGATGGAGAAGGGGGACGACGCCGGGGCGGCGCGGGTGCTGGCGCCCGTGCTGGTGGCCCGGCCGGACCACCCCCGGGCGAATCTGCACCTGGCCATGGCCCTGGCGAAGACGGACCCGGGCCGGGCGCGGGCCCACGTGGAGAAGGCGCTCCGGGGGCCCGACCCGGAGATTCAGCAGCAGGCGGCGGCCCTGGAGCGTGCGCTCGTGGCCACATCCCCGCGCTGAAAAGCACGACGGGCGGCCTCCCCCTGGGGGAAGCCGCCCGCCTTGCTTCATCGACTGCGCGGTGTGACTACGGCCGCGTGTAGTTGATGGTCAGGTTGTACGAGGCCGTACCCGAGCCGGCGCCGCGCACCATGATGTGCGCCGCCGTCTGGCCGGCGGGCACCGTCAGCGAGCACGTCTCCGACGCGCCGGACGTGTTCGGCCGGCAGTCGTAGGCGTTCTGGGTGGGCTGCGTGCCGAAGCGGACGTACAGGTTGGGGTTGAGCGTGCCCGTCATCACCACGCTGAAGGTGGTCCCGGGCACCACGGAATACGGGCCGTAGCGGTCGTTCTCGTTCTTCGTCACCGTGCCGGACGCCGTCGTCGTCGTCGGAGTCCCGCCCGTGCCACCGCCGCCGTACGTGCCCGTGAGTGTCAGGCCGGAGTAGGAGCTGTAGCCGTTCACCATGACGTACCAGGTGCCGGCCTGCGGGTTGGTGAAGTTGCACGTCTCCGCGTTGCCACCGGTGTACGGCCGGCAGTCGTAGGTGCCGGTGTTCGGCGCGCTGCCGAAGCGCACGTACAGGTCCGCGTCACCCGTGCCACCGGCGGTCTCGAACTTCAGGCTCGTCTGACCGGCGGGCACCTCGAGCGTGTAGTACTTCTTGCTGTTGGCGCTGCCGGACAGGCCCGTCACCGGCACGCCGTTGGTCAGCGGGTTCGTCACCGGCGGCGGGGGCGGCACGCCGACGGCGAGCCACGCGTCCGTCACGGCCTGCACCGTGGCCGCGTCGTAGCCGAGCGCCTGTGCGGCCTGGATGGTGTACGTCTTCGCCTGCTCGAAGGTGGTGCTCGGCGTGAAGAGGTCCGTGTTGGCCTTGTAGAAGATGCGGCCGGCCTTCTCCGGGCCAATCGCCGTCACGTTGATGCTCGTCTTGCCGCGCGGGTGCGTGCCGCCCTTGGAGAGCAGCGCGAAGACGAGGTTGCTGATGCCGGAGCTGTAGTGCACGTCCACGCCGGACGAGTAGTCGCCGTAGAAGTCCAGCGAGGCGTCGTCCGCCGCCGGGTCGTCCATGTAGCGCAGGGCGTCTCCGGAGATGCCGGGCGTCCAGATGTCCTCGCCCACCTTGAAGACGTCCGCGTCCGTGGCCCAGCCGCGCGTCCAGCTCTCGCACACGCCGGAGAAGATGTCGGACATGGACTCGTTGAGGCCGCCGGACTCACCCGAGTAGATGAGGTCCGACTCGGTGTCCGTCACCGCGTGGGTCAGCTCGTGGACGGTGACGTCCAGGTCCTTGCCCAGCTCGATGGAGTCCACGCCGTTGCCGTCGCCGTACACCATCTGCGTGCCGTCCCAGTAGGCGTTCACGTAGTTGGTGCTGTAGTGCACGGTGCTGGTCAGCGTCGCGCCCGCGTTGTCATACGAGTTGCGGCCGAACAGCGTCTGGTAGCAGTTGTACGTGGTGCCGAGCTGGTCGTAGTTCATGTCCACGTGCGCGTCGCCAATGGCGGCCTGGCCCTCGCTGCGCTTCAGCGTGCCCGGCGTGGTGGACGTGTTGTTGGCGCTGTAGACGCGGCGGTTGAGGGCCGAGTGGATCTGCGGGTGCACGGCCAGCACGCCGCCGCGCTGCGCGTCCACGTAGACGAGGTCATCGGCGGGCATGCCGTCGCGCTCGCCCACGGTGCGCACCTGCCAGGCCAGCCGCGCCTCGCCGGAACCGTCGGTGTGGATGAAGACGAGGGTGGCGGGGCCGCGCGCGGTGGAGCCGCTCGCGCCGGAGCCCAGCTCCGCGGCCTTCAGCGCCGCGGCGGAGGCCACCGTCGGCTCCGCGGAGACCTTGCCGCTGCCGTGGGCCGTGCCGTTGGCCGCGTAGATCTGGCCCTTCGAGTCCGCGTGGATGACGAGCTCGGCGCCCACCACGGGGAGGCCCTGGAGGAGCTGCCGGAAGCGCAGGTGCTTGTGGCCCTGGGCGTCCACGGTGGAACGACGGAAGACCAGGTCGTCGTTGCGCAGGCGGAAGGCCGCGGAGATGCCGGCCAGCGCCTCGCGCGCCTCGCCACCGGCGTCCAGGCGCGCCTTCTGCGCGGAGTCCGTGGCCAGCTGGCCCAGCTCGCCGCGGATGAAGTAGGGCACCTCGCCCTCACGGCCCAGCACCTCGGCACCCGGGAGGCGGGCCAGCGCGGCCTGGATGTCGGCGTCCTTCGCCGCACCCGCCGCCGGCTGTTCCGACTCCGGCTGTGCAGAGCCACAAGCCGCCAGCCCCGCGCCCAGCCACGCCGCCCAGAACGTCCTCGAGAATCGATTGCTCACGCGCACGACCTTTCCAAAGAAGGAAGGATTTCATGACACATGAGCAATTCTGAATTCAAGCGGATATTATGTGTTCATCGTATTTTGAGCTTCCCGGGGGTTACCAGGGCATCGCCTCGATGGCGGCCACCATCTTCGCGACGTCGTACGCGTAGAAGCCGGCCGAGTTGAGGTTGTTGATTTCACCGACGTACAGCCCGCCGTCGTGCATGAAGACGTCCAGCGCGTAGGCGCGGTCCGGCGCCCAGCGGTCGGCCATGGCCTGCGCGAAGGCGTACACCTCCGGCTCCACCTCGGCCGAGGCGACGACGCGGTCCCCGAGCTTGTAGCGCGTGCCGGTGATGACGCGGCCGTCCACGATGACCATGCGGTACTCGCGCTGGATGGACTTCGGCGCGCCGACGGCCACCCAGGTGTCCGCGGAGACGGTGGTGTCCTCGCCGAGCACCAGGACGCTGTCGCGCCACGCGGTGAACTCTTCCCAGGTGGTGACCATCCCCGAGAACGACTTGTCGTCCAGGCACGGGCGGATGAAGAAGGGCCCGTCCACCGGCGTGACGTCCGCGAAGCGGCAGACGCGGGCTCCGGCGTTGAGCAGGTGCTCACCCAGGTGCTCGCGCCAGACGCGGAAGTCGAAGTGGTCGTTGAGGAACGCGCCCGGCACCCAGCCGCGCTCCCGTGCATACCGGGTCAGCGTCAGCGAGCCCATGACGATGACGGGGCCAGCGACGTCCACGGCCGGCTCCACACCGCCGCCGAAGGGGATGACCTTCACCAGGGTGTGGGGGAGGCCACCGTGCTCCAGCACCTGCATCAGGGTGTGGAAGCCGCGCTCGTTGAACAGGTTGTTCTGGACGACCCAGTGCATGTGCCACGCCTCGGTGACAGGGGTGCCGCCTGGACGACGGTACCCCTGGACACCTGACGCCAGGCAGGGCCTGGGCCCACCCGTCGCACGACTAGCAATCCGCGGGGCAGAAGCTCGTGGACTCCCAGGGGTTGCACACCCCGTCGCCGCACGCGGCGTTGAGGAAGGTCTCGAAGACGGCCTTGCGGTGGGGGATGAAGACGTTGGTGAGCGCCGGGGAGATGCGGTGGCGCAGGCCGTCCGGACCGGTCTCCGTCCCCTCGGAGACGTGGGTGAAGCGCTGCGAGGAGGGCCAGATGAGGCCGCCGCCCAGGTTGGCGTTGTTGCTGAGCTGGTGGCAGCCGGCACATGACTGCGACTGCGCACGGGCCACGATGTTGTCCGGCGTGAGCGTGCTGCCGATGGCCGTCAGCTGCGTCTGGATGTTCGTGCGGAAGGTGCTGGCCGCGCCGCCGAACTGGTTGACGTAGTGGTTCTCCGTCGAGCTCTGCGCGTCGCTCTGGCCGCTGTTGTGGAGGTCCGAGGTGAACATCGTGAAGGTGTTGAGGTCATTCACGGCCAGCCGGGATACCTGCCCGGGGAAGGAGACGTTCTGGAAGTTCGCGGCCTCGGGGTGGGCGGAGGCGGGGTTGAAGAGGGTGCCGCCAGGGTTGGTCTTCACCGTCACGGGCAGGAAGCGCAGCGTGCACGGGGAGAGGCTGCGGCACTCCTTGCGCAGCTTGAACTCGCGCAGCGTCCAGTTGGACTGCATGAACTGGTTGGAGCGGACCTGCCCGGTAGCGCCCGTGGTCCGGTTGCCGTAGTTGTCGATGTGCACCACCGGCATGAAGCCCGGCAGGCCGATGAAGTAGAACGTCCGCAGCTTCGAGGCGCGCGAAACCGGGTCCGCGTCGTTCGACAGGTCGGCCCAGAAGTTGGCGACGGGACGGCAGCCCTCGAGCCCCTTGGAGGGCGTGGGGTTGGGTAGCACCGCCTCGAAGATGACGAGGTTGCGGTCTCCGCCGTTCGTCTGGCCCGAGCGCTTCGCGTAGGCGATGCGGTACTCGCCGCAGTCGGTGCCGCGCGTGGACGCCAGGTCGAAGCGGTTGAAGAGGCCGATGGGGATGTAGCCGCTCGGGTTGGACGTGGGGTTGACGAAGGGGTCCACCAGCGCCTGGTCTCCCTCCTTGCGCGGGCAGGTGTACGGGAAGCCATTCATGTTGGCGATGCCCGTGGTGTCGCAGTGGGCGATTCCGAGCCCGAGCCCTGGGGAGGGCCGCGCCGTGTCCCACCACCGCTGGAACAGGTCCAGCTCCGTCGTCGCGACCCCGCTGCTGGCGACGAGCTCGCTCATCAGCAGCGAGAAGGAGAAGCCGCTGAGGACGGCCTGGTCCGTCACCACCAGCGAGCGCCGCGCGTCCACGGTGACGACCGAGGCCGTGGGCCCCGAAGGCACCATCTCCGGCAGGGCGCCGATGCCGCGCCGCTCGGGGTTGAGGCTCTCCCCCGTCACCTCCGCCGGGTCGGTGACGGGGGCTGGCGCGCCAGGCTCCACCGCTTCGGTGCCACATCCGCTCGCCAGGGTCAGGGCTGTGGCCACCAGCAGGGCCATCCACTTTCGCTCGTGTCGGGTCTTCACGCGTCGTCTCCAGTGCGGCCCCTGGGGTGGGGAGTCGCCATGGGTCCAACGATGTCCGCGAAAAATCTTCCCCACCGGACGGGGAGCTGGACGCGAGGGCGGCGCAAGGCCCTGAAGCCGCGGGTGATTCCCGGCCTTCAGCGGGGCCAGGCGGACCAGCGGCTCACGCACTCGGCGACGTCCCTCGGGTGCTCGGCGATGGCGTCCGGTCCGGCCTGACGCAGCACCTCCAGGGCGTCGGCGCCCCAGCGCACGGCGATGACCTTCACCCCGACCTCCCGGCACGCCGCGATGTCGCGCACTTCGTCGCCCACGTAGACGACCTGCTCCCGCTGGAGCCCGGCCCGCTTCATCATCGCCCGCATCAGCCGGGCCTTGCCGAAGAGGTTGCTGCTGCAGTGGATGCCCTCCACCAGGTCCTCGGCGGCGTGGTGCCGCAGGAAGGCGCGGATGTTCTCCTCGCGGTTGCTGGACAGGATGAGGACGTGGAGCCCGCGGCTCCTCAGGTCCTTCAGCAGCTCGGGAATGCCCTCGTGGAACTCAATCGAGGACATGGCGCTCCGGAGGCCGCGGCCCACCTGCACCACCAGCCAGGGCAGGCGGTAGGGGGGCACCTTGAGCCGGCGGCACCGCTCCAGCATGGAGAGCCGCCGCAACTCCTCCAGGTTGTCGTCGGTCAGCTTGCCGTAGTGGTGCTTCTCGGCGAGCTCGTTGTACAGCCGGATGACGACCTCCTTCGAGTCCGCCAGCGTTCCGTCAAAGTCGAAGACGACGTGGGTAATCACGGGGGCGCATCCTGCCGCAGGATGAGGCAGGGCGGGGGACGGTCGCGTTGCCGCCGCCTATGCCACCCGCTCCACCGAGGCGCTGGCGGTGAACCGATGCCAGCGCTCCTCGAGCACCCGCGCGGCGCCCCGCATCATGAACCACGCCAGCTCGTCCACGTGGCGGTTGCGCCAGCTCTCCAGGGGCGTTCCCTTCACCGCGCGGTTGAAGGAGCCGAGCGCCGGGCCGCCGTGGACCTGGAAGTTCACCCGATCCGACGCATCGCCGCGCTGGGCTCGTCGCATGGTGTCGACGAAGTACCAGCGGAACACGAGCGCCATCTTGTGCCGGGAGTTCTTCTCGGCGCGCTCGACCTGAGCCGGGTCCGTGCGCAGGTAGTACGCCTGCGTCTCCGCCCAGACCTCGCCAATGCTCTTCTTGAAGTACTGCTTCTCGAGCTGCTCGCGCGTCTTGTCGTCGATGGCGTCGAGCGACTCGTGCCGCTGGTACAGCTCGTAGAGCTTGTTGCCCCGGGCCGGGAAGAAGACGCCCTTGCGGAACACCTGGATGCGGGCGCCCAGCTCGAACATGTCGCCGGCAGGGGCCATGGCGAAGTCCTGGATGTCCGCGTCGGCGAGCATGTCCTTGACCAGGTCGCTCGTCCCGGCCTCGGGGGTGCACTGGTTGATGGACCCGGTGAGGATGAAGTCCGCGCCCATCGTGAAGGCGGCCGCGGCGGCCTCGGGCGTGCCGATGCCGCCCGCCGCGCCGACGCGGAGGCGCACGGGGTAGCGGTGCTCGGCCATGGCCTCGTCGCGCAGCTGCATCATCGCGGGGAGCAGGCTGAAGGCGACGCCCTTGTCGGTGTGGCCTCCCGAGTCCGCTTCGGCGCATATGTCATCGGCCATGGGCAGCCGGGCCGCGGCGCGGGCCTCCTCGTCGCTGATGAGGCCCTTCTCGTGGAGCATGCGGACGATGCGCTCGGGCGGCGGTGAGACGAACTGGCGCGCCACTTCCGGGCGAGACAGCTTCGCCATCAGCCGGTTCGCCGGGCGCGCGCGGTCTCCGGACAGCCGGGCTCCCTTGAGCCGGTAGCGCACCACGGCGGGGGTGAGCACGGTGTACGCGGACGCCTCCACGCAGCGGACGCCCATGCGCAGGAGGAGGTCGACGGTGCGGTCCTCGACCTCGGGGTGGTTGATGTTGTGGAGGAGGTTGACGCCCCACGGGGTGCCAGGCGGCAGGGCGGCCTGGATGCGGCGGATGCCGTCCTCGATGCGCTCCAGGCCGAGCCCGCCCGAGCCCAGGAAGCTCAGCAGCCCCGCGCGGCCCATGCGGATGACCAGCTCGGGGGAGGCGATTCCCTTCACCATCGCGCCCGCGACATAGGCGAGGCGGACGTTGTAGTCCCTCCGGAACTCCGCGTCGCCCAGCCGCTCCGCGTCGATGCGCGGCCGCGCGCCGGACGAGACGATGGTGCGGTTCGCGATGGGGGCCGGCACCGCGGCGGGAGCGGGCGCCTGGGGAGGCACATAGTCCCGGAGCGCCGCCTCGGCGTCCGCGACCTTCGTCATCGGCGTCACGGACCTGCCGAGCGTCTGGAAGAACTTCGCGAGCGGCGCGCCGGGGCCAATCTCGTAGATGCGCTTCGCACGCGCACCCATCGCGCGCATGTTGTCGAGCCACCGCACCGACCCGGCAATCTGCTGGACGAGGTTCTCCGTGAGCGAGCGCGCCTCGTAGAAGTCACCCGTGAAGTTCGAGGTGACCCGCGTGGCCAGCTCCGGACGGAAGCCCCGCGCGAACGACTCCAGATACGCACGGAACTCCACCTCGATGGACCGCATGAGGCTGGAGTGGAACGGCGCGCTCACCTGGAGCTGGATGAAGTTCAGCGTGGGCAGGGCCTCGGCCAGCTCGCGCTTCGCCCGGTCGATGCTCTCGGCGGTTCCGCTGATGACCACCTGGGCCAGCGAGTTGTGATTCGCCACTTCGGCGCCCGCGGCCCTGGCAATCCGCAGCGCGCCGGACTTCTCGATGTCGTCGGTGAGGAGCGCCGCCATCGCGCCCCTCCCCTGGGGCACCGCCTGCTGCATCAGCGCCCCCCGCTTCCGGACGATTCGTACCGCGTCCGCGAACGGGAGCGCCCCCGCGGCGACCAGCGCGGTGTACTCGCCGAGGCTGTGCCCGCCGAAGACGGTGGCCTGGAAGCCGAACGCCTCCACGACGGCACGCCACGCGGCAATCTCCATCGTGAGGATGCACGGCTGCGTGAACTCGGTGAGGTGGAGCCGTGGGTCCTTCTCGAAGCAGAGCTGGACCAGGTTCTCTCCCACCGCGTCGCACGCCTCCTCGAAGGTGCGACGGGCGATGGGCCACTGCTTGTAGAAGTCGGCCCCCATCCCGGGCCGCTGTGAGCCCTGGCCGGGGAAGACGACCGCATCCTGGGTACCGGGTAACATGTCCGCGCGAGGCATCATGGTGGGTGGCTCTTGCAGTAGGGACACTCAGCCGGCACGGGCGCGAGCGCCGTTGACGCGGCTCTCGGGCGTGACGGGCAAACGCGTGTCGGGTGGCGGGAGGTAGCCCGCCGCGATGCAGTGCTCCAGGTACACGGGGATGAGCTGCGCAATGGTCGGACAGTCGATTCCCGCCGGCCCGAGGATGCTCCGCGTATAGGCGCAGTTGGCGTACGAGCTCTCTTCGTAGTGAATCTTCCCGAAGATCTCGACGCCGTACTTGAACATCTCGAGCGTCTGGCTGTCGTACGGCGTGTTCGTCCCCTTGCGCAGGATCTGCCGCTCGTTGGCGAGGCGGAAGAAGTCGTCGATGGAGGTGAACTGGATGTCGTAGCCGAAGTCGCGGAGATGGTTCACCACGTCGTAGTAGCGCCGGATGTCGGGGTTGGTCAGGTGGTACGTCTCCCGATAGGTCGGCTGGCGGAGCGACAGGTGGATCATCGCGGCGCTCACGTAGTCGACCGGGGTGATGTCCCAGTGGACGGGGGACATCATCGACAGCCCTGACTCGATGACGGTCTTGAAGATGTCGTAGTAGACGCCCTTGACGCTGACTTCGGCGAACGGATACCGGCCCGTGTGCCCGTCGCCCATGATGTTGCCCGGGCGGAAGATGTTCCAGACGAGCCCCCGCTCCGTCGCCGCGCGGATGAGCTTCTCCGCCTGGTACTTGGTCTCCTGGTAGGGCAGGTGGTCGTAGCCCTGGCCCAGCTCCAGGTCGCGCTCGGTGAACGGCGGGTTGTTGAAGTTCAGGCGGTCGCCCAGCGCGCTGAAGCTCGAGACGTAGACCATGTAGCGGTGCTTCGTCAGCAGCGCGAAGTCGATGACCCGGCGCGTGCCCTCGACGTTGATGGGCGCGAGCGCCTCGTAGAAGGTGACGAGCGTGGTCTTCCCCGCGGCGTGGAGCGTGACGTCCGTCTCCGCCGCGAGGCGCGCGTACGCCGCCGTGTCGAGGCCGAAGCGGTCGAACGTGACGTCGCCGAGGACCGGAGTGACGCGCTGGTGGAACGCCTCGGTGAGGCGGCCCTGCGGGTCGTACGTCTCCAGGAAGTACTGGATGCGCTTCTTCGCCTGCTCCAGGGACTCGCCTCGCACGAGGCAGGCGATGCGCGCGCTCGTGGTGGTGAGGAGGTCATGCAGCAGCTTGCCGCCGAGCACGCCCGTCACGCCGGTGATGAAGATGTTCTCCACCGGGAACGGCTCCGTCCGCGTGAGCTTCTCCGCGGCGGGGGTCGAGGCTGGTACGCCCGCGGTCGCGGCCGGAGCGCTGGCGTGCGCGGCCGGTGCCGCCACGGGAGCGGAGTCCTCCTTGATGTAGCCGGCGTCCACCACGTGGCTCACGAAGGAGCGGATGGTGTTGTACTCCTGCATCGCCGTCGCCGGGACGCGGGCGCCGTAGACCTTCATCAGCCGGTTGAGCATCCGCACCGACGCCACGGAGTCGAAGCCGAAGTCGAAGAAGTCGGCGTCCACGTCGAGCTCCGACTCGGGGAGCTTCGTCAGCTCCGCGAAGATGCTCTTCACCTGGGCCTGGAGCCGGGCCCGGAAGTCCCCGTCACCGGGCGACGGCGCGGCAGGTGCTGCCGCTACAGGGACGGGCTGCACCACCGGGACGGACGGCACGACTGGGACGGGCCGCGTCGCGACCGGAGCAGGAGCCACCTTCGCCGGTTCGACCCGGGCCTGCACGGGCTCCACGACCGCGGGCGCTCCTGCCACGGGGGCCGTCGTGCTCGGCGCGACACCCTGGCGGCGGAACTCCTCGGGCGCAATCCAGTACCGCTCGCGCGCGAACGGGTAGGCCGGCAGGCTGACGACACGCCCGCGCCGGGCGCCACGGAGGTCCTCCCAGTCGATGACCCAGCCCTGGCTCCAGAACTCCGCGAGGCGCGTCAGGTAGCCGCGCTCGAAGAGGTTGCGCAGGTAGTCCCGGTCCGGCTCCGCCTCGCCGGGGATGTCGTCGGTGTCGCGATGTGTGCGCGCCACACCGGCGAAGGACCCCTGCGCCTTCCGGCCGCCCACGAAGTCCTCGAGTCGGGCCACCAGGTCCTCGTGTGACGACGTCACCACGGCGAGCCGGTGCTCGAAGGCCTCGCGGCCAACCATCAGCGTCCAGGCGATGTCCGCGAGCGGCGTCTTCATTCCCCGTTCGGAGCGGAGGAACCGGAGCAGGTTGCGCGCGGCCTCCTGGAGCCGCTCCTCGCGCCGCGCCGAGAGGAGGATGAGCTGCGGCCCCCCGCTCGTCACCGCCGGGCTCGGGGGCTCGGGGTGCTCTTCGATGATGACGTGGGCATTCGAGCCACCCGCGCCGAACGAGCTCACCGACGCGAGGCGCGGCTGGCCCGCGTCGCCGCCCGCACCGCGCGGCCAGGGCCGGACGTCGCGGACGACGTAGAAGGGGCTGGCGTCGAAGTCGATGTTCGGATTCAGCGTCTCGGAGTGCAGCGAGGGGACGAGCGTCTCGTGCTGGAGCTGGAGCAGCGTCTTCACGATGCCGGTGGCGCCCGCGGCGGCCTCCAGGTGGCCGATGCTCGACTTGGCCGAGCCGATGGCGCAGTAGCGCCGGTCCTGCGTGAAGCGCCGGTAGGCCTTCGTCAGCGCCGCGATCTCGATGGGGTCTCCGAGCGCGGTGCCCGTGCCGTGGGCCTCCACGTAGCTCAGCTTGCGCGGGTCGACGCCCGCCTCGTCGAGCGCCTCGGTGATGAGCTCCGCCTGCGCGTTCGGGCTCGGCACGGTGAAGCCGTTGGTGCGGCCGCCGTGGTTGATGGTGCTCGAGCGGATGACGCCGTAGATGCGGTCGCCGTCCTCCCGTGCCTCCTGGAGGGGCTTGAGGAGCAGCGAGACGACGCCTTCGCCGGGGACGTAGCCGTCACCGCCCGCGCCGAACGAGCGGCAGCGGCCGTCGCTGGACGCGAAGCGGCCGTAGGACATGAGCAGGTACTTGCCCGGGTGGATGGACACATTCACCCCTCCTGCGATGGCGTACGCACACTCGCCGCGCCGCAGGCTCTCGCAGGCCAGGTGGATGGCGGTGAGCGACGCCGAGCATGCGGTGTCCACCGCGAAGCTCGGGCCGTTGAAGCCGAAGTGGTACGAGACGCGATTCGGCACGGCCCAGTAGCCCGCGATGGGGATGTCGACGAAGAAGCTGTACTCGCCGTAGATGACGCCGGCGAACACGCCCGCGTCCTTCTTGCCCCGGGCGCGCGCGCTCGCGGAGATGCGCTTCGGCGTGTACCCCGCGTCCTCCAGCGCCGCCCACGAGGTCTCCAGGAAGAGGCGCTGCTGCGGGTCCATCACCTCCGCTTCCTTCGGAGTGATGTTGAAGAAGCGCGGGTCGAACTTGTCGACGTCGGAGAGGAAGCCTCCCCACTTCGCGTAGGTGGCGCCGGCCTCGTCCTTGTCCTCGCTGAAGTACTGGCTGTGGTCCCAGCGGTCCTTCGGTATCTCGACGATGCCGTCCCGGCCGGCGAGGAGGTTCGCCCAGAGCTCGTCATTGTCGCGGGCCATGGGATAGCGCCCGGCCATTCCAATCACGGCGATGTCCTGGAGGTGCGGCTTCATGGCGTCTCGTCCTGGTGGAGGGCGTGACGCCGGCTGAGGCTCGCGCGCGGGGGGAGGGGGCGGGGGAGTCGCCGCGGTGGAAGGAACGTTCATTCCACCCGGCGGCCCGTCGAGCACCGCGACGAGCCGCTCCCCGTGGTGCTGCACGAGGTAGCCGGCCAGGTCGTGGATGGTCTGGTACTCGAAGAACAGCGTCTTGGGCAGCTCGCCGAAGGTGGCTTCGAGCTGCTTGTTGAACTTGTTGATGAGGACGGAGTCGATTCCGTAGTCCTGGAGGAGCGCGCGCGTCCGCAGCCGCTCGGGTGGGAGCCGGAAGGCGTCGGCGAGCGCCCGCTTCATGTAGTCCTCTGCCCGGCGGAGCAGCTCGCCGTCGATGACCTTCGCCTCGGGAGTGGAACGGGGTCCAACCATGACGGCCTCTGTCTGTCGCGGCTTCGGAGGGATGGGCGCGCTCGCGAGGCGCTCGGACAATTCGGTGAGGGAAGTTCCAACGGAGAAGACGTCGGCCCGGAGGTCGGTGCCCAGCTCGCAGTTCAGGCGCTCGACGAGCGCTGCGCGTGTCACGTCGTCGAACCCGAGCTCCTCGGAAGGGGCGTGGAAGTCGAGCTCGCCGGCCGCGATGCTGAGCTGCTCGGAGGCGGCCAGCCCTACCGCTGCGGCGACCGGGGTGCCCACCTCGGGCGCGGCGGGCACCGGGCGGGAGGTCACGACTGCGCTGTCCCCGGGCAGCCAGCACCGGTCGGACTCGAAGGAGTACGTCGGGAGCGGGATGCGCCTCGGGGCCGTTCCGGCGTAGAGGCCGGTGAAGTCGAACGCGGCACCCGACGCCCACGCCGTGGCCGTCGCATGCGGGTCGGCATCCGGCGAGAGGCGCACGCGGTCGGGCTGCGCGTCGGGGTCCGTGGTTCCCCCGTACACTCCCGGCGCGCTGGCACCCGAGGCCACGGCGGCGAGCTTCGTCCGGAGCTCTTCGACCGAGCCCGCCACGAGCACCATCCGGTGCTCGAAGGTGGCACGCCCCAACTGAAGGGTGGCCGCGATATCCGGGAGGTCGGTGCCCGGATGCTCCGCGAGGAAGCGCCCGAGCTCCTTCGCGTAGCGCCGCACGGACTCCTCCGTGCGCGCCGACAGCGGGACGAGCACCTGACGGGACGGGCCGCTCGTGCGCGGCCGCGAGTCCACGTGCTCCTCCACGACCAGGTGGCAGTTCGTGCCGCTGAAGCCGAACGAGCTCAGCGCCGCGCGGCGAGGCCCGGTGCTCTCCCAGTCCCTCGGCTCCGTGTTGACGTAGAACGGCGTCGAGTCGAAGTCGATGAGGCGGTTGGGCGTGTGGAAGTGGAGCGACGGAGGCAGCCGCCGCTCGCGCAGCGCGAGCAGGACCTTGATGAGGCTCGCGACGCCCGCGGCATGTGACGGATGGCCGATGTTCGACTTGATGGAGCCAATCGCACAGAACCGGCGCTGGTCGGTGTACCGGCGGAACGCCGCCGTGAGCGCTTCGATTTCGATGGGGTCGCCCAGCTTCGTCCCGGTGCCGTGGGCCTCGATGTAGCCGAGCGTCTCAGGGCGGATGCCGAAGCGCTCGTAGACCTCGACCTCCAGCTCCGTCTGCGACAGGGAGCTGGGCGCGGTGATGCCGTTCGTCCGCCCGTCCTGGTTCACCGCGATGCCCTTGATGACCCCGTGGATGGAGTCGCCGTCGGCCAGAGCCCGCGCGAGCGGCTTGAGGACGACGACGCCCGCGCCCTCGCCAATCACGAACCCGTCGCCGGAGTCATCGAACGACTTGCAGCGGCCACCCGGCGAGAGCATCCCGAGCGATGACGCGAGCAGGTGGTACTCGGGCGTCACGAAGACGGACACGCCACCGGCGAGCGCGAGGTCGCACTCGCCTCTCGCGAGGCTCTGACAGGCCTGGTGGAGCGCGACGAGGGATGACGAGCACGCCGTGTCGACGGCGAAGCACGGCCCCTTGAGGTTCAGGTAGTAGGAGACCCGCGCCGGCAGGATGGCCAGGCTGTTCCCCGTGAACACGTGATTCGAGCCGAACAGCCCGCGCTCACGGATGCGCGTCGCGTAGTCGGACGTGGTGGCCCCGACGAAGACGCCACAGCGCGCGCGTGCGAGCCTGCTCGCGTCCAGCCCCGCGTCCTCGAGCGCCTTCCAGCTCTCCTGGAGGAAGATGCGCTGCTGCGGGTCCATGAAGTCCGCTTCCGCGGGGACGATGTTGAAGAAGAGCGGGTCGAACCGGTCGACGTCGGAGAGATAGCCGCCCCACTTCGAGTACGTCTTCCCCAGGACGGGCGGCCACGGTTGGTAGTGGTCGGCGACGTTCCATCGCTCGGGCGGAACCTCCGTCACCGAGTCACGGCCGGCGGCGAGGTTCGCCCACAGCTCGCGGTAGTCGCGCGCCCCCGGGAACCGGCCCGACATGCCGATGACGGCGATGTCCAGCGGCTGGCCGGGGAGGGGACTCGGTGCACTCGACACGACGGGCAGTGGTGCCTCGATTGGTGCGGGGGGCACTGGAGTCGTGGGTGCCTCGGCCTGAAGCCGTGCTCCCTGCGCCGCCGCGTGACGGGCCAGGGCTCGCACGGAGGGGTGGTCGAACAGCACCGTGGACTTGAGGCTCAGCCCGAAGCGCGTGTTGAGGCGCTCGACAATCTTCACCGCGAGGATGGAGTCGACGCCGTACTCGGAGAAGGACCGCTCGGGCCGGATGTCGTCCTGGCTGGCCCCCAGCCCCTCGGCCACGAGCACGGCGATGGCGCGCTCCAGCGCCTCGGGTCGCTCCCGGGCTGGGGCCGCGACGGCACTCGCTTCGGTCCTCGCCGCCGACGGAACCGTGGCGGCAGCTGGTACGGCGGTGCTCGTCGCAGCCGCTTCGGACCTCATCGCGGACTGCACCGCGCCGACACCATCACTCCCGGCGACAATGACCCGCTGGCTCAGGTCGGCGTCCGCGGACAAGCCCGGACCGTAGGCGGTGAAGCCCTTGAAGCCCGTGCGGGTGAGCGTCTCACGCCAGCCGTCGACGGAGAGGAGGGGAGAATTGCGGATGCGTCGCTCCGGGTCGCGGTAGCGGTGCCAGCCGTCGAGCAGCCCGAAGGTCAGGGCCAGGGCCTCGGTGTTCGTGGTCGCCTCGCTCAGCACGAGGAGGCCGTCGGGCACGAGCAGTTGCTTGATTCGCGTCAGGGCCTCGCCGATGTCCGCCACCGCGTGCACGGCGTTCGCGGAGAACACCGCGTCGAAGGTCCCCGGTGAAAACCCCTGGGCGACGGGGTCCTTCTCGAGGTCGAGGATGCGGAACCGCGTGAAGGGGTACGCCTTGCCGAACGTCTCCCGGCCGTGCGCGACGAACCCGCCGGAGATGTCGGTGTAGTGGACCTCGACATCGGCACCGAGACGGGCGAGGGCCTCCAGCACCGTCCTCGACGTGCCTCCCGTGCCGGCGCCAATCTCCAGGATGCGGAACGGGCGCCGCTCCGACGTGGCGCGGACCTGGACGGCGGAGGTGAGAATCCGGGCCACCAGGTCGTTGGTGAAGCTGTACGCGCGGCTGTCGCGGTAGATGGCGCTGGTGAGCTCCAGGCTCGCGTTGGGGAAGAGGACCGCCGTCGCCGCGCGCCCGCCCCTCAGCGTCTCCGGGTACGCGTCCAGGCAGGTGTCGAGCAGGCGCAGGTAGGGTGTCAGCTCCGGGAAGCGGGTCAGCAATTCCTCGCGGAGCCGCGCCGGGTCCTCGGCCGCTCCGAGGACACGCACGTGCTCGCCCTCGCGGGCAATCGCACCATGCCGCTCGAGAATCTCCAGACACGCGTCGAAGAAGCGGCCGAAGGTCTCCCGGACACCGAGCTGCTCCTTCAGCGTCCGGACGTCGCGCGTCTCGCCCTCGCTGGGGAGGCCCATCGTCCGGAATCGCCGGTAGAGCGCCGCCGCCGCGTAGTGGCCGAGCTTTCGCTGGCCCCGCTCCAGCTCCTCGGTCGTCGGGGTGAGGTGCTGCTCGAAGGCGCTGCGAACCTGGGCTGCGAAGCCCGTGTCGGCCACGGGTGCGGCGGTGGGGACGTCGATCCAGAACCGCTTCCGCTCCAGCGGCTGACCCGGGAGCGGGACGCGCTTCCGGGGACCGCCATTGAGCGCGCTCCAGTCCGCGGCTCCGCCTCGGACCCACAGCGCTGCGACGCCTTCCAGGTCTCCGGACCGGTAGCGGTCCGCGAGCGTCTCGGCGGCTCCGCCTGTCTCCGCGGTCCCGGTGAACACGCCGCTCCCGCTTCCGGCGAGGTGCCGTTCGAGGCGGTCCGCGGCCTCGGCGACGCTCTCCGCGACCAGCGCGAGGCGGGCGTCCATCGCGGGGCGGCCGACCTGCAGCGTGCGCGCGATGTTGGCGAAGTCCATCCGGTCGGTGGTGCGAAGGTACCGGGCAAGCCGCGCCGCGTAGACGCGGAGCCGCTCCGGCGACCGTGCCGACAGGACGAACACCTCTCGCTCCCGTGACGGAGCGGCGGCGGGCGAGTCGACATATTCCTCGACGACGACGTGGGCGTTCGAGCCTCCCGCGCCGAACGAGCTCACCCCCGCGCGGCGAGGCAGCTCGCCCTCGGGCCCCACCGGGCGCGGCCACGGCTCGGCGACCTGGGGCACGCGGAACGGCGTCGATGCGAAGTCGATGGCGGGGTTGAGCGTCTGCGAGTGGAGCGAGGGGGCAATCCGTCCGTGCCGCAATTGCAGGAGCGCGCGAGTCACCGCCGCGACGCCCGCCGCTGCCTCCAGGTGGCCGATGTTCGACTTCACCGAGCCCACCGCCAGCGGGCGCGTGCGTCCCGTGAAGGCGCGGCTGAGCCCCACGATCTCGACAGGGTCTCCGAGTGACGTGCCCGTGCCGTGCGCCTCGATGTACCCGATGCTGTCGGGCTCGACTTCCGACGCCTCCAGCGCGCGGCGGACGGCCTCCGCCTGCGCAACGGGGTGGGGCACGGTGTAGCCGGCCGCGCGCCCTCCGTGGTTGACCGCCGTCCCACGGATGACGCCGTGGATGGTGTCGCCATCCGCGAGCGCGCGCTCCAGCGGCTTGAGGAAGAGCGCCCCGACGCCCTCACCGGGAACATAGCCGTCGCCCCCGGCGCCGAAGGAGCGGCACCGTCCGTCCGAGGACGTCATGTTCATCCGGCGCAGGAGCAGGTACTTGTCCGGATGGAGCAGGAGGTTGACGCCACCGGCAATCGCGGCGTCGCACTCGCCCCGCGTGATGCTGGCGCATGCGAGGTGGAGCGCGGTCAGCGACGAGGAGCAGGCGGTGTCGACGGCCATGCTAGGCCCGACGAAGTCGAAGAAGTAGGAGACGCGGTTCGCCGTCGACGAGAACAGCGACGACGTCGCGACGGGTGCCCCCTGGCGCGCGGCGTCCGCGCCGATGAGGCGGTAGTCGCCCCACATCACGCCCACGAACACGCCGACCCGGTTCCTCGGGGCCGTGAAGTCCTCTGGCTTGTAGCCGGCGTTCTCGACGGCGCCATAGGCGGTCTCCAGGAAGAGCCGCTCCTGCGGGTCGAGGAACGCCGCCGTCCCGGGAGGGATGCGGAAGAACAGCGGGTCGAACTTGTCCACGTCAGCGAGGAACCCGCCGAAGCGGCACAGCGGCGCCCCGTCCGTCGGGTACGCGCCAGCGGGCCAGCGGTCCGAGGGGACCTCCGTCACCGAGTCGCGCCCCGCCTCCAGGTTCCGCCAGAACTCCTCGAGGTCCGTGGCCCCCGGGTAGCGGCCGCTCATCCCCACCACCGCGATGTCGACGCGTCCGTGCGAGCGCGCGGCGGTGGTTCGCTCCTCGCGGCGGAACTCGGGACGGGCGCGGACCTTCTCCGGCTCGCCCCAGACGACCGCGACCTGTGCCCTGTCTCCGGCGAGGCACGCTTCGAGGAGGTCCAGCCCTTCCTCGTCGGGGAGGAGGCCGAGTCCCGCCCCCTGTCGCAGCGCCTCCGCCTGGGCGGCGGACACGCCCATGCCGCCTCCCCGCCACAGTGGCAGGTTGATGCTGACCGTCCGGTGCCGGTGCTCTCCCCGGAGCCGCTGCGCTTCCTGCTCCTCCGCGAGCGCGTCGAGGAAGCGGTTCGCGGCCCCATAGTCGCTCTGGCCCGGGTTCCCCGTCACCGCCGCCAGGGCGGAGTAGAACGCGATGAGCTCCAGGTCGTCGCCCGCGGCCGCACGAGCGAGGTTCAGCGCACCCGCGACCTTGGGACGCACGACTTCCTCCGCCGACTCGCGGCGTGCCCCGCGCATGAACCCGTCCCTGAGCACCCCTGCCGCATGGAGGACCGCATGGAGCGCCCCGAAGCGCTCGCGCGCCAGGCGCACCGCACGTGCGGCGTCTTCCGCTGACGAGACATCCGCGCGGACATAGAGCGCGTCACCGCCCAGCGCCCGCAGCTCCGCGCAGAACGCGTCCGCCTCGGCATCGCGCTCGCGGCGTCCGGTGAGGACGAGACGGGCCCCCAGCTTCGCCGCGAGCCGGCGCGCCGTCAGGCGCCCGAGGCCGCCCAGTCCTCCGGTGATGAGGACGACGCTCCCCTGACGGAGCGCACGCCCGGGCCGTGGCGGGGCCAGGGGCGCGAGCCTGCGCACCTCCCGTGCCCCGCGGGCATGGCGCACCTCGGTCTCCGGGCCATCGAGCGCGGCCTCCCGTGCGGCGACGGAGAGCAGGTCCCGCTCCGCCACCGCATCCACGAGGATGGAGCGGAGACCCGGGCGTGGAACCTCCAGTCGCGCGCTGCGCGCAAATCCGCCGAGCGCGGCGGCACAGGCTCGCGAGTGCGCGCCAGTGTCCGGCTGGAACGCATACAGCCGCTCGCTCACCGCTCCCGCTTCGGCGAGCGCCCGCGCGAGGTCGCGGAAGGGGAGGAACACGTCATCCAGGAAGCGCTCGTCGGCGGACCTGTAGCCCCACAGGTAGAGCACGGCGGAGAACGATCGGCGCTCCGACTGGAGCTGCTGGAGGAGGATGCGGAAATCGTCCGGCGAGGTCGGGTTCAGGGTGAATGCGTCGCCCGAGCCCTCGAAGCGCGCGCCCCGGCGCACGCGGACCACGCGCATCCCGGTGGGGACCGGGAGCCGAAGTCCCTCGTCCTCGAACACGAGGACCGAATCCAGGGGACGCGGAGTGCCTTCGTGAATGGAGGAGGGTTCCCAGTCGAAGCCGAAGAACATCGCCTGGTCGTCCGGATGTGCCGCTGGTGCATCCGCCACCGGGGCGGTGGGGCGTTCCTCGCGAGCACTTCCCGGGAGTGGAAGCTGGTACTGCTCGCCGAAGTGGGCGTCGAGGTATCCAGCGAGCGCGTCGATGGTCTGGTACTCGAACAGGAGCGTGGGGTAGAGCGCCTTCCCGACGCGCCCTTCGAGCGTCTTCGCGACGCTGAGCAGGTGGGACGATTCGAGGCCGAGGTCGTAGAAGCCAACGCCCGCCGTGACCTCCCCGCGCGGGAGGTGGCCAATCGCCGCCACCATCTCCATCAGGTCTTCGACGATTCGCGCGCGCCGCGTCTGGGCCGGAGCTGTAGCGATGACGTTCGTCACCCTGGCATGCGTCGGACGGGGTGCCGCGACGGCGGGTCGCGCCGCTGACGCAGTCAACCGCTGGATGAGGTCATTGCCGCGGACGCGCTTCACCGTGAGCCGCTCGTACTCGGCGATGAGCCGCCCGTCGGCGTCGTAGAGCCGCAGGTCTGTCTCCAGCACGTCGCGCTCACGCGCCGCCGCGTCGGCACGCGTCTCCACGTACACCGTGTCGCCCGACCGTCCCCACGCCCGGAACGCGTGGATGAACATCGGGATGTAGGCGCTCCCGGCCTCCACCTCGGAGTGCGGGTCGATGAACGGGATGATGGTGGACGTGTCCAGGAACGCGGGATGGAGGAAGAAGTCCTCCTTCCGGCTCAAGGCGGACTCACCCAGCGACAGCTCCGCGACGACGCGGTCTCCCGCACGGTGGACCGTGCCACGGGTCCGCATGAAGTCGCGGTGCTGGATGCCGAGCCGCTCGGTCCGCTCGTAGATGGCCTCGAGCGACACGCCCGACCGGACGGCGCCTCGGAGCGCGGCGAGGTCGAGCGGCTGCGCCAGCCGGTTCACGGCCTTCGCATGGAGGGTGCAGGACGCAATGTCCTCTTCCCCGGCGCCCAGCGCCTGGCCGTCCTTCTCCCGCCGCGAGCTGATGCGGACGCGAATGCCCTCACCCTCCCGCTCCGTGCGGAAGAAGAGGCGCTGGTCGAAGCCCTCCGACAGCGCGGCTGGCGTCTCGAAGAGGATGTCGCGCATTTCCAGCCGCTCCGGCTCGATGCCAGCGGCCCGGGCGATGCGACAGAGCCCGTCGAGGTAGACGACGCCTGGAAGGATGCGCACCCCGTGCACGCGGTGGTCTCGCACCACCGGGTCGTCGTAGCGGAGGAGCGTCTGGACACTGGGAATCACGATGCTCGTCATGGCGCTTTTGCACCCGTCGAAGGCAAACGGCCCGGCCGCTCGGTGACGAGCGGCTCGAAGCGAAGGACTGGCGCGGCGTCGCCCGGCGCGCTCGAGAGCGGCTCGAAGCGCAGGAGTGGCGCCTCGTGGCTCGGAGCCGGCGCGGCCGCGAGAGGCACACCGGCATCATTCCGTCGGCGTGCAGGGAGGAGGAAGCTGCGCTTGTTGAAAGCGGGAGGCGGGAGCGGCGTGCGGCGCGGCTCGTACGGGGCCACGTGCTCCTCGAGGACCATGTGGCAGTTCGTGCCGCCGAATCCGAACGCGCTGATTCCCGCCCGCCGGAGCTGCCCGGTGGGGAGGGTCCACGGGCGAAGCTCGCGGTTGACGTAGAAGGGCGACTGGTCGAACGCGAAGCGCGGGTTCGGCCGGTCGCAGTGCAGCGTTGGCGGGAGCTGCTTCCGGTCGAGCGAGAGCGCCGTCTTCACCAGCCCCGCGATGCCCGCGGCCGACAGCAGGTGCCCGAGGTTCGTCTTGACGCTGCCGACCGCGCAGAACCCACGAGCCTCGGTCGCCCGCCGGAACACCGTGGCCAGCGCCTTCAGCTCGATGGGGTCGCCAATCATCGTCCCTGTCCCGTGCGCCTCCACATACGAGACGTCCGCCGCCGAGAGGCCGCTCTTCGCCAGTGCGGCCTCGATGACCTCGACCTGCGCCTCCATGTTCGGCGTGGTGATGCCCATGGTGCGTCCGTCGTTGTTCACCGCCGACCCACGGATGACGGCTTGGATGCGGTCGCCGTCACGGAGCGCATCGTCCAGGCGCTTCAGCATCAGCGCGCCCACGCCTTCTCCGGGGACGAAGCCGTTGGCGCGCTCGTCGAAGGTGTAGCAGCGACCGTCTGGGGAGAGCGCTCCCGCCGCGCTCAGCGTCAGATAGGTGAGCTCGTCGAGCATCACGTCGACGCCGCCCGCGACGGCCGCGTCGATCTCCCGCTCGCGGAGCGCCTGGCAGGCGAGGTGGACACTGACCAGCGAGGACGAGCAGGCGCTGTCGATGACGACGTTGTTGCCGCGCCAGTTGAAGTAGTCGGAGATTCGCGCGCCGATGAAGTTCTGACCGACACCGACGATGGTGCCCTTCTCCGGCTGCTCGATGCGGCTCATGTAGTTGCCGACGCGCGTGCCGACATAGACGCCGACCCGGCGGTTCGACAGTTCATCGCGCGTGTAGCCCGCGTCCAACGTGGCGAGGAGCGAGGTCTCGAGCATCAGCCGTTGCAGGGGGTCCATCTGCAACGCGAGCGATTCGTTGATGCGGAAGTACGCCGGGTCGAACAGGTCGATACCGTCGACGAAGCCGCCCCACTTGCTGTTCGTGCGTCCGGGCCCCGGCTCCGCCGAATAGAACAGGGCAGGGTCCCAGCGCTCGCGGGGAACCTCCCGGATGGCGCATTCGCCACGCGCGAGGTTGTCCCAGAAGCGCTCCTTGTCTGGTGCACCGGGGAAGCGGCAGGCCATGCCGACGATGGCAATCGGCACCGTCCGGTCGGGCGACGCGGACGGGCTCGGGGCGGGGGACTCCACCGCGCGAACAGGAACCTGCGCGGGAGCCGGGCGGGGCGCGGAGACAGGAACCGTCCGAGGCGGCTCCTCCGGAGGCGCATGGGGCGCAGCCGTGAAGCGCTCCGGGTGGCGCTCGACGAGCAGTGCGGAGAGCGAGTCGAGCGTCGGATGTTCCAGCAGGAACCCGGGCTCGAACGCCGCGCCGATGACCTTCTCGATCTGCTTCACCGCTGACGCGATGAGCACCGAGTCCGCGCCGTACTCCTCGAAGCGGACATCGCCCCGGAAGCGCTCGGGAGCGAGCTTGAGCTCGGCCGAGAAGATTCGCACGAGCGCCTCGTACGCCGCCGCGCGACTACCACCGGTTCCCGAGGCCACCGTTGCCGAGCGCGCAGGCGGTGCTGCCGCGACGGCCCTGGGCGGCGCTTCCGACGTGAGCACGGGCGTGCCGATGCTGGGAAGGACGACGGGCTCGCCCGTGATGCCCAGCGCGCCATCGAGGAGCGCGAAGCCCTGCTCGACGCTGAGCGCGGCGAGCCCGGCGCTCCGGTACGCGTCGGTGGTCGTCTCGCCAAAGCCCGTGTCGCGGAACGAGGGCCAGTTGAACGAGCGGAACCACGTCCGGCCGTGGCGATGCTGGTACTCGGCGAAGCGGTCGAGGAAGGAGTTCGCGAGCGCGTAGTCCGAGAGCCCCACCGCGAGGCTGGGGACGACGGCGGACACGGAGGAGAAGAGGACGAAGAAGTCGGGGCGCTCGTCCTCGAGCAGGTCTGCCAGGACGTGGGTGCCCTCCAGCTTTGGCTCCAACACACGCTCGAAGCCCCTGCGCGTCTTGTGGAGGAAGGCCGGGCTTTCGTCGGAAACGGCCCCCGCGCAATGGAGGACTCCGGCGATGGGCCCGAGGGACGTGCGCACCTCGGCGAAGTAGCGCCGGAGCGCGGCGCGGTCCGTGATGCGCCCCGTGTAGAGGAGCACCGTCGCGCCTCGCGCTTCCAGTTCCTGGATGGCGCGCACCTTCTGCCCGTCGGACGAGTCCTCTCCTGCGACGCGAGCCCACTCCGAGCGGGGAGGAAGCGCCTGCGCACCGAGGAGCGCGAGCCTCCGTGCGCCACGCTCGATGAGGAAGCGGGCGAAGGCCGCACCCAGCCCGCGAGTCCCACCGGAGATGACATAGGCACGGTCAGCCGCGACCGACAGCCCTGGCTTCAGAGTGACTTCCCGCAGCGCGGGAACCTGTCGCTGTCCGCTGCGGTAGCGGACCTGACGCTCGTCGGTCGGTGAGGCCGCGGTGGTGGCGGCTCGGGCTGCATTGGTGGCGATATGCCGCTCGTCGCTCAGTGAGCCCTTGGCGGTGGCGGACGGGTCTGCCCCGGTGGTGACCTGGCGCCCGGCGGTCGCCAGGCCAGTGGCACCGGGCGCAATCCGCTCCGCCTCGGAGGCGAGCAATGCGAACAGGGACTCGGGTGCGATGTCGCCGCGCTCCACATCGATGCTTCGCGCGGTGACGCCGCGATACTCGCCCGCGATGGCCGTCACGAGCCCATGGAGCGGCGCCCCGGCCAGGGTCTCTCCGGAGAGGAGTCCCGCCGTGACGTGAAGCAGGAGGAAGGGCGCGGCCCCGCGCTCCGCCAGAGCTCCCTGGTAGAAGCCGATTCGCCCGTACTCGACGCGCCCGCCGTCGTCTGCGCGGGTGAGGTCGCAAAGGTCCAGCACGCCCGCGACGTCGCGGACGCTGGTCAGGACCTCGCGAGCCAGCGCGGCGCCCGCATCGAGGTCATCCCTGTCCAGAGCCGGGCGGCCGGAGGCGGCGGCGCGGTTGATTCGGCCGACCTCGATGATGCGCAGCCGGTCGGGGACGAGCGTCGCAATCGCGTGACGAAGCGACTCGGGCGCGGAAGCGTCATGGAGGATGACGAGGCGCCGGGCCGAGAGGGGGGGGGATGCGCCTGGGAGCGGCGCGGCACGCCAGTCCCTGGCGTGGCAGCTCGGGCGAGCAATGGGGACATCCGCCTCGGGCCGTGGCGCAGGTCGCACCTGGCTCTCGTCCTTCTCGACCTCTTCGATCCAGTAGCGCTCCCGCGCGAAGGGGTACGTCGGGAGGGGCACCCTCCGCCCGTCGTTCGCACGGAGCTGGCCCCAGTCAATCTCGGAGCCCGACGTCCAGAAGGACGCGAGCCGGTCCAGCTTCCCGCCCTCGAACAGCATGCGGACATACGCCTGGTCCTCGGCGTCGGACCCTCGCAGGCGCGGGGAGTTGCTCGTCTCCGACCCCGCATGCACGCCTTCCCCGAGCTCGCCCCGCTCGACGAAGGCCGTGAGCTTCGCGCGCAGCTCGTCAGCGTCCCGGACGAGGAGCGCGAGCCGCTCCGGCATCGCCTCACGGGCGACCTGGAGCGTGTACGCCACATCCCCGAGCGGCGGCGGGTTCTCGGACAGCCGTTCCAGGTGGTGGGCCGCGTGCTCTCGCAGCCGCTCACGGTTCTTCGCCGACAGGAGCACGAGCTCCCTCCGGGCGGATGCGGGGGCCACGCTCCGGGCCTCCACGTACTCCTCGAGGATGACGTGCCCGTTCGAACCGCCCGCGCCGAAGGAGCTCACCGCGGCGCGGCGCGGAACCTCTTCGCCGTCCGCACGGACGGGCCGGCGCCACTCCATGGGCTCGCGCACGACGTGGAACGGCGTGCTGGCGAAGTCGATGTGCGGGTTGGCGGGCGTGCTGTGAAGGGACGGGACGAGCGTCCGGTGCTCCAGTTGCAGCAGCACCTTCGTCAGCGCGGCAATCCCGGCCGCCGACTCCAGGTGCCCGATGTTCGACTTCACCGACCCGATGGGGCAGACGCCAGTCCCGGGCATGTGCTCGCGGAATGCCTGCGCGAGTCCGGCAATCTCGATGGGGTCGCCGAGCGCCGTCCCCGTCCCGTGGGCCTCGATGTAGCTGATGGTCGAGGGCTCGATTCCGGAGCGCTCCAGCGCGCGGCGGATGAGCGCGGCCTGGGCGTTCGGGTTCGGTACGGTGAAGCCGTTCGCGTGGCCGCCATGGTTGATGGCAGTCCCCTTGATGACCGCATAGATGTGGTCTCCGTCGCGCTCCGCGTCCTCCAGCGTGCGCAGCACCACGGCGCCCACGCCTTCACCAGGGACGTAGCCGTCGCCGCCCTCGCCGAAGCTCCGGCACCGCCCGTCGCTCGAAACGAACCGCCCCTGGCTGAGCGCCAGGTACTTGTACGGATGCGTGGACAGATTCACGCCGCCCGCGAGGGCCAACCGACAGTCGCCGCTGCGCAGACTCTCGCAGGCGAGGTGGAGCGCGGTCAGCGAGGACGAGCACGCCGTGTCCACCGCGAGGCTCGGGCCCTGGAGGTCGAAGAAGTAGGAGACGCGGTTCGCGATGCTCCAGTGCGCGGAGACCGGCAGCGGTCCGCGGCCGAGGCGCGCCTCCTCGGCGCCGTAGAGCTGGTAGTTGCTCCACATCACGCCCACGAAGACGCCGGCCTCCTCGGGGCGGAGCCCTCCCCGGCGCATGCCCACGCGCGTGTAGCCCGCGTCCTCGAGGGCTCCCCAGGCGGTCTCCAGGAAGAGCCGCTCCTGTGGGTCCAGCAGCTCGGCTTCTCGTGGCGAGATGTTGAAGAAGAGCGCGTCGAACTTGTCGACGTCGTCGAGGAAGCCGCCCCACTTGCTGTAGGCGCCGCCCGGCTTCTCCCGGTCGGGGTCGAAGTAGCGGGAGTGGTCCCAGCGGTCCCGGGGAATCTCCGTGATGCAGTCGCGCCCCTCGGCCAGCACCCGCCAGAAGTCCCGGAGGTTGCGCGCGCTGGGATATCGGCCACTCACGCCGACGATGGCGATGTCGGCCGGGCCGGAGGACCGGCTGGCCCGCTCACGGGATGGCGCGGGCGCCGCGCGCGGAGCACGGGGAGTGGGCGCCTGCTGACGCGGCTCGGCTGGAGGTGGCGTCGGGATGGCCCGCTCGGCGGGGGCTGGCATCGACACGGGCCGCGCGTCGAGCAGCTCCCGCAGCCGGTCCGCGTGGTTCTCGGCGAAGTACGTGGCGAGCGCCTCGAGGTTGCCGTGCTCGAAGAAGATGGTTGGGAACAGCTCCACGCCCAGCTCGCGTTCGAGCTCCCGCGTCGCCCCGAGGAGCGACGCCGAGCTTGCCCCCAGGTTCATGAACCCGCGGTCCATCGGAATCTCTCCGCTGAGCTGGAGGACCCGGCGGAGTCGTCCCTCAAGGAACCCGCGGACCCGCACCTCGAAGGGTTCTGACGCCGTATGGGCGCGGGACTCCGGAGGACTCGCTGTCCCCGTGTCGAGCTCGGCGAGCAGCTCCATGGCCTCTTCGACCGAAAGCTCCTGCCGTGCGACGCGCTCGTAGATGTCCCGTTCGGTCAGCCTCATACCTGTGTCCTGTCAGTCGACGTTCCGCGCATGGCGGCCGAGCTCGAGCGCCCGGTCCGGCGTGAGCTCTCCGCGGCTCAGCCGGAGGAGCAGCTCGTGCCGCGACAAGCGCTCTTCACCGGCCCGACCGAGCCAGTAGGAGCGCCGCCGGAAGCGCGTCGGGGGAAGGGGGCTGCGCGTCTGTGGGAGCCCGTTGCGAATGAACTGCTCCAGCACCACGTGGCAGTTCGTGCCGCCGAAGCCGAAGGAGCTGATGCCCGCCCGACGGACGCCGCTCGGCGGAGTCCAGGGCGAGGTGGTCGTGTTCGGGCGGAACGGAGACTCCTCGAACCGGAACCGGGGATGCGGACGGTCGCAGTTCAAGGTGGCCGGAAGCACTCCGCGCTCCACCGCGAGGGCCGTCTTCAGGAACGCCGTCACCCCGGCCGCGTGCAGCGAGTGGCCGACGTTCGACTTGACGCTCCCGAGCGCGCACCAGCGCTCTGCCCCCCGGCCGAAGGCCTTGGTCGCGGCGCGAATCTCGATGGGGTCTCCGAGCAGCGTCCCCGTGCCGTGGGCTTCGAGGTACGTCACGTCGGTGGGCGCGAGGCCGCTCGCTTCGAGCGCCGCTGTAAGGAGCTCGGTCTGGCGCTCCTGGTTCGGCGTGGTCAGCCCCATCGTGCGGCCGTCGTTGTTCACCGCCGAGCCGGCGACGAGGGCGAGGATGGGGTCTCCGTCGCGCAGCGCCGCTTCGTAGGACTTGAGGAGGACGAGCCCCGCGCCCTCGCCCAGCACGAAGCCGTTCGCCCGCTCGTCGAACACGTACGAGTTGGGACTGTCGGTGAGCACGCCCGCGCGCGCGAAGCCCGTGAAGTAGAACGGGTCGAGGATGATCTCCACCCCGCCCGCGATGGCCATCTCCGCTTCGCCGGAGAGGATGTCGCGGCAGGCCTGGTGGATGGCCACGAGCGACGAGGAGCACGCCGTGTCCACCGTCTGCGAGGAGCCGGTGAACCCGTAGTGGTCCGAGATTCGAGCGGCGAGCATGTTCTGGATGGTGCTCACCACCATCCGTCCGGCGACCTCGTCGGGGACACTGGCCCGGTGCCGCTTGAGGTAGGCGCTCTCCGCGCCGCCGATGAAGACCGCGACCCGGCGCCCGAGCAGCTCCTCGTTGCGATAGCCGGCCGCGTCGAACAGTTCGCGGCTCAGCTCCAGGAGGAACCGTTGCTGCGGGTCCATCAAGAGCGCGTCCGTGTCGGACACGCCGAACGCCGAGGCGTCGAAGAGGTCGATACCTTCGACGAACCCGCCGAAGCGGATGTGGCGCAGGTCTCCGGGAAGGCCACCTGCCGTGCGGAAGTCCTGGAGCCGGTCCTCGGGCACCTCGCGCGTGAGGCGGCGCGCGGCGGTGAGGTTGCGCCAGAACTCCTCGAGGTTCGCCGAGAGAGGCTGCCGGCCCGCCATCGCGACCACGGCGACGCGGGGGGCGCGACCGTGCGCCGTGGGAGCGAAGCGGGATGCGGGCGACGCAATGGCGATGGACGGATGCGTCGGAGTGTCGGGCGCGAAGCGCGTGGATGGCGCGACGCTGGCCACGGAGGGAGAGGCCGAGGACTCCGGCGAGAAGCGGGCGGGCGGCTGGGCCGAAGGTGCGGGAGCGGGGCTCTCGGAAAGGAAGGCCCGAGGCTCGGGAGGGGCCACTCCGGTCGGGGCCGCCGAGGTCGCCACCCCTTCGTCGATGAGGTACGTGGCGAAGTCCCGAATCGCCGGGTGCTCGACGATGGCGTTCGGCTCGACCGCGCGGCCGAACAGCGCCTCCACGCGACTGAGGACGGTCATCATCATCACCGACTCGACCCCGTAGTTGCTGACCGGCACCTCGGGGTCCAGCTCCGCCACGGCGACCTTCAGGAGCTCGGCGTAGACCGAGAGGAGCTCCTTCTCGACGTGCGTGCGCAGGGCTGTCGCGAGGGGCGGCGCGGACTCCGCCGGCCGGGGCGCTGCCGGACGGCTGGCCTCCTGGGGACGCCGCAGCACGAGGTCTCGCATCACGACGAGCGCCCGGCCTGCATCGTCCAGGAGCGTCACGTCGAGCCGCTGGGCCTCGTTCCGGCGCACCCACGCCCAGCACGCGCCGGCCGGCATGCCGTACAGCTCCACCGCGCCCAGGGCGAACGGGAGTGGCGGCTGGCGTGCGTCGCCGCCTTCATCGAAGAGCACGAGCGCCGTCTGGAGTGCTCCGTCGAGGAGCGAAGGGTGGAGCTGGAGTGCCGGAGCCGCCGCGACAGCGGGAAGCTCCAGGCGTGACAGCGACTCCGCGCCGGCCCGGTACACTTCGACGATGGACTGGAACGCGGGGCCGTATTCGAAGCCGTGCAGCTGGAACCGGGCGTAGAGGGCGTTACGGCCCAGGCGCTCCGTGGCGCGCGCCTTCAGGGCCGCGAGGTCGACGGGGGAGGGCGGAGCGGTCACCGGGGCGTCGCGCAGAACCCGGCCGCGGGCGAAGACGACGTCGCTGGCCCCACCTGCTTCGACCAGGGAGAACTCCAGGTCGCGCTCGCCCGGATTCAGGCGGACCTGGAAGCGGCACCCATCGTCACCGGCGACGAGCGGTCGCATCCAGACGAAGTCGCGAAGTGCGGCCGCGTGTTCGCCCGACAGCTCCGTGGCTGCTCTCGCCGCTTCGATGGACGCCACGGCCGGGAGGAGCTTCCGCCCCCCGACGACATGATGCGCGAGAAAGGGCTCGTCGCCGGTGAGCGCCGTGACGAAGCGCTGCTCCCGCAGCGTCGAGGTGTTCGTGTGCACCAGCGGGTGCAGCACGGCCGTGGTCGCCGCCGTGGGGGGCGCGTCGGGCGCCGTCGGAATCCAGCAGCGGCGGCGCTCGAACGGATAGGTCGGCAGCGCGACGCGGTGCCACGGTCGCTCAGCATGCAGCGCGCCCAGGTCCACCGAGACGCCGCGCACCCAGAGCGCCGCGAGCTTGTCGAGGTTGCGGCTCGCGACGAGGCCCGTGATGTAGTCGCGGTCCTCCTGGCTCTCGCCCAGCAGGGTGTCGCGCCGCTCCTTCGTGCTTCCCCGTGCGACTCCCGCAGCACGCGAGGGCGCGGAGAGGAACGACTCGAGCCGGCTCACCAGCTCCGCACGCGAGCCCGCGACGATGGCGAGGCGCTCGACCAGCTCGGTGCGCCCGATGGCGAGGGTCCCCGCGATGTCCCTCAGGGAATGGCGTGCCGTGTGCTCCGCGGCGAGCGCCCTGTGCAGCCGGCGGGCAGCTTCCACGAGCTGGGGTTCGCTTGCGGCGGACAGGGTGACCAGCTCCGGCCGAGCCTCGTCGGTTGCCACGCGGTCCCACTCGGCGGACCACTGGAGGATGGCGTGCGCATTCGAGCCGCCCGCGCCGAAGGAGCTGAGCCCGGCGAAGCGGGAGCCCTCGCGCTGTGGGAAGTCGAGGACCTCTTCCGCGACGAAGAATGGCCCGGCCGCGAAGTCGATGTCGGGGTTCTTGGTGCGACTGTGGAGGTTCGGAGGAATCTTCCCCCGTTGGAGGCAGAGGGCCGCCTTGATGAGCCCCGCGATGCCCGCGGCGGCTTCCAGGTGGCCGATGGCCGACTTCGCCGAGCCGATGGCGCAGACCTGCTTCTGGCCTGCCGCGCCAGCGTGCGCGAACGCCTGGGTCAGCCCCTGGATTTCGATGGGGTCACCCAGCGCGGTGCCCGTCCCGTGGCACTCGATGTAGCCGAGCTCCGTCGGAGCCACGCCCGAGCGCGCGAGCGCCGTCTCGACGAGGCGCCCCTGCTGCCGGGGGTTGGGCACCGTGAACCCGGAGGCACGCCCCCCGTGGTTGACGGACGTGCCGCGAATCACCGCGTGGATGGTGTCGCCGTCCGCGAGCGCCTGCTCCAGGGGCTTGAGCAGCACGGCGCCCACGCCTTCACCGGGCACGTAGCCCGTGCCTCCTTCGCCGAAGCTCCGGCACCGCCCGTCCGTCGACAGGAAGCGGAGCTGGCCGAGGTACAGGTACTTGTCCGGATGGAGCGAGAGGTTCACGCCGCCGGCCAGCGCCATGGAGCTCTCACCGTCGAGGATGCTCTGGCAGGCGAGGTGCACGGCGGTGAGCGACGACGAGCACGCCGTGTCGAGGGCGATGCTCGGACCGGTGAGGTCGAGGAAGTAGGAGACGCGGTTGGCAATCTGCCAGTAGAGCGAGCCGGGCCCCGCATAGCGTCCATGGAAGGTGCCCTGCTCGGCGGTGATGACCGAGTACTCGTTCCACATCGCGCCGACGAAAAGGCCGACGTTCGCCTCGCGCAGGAGCTTCCGGTTTCCGTAGCCGGCGTGCTCCAGCGTCTCCCAGGCGCACTCGAGGAAGAGGCGCTGCTGGGGATCCATCTGCTCCGCCTCGCGGACGGAGATGTTGAAGAAGAGCGGGTCGAACTTGTCGACGTCGTCGATGAAGCCGCCCCAGCGCCCATAGGTCGTGTCCGCGTGGGTCGGGTCGGCATGGAAGTAGCGGCGGTAGTCCCACCGGTCGGCGGGAATCTCGGTGATGCAGTCGCGGCCGGCGAGGAGGTTGCGCCAGTAGGTCTCGACGTCGGGCGCCTTCGGGAAGCGACCGCTCATGCCGATGACGGCGATGGCCCGCTCCGGCACGGAGGCGGCGGACCTGGTCGGGCGGGAGGGCTTCTCCGCTCGTGGCTGGGGCGCGGGCACGGGTACGGCGGGAGTGCTCGCTCGCGGTGCGCGTGACGCCAGGTAGACGGCCAGCTCGCGGAGGTTGGGTCGCTCGAAGAGGAGCGTCGGGGAGAGGCCGTCGTACCGCCGGTCCAGCTCCTTCATGATGTCCTTCACCATGATGGACTCGACGCCGAGGGCGAAGAACGACTCCTCCCGGTCGACCGCCGAGGGCTCCGCGCCAATCCGCGCGGCGATGAGCCCGGTCAGCCAGCCTTCGAGTGCGGCCGGATCGCTCGGCTGCGTGGCGGGTGTGGCGGCACGACTGTCGGCCTCGGGAGTGGGAGCAACGGGTGCGGGCGCGACGTCCGCGGCGATGAGCCGCTCCCCGAAGGGATGACCGTCCCCAGGACCCAGGACGATGATTCGCTCCTCGGGCCCGGTCAGCGCCGCGTCGAGCGCGGCGAACGCGGGCGCGTCCTCGAGGAGGGTGATTCCCCTCGCTGCGAGCTGCTCGATGGCCCGCTCGTCGCGCCCCATCCCACCGTCCGCCCAGAGGGTCCAGTTCACGGCCAGGCTGCGCCCCGGACGGCCCCGCGCCCTGCGGAAATCCATGAACGCGTCGAGGAACGCATTGGCCGCGGCGTAGTCGACCTGACCGACGTTGCCGACCTCCGCGACGACCGACGAGTAGACGCTGAAGAAGTCGAGCGGCTCGGTCGCGGTGAGCTCGTCCAGGAGCCATGCTCCGAGGACCTTCGGGCGGAGCACACGGTCGAACGAGTCGGGCTCCTTGCTGAAGATGAGCCGGTCCGCGAGGACGCCCCCGGAGTGGATGACTCCGTGGATGGGACCCAGGCTCTCCCTCACTCGCGCGAGGGTTGCCGCGAGCGCGTCACGTTCGGTGACGTCGGTCGGGAAGTAACGGACGTGGGCGCCGGTGCCGCTGACCTCCAGTTCCCGGATGACCTGCTCGATGTCCGGTGACAGCGGAGAGCGCCCCACGAGGGCGATGCGTGCGTTCCGCGTCCTCGCGGCGAGGTGCGCCGCGGTCTTCCGGCCAATCCCACCGGCACCTCCGACGACGACGTAGACACCACCGTCACGATACGGAGATGCACTCCGGCCCAGTCGCGCACGTGCCACGCGGGGAACGAAGCGACGGCCCTTCCTCCAGACCACGACATGCTCGGAGCCAGAGGCCGCGAGGCACTCAGCGCGGAGCGTGTGCAGGAGCATGACGTCGTCCGCGCCGTGCTGCTCGAAGTCGACGACGACGGGTCGGAGCTTCTTGTACTCGAGCGCGATGGTCCGCGCCGCGCCCGCGACGCCCGCCGCCGCGTAGCCGCCCGCCGTGTCGCCAGGGCTGACGGAGAAGGTCTCACGCAGCGCGACCGCGATTCGCACGGACTTGAAGCGCGACGCCCCCGCCGCCTTCGCGAGGAGGAAGAGTGCCCGCGCGCCGCGCGCCTGGCGTTGCCAGAGGGCCGACGCGGTGGAAGCGGGCTCCGAATCCGCCGCGAGGAGGACGTAGATGCACAGCGGTCCTTCGGCTGTTCCGAGCTCCTCGGTGGCACGGCGGAGGAGGTGCGTCCAGCCGGCCGGGTCCTCGGGGTCGAAGTGGAGCTCTCCGGGCCGGGCGTCCGTGGAGGCACGAGCCACGAGGACGGGCCCGTCCGCCGCCAGCACGCGCCCCAGCGCGTCGCCGTCGGCGCGAGGAGGCAGGACGAGGAGCGACGCGCCACGGACGGCGGGCACGGACGGAGCGTCGACCGCCATCCAGCGAGGCGCATACAGGCCCGTGCCTTCGATGCGAGCAGGAACCTCAACGAGGGCAGAGCGCTGATTGAGCGGCACATCCTGTCCCATGCCGTCAGTGCCAGCCGTCGGGACGTCATTCCGGACAGGACGCTTGTCGAGAGGTGCATCCCGCCCCGCACCCTCGATGCCCGCCGGAACGTCATCCGTCGACGAGCGCGCATCGAGGAATCCGGCCGGCACTCGGCGGAAGACGGCGCCTTCCAGCTCGACGAGCGGCGTGCCCGCCGGAGTGCGCGCAATCACGTCGGCCTGGAGGTCTCCACCCCGCTCGCTCACGGTGCTGGTCGCGAGCTCCACCGTCACAGCGCCGGCGAGAGGTCCCAGGAAGCGTATCCGCCGGATGAAGAAGGGGATGAGGAGCGAGCCGCCCTGGAGCCGCCCATCCAGGAGCGCGAGCGCCACGACGCACTGGAGGATGCCGTCGAGTAGCGCCGCGTCCACGTCTCCCGCACCCGGGGCCCCTTCGAGACGTGCGACGAGCTTCCCCTCCACCCGCCCGAGGCCACGGACGACGCGGAGGCTCTCGCCATAGCCGTACCCCAGGCTCGCGAGGCGCGAGTAGAGCTCCGAGGGCTCGGCGATTGCCGTGGGGGGCGCGGAGGCCGGAGGCCCGAAGGTGGCTCCGGGCGCGGGCGAGCTCGCACTGAAGGCGCCGGAGCAGAGCGCCTTGTCTCCAGTGCGCACGATGAAGCGGCCGGAGGTTTCGGTGTCGACCGTGTAGGCCAGCGCGTCCGCGACGAGGGCTGGCGTGTGGAGCGAGACCTCGTGCAGGGCATTGACGCCCGGGAGATGGCGGCGCGCGGCGAACAGCGCGGCGCGCATCAGCGCGGCGCCAGGTGCGAGCAGACGTCCGTCGATGCGGTGGTCTCGGATGATGGAGTCACTCGCGCGCCAGATGCCGCCGCTGGTTCCCGGCGCGGCATTGATGGCGACCTCGAGGCCCGTCGCGCTTCCGGAATCCGTGCTCCTGGGACTCATCACGGTGGACCTCGCTGCATCGGCGTTCGGGGACGTGCCCGTCAGCGGCGCGTCCACCCGGGGCGGAGGGAAGGGCGTCCCGTCGAACACGTAACCCGGCAGGCGGAACCTCTGGTGCGGACGCCCCTCCGCGTAACGGGCCCACGCGAGCTCCAAGCCCCCCCGCCAGAGAGCGAGCAGTGCCCCGAGCTTCGCGGCCTCGGCTTCACCCTCGAGTGCGACGACGAGTGACGGAGCGTCCAGGGGCTCGGAAGGAGCCCCGAGGCAAAGCACCGGGCCGGTGACGCCGGGAAGCAGACCTTCACGGCCGACAGCACGCCCGCGCAGCTCGGACGCGGAGAGCTCCCCATCAGGGCCAGGGAGTGGCGTTCCAGGGCCGCGCGCGGCCGAGCACGCATCCACCTTCGACCCACGGTTCAACCGGCGGGCGAGCGCGCTGGCGGCGGCGGCGGGAGCGTGCGCGTCGGGCGCGCACAACAACCGTACGAGCTCGTCGGGTAGGAGGAACTCATCCGCGACCAGCCCGGCGAGCTCGGCGAGCTTCGCGTCACCAGGCAGCGGAATCTCTCCGAGGGCCCACTTGCGCTCCAGACGCAGGCGACTCACCGCGAGGACGAGCGCCGCGAGGCGTTCGTCGCCGGGAGGAGGTCCTTCGAGAAGCGACTCCAACGTACGGCCCACCGTGGCGAGCGGCTGCCGCCACTCCTCCAGATGCCGAGAGAAGGTGTGCTGCGTCCCGAACAGGAGCCGCGCCTCCGCGGCGGCCTTGCGGACGCCCTCGCCATCCACCTGGAACCCGGAGACGAGCTCCCGGAGCAGCGCGGTGTCCGCCTCCCAGGGCTCCAGCACCTCCCCGGAGACGGGATGGACACACGGCCGCCGTGGACGGCGGAGCGCGACGCGCGCGCCCTCATGGCCCGGAAGGAGCGCCCGCAGTGCCTCGTCGAAGGGGAGGGCGCCCGAGGCGACGAGCGTGGCCGCAGTGTTTCCCGCGAGCAGCCGGAACGAGAGGCCCGCCTGGGTGAGGCTCTCGGCAAGCGCACACTGCACGCACAGCGCGAGCGCCGGACGGAGCTCCACCGGGAACGCATCCCCCGAGCAGAGGAGCGCCTCCGCGGAACTCCAGCCGCCCCGCGCGAGGAGCGGCGCGGCGAGTTGCTCGAAGGCCGCTGCGAACAGCGGGTCGCAGGCGTGCAGTTCACGCGCCGCGGCCAGTCCTCTCGTGGGGAGCTCGCCGAAGAAGAGGGCAGGGGGTTCCACCGTGACAGCAGGCAGCGGTGTCTCCTCCTTCGTGAGGGCCGCCTCCAGCTCGGCGGGCGTTCGCACCACCGCGCCGAAGCGCCGCTTGAAGGAACGGCCCGTCTCCTGGAGCGTCAGGCAGGCGTCGCGAAGCGCCGCGCCGTCGAAGCCCGGCACACGCACGCGCTCCGCCCACTTCGCCTTGAGCTCGCGGAGACTCGTCTCCGTCCGGGCGGAGAGGACGAACGCGAACGGCGCCCCGGACACCACCGCGTCTTCACTTCCTGCCCGGTACTCCTCGACCACCACGTGACTGTTCACGCCCCCGAAGCCGAACGAGCTGACCCCCGCGCGCAGCGGGCCCCCGAGCGGCCGGACCCACGGTTGGGCGACGCGGGCGGGAACGAACGGCGACCGCTCGAAGTCGATGAGCGGGTTGAGGGTGCGCAGGTTCAGCGTCGGAGGAACCTGCTCGTGCCGCATCATCAGCAGGGTCTTGATGAGCCCCGCGACGCCCGCCGCCGCCTCCAGGTGGCCGATGTTCGTCTTCACCGAGCCGATGGCGCAGAAGCCGCGCCGCTCCGTGCTCGTGCGGAACGCCTCCGTGAGCGCTGCCACCTCCACCGGGTCACCGAGCGATGTCCCCGTCCCGTGCGCCTCCACGTAGGTGAGCGTCTCGGGTGCGACGTCGGCATCGCGGCACGCCGCGAGGATGACGTCCCGCTGGGCGCTCACCCGTGGCGCGGTCAGCGACGTCGCCCGGCCGACGTGGTTCACCGCCGAGCCCCGGATGACGCCGTGGATGATGCTCCCGTCCCGCTCGGCGTCCTCCAGACGCTGGAGCAGGATGACGCCCACTCCTTCACCGGGCACGTAGCCGTCCGCGTCCTTGTCGAAGGTGCGGCACTGCCCCGTCGGGCTCAGCATCCGCGCCTTGCCGAAGGACACGTACTTCCACGGGCTGAAGTCCAGGCTGACGCCCGCCACGAGGCAGTAGTCCGCCTCGTCGAGCAGCAGCGCCCGCCTCGCATGGTGGAGCGCCACGAGCGAGGACGAGCAGGCGGTGTCCAGCGTCACGCTCTCGCCACTCAAGCCCAGGTGGTACGAGACGCGGTTGGCCATCATGCACGCGTACGTGCCTGCGCCCGCGTGGCTCTCCGTCTCCACGCCCGGCGCGTACACGCTCTGGTAGTGGTCCATCGCCATCGCACCGACGAAGACGGACGTCCGGGCGCGCGCGAGGGTGTCGACGGAGATGCCCGCGTCCTCGAGGCAGTGCCACGTCTCCTCCAGGAGCAGGCGCTGCTGCGGGTCCATGCCGCGCGCCTCGCGGGGCGAGACGTTGAAGAACGCGTGGTCGAACCGGTCGAAGCCGCGAAGGAAGGCACCCCAGCGACTGGTGGACCGATTCGGCGCGCCGATGTCCGGCGAGTACCACCGCTCCACGTCCCAGCGGTCCGCCGGCACTTCCGTGACGGAGTTGAGACCCGAGGCGAGATTGCGCCAGAAGCCCGCGGAGTCATCCGCCGAGGGAAACCGGCAGGCCAGGCCCACGACGGCGGCGTCGCGCCCGCGGCGAGCCCCGTCCCCTGACAGAGCCGGCCCGAGCGAGCCAATGTTGGACTTCTCTGTCATGGCTGATCGATCTCGGTGGGATTCCGGTCCGCGGCGCTATCGGTCAGGCCTGCCCTCCTTCTCCCCCATAGGAAGGTGCGGCGCGGTATGCGGCAGGCCCGGGATGTTTCATGAAATTTATATTTCGCCGCTCCTGCATGTTTCAAGAGAGGGCGAGCAACCTCGCGCGCGAGGACGCGCGAGGTTGTCAGGTCAGCCTGTCGCCGCCACGGAGCGCTCGCGCGGTGAGACGTGGAAGACGATTCCGTCTCGCGGACGCAGGTTCACCGACGGCAGCGGCACCACCGGATGAGAAGGCTCAGCCGCAGGCGGAAGCGCTGGATGACCATGGTCAGACACATGATCATCTCCACCATGGAGAGGTCCTTCCCCAGGCAGATGCGCGGCCCACCGGAGAAGGGGAAGAGCGCGAAGCGGTGGCGGCCAGCCGAGCGCTCCTCGGAGAAGCGCTCGGGCTCGAAGCGCTCCGGGTCCTGCCAGAAGTCGCGGTGCCGGTGAATTTCATACATGAACATCGTCACGCGGGCGCCGGCCTTGATGTGGAACCCACCAATCACGTCGTCCTTGAGCGGCGTGCGCTCCACCACCCAGGCGGGCGGGTAGAGCCGCATCGTCTCCTCGAGCACCATCTGGCAGTAACGCAGGCGCGGCAGGTCCGCGAAGGTCGGCGGCCGGTCTCCCACCACCTGGGCAATCTCCGCCGCCAGCCGCTCTTCCTTGTCCGGATTGAGCGAGAGCAGGTAGCAGGCCCACGAGAGCACGTTCGCTGGCGACTCGTGGCCGGCGACGAGCAGCGTCTTGATTTCGTCCCGGAGGTGCTCGTCGCTCATGCCCTTGCCGGCCTCGTCGCGCGCCCGCACGAGGGCGGTGAGCAGGTCGCCGCGGTCCTCGCCCTGGCGCCGGTCCTCGATGAGCCGGCGGACGATGTCATTGAGCACGCCCACGTGGCGTCCCACGCGCTGGCGCGCCGGGGTGGGGAAGTCGCGCGGCAGCTTGATGGGGGCATTCACCCGCTTCATGATGAAGTCGAATGCGACGCGCATCGCCTCGCTCACCTGCGGCGCGTCCTCCGCCAGGTCGATGTTGAAGAGGATCTTCCCGGTGAGGCTCAGCAGCAGGCGCATGAACTCGCTGTAGACGTCGAGCGGGCGGCCCTCGCGGACCGCCGCGTCCCACCGCCCCAGCATCACGTTCGAGCTCTCCGACACCTTGGTGAAGTAACGCTCCAGGTGGCTGCGAGAGAATGCCGGGTGGATGAGCTTGCGCTGGCTCCGCCAGTACTCCATGTCGTTCGTCGTCAGCTGGCCGTCGCCGAGCAGGACGCTGAACTCGTGGTAGATGGAGCTCTTGCGATAATTCGTGTGGTTGTCCTGAAGGACGTGTTTGGCGTAGTCCGGGTGATTGAGCAGATACACCAGCATCGGCCCGATCTTCACCTTCACCAGATCGCCATACGTCCGGGAGATACGGCTCATCGCCCCGAGCGCGTCGCGCGTCAGGTCCGGCGTCAGCCGCAACGCCTCGATGAACCCCGGTCCGGGCGGTTGCTTCGCTTCACTCATTCCCGTTGTCGTCCCACCCATGGGTCAATGGGCATCACCGGACCGCGGTCGCGGTCTGGCGCTACCCTTCTCCTTTCGGACCAGAAGTGCGTACCGCCGAGCCGCGCCGTGCAGGGGCGGTGTGTATCGAGAGCGTCCGCGTGAGCATACACCCTTGGAGCAGTGGAGGATCGCTCTGTAACGCAGGGGGCTGACATTGGCTTGTCGCCGGGCGGCGTTGACGCATGTCAGTGTGGCCGGAATACTTCGCACATCTCCCCAGCCGCCCTCCTGCTGCCGGAAGGATTTCGCGCTGCGAAACCCATCATGAAAGAGCAATGGATCTACCGCCGGCCGTTCCCGGCCGCCCGGATGCGGCTGTTCTGTCTTCCCTACGCAGGAGGTGGCTCATCGATTTACAGCCGCTGGCAGGCGGGCTTCCCGGAGGACATCGAAGTCTGTGCGGTGGAGCTTCCGGGACGACGTGCCCGGTTGCGTGAGCCCCCCATCCGCAGGGCCGCGCCGCTGGTCGAGGCCATTTCCCAGGGCCTCGAGCCCTACCTCGACCTTCCTTTCGTCTTCTTCGGCCACAGCATGGGCGCGCTGCTCGCCTTCGAACTGGCGCTGAGCCTGCGACGGGCCGGGAAGCCGGGCCCGCGAGCGCTCTTCCTCAGTGCCGCGTCCGCGCCGCACCTGCCGAAGGCCCGCCGCCTCCTCTGGAACCTGAGCGACGCCGACTTCCTCTCCGCCATTCGCGGCTACGGCGGCACGCCCGAAGAGGTCTTCTCCGAGCCCGACCTGCTCGCGCTCTTCCTCCCCGTCCTCCGGGCGGACTTCGAGGTCTTCGACACCTACGAGTATGAGGATGACGGGCCGCTCGACTGCCCGCTGCATGTCTATGGCGGACGGGACGACGAGCGGGCCACGCCGGGGCAGCTTCGCGCCTGGGGAGAGCTGGCGTCGAACCTGGAGTCCGTCGAGCTCTTCCCGGGTGGGCACTTCTATCTGCACGAGCAGCGCCCGGCGCTCACCGCCGCGATTTCGCGCGAGCTCGCGGGCCTTCGCACCGGCTGAGCGGGGAGGGCGCCCGGCTCAGCTCAGCTTCCGGATGTGTGCCTTCACGTGGTTGGTGTACTCCTGCTTCTCGACCACGAGCGGGTACTCGGCGGAGTTGTAGAAGCGGATTCCCGCCCGGAAGTCCGGCTGGGGGCCCCGCTTGAGGCGGTCCAGGCCCTGCGCCTTCGCCGGCGTCTTCTCTCGCGCCTGGAGATAGGCGGCGATCAGCCGTCCCTGGTACTCGTACACGTCCCAGTGGGAGCCGACGGGGCGCACCATTCCCACCACGAAGAGGTTGTCCGTCTCCGGTGGGAAGATGTGCAGGTAGAGCGTGGGGCGGTTGTCACCCTCGGCCCAGTTCAGGTGCTTGCGGTCGATGAACGGGTACGACGGCAGGAAGCCCGTGGCGAGGAAGACGACGTCGATCTGCTCGTCCGTCCCGTCGTCGAAGTACACACGGTCCCCCTCCATGCGGACCACGTGGCCCTTATGGACGATGTCGCCGTGGGTGTAGTGGTGATGGAGCTGGTCGCCGAGCACGGGGATGACCAGGTCGTCCTTCATGACTGGCACCGGCATGCCGAGGCCCCGGGAGCGCCGCCAGAGGAAGCGGAAGAAGAGGTAGTAGGAGAGGCGTCGCAGGAAGCTCGGCGCCTTCGCCTGCAGCATCGTGTCCGTGGGGCGGCCCATCAGGTACTTGGGCATGCAGAAGAAGCCGCGCCGGGTGCTGTGGAAGGTCTTCGTCGCGTTCATCGCGGACTCGCAGAGGATGTCCGCGGCGGACTGGCCCGCGCCCACGACGAGCACGCGCTTGTTCATCACCTGCGCCGGGTTCTTGTAGCGGTTCGAGTGCAGGACCTGGAGGGTGGGTGCGCCGGGAAACGAAGGGACCCGCGGCGTCCTGTCATGGCCCGAGGCCAGCACCACGCCAGCATATTCACGGTCAGGCTCGCCTTCGATGCTCACCCGCCAGCCCTTGCCAGAGGGCTCCACGCGCTTCACGGTGGTGTTGAAGCGCATGTGCGGGAGGATGCCGGCGTGCTCCGCGTAGGAGCGCAGGTAGTCCAGCACGAGGGCATGATTGGGATAGTCCGGGTAGGACGCCGGCATGGGGAAGTCGGGATACGCCTGTACCGTCTTCGACGCGATGACATGCGTGTTCCGCCCCACGGGAGAGTCGTCTCGCGAGGCATCCCAGATGCCTCCGATTCCGGAGGCCGACTCCAGCACCTCGAACGGAAGGCCCGCCGCCTTGAAGGACTTCGCGACGGCCAGTCCCGCCGCACCCGCGCCGATGATGCAGTAGCTTTGCCCCGGTTGATTCCCGTTCATGGCGATGGTATTTGTTATTATTTGTGTTTTGTGGAAAGTTCCGCGCGGAGCGGCCCACGAACCAGCACAAGGACCGAGGCAGAACAGTGGTTGAAACGACGGGGAAGCCTCGCATGAAAAGTATCTGGGTGCAATCCATTGTTGCCGTACTTATCTTGCTGGGTGTAGGGCTTTCCGTCGCCAACTCGCTGGACACGTTTCAGCAGTACAGCGTCCCCGGAGGTGTGCTGGGGATCTTCAATCACGCTTCGCCGCTGTCACTCGTGATGTGTGTCTTGGTGATCGCCGCGATCACCATCGGCAACCTGGCGGCGCGGTATCTCAAGTGGATGGTGCTGTTGCGCGCCGGGCATGTGCTGGCGCCCAGCCGGCGGCTGTTCCTGGCCTTCCTGGCGTCCTTCGTCGGCAACCTCACGCCTTTCTATGTTTTGTATGTCTTGAGAATCGCCCCGCTGCGGGAGCGGTTCATGCGCGCGCTCGCGCTGCTGGCGGCGGACCTGGCCACGGACGCGGTGGCCATTGCCCTGCTCGCGTATGCGGCGTCGTATTCGCTGCTCGGAGGCGCGGTGGCGGTGTTCGTGGCGGGGGCGTGCGCCATGGCGCTGTTCCCGACGAAGAGCCGGGAGCGGCGGATTGGCCTGCTGCCGATGACCACCAGCGTGGTCTTCGCGCAGAGCTTCGCCGTGCTCATCTGGGGCGTCACCGGCCTGTCGCTGTGGGTGACCCTCCGGGTCTTCGGCGTGGAGATGGCCGTCCCGGAGGCGCTGCGCATCTACGCGGCCAGCCATGCGCAGGGCATGGCGTCCCTGACGTGGCCGGGCTTCCTGCTCGTGGGGCGCGGGATGATCCAGATGCTGGTCCAGTCGGGCATCCCGCCGGAGGTCGCGGTCTTCTCCGCGGCGCTGGTGCGAGCCTTCACGTACTGGCTCGTCGTCCTCGCCGCGGTCGGCTCCCTCCTGCTCATCCGCCGGCAGCTCGGCCGCCGGACGGAGGATGTGAATCACTTCGACCTGATCGCGGACGAATACAAAGCCAACGTCCCCGAGCACATCCGGCTGCGTCTGCTCAATCGCAAGGTGGAGGTGAACCTGAGCCATCTTCCCCGCGACCGCTACGTGAGAGGTATTGACGCAGGCTGCGGGCAGGGCTGGTACCTCAAGGAGATGCTGTCCCGGGGATACCAGGTGGAGGGGATTGACTATTCAGCCAACCAGGTGAAGCAGGCCCGGCAATACCTGGGGCCCGACGCGGACCTCGTGAGGCAGGGCTCGCTCGTGGAGCTGCCCTTCGAGGACGCATCCCAGGACTTCGTCTACGCGGTCAATGTCATCCATCACCTGCCGGACGTGGAGCGCCAGCAGCAGGCCTTCCGGGAGGTGCGGCGGGTGCTGCGGCCGGGCGGCCGGTTCCTCGTGCACGAGATGAATGTGAACAACCCGCTGTTCCGCTTCTACATGAGCTACGTCTTCCCGCTCATCAAGGACATCGATGATGGCACCGAGGTGTGGCTCAAGGAGACGACGGGTCCGTTCAGCGAAGGCTGGAACCTGGTGACGACGGAGTACCGCACCTTCCTGCCGGATTTCGTCCCGGAGTTCGCCTATCGTCGCCTGTGGGGCGTGGAGCAGTACCTGGAGAGGAACCGCCACGCGGCGCCTTTCTCGGCTCACGTCACATTCGTTCTGGAGAAGGCCGGCCCCGCCGAGGTCGCCAAGACAGCGTAGTTCCTGAACCGTTCCCGAACGGGGAGAGCGTCCGTCATGTCCGCGCAGTCCGCAGCGTTCCGTTCCTCTCTCAACGCCGGCTCGGCGTTGATGGCCGCATTTTTCGCGGGGCTCCTGGCGCCCCTGCTGGTCGTGCTGCTCGTGCTGGTGGGAGTGCCCTTCGGCGCGTCCGTGCCGGTGGGCATCATCGCCGGGGCGCTGCTGTTCTTCTTCCTCGTGCCCCGGGTGCCCGCCAACCAGGTGGAGTACCTGCGCGGCAAGTCCCGGACGCCGTTCGTCCTGCTGGCGCTCGCGGCGTTGCTCGTGGTGGTGGCGGTGGGGCGGCTGGGTGTCTTCATGTTCGACCCGAACCTGAAGCAGTTCTCGCTCACCCCGAAGATCGACTTCATGGTGAAGCACACGTGCCTGTCCGGCTACGTGAGCGCCGCCGTGCTGGCCGAGCAGGGGAAGGAGAACATCTTCAACCTGAGCAACTACAAGTCGCACGAACTGGACGCCGTGCTGCCGGCGGTGGAACCGCTGGAGCGCGACTACTACGCGTATCCGCCGCAGTTCCTGCTGCTGCCCAAGGCCATGCTGAGCATGAGCCGTGACTTCTTCACGCTGCGGGCGGGCTGGTACGTGCTCTACGTCGCCGCGGCGCTGCTCTCCATGTGGGTCGTGGCGTCATGGGTGGGCGGCCGCGAGGGCGCGGTGCTGGGTGTGCTCACGCCGGTCGTCTGGCTGTCGCTGCCGACGCTGGTGAATGTCCAGCTCGGCAACATCCACCTGCTGGTGTTCGGCCTGTGCCTGGGGGGGATGATTTCCTTCGACAAGAAGCGGCATGCCCTGGGCGGGGCGATGCTGGCCTTCGCCATCCTGGCGAAGATCTTCCCGGGCGTGCTGGGCATCTACCTGCTGGTCCAGCGGCGCTGGAAGGCAGCCTTCTGGACGGCGGGCTTCGGCGCGCTCTACACGGTGGTGGCGTTCTGGGTGCTGGGTGAGAAGCCCTTCGTGGACTACATCACCAGCGCCGTGCCGCGCATCTCCAGCGGCGAGCTGTTCGACTTCGTGTGGAACTTCACGCCGGCCATCCTGGTGAACTACTCGCCGTTCGGCGTGCCCTTCAAGCTGCAGCTCGTGGGCGTGCAGTTCGCGGACCCGCTCGCCGTCTCGCGCGCCATCATCGCGGTGTACTCGCTGCTGGTCCTCGTGCTGGCCGTGGCCGTGTCGCACCGGCTGTACAAGCGCGAGGCGAGCGGCGAGGAGGGCTCGCGCTTCCGGCTGACGCAGCTGGTGGTGTGGCTGGCGCTGATGAGCCTGTCGTCCTTCCGCAGCCCCTTCGCGCCGTGGACGTACTGCGCGGTGGGCGGGGTCTGGCTCTTCGCGGCCTATGCGCCCTTCCTGCGCTCCGGTGCGAAGCACCTGGTGCCGTTCATCCTCGGCTGGTTCGTCATCTCCATCTACGGGCCGCCGATTGTCGGACCGATGGTGGCCTTCACCCTGGCCGCGCAGACGGTGCTGTACGTGACGGGGTTCTGGATTGCGTTGAAGGTCAGTGCGCCCGCGACGGCTCCGGCGTCCGTGCCGGTGGCGTCGGTGCAGCAGGGCTGAGCTGACGTACCGGGGACGGCTCGCCGCGGACAGGGGCGGCGAGCCCGAGCGCGAGGCCCTGCTGGTGCAAGCCGTCAGGGCAGCGGCCTACGAAGACTGCTTTCGGACCCGCTCCCACGCTTCGATGATGCGGCGCGTTTCCTCTTGCGCCAGCGCCTGCAGCTTGGGCCCGAGCTGGGCAACCTTGTCGGGGTGGTATTGAGCGACCAGCGCGAGGTAGGCGCGCCTCACCTCCGGAAGGGGCGCATTCGGAGCGACTCCGAGTACCTCCCACGGTGACGGCGGTGGCGGTGCCCGAGCGGCGACTGGTTCCTCGGGCTCCTCGTCCTCCGGCTCGTCTTCGTCCTCCGGCTCGTCTTCGTCCTCCTGCTCCTCGTCCTCCGGCTCGTCGTCCGTCTGCGCGTCCTCTTCGACCTCGTCCTCCTGCTCCTCCTCGCGGGTCTCGGCCGGAGACTCCTCGCTGTCAGAGGGCAGCTCGAAGCCCACGCCACAGGTCGAGCACAGCAACTTCTCCTGCTGGCCCCCAGCCTCCAGCGGGACGAGGCGCGTGTCGAAGCAGTCTCCGCACACGATGTTGCGGCACCCCTCGCAGCGGGCAGCGGACTGTGCCTCCTCCAGTCCCTGGCCACATCGGGGGCAGTCGTCCGGTAGCGGCGCCTCCTCACCGCAACGCACGCAGAAGGCCCATGCCCGGTCGAGGCTGCTCTCGCAGCCCGCGCACTCCAGGTCGCTGTCCGCGTGTTGCCAGTGCTTCGCCTCGCCACACCAGGGGCAGAAGGGCATGAGCCAGGCCAGCTTCCCCGCGCACGCGTCGGAGTCGCAGTCGAACTCGAGCCTGAAGCCCCTGGCCACGCTCTGGGGGACGTTGTCCTCCTCGAAGGATTCGCCACAGGCCCAGCAGCAGTTGAAGGACCGGTGCGAAGGCGCTCCGCATGCGTCGCAGACCGGGCTGCCGGGCTCGGCCTTCCAGGGGACCTCGTCACCGCAGCCGGGACAGAAGCCCATCCATGGCTTCACGTCCGGGTGGGTACAGGACTCGCGCGCGGCACGGGCTGCCCGCTGGCGCTGCCCGGGTGGGGCAGGGAAGGACGGCGTGTCGCCCCGGTCCTTCACCACTTCCCACAGGCAGGAGCGGCACACCTGCCCCCGGACCTTCCTGCTCTCGTTGCCGGGCACGCTCACGCGCTTGCGGAAGGCGCCCGCTTCCAGCAGCTGCGTGCTCACGCATGTCTGGCACACGGAGTCGCCGCAGACCTCGCACTTCCCCGCGAGGCGGCGGCCCCCGAGGCCCAGGAGGCCGGACGTCAGCGGCTCCATGCAGCACGGACAGGCTCGCATGCCTTCTCGAATGCCCCAATCCGCTGCCAAGGTCCAGAAACCACCAGGGCCGGAGGCCGCGCACCCAGCAGCGGCTCTCGGCCCCGGTGTACTCCTGGCACTGGTGGACTTCGCGAGCTACGCCCGCAGCGACACCACCGTCACGCCGTCGCCGCCCTCGTGGGCCTCTCCGGGGCGGAACATGCGGATGTACGGAGACGCGGCGAGATAGTCACGGATGGCCTGCTTCAGCGCCCCCGTGCCGTGGCCGTGGATGATGAGCGCGGCCTCCTCGCCGCTGCGCATGCCGCCGTCCAGGAACGCCTCCAGTTCCTTCAGCGCGTCATCCGAGCGCATGCCGCGCACGTCGCAGCGGAAGCTCGTCGCCTCCACCTCCGCGGGCGCCGCCGAGGCCGCGCGCTTCAGCGCCGCATCCTGCTTCTGCCGCTCGGGGAACTTCGCCTGCTGTGGCTTGCGCGTGCGCGAGCCGGACAGCTCCGACGTGGGCACCCGCATCTTCAGCGCGCCGCCCGCCGACACCACCGCGTGCGAGTCCGTCAGCTCGATGATTTCCACGTCCCGGGCGAGCCCCGAGTGGTGCACCCACGCGCCCACCTTGAGGTTCGCCGGCCCGGGTGCTTCCACCTGGAACAGCTCCGCCTTCGCCGCCTGCGCGCGCTTCTGCGCCTCGTCCGCCCGCTGCTGGAGCTGCAGCCGGGCTTCCGAGAGCGCCTTCTCGTTCTGCTCGGCGCGCAGCTTCACCAGCAGCTCGCGCACCTCGGCGGCGGCGTGCTCGCTCGCGGCGTGCACGTCCTCGTTGAACTGCATCATCCGCGCGCGGCGCTCACGCTCGAACTGCGTCTTCTGCTTCTCCAGGTCCTCGCGGAGCGCCTCCGCCTCCTTCGCCGCCACGCGCGCCCGCTCCAGCTCCTCGTAGAGCTTCCGGCGCTCCTCTTCGGCCGCGGCCAGCGCCTTGGACAGGGGACCGCCGGCGTTCAGAGACAGCTCCCGCGCGCGCTCACACACCTTCTGGGGCAGGCCCACCCGGGCCGCCATCTCAATCGCGGAGGACTGGCCCGACGCGCCAATCTGCAGGCGGTACGTGGGCGACATCCGCTTCGAGTCGAAGCCCACGCGGGCGTTGAGGAAGCGCGGGTCCATGTGCGCCAGCGCCTTCAGCTCCTCCAGGTGCGTGGTGACGAGCACCACCACGCCCTTCGCCATCAGCTCCTCCAGCACGGCGATGGCGATGGCCGCGCCCTCGCGCGGGTCGGTGTCCGCGGCGATTTCGTCAATCATCACCACCGAGCCCTCGCTGGCCGCGGCGATGATGTCGCGCAACATCGTCACGTGCGCGCTGAACGAGGACAGGCCCTGGGACAGGTCCTGCGCGTCGCCCACGGTGGAGTGCACGGAGCGGTACAGCGGCATCCGTGAGCCTTGCGCCACCGGAATGGGCAGGCCGGCGCGAAGCATCAGCGTGCACAGGCCCACGCCCGTCAGCGTCACCGTCTTGCCGCCCGCATTGGGGCCGGAGACCACCAGGGCCCGGGCCTCGCCGATGAGCGTCACGTCGTTGGCCACCACGTCCGTGCCCCGGAGCACCAGGCGCGGGTGCCGCAGCAGGCGCAGTTCCAGCTCCGTCACGCCGGCGAAGGTGGGCGTGGTGGCGTCCAGGTCCGCGGAGAGGATGGCCACGGCCTCCACCTCGTCCAGCTCCGCCACCGCCGCCAGGCCCTCCAGGATGCGGTCCGACTCCCCGCCGAGCAGATCACTCAGCTCCTGGAGCACCCGCCGCTCCTCCTCCGTCACCACCGACTGGGCGATGGCGAGGTCGTTGCCCAGGCCCACCATGGCCTGCGGCTCCATGAAGAGCGTCTGGCCCGTCTGGCTGGCGTTGTGGACGATGCCGTCCACCTCGGAGCGGTAGTTGGACACCACCGGCACCACGTAACGCCCGTTGCGGATGGTGTAGTAGTTCTCACGCAGCTTGGGCAGGAAGCTCTCGTCGTGGAGCAGCTCGTCCAGGCGCGATTTGATGCGCCGGTGGAGGCCGCGCGCCCTGTCACGGGCCTCGCGCAGCTCGGGGCTGGCACGGTCGGAAATCTCACCGTCCGGCTCGAAGCACTGGTCGATGCGCCGGGCCATGGACTCCAGCATCGGCAGCCGGCGCGCAATCTCCATCAGCTTGGGGACGCGCTCCTTGCGCTCGTCCAGGGCCTCCCGGGTGCGCACGAAGGCGAACAGGAGCTGGGCCGCGTCGATGAGCTGGCGGGGCTCCAGCATGCCGCCCTTGGCCGCGTGGCCGATGGCGATGCGCAGGTCCACCACGCCGCCCAGGGGCATGGAGAACTGCTCGTGGGAGAGAGCGCGGGCCTCGCCGACGAGCGCGAGCGCTTCCGCCACCTGCTCGGGGGTGTCGAGGAACGGGCGGGCGAGCACGCGTTCCCTTCCGGGCTCGGTCCGACAGCGCTGGGCAAGCGCGCGGAGCACTTCCGAGAAGCCGAGGTCTTCGAGCGTCCTTTGGGATATCTGCACGGTCATGGGTTTCATGCGCGGCCGCTCGGCCGTCAAGAGGATCTGTTGAGGAGCCCGGCTCGGCTCTGCTATCAGCCGACCATGAAGTGGGTCTTCATGGCGGCGCTGCTGGCGGGCGCGACGGACGCGGCGGAGCCTTCCGCCCTGACGGCAACCCCGTCACAGGTGTCCGCGCCGGCCCCCTCCTCACTCCCGGAGGCACTGGCCCTGGAAGCGGCCGGGGACGACGCGGGTGCGCTCGCCGCGGTGGAAGCCCTGGTCCGGGCCCGACCCACCTGGGAATTGCCCCGGCTGGAGGCGGCGCGGCTCCTGTTGAAGATGGGCGGCGCGCTGGAGCAGGCAGAGGCCCACCTGAACGCCGTTGCCGGCGTCGCACCGAATAACCCCCGGGCCTGGTACTTGCGCGGCCTGTTGTGGGAGGAGCGGGGCGACCGCATGCAGGCCGTGCGGGCATACGAGCAGGCCGTGAAGTACCGCGGCTCGTACGAGGAGGCCCGCTTCCGGCTCGGCGGCCTCTGGGCGGCCCAGGGGGACTGGCTCAAGTCGGAGCTCCACTACCGGTACCTTGCCCGGGCGAAGCCGGAGTGGGTGCAGGTGCGCCTCCAACTGGCGGAGGTGCTGGAGAAGCAGGAGCGCCCGCTGGACGCGGAGGTCGAATTGCTGGCCGCGAGGAGCTTCCAGCCGGACAGCCCCCTGGTGCTCCGGAAACTGGCGGACTTCTACGAGCGGACGGGGCGGCCCCAGCTGGCGCAGAAGGTTCGCAAGTCGATGGAACCGCAGCAGAAGCGGCGCATGCGTGAGCTGAAGCCTTCGCGTCGCTGACAGCAGCCGGGCATGCGCCACGTCATGGCGATTGCGCCCCGGGCGTCGGCACGTACACTGCGCCGGCTTTGAAGACCGCCAACCTCGCCATCGTCTTCACCGACATCAAGGGCTTCACCGAGCGGACCAGCCGGCAGACGCTGGAGGAGAACCAGCGCCTGTTGCAGGTCCACAATGCCCTGCTGGCGCCCCTCTTCAAGGCGTTCGGTGGCCGCATCATCAAGTCCATCGGTGATGCCTTCCTCGTCACGTTCGAGTCCCCCACCCAGGCGGTCCTCAGCGGCATCGCCATCCAGGACCGGCTCTGGCACCACAACCGCAACGTCGCGGAGGGCGAGCAGCTCCACGTGCGCGTGGCCATCAACGTGGGGGAGGTGCGGCTGGAGTCCAACGACGTCTTCGGTGAGCCGGTCAACATCGCGGCCCGCGTGGAGGGGCTCGCTGAGGCCGGCGAGGTGTACTTCACCGAGGCCGTCTACCTGGCGATGAACAAGGCGGAGGTGCCCTCCAAGGAGGTAGGCGCCTTCGAGCTGAAGGGCATCCCCGGGAAGATTCGCGTCTTCCACGTGCCCCGCGCGCCGTACCGGGTGGAGGCGCCGTCGGCCGCCGCCATCGCGGAGGCGCCGGGCTCGGAGGTCATGCCGCCCTTCGGCAACCTGGCGCTGTCGCGCGTGCCCGAGTCCTCGCTCGGTCCGTCGATGGACCTGGGGCAGCGCGCGTCGGCGCTGGGCCAGCGCGCGGCCGCGGGGGCGTCGGTGCTGGGGCAGCGCGCCGCGGCGGGCGCGTCGGTGCTGGGACAGCAGGCGTCGGTGCTGGGACAGCAGGCGCGCACCGTGGGCGGGTCGGCATTCTCTCGGCTCGTGGCCGCGCTGCCTCCCGGGTTGGGCGCGCGGGTGCGGACGGTGGTGGGTGAGCGGCGCAAGGTGCTGGTGGGCCTGGGCCTGTTCGCGGTGGTGGCCGGCGTGGCGGTGGTGGTCTTCGGCGGTGGCGCGGCGAAGCGGGCCATCCACGCGGTGGAGGATGCACCCGAGCAGGAGCGGGGGGCGCTCGCGAAGGAAGCCAAGAGGCTCATCCGCGAGGAGAAGGACGCGGGCCGGCGCTACTACCTCGAGGGTCAGTTGGAAGAGGCGATGGGCAACGTGGCGGGCTCGCTCAGCGAGTACGGCCGCGCGGTGAAGGCGGGCAACGGCGCCGCGGAAGACCGCATCATCGACCTGCTGGAGCACCCGCAGTGCGGCGTGCGCTCGGCGGCGGCCTACTCGGTGGCGCAGCTCAAGCTGGAGGACGCCGTGGGCGAGCTGGAGGACCTGGCGGACGACGGCGGGCCGGACGACGGCAGCGGCGGCATCCTCGGCATGGGCAGGTGCGACTCGAAGAAGGCCGCGCAGAGCGCCCTCAAGAGCTTCAACAAGGATTGAAGGCCCGGCCCGCGAGGCCCGCCTCGAAGGAAGGGAACACCGTGACCAAGGTGAAGACGGGACTGGATGTCTGGGTGGAGCAGGGCTTCTCCGCGCTGAAGGGCAAGCGCGTGGGCGCCATCGTCAACCCCACCAGCGTGGACTCGCGCTTCCGCCACCTGGCGGACCTGCTGGCCGGCACGGCCGGCGTGAAGCTGGCCGCACTCTTCGGCCCCGAGCACGGCATCCGCGGCGAGGCGCAGTACATGGTCGCCGTGGGTGAGGCCCGCGACAGGCGCACCGGCGTGCCCGTGCACAGCCTCTACGGCTCCACCTTCGAGTCGCTGTCGCCCCGCCAGGAGTGGCTGCAGGGGCTGGACGCGCTCGTCTTCGACATCCAGGACGTGGGCAGCCGCTACTACACCTACGTCTACACCATGGCCCTGGCGATGAAGGCCGCCGCGAAGGCGCGCGTGCCCTTCTACGTGCTGGACAGGCCCAACCCGCTCAACGGCGCGGCCATGGAGGGCAACCTGGTGGGCGAGGGCTTTCGCTCCTTCGTGGGGCTGTACGCACTGCCCAACCGCCACGGCATGACGGCGGGCGAATTGGCCCGGCTCTTCAACGTGCAGGAGGGCTTCGGCTGTGAGCTGACGGTGGTGCCGTGCGAGGGCTGGCGCCGCGGGCAGTTCTGGTCCGACACGGGGCTGCCCTTCATCTCCCCGTCGCCGAACATGCCGACGCCGGACACCGCGCTGGTGTACCCGGGCATGTGCCTGGGCGAGGGCACCAACGTCTCCGAGGGCCGTGGCACCTGCCGCCCCTTCGAGCAGTTCGGCGCCCCATGGGTGGACACGGACTCGCTGCTGGCGCGGCTGGCGAAGGAGGACCTGCCGGGTGTGGCCTTCCGCGCGGTGGGCTTCACCCCCACGTTCGACAAGTACAAGGGCGAGTCCTGCAACGGCGCCTTCATCCACGTGACGGACCGGCAGGCCTTCCTGTCGCTGCGCACCGGCATCGCCATCTTCCAGGCGCTGCATGACATCGGCCCCGGGAAGTTCGGCTGGCGGGCGGACGCGTACGAGTTCGTCGAGGACGTGCCGGCCTTCGACTTGCTGTGCGGCACGGACCAGGTGCGCCGGGGAATCGAGGCCGGGTGGCCTCTGGACCGGCTGATGGAGGGGTTCTCCGCCCAGGCAGATGGGTTCGCGAAGCAAAGGGCGCCCTACCTGCTGTACGCTTGAGCGTGGGGTGTTCCACACGTGATTGGCGTCTTCTCCGACAGCCACGGCGACCTTGCGGCCTTCGACGCGGCGTATGAATTGCTGCGCTCGAAGGGCGCGCGACGCTTCATCTTCGCCGGGGCGCGCTACACGGACCTGGACGAGTGGGTGCTCTGGCGGCGGCAGAAGTCCCGCGGCGGGCGCGAGTACTCGGACGTGGACTTCCTCGCGGACGTGTCCAACTGGCTGGGCAGCCAGGATGCGCTGCCCCGCACTCCCGCGCGGGGGGCGGCTCCGGCGGACGTGGCCTCGGAGGATGATCGGCGGCTCGTGATGGAGCGCTTCCTGCGCGTGCCGGAGCGCGAGTCGCTCCAGTACCGGGACCCGTCCATCAACAACAAGGCGATGGACCTGGTGGGTGACACGCTCTGCTGCGTGGTGCACGACAAGAACGACCTGACGCGTGATGATTTGCAGAACGCGGCGGTGTTCATCCACGGGAAGGAGTCGGAGCCGAAGGTGGTGCAGATCGGCCCGCGCTACTTCATCACCCCGGGCCGGTTGGTGGGCGCCGCCGAGCAGACGTGCGCGCTCCTGGAGAAGGTGGACAAGGACCTGGGCTTCTCCGCGTTCCGGCTGGACGGGCACGTGGTGGTGGAGCCCCGGTTGCTGGTGCTGGAGAAGAAGTCCTCGAAGCTGACCCTCAAGTGACGTGAGGCCCTGACGTGCAGGTCGCGCTCCTCGGAGGTTCGTTCAACCCGCCCCACGTGGGACACCTGATGGCCGCAAGCTACGTGCACGCGACGCAGGGCGTGGACGAGGTGTGGTTGATGCCGACCTGGCAGCACCCCTTCGGCAAGCAGATGGAGGCCTTCGAGCACCGCGTGGCCATGTGCGAGGCCCTGTGCGCGGAGACATCCGGCTGGCTGAAGACGACGCTGATCGAGCGCGAGCCGGGGCTCACCGGGCGCACCGTGGACACGCTGTCCCTGCTGGTGAAGCGCTACCCGGACGTCGAGTGGTCGCTCATCATCGGCAGCGACATCCTCAGGGACCTACCGAACTGGAAGGACTTCGGGCGCATCCGGGAGATGGCTCGCGTGCTGGTGCTCTACCGCGCGGGCTATCCGGCCCCGGAGACGGTGGGACCGCCGCTGGCGGAGGTGTCGTCCACGCTGGTGCGGGACATGCTGGCGCGGGGGCAGGAGCCGGCGGAGTTCGTGCCCGCGGGGGCCATTGCGTATGCGCGGGCGCGGGGGTTGTACGGGCTGGGGACGCGTCGCTAGAGGCCGACTCCGAACAGGTGCAGATCGCCCAGTCCTGGCTCGAAGCGCCAGGCGTATTGGTAGAAGAGGGTGACGGGCACGGCCTGCCCGAAGGTGAGGCGCAGCGACGCCGCGCCTCCCACCGCGCCGAGGTTGTTCCGGTTGTCCACGCGCGCGAGCGAGCCGAAGGCCTCCACCTCGAAGTCGCTCACGAAGAGGGATGGGAGAATCCAGAGCGTGGAGGCCCAGCCGTAGTCGATGGGCACGCGGTAGCGGTACGTGGCACTGCCGATGAGCGCACTGCGGGCTCGCGTCGTCAGGTCCTCGTAGCCGCGCAGGTACTCGCTGAAGGCGACTCCGGGCTGCAGTTGGAGGGGCAGGCGGGACGTCTCCTTCGAGCTTCGGCTGCTGTACCAGACCTCTCCGGCGCTGATGCCTCCCACTTCCAGCAAGTCGGCGGGCGAGCCAGGCAGGAAGCGGGCCACGGCGGTGAGCTGGAGGTTGTCTTGGCCCGTGAAGGGTAGGCCGCCCAGGAAGCCGTCCACGCCCAGTCGTACGTCGCCCAGCGTGGATTCGCTGAAGAAGGCTCCCGGGTACAAGCCTCCCGCCGCCGACAGCCCCAGCCCTCGCTGCGTGCCGCCGTACGAGGTGGAGTCGCCCGCGAAGTATGAGACGGAGACCTCGGGGCCGATGAGCTTCGTGACGAGGCCGTCGAAGCGCTCCGTGCGGTCGTACTCGCGCCGCAGGGCCAGCACGCCCACCGTCACCGGTGTGGACCAGAACGTGCGCGTGCCGAACAGCGTGCCTTGCAGGTCCGTGCGCGTGCTCTCGCGAATGCGCGCGGCGGAGGCCAGCACGTACCACGGCGCGAGCTGCGCATTGCCGTAGGAGAGAGTCACGCTCGGTCCGTCCTCCGCGGTGCTCGCGGACAGCAGCAGCGAGTACGCGTGGAAGCCGAGCCGGTCCTGCCCCGAGAGTGCGAGCCCTCCGCTGACGATGGTCTGGTCGGTGTCGTCCTCGTCCGTCGTCAGCAGGATGTACGGGAGGCGGAACTCGGGGATGAAGAAGCCCTCCAGCGTCGAGTAGCGCTCGTCGGAGAGGATGTTCAGGTCGACGCCCGGGTCCGGCGGGGAGACCACTGGCGTGTCCAGGTCCGCGAGCGCGGTGGGGGCTTCCGTGGCCACGGGCGCGTCGGCCGGACTGCCCGCGACGCCTTCCGTCGACGGTGGCTGCGGCGCGGTGTCCGTGGCCTGGGCGGGAGCATCGGGCGCGGCGCTTGCGGGCTGCCCGGGTGTCCCTGGCGACGCGGGCTGCGAGGGCGTGCCCGGGAACTCGGCGAACTCCTGGGGTGGCTCGGCAGGGGACTGCGCTGTCGCTTCGGGAGAGGGGGGCTGCGGTGCCGCGTCAGGCCGCGAAGCGCTCTCCGTTGGTGGTGGAGTTTGTGGAAGTGCTCCCGGTGACGCGGTGGAGGGTGGGGCGGATGAAGGCCCGGCTTCGGCGGGCACCGGGACGCCGTCCTCTTTCGTTGCCGAGGCAGAGGACGCCGCGTCGCTCTCCGCACCCGCTACGGGCTCCACCGGCGCATGGTCCACGGTGAAGTTCGTTCCGTCCCGGTTGAGGAACGCCACCTCGTTCGTCCCGAGCGGGCTCGCGTCCATCACCAGGTACGGTGCATCCGTGATGCGCGTCATCTGCCGCGTGGCCACCGTTATCACGTGCGCCTGGAGCCGGCCCTCGTGCTCGCGCAGGAACACGATCCGCTCCGCGTCCAGCCAGTGCGGCGAGTAGTTGAAGCGCCCGTCGTGCGTCAGCCAGCGCAGGCTCCCGTCCGCCTCGCGCAGCACCAGGTCCCAGCCGCCATTCCCCGAGAAGGGGAACACCAGCCGCGTCCCATCCGGGGACACCGTCGGCGGCCCGATGGGCGCGCTCGCGTCGAACTTCGTCAGCGGCTCCCTCCGACCCGACTCCAGGTCCAGCCGGACCAGGTTGGCCGTGTCGCCGCCGCTGATGCTCACGAAGACGTAGCCCGTACCATCCGGCGTGACGTCTCCGCCCATGCCCTCCACGCCGTCCCACGTGCGCACCACTTCGCCCGTGCGCGCGTCCACCCGCCACAGCCGCGCCGTGTAGCCGCTCTCCGTGTTCAGGTCCGCCATCACCAGGTAGAGCCATGCGCCATCCCGGCTGAACGCCATGCCGCTCACGAGCGACGAGCTGCCCAGCACCCAGCGACGCCCCGGAATCAGCTCCACCAGTGGTCGCTCGAAGCGCACGCTTCCGTCCGCCTCGCGCACCGTGAGCCGGGTGTATTCCTCCCGCCCCACGCTCACCAGCGCCGTGGCCCCGCTCTCCGCATGCGACGCCAGCCGCGAGAAGTAGCCCGCGTCCTTCAGCCATACCCGCTGCGATGCCGGCCGCTCGCGCGCCTCCAGCCCCTGGCGCAGCACCCGCGTGTACTCGTCGAACAGCGAGCCGATGTCCCTGCCGTACACGCGCTTGAAGCGCAGCGTCACCGCCAGCGGGGGAAGCAGGGACTCGCCCTGCTCATCCACCAGTTGCCACAACTTCCTCTCGCCGTACTTCGCGGCCAGGTACTCCACGAAGTGCATGCCCGTGAGGTAGTTGCCACCGAACGGGTCCAACGCCCGGTGCTCGGGCGACAGATAGCCCGGGTCCAGCTCGCCCCCTTGCGCCTGCGCCGCCGACGCGTACCAGCCTCGCCACACCGGGCTGTGCGGGCGCCCCGTGTCCTTCCCGAGGCGGCCCTCGTAGTACGTGGCCAACCCCTCCAGGAACCACGACTCGGTGAACGAGTTGGCCTGGAAAAGGCCTCCGGTCACCGTGTTGAGGAACCCCCAGACGCCGTCCGTCTGCTGGAGCTGCACGTAGTGCACGGCCTCGTGACAGGCCACGTCGCCGATGTCCACGTCACCCAGGTCGAAGAGGTGGAACAGCTCCAGCGTCACGTGCACGGGCACCACCATCTGCTGCGGCGTGCTCGCGTAGTCCGGCACCACGTACGCGTTGTTGAAGTCCGAGCCCGTCAGGTAGACGAGCACCCGCTCCCGCTCCGTCCGGCTCCAGACGTGGCCCCGCAGCTGCTGCACGCAGCCCTCCAGCCGCGCCGCCATGCGCAGCGCCGGGCCCTTCAGCGACGCCGGGTAGTAGAGCTCCAGCGAGGCCGTGGTGAGCTTGCGCATCTCCTCCCGAGCGAACGACGCCTGGATGTTCTGCGGGAAACGGGGTGTGACGAAGGCACACCCCGCGGTTGTCAGCAGGAGGAAGAAGGCCAGGGCATGCCAGCAAGGCAGCCGGCGGGGGGCGGGCATGCGGGGCATCCTAGCGGGCACAAATCGTAGCCACGACCGCGTTTTTCACGGTATTGGGGGGCCCGTCGCCTCCCTTTCGATTCTGGATTCCTCCATGTCCGATCCCGCCGCTCCCCAGGGGTATCCCGTTCCCCAGCACGTCCACCAGGCCCAGTCCCAGGTCGCCGCCGCGCTCGAGAAGTCCGAGGGCAAGCCCGTCGACCTGCTCAAGGCGCCCTGGCAGGACGTGGAGAAGGCCGTCATCAAGCTGCTCGGCGGCCCCTTCCAGGTGAACCAGCCGGAGCACCAGACGCTGGCGCTCGGACTCGCCGGCGCCTTCGCCCTGCGGCTCATGCAGGAGCACCAGGCCTTCTGGTTCCCCAACCGGGACTCGCCCGAGGGCGCCACGCTGGGCTTCCCCGACGCCATCATCATGCTGTCGCCGTTCGGCGCGGTGATGGACTCGCTCGGCCAGGGCAAGCTGGCCCGGCTGGACGACCTGGCCTCGGACATCCGCCGCTCGCTGGGGCAGGCGCGCCTGAACGTCAACCCCGCGCAGGCCCTGGGCACCCAGGCCCAGAAGCTGTCGCCGGTGGACTACCAGCGCCTGTTCGACCCGGGCTTCCTCCAGTTCGTCGTGCTGGACCCGAACAAGACCAAGACGGCGCTGGACACCAAGCCCGACGCGCTGAGCCGTGACGTGCGCAACGCGCTGGGCCGTACCCAGCCGCCGCTGCCTCCCGAGGCTCGCCAGCAGTTCGACGGGCAGATCGTCCAGTCCCTGGCGCGTCTGGATGCGACGAAGCCGCTGCTGGAGCAGGCGGACCGTGCCCCGCGCCTCGCGGAGCTGATGGCGCACCTGTGCGGCACCATCGGCGGCACGGGCTCGGCGCCGGAGGACTTCTGGCACGAGGTCGTCCTGCCGCTGCTGTTCATCGGCAACCCGGCGAGCTTCCCGCCGCTGGATGAGGAGGAGCTGGAGGCGTTCCGCCAGGGCGTGGACGTGCTGCCCCTCTTCGTGGACATGGTGCCGTACGCGCACAAGGCCCCGGACGAGGGCCTGCTGGGCGCCTTCGAGATGAGCGACGTCGGACTGGTGCACCCCGGCTTCGCCAAGGTCGGGGCGCTGCGGCTCATCCGCATCAACTCCGCGCGCATCAAGCCGCTGCTGGAGCAGTTCGACCCGGCGAAGACGGCGGACACCCTCAAGCGCTTCACCGAGTACCTGGCGAAGTCGGCCGGCAAGCCCGCCACCACGTCGGCCCAGGGCGACGAGATGCTCAAGGCGGCCCTCACGCTGCTGGCCGACCTGAAGCGCTCGGTGACGCAGGTGCAGGGCGACCTGTGCCTGCGCCGCCTCACCGAGGCGGAGGCCGCTTCCGAGCAGGCGCTGGCCGTGGTGCGCAAGGCCCTTCAGGGCTCGCTCATCATCACGGCTTGAGCAGGGGCTCCAGCGCGGCGCGCGACTCGGGGCGGAGCCGGTCTCCGGCCAGCTCCAGCGCGCGCCGCGACAGCAGTCGGTAGAGCGGGGCGACTTCTTCCGGAAGCGCCCCGAGGTGGGCCGCCACCACGCCCGCGTCCCCCCGGACGATGGGCCCGGTGAGTCCGCCGGAGAGGCCCCGGGCCTCCACGCCTCGCAGCGCCGAGCGCATCAGCGGCAGCAGCGCCGCCAGCGCCGCGTCGGGGGGAATGCCCGCCGCACCCAGCGCCGCCACCGCCGCGTCCGCCAGCGCCACCAGCCCTCCCGCGCTCATCACCGCGCCCGCGTGGTAGGCCGCGCGGTGCGACTCCGGCACGTCGAGCACCTGGAGCCCCACGTCCCCGGCCATGCGGCGCAGCACGTCCCGCAGTGCGCGCGAGCGGGTGCTCACCGCCACCGCGTGGCCCGCCAGCGAGTCCCGGGGCGAGGACACCGCGCACAGCGGATGGAAGGAGCCGCGCGTGCGTCCCTTCGCCGTGCCCAGGGCGTCGAGCGACAGCGCGCCCGCCGTGTGGACGAGCGCGGCGGAGCGGGGCAGGGTGGCGGAGAGTTCCTCTGCGACGGAGGGCACCGCGGCGTCGGGGACACAGAGCAGGACGACGCGGGCGCGCTTCAGGTCCGCGGGGGTGGCGGACTTCAGGCCCAGGGCCTTCGCGCGCTGCAGTCCTTCGGTGCCGCGCGAGTGCATCCGCACGGGCCAGCGCTTCGCCGTGAGTGCCAACGCGAGTGCTCCGCCGAGCCGGCCCGCGCCGACGATGACCACGGGAACACGTGAGGCGCGGGGGCTGCGCTTGCGAGCGGCGGTGTCGGGCATCGCGACCTCGGGTTCCTTCGGTGCGGGTGACATGTCACCACGCACGGGACTTCGAGGCACGCGAGGCCTCGCGCTTCAGTGCGAGTCGCGCCGGAACTGCAACTGGCCGGACTGCACCGCGACGCGGACGCGGTCTCCGGAGCCGAACTCGCCGGAGAGGATGCGCTCCGCCAGCGGAGCCTCCACCAGCCGCTGCACCATCTGCCGCATGGGCCGCGCGCCGAGTTGCGGGTCGAAGCCACCGGACTTCAGCAGGTGCCCCACCACGTCCTCGCCCGCGACGTACTCGATGCCCCGCTCCGTGGCGAGCCGCTTGCTGCTCTCCTCCAGCAGCAGCGTGGCGATGCGCGCCACCTCCGTCTCCTCCAGCGGACGGAAGGGGAGCCGCTCGTCGATGCGGTTCCACAGCTCGGGGGGCAGCGCCTTGCGCGCAGCGGAGGCCGCCAGCTCCATGGCATCCGCTGGCCCGCTCGCATCCGCGCCGAAGCCCACCGGCCGGCCCGTGCGGGAGAATGCCTCCGCGCCCAGGTTCGTGGTCATCACGATGACCGTGTTCGAGAAGTCGATGTGCCGGCCCTTGCCGTCCGTCAGCCGGCCCTCCTCCAGCACCTGGAGCAGGAGCAACTGCACCTCGCGGTGCGCCTTCTCGATTTCGTCCAGCACCACCACCGACGACGGCCGGCGGCGCACCGGCTCGGTGAGCTGGCCACCCTCGCCGAAGCCCACGTAGCCCGCGGGCGCGCCGATGAGCCGCGAGACGCCGTGCTGCTCGGACATCTCGCTCATGTCCAGCCGCACCAGCGCGTCGCGGTTGCCGAAGAGCACCTCCGCCAGGGCCCTCGCCATCTCCGTCTTGCCCACGCCCGTGGGGCCCAGGAAGAGGAAGCTGCCCATGGGCCGCCGCGACGCGAACCCGGCGTAGTTGCGTCGAATGACCCGGGCAATCCGCGCCACCGCCTCCGTGTGGCCGATGACGCGCTCGGACAGGTCCTGCTCCAGCCGCAGCAGGCGCGCCGAGTCGTTCATGAGCAGCCGCTCCTCGGGCACCCCCGCGAGCTTCGCCACCACGCGCGCCACGTCCGCCGCCTCCACCACGTCCCGGCCCTCGCGGTGGCACCGGCTGCCCGCCAGGTCCACCACGGAGATGGCCTTGTCCGGCATGAACCGGTCCGTCACGTAGCGGCTCGCCAGCGACGCCGCCGCCTCCAGCGCCTCCGGCAGGTAACGCAGCGCGTGGTGCTCCTCGTAGCGGCCGATGATGCCCTGGAGGATTTCCACCGTCTCCGGCACCGACGGCTCGTTCACCACCACCGCAGTGAAGCGCCGCTCCAGCGCCGGGTCCGCGCTGATGAACTTGCGGTACTCGTCGTGCGTCGTCGCGCCGATGCAGGGGAACTCACCCCGCGCCATGGCCGTCTTCAGCTCGTTGGCCGCGTCCTGCGGGCCCTCGCCCGTCGAGCCCGCTCCCACCAGCGTGTGGATTTCGTCGATGAAGACCACCACGCGGCCCTCCGCGCGGCGGACCTCCTCCTTCAGCGCGTTGAGCTTCTCGGAGAAGGAGCCCCGCAGCTGCGTGCCGGCCACCAGCGAGGCCATGTCCAGCTCCACCAGCACCTTCTCCGCCAGCGTGCCGCGCAGCCCCAGCAGCCGCTGCGCCACGCCCTCCACCACCGCCGTCTTGCCCACGCCGGGCTCGCCCAGCAGGCACGGGTTGTTGGTGCGGCGCTTGCCCAGGATGTCGATGACCTCCTCGACCTCCCGCGCGCGCCCCACCACCGGGTCCAGCCGACCCTCGCGGGCCGCCTGGCTCAGGTTGCGGCCCAGCGAGGTGAGCAGCGGGAAGGCCTTCGCGTCCAAAGTCACGGAGGCGTGACGGGCCACGGGCGCTGGCGGCGGCACCACCGGGCGCGACAGCGGCGAGGGGAGGGGCGCCGCGGGCGGAGGCGGAGCGGCGCGCGCGACCACCGGCGGGGCGGGCGGGAGGACGGGCTCCTCGGCCCGCACCTCCGGCTCGTCCACGTCGATGAGGTCCCGAGGGGACAGGGCCGGCGTGGAGCGAGAGGGCCGCGTCGCCGGGGGCGGGGTGTCGATGAGGTCCCTGGGCGACAGGGCCGGCATGGAGCGCGAGGGGCTCTTCGACACGGGTGGGGGCGTGGGCGGCCCGCCGGGGATGGCGCGCGGCAGCGTCACCGCCCTCGCGGGCAGGGGAGAGGGCGGGGCTCCGAGCGGACGGGCCACCGGCTGGGTGGCCACCGTGTGGGTGCGGCCCAGGTTCAGCTTGCGCGGCATCCGGCCGCTCACGAAGTACGACACGGCCGTGGTGCGCAGCGTCGCCAGGTCCAGTCCGGCCATCTGCAAGAGCTCGTTGGCGGCGCAGCGCACCCGCGTCACCGCGATGAGCAGATGGAGGCAGTCCGCCTCCGCCGAGCCACAGCTGACGGCAATCTCCCGCGTCTTCTCCCGGAGCTCGCGTACCACCCCGTCCGTCTCGGCCGGGGCCGCCGTGAGGAGCTGTAGCAGGGCGTCCTCGTCCACGCCCCGCTCCTTCAGCAGGAGCTGGGCGCGGTTCTCCACCGTGAAGAGGGCCAGCAGCACGTGCGCCGAGGTGAGCCTCTGCGCCACGCTCTGTGCGATGTCGTTCGCCTCGTGGAGTACCTGCGCGAGATCCGTGCTATCGACCATTCGAGCTCCGGCAAGCGGGCAGGCAGGCGGAATACACCCTCTCCAGGCGTCCAGCAAAATTTCCGCTACAGGTCGCTACAGGTCTGCTGAAACACTGAGGTAGAAAGCGGGCCCCAGGCGGAATTCGGTTGGCTGCCTGCTCGTTCTCCGCGTCAATTCCGGCTGGCCGGGCAATTGCCTGAGGGCGAGTGCCGTACATCGCTCCGAGACACTCAACCATATGACCTCTCTCGTCCAACCGGTACGCGTCTTCGTCGACCCCTTCGAGGGAACGCGCACCGCCGTCGAGGCCCGCCGCTGGGTGTGGCCTCTCCTGATCCTCGCCCTGTGTGTGTCCGCCTCCGGGACGCTCTATTCCCTCCGCTGGGACGCGGCGCCCGACGTCATCCGTGAGCTGCAGGGGACGGGCACGCTGGCCGGCATGTCCGAGGCCGACCTGTCCGACAACATCCAGACCGCCACCCGCAAGGCGCTGGTGGGCGGCATCGCCAAGGGCGTCTTCGTCATGCCGCTGATGGCGCTGCTGCTGGCGTGCGTCCTCTGGGTGGTGGGCTGGCTGTTCGACCGGCCGGCGCCCTTCGAGCGGCTGATGTCCGCGGCGGCGCTCGCGCTGCTGCCCATCGCCCTCTATCACCTCATCTTCACCGTGTGCCTCACGGCGCAGCACTCCGTCACGGCCGCGCGCGCCGCGCAGCTCGTGCCGTCCAACCTGGGCGTCATCCTCCAGGGGCTGAGCCCGAAGATGCTGCGGGTGGCCAGCGCGGTGGACTTCTTCAACCTCTGGAGCGCGGGCCTGCTGGGCCTGGGTTTCTCCGCCGCCACCGGCATGAGCCGTGGCCGCGCGCTGCTGCTGGCCGTGGTGCTCTACGCGATGTTCGCGGGCGTGACGATGGTTGGCCTCCCGGCGATGGGAGGTGGCAAGTGAACGCCCTCCTCGTCGCCGCCGTCCTCTCCGCCGCGCAGGCGGACTCCACCCAGGCGCCCCCGAGCGCCGCCACCCAGGACCCCCTGGCTCCGGCCTCCACCGCCACCGTTCCGTCGAGCCCCGCCGTGCCGACGGACGCCACCACTCCCATCTCCCTGGACCTGGTGCGGAAGCTAGGCCGCAACAACACCAACGCCATCCAGGCCCTCCTGGACGTGGAGGTCGCCGAGCAGGACGTGCGCGTGTCGCGCGCCGCGGTGATGCCGCAGCTCAACCTGGGGGCCTCCGCGGGCAAGACGTGGGCGGGCCGCCAGCGCAGGGCCGTCACCACCACCGACCCGAACGACCCCAACCAATCCATCACCCGGGAGTTCGAGAACCCGTCCTACAACATTGCCAACTACACCCTGGGCCTGACGCTGACGCAGGTCCTCTACGACCGGGCGCGCTTCAAGACGCTGGAGCAGAGCGGCGTGCTCCGGGACGTGGAGAAGAGCCAGGCGCTGGAGGAGGCGGACACCTCCGAGCTGGAGGCCATCCGCCGCTTCTTCGTGCTCTTCCGCACCCAGGCCACCCTCCAGGTGCTGGAGGCCACCGTCAAGCGCAGCGAGGAGCAGCTCGAGCGCGCCCGCGCCCTCTTCCAGGCGGGCCGCGTGGGGAAGAACGAGGAGATCCAGGCCCTCGTCAACCTGGGCAATGACCGCATCACCTTCACGGAGACGCTGGCACAGCTGGTGACGGACCAGACGCAGCTCGCCATCTGGCTGGCCCGCCCCGGCACCGAGCCGTTGCAGGCGGTGGACCCGGGCGTGCTCCAGACAGAGCCGGCGCCGGCCCCCGCCATGAACACCGCGCTCGCCCAGGCCCGCGAGCACAGGCCCCTGCTCGCGGCGCTCCAGGGGCAGGTGCGCTCCGCGGAGCTGCAGCGCGCCATCGCCCGCGCCGACTACATCCCCAACCTGTCGGCGCGCGGTGAGTACTTGCGCGGCGGTCCAAGCTCGGAGGCCGTCTTCACGGAGCCGCGCCTGCAGAACAGCTTCACCGCCGGCGTGCAGCTCTCCTGGGACCTCTTCAACGGCTTCGCCACCGGCGCCCAGTCGAAGCGCGCCGAGGCCAACATCCGCCGGGCGCAGGTGGTGCTGGAGCAGTCGGTGCGCGAAATCGAGGCGCAGGTGCGCAGCGCGCACCGCTCCCTGGAGGCCCAGCTGGAGGCCGCTCGCCTGGCCGCCGACAACCGCGAGGCCGCCGTGCAGGGACTCAGGCTGTCGGAGGAGCGCTTCCGTGCCGGTGCGGGCTCCACCCTGGAGGTCCGCGACGCGCAGCTCAGCCTGACGCAGGCCGAGCTCAGCTTGCTGGAAAACAGGATTGATGTCGAAATCGCCCGCTTCACATTGCTGCGGGCCATGGGCGCCCTGAGCCCGGGAGAGTCGAAATGAAGTGGTGGAAGGGTGCCATTGCTGGCGTGTTGTTCCTGGGTGCGGCGGCCATCACCGTCGGCGGACTCAAGGAGCGGCCGCCGCCGTCACTGGAGGTCCAGGTCGCGAAGGCGCACAAGGGCACCATCACCCGGACCATCACCGGTGCGGGCAAGGTGCAGGCGGCCACCACCGTGAAGATCTCCTCCAGCCTCTCCGGAGACCTGGTGGAGCTGCTCGTGAAGGACGGCGAGCCGGTGAAGAAGGGCCAGGTGCTGGGCCGCATCGACAAGCGCATCTACGAGGCCGCGATGAAGCAGGCGATGGCGTCGCAGAACGCCTCGCGCGCGGACACGCAGGTGGCCGAGGTGGAGGCGCTGCGCACCGGGCAGGAGCTGGCCCGCGTGGAGGGGCTGGCGGCGAAGGGCCTCGCGTCGGCGGCGGAGATCGAGCAGGCGCGCGCGGCGAAGAACTCGTCGGACGCGCGGGTGGCGTCCGCGAAGCAGATGCTGGCGCGCAACGTCGCCTTCGTGGACCAGGCTCAGACGGACCTGGCCAAGACGACGCTCTTGTCGCCCATCGACGGCAACGTCATCGAGCTGTCTCGCGAGGTCGGTGAGCGCGTGCGCGGCTCGGAGCTGTCCGAGGACGTGGTGATGACCATCGCCGCGCTCAGCGCCATGGAGGTGAAGTTCGAGGTGGGCGAGCACGAGGTGGTGCACCTCAAGCCCGGCCAGCCCGCCGAGGTGACGCTGGACGCGCTGGAGGGGCAGACCTTCAGCGGCTCCGTGGTGGAGATTGCCCAGAAGGCGCTCATCAAGAACCCGGGCACCGAGGCCGAGGTGACGAGCTTCCCCGTCACCGTGGCGCTGGACACCCGGCCTCCGGGCGTGCTGCCCGGCATGAGCGCCGAGGTGCGCATCTCCGCGGAGACGCGCAAGGACGTGGTGCTGGTGCCCATCCAGGCGGTGACGGTGCGCTCGGCGCGCTCGCTGCCGGACTACAAGGAGCCGGTGGAGGGCGGGGCGCTGACGGCCAAGCGCACCGAGTCGCTGGCCAAGGTGGTGTTCGTGGTGGACGCCGAGAACAAGGCGCGGGTGCAGTCGGTGACGACGGGCATCGCCTCCGACACGGAGCTGGAGATCCTCACCGGCATCAAGGACGGGGACCGCGTGGTGGAGGGCCCCTACCGCACGCTGTCCAAGGAGCTGAACGACGGCGACGTGGTGCGCGAGCCCGAGCCGGGTCAGGGCCCGGGCGGCACGAAGGGTGGGCGGAAGTCGTGAGTGACGGAAGCAGCGCGGGGCCCCTCATCCAGGTGGAGAACATCACCCGCGTCTTCCACGTGGGTGGCGAGGAGGTGCGCGCGCTGCGCGGCGTCTCCTTCGGCATCAACCGTGGCGAGTGGGTGGCCATCATCGGCCAGTCGGGCTCCGGCAAGAGCACGATGATGAACGTGTTGGGCTGTCTCGACACGCCCACCAGCGGTCGCTACATGCTGAACGGCAAGGACGTGTCGCGCATGAGCGACGACGAGCTGGCCGTCATCCGCAACGTGGAGATCGGCTTCATCTTCCAGACCTTCCAGCTGCTGCCGCGCGAGACGGCGCTGGCCAACGTGGAGCTGCCGCTGGTGTACCGCGGGATGCCGGCGCGAGAGCGCCGCGAGCGGGCGAGGGCGGCGCTCGACAAGGTCCAGCTCACGCCCCGCATCCACCACAAGCCCAACGAGCTGTCCGGCGGTCAGCGGCAGCGCGTGGCCATTGCCCGCGCGCTGGTGTCCGAGCCGTCCATGCTGCTGGCGGACGAGCCCACGGGCAACCTGGACTCGGCCACGGGCGAGGAAATCGTCCGGCTGTTCGAGCAGCTCCACCAGGCGGGCCACACGCTGGTGCTCGTCACGCACGAGCCCAAGCTGGCGGCGCGTTGTCCCCGGGCCATCCGTCTGAGCGACGGCCAGATTGTCGCGGACGGCGTGGGCCGCGAGGTGGCCCTGGGCACGGCCGCGGCGGTGCTGGCCGCGGGGGGCGCATGAGTCGTCTGCCGCCGGGCTTCCGAGTGGACGTGCTGGAGGGCGCGCGCATCGCCGTCTTCTCGCTCAAGGCCAACCGCCTGCGCACGGTGCTGACCACGCTGGGCATTGGCATCGGCGTGGCCACGCTGCTGGCCATCGTCGGCATCATCCAGGGGCTCAACACGTCCTTCCACCGGCAGCTGGCCGGCTTTGGCGCCAACACGCTCTACGTCTCCAAGTTCCCCTGGATGATGAAGGGCGAATGGTGGATGTACCGGAACCGGAAGAACTTCACGATGGAGCAGGTGGACCGGCTGCGGTCGCTGGCGCCCTTCCTGTCGGCCATGTCGCCCTACGTGCAGCGCGTGTCGGACGTGGCGCACGGCGGCGAGCAGATGTCCACGGTGCGCATCACCGGCGTGAGGCAGGAGTACCTCAACATCGCCGGCTACGAAGTCACCGGCGGGCGCTTCATCACCGACGCGGACGACGAGGTGACGCGGCCGGTGGCGGTCGTTGGCGCGGACGTGGCGGACGCGCTCTTCCCCGGCATCAGCCCGGTGGGGCGCACCATCCGCATCGACAACCGCTCGTTCCAGGTGGTGGGCACGCTCAGCCGCAAGGGGAAGATTGTCAGCGAGAGCCTGGACCTCGTCGTCTTCATCCCCTTCAAGACGTTCTATTCGAGCTTCGGCAAGGGACGCGGCTTCGAGATTGCCCTGGCCGTGGAGGACGCGACGCAGGTGAAGCGGGCAGAGGACCAGTTGATAGGCATCCTCCGGCGCATCCGCTCCACGCCACCGGACGCCGCGGACGACTTCAGCATCAACAAGCCCGAGGCCATGGCCCAGACGTACGAGCAGCTCACCGGTGCGCTCTACGGCGTGGCCGTGGGCGTGGGCCTCATCACGCTGCTGGTGGGTGGCATCGGCATCATGAACATCATGCTGGTGTCCGTGCGCGAGCGGACGCGCGAGATTGGCGTGCGGCGGGCGCTGGGCGCGCGCAAGCGCACCATCGTCTTCCAGTTCCTCATGGAAGCGTCGAGCGTGTCCGCGGTGGGAGGCCTGCTGGGGACCACGGTGGGGCTGGGCACGGCGAAGGTGGTTTCGCTCATCACCCCGCTGGCGGCGGACGTGCAGGCGGGCACGGTGATTGGCGGAGTGGGCTTCGCCGCGCTGGTGGGCCTGCTGTTCGGCATCTGGCCCGCGGCGCGCGCGGCAAACCTGGACCCGGTGGAAGCCCTCCGGTACGAGTGACGCGATGCGAGCCTTCCTGGACAACCTGCGGCTGGCCCTGGGCACGTTCCTGGGCAACCCGCTGCGCTCGCTGCTGACGCTGCTGGGCATCGTCATCGGCGTGGCGACGGTCATCACCATGATGGGGCTGATTGAAGGGCTCCGCATGAAGGTGAACAAGGACCTGGGCCGCATGGGGGCCCACACCTTCCAGGTGACGAAGTGGCCCGCGGGTGGCTTCGGCCGCATCAACTGGGCGAAGTTCGCCCGGCGGCCCGACATCACCATGGAGGACGTGCACGCCATCGAAGAGGCCTGCCCGTCGGTGGGCGTGGTGGCGCCCGCGGACGACGACGGCGGCCAGAAGGTGGCCACGGCCACCCTGGAGACGCGGCCGTCGGTGCGCATCTTCGGCACGCAGACGAACTACTCGGTGACGAGCGGCCTGTCGCTGGCGTCCGGGCGCTTCTTCAACGAGGTGGAGGCGCTCGACGGGCGCTCCGTGGTGGTGCTGGGCACGGACGTTTCGGACGTGCTCTTTCCCGGCATGGACCCGGTGGGCCACGAGGTGCGCATCAAGGGGCGCCCCTTCCGCGTCATCGGCGTGCTGCAGCGGCGCGGCAGCATGATGGGCATGTTCAGCCTGGACAACCAGGCGATGATGCCGCTGCTCGTCTTCCAGCAGCTCTACGGGAAGAACCGCTCGCTGGACGTCGACGTGCAGGCGAAGGAGCCCGAGCTGTTCCAGAAGGCGCAGGACGAGGTGGCCACGCTGCTGCGCCGCCGCCGGGGCGTGGCGACGAACCTGCCCAACGACTTCGAGATGCACACCAACGAGTCGATGACGGCGTCCTTCAACCAGCTCTCCGTCGTCATCAGCATCGCCGGTGTCGGCGTGTGCCTGCTGTCGCTGGTGGTGGGCGGCATCGGCATCCTGAACATCATGCTGGTGTCGGTGATGGAGCGGACGCGGGAGATTGGCGTGCGCAAGGCGCTGGGCGCGAAGAAGCGGCGCATCCTCGGGCAGTTCGCCACGGAGGCGGTGCTGCTGGCGCTCATGGGCGGTGCCATGGGCGTGGGCCTGGGCTTCTTCCTGGTGTTCCTGGGGAATTGGATGCTGCGCTTCCCCATGGTCGTGCCGCCGTGGGTGGTGGGGCTGGCCCTGTTCATGAGCTGCGGGGTGGGGCTGTTGTTCGGCATCTACCCGGCCGCCCGCGCGGCGAAGCTGGACCCCGTCGAGGCGATGCGCGCGGACTGATGGCCCTCAGTGGGTTGCCTCGCTCGTGGGACTCCGCTACGGGGGAGTCCTACGCGACGCGAGGGACACACGCATGGCGCCACGCATTGGTTCGCTCTGGGACGCGGTGGGGAACACGCCGCTGTTGCGCATCGGCTCGCTGAGCCGCCTGACGGGGTGTGACCTCCTCGGGAAGGCCGAGTTCATGAACCCCGGCGGCAGCATCAAGGACCGCGCCGCCAAGGGGATGATTCGTCGCGCGGAGGAGCAGGGGCTCCTCAAGCCGGGCGGCACGCTCGTCGAGGGCACCGCCGGCAACACCGGCATCGGCCTGGGGCTGCTGGGCCGCGAGCGCGGCTACCGCGTCGTCGTCACCATGCCGGACAACCAGGCCCGCGAGAAGTACGAGTACCTGGAGGCCATGGGCGTGGAGGTCCGCAAGGTGCCCGCGGTGGCCTTCGCCAATCCGCAGCACTTCTTCCACCAGGCCCGCGCCCTGTCCGAGCAGCACGGCTGGTTCTGGGCGAACCAGTTCGAGAACCCGGCCAACGGCGACTTCCACTACGAGACGACGGGGCCGGAAATCTGGGAGCAGTGCGAGGGGAGGGTGGACGTGCTCGTCGCCTCGGTCGGCAGCGGCGGGACGATGTCCGGCGTCAGCCGCTACCTGAAGGAGAAGAACCCGGCGCTGCGCGTGGTGCTGGTGGACCCGCCGGGCTCGGGCCTCTACTGCTTCGTCCGCGAGGGGAAGCTGGAGTGCACCGGTAACTCCATCACCGAGGGCATTGGCATCATGCGCCTCACGGAGAACTTCCGGCGCGCCCGCGTGGACGAGGCCATGCGCCTGGGCGACCAGGACATGCTGGAGATGCTCTACCACCTGGCTCGCGAGGACGCGCTCGTGGTGGGGACGTCCGCCGCCCTCAACGTGCGCGCCGCGTGGGAAATCGCGCGGCGTCACCAGGGCGAGGGGCTGCGCATCGTCACCTTCCTGTGCGACCACGGCAGCCGCTACGCCTCGAAGGTGTTCAACGCGGAGTTCCTCGCCTCCAAGCAGCTGGAGGTGAAGCCGCTGCCGACGGCGGCCTGACGTCACTCCTCGCGCAGCACCGTGAGGCCCCTGTCCGTGAGGACGTACAGCATCGCGGGCTTCACGGTGGTGTCGTAGACGAGCTGCAGCACCTGGTCGCCGCTCACCGTGTCCACGTGGGTGGGCGTCCCGCCGTCCCCGGCGATGCGCCACAGGCCCGCGTCGCTGGTGCCCACGTAGACGCTTCCGTCGTCCGTGGCCGCGAGCGCCGTCACGTTGTCGGAGGGGAGGGCGGTGAGGCGGGTGTAGCTCGCGCTGGAGCGGTCCTTCTGGTCCATGCGCCACAGGCCGAAGTCGCGGCTCCCCACCCAGGTGACGCCCTCCTTCGTGCGGGTGATGGCGCGCCAGTAGTCGAACGTCTCCAGGCTGTTGAGCTGCGCGTTGTGGCCCTTGTAGCGCCAGGGCACGGGGCCGTCCCAGGTGCGCTCCTTGTCGAAGTCCTCCAGCACGCCGTTCGTCTCGAGGATGCCCACCATCCAGTCATTGGCGACCAGCACCTCGCCTTCCGGCCCGATGCCCAGGCCCCAGTTGAAGCCGGCCTGGAGCGAGTCGCCGTCCGCGTACCAGGCGGCGTGGCGGTGGCTGTTGTAGGTGAGGCCGCGCACCAGCGTCACGCCGTGGTTGGTGCCGATGTAGAGGTCCCCCTTGTCGCGCCCGCGCAGCACCCGCTGGCAGGTGAGCACGGAGCGGTCCTCGTCGTAGTGGAAGTCGTTGGTGTTGCGGACGCCGAGTTGCTGGCTGCCGCCGGACACGCCCACGCTGCGCCACAGGTGTTCCTCCAGCGCCACCGTGCCGTCGGACCCCAGGCGCACCGCGTCCAGGTCTCCCTTCTGGTACTCCGCGAAGCGCGCTTCGGTGTAGTGCGGCTCGCCGGGCGCGGGGATGTACGCGTGCGGCTTGTCCGGCACCTCCGACTGCAGTTCGTACGTGTGGTAGCCCACGTAGGCACGACCCGCCTCGCCGCCGCAGATGACGGTGGAGCCAAGCGCCTTCTTGTCCCGTCCGAAGCCCCCCGCGGCCTGGCCCACGCCGCGCGTCCATGTGGGCTCCGTGTCGCCGGGCCGCAGCACGCCAATCTCCGCGCCACGCAGCAGCCAGATGTTGTGCGCCTCGTCGACGCCGACGCTCTTCACCCCGGCGCCGATGCGGAACTCCGCCGAGTAGTTCTTCACCGCGTCCGTGGGCCAGGGGCCCGGGCCGCTCGGCGCGTCCGCGTCGCTCCCATCCTTCGACTCACCGCAGGCGCCCAGTAGCACCGCCGCACCCACCACCGCCCATCCCCAACCGCCGCGCATCCATCCTCCCGGCTGTCTGCTCCTGCCGGAAACACAGCAAGGCGCATGCCCGGCGGGATGGGAACTTCACTTCCCACCGTGGCGACTTCGGGGGAACGCCCGTGGCTCAGGGCTTCGACGCGCACGTCGAACCCTACCGGGGCATGCTCGTCGCAGCCTCCGGCACGTCCTCGTCCGAGGGCAGCCGCCACCGCACGCCCACCAGCCCGCAGTCGCGCACCAGCGCGTCCACCAGCGCGCCGTAGTTCTCCTCCACCCACTGGCGGAAGTAGACGTCGGGCACGGCGAGGATCAGCCTTCCGTCCCGCACGTCGACCGGGTGGGCCTTCTGGAGCCACAGGAGGGCGTAGCGTTTGCCCTGCTCGTGGAGCCGCGTGAGGCACCGCTGCCACGCGCGCCCGGCCTGGGAGGACGTGTCCACGCTGGGAGGCGCGGACAGCTCCGCGGGCTCGGCGGAGTCAGGCTGCTCGTGCGGGACGTAGCGCACCCAGACCTTGGGCGAGCAGAAGGCCACCGACGTCCCCACCGGCTGGCGGGAGCGGCCCCAGTCGGACTGGAGGTAGCCGCGGCAGGCCGTGAGCAGGCGTCCCTCGTCGCCGCCCACCTTCGCCAGGGCGTGGCGGTACCAGTCCGACCAACCGGGAGGTTTGTCCTCGCGGGGTACGCCCCGGAACGCGCGGGTGCGCTCGTCCTGGAAGGTCTCGAAGAAGGACTCCGCCTGGGCCTGGGCGTCCCGGGACGGGGCGGCCGGCTCGGGCGGGAGGGAGACGGGGACCAGGTGGGTGCCGGGCAGGGCGAGCTGCACGGGGTCGATGTCCTCGGACGTGACCTCGTCCGGCGGCGGGGGCGGTGGGACGGGAGCGAGATGTCCCAGGGATGATCCACCCTCCATCACTGCTGCTGCAGAAGAAGAACTCTTCTTCTCCGTCTCTCTCTCCCTCTTCTTTCTAGCGGCGGATGTCCCGGGCGCGTCCGCGGGACGTCCTGCGGACGCGGCGGCCTTGTTGGCGCGCTCCCTGCGCTTTCGCTCGGCCTCCTTCTTCCTCTTTTCGAGGACTTGCACGTAGCGGTCGCAGAGGGTGAGTCGGACGCTGTCGTCCTCGCGCACGAGGATTCCGGTGCGGAGCAGCGCGTCCCAGAAGGCTCCGGGAGCGCCCGTCCAGCGTACGGCGCCCTCGACCGCTTCACACCAGATGGGCTCGTCCGCGGACGCGTCCCGCGGACGTCCTGCGGACGCGGGGAAGGGCTCGAAGCGTCCGGAGGGGAGGGCCTGCACGGCCCAGATCTGGAGCTCCACGATGGCACCGAGGAACGCCCGCCGCTCCATGCCCAGCGAGCGCGCGGCGCCCACCACGGCAAGGCTCATGGGGAAGCCGACGTCCACCTGCACCCAGTCCAACCCGCCCACGGTCATGTCTCCCACGGCCCCACGCTCGAAGCGTTGGGCCCTGCGTGCGTCCGGTGCTCGTCGGTGTCCCCAACCGGTTTCCAGGTGCGCGGGACACCGCTGCGCGCACCTTCCAGGCCTGTCCCACCCTGTCGCACCCCAGGTACAGAGGGGCCCCGGGCGCGTGAGCAGATCGCGGCCCACCACTACGACAGAGACACGTCGCTGATCCAGAGCCGTGCGATCTGCCTCGTCCCGTCGGAGGCATCTACCCCTGGAGTCGTGTGAACCGCCCGTGTTCACACGGCGTGCACCCCGGGAAGGTCGTGATCCGTTTCGGCTCCGCGCCACTACAGCGTGCAACAGGTTTCACGCAGCGCCTGATCCGCGACGGATGGCAAGCCGCTGATCTCACTCGGGGTGATGATCAAGTGGAAGATCCGCGCTGATCCACGGCTCAAAATTTTCTGATCGCGATCAGGCGCCCGCATCAGGTCCGGGAGCGTGCACGGGCGGAGGATGTGGGCATGGGTGGGCCCTGCACGGTTTCTGCACAATCATTCCTCGGGAAGCGCACGAGCGGGTCATCCGGGTTGCACACCGGGCGCCCATCTTGTGCTCATGAACGCTCCGCCACTTCCTCCCCGCTCGCCGCGTGCACCTGACGGAGCCATCCGCAAGGCCCTGCGGTGGCTCGTCGCGCACCACGTCTTCGGCAGCCTCTTCATCGTCGTGTTCGCCACGGCCGTCATCGCCGGGCAGGTGGCGAACCGGACGGACTTCGCGAACTCCGAGCTGGCCGCCGGGGTGGAGGACCGCTGGGGCGCGCCCGTCACCCAGCCCGCGCCGTCGCTGCGCTACGTGCACAGCGGCACCATCTTCACCGAGCTGAAGCCGCTCGCCTTCGACCGGCAGCACGTCCAGGTCAAGGCGCAGATGAACTACCGCAAGCGCGGCCTGCGCTACTTCTCCGGCTTCGACTTCACGCTCGACGCCGACTACGCGGTGGTCAACCGCGAGGGCCGCGACATCGACGTGGCCTTCATCTTCCCCATCGAGATGGACAAGTCCCAGGTGCTCCTCTCGGAGCTCCAGTTCCTCGTCGACGGCAAGGAGTCCAGCCTGGACCTGGGCGAGTCCGGCAACCGCCTGGTGTGGACGGGCCGCATCGCCAAGGACGCCACGTCGCGCTTCTCCATCCGCTACCGCGCCCGGGGCCTCAACTCGTTCGTGTACAAGCTGGACCCGGCGCTGCCCGCCCGCGATGTCCGCGTCCACTTCGCCGTGGAGGGCGGAGAGAACTTCGACTATCCGGCCGGCGTGCTCTCCGCGTCGTCCGTGCAGACGGCGAGCGACGCCGTGACGCTGGACTGGGCCTTCCAGTCGCTCGAGTCCGGTGTGAGCCTGGGCGTCATCCTCCCGTCGGAGAAGACCTTCGACGCCATGGTCTCCCTCATGGCGGGCCGCGCGTGGGTGCCGTTCATCGCGCTGCTGGCGCTGCTCGCCGCGCTCAGCCTGCGCCACCGCCGGCCCATGGCGCTCCACGAGACGTATCTGCTGGCCGCCGTCTACGGCTTCTTCTTCGTGCTGCTTTCGTACCTGGCCGCCTTCATGAACTTCTACGTGGCCTACGCCATCTCCGCCCTGGGACTCGGCGCGGCGGTGGTCGCCTGGGCCCGGTGGCTCTTCCCCAAGGAGCGCCTCGCCGTACTCATCGGCCTGTGGGGCGCGACGCTCATCGTGCCCACCGGCGCCGTCATCCTCGAGGGCTACACCGGCCTCATCTACACGCTGGAGATCCTCGCGGCGCTGCTGGGCCTGATGGTCCTCTCCACCCGCCCCAGCGTGCGCGCCTTCCTCTCCGATTTGTCGCAGCCCGGTGAGCCGCCGCGTGGCGCCGTCGCCGCCGCTGTTCCCGCCACCCCCGTCACCCCGGAAGCGAGCTGAGCCGCCATGTGGACCCTTCCTCTCGTCGTCGGACTGCTGCTGGGCACGGCTGATGCCTCGATTCCCTCCGGTACCGCCACCGTGCCACTGGAGCAGCTCATTCCCCTCTACGCGCAGCGCGAGTCCGCACCGCCCGCACCGCCTCCCACGGAGGCCCTGGTGAAGAGCTCGCTCAAGGGCCGCCTCTCCGCGGACACCCTGCACGTGGAGGGCCAGTTCGACGTGGAGGTGCTCGCGGACAAGCGCTGGACGCAGGTGCGCCTGCTCCAGCTCGACGCGGACACGTACCCCAGCGAGCTGCCCACGCTGGATGACGCCACGGTGGGCGTGGTGGATGGCTACCTCTGCCTCCTCACCCGCAAGGCCGGACGTTATGCCTTCGAGGTGGGCCTTGCCGTGCGCTCGCCGGGCGCGGGCCCCATGCGCCGCGCGCAGCTTCGCTTCGGGCCAGGCGTCGCGCCGGTGCCGCTGACGCTGGAGGCGGACGCCGCCGTCTTCACGCTTCAGGAGCCGCTGTCCGTCTCGGACGGTGAAGCCTGGTCCGTCTACCCCGTGCAGGGCGCCTTGCGCGTCGGCTGGCGCGCGGCCGTGGCGCAGGTGGAGCAGAGCCCGAAGCAGCAGGTCCGCCCGCCGCTGGAGCCGCGCATCACCGAGGCCACCGCGTCCTGGGTGTCCACGCTGGAGGGCCGCGCCACGCTGCGCGTCAGCTACGCGCTGAGCCTGGACCGCGAGCAGCCGCTGGAGCTGGAGCTGCCCGAGGGCCACCGACTGGAGCGCATCACCCTCAACTCCATCCCCGTGCCCGTGGAGACGCAGGATGGCACGCTGAAGCTGAAGGCCGTGCCCGCGCGGCTCGGCGAGACGGCAGGCACGCTGGAGGTGGTGCTGGCGCGCGAGCTGGGCGTCTTCCACCTCTCCGGTCGGCTGAAGCTGGCGCTGCCGCGCGTCTCATGGCCGGTGGCCCAGCTGCGCGCCCGCGCGCACTTCCCCGCGGTGTTCAACTACCGCCGCGAGGGTGGCAGCCTGGAGCAGGTGGAACCCGAGGCCGCCGCCGCGGCCAGTCCGACTGAGGCGGGTCTGCCCGGCAAGGAGCTGCAGTTCCGCCAGTACCTCGTGGCGGCCTCCGCGCCCACGCTGGAGCTGGGCTACTCGGTGGACATCTCCAACAGCTACTTCCGCTGAAGCACCGGTACGGGCGCCGCCACCACCGCGAAGGCGGCGCCCGGGTCCTGGGGCTGCGCGGGCAGCAGCTCCAGCCCCGCGCCGAAGGCCCGCAACATGGACTGGGCGATGGTCAGTCCCAGCCCCGTGCCGCCCCGCTCGCGCGCGGTGGTGAAGAAGGCGTCGAAGATGCGCGCGCGGTTGGCCTCGGAGATGCCGCGCCCGTTGTCCCGCACCACCACGCGCACCGGGCCGGCGCCGTCCGACTCCACCGCCAGGTCCACGCGCACTGTTTCACCGCCGTGCTGGCGCGCGTTGGTGACGAGCTGCCAGAGCACGTCGTCCAGCACCTCGGCCGGAAGCGGGAGCTGGAGCCCCGTGGGGACAGGCGCCACGTGTACGTCCGCCACACCGTCCACGCGGGCCCGGGCGGCGAGTGACTCCAGCAGCGGGGCCACCTCCACCCGCGAGGGCGTGGCCGTCATCGAGTCCGCGCGCGCCAGCTCCAGCAGCCGCTGCACCAGCCGCGTGAGGCGCCGCGCGTCCGCGTCGACGTTGGCGAGGAACCGCGCCCGCTGCTCCGGCGACATGACGTCCGCGCTGTCCCGCAGCAGCTCCACCGCGCCCTGGATGGAGGCCAGCGGCGTCTTGAACTCGTGCGACACGTTGGCGGCGAAGGAGCGGATGTACTGGTTCCTGTCCCGCAGCGCGGTGGCCATGCCCGCGAGCGCCTCGGACAATTCGGCCAGCTCGGCGACCACGGGGCGCGCCACCGGCTCGAAGCCCGACGGGTCGCTCACGGCGATGGCGCGCGTCTGCTTCACCAGCGCCCGCACCGGGCGGCCCACCAGCGCGCCCGCGGCCAGCGACATCAAGGCCACCGCGCCCACCAACACGAGGCCCGTGGCGGAGAGGTTCCACCGGTCCGCGTAGACGGCCTTGGCGAACGTCATCGGCGTGCGGGCCAGCACCACCGCACCCCAGACGCGGTCTCCCATCAGCACGGGCAGGGCCACCGAGACGCGGATGCCCGTGTCCCGGCTGAGCGAGGCCAGGGGCGTGTCCTCGGGTTCGGCGTAGCGGCGGCGCAGCACGCTGGCCGGTTCTCCGCGCAGGGCCCGCTGCACCTCCGGACGGTCCGCCAGGGAGGTGCCGAGCACCTCCGGGCTGCTGCTACCCACGACGACGCCCTCCGTGTCCACCACGCGGATGCCGGCCAACGTCGTGGCCCGTACCTGTTCGAGCAACGGGTTGAGCCGCGTGCCGGCTCCCTGGGCCAGAGGCTCCGCGGGCACGCGTGATGGCGCGGGCGTCTCGTCTGGCGGGAGCGGTACGTCCGACGCCTTCAGCGAGGGGAGGATGGGCTTCAGCCGCTTGTCGTCGGGAATGGGGAAGGGCCAGGGGGAGATTCGCACCCGGCCGTAGGTCTCCGCGTGGACCGCTTCGCTGAGCTGCTCGCGGAAGACCTGCGCCACCACCGCGCCCTGGGCGATGAGCTCCGACTCCGTCTGCCGGATGAGCTGGTCGTCGTAGACGCGCACGAAGGACAGGCCCCCGAGCGTGAGCATGAAGCCGGCCACGCCCACCGCGGCGAAGACCATCCACAGGCGCGGGCGCGCGCGCCGGCTAGGGGAGGGCGAGTCGATAGCCGAGGCCATGCACCGTCTCGATGACTTCTCCGCCCGCCGCGGAGAACTTCTGCCGCACCCGTCGCACGTGGCTGTCGATGGTGCGGTCGCTCACCACCACATCGTCATAGACGCGCGTCATCAGCTCGTCACGGGTGAACACCTTGCCGGGCACGCGCAGCAGCGTGGCGAGCAACTGGAACTCCGTGACGGTGAGCACCACCTCCTGCTCGCCCCACCACGCACGCCAGCGCTCCGCGTCCATGCGCAGCGGGCCGCGCTCCTGCATCCGCGACGCGGAAGGAACGGGCTCCGGCGGGGTGGTTTGAGCAGGGCGCGCGCGCCGCAGCACCGCCTTCACGCGCGCCACCAATTCACGCGGGCTGAAGGGCTTGGTGAGGTAGTCGTCGCCTCCCAATTCGAGCCCGAGGATGCGGTCCACCTCGTCGTCGCGCGAGGAGAGGAAGACGATGGGCAGCTCGTGCTTGCGCCGCACCTCGCGGCACACGGCGAGCCCGTCCAGTTCCGGCATCATGATGTCCAGGACGATGAGCGCGGGCACCGAGCGCTGCACCTGGGCCAGGGCGGCGCGGCCATCCGCGGCCTCCTCCACGTGGAAGCCTCCCTGCTCCAGCGCGAAGCGGACGATTTCCCGCAGGTGCGGATCATCATCGACGACCAGGACGGTGGGACGTTCAGCCACGGGCGCGGAGTCTACACCCGGTACGACAGGCCGCGGATCCAGTCGAGGCGCCGACACCACGCCTTCAGGTGAAGCAACGAGCGGCGACTCCAATGTTGAAGCCAGAAGGGCGGGGTACCTCATCGGGTACCCCGCCGGGTGTTACCACCGCCGCGAACGCCGGCGGGGACGAGGAATCGCCACCGCGGCGGCGATCAGCAGAATGACTGGAATGAACACGAGCATCGTCTGAGCCATCACCGTCGCCCTCCTTTCAGGAAGTCGCGCACTATTGCGTCCCCCTCTGACGTGCCGTCCGGGGCTTTCCTGAAAACACCGTCAAACAGGAACGTGACAGCCGGAGCGGATGCGGGCCGCTCCTCCTGTTGTGCGGTGGGCCTGTCAGCTCTACGACGGGGGCGCGCGCCCATTGCATCCGGGGCACTGCCTCCCTGTGTTCGAGCGGTGACGTCTACAGCAGCTCGCGGGTGATGACCTCGGAGCGCTCCGTGTCGTTCCAGGTCACCTTCCGCGTCTCGCGGCCATTGAAGTACATGGCCTCCTTGTCGCTGATGAGCTTGCGGATGGTGACGCGCGACAGGAACTGGCTGTCATCCACCCCGTGGGTCAGCTCGTAGCGGGGGACGGCCGTGGGGACCTCGCCCAGGCGGACGCGAATCTCGCCCACGGTGTCCACGTAGTCGGCCAGGCACTCCAATTGGTTGAGCGCGCGCCGCAGCACCTTGTCGGTGCGCTTGCTGATGACCCGGTCCCAGAAGAGGTAGCCGGCGCCCAGCGTGGCCGCGCTGGTGAAGAAGATGAAGAAGTTCAGCGCCGGGTCCAGGTAGCGGTTGTGCGTGAGTCCCTGGTCGGCGGCGGCCTCGGCGAGGATGTCCTTCATGGACTCCACCGCCGTGCGGTGCGCCATCTGCGTCCACTCGCGCGCGTCCTTCTCCGCGCCGAGCAGCAGCCAGCAGAAGCCCAGGTGCAGGGCGATGAGCGACGTGCGCGCCTTGTCGCGCTCCATGCCCAGCGCGTCCGTGAAGCTGTTGCGCGCGGCCTTGAGCAGCTCGAGCCGGTCGTCACGCGTGCGGTGGGGCTTGAGCGCTGCTTCCAGGTGGATGCGGCCCGCGTGGAAGGGACCTTCCTGGAGCTGCTTCACATCGCGGTGGAGCTGGCGCAGCAGCGTGAGCTGCTCCTCTTGCGTCCCGAGCAGCGTCTCCAGCAGCGTCGCCGCGGCCGCGTCACCGAGGCCGGCGCCCGCCTGCTTCGGAACCGCCAAGACGAGCTCGTCCCACCTGGCCATGCGCGGACTCCCATGTGCTGTGGTGACCATGATGTTGATGCCCCCCTGCACATCCGAGTCTGCCACAACGCGCGCGAGGTCCAGCATCCACGGCCCACGACTCGCGCACGTCAGCCGCGCGGCGCCGCGCCGAGGGCCGAGAGGAAGCGCAGCGCTTTCAGACTCGGCATAAAAAAATACCCGCCTCCTCTGGTGGTCACGAAGCGCTGGAGGTCGGCGACGCACTGGCGTACCGGTTTCTCGGGGATCAACAGTCTTCCGCCACCGTCTCCCGACAACGGGTCCTCCGCGCCTTCCACCCCTCCGAGCTGGTCAAAGTGGACCCAGCTGCGCTGGATGAACTCGAATTGCCGGCCCAGGCTCGCGTTGAGCGCGAGGAAGAGGAGGCCCTTTCCGCCGTCGTCTTCGTAGCTGAAGCCGCGTCGCATCAGCCGGTGGCGCCGCGTCACCTCCATCGAGGCCTCGCGCGAGGGGGGCAGCGCGTCGCGCGGGTTGCACCGCCGCGCGTGTGCCGTCACCGGGCAGCCGAAGCCGTGCAGGTCATCGCGCGCGTACCGGAAGCTGTTGTCCACGCCCTTCGCGCTGCTGCGCGAAACGACGGGCGGCTTCGCCTTGTCGCGAAAGAGGAACGGAAGGAAGCGGTGCAGCGGGCAGCGCTTCGCGGACGTCAGCGGAGCGCCGTTGCGCCAGCGGCCCACCAGCTTCGCCGCCAGCCACTCGCGGCGGTTCTCTGGCGTGCCCTTCGGCGCGAGCGCGGCGTTCCTGTCGAGGAAGCGCTCGAACTCGCGCACGTCCTGCTCCAGCTTGCGCACCACGAGGTAGCTGCCGTTGTGGCCCAGCTCCTTCCAGCCCGTATGGCCCGGGCTGTCCCGCAGCACGTCCTCGACGTCGAGCCGCCGGGGCACACAGGGCGACAGCGGGTACTCCTCGTACTCGTTGGCGTGGCCGAGGATGAACTCCCCTCGCTTCAAGGGCCGGTCGTAGTCGCGAGGGTGTCCACCGGGTTCCTTGAAGCCTTCGATGCGCGGCTGCGACAGCCCGTCCAGGAAGCCGAAGTGGTCGCGGAAGTAGCCGGGCGGGTCATCGGGCCGCTGCTCGCGGTGGCCCCGCTGCACGTAGACCTTTCGCAGGCCCTGAGCGGTGGCGCGCATCTCGTGGTCATGGAGCAGCCGGTCCATCCGCTCGCCATCCGAGGCGTAGAGCAGCAGCAGCACGTGGAGGTCGTCCTCGTGGCGCGTGCCGCCCAGCTCCCATCGGTCCGGGTCATTGGCCTCCACGTCGCGCAGGTGCTCGCGCGCACGGCGTGCCATGCCCTCGCGCAGCTCGAAGGGAAGGGTGGCCAGCACCTCCTCCGGCAGCCCGAGCGTCGCGAGGCCCCGGGGCGTCAGCGCGAGGTTGACGCGCGAGTAGTGCCTGTCCTGCTCGCGCGTCCTGCGCTGGTGCTCCAGCGGGTCCGAGGAGGTGATGGTGTCGCGGGCCAGCTCGCCGAGCCACTGACGGCAGCGCTCCGCATCGTCGATGCGCAGGAAGAGCAGCGCCAGCTCGCGCATCTCCCGGTAGCCGTGCAGCAGCAGGCCCTGCACGTCGCTCAAGTCGAGCTCGGCGGAAGGCTCAGGCGACGGCGTGCTGCTCCGGGACGAGGTGCGACCGGAGTCCAGGTGGGTTGAGTACACGGGGCTTCCTCCAGGGCTTCCGCCACCGCTCACGGAGGGCGGCGGAGAGCGCGGACAGTGAGAAACCAAGCAGGGCCGGGAAGCGCAGCAGCGCGCGGCCTGGATCGCAGGCGCCCCGGGACAGGAACGCGGTGAAGGCCCGGCGCGCGGCCCAGTCCCGCAGTGGCCGGTCGATGTGCTCTCGCGCGAGCAACTCCCTCAGCCGGAGCGCGTCGTGCAGCAGGAGGACGGAGTGTCGCTGGTAGGGGCCGCCGTCCAGGGCGGCGCTGTACCAGACGCGGGTGGGGAACTCGTGCCCGCGCAGCCACGCCTTGAAGGGCTCCACGGGCAGCCGCAGCTCCCAGCCTCCCCACCACTTCCGCCGGGGGAACAGTCCCCGCGTCTTGTCGGGGAACCCGTCCGTCCGGCTCCAGATGAGCTCCAGGAAGGCGCGCACGTCCGCGTGGTCCACGAACGCGTCGATGTACGCCTCCCAGCTGTCGTCGTAGTTGCTGAGGAAGATGAGGTGGTGCGGCCCTTCGTCCCCGTCCGAGTGCAGCAGCCAGCGCGCGCAGTGGATGGTCTGGATGTGGTTCATCCCCACGACGTAGCGGCTCAGGCGCCTGTCCACGCTGGGCAGCGCCGCCTCGGCCAGCTTCACCGCCAGCGGGCCTCCGGTGACGCGCGTCACGTGCACCATCGGGTTCTGCACCATGGCGTCGGAAGGCGGCGGAGGACTCCGCGTCGCGGTCAGCTCCGGTGCGCAAGGGCTGTAGTCCCGCGGTGGCCGATTCGCGCCGGACAGCCACAGGCGCAGCCGCAGCGACATCACCCGGGGCAGGGAGCGCGCGTAGCGCTGGAAGGGATACGCCAGCGTGGCCAGGGCCGCGTCGCGGCGCGCGGTGGTGAGCCGCTGGCCCCAGCCGGCGTCGAACACGGTGGACGAGACGGACAGTGCCACGTCGCGCAGCTCGCGGTGCAGGTGTGGCAGCTCGCCACGCCCGCCGCGCCAGGGCGTCTCCGCGAGCAGGCGGGCCCGCGCGTCCAGGTGCCGGTTCACCTCGCGCAGCACGTCCACCGACTCTCGCAGTTCCTCGGGTGCCTCGAAGCGATAGGCGAAGTCCACGTGTCGCGTGGTGGCCGCCATCCGGTGGTGCAGCAGGTACGCCTCCACCGTGTCAGGGGCCTCGAGGCCTTCCTCGGGATAGTCGCGGCACGCGCGGTAGAGGTCGTCGAACACGGTGGCGGCGCGGGCCCCGTGCGCGCGCAGGTCCGAGAGCCAGGAGACGAGTGCATGAACGAGCCTCCGGTCGAGCTCGAGCAGGTCTCCGTCGTCTCCCGGCGCGGTGAAGTCGGCGGCGAAGAGGAGGCGGAGGTCCTTCGTGTCCTGCTCCGGCCCGGGCGCTGTCAGGTCGATGATGGCCCAGCGCGCGAAGTGCAGGCCGGGCACGCCGGAGAAGAGCGCCGTGCGCAGCCGCGCGGCCTCCGCCAGCGAACTCTCGAGGGCCGTGAGCGCGCCCGGCTGGATGCGCGTGATGACGGTCGCTGTGCCATGGCGCATGGACGTCCCCCCGGGATTCGGACTCCCTCGGAGCGAATCCCCACGCCCCTGATGTGACGCCGGCCGGAGCCGGGGAGAACGGCGCGGCACCAGGGCCGCGCCTGCTCGACCCGCCCCGGGGAACGAGGGCAGGCAGGTGTGGCGATGCCTGCCCCGGACCCGAGGGTGATGCGAGCCCCCGTGCTGTGAGGACGGCCAGGGCAGCCACCAGGCGGTTCCTTGTTGTGCCCGGACACCGTTCCTAACGTGAACAGGGGTGGCCGCCGGGCGCGAGCCGTGACCGGGGGGGAATTCGGCGATGCCAGACAGGACCGGTGACGAGAACAGATACGAGCGCACCGCATCGGGGCGGGACTCCGAGCTGGAAGCGCACGACCGCGAGGACTTCGAGGACACCTTCCTGCGCAGCGTGGCGCGGGCCTCGGTGCCCCCACGCCTGCCCGTGCCCGGTATGCGGTTGGGAGACCGGGACGGAGGGCGCTACGAGGTGCTGGAGGAGCTGGGCGGCGGCGCCATGGGACAGGTCTTCCGCGCCCGGGACATGGTGCTGCAGCGGGCCGTGGCGCTGAAGTTCCTCATCCCCCACGAGTCGCTCGCCGAGGCGCCGATGCTCGCCCTCCTGCGGCAGGAGGGACGGGCGATTGCCCAGCTGGACCATGAGCACATCGTCCGCATCTTCAACGTGGACGTCTGGAGCAGCGAGCCGGGGGAGCCCCCGGTCCCCTTCCTCGTCATGGAGTGCCTGGAGGGCGAGTCCCTGTCCGCGCTCCTGCGCCGCGGGCGGCCCGGGCCGCGCAAGGCGATGGAGATTCTCGACGCGGTGGCCGCCGGACTGGCGCACGCGCACGAGCACCACATCGTCCACCGCGACCTCAAGCCCAGCAACGTCTTCATCACCCGCAAGGGCGTGGTGAAGATCCTCGACTTCGGCCTCGCGTGGCTCGCCGCCGCCAGCGCGCCGCCCGACGTGTCGCTGTCCACCGCGGGCACGCCCCCGTACATGTCACCCGAGCAGTGGCGCGGCGGGGCGCAGGACGCGCGCACGGACCTGTGGTCCGCCGGCATCCTGTTGTTCGAGATGCTCACGGGTGAGCCACCGTATTCGGGCAGCCCGGAGGAGATCCGCACGCGCGTCATGTCGTCGGATCCGGCGCCCTCGGTGCGCGAGCGCGTCCCGGCGCTGCCGGAGGCGGTGGACCGACTGCTGGCGTCGCTGCTGGCGAAGTCCGCGTCGGAGCGGCTCGGCTCGGCGGTGGAGCTGCGCGAGCGGCTGCGGCAGGTGGAGGAGGGACTCGCCCCCCGACACCGGATGCCGCGGAGCGCGGCGCCGCAGCGGCGGCAGGTGACGCTGGTGGCGTGCAGGCTCGCGGACGTCGCGGGGCTGACGGCGCGGTTGGACCCGGAGGACGTGAGCGAGCTGGAGGCCACGTTCCACCGGAGCTGCTCGGAGGTCATCCAGGAGCACGGCGGCTCCGTCGTCCTATGTGTGGGCGAGGAGGTACTCGGTTGCTTCGGTCACCCGGTGGCGCGGGAGGACGACTCGGAGCGCGGGGTGAACGCGGGGCTGCGTGTGGCGTCAGCCCTGGCGCCCGCGCTCCAAGAGTTGCTGTTGCTGCCGCCGGGCCGCGAGCTGGCCCTGCAGGTGGGCATCCACACGGACATGGTGGTGATGGACGGCGCGTCCATCCAGGGCGAGGCCCCGCGCATGGCCACCTGGCTGGCGCGTCAGGCGCAGCCGGGCACGGTGTACGTCAGCGACGCCACGCTGGCGCTGGTGCGCGGCGCCTTCGTCACCCAGCCCATGGAGCCCCTGCACTTCACCGGCCTGTCCGGCGTGCGCGACGTGCCGGTGCACCAGGTGCTGCGCCCGCGCCGTGCCGCGAGCCGGTTCGACCGCAAGCTCGTGGCGCGTCCGCTCACCCCGCTGGTGGGGCGGCGCGCGGAGCTGCAGTGCCTGCTGGGCTGGTGGGAGGAGGCGCGGGCCGGGCATGGAGTCTGCGGCCTCATCTCCGGTGAGGCGGGCATGGGCAAGTCGCGCCTGCTGCGCGAGGTGCGCGAGCGCGTGCCGCCCTTCACCGCGCTCCGGCTGCGGTGCCAGTGCTGGCCCCAGTCGAGCACCAGTGCCTTCGCTCCCATCATCGACCTGCTGCGCCACCTGCTCCAACTGGACACGCAGGGCACGCCGACGCAGCACAAGGCGCGGCTGGAGGCGGGGCTGGGCGCGCTCGGCCTGGGGCACCAGCGTACGTGGGTGCTGTCCGGCCTGGTGGGTCTGTCCGGGGCGGAGAGCGCGCCGCACCTGCGCTATACGCCGGACCGGCTGAAGCAGGAGACACTGGAGTCGCTGACGGCCCTGTTGCTGCGGCTGGCGGAGGAGCGGCCGGTGCTCGCGGAAGTGGAGGACCTGCACTGGGCGGACCCGTCCACGCTCGAGCTGCTGGGCGTCCTCCTGGAGCGGCTGCCTCGCTCGCGCACGTGCCTGCTGCTCACCGCGCGCCCGGACTTCCGCCCACCGTGGCCCAGGAGCCCGAGCATCCGCCGGCTCTCACTGGAGCGACTGCCGGCCGCCATTGCCGGAGAGCTGGTGCGCAAGGCGGCGGGACGCCAGGGGCTTCCCTCGGAGACGGTGGCGCGCCTGGTGGCCCGCACGGATGGCGTTCCCCTCTTCGCGAGGAACTGACGCGCACCGTGGTGGAGCGTCCTGCCGCTGAGTCGGGGTCGCCGCCAGCCCTGGCCTCGTCCGTGCCGCTGTCCCTGCGCGAGCTGCTGCTCACGCGGCTGGACCGGCTGCCCGCGTCGCAGAAGGAGCTGGCGCAGCTGTGCGCCGTGGTGGGGCGCGGCTTCTCGCAAGCGCTGCTGGCGTCGTTGTCCGGCCGGAGCGACGCGGCGTTGCGCCAGGACCTGTCCGGGCTCGTCGCGGAGGGACTGCTCCAGACCGAGGAGGGGTCCGAGCCGCGGTTCAGCTTCCGGCATGCGCTCATCCAGGACGCGGCGTCGGACTCGCTGCCCCGGCACCAGCGGCGGCAGTACCACCGGCGCGTTGCCCGGGTGCTGGCGGAGCAGTTCCCCGAGATGTCCGACGCACAGCCGGAGCTGTTGGCCTGCCACTACACGGAGTCGGGGCAGGTGGAGGCGGCGCTGCGCTGGTGGGTGCGCGCGGGCGAGCTGGCCAGTCGCCGCTCGGCCAACGTGGAGGCCCTCAGCCACTTCTGGCGGGCGGTGGAGCTGCTGCGCACGCTGCCCGTCACGCGCGAGCGTGCCGGGCAGGAGTTGAAGTTGCTCATCGCCTTGGAGCTGCCGCTGGTGCAGGTGCAGGGCTACCACTCCGCCGAGGGCGAGCAGGTGTACACGCGGGTGCGGTCGCTGATGCGGGAGCTGGAGGAGGATCTGCCCCGACTGGACCCTCCCTATTGGGTGATCTACGCGTATGCCTTCGCGCGGGCCCGGTGGGACGAGGCGCACGAGGTGGCGGAGCGGCTGGTGCGGCTGGGCCGCCGCCATGGCCAGAAGGAACTGCTGGCGATCGGCTACCGGATGATGGCCACCGACTTCTTCACCTGGGGCCAGGTGCGCGAAGCGCTGGAGCACGTGGAGCTGGCGCTCGCGTTCTCCGACTTCGGGCTGGAGCAGCATCAGGCGCTGGCGGTGAAGCACTGGGTCAACCCGCGCGTGGCGGCCCTGGCCTACGGCGCGGTGGTGCATGCAGTGGTGGACGCGCCGGACCGCTCGCGTGAGTACGGGCGCCAGGCCCTGCGGCTGTCCATGGACATCGGCCACCACAACACGACGGCCTTCGCGCTGCTGTACGCGTCGGTGGCGTGCCAGCTGCGCCGCGAGCCGCGCGAGGCGCTGGAGCTGTGCGACCGCAACATCACACTGTCTCGTGAGCACCACTTCCGCCTGTGGCTGGGCTGGGCCTCGCTCATCCGGGGGTGGGCGCAGTCGATGATGGGCAATGCGCGCGAGGGCCTGGCGGTGATGGAGTCCGCCCTGGCGCAGTGGCGGCGCTCCGGCTTCGAGGCGGGTCTGCCGCATGACCTGGGCATGCTGGCGGAAATCCACCTGCTGCTGGGGCAGTCGGACGCGGCGCTGGAGGCGGTGCACGAGGCGCTCGAGCGGGCCGAGTCGACACGCGAGGTCTCCTACGAGGCGGTGCTGCTGGGGCTGGAGGCGGAGGCGCTGCGGGGCCTGGGGCGGGAGGCGGAGGCGCGTGAGGCGTTCGCCCGGGCGTTGCGGGTGGCGGAGGACCAGGGCGCGCTGGGCTACGGCAGGTTGGTGCGGGAGCGGCGGATCGGCCGTCCGCAGGTGGACATGCCGCTGTCGCCAGGCGCGCAGGCGGAGGGCCCGGCCCCCCTCGCGTGAGGGGAGCGGGCGCGAGCCGGGGCGTGTCACGGAGCGCGCGGGGGCACTCCTTCCGTCGGGGAAAGCGGAGGAGCGTGACGTGATGACATCTCCGATGATGGATGGGGGCGCGGACGCCGATGCGGCGGCTGCTCGCGAGCAGGTGGAAGCGCAGCTCCACGCGCACTGCCTGCAGGGGGAGTACGGCCAGGCGGTGGAGCTGGCGATGCGTGCCTACGGGCCGGAGATACGCCGGCTGATGGCGTCCGTGCTCCACCACCCCGAGCTGGCGAAGGATGCCTTCAGCCTCTTCAGCGAGAATCTCCTCAAGGGCTTGCCGGGCTTCCGGTGGGAGAGCTCGTTCCGGACGTGGGCGTACCGGCTGGCGCGCAATGCCTGCTACCACCAGCTGCACGCGCCGGCGGCACGCGAGCAGCCGGTGAGCGAGCCGGCGGCGAACGAGGCGCAGCGGCAGCGCACGGATACCCAGCCCTGGCGGCGCACCGTGGTGAAGGAGCGCTTCCGCGCGTTGCGGGAGCAGTTGGAGCCGCACGAGCGGATGCTGCTCATGCTGCGCGTGGACCAGCGCCTGCCCTGGACGGAGATTGCCCGGGTGATGGCGGAGCCGGACGAGTCCGTCACCCGCGATGCCCTGAATCGTCGCGCCACCGCGCTGCGCCAGCAGTTCCAGCGTGTGAAGGCGCGGCTGCGCTCGCTCGCAATCGAGCAGGGCGTCATCCCGGCCGACCGGCTGGACTCGTAGGGGCTACTCGGTGCGGCCCGGGGCGGGCGCGAGGTACATGCGGAAGCGTGTCACCGGCCGGTAGCCCATGCGGCGGTAGACGGGCAGGCCGGCGTCCGTGGCGTGCAGCACGGTGCGCTCGATGCCCCAGTCACGCCGGGCCGCGGCGAGCGCGTGCCGCATGACGGACTCGGCGCCGCCCTGGCGACGGTACGGGGGCAGCGTGGCGACCATGGCGACGTAGGCCACTCCGTCCACGCGCAGCACCGCCGCGCTGGTGGCGGCCTCGCCGTCCCGGCAGCCGACGAAGCCCTGGTGGTCCGGCCCGTAGAGGGACTCCACGGCGAAGGCCTCGCGGCCCACGTCGCGCGGCACGTCGTAGCAGGACGCGTTGATGTCCGAGAGCGCCTCGCGCGTCCACGCGTCCGTCACCGGGCGGAGGTCGAACGGGGAAGGGGAATGGACGGGCTCGACCAGTCGCTCGGCCACCATGCCGGTGGCGGTCATCGCGGGCTTGAGCCCGTACCAGGCCAGGATGGACTCGGCGCGCTCGCGCACCTGGGGGGCCATCCAGTCGTCGCCCAGCACGAAGGCCCAGCCGTGCCGGCCCTGGGCGAAGTAGCGCGCCGCGGAGGCGACGGACGCCGAGAGCGCCTGCTCCGTCGCCACGGGCGCGCGCAGGAAGGCCGCGTTCATCAGCGCCCAGGACACGTGGCCCGCGGCGATGAACACCTCGGGCCGCTCCACCACCTCGCCCGCCGGACTCCCCAGCGCGAGCAGCTTCCAGGAACCCCGGTACTGCGCATGGGACTCGTCAATCTCTGCTCGCGTGACGGTAGACATGGGGGCTCCTGGGCGGGGAAGGGCAGGAGCCCCGAATCTACTACCGGGCCGCTACACCCCGAAGCAGGGGCCGGGCTTTTTCCAGCAGCGAGAGGAATTCCTCACGCTCGGCGTTGCCCTCGGGTGTGGCCGCGCGGGCAATCTCGCGCACGGACTCGAAGCTCCAGCGGTCCGCGTGCGGGCTTTTCCGCAGCATTTCCGCCGCGCCCATCACCGCCGTGGCGAAGCGCAGGTCGGCGTTGGCTTCCTTGAAGGTACTGGCCAGTGCTTCGGCGGGGAAGCGGTAGGCGCGTTCCGTGGCGGACTCGCCGCGCGGTCGCTTCGCGCGCACGCGCACGGTGGCGAGGCCCTCGCCCGCACCCGGCTTCAGCTCCACTTCGTAGAGCGCGGTGACGGTGTGCCCGGAGCCAATCTCACCCGCGTCCACCCGGTCATTGCGGAAGTCGCGGTCCGCGATGTCCCGGTTCTCGTAGCCGATCAGCCGGTAGCGCGACACCTGCGCGGGGTCGAACTCCACCTGCAGCTTCACGTCCTGGGCAATGACTTCCAGCGTCCCGCCGAGCTGCTCCTGGAAGATGCGCCGCGCGGCCAGCAGCGAGTCCACGTAGTAGTGGTTGCCGTTCCCCTGGTCCGCGAGCTGCTCCATCATCGTGTCCTGGTAGTTGCCCATGCCGAAGCCGACGGTGGTGACGGTGACGCCTTCCTTCACGTGGCCGCGGATGCGCTTGAGGATTTCCTCGTGGCTCGTCGCGCCCACGTTGGCGTCGCCGTCGGAGAGGATGACGATGCGCGAGAGCGAGCCGCCATCCAGCGTCTTCATCGCCTCCTGGTAGGCCAGCTCGATGCCGGACGCCATCGCGGTGGAGCCGCCCGCGGACAGGTCCTCGATGGCGGCGTGGATGTGAGCCTTCTTTTCCATGCCCGTCGGTGGCAGCACGCGGCGCACGTTGCCCGCGTACGTCACCAGCGCCACCGTGTCTCCGTCGCGCAGGTTGTCCACCAGCATCCGCAGCGCGCGCTTCGCCAGCGGGAGACGGTCCGGAGACTGCATCGAGCCGGACACGTCCACGAGGAAGGTGAGGTGCGCGGGCTTGCGCTCGGACACGCTCACCCTGCGGCCCTGCACGCCCACGCGCAGCAGGTGACGTCCCTGCGTGAATGGTGACGGCGCGGCGTCCAGGTGCACGGCGAGCGGGCCGTCATTCGCAGCGGGCTCCGAGTAGCTGTAGCGGAAGTAGTTGACGAACTCCTCCACGCGCACGGCTTCCTTCGGTGGCAATGCACCATCCACCAGCTTGCGCCGCGCGAGTGTGTACGACGCCGTGTCCACGTCCACGGCGAAGGTGGACAGCCGGTCCTCGGCCGCCGTCACGAAGGGATTCACCCCGTAGTCCTTGTAGCCCTCGCCGGAGGATGAGGTGTCGGACGGTGCCGACTTGGTCGCGAGCGAGCCTCCGATGCCCTTTCCCCCGAGCGAGACGGAGCCCTGTCCGTACATGACTCCATTGTTCGGGCCGGGGCCGGCGAGGGAACTGCCAGCACCGTAGGCGACCGCTCCAATCCCGCGCCCCTTCGTGCCAATCGAGCCGATGCCACCGCCGCCAGACCCCTTGCCGCTCAGGCCCAGCCCTCTCGGCGCCTTGTCGCCACCCCCAGCTCCGACGCCGCTGAGGCCGAGTCCAGTGCCCATGCGGCCTTCGTCCGACTTCAATGCGGCACCGGACGGTGCGGGCGCGGCGGACTTCATCGCCGCTTCGAGCCGCGGATCCGCGCTCGCGACCATAGGCATCTTCGCCGCTGGCGCGGTGCGCGGGGCCGCCGCGGCGTTTTGGACCGGGGCCGTGGCGGGCGCGGCCATGTCACCCGCGCTGCCTTGCTTCTCCTGCTTCGCCTCGGCGGGGAGGGTGGATTTGGACCGCTGGTCCGCCGTTCCTCCAGTGTCCTCCCCTGAACGGCAGCCCGACACCGTGCTCCCCAGGACGAGTGCGCACACCACTCCCGTGACGGCCAGATGCATCCGCCTCATTCGCAGCCTCCGTTGTCGCTGATTCGCGAAGCCTTCCGACAGCGGCACGCGCGAAAAGGTTCCGGAGATGTCGCGGCGCGGTGTGGACTTCGCCCGACCAGGCCCACGTATCCGCGCACCACGCCAATGTGACGTACTTCGCGGCGACGGACGTGCAGTGGTTGGACACCACGCATCCGTTGGTCTGGGTGGCGGATGGCAGCCACGCGAGCTACCGCGACGAGAGCACCTGTGACAGCACCTACGAGGAGCTGGGCTGGGGGCTCGACAGCTGCCAGACGAACGCGAGCTACCGCTGGTTCACCTGGGCCGGAGGGAAGGGTACGCGTTCGGGCTACCAGGGTGGCGGTGTCATCAACGTGGGTGAGAAGACGCGCACGCTGAAGGGCCAGGAGTTCCTCAAGTACAACGCGCGCTGGGGTGAGGTGGGGAACAGCTCCAACACCTCAGGCGTGCGCGGCCCGGCGATGCAGGGCAACTGGACGCGCGACACCTGAGCCGTGGCGGCAAGGCTCCGCGGGGCGTGTTCGAGCCCCGCGGATTGCGCCAGTTGTTGCCGGGGCGACTGGCGGTGTGAGGTTCGTCAGTACGGGGTGTTCAAGTCCTCGGAGAAGACGGTGAGCGCCACCGTGCCGCGCGTCGCGCTCCGTCCTCCCGGGTACGTCACGAAGCGAGGCACCATCGGCTGCACGTCGCGGAGCCTCTGGTCCGCCCTCCGCGTCATGTCCTTCGCGGCGCAGCGGCGGGCGGATGCCTCCGTCGAGTGATTGTGCTTCGTGCAGAGCATGGGTCTGTCAGGCGGCGTGAGGACTACGTGCTGGGCGGCAACTCCACCGCGAAGACGTCCACGATGTTCAGTGCGAAATGGTGGTGCACGGCTTTCCACCACGGTGCGGTTGTGAGCGCGGTGGCGAAGGCCCTGTCACAGAAATCGAGCCACTTCCACCGCAAACACGTCGACCCTGCCGGAGACGACGAAGGCGAGGTAGGTAATAGCTCCAACACCTCAGGCGTGCGCGGCCGGGCGCTGCAGGGCAACTGGACGCGCTACGTGGGCGGGCTGGACCAGCGGGCCTACTCCCGGAGGGAGCCGCTCATCCGCCAGGTGCTCGCGCTGGTGCTGGTGGTCTACGGGATTCGACTGCTGGTGACGGGGCAGGGCGTGCGCGGCCCGCTGATGCGGGCAACGGGACGCGCGACACCCGAGGCGCCGCGCGTCCTGCCATGCAGCGGACTACTGCGGTGCGCACTCGAAGCAGCGGATGGCGCAGTAGGTGCCCGAGCCATCGCACTGCGGGCACTCGCGCTTGCCGCCGGAGCAGGCCATCGCCTCGACCTCGCCCGTGGGCGCGGCCGGCGGAATGCAGTCCAGGCACGCGTCACCGCAGTAGGTGCTGAGGCCATCACACGACGTGCACAGGTACTGGCCCTTGGGACATCCGGCGGCCTCCTGCACCTGCTGCGACTCCTGCGGTTCCTGCGCCTCGGGTGACTGGCTGGGACCACAGCCAACGGTCAGCACCAACGCCAACGCCGCGGACCATGCGAGCAACTTGGAGCTCATGATGTTTCCTCTGTGAGGGGGAAGGGGACTGCACCGCTACGCTAGCCGCTTGCCCTCACTGCGAAGAAGCGCGTGCCATCGCGCTGCAATCCGACAGGAACGATGTGTCGGCCGTGGCGATGACAGCGGAGCGCGTCTACGTTCATGGAATGACGCACGTGGACGCCGACATGTGGACGCTGCCCTGGCGCGGGCTGGGGCTGAGCAGCAACCTGAGCACGGCGGACGTGCCTCAACCGTATCGACTGCTGGACGCGTCTCCGGGTCTCTTCGACTACGTCGAGTACAGCGCGCCGCTGTCGCTCGAAGAGGCAAAGGCGCATGCGTCGCTGTTCCCGGAGATGTGGCGCCGTCGCGCCGATGTGCCGGTGCTCTTCCACCCCGTGCATCTCAACCTCTGGGGCCCGGAACTGGAGCCGGCGTCGGCGCTCGCGGAATTGGACGCGCATGCGCGCACGGTGGGCAGTCCGTGGGTGGGCAACGACGTGGGCTGGTGGCACGTGGGCGGCCAGCCCTTCCCGGGCTACCTCTACTTCACGCCGCCGTTCAACGCGGCGGGCCTCGCGGACTGCGCGGCGCATGCGCTCCACGTGCAGCGGCACCTCTCCATGCCCCTGGTGCTGGAGAACCCCGCAGTGCTCGCGCGCCGAGGCGAATGGCACGTGCTGGATTTCATGTCCCGGCTGCACGCGCGCACCGGGCTTCCGCTGCTCCTGGACCTGGGGCACCTCTTCAGCCACCAGCTCTCCGCGGGCCTGCCGCTGGAGGCGGGGCTGGACGGCTTCCCGCTCGACCAGGTCATCGAAATCCACCTTGCCGGAGGTGTGGTGACGCGCCGGGGCTCGCGCCAGTTCTACGTGGATGACCACACGCAGCCGGTGCGCGAGGAATTGTTCGAGCTGCTGGAGTCACTCCTGCCGCGCTGTCCCTCGCTGCGCGCCGTCACCTTCGAAGGGGACGGACACCCGCCCGAGGTGGTCATGGTGTCGCTGCGCCGCCTGCGCAGGCTGGTGCCCGCGAGCGAGCGCCCCCCCCTGACGCTGCGCACGCCTCGTGACCTCACCGTGCCAACGCTGACCGGTGAGAGCCGGCCGTGGGAATTGTTCGACGCGGGCCACGGCGCCACGCCTGCAACCTCCGTGGAGGACGAGGAAGGGACGCTGGCGGACCGGGACTTCCGGCTGGCCGTGGTCGCGGAGGTGCTGGACCGCGAGTGGCCGCTCACGCGGCTGCTCGTCGCGGGAACGGGGGAGTCTCTCGCCGCCTTCACCGGCTCACCGGAGTACCGAGGCCTCTTCGGCGGCACGGGCCGCTCGCTGGGACAGGTCTTCTCCAAGTGGGCCATGCGGCGCCTGCGCGAGCACCCCGACGAAGGGGCCTCCGCGGCGCTGGCGGTGGAGATGCTCCTGCCCACGCTGTTCCTCCGCCCGGTACCGTCTCCGGGGCCGGGGCAGGTGGGCCTGGCGGAGGACGTGCGGCCGGGTGCCCTCCCGGCGGACCTGTCCGAGCTCGTCTTCGCCGCTCGCGCCGTGCGCCGTCACCTCACGGCCCGTGCGTGGGCCTGTGGCTCGCTGGAGCTGTCGGGCCTGGAGTCGCTGGCGCAGGTGGCTCGGCGGCCGGGCCAGGGGCCGTGGAGCTTCCTCGTCCGGCGCAGGGGCGGGGCGCACGAGGTGCTGACGGTGGCGCCCGCCCTGGCGGAGTGGGTGCGCAAGCTCGCCTCCCGCCCCATGTCGGTGGAGGAGGCGCCCCCCGCATTGCTGGCCGAGGCCCAGGGGCGCGGGCTGATCCGCTGGGGGTAAATCGTCTGGAAGTGGACCGAAGCCTTGCGCTGGCCCGTCCGGTGGGGTACGTGCGGCCGCCATGGCGTCCCCCCTCGTCGTCGGCATCGCGGGCGGCACCGCGTCCGGCAAGACCACCGTCGCCCGCAAGGTTCGCGAGGCGCTGGCCGATTGCCGCGTGGCCTTCATCGATCAGGACTCGTACTACCGGGACCTGAAGGACCTCCCGCTGGCGGACAGGCGCGAGGTGAACTTCGACCATCCGGATGCGTTCGACACGGACCTGCTCGTGAAGCACCTGCGCGAGCTGAAGTCCGGCCGGCCCATCCAGAAGCCCGTCTACGACTTCGTCACCTCGTCCCGCCAGCCGCGCACCATGGGCGTGGACCCGGGGGACATCATCCTCATCGAGGGCATCCTCGTCCTGCACATGAAGGAGGTGCGCGACGAGATGGACGTGAAGATCTACGTCGATGCGGATGACGACCTGCGCATCCTTCGCCGCCTCACCCGCGACATCAAGGACCGCGGCCGCGACTTCGACCACGTGGTGGGCCAGTACCTGCGCCACGTGCGCCCCATGCACATGGGCTTCGTCGAGCCGTCCAAGCACTTCGCGGACATCATCATCCCGCACGGCGGCAACAACGAGATTGCCATCGGCATGCTGGTGGGCGCCCTGCGCGGCAAGCTCTCCGGCGCACCGCCGCGCGAGTAGTCAGCAGCGCCGCAGGAAGTCGCCCAGCGGGCCAATCAGCCGGTCCGCGTCCGACAGGAGCGCGCCGTGGTCTCCAGGGCCCGGCAGCTCCAGCAGGCGCGCGCTCACGCCCGCCGCGGACAGAAGGTGGTACGTGTCCCGCACGCGACTCACCGGCGCCAGCACGTCCGACGAGCCCGCCACCAGCAGCACCCGCGAGCGGATGTGCTGGAAGCAGTCCGACACGTCGCCCCCCGCCCACGCCGAGCACAGCGTCGCCCAGGACACCGGGTCGAACGTGTCCGCGAACGCGTCGGCCTCCGCCTCCAGCGCCACCCGGGCGGACTCCGGGTCCGGCCAGCGCGAGGCGAGGTACTCGCGCCCGTACAGCAGCTTCTGGAAGTCCAGCCGCAGCCGGCGCATCGTCTTTCGCGGCAGCGTGTCCGGCCCGTAGAGTCCCTCGCGGAAGTCCGGGTCCGCGCGCAGCAGCTGCCAGGACAGGCCCAGCTTCTCGCGCACGCCCTCGGGCAGCGCGCGCGCCGTGCCCAGCGTCACCACGCCCGCGGCCAGGTCCGGGAAGAGCGCCGCCAGCCGCAGCGCCACCTGGCCGCCCAGGCCCACGCCCACCAGCGCGCGCACCTGCTTCAGCCCCAGCGCGCGCAAGCACGCGGACACGCCGCGCGCCATGTCCAGCACCGTGAGGGGCGGCATGTTGAGGCCCCAGCGCTCACCCGTCGCCGGGTCCGCCGAGGCCGGTGACGTGGTGCCGAAGGGGCTGCCCAGCAGGCCCGGCACCACCACCGGTGTGCTCTCCGGGTCCAACGCCAGCCCCGGGCCCACCAGCGCATGCGCCCAGCCAGACGGTTGGTAGGCCGAGTCCTCTAGTGGACCCAAGGCTCGGTGAGAATGGGAGACGTCGTGCAGCAGCACCACCGCTTTGCCGTCGGACGGTTCCCCGTAGCACTCCCAGGCCACCTGGGGATTGCCCAGAAGCTCCCCCTCCTCCAAGGGGAGCGGCGCGGAGAACAGGTGGGTGCCGGTGGCCTGGATCACGTTGGGGAATTTTCATATCACTGCCAGCTCCAACGCACAGGAGCCAGCCTCGTGAAGCGCTACTTCGGAGTCATCGTCATCATCGCGGGGGTGTTGCTGGCCGCCGTCATGAGCTACCGCAGCGCCAGTACCAAGGCACGGGAGGCCCAACGCGACGCGGATGCCCAACGCATCCAGGCCGAGTACCTGGAGCGCGTCGGCTGGATGCGCACCAACCCGAACGAAGCCACCTACAAGGAAGAGCTGAAGCCCTTCTTCCGGGCCTGGTTCGAGCAGGTGGACACGCACCTGACCCAGTTCGGCGGCAACAAGAAGTTCGACGGCTACCTGGAGGAGCTGGAGAAGCGCTCCGAGAGCGGCAAGGAGGAGCGTGCCGCGGACAAGAAGGCCTTCTACGAGTACACGCGCAAGGTGTTCGACAGCCTGCGCGAGGGCAAGTACAGCCCGGTGTGGACGGCCACGGACAAGGGCATGCGCCTGGACGTGGTGTCGTCGGACGTCGTGATGGTGATGGGCAAGCCGCAGATTCGCCTGCAGCTGGCGCTGTGGGGCGCGCAGCGCTCGCTCAAGGACGAGGGCAAGGTGCGGAAGATGATGACCAGCGCCTCGTTCGACACGGTGTGGAAGCTGACCGACGCGAAGGGGAAGCTGCTGGGCGAGATGCGCGGCGCCGACCCGTCGATGAAGGTGGACTTCCCGGAGCGCTACATTCCCCAGTTCCCCCCGCAGATGGTGCTGGGCCACTACGACCTGGACCAGCTTCCCAGCGGCGTGGCGAAGCTGGAGATGACCATCAACGTCTCGTCGCACAGCGCTTCCGGCGGTGACGCCACCGCCACCTACGTGTGGAAGCTGGACGTGCCCTCCGAGTGGAAGCTGGGCGCTGGCGAGACGTGGGAGGGCGCCACCCAGGAGGAGCGCCCCGAAGAGGAGATCGACCCGGACAAGTCGGCGAAGAACCAGTAGCCCCCCGGGAGGAGCGGCGCGGGATGCTGCCCGCGCCTACTCCACCACGGTGAAGTGCGACGCCAGCCGGTACGAGGACAGCGTGCCGGCGTCGTCGAGGAAGTAGAGGTTGAGGCGCACGTCCGCCTGGAGCGCGACGAGCCCCACGCCCACCCGGACCTCCGCGAGCACCTGGCCGCCGCGAGGGTCCACCGCCCGCACCCGCTCGCCCGGCACCAGCGTCACGCCCCGCGCGGTGCGGGCCGGGAGCGCGCGGATGAGCGGCTCGCCCGCGGCGCCCACGCGCCAGTCCACCGTGCCGTTGGCGGCCACGCGCGCGGCGGCCCCGGACGGGCTCGTCACCACCACCGCGCGCGGTAGCGGCGACAGCGCGTAGGGCCCCGGCCCCAGGTTCAGCGGCCGCTCCCAGACGCGCTTGCCCTTGGAGTCCAGGCACAGGAGGACGCCGTCGCGCTCGCGCTCCCCGGCGAGGAACACGCGTGGGCCCACGGGCAGTGGCAGGGAGGGATGGGTGAGGTCCGGCTCGTGTGTCCACACGGTTTCACCGGTGTGCGCGTCCGCGAGCAGCACCGCCCAGTGCGAGCCGCGCCCCAGCATGGACAGGAAGCGCCGGCCCCACGCCACCGGCGGGCAGTGGAAGGGCATGGGCGCGCGCATCCGGTAGCGCACCTGGCCGTCTTCCAAGTCGAGCCCGTAGAGGTAGCCCGAGTCGGTGCCCACCAGCGCGCGGTGGCCCTGGGTGGACAGCCAGCTTCGCTGCGTGCGCGGGGGGGCGAGGCGCCACACCTCGCGGCCGGTGGCCTCGGCGAAGGCGACGACGGTGCGGTCCTCGGAGAGGGTGAGCAGCAGCCCGTCCTTGCGCAGGAGCAGCGGGCCCAGGGGGATGCCGTCGTGGTCATGCAGCCAGCGCGCGCCCGCGCCCCGGCCGGTGAAGCCGTACACGCGCGTCATGTCCGCCGCCACCGCGTGTCCGTCCGCGGACGCCGCCACGCCCAGCGGCGCCGCGCGCTTCCACAGCAGCGTCCCGTCCTTGCGGGAGAAGGCCGACGCGAGCTGCGGCGCGCAGTACACCGGACCGTGCCGGCCCAGGAGCAGCTTCGCCTCCTCGGCGTCCGCCAGCCCGCGCTTCTCCCACAGCTTCTCGAAGCGCAGCCGGCGCAGGCGCCCGGGCACCTTCAGCGGCTTCGACGTGCCGCGTTCCGCACGGGCCTTCCGCTCCCGGGCCGCGCCCTGCGCCTCGGGGGGCTGCACCGCGCCGCGCAGGTGGGACAGGCCCTCGCGGCAGCGCTCCGCCAGCTCCACCAGGTAGGGGTTGCCCACCTGCGTGCGGTCGGACTCCGCGAAGGTGGCGGCCAGGGACTCGCCCAGGTGGAAGAGGGCCCCGGCCAGCGCCTTGGCGTCGAGCGGGAAGGGCGTGCCGGTGCGCCCGGGCTTCGCCTTGCCGGCCTTCAAGTCCAGCACCAGCACCGGCCGCGCGCCCGCGGGGGCCAGCTCGAAGCGCTCCTCGCCCAGCTCCACCGCGCGGGCCAGCTCCACCGCCTGCCGCGACAGCTCCAGCACCGCGAGGAAGGGCGGACCCGGGACGCGCCACGCCTCGGGGCGGCCCGGCAGCGCTAGCCACACCTCGCCCCCGGCCAGCAGCGGCGCCAGGCTTCCCGAGGTGCCCCGCTCGCTCGCACGGCCGGCGGACACTCCCACGTCGCGCAGCTCGAAGCCGAAGCCGGGCACCTCCTGGGGCTCCACCCGCTTCGTGGAGGGCTTCGCACGCGCCTCCTCGGGAGGGCGGGCGGGGCGGCGAAGGACCTTCAGCGGCTCCCCCAGCGCCTGGGAGAGCGCCTGGGAGAGCGCCTTCGGGGCCACCCGGGTGACGTCCGCGAGGAAGCGCTCGGCGCCCTCCCGGACGGCCACCGCCAGCTCGTCCACCTCCACGCGCACCGGTGGCCGCAGCAGCCGGGCGGGGCGGGCGAGGCTCGCCACGAGCAATTCCACCTCCGGTCCTACCCGGCGCAGCACCAGTTCCAGGTGGGCTTCCGGCAGGGAAACCTGGGCCAGCCGCTGTCGCCCCCCATAAATGGCCGCAACTGAGCGCACCAGCGCGGGCACCACTTCTGCTAGAGACTCCTCCACGGCCCCGGACAGCAGGTCCACCCCGTCCAATTCCAGTGCGATGGAATCGAGCGGGGAAGTCGCGGGTTCGCGTTTCCAACGCTGTCCGATGCGTATGCGGGTCATCTTCTGCGGGTCATCTTCCGTTCGTTGACAAGCCAGTTTAGCGATGGCTAGCATCCGCCACCCATACGGACCTACATTTTTGTAACCGTTCGGAATTCTTGGGGAATACTCGATGACATTCTACGAGGCCGCGCTCCGTGTCCTGGAGAGCGAAGGTCGTCCCCTCCATTTTCTCGAAATCACTGAGAAGTCCATCCAGCAGAGCCTGCTTTCCCACGTGGGCAAGACGCCTGAGGTGACGATGCTGTCGCGCCTCGCTGCCATGGCGCGCCGCACGAGGGATCGCAAGGTGATTGTCACGGCGAAGGACACCTTCGCGCTGGTGGACTGGTCGATTCCCGAGGATGCGGAGGCCCTGGCACAGACTGGCGTAATCGAGCCACATCCGGAAGAGGATCTGCCGCCGCTGCGTCCGGCGGAGCGCCATCCGGAGCCTCGCGTGGACAACGTGAAGGTGGCGGGCCGGGGCAGCGACCGCAAGCGTCGCCGCGACGAGGAGGAGGAGCGGGGTGGTCGCCGCAAGCGCTTCCCGCCGCTGCCGGAGGTGGTGTTCGAAATCCTCAGCGAGGCGGAAGTCGCGCTGCGCACCGAGCAGATCATCGAGCGCGCCAAGGGCAAGGAGCTGTGCGCCGAGGAGACCACGGTGGAGGCGGTGCTCACCGCCCTGCTGGAGGACAACCAGCGCCGCATCGACGCCGGCCGCCGCCCGCAGTACTCCTTCAACAAGGAGTCCGGCGAGGTGACGCTGGAGCGCGCGGGCGCGCCGAGCGAGGCCCCGCCGCTGGAGCTGCAGGCCGCCTTCGCGCAGGCGCTGGGCATCCCCCTGGAGGCCGGGCGCCCCCTGTTGGGCAAGCCGGCCGCCGCGGCCGCCGCCGAGCCGCTGGTGGACGCCACGCTGCTCACCACGCTGCGCACCACGCTCAAGGACGCGCGCCGCGCCGTGGCGCGCGGGCTGCGCAAGCGCCTGGGCGAGCTGGACGTGGGCACGTTCGAGAAGTCCGTCGTGAAGATGATGCACGGGCTGGGCTTCCGCGAGCTGAAGGTGGCGAAGCGGTCCAAGGAAGGCCCGCTGCTCACCGCCCGCAAGCGCGAGGGCAGCGTGGAGCTGCGCTACGCGGTGCGCATGCTGAAGGGCGCGCCCGGCATCGACCGCAAGACGGTGCAGGAGCTGCGGCGGGATTTGGGCCACTACTCCGCGCAGGTGGGCCTGCTGGTGAGCGCCGGGGATGTGCGCGGCGACGCGCGCACCGAGGCGCAGGCCAGCGGCTCGCTGGTGATGCTCTGGTGCGGTGACGCGCTGGGCGAGAAGTTCCTCGAGGCGGAGACGGCCGTCACCGTCACCCGCGTGGAGCTGTACGAGGTCGACGAGACGTTCTTCGAGGCCGCGAAGCTGGATGCCGAGGAGGCCCAGAAGCGCCGCGAGGAGCGCCAGCGCGAGAAGCAGGCCCGGGGCGAGGGCGAGGAGGCTTCCGCGGAGGTCGCCCCCGGCGCGCAGGAGCGCGAGCGTCCGCGCGAGAAGCGCCGCCGCGAGCGCGAGGCCCGTGAGGCGCGCGAGGCGGAGGAGTCCGCCGAGGTGCCCGAGGCCGCGTCCGCCACCCCCGCCGCCGAGAGCGCTCCCCTCGCCGCGCCGCCCGCCGCACCCGTGCAGCAGGCGGGTGAGGACGAGGAGGGTGACGACGACGAGGAGGGCGACGACGAGGACCTGGAGGCCGCCAGCGCCTTCGTCGGAGGCGCCCGTCCCGAGGGTGCCGCCGCCGAGGGTGGTGCCGAGGGCGCCCAGGGCGATCGCAAGCGCCGCCGCCGCCGCCGTCGCGGTCGCCGCGGCCGTGGCAACCGTGAGGGTGCCGCCCCGGGGGCGACGCCTCCGGCCGAAGGGGCCGCCGCCGCTGCTGCTCCTTCCGCCGAGGCTCCGTCCGCTCCCGCGGGTGAGGCCACCGCCGCGCCGTCGGGTGAGGCTCCTGTCGCTCCTTCCTCCGAAGCCACCCCGGCTCCGGCAGGGGAGGGCGCCAGCGCTCCCGCCGGTGAGGTCACCGCGGCTCCGGCGACGGAGGGCACCGTGGAGACCGCCGCCGCCCCCACGGGTGAGTCCGCCCCGGAGCCCGGGGCCGAGGCGTCCGCGCCTGTCGGCTCCCCGACTCCCGCCGAGTCGCAGGAGGTGCGAGAGGCGACCGAGCGTCGCGAAACGCCGCCTCCGGATTCGTCTGAGGGAGGCCAGGGCTGACAGGGGACCGCAGGCGGGCGGGGAATGGCCGGCGCCGTCGCGCCCCGGGTGTTAACCTGGGGGTGCGATGAAGCCGGCCCTGGTGCTCGCCTCCTGCGTCGTCCTTCTCGGTGCCTGCCGTCCGCAGGCGCCGCGCTACCCGGTGGCGCCGGTGGAGGTCTCCGGCACCACCGTGCGGGACAACGCCCTGCTGGGGCTCGCGCCCGAAGGGGTGGCGACGCTCTTCACGGAGGCGTTGAAGTCCTCCGGCCGCTTCGACCCCCAGGCAGAGGACGCGCCCCGAGAGGTGCGCCCCTGGAGGCTGACGCTGGACGTGCCCTTCACCCGCGAGGTGCTGAAGGACGGAGACCCGCGCAGCTATGCCGAGGTGGGTGCCAGCCTCACGCTGGAGCGCTTCGGTGGAGACCTCCCCCAGCACTACGAGGTGGTGGGACTGGGTGAGGCGCCCGTTGCGAAGGACTCGCCCACCGGGCGTCAGGAGGCCATGCGCGTGGCGCTCCAGAGCGTGCTGCGCCAGGTGACGGACTCCGCCGTGTTGCAGCTCGCCGCGCTGGAGCGCACCGACGACGCGCTCGTGCAGGACCTGCGGGCGGACGATTCGCGCCTGCGCGACGTCGCCCTGCACACGCTGGCGGACCGCCAGCATCCGGCCGCCGCGCCGTTGCTCATCGAGCAGCTCAAGGACGCCACCGACGCGGACTCGCTGCGCAAGACGATGGGGACGCTGGTGGAGATGAAGGCGCGCACCGCGGTGCCCGTGCTCATCGACCTGGCGCGGGGCAAGGAGCTGGGCTTCGTGCAGGAAATCGTCTTCGCGGTGGGCGAGATTGGCGGCCCCGAGGCGGAGGCCTACCTCTACACGGTGGCGCAGGGGCACGATGCGCCCGCGGTCCAGGCCGCGGCGCAGCAGGCGCTGGACACGCTCTACGCATCACGCAAGCACTCGACGGCGGAGGCGCGTGGCCCGGGCCACGCGGACTGAAATCCTGATGAAGCGTTCATTCGGCGTGGGGGCGGTGGCCCTGCTGGCCACCCTGGTGCTGGGCATCGGCTGCTCCAAGAAGAGGGTGGAGGCCGCGCCGAGGGCGGCGTCCACCGACAACGTGGCCCAGTTCTACCCGCTCGCGGTGGGCAACCGCTGGACGTACCGCCTCAATGGCATCGCCAACAAGCAGGTGACGGTGGAGGTCCTCAAGCAGGAGGAGGGCTACTTCCTCGACAACCAGAACGGGCAGCTCGCGGTGGATGCCTACGGGCTGCGGGACGCCAAGCGCTACCTGCTGCGCGGGCCGCTGGAGGTGGGCCACTCGTGGACGAACGTGGTGTCCGTGTCGTCCACGGAGCGCTACCGCATCGTCGGCGTCGGCGTGACGTGCCAGGCCCCCGCCGGCACCTTCCAGGGCTGCGTCCAGGTGGAGGGGCGCAACCGGATGGACGCCAATGCCACCCTGGTGAACACCATGTCCTTCGCTCCCGGTGTGGGCATCGTCCGCCTGGACATCGCGGTGGAGGGGAAGGACGGCCAGCGCACGCCGCAGGTCCTCATGGAGCTGACGGGCTGGCGGCTCAGTGATGGCCAGGGCGGTGGACGGCCCGCCGCCGAGCCGGCTCCGGCCGGCTGAGCGCCCGCTGCGAGACGGGGCGCGGGACGGGGGCGACGTGGCGGGTTGAAAGCCCGGCCGCCCCTCCGTACCGTGGCGCTTCTTTCCGCGAGGGTTCTCCCGTGCCCGCCGATCCGACCGAGCAGACGCAGGAGGAGCTCATCCTGGGCTTCCTCTCCGAGAGTGGGAGCGACTTCACCTCCGGGGAGGCGCTCTCCGGCAAGCTGGGGCTGTCGCGCACCGCCGTGTGGAAGCGCGTGGAGGCGCTGCGCACCAAGGGCTACCGGATCGAGGCCATCTCCGCCCGGGGCTACCGCCTGCTGGAGGTGCCGGATCGGCTCACCTCGCTGGAGCTGGCCCCGCTGCTGACCACCCGTGACATGGGCCGCACGGTGCACCACCACGACTCGGTGGGCTCCACCAACGAGGTGGCCTTCCGGCTGGCGCAGGACGGCGCCGAGCATGGCGAGGTGGTGGTGGCCGAGCAGCAGACGGCTGGCAAGGGGCGCCGGGGACGTGCGTGGGTGTCCCCGCCGGGCCTCAACCTCTACTTCTCCGCCATCCTCCGCCCGGAGCTGCCGCCGCAGCGCGCCCCGGAGCTGACGCTGGTGGCGGCCGTGGCGCTGGCGGAGACGCTGCGTGAGCAGGGGACGGAGGCCGCCATCAAGTGGCCCAACGACGTCCACCTCGACGGGCGCAAGGTGGCGGGCATCCTCACGGAGCTGTCCGCCGAGCCCGAGCGCGTGCACTTCGTGATTGTGGGCGTGGGCATCAACCTCAACTCCCGGGCGGAGCACTTCCCGGAGGAGCTGCGCGAGACGGCCACCTCCCTGACCCTGGCCACCGGCCAGCGCGTGCCTCGCGCCCGCTTCGCCGCCGCCCTCTGGGGCCGGATGGAGGAGTGGTTGGACCGGTACCTCGAGGAGGGCTTCGACCCGGTGCGCGCCCGCTGGAAGGCGCTGTCCTCCACCCTGGGCCAGGACGTGCTGGTGCGCACGGACCGGCAGGAGCTGCGCGGGCGGGCCGAGGACATCGACCCGTCCGGCGCGCTGCTGGTACGGACGGAGGGGGGCTCGCTCGAGCGGGTGCTGGCGGGCGACGTGGAGCAACTGCGGCCCCGGAAGCCGGCACGCCCCAGGTAGGCCCGGGGAGGGCAGCCGTGGGGGCCGCCTTCGCGGTAGAGTGCGGGGCGTGATGCTTCTGGCCATCGACGTTGGCAATACCAACACCGTCCTTGGGGTCTTCGAGGGCCGGCGCCTGCTGGACCACTGGCGGGTGGAGACGAGTACCCGCCGCACCTCGGACGAGTACGGCATCCTCGTCCGCCAGCTCTTCACCCACAGCGGTGTCGACGCGACGAAGGTGTCCGCGGTGGTGGTGTCCAGCGTGGTGCCGCCGCTCCAGTTCAACCTGGAGAAGATGAGCGAGCGCTACTTCCGCACGCGCCCCATGTTCGTCGGGCCGGGCGTGAAGACGGGCATGCCCATCCTCTACGACAACCCGCGCGAGGTGGGCGCCGACCGCATCGTCAACGCGGTGTCCGCCTACGAGAAGCACCACTCGGGCGTCATCGTCGTGGACTTCGGCACCGCCACCACCTTCGACGCCGTGTCTCCGAAGGGTGAGTACCTGGGCGGCGCCATCTGCCCCGGAATCAACATCGCCATGGAGGCCCTGTTCCAGAATGCCTCCAAGCTGCCGCGCGTGGAGTTCGCGCGGCCCCCGCACGTCATCGGCCGCAACACCGTGCACTCCATCCAGTCCGGGCTCGTGTTCGGCTACGTGGGGCTGGTGGACGGCATCTGCGCGCGGATGCACGCGGACCTGGGCTTCCCGGTGCGGGTCGTCGCCACCGGAGGCCTGGCCGCGCTGGTGGCGAGCGAGTCCAAGGCCATCCACGAGGTCGACGAGTTCCTCACGCTCGAGGGCCTGCGCATCATCTACGGAAGGAATCACGCGTCATGACCACCGCAGTCCCCAACGCCGTCCCGGCGCCGCCCCCCGGCTGTCCCTTCAACGCGGAGTTCCTGCCGCCCAACCTGCGCAAGCACGTGGACCCGGCCGCGCCGGTGCCCCTGCGGATGATGGCGGCCAAGTCGCTGGTGCCGCTCAGCCCGTCGGACATGCTCGGCGCGCTCTACATGCTGACGTTCGACCCGGACGCCGGCGTGCGCGACACGGCGGCGAAGACGGCCGCCGGACTGCCGGACAAGATTCTGGGCTCCGCGGTGCGCGACGAGGAGGTGCAGCCTCCCGTGCTGGGCTACTTCCTGGGCCTGCTCAAGGGCAAGGAAGCCTACGCGGAGATGCTGGTCCTCAACGCCAGCACCCCGGACGACGCGGTGGCCGACGTGTCGAAGGACTGCTCCGCCAAGCTGGCGGAAATCGTCGGCCAGAACCAGCTGCGCCTGCTGCGCCACGAGGACATCCTCCGCAACCTGTGCGTCAACCCCAACGTCCCCGTGTCGCTCACCGACAACGTGTGCGACTTCGCGGTGCGCAGCGGGCTGGTGCTCGCGGACGTGCCGCAGATGAAGACGGCGCGCATCCGCCTCTTCGGCCCCGAGGCCGCCGAGGCCCCGCCGGACCCGGGCCCCACCGCCGAGCAGGTCCTCCAGGAGTTCCAGGAGGTGGCGGCGGAGGACGCCGCGCCCATGGAGGAGGGCAAGAGGCTCACGCTCGCCCAGCGGGTGATGAAGATGTCCATCGCGGAGAAGATCAAGCTCGCCACGCTGGGCAACAAGGAAGCCCGCGGCACGCTCATCCGCGACACCAACAAGCTGGTGGCGGTGGCCGTCATCCGCAGCCCGCGCATCACCGACGGCGAGGTGCTCACCTGCGCGGCCAACAAGGCGATGATGGATGACGTGCTGCGCGTCATCTACAACAACCGCGAGTGGACGAAGAACCAGAAGGTGAAGCTCGCGCTGGTGAAGAACCCCAAGGTGCCGCTCACCATCACCATGAAGTTCCTCAACTCGTTCCGCGACGCCGAGCTGAAGGACCTCGCCCGCGACAAGAACGTGCCCGCCGCCGTGCAGTCCTTCGCGAAGAAGCTCCACGAGAAGAAGACGGCCCCGAAGAAGCAGGGGTAGGGCAGGGCGGGGGCGCGGCCCCGGGCAGTAGTCAACGCCCGGGGCTCGACTCAGGACTTCAGGCCGCGGCCTCGTCGGCGTCCGCCACGGCGGAGGCCGGCTCATCCAGGAGCTGCTGGGCGATGGCGAGCGCCTTCTTCGTCTTCTCGCGCAGCTTCTCGTCGTTCTTGATGCGCGCGTAGAGCTTCGTCACGCGCTCCTCGTCGCGCACCGCGGCGGCCTCCAGCTCGCTGATGCGCTTGCGCAGCTCCTCGGCCTCCTCGGCCGCGCGGGTGCCCTGCTCGGACAGCTGCGCGTTGGCCTCCTCGAGCTGCGTCTGCAGGGCCTCGGCCTCGCGCTGCGCGGCGTCCACCTGGCTGCGCAGTCCTTCCGCCTCTTCCTGGGCGGCCTGGATGTCCGCTTCGAGCTGGCCGGTGCGGCCGCGCAGTTCCTCCACCTCGGCGCTCAGCGCCTGGGCCTGGGACTGGTGCTGGTCCACCTCCGTCTGGAGCGCGGACAGCTGCGCGGCGGCGCCGCGGGCCTCTTCCTTGGCGGCGGCGAGCTGCTGGTCCACGCGCTTGCGCTCCGTGGTCAGCGTCTCCGCGCGCGTGGTGAGCGTCTTGAGCTGCGCGTCGCGGCGGGCAATCTCGGAGTCGGCCGTGCTGGCCTTCTGCTCCAGCTCCAGGTGCTGGTCCTTGAGCTCGACGATCTCCTGGTCCTTCTGGTTCAGCTCCGTCTTCAGGCGGAGGATTTCCTTGTCCCGCTTGTTGACGGCGTCGCGCAGGGCGAAGGTGTCCTTGTCGTTCTTCCCGGTGGCCGCGCGCGCCGTCTCCAGCTCGGTGGCCTTGCCCTCCAGCTCGGTCTCCAGCTCGCGGACGCGGTCCTCGGCCTGGGTCGCCTGGCCCTGGGCGTCGTTGATCGCGCCCTGCAGCTCGGCCACCTTCGCGCGCAGGTTGCGCAGCTCCGCCGCGTCCGCCGCGGACATGGCCGGAGCCGCCGCCGTCACCGGGGGCGCGGAGGCGCGCGCGGGCGGGGGCGGCGTACGCGCGGGCGGCGGCGTCACGACGCGAACGGGCTCGGGCGGGCGCACGGGCTCCGGCGGCGGGCGCACGAGCTCCGGCGGCATGAAGCCCACCACCGTCTTCTCCGAGTCATCCAGCGCGTCGAGCGCGTCGTCCGCGTCCGAGCCCAGCGAGTCCAGCGAGGCGAAGTCCTCTTCCACGCCCTCCACCACCGCCTCCGGCGGGGCGATGACGGGCTCCTCGTCAATCGAAGGCTCGTTCTCGGGCGCGGCCATGTCGCTGAAGGCGGCGTCGAGGTCCAGCTCCTCGCCCTGCACCGCGGCCTCCTCGCCGGTGTCGACCGAGATTTCCTCGCCGAAGTCCGCCGTCATCGGCTCGTCGCCGAGCGCGTCCAGCGTGAGGCTCTCGTCCACCACGTCCTCGGACGCCGGGAGCTCCGGGAAGCCGATCAGCGCGCCCACGCGCTCCACCAGGAGGTTGGCGTCCACCGGCATGGCGACGTACTCGTCCGCGTGCGCCTTCAGCTTGCGGTGCTGCGCGAAGCCGTCCGGGTTGCCGACGATGACGATGGGGACGTTCTTGAGGTCGTCGTCCTTCTTCAGCTTGCCGCAGATGAGGTAGCCGTTCTGCCCCGCGGACAGCTCCACGGCGATGACGGTGAGGTCCGGCCGGTCGCGGCGAATCTGCTCCACGCTGCCCTTGCCGTCGGAGGTGTCCTCCACCGTGAAGCCTCGGGCCTCCAGCGCGGGACGCAGCGTGGCGGCGAGGGCGGTGTCGCTCTTTTCGACGATCAGGATTTTCTTGGACATGGAGGGACGGCCCGTCCTGCGGTGCGGCGCGCGCGTGAGCACCCCACGGGCGTCACCGCGCGAAATAGGAATACGCCGTCGAGGCTATCGGCCATGCAGGGGACCGTCAATGTTCCGCCCAGACGGAATCCCGGCCGCCCGGAGAGCGGGCAGGCGTCATGCAACGAACGTTTGGGAGGTGCCGGACGGCGGCGCGACTCAGCGAGGGAACGTCACCGTCTGCAAGGGGACGGAAGGGCGCGAGTGCTGCGCGGGTGCGGGCGAGAAGAGCGGCTCCTCGGACTGCGGCGGCTCCGACTTGCGGGCAATGGCCTCACCGCTGTCGCGCTCGGAGAGCATGCGGCGGATGTCGTCCTCGTCCATGTCGGTGACCATCTCGTAGACGATTTCGTCGTCCCGCCAGGTGACGACGTTGTAGCCCTGCGCGGAGTCCACCTCCACCGCCTTCAGGGCCTGGACTCTCGGCGCCGCCGCGTCGTCGTCGGGGACGACGAAGACACTCAGGCGGCGGCTCGGCTCACCTTCCTTCTGCGGCAGCGTCTCGTAGCTGATGAACGCCACTTCCCTGCCGTTGAGGATGGAGATGCGGCCCCCCAGCGGCTTCGCCTTGGGCAGCTGGGGCAGGGTGACGCGCGGGTCCACCTTGTCCTTGAACCACTCCTCCATCTGCTCGGGCGACGCGGAGGCAATCTCGAAGGGCAGCACCTTGTTGTGGCGCTGGATGGCCTCGCGGCGGGCCAGACGCAGGCGCTGCTCGGACTGGTAGGCCACCCAGCCTCCGCCCACCGTCACCACCACCAGGGCCATGGCGCCCGCGCGCAGCCACACGCCGTACTGCGCGCGGCGCTGCTCCCGCTTGAGGCCCACCTGGAGGCCCGCGCGCAGGGAGGCAGGAGCCTGCATCCCCTGGACGGAGTGGCGCGCGGCTCGCCGCAGCGCCAGCTTCATCTGCGTCTCCTCCTCCACGCGGCGCTGACATGCGGCGCAGCCGGAGAGGTGCGTTTCGAGGTCCACCCGCTCCTCCGGCTGGAATTCGCCGTCGAGGTACGGATAGAGGAGCCGTTCGAGTTCCTGGCAGGTCATGGGCGCGCGGGAGGAACCTGTTTCTACCCTGTCTTCTTCCTGTTCCGATACTCTTCGAGATCCGCGGGGGCGTTCACCGGCTCACCATCATGCCGGAATACACCCTGGCCCACCGCGTACTCGCGCAGGTTCTTCTGCAAGAGCTTGCGCCCGCGGAACAGCCGGCTCATCACCGTGCCCACGGGGCACTCGAGAATCTCGGCGATCTCCTTGTAGGAGAACTCCTGCAGGTCCGCGAGGATGACCACCAGCCGGAAGTCGATGGGCAGCGCGTCGATGGCGCGCAGCACGTCGTCCGACAGGAGCCGGTCGAAGAAGTACTGCTCCGGGTTGGCCGCGAAGTCCGTCGCGTCCCGGCTCACGAAGCGCTCGTGCACCGCCTCGCGCTCCACGCCCTCCACCACGGTGCGCTCCTTCACCTTCCGGCGGTACCGGTTGATGAAGGTGTTGGTGAGGATCTTGAAGAGCCAGGCCTTGATGTTGGTGCCCCGCTCGAACTTGTCGAAGAAGCGGTAGGCCCGCATGCAGGTGTCCTGCACGAGGTCCTCCGCATCGCGCTCGTTCTTCGTCAGCCGCAGGGCGGCGGAGTAGAGCGGGTCCAGATGGGCCAGCGCCAGCTCTTCGAATTCCTGCTTCGTTCGGTTGGGTTGCCTGAAGTCCAACATGTCCCGCCTTCCAAGGGCCCGAAACAATTGGGGAATGAGTTGTCGCCTGCCCATCAATGTATGCACGGGAACAGACTGGGCAACAACGCCATCCCTGCTACACCCGGCCGCACGCCCGCTTCGGGAACACCAGACGCTCGCCAGGAGAAGTTATTCCCCACCAGGAATAACGAACGGGGAGGCCGGATGTCGCCATCCGAACCTCCCCGCCGGGTCCTGCCTGACTGCCTGCCTGCTGGGCCTACTTGCGGCCGGCGAGCGCGTCCGCCAGGGGCACGTAGTCGTAGCCCATGTCCTTGGCGACGGCCTCGTAGGTGACGTGGCCGTTGTAGGTGTTCATCGCACGGGCCAGGGCGCGGTCGGACTTCACGGCCTCCACCAGGCCCATGTCGGCGATCTTCCGCGCGTACGGGCGGGTGGTGTTGGTGAGCGCGTACGTGGACGTCTGCGGCACCGCGCCGGGCATGTTGGCCACGCAGTAGTGGACGACGCCATGGACCACGAAGGTCGGGTTGTCGTGGGTGGTGGGCTTGCAGGTCTCGATGCAGCCACCCTGGTCCACCGCGACGTCGACGACGACGGAGCCGGGGCTCATCTCGGCGATGAGGGCCTCGGAGACGAGCTTCGGGGCCTTGCCGCCGGGGATGAGCACGCCACCGATGACCAGGTCCGACTCGCGCACCGACTTGGCGATGCTCTCCGTGTCCGACGCCAGCACGCTGGTGCGGCCGAGGAACACGTCGTCCAGGTAGGTGAGGCGCTCCAGGTTGACGTCGAGGATGGTGACCTCGGCGCCCATGCCCACCGCCACCTTGGCGGCGCACAGACCCACCACGCCACCACCGATGACGGTGACGCGGCCGCGGCGCACGCCGGGCACGCCGCCCAGCAGGATGCCCTTGCCGCCGTGCGCCTTCTCCAGGCACGCGGCGCCCACCTGGATGGCCATCTTCCCGGCCACCTCGGACATGGGCTTGAGCAGCGGCAGGCTGCCGTCATCCAGCTGCAGCGTCTCGTACGCGACGGCCGCCGCCTTCTTCTTGAGCAACGCCTTCGTCAGCTCCGGGTCCACGCCGGCCAGGTGGAAGTACGTGTAGATGATCTGGCCGGGCTGGATGCGCTCGTACTCGGGCGCAATCGGCTCCTTCACCTTGACGATCATCTCCGCGCGCTTCCAGACCTCGTCCGCGCTGGCGACGATCTGCGCGCCGACGCGCTGGTACTCCGAGTCGGGGATGCCGGAGCCGACGCCGGCGTTCGTCTCGACCAACACCGTGTGGCCCGCGCTCGTGAGCGCGCGCACACCCGCCGGAACCATGCCGACGCGGTACTCACGGGTTTTGATCTCCTTGGGAACTCCGACGATCACGACTGCCTCCAGAGGGGGACTTGAAATCGCGCGGACCCTACCCAAAACCCGGGGGGAATCAAGGCGCGCCTGGAAGCCGGATGCATGCCTCCGGTGAGCCGGAGTAACCCCTCACGTATGACGCGCGGCGTTGAATGCGATGCGTCTGTCGGCGCTTCGACGTCGAAGAAACGCGGGGCCGGTGGTAGTTGAGGAAGGCATGACGTCCGCACCGAAGCTGCTGTTCGCCGACCCCAAGGGCCGGGTGATGGAGCATCCCTACCTGCTCGCCACGCTGCGCAGCGGGGAGGAGCTCGTCCCTCCGCAGGACAAGCCCATCCCCCTGCCGGAGGCCGGACGGCTCGTGCACCTGCCCGGCCGCCTGCCCGTGGGGCTCCACCCGGAGACGGGAGAGCTGGAGCTGGTGCGGGAGATGAAGGTGGGCGGAAAGACCTTCGTGCCCAACGCGGTGGGCGCGCTGCTGCCGCCGGGCTACACGCGCACGTTCCTCCCCGGCGAGGTGAAGGGCAACGGGCCGGTGCTGCCGCAGTGGGCGTACACCGCCGCGGCGTGGGTGGGCGAGGGCCCGGTGGCGTGGGCCATTCATACGGACCGCCGCTCGCATTGGGATCCGGAGCGCTACTCCACGCCGGAGATGAAGGCGCTGGTGGAGCAGCACATGAAGCGCTTCCCCGACAACCGGGTGCTGAAGCAGCTCAAGACGTGCGCGCTCATCTACCGGTGCTTCACGTCGCAGAACACGTTCTACGTGCGCGACGAGGCCGCCATCCCCGCGTCCGTGATGTGCAACGCGCGCTGCGTGGGCTGCATCTCCGACCAGCCCGCGGACGGGCCGCCCGCCTCGCACGAGCGCATGGACGACGGGCCCACCGGCGAGGAGATGGGACAGATTGGCCTGTTCCACCTCCAGCACGCGCCGGGCCGCACCATGGTCAGCTTCGGTCAGGGCTGCGAGGGTGAGCCCCTCACGCGCTGGAAGCAGATTGCCGAAGCCATCCGCTACATGCGCGCGCACAGCGACCAGGGCTCCATCAACATCAACACCAACGCCAGCCTCACCCAGGGGCTGGAGGCGCTGTTCGACGCGGGGCTGGACGCCATCCGCGTGTCGCTCAACTCGGCGGTGAAGGACCTCTACGAGGCCTACTACAAGCCGGTGAAGTACGGCTGGGAGGACGTGGAGGCGTCCATTGCACTGGCGCGTGAGCGCGGCGCGTACCTGGCGCTGAACCTGCTCCTGTTCCCCGGCGTCACCGACCGCGAGGGCGAGGTGAAGGCGTTGGAGCGGCTGGTGAAGAAGTACCGCGTGGACCAGGTGCAGACGCGCTCGCTGTGCATCGATCCGCTCCAGTACCTGGAGGTGGCGCGTGACAAGGGCGCGGGCGGCGAGCCCGTGGGCATCCGCACGCTCCTGCAGCGGCTGAAGGCGGCGCGGCCGGGGCTCGTCATCGGCAATTTCGCGCGCGGCCTGGACGAGCGGGAGAACGCGGCCGGACGCGGGTAGGGGCTGGGTATACCGGGGGACCGGCACTCCGGTTCCCCGCGCGCGTCTACTCGGTGGGGGGCAGCAGCTCCTTGGCCACCATGTTGCCCATCACCGCGTCCTTGGGGATGTAGCCGTCGGCGCCCGCCTCGCGGCAGATGCGCTGCAATTCCTCGACGTTCTCACCCGAGCACAGCAGCACCTTGATGCCCTTGAAGAGGCTGTTGCTCTTGATGAAGCGGCAGAACTGCTCGCCATTCACGTTGGGCATCCGCACGTCCAGCAGCACCAGGTCCGGACGCGTCTGCTTCTTGAGGATGATCTTCGTGGCCTTGTCTGCGGTGTCGGCCACGTGCACCTCGAAGCCCTTGGACACGAGGTCCGCTTCGATGATGCGGGCCGTCATCTCGCTGTCATCCACGATGAGGATGCGCGGCTTGCGTCCGCCCGCGGTGGCCGGCTTGGCGGCGGGGATGCCGCCGGTGGCCGCCGGGGCCTGGGGCGCGGCGGCGGGGGGCTCGGCCGGAGCGGCGGGCACGGCGGTGGGGACGCCCAGGGCGGGAGGTCCGATCAGCCCCATCACGCCGCCCAGCACGGCCTCCAGGCCGCCGCTCTTGAGGATGTAGCCGTCCGCGCCGGAGGCCTTCGTCTTGCCCTGCAGCTCCGCCTCGGGGATGTCGGAGTACAGCACCAGCTTGGCGGTGACCTTCTTCTGCCTCCGGAGATACTCGACGACATCGTCGCCGAACATCTCCGGCATGTTCACGTCCATGAGGATGAGCGCGAACGGCCCCTCGGTGAGCTTCTGGTCGAGGCTCGCCAGGTCCTGCGCGCCGCTCGCCTGGTAGCCAGCGGCGGTGAGGGCCCGTACGGTGAGCTCCACCAGCATCGGGCTGTCGTCAATGACCAGTACGCGCGACATCGTCCTCCTCAAAGGAATCCCGCTAACCCTACACCTTTGAATCCGCGCGGACCATCGAAACGGCGACCGAGCAGCCGGCCTGTCGGGTCTACTTGACCGGTTTTCGTCCCCTCCGGATACTTTGCCGCCTTGACCACGACCCCCACACCCCTCCAGCGGGCACTCCGGATGGCTCCGGACCGCGCTGTGGCTGCCCAGGCCCGACCCGAGCAGGAGTTTTTCTGCTTCCGGGTAGGAGACCTGCGGCTCGGCGTGCCCAGTGAGAATGTGCTCGAGGTTCTCCGCGCGGGCCTGCTCACCCCCCTGCCGAGAACACCTTCCTTCATCATGGGCGTCACCGGCCACCGAGGTGAGGTGCTGCCGGTCGTCGACCTGCTGCGCTTCCTCTCCAAGGGAGAAGCACGCATCGGCCCGCGCACCCGCCTGTTCGTCGGCATCACCGGCAGCTACGTGGCCGGCGTCGTCGCGGACACGGTGCTCGGCCTTCGCCGCATCCCGGTGTCTGAAATCCTGCCGCCGCCGCTGGGCGGTGACGCCGCCGCCGAGCACCTGCTCGGCGTGGTGCAGGGCACCGGCGCCCAGGACGGCATCAACCTCATCAACTTCTCCAAGCTGCTGCAGACCGCGCGGCAGCGGGCGGTGGCTCGATGAACGACGAGCACGTCCAGATGCAGGAAGTGGTGGACATCCTCTTCTTCGACATCGGCCACTCGCTGTACGGCACCGACGCGTCCTCGGTGCTGCGCATCGACCGCTCCCTGCCCGAAGACATCACGCTCCCCGGGCTGGGCCTGCCCCTCCGGGGCCACCGCGCCATCGTCTTCGACACGCCGGAAGGCGAGGGCCACCTGAAGGTGGATGCCGTCCACGCCGTGCGCTCCATCCCCCTCAACTCGCTCCGCCGGATGCCCCCCACGGCCGGAGCGGCCCCCTATGCCGTTGGCGTGTACCTCGAAGAGGCCCGCGCCGTTTTGCTCATCGACCTGGTCGAAACCGCCAGGACCCAAGGAACTCAAGGAAGGCACTGACCGCAATGTCCCTGGACACCCCCAACGACAAGTCCACGTCCAAGGCTCGCTCCGCCCGGAAGGCCCCCGCCTCCAAGGCGGCCGCGGGCTCCAAGGCCAGCGCCAACCCGGCGACGACCCAGGCCCAGTACAAGGCCTTCACCGACACGCTGTTGACGGTGCTTTCCGGCAACCTCCAGGCTCGCGTTCCCAAGGAACTGGTGGGCGAGGGCGGCTCGGAGATGGCGCACCTGCTCAACCAGGTGCTCGACAACCTCGCCGCGTCCGAGCACCGCAAGCAGGTGTCGGCGCAGGAAATCGATCAGGCGCTGGACTCGCTCATCGGCCTGGTGCGCGAGGGCGACCTGTCCCGGTGGAACACCACCACCGAAGACCCCCAGCTCGGGCCCCTGCTCGAGGGCTTCGGCAAGGTCATCGAGACGCTGCGCACCTTCGTGCGGGAGATCAACGAGGCGGCGCTGCGCCTGTCCTCGTCCGCCAACCAGGTGCTCGCGGCCTCCACGCAGCATGAGACGTCTTCCACGGAGCAGGCGGCGGCCATCCACGAGACGACCGCCACCATGGAGGAGCTGAAGCACGCGTCCGCGCAGATCGCGGAGAACGCGGGCAGCGTGGCTCGCGTGGCGGAGGAGACGCTCGGTGCGGCTCGCGCGGGCCGTGGCGCCATTGGTGAGTTCATCCAGGCCATGCAGCAGATCCGCAGCGACGGCGTCGCGGTGGCGGACTCCATCGCCAAGCTGTCCAAGCGCGTGGAGCGCATCGGCACCGTGGTGGAGGTCATCGACGAGATTGCCGACCGCTCGGACCTGCTGGCGCTGAACGCGGCGCTCGAGGGCAGCCGCGCGGGTGAGGCCGGCAAGGGCTTCTCCATCGTCGCGGCGGAGATGCGGCGCCTGGCGGAGAACGTCCTGGACTCCACCAAGGAGATCAAGAACCTCATCACCGAGATTCGCGAGGCCACGGCCGCGGCGGCCGGTGCGGCGGAGGCTTCCAAGACGGCGACCGAGTCCGGCGAGAAGCTGGGCGCGGTGGCGGCGCAGGCGGTGGAAGGCATCCTCGCCGGTGTGCAGGAGACCAGCGACGCGGCCCGCGTCATCAACCTCGCCACGCAGCAGCAGCGCACGGCGACGGAGCAGGTGGTGGCTTCCATGGCGGAGATCGAGGACGTGACGCGCCAGACGACGCAGGCCTCCAAGCAGGCCACGGGTGCCGCGGCGGAGCTGACGCAGCTCGCGGGCCGGCTGGCAGAGCTCATCAAGCGTTTCAAGGCCGACTAGCGCTTCCTGGAACGGGAGGGGCGAACGCCGGCCATGGACACCGAGGCTCTCAAGAAGTCCCTCCTGAAGAAGTTCCAGGAGGTCACCGCAGACCGCCTCCAGAAGATTCAGCTGGGGGTATTGGACCTGGAGAAGGAAACCGCGGACCAGGCCGCGGAAGACGTCGCGCGCGAGCTGCACACGATGAAGGGGGAGGCCCGCATGCTGGGCCTGCCCGTCATCGGCCAGCTGGCGCACGCCGCCGAGGACGTCCTGCGCGCCGAGCGCGAGGGCAGGACGGCCACCGAGATCGCCACCGACGTCCTGCTCAGGGCGTGTGACGTTCTCTCCGATTTGAACGAGGACCTGGCGGGCGCCAACACCGGCACCCCCGCCAGCGAGGAGATGGTCAAGGCGCTCGCGGAGGTCTCCGGCCAGGAGCCACCCTCCATCGGGCCCAAGCCGAAGCCCGCCGCTCCGCCGCCCGCGCCCGCCGCGCCGGTGGCGGCGCCGGTGGCCCCGAAGCTCGTGGCGCCGGCTCCGGCGCCGGTGGCGGCTCCGCCCGCGCCGGTGCAGCGCGCTCCCGAGGCTCCCGCCGCGGCGGCTCCGGCCGCTCCCGAGGAGCAGCAGGGCGCGGCGAAGTCCGCCGCGGTGGCGGACCGGACCATCCGCGTCAACGTGGAGGTGCTGGACTCGCTGGGGCTGCTCGCGGGCGACCTGCTCGTGGAAAGCGCCCGGGGACGGCTGCGCAGCTCGGAGACGGAGGCGCTGTTCGAGCGCTTCAGCCGCCTGGGCGACCGCTTCCTGCGGCTCGCGGAGCAGGTGGACATCCCCACCCCGGTGCGCGCGCTGCTGGACCGCGTGGAGAGCGACCTCCACATGCTGCGCGACGATGCGTTCCGCTTCGTGCGGCGCAACGACGACGGCATCAACACGCTGCACGGCAACCTCGCGAAGATGGCGGACCACGTGGCCGAGGCCCGGCTGGTGCCGCTGTCCACCGTGTTCGACGCCTTCCCCCGCGCGGTGCGGGAGATGTCGCGCACGCAGGGCAAGGAGGTGGACCTGGTCATCGAGAACGCCGACATCGGCGTGGACCGGTCCATGCTGGGTGACGTGCGCGACGCGCTGGTGCACCTGTTGCGCAACTCGGTGGACCACGGCGTGGAGTCTCCGGACACGCGCCAGAGCCTGGGCAAGCCGCTCACGGGCCGTGTCCGCATCAAGGTGCGCGTGGACGGCGACATGCTCCACATCGAGGTGGAGGACGACGGGCGCGGCATCGACCCGGAGCGCCTGCGCCAGGCCGCCGTCAACAAGCGCCTCATCACCCAGGTACAGGCCAACGCGCTGTCCGAGCGCGAGGCCATCGAGCTCATCTTCCGCCCCGGCTTCTCCACCCGCGACCAGGTCAGCGAGCTGTCCGGCCGTGGCGTGGGCATGGACGTGGTGAAGCGGAAGGTGGAGACGCTGGGCGGCTCGGTGGGCGTCAACAGCCGCATCGGCCGTGGCACCACGATTACGCTCCGGCTGCCCCAGTCGCTCGCCCTCATGAAGGTGCTGCTGGTGCGCCTGGGCGACGACGTCTACGGCATGCCCGCCGCGGACGTGGAAGCGGTGATGCGCGTCAAGCCGGAGGACCGGCTGGAAATCTTCGGCACCCTCGCCGTGCGGCACCGGGGCAAGCCCACCGCGCTGGTGGCGCTGGGGCCGCTGCTCGGCCTCAACGGTGGCAACCGCTTCGACAAGCCGCCCGCGGTGGTGGTGCGTCACGGCGAGGACCACGCGGCGCTCGTCGTCGACGGCTTCGTGGACGAGCGCGAGGTCGCCGTGAAGCCCTGCGGCGGCGAGTTCCTCAAGGGCGCGCCCTTCATCGCCGGCACCGCGGCGCTGGAGGACGGCCGCATCGCCGTGCTGCTGCACGTGCCGGACATCATGGCCGAGGTGCGCCGCATGGCGCGTCCCGTCACCCAGGCTCCGGCGGCCAGGCGCCTGCGGGTGCTGCTGGTGGACGACTCGCCGATTGCTCGCGCCACGGAAGGAGCGCTGGTCAAGGCGCTGGGGCACCTGCTGGAGGAGGCCCAGGACGGCGAGGAGGCGTACGCGAAGGTGCAGAACAACCAGTACGACCTCATCCTCACCGACGTGCAGATGCCCAAGATGGACGGCTTCACGCTGTCGCGGCGGCTCAAGTCGACGCCCGCGGTGGCCCGCATCCCCGTCATCATCCTGTCGTCGCTGGCCTCTCCGGAGGACAAGCGACGCGGCCTCGACGCGGGGGCGGACGCCTACCTCGTCAAGGGGGAACTCGGCGTGGAGATCCTCGCGCAAGCCATCGACCGGCTGACCTGAGGAGCCACGCTTGGGCGGTCCCCCTGCGGCAGGAATGGCGTTCCGGGTGCTCATGGTGGGCAAGGGGCTGCGTGCGCTCGCCGCGCGCGGCCTCTTCGACGGCGAGTCGCTCGTCCCGGTGGGCCCGGCGGAGGTGGACTTCGCCGGCGCGCTGGTCGCCGTGCAGCGCCACTTCCCGGACGTGCTGCTGGTGGACCTCAGCGCCCGCGAGGCGCTGGAGGCGGTTGAGCACGTCATGGTGGAGCGGCCGGTGCCCATCCTCGCGCTGCACCCGGGCGCGCTCTCCGGCCAGGACGCCTTCCAGGCCGTGGCCCTGGGCGCGCTGGACGTGGTGGAGCGTCCGGCCTCGCCGGGGGCGGACTTCTGGGGCCATGTCTCGCGCAAGCTGGTGATGCTGGCGCAGGTGAAGGCGGTGCGGCAGGTGAGCACCCGACCCCTGCCGCGCACGGACGCGCCCGCGCCGCCCTTCCCGCTGGTGGCCATCGCCGCGTCGCTGGGCGGCCCCAAGGCGGTGGCACAGGTGCTGCGGATGATTCCGCGGGGCTTTCCGGCGCCCCTTGCGTATTGCCAGCACATCAGCGAGGGCTTCACCGAGGGCCTGGCGCACTGGCTGGCCATGGAGACGGCGCTGAGGGTGCAGGAGGCGGAAACCGGAGTGGTGATGGAGCCCGGCACGGTGTACATCGCTCCGTCTGGCAGTCACCTGTTGGTCCGACCGGAGGGCAGGCTGGAGCTGGACTCCGGGCCCGCGCTCCGCGGTTTCAGACCTTCGTGTGACATGCTGCTCACTTCCGCGGGCGAGGCCTTCGGCTCGCGCTGCATCGGGGTCATCCTGACGGGCATGGGGCGCGACGGCGCGCGAGGGTTGAAGGAGATTCGGGAACGTGGTGGGAGGACCATCGCGCAGGATGAGGCAACGTCCACCGTCTGGGGCATGCCCCGCGAGGCCGTGCTGATGGGCGCCGCGCAGGAGGTGCTGCCGCTGGACCGGATTGGACCGATGCTGCTTCAGTGGGTGGACGCGTGCTGACCGCGAGCAACAAGGTGCTCCAGCAGCTCGCCGCGCTCCTCCTGGAGCGTGCGGGCCTCAAGATTACGCCGGATGGCTTCCACAGCCTCCGCCTGGCGCTGTCCACGCGCATGCCCGTGGTGGGCGTGGAGGAGCCGGAGAAGTACCTCGCTCAGCTGTCGGGCCCGGGCGGCGAGGAGGAGCTGCGCTCGTTCCTCCCCCTGGTGACAGTGGGGCACACGGAGTTCTTCCGCGACGCGAAGCAGTTCCGCGCCCTGGAGAAGAGCGTGCTGCCGGAGCTGGTGACGCGTGCGCGGCGGGAGATGCGCAAGGTGTCCGTCTGGTCCGCCGGCTGCGCGACGGGAGAGGAGCCCTACAGCGTGGCCATGGTGCTGGCCGAGCTGGGCGCGCTCTCCCTGGAGGTGGACCTGCTGGCCACCGACCTGAACCTGGCCGCGGTGGAGGCCGCGCGGCAGGGGCGCTTCACCTCGCGCCGCTGCATCAGCATCGGGCCGGAGCGGCTCAAGCGCTTCTTCCGTCCCGTGGACGAGGGCTACGAGGCGCTGTCCACCCTGCGCGACTACATCCGCTTCGACGGGCAGAACCTGGCGGTCCCCGTGTTCGACAAGGTGGGGCTGTCCTCGCTGGACCTCATCCTCTGCCGCAACGTCATCATCTACTTCGACCTGCCCACCATCCGCGGGTTGATGGACCGCTTCCTCAGCGCGCTGCGGCCGGGTGGGCTGCTGTTCCTGGGCTACTCGGAGAGCCTCTTCAAGGTCTATGACCGCTTCGAGATGATCGAAGTGGACGGCGCCTTCGTGTACCGGCGCCCGCTGGCCGACAAGGCCATCCGCCCGCCGCCGCTGCGCATCACCCCGTACCCCGGCGAGCCGGAAGTGGCCGAGCGCAAGCAGACGCCCGAGTCCTTCGCGGCGGACCTGCGCAAGCGCATCCAGGTGGAGTCCGCGTCCGGAGCCCTGACGCGGGGCACGCCGCCATCCCCGCAGGGGCCGGCAGCGCCTGCCGCTCCCAGGGCGGTGAAGGGGCACGTGCACCTTCCGGCCCCCGTGACTCCTGCCACGCCGCCGCCCGTGGGGCCGCGCGCCGGAGGCTCCGGAGACCTGGCGCGCCCGCGCATCACCCAGGAGCTTCCGGCGGTGTCCGCTCCGGAGGTCGCGCGCCCGCGCATCACCCAGGAGATTCCCACGGTGACGCCCACGCGCAGCGCCACCGGCGAGGTGCCGGCATGGCCCAAGCTGCTGCCGCCCGCGGAGCGCCTGGCCATGGCCGTGCGGAAGATGGCGCAGGGGGACTTCCCCGCCGCCATCGCCGGCGTCGAGCGCCTGCTGGTGGACGAGCCGAGCGACCTGGATGCCATCCTCACGCTGGGCAACCTCTACTCGCTGACGGGCCGCATCCCCGAGGCGCGCGACACCGTCGCGCAGGCGATTCAGCGCGAGCCGCTGTGCGTGGAGGCGCGCGTGTTCGGCGGGGTGGCGGCGCTGCAGGCCGGGAAGCTGGACGAGGCGCGCTCGGAGTTGAGCAAGGCGCTGTTCCTGGAGCCCACGCTGGCCATCGGCCACTACCTGCTGGCGCAGGTGTACGAGCGCTCCCAGGAGCCGGAGTCGGCACGGCGCAGCTATCGCAACGCCATTGCCCAGCTGCGCTTCCCGCAGCGGCCCCTGGCCGGGCACTACCCGGAGATGCCGGACTCGGCGGACGCCATCTCCCGCGCGGCGCGCTATGCGCTCGCCGCGCTGGAGGAGCAGCCCCTGCGCTGAAAGCAGCGCCGGGGCCGCCGGGTTCCGAGCCCGGGCCTGCTAGGTCAGGTTCGTCTTCACCTGGTCCAGCGTCTTCTTCGGATCCAGCACGGAGGCGAACTTGTCCTGCAGGTAGGACTTGGCCTTGCCGCGCAGGAGCATGCCGGGGTCGGTGCCCTCACCCTCGACCAGGCTGTCGGTGATTTTGAAGGACGCATCCATCTGGATGCCCATCACCTTGCCGGCGATCTTCGCGCCGTCGCCCGCCCAGTCCGCCTTCACTCCGTACTTGCTGCTCCAGTACTTCAGCAACTGCTCGACGCGCTGCTTCACCTCCTCCTTCGGGAGGGAGTGGGGGATATCGAACTTCATCATGCCCATGGCCCGGCTCCTGATGTCGGTGACCCGTCCTTGCGTTTAGTGGCGCGCGGGCGGGAAGGGAACCGTCGTCTCACTTTTGATGGCGCGGATGTCAACAGGCTTGCTCACCGGCCGGTCACGCGCCGGGAGCGCTTGAGCTTCACCGGCGGGTCCCCGGGGCGTCCCCAGCGGGCCAGGTACGGCGCCAGATCGTACTTCTCCGCGGTGCGCTGCGAGCTCATGGGCCGCACCTTCCCCAGCACCTTCCGCTCCTGGAAGGGCCTGTCGTGCAGCCCCAGCACCCACATGAAGTTGGCCACGCTGGCGGGGTCCCTCCCGTCCACCGCGTACTTGTCGTTGAGCAGGGCGATGCGCTGGAGGCCCTCGTCGGGGGTGGCGCTCCACTCCAGCAGCTTCTTCCCCCAGAGCATGCGCAGGTAGTTGTGGATGCGGCCGCGCTCCAGCAGCTCCCGCTGGGCCGCGTTCCACAGGCCGTCCCCGGTGCTGGCCGTCTCCAGCTGCTCCAGCGTGTAGAGGTGTTCGCGCGCGTCTTTCTGGTGCGAGGCCAGCGTCTCGCGCGCCCACGCGGGCAATGACTCCAGGGAGAGCTGCCGGGGGCCGGGCGTGTGGAAGCAGAAGTTGAAGCCGAGCTCGCGCCGCACCAGCAGCTCTTCCAGGAAGGCGCGAACGGCGGGGTGGTCCGTGCCGCGCGAGCGGATGACGGCGCGCGCCGCTTCGCCCGCGAAGAGATTGCCCCAGTGGAAGAAGGGGGACAGGCCGGACTGGTGCGCGCGGCCCGGGTCGTTGCGCTCGGTGTCGTAGCCATCCATGCGCTGGAGGAAGGCGTTGAGCGACGCGAGCCCCGCCTTGCGCCCGCCGCGCTCGGAGATGGGGGCCACCGTGTGGTCGATGTCGAAGGCGGCCAGCGCCTTGCGGGCCTCGCGCGCGTCCGCGGTGTCGAAGCCCGGCTCCAGCTTGCGCCCCGCGGCCACGGCCTTGACGGCGCGGGCGGGCAGGGTGCGGCCCAGGTACTCCGGCCACAGCTTCTGCAGCTTGGGCCGCAGGGTGTACGCGCCGGCCTGCACCGTGGCGATGCGCTGCATGGGCACCACGCACGACGCGTCCACCGCGAACAGCGGCACGTCCAGTGCCTTCGCCGCGCCGCGCAGGTGGCCGGGGATGATGAACGTGGGGAACAGGTCCGACACGACGGCGGCGGCACGGCCGCCCAGCTCCGCCATCCGGGGACGGTGCTCCCGCTTGTGGCGCGGCAGCTCCAGCCAGTACGGCAGGCCGCGCGAGGCACAGCCCGTCGCCATGTCGACCATGCCTTCGAGCGCCCAGGCGTGGAGCCGGTCCGCGGCGTAGGGATGGTCCGGGCGGAGGGCCTGATACACGACCACGGGCAGGCCCAGGTGGTTGCCCAGGGCGATGGCCACGTCGAGCGCGTGGTTCTCCTCCGCCCGGTGGTTCACCATGCACCAGTAGAGGACGAAGTCCCGCGAGTCGGTGGGGAAGGGCACGTCCTTCACGACCACGACGCGCGCGGAGTCCACGCCAAGCTCGGACCACGAAAACCCGGTGGGCATGTGTCTCCCGATGCGCGGACGGCGTCCGCGTCGCAGGGAAAAAATACATGTGTTCCAGTTACATATTTCGGGGAAGTGCGTCGGTGGAGGTATGGCGCATGCCCGGTGCGCCGCGAGTCGCCGGCCACCAGAAGGCCGCCGGATGCGCGGAAGTGTCTCCGCGTGTGCACAGACACGTGACGCCTGATGCAGGACCCGGGTGGGAACGGGGGCCTGTGGACCGGAAGTGGACGGAAGTGCCCAAAAACCGGCGCTTCAGGGCCGGTTGTGGTCTTCTGCGCGGCCGGCTGACCCAAGGAGTCGTTGCGTGCCACATCCGAGATTCTGGAGCTGCCTGTCCGTCGCCGCCCTCACCCTGGCGCTCGCCGCGCCGGTGACCGCCGGTGCGCAGGCGTCCTCTTCCTACCCGTCCACGCCGCCCCCGTCCTCCGCGCAGCCGGGGTACGCGCAGCCGCAGCAGCCGGCCTACCCCCAGGAGCCCGCCACCCCGCCGGCCCCCGCGCCCGCGTCGCCTCCGCAGGACTCGACGCAGACGCAGCCCGCGCCGGCCTATCCGCCCCCGCAGCAGGCGTACCCGCCCCCGCAGAACACCGCGCCGCCGCAGCAGCAGCCCGCGGACCCGGCGTATCCGCCATCGCAGAACACGTATCCGGCGCCGCAGCAGCCCACGTACGCGCCGCCCACCACCGCGCAGCCGGACCCGGCGCAGCAGCCCTCTGCCACGGATGCGCCCCGGGTGCCTCCGGAGCCGGGCTCGCTCGTCACGCAGCCGCAGGCGCCGCTGACGCCGGACGAGCAGACGGACCCGTCGAAGCCCTCCGCGGTGCCGTCGTCGGCCACCGCGTCCACCTTGCCGCCGCCCGAGGATACCGGGGTGATGCTGGACGGCCGGCCCCGCCAGGGCCCGTTCCTGTCCGGCCCCGGCAGCCTCACCTTCATGTTGCACCACACGACGCTCGGCGCGCTGGGCGGCTTCTTCACGCAGGCCTTCGCCAACGACTTCAACTTCAACCAGAGCTCGCGCGAGGCGATGCTGGCCGGCACGCTCATCGGTGCGGGCCTGGGCTTCGGCGCGTCCGCGTGGTGGCAGTTCAACAACTGGGTGGACAAGCCCATGGCCCACTTCGGCATCGCCAACTCGGTGGTGGGCGGCATGTTCATGGCCGGCTTCATGGACCTGTTCACCCAGGACGCGGGCGTGCTGACCTGGTCCGCCTTCCTCGGCGCGGAACTGGGCGCGTGGCTCACGGCAGGGCTCGGCGGTGGGCAGCTGCCGCTCAACGACGGCCTGCTGATTGCGTCCGGCGCGGGCTGGGGCCTGGCGTACGCCGCGCTGCTCCTGGCCACCATCCACTTCTCCGGCACGGATGTGTCCAGCAAGACGTGGCGCGACACGCTGCTCCTGGCCCCGGGCATCGGCGCGGGCGCGCTGGCGCTGGCCACCATGCGCTACAACCCCACGTCCTCACAGATCCTCCGCGCGGACATGTTCGGCGCGGGAGTGGGCGCGGCGGTGCTGCTCATCTCCGGCCTGGTGCTGGGCGGCTTCGACCAGTCCACCCCCTACGTGCTGTCCTTCCTCGGCTCGGCGGGCGCCATCACCACGGTGAGCCTCCTGTGGGAGGAGAGCGTGGACCGCTCGTCGCTGAAGATGGTCGGTCGCCCCTCGAAGGCGCGGCCGTACAAGAACGTCTGGTGGTAGACGGGCCGTAGGGCAGCCGGGCGGGCGCCATGGCACGGCGGGGCAGGAGGCACCACCTTCCCCCCGACATGGCGCGCGTTCATCCCTTCACGGCCCTCATGGCCTCGCTGGAGCAGCGGCTGGAGCCCAGCGACTACGTGCCGCGAAGCAACGCGGCGCCCCAGCCTTCCCATGTGCGCTCCCTGCTGGGGGCGGCGAACCCCACGGCGGAGCTGCGCCGCCTGCGCGAGTCGGGCGCCCTGCTTCGCGATGCGCGGCCGGCGCTGTACCTGGTGGAAATCCACAGCCCCGCGGGCAAGCTGGGGGGCCCACCGGTGCGCTTCCTGCTGTGCGCGCTGAACGCGGACGCGGGCCTCCCGCTGGAGCACGACCCGTACCGGCCTCGCGCCTGGGAGGCCGAGCCCGCCGTCACCCTCACCGCGGACGACCATGGCGTCCTGCGGGGGCTGCTGGCGGAGGCCTCGGAGCGCGCGATTACGGTGTGGCAGGGCCAGTTCGACGGCCACCCGATGTCGCTGCGGCGCATCGAGCCCTCGCCGGTGTCCAAGCGCCTGCAGGCGGTGCTGGACGAGGCTCCCATGCGACCGCTGGCGGCGCTGAACGAGGGTGGCCCCGCGCTGGCGGCGGTGGTGCCCCTGTCGGACCCCGGCCTGGAGCTCCAGCCCATCCACCGTGCCCTGAAGGGCGTGGACACTTTCAAGGAGGAGACCTTCCTCACGCTGGTGACGGCGTATGCGCGCGTCTACGAGCTGGATGAGCCGCTCGACACGCCGCGAGGACTGTCCGCCGCTCGCGAGCGGCTGGCAACGCTCATCAGTGGACACCACGCGGTGCTGCTGGTGCTGCCCGGAGGGCGGGGGCGCATCCTCCGGTTCCGTCAGGGCCTGGACCTGGCGCACCTGAAGGGAGCGCCCCGGAATCCGACGTTGCGCAGCCTGGACCTGGCGCTGCTCAACGCGCTGGTGCTGCGGACGGTGCTGGGCATCAAGGACCCGGAGGCGTCGGGGCATCCCCAGGTGTTTCCGGTGCAGGGGCTGGAGTCACTGGTGCGCGGCGTGGAGGAGGGCACCTTCCAGGCGGGCTTCGCCCTCAACCCTCCGCCAGTATGGGAGGTGCGAGCCGTGATGGAAGCACAGGCAACACTGCCGCCGAGGACACTCCGGGTGGAACCGCTTCCACCCGCGGGCCTTCTGTTCCTGGATCGCGAAGCCTAGCTTTCCAGCGTGAGGGTCCTGACACGAACCCTGCCGGACTGGCCCCGGCGCGTGCGGCTCGAGCTCCAACCGGGGCCCGGGGAGACCCTCGATTCGATTTGCGGCGGTGAGGTGCAGGTGCTCCAGCGCCGCCTGGGCTACCGCTTCACGTTGGACCCGCTGCTGCTGGCGCACTTCGCGGTGTACGAGGCCGGAGCGCTGCGGGGCCGGCTGATGGACCTGGGGACGGGCTGCGGAATCATCCCGCTGGTGCTCGCGCGGAGGCTGGGCCGCAAGGACATCATCGCGCTGGAGTTGCAGCCGCGGCTGTTCTCCCTCGCCGAGCGCAACGTGTACCTCAACCGCTGCGAGCGCGAGGTGTCGTTGGTTCAGGGGGATTTGCGCCTCGTGGAGGCCCAGTTCCCCCCGTGCGGCTTCGCGCACGTGCTCTGCAATCCGCCGTACCGCGCCCGCGCGTCGGGGCGCACGAGCCTGTCGATTGAGAAGGCCATTGCCCGGCACGAGCTGGCGTGTGAATTGACAGACGTGGCGCGCGCGGCGGAGCACCTGCTGATGTCGAGGGGCGCGCTGTGCATGGTGTATCCGGCCTCGCGCTTCAGCGATCTGGTGGACGTGCTGCGAGCGCACCGGCTGGAGCCGCGCACCGTGCGCTGGGTGCATCCGCGCGGAGACAGGCCCGCGAAGCTGGTGCTCCTCCATGCGGTGAAGGGGGGGAGGGCGGACCTGACGGTGCTTCCGCCCCTCGTGGTGCACGCGGAGGACGAGCACGCCTTCACGGAAGAAGTGCGGGCGATGATCGTCTGAGGTGTATCCGCCGCCGGAAGCGCCACGCTGCTGGTGTTGACCTTCATGACCTCGGTCGGCAGCGGAGTCATTTCCTATCGCTCGTCGAGTCCATGCCGGATTCGAATCGCGCCTACCGCGTGCGTCTGCTGTCGGCCATCTCAGCGGCCACCGAGAATCCAGAGGTTCGCGAGCGGGCCGAGTTCGAGCTGGACAATCAGAAACAGGAGCAACGTGCCGACCGTCTTGCCAGGAGGACGCAGGGGCCTGAATGGAAGGTGGATGTCTTCTACTGCGAGCAGCCCGAGCCAGGCGGCCCGGAAGCCTCCGTCGCGACTCAGGTGGCCAGGACGCTTCGCCAGGCACCTTCCTGCTCGATCGAAGGTCAATCCGGTTGCATTCGGGGAAAGTCCAGGAACTGCGGCATCATCTCGCCCCAGAGGCCCGACACCATGATGCGACCCGCGCTGCTCCTGCTGCTCGCCACCGTCCCCGTGGGCGACACGAACCTCCGCGTCCAGGAGGGACTGCCCGCGGGCTTCCAGGTGGACGGAAACCTGGGTGAGTGGACGCAACCGCCTTCGCTGACCCTGGGCGAAGCGCCCCCCGACGCACGGTCCGCCACGGTCTGGCTCGCCGTGGATTCCGGGGGGCTCGCCATCGCGGGCGAGCTTCGCGACGACCCGGCCCGACTCGCCGGAGAGCAGGTCGAGGTGTCGTTCTCGTTGCCTCCGCCGGAGCTGCCGCCGCTGGCCTTCGTCGACCAGTTCCAGGAGCACCTCGTCCCAACGGAAGGCGACTGCCCACCAAAGCCCCCGAAGAGGACCGCGGCCTGCCAGGCCTGGTGGAAGCAACAGTCCGAGCGGCGCCAGCAACTCCAGGACGCGCTGGTTGCAAGGTACGTCGTGCGGTCCGGCGGCGTGGTGCGCTTCGGGCAGGCGGACCTCGTGGGCTCCGCGCGCTTCGTGCCCATGCCGGGGGGCCTCCGCTTCGAGGCGCTCATCCCCGCGACGGCCTTCCCCCGCACGGCCGAGGCGCCCCTGGCACACCTGGGCTTCCGCGTGAGTGTGGTGGACGGCGGCGCTGGCGGCAGCCCCCGGCCACCGCTGGCCTTGTCCACCGGCCTCCAGGCCGTGAGCCTGTCGAAGCCGCTGCGCTACGGCCGGTGGCCCGAATTGTTGGCGCAGGCGCTGAAGGCGCAGCCGGGTGCTTCGTATCAGCCCGGGCCGGGCGCGGACTGGCTCGAGGTCTGGGTGAATCCGGCACAGGCCTACCAGTATTCTCCCAAGGCCCCGAGCCCCGCCGTGGTTCGCGTGGACCTGTCCGACGTGAAGCCCGTGGCCGAGGCGGGAGACCTCGAGCTCGTCTCCGTGCCAGCGGAGGTGAACCGCCGGGGTGGGGTGGACCGCTGGCTGGTGTCCCGTCGGGGACAGTCCATCCTGGACACGCGCAACATCGGCAACGACGCCCTCCGCGCGGCCCCGCGCGCCTCGGGAGTCCAGCTCCTCCAGGTGTACCAGGGCCTCTCGAACCCCATGGGCACTGGCACGTGCGGGGAGTGCCCGCTGGTGTCCTTCCAGCACTTCACGATGGACGCGCAGGGACGCTTCTCCAGCCCCACGCGCCTGCAGGGCACCGGCGGCCTGTCCACGCGCCCCGTGGCGTGGACCGCCAGCGAGGACCTGACGCGCATCGAGGCCTTCGAGGTCTACCCCGCGCCGCGCGGGAAGCAGCTCGCAGTCCAGCACACCCTCGACCCGAAGACGGGCGCCTACACAACTTCATCCCACACCTCGCGATAATCCCAGGAAACCGCAATTGCGTTGCGTGAGGGACTGCCCATGTCGAGCGTTGGAAGCAGTGGAGGAAGTGGCGGAGCCGACAGCGCCAGCAGGGCGGAATCCGCGAGGGCGGATGCCGCGCGCGCCGATGCGGCCCGGCAGGCAGAGGCTTCGAGGAAGGCTTCCGAACAGGCCGCCCAGGCCCAGGCCGCGAAGAACGCGGCGGTCCGGAATCAGTTCGCGGTGGATAGCTTCACGCCCGCTGTCGCCGCGAAGGCTCCGGTGGACCTCAATCCGTCTCCCGTGAGCAGCACGGTGGCCCAGGCGCAGACGGTCGACGCGGCCAAGACAGTGGATGCCGCGAAGGAAGCCCAGGCCACGCAGGAGGCCGAGGCCGCGCAGGACGCCGAGGCCGCGGACGATGTGGAAGCCGCGCAGGCGGCCGAGGCCGCGGACGTGGCTCAGGCCGCGCAGGACGCACAGGCCACGCAGGATGCACAGGCCACGCAGGACGCCACGGACACGCAGGCAGCCGACGCCGCCCAGCAGGCCCAGACGCCGACGGTGACGGAGGCGGACATCGAGGCCGCGAAGCAGGAACTGCCCGACGTCGAGCTGACGCGCAACCCCGCGGGGACGGACCCGTCGGCCGAGGTGACGGCCCAGAACCAGCAGGTGCAGACCGCGCTCCAGGAGCTGGGCATGGTGGCTCCCGCGCACGTCACCGGCTTCTACGGCTCCATCACCGAGGGGGCCATCAAGTCCTTCCAGTACGAGCAGGGGATGACGGTCACCGGCAACTACGACGCGGCGACCCGCGATGCCATGGCCGCGGAGATCGCGGAGCGGCGCGCCGCCGAGGCGCAGGGCATCACCGCGCCCGCCGTCGACCTGCCGGACACGTACACCGCCGTGACGGACCAGCAGCTCGCCGACATCATGCCCAATGCCACGGACGAGCAGCGGGCGCAGTACCTGGACCCGCTCAACGAGGCGATGGAGGAGTTCAACATCTCCACACCCGAGCGCCAGGCGGCCTTCCTGTCCCAGATCGCCGCGGAGACGGCGGACCTGCAGTACATGTCCGAGATTTCTCCCAACCCGGAGCACGGGGACTACTACGGCCGCGGGATGCTGCAGCTCACCCACGAGAGCAACTACACCGAGGCGGGCAACGCGCTGGGGACGGACCTCACTGCCAACCCCGATCAGGTCGCCACCGACGCGGACCTCGCCGCGCGCACCGGCGCCTGGTACTTCAACGACCGGGGCCTCAACCAGCAGGCGGACCAGGGCCGCATCGGCGCCGTCACCCTGGGCGTCAACGGCGGCTACAACGGCGTCGACCGGCGCCTGGAGGCCTACGACACGGCGCTGGATGTGCTGCGCCAGCAGGCCGAATAGCCAGCCCGGGCACCGAGGGTCTGGCGGTGGCCGCGCCGGGTGCGCGGCCGCCTCCGCCGCCCGCCGCGCCTACTTCGCGGTCGCCTCCGCTGACTGCCGCTCCTGCTTGCAGAAGGCCAGCCGCTCCTTGATGGCCTCCAGCGGCACGGCCATCTCCAGCTTGAACGTGTCGCCGTCCGGCTGCACGCGGGCGAAGTCGAGCAGCTGCGCAATCTCCTTCTCGCCCTCGGCCTGCGCCTTCATGCGGGCCAGGGACAGCGCGGCGCCCAGGGACTTGCCCAGGTCCGTCACCTTGGCCGCGTCCGGGCCGCGCACCTCCGCCACCAGCGCCACGTCCGACGACGCGTCCACGTGCAGCTCCACATTCTGCGCCACGTCGCGCAGCCGCTGCGCCAGCTCCGCCTGCTCCGGCGGCAGCAGCTTCGCGATCTGCTCCACCGACAGCACGCCGTACATCTCGCCGTAGGTGCTGTTCTCCGGAATCACGGACGGCTCGTCCGGTCCGCGCCCCTCCACGCGGTCGATGGCCGCCTTCACCTCGTCCGGCGTCTTGCCCACCATGAAGAGCTGGTTGTTCCAGACGCCCACCGCGGTGTCCCGCCTCCGCGTCTCCGTGGTTCCGTCCGGCCTCGTCACCGTCGACTCGCCCGGCTCGTAGACGCGCGCGCCCTCGCCGTAGTCCGCCGACACCGCGTTGCCCATCATCTCCTGGAACTTCGCGTTGCCGAAGTTGCCCGACAGCATCATCCCTTCGTCGGTGATGACCAGCCGGTCCAGATCCTGAAGCGGGTCCACGCCGCTCCTCTTGCGGATCTCGTCCAGCTGCTTCCCTCCGTCGCGCATCATGCAGTCCAACAGCAGCTCGCCAATCGGCGAGTGCCTCAGCGCGTTGGCCTCGATGACCACCGCCGTGCGGCCCGGGCCCCGGGGCAGTGCCGCGAGCAGCGGGTCTCTCGGACGCGGACGCTCCTGCGCCGCAGTGCCCGCGTCCGCCACCATGGGCATCACCCACGTGCGGCGCTTCTCGGCGCGCTCGCGCTCCTCACCCCGCATCCGCCGGGGGAACTCCACCTGGGGACCATCGTCCTTCGGGAGCGAGTCTCCCTGACCCGCGAACATCAACACCGCGGCCACAACGAACAACAGTGCCGCCACCCCGAGCCACACCCGACGCCGTCGACGGTTGTCCACGTCAGTAATCCTTTCCTTCGAAGCGCCAGAACCCCACGGCCAGCGCACCAAACCCGAACACCATCACTCCCGTGAGCAGCGTCCCCAACGAGTGGACCTGCAGCGGAGTCGAAGCCGCGATGTCTCCCGCGGCCTGTGCCAGCGACGACAGGCGCGGCAGCGCCAGCGTCACGGCCTCGAAGACGCTCCGACTGATGCCATCCTCGAACGCGGAGGAAATCTGCGTCCGGTACCCCGCGATGACGCCGCCCACGAGGACCAGGATGCCCGCCGCCGCGCTCAGCGCCGCGCTGCGCACCAGCGTCGCCGTGGTCAGCATCACCGCGTACACGGCGGCGAAGCCCACGCACGCCATCAGCCCGGCGATGAGCGGCCCCGCCGTCCAGTACCCCGCCTTCACGCCGAAGATGAGCACCAGCCCCGTGGTGCCATACAGCGTCCCGCCCAGCGCCAGCGCCATGACGCCCAGGAACGTCCCGGCCAGCAGGTGCCAGCGCTGAATCGGCAGCGCGAGCAGGTGCTCGATGCGCCCCGGCGACATCAGCGACGGTGCGAAGTCCGAGCACGCGACGATGCCGAACAGGATGCCCCCGTAGAACACGATGAACGCCGCCGCCGTGTACACGGGACGCAGCGCCACGTCGACGGAGCGGATGCTCGCGCGAATGTCCTCGCCGAACAGCCGCGAGGCCGCCAGCGCGCCGTCCACCACGTCCAGCCGCAGGCTCAGCGCCACCACCGACAGCACCAACGTGATTCCCACCACGAAGGCGAGGATGAACTTGCGCGACATCGCCTCGCGCAGCACGTACCCCGCGATTCCCAGCACCGGATTCAAGCCGCCACCCCCACCGTGTTCGCCGGAGCCACCGTCCCCAGCAGCACGGACTCCAAGTCAGCCCCATCCCGCCGCAACTCCACGAGCAGTGCCCCGGCCGCGCGAGCCCGGTCCACCGCCGCGTTGAGCGCCGCCGGGTCCTCCGCCTCCACGTGGTACACGCCGTCCGCGCTGCCCCGCGTGAAACCCGCCGCGCCCAGGGCCCCCGCGTCCACACCGGGCGCGAAGCGCACCATCCACCGGGCCCCGCCGCGCGCCAGGTCCTCCAGCCGACCCTCGCGCAGCACGCGCCCGTCCGCGAGGATGGCCACGCGGTCACACACGCGCTCGGTCTCCGCCAGCAGGTGCGAGTTGAGGAAGAGGGTGGTGCCCTTCTGCACCTCCTCCAGGAGGATGCGGCGCACCTCCAGGCGGCCCATGGGGTCGATGCCGTCCGTGGGCTCGTCGAGAATCAGCAGGGAAGGGGTGCCCACCAGCGCCGCCGCCAGCCCCAGCCGCTGCCGCATGCCCTTGGAGTAGCCGCCAATCTTCCGGCCCGCCGCTTCCGCCAGGCCCACGCGCTCCAGCAGGCGCGAATTCCCCTGCGCATCAGACTTCAGGCCCTTCAAACGTGTGACGGTGGACAGGAAGGCCGTCGCCGTCCACGAGCCCGGCAGGTGCAGCCGCTCCGGCAGGTAGCCGATGCGCGCGCGGATGCGCGGGTCCTCGGGCGAGCCCCCCAGCACCCGCACCGTGCCCGCCGTGGGCTGGACGATGCCGAGGATGCTCTTGATGAACGTCGTCTTGCCCGCGCCGTTGGGGCCGATGAGCCCGAAGGCGCTCCCCTCCGGCACGCTCAGGTCCATGCCCTTGAGGGCATCGTTCCCCGTCTTGCGGAAGGCCCGGTGGTACGTCTTCCGCAGTCCCCTTACCTCGATGGCTGGCGCTCTGGCTGTCACGGTCATGACTGTAGACGACCGGGGCGGGCGACGATTGCCTCGCCACCTTCAGCGGAGGGCGGGCGGACGGGGGAGCACCCGTGCCTTCCTCCGCGACGACCTCTACGCGCACCTGGGAAACATGTTTCGCACCCAATTCGTGTCTGCCGCGCCGCGACACCCCGTCCTTCCGCGAGCTTGGAACGCTTGGGGCTCCATGGTCCGAGGTGTGCACACGTCGCCGGGCACCTTCACACCCCAGGAGATGGAACCCATGGCGTATGTCGACCCGCAGCTTCAGGAGGCCCGTCGTGAGCTGGAGGCGGCCGAGCAGGGACTGAAGGCTGGCACCGAGGCGGCGCGCGTGCGCTACGCCCGGGCCCTGCACGAGGCCGACCTCGCCGAGCGCCGTGCGCAGCGCGCTGCCCGTGAGGCCGCACGGCATCAGCGCAGCTGGCGGCTCGCCGCAGGCTGAGCGGCCGGGCAGGGGTGCGGAAACGATGAATGCCGGGCGCCGCCGGTTTATACCGGCGACCGTCATGGCCTATCCCGTCCATCGCCCCCGCCGCCTCCGTCGTAACCCCGTCCTGCGAGACATGGTGCGCGAGACGCGCCTGTCGCCGGGCGACTTCATCTATCCGCTCTTCGTCGTGGAAGGCCGGGACGTGCGCCGTCCCATCGCCTCCATGCCGGGCATCTTCAACCTGTCCGTCGAGCACGCCGTCGCCGAGGCCCGGCAGGCGAAGGCCCTGGGCATCCCCTCCGTCCTCCTGTTCGGAATCCCGAACCACAAGGACGCGCACGGCTCCCAGGCCTACGCGAAGGACGGCATCGTCCAGCGCGCCATCCGCGAAATCAAAGCCGCCGAGCCGGACCTGCAGGTCATCGCCGACGTGTGCCTCTGCGAGTACACGGACCATGGCCACTGCGGCGTGCTGGAGGAGGGCCACGTCGTCAACGACGCCACGCTGCCGCTGCTCGCGCAGATGGCCGTCTCCTGCGCCCAGGCCGGCGCGGACATCATCGCTCCGTCGGACATGATGGACGGCCGCGTGGCCGCCATCCGCCGCTCGCTCGACGAGGTTCGCCTCACCGAGGTGCCCATCCTCTCCTACGCGGCCAAGTACGCCTCCGGCTTCTACGGCCCCTTCCGCGAGGCAGCCCAGAGCGCGCCCAAGTCCGGCGACCGCCGCGGCTACCAGATGGACCCCGGCAACGTGCGCGAGGCCCTGAAGGAGGTCGCCCTGGACGTGGAGGAGGGCGCGGACATGATCATGGTGAAGCCCGCGCTGGCCTACCTGGACATCATCCGCGCCGTGCGCGAGCGCTTCGAGCTGCCCGTGGTCAGCTACAACGTGTCCGGCGAGTACTCCATGCTCAAGGCCGCCGGGCAGAACGGCTGGATTGATTACGAGCGGGTGATGATGGAGACGCTCACGTCCATCAAGCGCGCGGGCTCGGACCTCATCATCACCTACCACGCCCTGGAAGCCGCGAAGCTCCTGTAGGCGACAACCGGACGCACGCCGCGCGCCGAGGACTTGATCCGCGCGGCGCATTGCGTCCAAATGAACCGCGCAAGATGCCCACCAAGAAGAAGCGGCCCGCACGCAAGTCCGAGAAGCCCCCGCCCCAACGTCGGCGGAGGGCCGGTAGGCGCCCCGGGAGCGGACGCTCTGCGGTGATTCGTGCACCCGGACCGTTGCAGTACAAAGTGGTGGAGCTGTCCACGGTGGACGAGGGCACGCTGGAGTGGACCCTCAACGAGTGGACCGGCAAGGGCTGGAACCTGGACGGCGTGCAGTTCGCCATGCGCGAGGCCTCCAAGCGGCCGGCCATGGCCTTCGTCTTCTTCACCCGCGAGGGTGCCCCCGCCGCGCATGACGAGGACGCCGCGCGCGAGCGGCTGTTGCGCATGTCCGACACGGGCAGCCCCACCGCGGCGCTCGCCGCGGGCAGGGCGCACGAGCAGGCCGAGTGGGCCGCTCCGATGGTTCACCCGCTGAGCGCGCACGAGCGCCTGGCCCGGCTGGCGGGGCTGGACGAGCCCGAGCCGCACGAGGAAGGACTCACCTTGGAGCCCGAGGAGTGAGCACGGACCGCGAACGTGTGTTCATGACGGACAGCCGCGGTGGCAGCCGGGTGCTGCGCATCGTCGCGGCCGACGCGGAGGAGACCGGCTCGCCGTACCCCAAGGCCTCGCTCTTCCTGCGCCTGGGCGCCCGCGTGGTGGACGTGGCGGTGGCCTGGGGCCTCTACGTCGTATGCGGCGCGGCGGGTGCGGTGGTGGCGCTGCTCTTCCTGCTGCTGGCCGACGGCATGATTCAGGGCCAGAGCGTGGGCAAGCGCATCTTCGGTGTGAAGGTGATGCACCTGCCCACGCGCTCGGCGGCACGCCACCGCGACAGCACCCTGCGCAACGCGCCGCTCGCGCTCGTCGTCCTGCTGGGGATGATGCCCGCGCCGCTGGGCTGGGTGGCGGGGCTCGCGGGGCTGGTCGTCATCGGCGGGGTGGAGGCGTGGCGCGTGGTGAGGGATCCGCTCGGCTGGCGGCTCGGTGACACCTGGGCCCAGACGCAGGTGGTGGACGGGAAGGTTGTCGCGGGCGCAACCGTTGCAGCCCGCACGCCGGTGGCGCATCAGCGAGCACCGGGAAGAATCATGTCCGCGGCGAAGGTGCGCCGCGGTCGCTCGCTCAAGAAGAGAAAGGGGCAACCGTGCGCATCGCGCTGACCCACAACCTCAGGCTGTCCGATTCGGAAGAAGAAGCGGAGTTCGACACCCAGGAGACGGTCAACGCACTGGCCGCCGCGATTGAACGGCTCGGTCACCGGCTGGAGCGCTTCGAGGTCAGCGGTCCCGCCTCGCGCACCGTGGCGCGGCTGGAGGCGTACAGCCCGGACCTCATCTTCAACACCGCCGAAGGCCGGCGCGGCCGCTTCCGTGAGGCCTTCTACCCGGCCCTCTTCGACGAGCTCGGCTTCCCGTACACGGGCTCGGACGCGTACGCGCTGGCGCTGACGCTGGACAAGCAGCTCACCAAGCTGGTCCTCACCAAGCAGGGCATCCGCACTCCGGGCTGGCAGTACGTGGAGAAGCTCAGCGAGCTGACCGCGGAGAACCTGCGCTTCCCCGTCATCGTGAAGCCCAACTTCGAGGGCTCCTCCAAGGGCATCACCCAGGACTCCATCGCGGAGACGCTGGACGAGGTGCGCATCAAGGTGGCCGCCGCGCTGGAGAAGTACCCCGCCGGCGTGCTGGTGGAGGAGTACATCACCGGCAGGGACCTCACGGTGCCGTTCCTGGCCGCGGTGGACAACGACTACGACGGCGTGCTCACGCCGGTGGAGTACGTGGTGGACCCGGCCGTCACGGCGGGGCGCAAGTACGCCATCTACGACTACGAGCTGAAGACGAAGAAGGAGAACGCCGTCAGCGTGCGCGCGCCCGCGCAGATTCCGACGCGCACCGCCGAGGACGTGCGGAAGATGGCGCAGAAGATCTTCCAGGCGCTCGACACGAGAGACCTCGGCCGCATCGACTTCCGCCTCAGCGACGCGGGCGTGCCGTACTTCCTGGAGATCAACGCGCTGCCCAGCCTGGAGCCGGGCGCGGGCATCTACTCCTCCGCGGAGCTGGACGGGCTGCACTTCGACGGAGTCATCAACTCCATCATCCAGAGCGCGGCGAAGCGCCACAAAATCAAGGACGGCAAGCGCCAGGGCAAGCCGGCGCGCAAGACAGGCCCGCTGCGCGTGGGCTTCACCTACAACGTCAAGCGCGTGAAGCCCATGGCCACCTCCGAGTCGGTGGAGGACAGCGAGGCCGAGTACGACTCGCCCAACACGCTGCAGGCCATCCGCGAGGCGATTGCGTCCTGGGGCCACGAGGTCATCGACCTGGAGGCCACCGCGGAGCTGCCCACCGTGCTGTCCAGCACGCCGCTGGACGTCGTCTTCAACATCGCCGAGGGCTTCAAGGGCCGTAACCGCGAGAGCCAGGTCCCGGCCCTGCTGGAGCTGCTCGACATCCCGTACACCGGCTCCGACCCGGCGACGCTGTCCATTGCGTTGGACAAGGCCCTGGCGAAGAAGATCGTCCGGCAGGCCGGCATCCTCACGCCCAACTTCCAGCTGATGGCCACGGGCAAGGAGCGCCTCAACAAGGAGTTCACCTCCTTCCCGCTCATCGTGAAGCCGGTGGCGGAGGGCAGCTCCAAGGGCGTCGTCACCAAGAGCGTCTGCTACAGCGAGGCGGAGCTGCGCGAGGTGGTGCGCGAGATTGCCAGCAAGTACCAGCAGCCCGCGCTCATCGAGGAGTACATCGGCGGGCGTGAGTTCACCGTGGGCCTCTTGGGCGAGCGCCGCCCGCGCGTGCTGCCGCCGATGGAGATCGTCTTCCTCGACAAGGAGGAGAAGAACCCCGTCTACAGCTTCCAGCACAAGCTCGATTGGACGGACCGCATCCGCTACGACGCGCCGGCGAAGATCGAGCCCGCGCTGCTGGAGAAGCTGCGGACGGCGGCGCGCAGCTCGTTCATGGCGCTGGGGTGCCGCGACGTGGCGCGCATCGACTTCCGCATGGACGACAAGGGCCGCATCTACTTCATCGAGTGCAACCCGCTGCCCGGCCTGACGCCGGGCTGGAGCGACCTGGTGCTCATCGCCCAGGGTGCCGGCATGGACTACCGGGGCCTCATCGGCGAAATCATGGCCCCCGCCATCCGCCGCTACAAGGAGCGCGAGGCGCGCCGCGCGGCCACCGAGACGCCCTCGGTGCTGCGCAAGGGCCCGCCGCTGGACGAGCAGGGCGCACCGGCCGCCGCGTCGTCCTCGTCGTCGGGGAGCAGCACCGGCGGCTCCGGTGGCGGCGGCGAGCCGCCCACGCGCATGGAAGCCAAGGCCTGACGTCCGGCCGCTTCGGCTGACCCGAACGCCCCGCCCCGCGCCTGCCTTCCTGGCGGCGGGACGGGGCGTCGCCTTTTCCGCCGCGGGCCGGCCATTCGCGGACACGCGTACATGGAAGCTCCCTGCCGGGGCATGCGCGGAGTGATTGACGGTGGGGGATGGTCGGATAGTGTCCTCCGCCTATGGTGCACATCCCCGAGGAGACCGGGCCCCGCGTCCGTGCCCGTGAGCTGGGACTTCCGCTGGGACGCTTCAAGCCCGGGAAGTTCAACGCCATCACCGACGTGGAAGGGGTGCTCGTCGGGCACAGCACCATCATCAAGGGCGAGGGCCCGCTGCGGCCCGGTCATGGCCCGGTGCGCACGGGCGTGACGGCCATCATGCCCAACAACGGCAACATCTTCATGGAGCGCATGAACGGAGGCGGCTTCGTGCTCAACGGCGCGGGCGAGGTCTCCGGCATGACGCAACTCATGGAGTGGGGCCTCATCGAGACACCCATCCTCCTCACCAACACCATGGCGGTGGGCGCGGTGTCCGACGGCGTGGCCCGCCACCAGGTGGAGCGCTACCCCGGCATCGGCGACGAGCACGACGTCATCATCCCCGTGGTGGGCGAGTGCGACGACTCGTGGCTCAACGACATCGCCGGCCGGCACGTGCGCGAGGAGCACGTCTACGAGGCCATCCTCAGCGCGAAGACGGGCCCCGTGGCCGAGGGCAACGTGGGCGGCGGCACCGGCATGGTGACGTGCGACTTCAAGGGCGGCATCGGCACGTCCTCCCGGAAACTTCCGGAGGTGCTCGGCGGCTACACCCTGGGCGTGCTGGTGATGTCCAACTTCGGGAAGATGCACAACCTGAGGGTGGGCGGCCTGCCGGTGGGCGAGGTGCTGGCCGAGAAGTTCAAGGACACGCCCAAGCGCGGCCACACGTACGGCTCCATCATCGCCGTGGTGGCCACGGACGCGCCGCTGTTGAGCCATCAAATCAACCGCCTGTGCAAGCGCGTGGCGCTGGGCATCGGCCGGGTGGGCAGCTACGCGGCGCACGGCTCGGGCGAAATCGTCGTCGGCTTCTCCACCGCGAACATCATCCCCAGGCGCACGCAGAAGATGGTCTACAAGCTGAAGATCCTCCTGGATCAGCGGCTGGACCCCCTCTACGAGGCGGTGATGGAGGCCACCGAGGAGGCCATCCTCAACGCCATGTGCATGGCCACGTCCATGACGGGCGTGAATGGCAACCACAGCCCGGCGCTGCCCCTGGACGAGGTCCGGCGCGCCCTGGACGCCTTCAAGCCGATTTTCGCCTCGGTGAAGAAGCGCCCCCAGCAGAGCAGCGCCCCCGTGTCCCGCGAGCGGCCGAGCGACGAGGACCGGGAGGGGGAGGTGACGGTGTCCTCCGCCAGACCCACCCAGGTCCGGGGGGCGGAGGGGATTCCGTTCCCCACCCGGCCGGCCCCGGATGAGCCCTCGGAGGAGGCTCCGGGGGAGGCTCCGGAACCCCCTCCAGAGGGTTCCTCTTCCGGGAGCCCATCCGGTTCTGATACGTAGGCCCTTCTTTTCACGTCTCCGTCCCGGAGCGCAGGAGTCAACGATGGCCCGCAGCAAGAGCAAGCACCGTCGCGTGCAGATGAAGATCAAGCAGGCCTGGAAGAAGCGGGCCAAGAAGCAGAAGGCCGAGGCGAAGGCCGCCGAGGCGAAGAAGAAGTAACCAGCCCCCGCGCTCGAGCGGCCCGAGGTGCTACTCCCGGGTCGCCGAGAACGGGCTGATGACGTTGCAGCGCTGGGACCCGTTCGGCCCGGCGCGCGTGAAGGTGCCGGTGTAGGTCCCCGCCAGCCGTGCCGTTCCGCCATCCGTCACCGGGGGCGTGAAGCTGCCAGCCAGGCTCAGGTTCTGCGTGAGGCCCCCGTCCGGGGTGCCGCTGGCGTTCCCCGACAGGTTGAAGGTCCCCTGACTGGAGACGGTGCCCCGCAGGGACACCCCCTCCAGCGAGCCCGTGAGGGCGTCCCCCGTGCGCGCGATGTCCAGCGGACGGCCCCGGGGCAGGTCCACGGCGAGCGCGCTGCACTCGGCCGGCACGCCCCCATCCCCGAAGTTCATCCGGTAGCGCCCTTCGATGGCGGGGCAATCCGTGCAGGGGGAGGCCCCTTCCCCACACGCGGAGGCGGCGAGGGACAACAGGGCGGTGAGCACCGCGGGCGTGAAACGTCCAGAAGTCATGGTTGATCCTCGGCGGGGGTGAACCCGGACTTCCCGGTGGGAAGCGGGGTTCCTAGTTTGGGGTGGCGTCGGTGGCCCGCGGGGCGGGCGGGGTGGGGTGGGGCGGTGGGTGAAACTCGGCGGTGGTCGAACTACGTGTTCGCGGGGCTCTTTGCCTTCGCGTTGATTCTCTTCTCCAGGATTCTTCTTCCGTTCCTCATGCCGGTGTTGCTGGGCGGCTTCCTGGTCGTCCTCTTCATGCCGGTCCAGGACTACCTGGGCCAGAAGCTGCGGGGCCGCAAGTCGCTCGCGGCCGGGTTGTCCACCCTCACGGTGTTCCTGCTCATCCTGGCCCCGCTGGCGCTGGTGGGGTGGATGGTGGCGAAGGAACTGCTCCAGTTCGTGGGGCAGGCGCAGGACCTGCTGGAGCAGGTGGACCTGCGTCACCAGTTCGCCTCTTCGCTGCCCCGGGGTTTGAGCCGGTACATCCGGTTCGACCCGGAGAGCGCGGAGACGGAGCGGGCGCTGATGACGGCGGTGACGGGCGGGGCGGCGCTGCTCGGTGACGTGGCGACCGCGGGCGCGGAGCTGGTCGTCAACATGTTCCTGATGACCGTGGCCATGTACTACTTCTTCCTCGACGGCCGCCGGCTGGTGGCCGAGGTGATGCGCCTCGTCCCGCTGGACAAGCGCTACTTCGAGGCCTTCGCGCGGGAGTTCACCGACGTCGCGTACGCGATTGTCTACGGCAACACGGTGACGGCGCTCATCCAGGGGGCGGTGGGCTTCGTGGGGTTGCTCATCGCCGGGGTGCCGCATGCGGGGGTGTGGGGCGCGGCCATGGTGCTGGTGGCGCTGGTGCCGGTGGGCGGCACGGCGCTGGTGTGGGGGCCCATCGGCGTGATTCTCATCGCGACGAACAAGGTGACGGAGGGCGTGTTCCTCCTGTCCTGGGGCACCTTCCTGGTGGGCAGCATCGACAACGTCATCCGCCCGAAGCTGTGCGGGGCGCGCATGGCGCTGCACCCGCTGCTCGTCTTCCTGTCCATGTTCGGCGGGCTGGCGGTGTTCGGGATGATGGGGCTGCTGGTGGGGCCGCTCATCGCCTCCATCTTCATGGCCATGGTGCGCATCTACCGGCGTGACTTCCTCGGCATCGGCCGCGCGGAGCACCTGGCGGCGACGCAGGCGGCGGCGGACTCGTCGCCGTCCCTGGTGCCGGATATGGAGTCGACGATGCCGGTGGGCGGCACGGGCCTGGGCGCTCCGGCGACGATGAACGCCTGAGCGGGCGAAGGGCTTCGGGGCCTGGAGCTGGGGACGATGCCCGGCTCCGGGCATTCCGGCGACGATGAAGGCCTGAGCGCGTGGGGTGGTTGCTGGCTCGGACCTCCGGGCTTGGAGCCTGGACATCGCCTGCGGGGTGGGTGAACCTCCCTCGGGAATGATGAACACCGGACACGCGATGGTCCGCTGGGGCATGGTGTTCGCCCTGGCGGTGGTGCTGGCCTCCCCGTCGGCGCAGGCCGCCGTCATCAAGCGGAAGAAGGCGGCGCCCGTGGCCGCGCGGCAGCGCGTGGAGGGGTCCGCTCCGGCAGTGGCGAAGCGGAAGAAGTCGGTGTCCGTGACCCAGCGGCAGCGCGTGGTGGTGCTGGGCCTGGAGGGCGACTCGCGGGGCCGGGTGCGCGCGCAGTTGGATGCGGCGCTGCGCCGCACGCGCCAGGTCGCGGTGGTGTCGCTGAAGCAGTACGCCGCCACCGCGAAGAAGGCGGGCCTGCGCGGCGCCGAGGCTTCGTCGGAGGGCGCGCTCGTCAAGGTGGCCCCGCGCCTGAAGCTCGACTCGGCGGTGGATGGCGCGGTGGGCTCCTCGCTGCATGTGCGCGTGCTGGATGCCGACGGGCGCGTGCTGTCCGAGCAGGAGGTGGCGCTCACGCGTGGAAAGCTCTCCACGGCGGACGCGAAGAAGGCGGCGCTCGCCATTGCCGCCGCGGTGCGTGCGCCTCGCGCGGCGCCCGCGCCAGAGTCGCCCCAGGGCGTCTCTCCCGGCGAGCCCATGACGCCGGCCGAACCGCTGAAGCCCGCCGAGCCGGTGACGCCCGCGCCTCCTCCCGCGGTGGCGGAGGCACCGGCCCCCGTGAGTCCGAACGCTCCGGTCGTGACGGAGCGGCCCACCGAAGCACCTGCCGAGACGGCACAGCGTCCTGATGCCCCGGCCGTGACGGAGCGGCCCGCCGAGGCGCCTCCCGCCGTCGCACCGGGTCCGGATGCTCCGGCCGTCGCGGAGCGGCCCGTTGAAGCGCCTCCTACCGCCGCGCCGCGTCCGGACGTCTCCGTGGCCGACGCTCCGAAGAAGCCGGTGATCCGCCCGGACGCGGTGGCCGTGGCTTCGCGTCACACCGACAGCGCGGAGCCGATGGTCGTGGACCCCGAGTCGCACACCACGACGGACCCGTTCCTGGAGGTGGCGCTGGACACGGGCTCGGGGGGCACGGTGGGTGATGAGCCGGTGCGCCCGCCACTGGCGCGGCTGCTCCTCGGGGGCACGACGACATGGCGCAAGTACTGCGCGCGTCCCGGGGTGAAGTCGTGCAGCGAGTTCGACCGCAAGGCGGTGGATGACCAGCTGGGAGACCGGGTGGACTACTCGTCGTCGGTGCCGTACCTCGGCGTCTCCGCGGAGCTGGAACTGCTGCCTCTGGCGCGCAATCCGTCGGCGGTGCGCGGGCTGGGGGCGGTGCTGGGCTACCGGCGTGGGTACTCGTCCACGAACGTGACGCTGGTGAGCGACGCGGGCCAGTCGGTGACGCGCGAGGTGGTGGCCACCGACTCGGTGCTCACGGCGCAGGCGCTGTACCGCTACTACTTCGGCCTCGGAGAGGCGCGGCAGTTGCTCGGCTACGCGGGGCTGCGCGCGGGCCTGCTCACGCGCGCGTTCGACGTGGACGAGTCCGCGGAGAGCCCGCTCACGGGCACGCACCGCATGTTCCCCGCGGTGGGCCTGGAGGTGTCCGTGCCGCTCCTGCGCTCGGTGCGGCTGGAGGGCGCGGGGCAGGTCTTCATCGACCCGAAGCCGGGAGAGGGCTTCGACGACGAGGGCGGCGCGCTGGGACTCGAGGTCAGCGACTACGGCACGTCCGTTTCCAGCTTCGGCTGGGAGGCGCAGCTGGGCGTGGCCGGTGAGCTGTGGGGTCCGTTCGGCTACTCGGTGCGCTTCAGCCTGTCGCGCTACCAGGACACCTTCTCCGGCGCTGGCACCCGCACGGGCTGGGAGGCCGGCGGCGTGGCGGAGGAGACCTACTCCAGCCTGCACTGGGGCCTCACCGCGTCGTACTGAGCCCGGCGCCGGGACTTGGAATGCGCGTAAACTGTTAAATCGTCTTACCCCGTCAATCAGGAAATCGTGTAGGAGTCCGCCTGAAAGGGAGGACCCTCCATGGTCTCCGTTGGTCGTCACGTTCGTGGTGCCCTCGCGCGCGCTGTCGTCCCCGCCGCGCTGATGCTGCTCGCTGCTTGCGGTCCGGAGTCGCTGGACGAGGACTATCTCGGTGAGTCCGGGCTGGGGCTCGCGGGAGGCCCCACCTCCACCGCGTTCCGGGCCGCGCTCGCGAAGCGTTGGGCGCCCATCCACTACCAGGACGTGGACGTGACGGGCTCGCACTCGCTGAGCGGCAAGTCGGACTACATCACCCGGGTGGACTTCGACGGGGACTGGAGCGGGACGAACAACTGGGACAACGCCGGCTCCCGGGCGCTGACGGCGCACGCGTACCACTCGCTGGTGGAGACGAGCTCGCACTGGTACCTCGTCTACACGTTCTTCCACCCGCGCGACTGGGCCGACAACATCTTCGACACGGAGCATGAGAACGACGCCGAGGGCGTGATGCTCATCGTGGAGCGCAACGGCACCGAGTACGGGGCGCTCATCGGCGCGGTGACGGTGGCGCACAAGGACTTCTTCTCGTTCGTACCGGACGGCAGCCCCATCGGCTCGGGGGTGGAGTCCGTGGACGGCAAGCTGTCGTCCCTGTCCTTCGAGGGCGTGCTCCATCCCATCACCGCGCAGGAGGCCAAGGGCCACGGGCTCAAGGCCTGGCCGGCGTATGACATCGTCGGAGATGGCGTGAAGTACTTCCCCTCGCTGAGCACGGCGGAGGAGCCCTCGTCGGCCACGGACTCGGACGTGCGCTACAAGCTCGTGGACATCTACGGCTCGGAGGGGCTGTGGCCGCGCCGGAGCCTCACCACGCTCTTCGCGTCCGAGGGCACGTTCAAGGGCGACACGGGCGGTGGTTGCGGCTCGGTGGCGGGGCAGTGCACGTCGAACTCGGCGAACGCGCCCTGGGGCTGGGACGACCAGAACGACGGCTCCATCCTGCGCGGTGAACTGGCCACCGACCCTGCGAAGCTCGCGGCGTACTACTTCAGCCCGTCCTCGCGCTTCTCGACGACGTACACGTTCAATCCGTTCAAGGGCATCGGCGACCCGAACCAGCCCTGAGCACGGCGCGCGCCTGGGGCCTAGAGTGCGGTGCATGAGCACGCACCCGAGTCCCCAGGAGTTGCGACGGAAGTGGAAGGCGGCGAACGCGGAGCCGGTGGAGGGCTCACGAAGGCTCGACGCCTACCGCGCATTGGCGGAAGGCTGTCCCGCCTTCGTCCCGAACCTGCTCGCCTTGAGCCGCACCTGCCTGCTCGAGCGCGACGAGGCCCACCTCGACGAGGCCGAGCGGGCCCTGCGCACCGCGGCGGATGTCTCCGCCGGAGCGCCGGAGCCGCTCATCGAATTGGGCCGCTTCCTCGCCACCGCGCGGAATGCGCCCGTGGACGCGGAGGCTGCGTTCGCCTCCGCCGCCAGCGCGGCGCTCTCCCTGCTCGAAGAGGCGTGGGCCGGGTGGATTCACGCGCTGGGCGAGCAGGACAAGCTGGATGCGGCCATGGAGGTGGCGGAGCTGGCGAAGCGAATCGTCCCGGACTCCGCCGCCATCGCCAGAGCCGTGGACGCGGCTCAGCGCCGCGCCTCGCGCTGAGCGGCGGGGCTCAGTCCCCCCGCAGTGTCACGGCCGGGTCCACGCGCATGGCGCGGCGGGCGGGGATGAGACACGCCAGCAGCGCCACGCCGAGCAGCAGCGCCATGACGCCGCCGAAGGTGAGCGGGTCATGCGGGGCGATGCCGTAGAGGATGCTGCCCATCACCCGGGCCAGCACGAAGGCACCGGCCGCACCCAGCGCGATGCCCGTCCCCGCGAGGCCCATCCCGCTCTTCAACACCAGCCGCAGCACGTCCGCCGGCTTCGCCCCGAGCGCCAGCCGCACCCCCAGCTCCCGCTGCCGCTGACTCACCGTGTAGGCCAGCACGCCGTAGATGCCCACCGCCGCCAGCGCGAGCCCCAGCACGGCGAACAGACCCAGCATCACCGACAGCAGGCGCGGTCGCGTCACGGCCTCGCTCACGACCGTGTCCAGTGTGGTGATGCGGCTGATGGTCTGGTTCGGCTCGATGGCCCAGAGGGCCTGGCGTGCGGCGATGGCCATGGGCAGCAGCGCGCCCTGTCCGCGCAGCACCAGGTTGGTGGCGGAGCGGGAGAACTGCTGCACGTGGAAGTAGACGAGCGGAGGGGCTGGCTCGGCGAGCCCTGCCTGCCGCACGTCACCGACCACACCGATGATGCCCGCCTCGGTGGTGCCGACCTTCACCGACCTGCCCACCGCGTCCTCGCCGGGGAAGTAGCGCCGGGCGAAGGTCTGGTTCACCACCATCACGATGGGCGCCTGCTGCGTGTCCGTGGCCTCGTGGGCGCGCCCCCCGAGCAGGGGGATGCCCATGGTGCTGAAGTAGCCGGTGCTCACGTGCATCACCGACGCGTGCGGCGGGTTCGCCGTGTCCTCCGGGTGGCCGGGACGGTTGAAGGGCATGTCCTCGCCCACGCTCTCCAGCGGCAGGTACTTCACCATCGCGGCGGACTGGATGCCGGGGAGGGCGCGCACCCGTTCCAGCACCTCGGCGAGATAGGCGCGGCTCTGTTCCCTGCGGGAGTCCGGCACAGAGAAGCTGACCACCGCGGCGCCCTCCGAGCGGAAGCCCGGGTCTTCCGCCAGCATCCTCGCGAGGCTGCGCGTGGCGAGCCCCGCGCCCGTGGCCAGCACCACCGCGATGGCCACCTCCGCGACGACGAGCATGCCGCGCAGCCGCGCCCCACCCGAGCCCACCGTGCCGCGCGAGCCCGCCTTCAGCACCGGCTCCAGTTTCGTGGTGCTGGCGCGCAGCGCGGGCAGCAGCCCGAACAGCAGCCCCGTGAGCAGCGTGGCGCCAGCGGCGAAGGCCAGCACCTCGCCGTCCACGCGCACGTCGCGCAGCCGGGGGAGTTGATGCACCGAGAGGCCCACCAGCACCTCGGTGCCCCACACCGCCAGGGCGATGCCGAGCGCACCGCCCAGCCCCGCGAGCACTACGCTCTCCGTGAGGAGCTGGCGCACCAGTCGCCCCGGCCCCGCGCCCAGGGCCGCGCGCACAGCCAGCTCCCGCTCGCGCAGGGTGGCGCGGGCGAGCTGCAGGTTCGCCACGTTGGCGCAGGCGATGAGCAGCAGCAGGCCCACCGCGCCCAGCACCACCAGCAGACCGGTGCGCACGTCGCCCGTCATCGCCTCGTGCAGGGGGATGGCGGTGATGCCCGGGTACTGCGCATTGCTGTCCGGGTAGGCCTCCGCGAGCTGCCGGGTGATGCCGCCCAGCTCCGCGCTCGCCGTCTCCAGTGTCACGCCCGGCTTCAGGCGGACCACCACGTTGAGGAAGCGGTTGAAGCGCGTGCGGGGGATGCCGCTTTCCGGGATGTTGGACAGGGGCACCCACACGTCCATCTGCTCGCCGGGGAAGGTGAACGAGGGCGGCATGATGCCCACCACCGTGTGCGGCACGCCGTCCAGGGTGAGGCTGCGGCCGAGCATCGCCGGGTCCGCGCCGAACTTCCGCGTCCAGAGCCCGTGGCTGAGCACCACCACCGCGTCCTGGCCCGGCCGGTTCTCTTCCGGAAGGAAGGGCCGTCCCAACCGCGGCGCCATGCCGAGCGTGGAGAAGAACCCGTCCGTCACGTACGTGGCCTGGAGCAGCTCCGGGTCTCCGAGCCCGCTCAGGTCCACGCCGGACATGTTCTGCACGTGCCACCACGCGCCCAGGTCGGTGAACGACTTCTGCCGGGCCTTCCAGTCCTCGAGGTCGGGAAGGGAGAGGACGGTGCGCGGCGAGTCCAGCACGGGGCTTGCCTGCCACAGGCGGACGAGCCGCTCGGAAGCGGGGAAGGGGAGCGGCTTGAGCAGCACGCCCCGCACCACGCTGAACAGGGCGGTGGTGGCGCCGATGCCCAGCGCCAGCGTGAGCACGGCCACCAGCGAGAAGGCCGGGGCCTTGCGCAGCGTGCGCAGCGCGTACCGCACGTCCTGCACGAGCGCGTCCAGGAACAGGCTTCGCTTCATCTCCCGCTCCTTCTCGTGTCCCAGGCGCACGCACTCGGCACGCACGTGCTCCAGGTTCCCGAACTCACGCTGGGCGGTGTCGTGTGCCTCGGTGGGGGACAGGCCCTCGCGCTGGAGCTTCTCGGCGCGCATCTCCAGGTGGAACCGCAGCTCGTCATCCACGTCCTGCTCCACCGCGCGCGGGCGCGCGGCGAGCTTGAGCAGGCGCTTGAAGCCAGGGGGCAGTTGCATGGCGGGACTCAGGCGGCTTCGAGGACGCGCGACACGGCGGCGGCGTAGCGCGTCCACGTCTGCGACTGGGCGCGCAGGTGGGCCCGGCCGGCGGAGGTGAGCTTGTAGAACTTCGCGCGGCGGTTGTTCTCGGACAGGCCCCACTCGGCCTCGAGCAGGCCGCGCTTCTCCAGCCGGTGCAGCGCGGGGTAGAGCGCGCCTTCCTCCACCTTGAGCACCTGGCCGCTGCGCTCGTTGATGGACTCCGCCACCGCGTAGCCGTGCCGCGCGCCCCACGACAGGCTCTTCAGGATGAGCACGTCCAGCGTGCCCTGCACCAGCTCCAGCGACGTGTCCGACATTCGCCCGGCTCTCCCCTCAACGTTTTAGGGGAGAGTGCCCGCGACTCCCCTAAGGTGTCAAGGGGAGGGCCTTCGCTTCGGAGAGCAGCCAGGCTTTGAAGGCGGCCACGTCCCGTCGTCCCGAAAGGGGGCGGGGATGGACGAGCCAGTAGCTGAAGTCGTTGGGAAGGGCCTTCGCGAAGGGCTGGACGAGGCGCCCGGCCTTCAAGTCGTCCGAGGCGAGCATGAGCCGCCCGAGGGCCACGCCCTGTCCCTGGCGCGCGGCCTGGAGCACGAGCCCGGCATCGTTGAACGCGGGGCCCGCCTCGGCGTCCACGCCTTCGACTCCGGCGAAGTCCAGCCAGCGCCGCCAGCCGTCCTTCGGGGTGTCGTGGAGGAGCCGCGCCTTCTTCAAGTCGGAGGGTGAGCGAAGCTTCTTCGCGAGCGCGGGAGTGCACACGGGGCTGAGTGCTTCCTGTGCGAGCTGCTCCGCCTTGAGGCCCGTCCAGCGGCCCAGGCCGGAGCGGATGCCGATGTCGAAGCGGTCGTCGAGGAAGTCCCACAGCTCGGCTGAGCTGTTGAGGTGGAGCTCGATGTCCGGATGCAACTGCCGGAAGCCCTCCAGGCGAGGGAGCAGCCAGCACGAGGCGAACGCGGGCAGCACGGTGATGCGCAGTGGCCCCTGCTCGCGCTCGTACAGGCGGGCGGTGGCCTCGGACATGCGGTCGAAGACGGGCGTCAGCTCGCGGAGGTACGCCGCCCCCTTCGCGGTGAGCCGCAGCTCGTGGCCGCGGCGCTCGAACAGGGAGACGCCGAGCCAGTCCTCGAGCTGGCGCACCTGATGGCTGATGGCGGCCTGGGTGACGCCCAGCTCGGTGGCGGCGCGGGTGAAGCTCAGGTGTCTCGCCCCGGCCTCGAAGGCGCGGAGGGCGCCGAGCGGTGGAATGCGGCGCATGCTCGATGAACTCCCTTTATCGAGCGCGCGAGGATAGCTCGCTGGGGACTCGCCTCGAAACGGTGTTTGTCGTGCGGAGCAAGAGCGCGACGGATGCGCGAGGGAGCACGGCGATGATTACGGCGGAAGTCTGGTGGTTGTTCGTGGGCTACACGGTGCCCATGGTGTTCAGTCCCGGGCCCGGCAACACGGTGCTCGCCACCGCGGGCGGGCGCTTCGGCGTCCGGGGCTCGCTGCTCTTCTGGTTGGGTTTCGAGATGGCCAACGTCGCGCTCTGTGCCCTGTATGGGTTCGGCCTGGGGCGCGTGCTGCACGACGTCCCGTGGCTGCACCCGGCGCTGAAGTGGGGTGGGGTGGTGTACCTGCTGTATCTCGCGTGGGGCTTCTTCCGCTCGTCCGCCGCGCCCGGTGCGGCACGTGAAGAGCCGGCGCGCCTCGGGTATGGGGAGGGCTTCCTGGTGGTCGCGCTCAACCCGAAGATCCACTCGATGATTGTCGTGATGTTCTCCCAGTTCCTCGACCCGGCCCGAGCGATGTTCACGCAGACGGCGCAGCTCACGCTGGCCTTCCTCGTCGTCTGCGTGGTGTGTCATTTCCCGTGGATCTACGGAGGGAAGCTCATCCTGGGGCGCTTCCGCTCCGAGCGCGCCATGCGCATCCAGGGCTGGACGTTCGGCCTGTGCATGCTCGCCGTCGCCGGCTACGTGGCGTTCCTGGCTCCGGCGTGAAGGGACGCTGGCTGTTCGCGCGCGGTCGTCCACACAGGCAGGAGCGCGGCGGACACCGCTGTCACCACGTCCGCCAGTGCCTCGGGCCGTCCCTCCGGTTGGCTGGCCCGGTAGCGCGCCCACTTCTCGTTGCTCCAGGGGCTCCGGCCGAACTCGCCCGCCATCAGTCGCTCCATCAACTCCACCGAGTCTCCCCGTGACTCGAATGCGAGTCGCAGCGCACGTGGCAGCAGCTCCATTTCCATCGGCGCGTACCGGGTGAGCAGGTACACGTCGAACAAATCCTTGGGGCGGAAGCGGCCCTTCCCGCGCTCGAACAGGCCGTGCATCTTCCACGCGAGCAGCGTCTCCGGCCGGCAGGCCAGCACCCGCGCGGCGCCGCCCTCGCCAACGTCGTACTCCGTCCACGCGGGCCCCGGCTCCATCGGGTCGCCGAAGCCCGTGTCGATGCGCAGCTCGAATGCGCCGTCCACGCCGGGCAGCCGCGTCTCCACGAAGACGCGCACGCCTGGGAACCGCGTCTCCGCCCAGATGACCTCGGACCGCAGCGCGCCGAAGGAGAACCCGTCCCCCACGTCGACACGGAGGACCGACTCCAGCCTTCGCAACGTGTCCGCTGCGTCGAAGGGGAACCGCGCGAGGAAGTCCAGGTCCTCCACCGGCCGGGGTACCGGCCCACTCCATAGGCGCATCATGAGCCCGCCCCGCAGGACGAGTGCCTCCACCTCGGAGGACCGCGCGAGGCGGCGCAACACCGCCGCCCCCGCGCGCAGTGGCAACGCATGGGCACTCACGTCGCATCCTCCAGCCAGCCACGGTCCAACCCGTGGTTCGAGTCGTACACCGTCCACTCGCGCAGCCGCTGTGTCAGCGTCAGCCCCGTCCCCGCCAGGTCCTCCAGCAGCGCAGTGAAGCGCGCGTCCGCATTCGTCCGGCCCAGCCCGTAGACCCGGAGCGTGACGAAGCGCTCGGACGCGCCGTCCTCGCGCACCTTGCGCGCATTGCGAGACAGGTGCGCGCCGTGTTTCTCGCACCGCGCCCGCAGCGCCTCCACGCCCGAGTCACCCGAGGGCACCAGTGCCTTCACGTGGAACTCGAAGTAGTTCGCCGGCTGGGCCCGAGCCGTCGCGTCGTCCTCGGGAATGTCCCGGTTCTTCCCCAGCGCCTCCAGCTTCAGGCGCGTGATGTCGAAGCCCTCCGCCGCGAGTGCGCGGGCCATGGCCTGCACCTCCTCGCGCGCCTGACGGAGCGTGCCGTGGTGGTACGAGGCCGTCATGGGCTGGAAGATCTCCGCGCCCCGGCCGAGCTCGATGAAGATGCACTTCACCGACGCCGCGTCGCAGAACGCGCGGAAGCGCTGGAGGTCCTCCTCCGAGCGCGCGGAGACGGTGATGTGCGCCTCATAGGCACCACCCTGGGACTGTGCCCGCAGCCGGTCCGCCAGCTCCAGGTAGGGCCGGTGCCGCATGTTGAGGAAGAACTTGTTTCTCGGCATCTCCCCGAGCGTGCGCAGGAAGCCGTCCGGCACCCACGCGCGGTCCCACCCGTAGCCACCCTCGCCACGAGGCTCGGCCAGCAGCGTGCCCTCGATGGCGTCCTCGAAGAGGGCCACGCGCTCCGGATGGCCATCCTCCGTGTACGCCACCGCCACGCGCGTGCGGCCCCGGCGCCCACCGTGGGCCGCGAGGAATGCGCGCTCGCCCATCGCGAGCACCTGCTTCTTGAACCGCGCGCCTGTGAGCACGGGGCCGCCGTCCAGCTCCAGCGCCGTCGTCTCCACGAAGCAGGGCGCACCGAGCTCGCGGTATGCCGCCAGCACCTTGCGCTTCGCCAGCCCCGCCAGGTCGAGGGACTCCGCCTCGTCGAGCCCCGGCAGCGCGAGCTTCCGCCACGTGACGTCGAGGCCCGCGAGCAGCCGGGCCACCTCGTCGGCCTTGTATTGATTCCCGGTGACGAAGAACGCACGTGTCACGGCTGGCACTCCCTACGGCGAGGGCACCCCGCGCACGGAGCGCCGGTTTCACACGGCGGCCCGTCCCGTGTTCCCAGGCGGGAGCCTGCCATCCACCCTGTCCGGCCGTACATACCTGGACAGGGGGTCCACCCTGACAACGGCGCCCTCACGCCCCGAGGACCCGTTCATTCCTGCCCGGAGAGCGATCCATCAGCGCGCTCAGGTGACAAATGTCTGTCGACATCCTCCGTAGGGGCAGGCGCCACGCTCGAAGGAAGGGCTCGCTCGCCACGAGCCCCTTCACCCTGTTTTCGAGCACCCCATGAATCCATACCGATTGACCTTGCCGGCTCTGCTGGTCCTCTGCCTCGCGTGCAACGCCGTGGAGGAGCCCACTCCCTTCGCAGAGGCTGCCAGCGAGCAGGGGCTCACACCCGTCACCACCGTCAGCTGGCAGTTCGCCGAGTACCCTCGGCCCCAGGATGGCTACGTGTTGGCTTCGCTAGGGACGCAGGCCGTTCTCTTCAGCAACTCCGAGGGCATGTTCACCTGGGACGGTGCCGCGTGGAACCCACGGGTAGCGCAAGGGTGGCCGTCATCTCGCTCGGTCGGCCACATGGTGGCCCATGGCGCCGGCCTCCTCATGTTCGGCGGCTACGACTCGAGCTCGAATGCGTATGTCGACGAGACCTGGCAGTGGGATGGGACGGGCTGGACGCGGCTGCTCCCCGCGACCACCCCGCCGGCTCGCGCCGGACAGGGGATGACGGTCGTCGCGGGCAAGGTGGTGATGTATGGCGGCCACTCCGCCCAGGGCCGTCTCGACGATACCTGGACCTGGGATGGGGTGGACTGGACGCGCATCACCACCGCCACCAGCCCCGCCACGCCCTCGGTTTCCATGGTGACGGTGGGCGATTCGGCGCTCCTGCTCGGCTACGACTCCAGCGCCCCCTTCGCGGCGGAGACCTGGACCTTCGATGGCTCCGGCTGGACGAAGATCGCCACGCCGACCTCGCTGCCCGGGCTGTCACGCTACGAGCTGGCGACGCTCGGGGGCGTGCCGCTCGCCTACGATGGCACCAGCACCTGGCGGTGGTCGGGCGCCGACTGGGTGAAGGCCAGCCCGGTCGCGTCGCCGACGACGCGAAGCCCCGGCCCCATGGTCGCCGCGGGCCCGACGGTGCTCCTCTTCGGGGGCAGCGTCTCCGGGAGCACCACCTACGACACCTGGACCTTCGACGGAACGACGTGGACCGAGCGCTGGAAGATGCCGGTCTCGATGAAGGGCGCGTCGATGGCGACCCTGGGTGGCAAGGTCGTCCTCTTCCGCGACACCCAGACCTGGGAGTGGGATGGCAGGGCCTGGAGCCAGCGCACGCCGGCAACGGTGCCCCCGGCGCGGCAATACGCGGCCATGGCGACGCTGGGAAACAAGGTCGTGATGTACGGCGGTGGGAGCGACACCCGGACCTGGCTCTGGGATGGCAACAACTGGACGGGATTGACCACCGCCCACACGCCCGGGGCGAGGAAGTACGTCGGAATGGCGCCGCTCGGCGGCCGTCTGGTCCTCTTCGGGGGACTCGACCTGTCCCAGCTCTCGCTGGCGGACACCTGGCAGTTCGATGGGGTCGACTGGAAGCAACTGGCGCCCACGAATCGCCCTGGCTCGCGCGGCGGCTACGGAATGGCCACCGTCGCCGGGAGCGTGCTGCTCTTTGGAGGCGCGTACACCGATGGGGCCAATCCGTCGAACACCTACTACTACTCGGATTTGTGGATCTGGAACGGGACCAACTGGCTTCCGGGAGCCCGAGGTCCCGGCGCTCGCTATGCCCCCATCATGGCGGAGCTCGACGGCAAGGCGGTGCTCAACGGTGGTCGCAGCAGTCCCTCGTCGAGCGGAGTCTTCCTGAGTGACACCTGGCTCTATGACCCCGTGACGGGGTGGTCCCAGCCGCAGACGACCCGCACGCCGCCGGGTCTCCATGAGGCCGCCGCCGCCACGCTCGGTCACACCGTCGTGAAGTGGGGTGGCGGCAGAGACTACTACTACGGGATTGGAGGCACGTGGACGCTCAACGCCTTCATGGCGGAGGGCTCCAATTGCTCCGTCTCTGCTCAATGTGAGACGGGCTGGTGCGTGGATGGCGTGTGTTGCCAGACGGCGTGCAGTGGGACGTGCGAGTCCTGCAACCTGCCCGGCACGGAGGGGCTCTGCACGACGGTTCCCGCTGGCGAGCCCAGACCCGGGACGTGCGCGAGCTGCAACGGCGATGGCGGATGTGACATGCCCTGGCCGGAGGACGCCGGAAGTGGAGTGGCCGATGCGGGTCCCGTCGATGGTGGAAATGACGCCGGAGCGAATGATGGCGGGACTGTTGGGAGCGATGCCGGGCCGCCGCCAGGAATTGATGCGGGGGCCGTCGCGGACGGTGGCAGTGGCCCGGGCAAGCCGGGTGGCTCCAGTTGCCTCACCGGCCTTACGGGAGGGAATGCGTGGCTCGTCATGCTCGCCACGTGTCTGGGCATGGGGGCCCGTCGACGCCGCCGGGACTGACGACACGGGACCTTCGAGCTCGCCACATCGGGGTCGTGCAGCAGCGCCGTCTCGTCCGGCTCTACGGCGAGGGCGCCCCTGGTTCGGGGCGCCAGTTCCACACGGCGGGCCGCCCCGTGTTCTCAGGGAGGAGGCTGCCGTCCACCTTGTCCGGCCGGACATACTTGGCGAGGAGCTCCACTCGGACACCCGTGCCTTCCCGCCGCTCCACCCGCCAGACGGCCCCCTCCACCGGGTCCACGGCCCCGTGGAAGCCGCCCGCCTGGAGCCGTGCCATCGCCGCGTCGATGCCCAGCGGCCCGCCCTCATGGAGCAGGCCCGGAGTCCTGAAGCCCCCGGCCCCGATTCGCGCGGTGAGCTCGTGCCACGGCAGCCGTTCGCTATCGCGCATCAGGTCGAAGGCGACGAAGGGCTCGTGCGTCAGCGTGTAGCGGGTGCCGTGCGCCAGGGCCAGCCACTCGCCGACAAGTCGCTCTCCCGGCTGGAGCACGGCCAGGAAGCGCGCCGAGTTCGCGGCCACCCACGCGGCCCAGAGTCGGCGCGACTCGTTGGGGGACTGCGACGCCAGGCGCCCCTCGCGGCCCAGTGCCAGCAGCGAGTCCCCCACGCGCGCCGCGGCCACACACGAGCCGTCGAGCTTCTCCAGCACGACGACATGGTCTCTCGCGTCCCGGGTGCGCTCGGTGCACACCCGCGCAAGCACGGAAGAGAGGTGGCGATCCGCCGGCCCGGTGCGCGAGCCAGGGAGGTGGGGAATGGAGCCATAGGCCTTGCGGCCAAGGGGGCGGAAGTCCGGGGTGGGGTGCGGTAACACCGGAGGAAGGGTAGCACTGGACCGCGTGTCGCCGGCCCGATGTGTCACCTGCGTGATTCAGGCGCTCGCGACATCCAGGTGACACCTGCACGAAGCCGTGACCGTCTCGTTTGCATCAAGGTCCTTGCGGCGCGGCACGTGAATCGTCAGATCCGCCGCTCCCCCCAACGAGGACCCACTCATGTCACGGTTGCGCTCCCTGCTGCTGTTCCTCTCGCTGGCCACCGCTTGCGGAGGCGACCCGTCCGCCTTTGTCTCCGAGGCCCCACTTGGCGAGCGCGAGGACGCCGTCTCGATTCCGTCCCGGGGCTTCGCCAGCACGCTGGATGTCGGCTGCTGGAACCTGGAGTACTTCGGCTCCACGTCCCACGGTCCCAGCGACGAGACGCTCCAGCTCCAGAACGCGCGGGACGTCATCCTCGGTGCCGACCTGGACGTCTGGGGCGTGGAGGAAATCGTCAGCGCCGCGCAGTTCAACAGTCTGGTCTCCCAGCTCCCCGGCTACGCGGGGCTGCTCGGCAGTGACTCCAGCGTGGTGGGCGGCAGCACGTACTACACGCCGGGCGAGCAGAAGGTGGGGCTCCTCTACAAGCCGGCGGTCGCCTCCGTGTTGGGCGCGCGTGTCATCCTCACCGCGGATGCCACGTACTTCGGTGGCCGCCCGCCGCTCGAGGTGCGGATGCGGGTGGGCCTCAACGGGCACACCGAGGACATCGTGGTCATCGTCATGCACGCCAAGGCGCTGAGCGACGTGGACAGCTGGCAGCGGCGCGTGGACGGCTCGCAGGTGCTCAAGGCGTACCTGGACAGCACGTGGCCCACGGCGAAGGTGCTGGTCATCGGCGACTTCAACGACGACGTGGACGTGTCCATCTCTTCCAGCCGCGCGTCCCCGTACGAGAACTTCGTGCTCGACACGGCGGACTACTCCTTCCCGACCAAGGCGCTCTCGGACGCGAACCTCACGTCCACCGTGGGCTACAAGGCCGTCATCGACCACCACCTCGCGACGAATGAGCTGCGGGCGCTGCATGTGGCGGGCTCGGCCGAGGTGTACCGCGTGGACGCGTACATCCCGAGCTATGACACGACCACCACGGACCACTACCCGGTCCTCACGCGCTACACTTGGGGCAACGAGGGCGCGGCGCTGACCGTCATCTCACCCAACGGCGGAGAGAGCTGGGCGGGCGGCGGTGCGCGGACCATCACCTGGACCGCGACCCAGGTGCCGACGGTGAAGTTGGAGTACTCGCTTGATGACGGTGGTGCGTGGGCCTTGATTGGCACTGCATCGGGGGCTTCGGGCAGCTACACGTGGACGGTGCCGGACATCGCGGCCTCGCTGGCTCGCGTCCGGGTGAGTGACGCGGCGAACGGGTCGCTCGCGGACAGCAGCGATGGGGCGTTCACCATCACCTCCACCAACACCCCGGGCAACGTGGTGCTGCACGAGATTCTCGCCAATGAAATCGGCTCGGATGCTGGCACGGAGTTCGTCGAGTTGCTCAACACGGGAGGCTCCCTGGTGGACCTGAGCGGGTGGACGCTGTGGGACGCGACGGGCCTGCGGCACACCTTCGCCAGCGGCACCGTGCTGGGAGCGGGCAGGGCGCTCGTGGTGTTCGGCAAGACGGTGTCCATTCCGGCGGGTGTGAGCAACGCCGTGGGCGCCACCACGGGCGGACTCAGCCTCAACAACGGCGGAGACACCGTGACGCTCCAGAAGACGGGCGGCACGGTGGTGGATGCGTATACCTATGCCGCGTCACTCGCGGGACAGGACGGTGTGTCCATGAACCGCAATCCGGATGGCAGCGCGACGGGGAGCTTCGTGCTCCATACGAGCCTGTCCACTCTCAGTGCCTCTCCAGGCACGCGCGCGAACGGCTCTGCGTTCTAGCGCGCGCCTGTTTGCACCTCGCGGGCGGGCACGTTGTTGATGGTCCAGGCCCAATACGTCCTCGTCTGGTGGGCGTATGTCTTTGCTTCCTGGAGGACCTCCGACGACCCGTCCGGCACTCGCGTGTTCGCGTAGCCACCCGAGGTCTTCTTGCCGCCAGGGGCCGTGGGACCCCTCGCTGTCGGCGACGCAGACGCCGGCAGCGAGCTGCCGCGCGGTGTCTGGATGCGGCGAAGCTCCAAGTGCAGAAACATGAGGCTGGCGCCCACCTGGGTGCCCGTTCAGGTGCCAACTGCACGCCGCTTGTGCTCTAGAGAACATCGGGATTGAGCCTCACAAAAGAGGCCAGGCAGCGGTCGGGCGTTCACGATGCCCTTCCGATGACGACATCCCCTTCAAAGAAGGTGTTGAGCCAAGGTGCGCAGGTGACTTGTTTCAGCATTGGCTGGCTCCTTCCCAGACAGACGAATGCCTCTTGACGCCGCGCTCACGAAGAAAATGCACATGACAAAGTCCCCACACCCCAGGCGAAGCATGGTCCGCTCAACCCTGTTGTTGCTCCTGCTTTTCAACGTCAATGCCCATGCGCAAGCGCTGATCCATCCCTATGGCTCCTTTTGCGTGGGCCAGATGAACGTATTCTCCTTTACAGGGCCAGGAACCGTCACCTCCTGGTCCGTGAGCAGCGGTGCCACCCTCTTGTCGGGAGGAACACCCGGCGCCAGCCACATCCAGTTGAAATGGGACAGCCCGGCGTTCGGGGCCTATGTCAACGCCTACTACAACAACAACGGCTATAGCGGCGGCGTCACGTATTCGAATATCAATATCGCCGCGTCGGTGACGCCCTCGGTTTCCATTACAGCCAACCAGACCAACATCTGCCCTGGCGCTTCGGTCACCTTTACCGCGTCCCCCGTCAATGGCGGCAGCAGCCCGTATTACAGTTGGTATGTCAACGGCAGTTACGTGACCGGGGGCGCCAACATGAATACATACACTGCCAGTTCGCTGACCAACGGCCAGCAGGTTACTTGCGTGATGTCCAGCAATGCCCCCTGCCTCACGTCCACCAGCGCCACATCCAATGCCATTACGATAAACGTAATCGACACTTCGCAACCCCTCGCTGCAACCATCAGTGGCAATACGACCATCTGTCAGAGCACGGCGCCTTCTTTCTCCGCCGCCGTGTCGAATGCCACGGGCCCAATCACCTATCAATGGAAGAAGAACGGCGTCAATGTCAGTTCCTACGTCGCGGGGCCGCCCGCGTACGTGCTGGTACTGGCGCCCGGTTCCATCTCCACCGGAGACGTAATCACCTGCTCGGTCTCGAGCGCGTGTTCGGCTTCGGCCACTTCCAATTCACTGACGACGACGGTGACTCAGCCGCAGGCCTTTACGGTCAGTGTCGCCCCTTCTCAGATAAACATGGCGCCGGGAAGCACGGTGGTTTTTACGGCCAACTCCAACCTGCCGGCAACCAATTATCAGTGGTCCATGAACGGCAGCCCCGTTCCGGGCGCCACGGGTTCCACCTTCACCACGACTGCAACCTCCCGGGCCGCCTTGCGCTCGGTCGCCGTCAGCGCCACCACGACGGCAACCTGTGTTTCGAACACCACGGCCAGCGGGAACGCGTCGATCATTCCTTTCATGGTGTCGTCCGTCACCGGCAACAAGTCGGTGGCTCCAGGAGGAGTGGAGACCTACACCGTCAATTGGGACTGGAATAGCACCTTCGAAGCCAGTGCCGTCGTCAACTGGAGCGTCATCAATGGCACGATCTTGAGCTCCAACAAGCATACCGCGACCGTCCAGTGGAACAGTCCCTCGATGTTCCAGGATGCCGTGGGCTATCTTTCTGTAACGGAGGACTACGAAGGCCAGAATGCCGGCACTTCGGTGAACATCGTCAACAGGACTACCCAGGCCCCGGAATTCTGCGATGGCTTCCAGGGACCGCCAGCCATTTTTGTCGACTTCGGGGCCGGTGGTAATCCGGGGGCGCCACTGCCGGCTGGCACCAGTTCCTATACCTATCTCAATCACTGCGCGCTCAATCCCGGTGAGTACACCGTCGTCAACAGTACTGCCAACTGCCGTTCCAATTGGCTGGGCACACAGGACCACACGCCAAACGACGTGAACGGTTACATGCTCATGGTGGATGCCGACGACCGCCGTGGCGAATTCTACCGCACAACCGTGAACGGATTGAATAATGCCTTCCGCTATGAGTTCTCGGCTTGGGTGGGTAACCTCACGTCTATCGGAGATGACCCGGGACTTCGGTTCGAGGTCCATGATCTTCAAGGCAAACTGTTGGGCGCGAGCGCTGATATCACGGTGCCGTATTCCAGCCCATTGCAGTGGCACAAGATCGGATTCATGTTCGATCTTCCGAACGGTACGACCTCGGCGCAGGTTGTCATCGTCAATCGCCATAACAACAACAACGGAAACGATATGGTGATAGATGATATATCCTTTGCTCCCTGCTACACTCCGATTATCGCGTCTTTTTCACCCAATCCTACCATACAGCACAAGGCGCAGGTGTGTGCCAATGGCGGCACCAAGAACTTGTATAGCTGGTGGCCTACATCTTCCATCCCCTTCAGTGATCCTCGATTCAAATGGCAGAAGAGCGTGAATGGTGGCCCCTGGACCGATATCGCCGGCGCCACTGCGATGAACGCCCTGCAGACGGAGACGGCGCCAAGTGTCTATCAGTACCGCGTCATCGCCTATAGTCAGTCCAATCCGTCGCAGATGCTCACATCAAATGCGATTACCTATTATGTTTCGCAACTGGTGGTGGAGGCCAAGACCTATGATGTCTTCGCTTGTGAATCCACGCCCCAGACGTTGAATTCGAATGTATACATCAAATACCCAGATCCTGGTGGGCCTGTTCTGAATTATACCTACAACTGGTCTCCGGCCACCTATCTGAACAATACGCAGATTGCCAATCCAGTCATCTCGCTCCCCAGCCTGGCGCCACCTCCACTGACCGCTCCAGCGCCTCCGCCAGTGCTTTACACCTACACGCTGGCTGCCCAGAATACCAATTTCGGTTGCAGTGGTTCGGCAACGCAGACCGTTGCTCATTACAACCCCCGAAGGGTTGCCGTGCCGAATGCCTTTACTCCCAATGGCGATGGTCTGAACGACGTGTTCCGGCCGGTCAATATCTGGGATTACCCGGGCTCCGAGTTCTGGGTCTACAATCGCTGGGGCCAGGTGGTTTTCTATTCGCAGGGGCCCAACTACGATTGGAACGGCACCTATCAGAGCATTCCGCAGGGGAGTGGCGTGTTTGTCTGGAGAGTGGAGATGGCAATGTGCTCCGGAAATCTGCTGAACTCAGAAACAGGGGACAGCACACCGCATGGTAACGTCACGCTCATACGCTGATGCCATGTGTGCTGCCCGTGCGTGAGTTGAGCGCTCAGGCCACGTAGCGCTTCTGATGGTTGCCCGGAGTGAAGGCCTCCCGCCTCTCTCCGGGCCGCATCCAGTCGGCCCCCAGGTTGGGTTGAGATGTATGTCCAGCTCGTCCTCTTGGAAGATGGGCCCCTCGAGCCGGGCGTAGACCGCCCGGCAGTCACTTCAGTTGCCACGGTCGCCGCTGCCGCTCGAGCAGGGGGCGGCGCACCACGGGGCGGGCCGCTTCAGCGGCGGCTCTCCGCATCCAGCCCGGCCGTCAGCCTCGTGCCTGCGGTGCGAAGGAATCCCGGATGGACATTCTGCGCGTCGACTGTCTGGGCACCACACTGCGCTGCTGTTTCAAGCCTGGGGCCCGTCCGGACCGAAGCGCGGGTTCACCACCATGCGGAACGTGTACGGGCCCGGGGGCGCGCCAGGGGGCACCTGGAGGTCCACCGTGAAGTCATCCGTCGCGCCCGGGGGCATGTCGCGGTGGTCCGCGCCCCGGACGCTCAGCCACTCGGGTTTCAGCGGTGGCTCGGGAAGGAACCGGGCCACCGCCCGCATCGCGAGCCCGGTGACGTTGGTGACGGTGAAGGCGACCTCACCACGTCCGTCCGCGCCCAGTGAGAGCGTGGGGGAGGGAGCGGTGATGGCGAACTCGCGCGTCATGGCGTGCGGCGCCCTCCGCCCGGGGATTCGAGGTTCAACAAGGGTAGAGTGCCGCCCCGCCGACGGAAGGGACACCCGAGGGCAGGTGGGTGCCGCCTGCTTCACAGCTTCGCGCGGGACTCAGTACCGGGGGAGTCACCGCGACTTCCAGACCTCCCAAGTCAGCGCCGTGCCTTCTTGCGGTGCTCCTCAATCCATTGCAGGGCCTTCTCCTGACTGTCGACGAACTCGACGTCGAAGCGCTTCCGGCCCGACAGCAGCATGGCCACGGTGAGCCCCTTGGCGGTGATCTTCTGGAGGATGCCTCCACCGACGTAGACGATGGCCTTGAACCAGTCGGAGCTGCTCTGCTTCGCGAGGTACTGGCGGGCTTCCTGGGACAGCCGGGGGTAGGGAAACTCCGGCATCGGTGTCATCTGCACCACGCAGTACACGGACACGGGGCCGGGAGTGGTCACGTCGTGCATGATGGCCACCCACTTCACGCCATCCTCGTACGTAATCCAGCCGCGAATGATGGCCCGGAGGGTGTCGGGCGGCTCGAAGATGAGCTCGTGGTTGCCGACAATCCATGTCCTCGACTGTTCCATCGCAGCCTCCGTCCCTTCTGGACGTCGGAGGCGCGAGCCTGTGACACCGGATGTCTTCAGCGCGGCGGCTTCACCTCACGGCATGCGGTCCGCGCCGGGCCTGCCCACCTCGCGCGCGGCCTGCCGGTGCTGGGCGATGCGGTTGCGAGCCCACTCGGGCGCCAGGTCCAGCTCCTCGGGGAAGAAGAGGTCCTCGCCGAGCCCCTTCACGTGCACCTGGATGAGCGGGTCCTCGGGGTACTGACTCGCCGGGTCGTCGTAGACGAGCCCCACCACCACGCCCGTGTGCCCGAGGAAGCGCTGGCTGATGGTGCCGTCGTCCGAGCGACTCACCACCTTCACGGTCTCACCGATTCGCACCGGCGCGCCGTCCACGTCACTGCAGACGATGAGAGAGGGGTCCTGGATCATGGCGCGTAGGAACGGGGTTTGAGCGACTTGGAGATGACCAGCGACGCGACGACGACGAGCCCCCACGCCAGCAGGTGGTAGCCGGCGACATGCCGCCAGCCCCGCTCGCACGCGAGCTCACCCATGAAGGCGCCCGTCGTCCCCACCGCGAGGCCCGCCACCAGGGCCCGCATCGGCTGGAACACGGCGGTGCGCAGCGCGAGCAGCGCCACCACCAGCGGCACCGCGCCCACCGCGACGTGGCTGGCCGTGCACACCCACTCGGGCACGGTGGAGACCGCATGCGGGGTGCCCCGCGCCAGCACCAGCACGGCCGCGCTGACCATGGCCAGCGCCACGCCCAGCCGCTGCACCCCGTGCCCGCGCGGAGAGAGCGCGCCCCAGGCGCACACGGCGCTCGTGCCCAGCAGCAGTACCAGCAGGTGCGCGCGGCCCAGCAGCAACGCCCCGGACGTGACTCCCAATGCCAGCAACACCGCCGCCACTCCGAGCGACAGTCCACCCGAGGCCGCCATCAGCCACAGCGCCTGCGTGCGCCAGCCACGCACCGGGCGCCGTTGCGCCAGCTCACCCTGCGCCGCCGCGAGGACGCGCGCGGCCGCGGAGGCATCCCGAGGCGGCTCCTCGGACAGGAGCGAGTCGAGGTCGAGGGGCGGGCTCATCGCGCCTCCTCCAGCGAGCCCAGCAGCTCCCGCAGTCGCTCATAACCCCGGTGCGCCCGGATGCGCGCCGCCCCCGCGCTGATGCCTCGCAGCGCGGCAATCTCCTCGAAGGACCAGCCCTCCACCTTGCTGAGAATCACCGCCTCGCGTTGGTCCGGCGGGAGCTGCTGGAGCGCGTCCAGCAGGTGCCGGCGCATGCTCGGGTCTCCGGCCGGCGGCTGCACCGACGTGAGCGCGGACGTGTCCTCGCGGGAGGCATACGCGTCCACGTGGCGCTGGTGCCGCAGCGCGTCCCGCGCGGCATTCGCGGCGATGGTCATCAGCCACGGCAGGAAGCGGGTGCCGGACTCGTACCGGCCCTGGGAACGGATGACGGAGAGGAAGGTGGCCTGCAAGAGGTCCTCCGCGAGCGGTCCGCTGCGCACCATGCGCGCGAGGAATCCCTGCACCCGACCTGAGTGTCGGGCGAAGAGCGCCTCGAAGGCATCCTGCGCGCCGTCGCGAAACCGTTCCATCAGCTCTTCGTCCGTTGGACTCCCCATCTCCCGTCTCCCCGTACGGCCCACTCCGAAGAATGTTTCCGGAGGTCCGCTCCGCCCTGTGGCTTCCGGCAAACCGCCGGAAACACAGGGGGATTCAGGGAACGCTGTCCCTCCCGACAGGAGGGCGGACGAGCGGCCTCACCGCGGCGAGCCTACCCGGGGAGCAGCACCAGCCGTGCGATTTCCGACGGTGCACCCACACGCATGGGCGGGCCGACGAAGCCGCAGCCCCGGCTGACGTAGAGCAGGGATTGCGCCGTCCGGCTCAGCCCGGCGTTGCGGTCGCCCCAGATGAGGTCCCCCACAATCGTGCCGGGGAACATCTGCCCGCCGTGGGTGTGCCCGGAGAGCTGGAGCCCCACGCCGCGCCGGGCGACCTCGTCGAAGTTGGAGGGCTGGTGCGCCAGCAGCACCGACGCGCGGTCTGCCCGCACGTCGCGCAGCGCCGCGTCCAGGTCATAGCCGGGCTCGCCCATCCGGTCCGCGCTCCAGTCGTCCACGCCCGCGAGCTGGAAGGACGCCGCGCCGTCGCCAATCGTCACCGAGCGGTTGCGCAGCACCTGGATGCCCAGGCCCTTCACGAAGGCGACCCACGCGTCCGCGTCCGAGTAGTAGTCGTGGTTGCCGGTGACGAAGAAGGCCCCGTGGCGGGCGCGCAGGGCGCCGAAGCCCGCGACGAAGGGACCCAGCGTGTCGACGGAGCCGTCCACCAGGTCGCCGGTGATGGCGATGAGGTCCGGCTTCAGCGCATTGGTGCGCGACACCAGCTCGTCCACGAACCGGCGCTGCAGCACGCCGCCGATGTGGATGTCCGTGAGCTGCACCAGCGTGAAGCCCTCCAGCGCCTTGGGAAGGCCGGGCAGGCGCACGGGGATGTCCCGCACGTCGGGTGGGTGGAAGGCGCGCCAGGTGCCAAAGCCGGTGACCGAAGCGCCCGCCACGCCGGCGCCAATCGCCAGGCCCCGGCCCAGCAGTGCCCGGCGCTCCGGGGACGCGGGCTCGGATTGCGGTGCACCGGATGCGGCCTGGCGGCGCGCCCGCCACCTCGCCACCGCGCGCACCCCGTCCGCCGCGAGGGTGAACATGAGCAGGTAGAGGACGAGGCCCATCCACGCGAGGAAGACGATGCCCACCACGCGCGACGCGGCCGACGGCAGGACGGCGCCCAGGGCCCGGGCGCCGAACGCCCCGGCGAAGCCCACCGTGAAGAGCGCCCCGGCCGCGCGGCGCAGGCCTCGGTGCTCCGTCACGTCACGGACCAGCCGGCGGTAGAGATAGACGTGCCCGCCCAGCAGCAGCAGGAGTACCGGGATGAAGAACAAGAGGAGGCTGACCCAGCGTGGCATGGCGGGCTCCTGCATAACGGAAGCCTGCTCGCAGCGCCCCTGTATTCCAGGGTGGCAGGCAGGCGGGGACACACGGCCCTTTCGCGCGGTGCCGGGGCGGGGCAGGCTCCCTCCATTCGCGCGGTCGACTTCCGGCCCCCGTTCTTGAGGACTCCATGCTCCGCTCGCTGCTGCTCTGTGCCCTGTTCGTCCCGCTGCTCGGGTGTGGAGAGGACTCCCAGGTGTCGCCGGACTCCGGGGACCCCACCAAGGTGACGTACGCGGAAGAGCTGAACGTGGACCTGTCCGCGATGACGCTGCTGCCGAGCGGCGTCTACATCCAGGACATGCCGGTGGGGAGTGGCACGGAGGCCGTGGCGCTGAAGCGGGTGCAGGTGCACTACACGGGCTGGCTGCCCGACGGCACGGAGTTCGACAGCAGCCGCGGTGGGCCGCCCATCTCCTTCACCCTGGGGGCAGGCGAGGTCATCGAAGGATGGGACGAGGGCATCGTCGGCATGAAGGTCGGCGGCTCGCGCCGGCTCGTCATCCCCTCGTCGCTCGGCTACGGCGAGGACGGGGTGCCGGGTGTCATCCCGCAGTACTCGGTGCTCATCTTCGACACGGAGCTGGTGTTCGTGCGCTGAGCGTCGCGGGCCTGGAGGCGGCGGGCAGGCGGGCGTCCACGCGCCGACACCTCCGCCCGTGTCGTCACTTCGAGCGACATGTCACGGTGATATAGCCTCGGCCTGTCTTCCGGGGCGTCGGGGCCGGGCACCTCCCGGCCCCTGAAACAGTGGTTCAAACATCCCGGAATCGGGGGGACGAGCGATGTCAGGGTCCGAGGTGGAGATGCTCAAGGATGATGGCGCGCCCGCCGGCGCGGTGGGAGAGGGCGCCTTCCAGGCGCTGCAGGCGCTGATGATGCTCGCCGAGCCGGACCGGGCGGCGCAGCTCTACGAAGACCTGGGCTCCTCGCAGCGTGAGCGACTCCAGAAGGAGGCCGCGCAGGCCCCCGTGGAGGAGCGCCAGCGGCTGGCGGAGGTGATGCGGCAGGCGCGTGACTTCTCCGGCGCCGCGCGACTGCTGGACGGCTGTGGCACGGACGCCCTGGTGGCGGACCTGTACGTCCAGGGCGGCCACTATGTGGAAGCGGCGGAGGCCTACCTGCGCGCCGGCCAGGTGGAGCGCGCGGCGGCGGCCTTCGAGCGCGGCGGCGCCCTGGAGCGGGCGCTGGAGGTCTACCGCGGCCTGAGCGCGCGCGAGCCGATGGCGCAGTGCCTGGTCCGGCTGGGACGCCCCTACGAGGCGGCGGCGCTCTACCGCGAATTGGGCCAGTCCCACGCGGAGGTGGAGGCGCTGGGCAGCGTGCCCGCGGGCGACCCGCGCCACCTCGAGTCCGTGCTGCGCATGTGCAAGCTGCTGGACGGCGAGGGCTTCACGCGGCGGGCGCTGGCGCTGCTGGCGGACACGATGCGCGGCTCGGACACGGCGCGCGCGGACCCGGCGCTGGCCGCGGAGAAGGCGCGGCTCTTGCGCCGCATGGGCATGGAGGCGGAAGCCGACGCCGTCATCGCGCGGCTGCCCGCGAGCGCCTCGGCGCCCGAGGCCAATGGCTACGGCTACCTCAAGGCCATTCCCATCTTCGGCGAGCTGTCCCTGGAGGACATGAAGGACCTGTACCGCGTGGCGCGGCAGGTGCTCATCCCCGCGGGCGCGGTGCTGCTGGAGAAGGGCGCGCCGGGCGTGGGCCTCTTCGTGCTGCTGGAGGGCACGGTGGAGGTCTACAGCGGCTCGGAGCCGGACGCGCGGCGTCTCAACACGCTGGGGCCCGGCACGTACCTGGGCGAGATTTCGCTGGTGCAGGACGCCCCCGTGTCCGCACAGGTGAAGGCGCGCACGTCGGTGCGGGCGCTGCGCATCACCCGCGCCGGCTTCCAGCACTACCTGGACACCCACGAGGCCGCGGCGCTGCGCATCTTCCGCCTCTTCACGCAGAACCTCGCCGCGCGCGTCCGGGCCCTGAGCAGCTGAGCGCCTGAAAGACAGACACGGGCACCCGGGTTGACAAGCCCGCCCGGGTGCTTTATCTCATCTGCATCATGAGGCCCGTCTCCAACATCGCCCTGCTGAGTGCGCGCAACTTCGCGCCGGCGGCGGACGTGTGCCTCGCCCCCCGTCACGAGGTTCTGCTCGACATTTGAGCTGGCGGACCGGTGTCCTCCGGCCCGCGGGTTGACTGGTTCCCGCGTGCCCTGAGTCCCGGCTCCGCCCTCGTTCTGTCAGTGCCTTCGTGTGCCCTCACGCGTCCCGGAGCGGGCCTTCCGTGCCCCTCCGGCGAGTCTCGCGTGCGTGCCCGTCCGGCGCGCTGACACCCGTCCATCCAACTCCAACCGGTTGTTTGTCTTCAACCACCCGCGGGCCTCGCTGCCCGACGGGAACGAGAGTCTTTTATGTCTCGCACCACGCGCATCGAGCGGTACCGCAACATCGGCATCATGGCCCACATCGACGCGGGCAAGACGACGCTCACCGAGCGCGTCCTGTTCTTCACCGGCCGCATCCACTCCACGGGTGAGGTGCACACCGGCTCCACCGAAATGGACTGGATGCCGGAGGAGAAGAAGCGCGGCATCACCATTACGTCCGCGGCCACCACCGCGTTCTGGAAGCCCACGCAGGGACATGTGGCGGGACAGCCCCACCGCATCAACATCCTGGACACGCCGGGACACGTGGACTTCACCATCGAGGTGGAGCGTTCGCTGCGCGTGCTGGACGGCGCGGTGGCGGTGTTCGACGCGAGCCAGGGCGTGGAGCCCCAGTCGGAGGCGGTGTGGCGGCAGGCGGACCGGTACGGCGTGCCGCGCATCGCCTTCCTCAACAAGATGGACAAGGTGGGCGCGGACTTCGCCATGAGCATCGCGTCCATCGAGGAGCGGCTCGGCGCGCGTCCGGTGGCGGTGCAGTTGCCCATCGGCGAGGGCTCGGAGTTCCGTGGCCTCGTGGACCTCGTGCGCATGGTGGCGGTCGTCTTCGAGGGAGATGAAGGCCAGTACCGCGAGGAGCCCCTCACGGCGGAGCTGCGTGAGATGGCGGAGGTGTACCGGCAGCGCCTCATCGAGGCGGCCGCGGACGTGGACGCGACGGTGCTGGAGAAGTTCGTGGAAGGGCGGCTGGAAGAAGTCACCGCGGAGGACCTGGAGCGTGCGCTGCGCTCGGGCACCCTGGCGCGGACACTGGTGCCGGTGCTGGGCGGTTCGGCCTTCAAGAAGAAGGGAGTGCAGATGTTGCTGGATGCCGTCGTCAACTACCTGCCCGCGCCGTCGGACCTCGCCGCCGTCGAGGGCTGTGTCCCCGGCACGGATGAGCGTGTCCTGCGTCCGGCGTCGGACTCGGGTCCACCCATTGCCTTGGCGTTCAAGCTGATGAGCGACAAGTCCGTGGGCGGAATCGTCTTCCTGCGCGTGTACTCGGGCACGTTGCGCGCGGGCACCGTCCTGCTCAACCCCGTCACGGGGAAGCGTGAGCGGATTGGCCGGCTCATGTTCATGCATGCCAACCGCCGCGAGGAGGTGGCGGAGGTGTACGCGGGAGACATCTGCGCGGCGCTCGGCCTGAAGGGCGTGCGCACGGGCGACACGCTGTGCGACGTGGAGGCTCCGGTGGTGCTGGAGTCTCTGGGCGTCATGGAGCCCGTGGTGCAGCTCGCCATCGAGGCGCGCTCGCCCGCGGAGCTGACGAAGCTGGAGGAAGGCCTGCACCGGCTGGCGGCGGAGGACCCGTCGCTGCGCGTGGGCGTGGACCCGGAGAGCGGCCAGGTGCTGCTGTCCGGCATGGGTGAGCTTCACCTGGAGGTGGTCGTGTCACGGTTGCTGACGGAGTACGGCGTGGAGGCGCGCGTGGGACAGCCGAAGGTGGCGTACCGCGACACGCTCCGGCGCCAGGTGCGCCAGGAGTACCGCCACGTCCGCCAGACGGGTGGGCCGGGGCAGTACGCCCGGGTGGTGCTGGACGTGGGTCCGGCGCCGCGAGGGGCGGGGCTCGTCTTCGTGGACGACACCCGCGGCGGCAGCATTCCGAGGGAGCTGGTCCCCGCCATTGAGAAGGGCGTGGCCGGCGCCATGGCGCGGGGCGTGCGGGACGGCGTTCCACTGGTGGACGTGGAGGTGCGGCTGGTGGATGGCGACACGCACGTGAAGGACTCCACGCCACAGGCGTTCGCCATGGCCGGCTCGCTGGCGCTCCAGGAAGCGGCACGGAGCGCGGGCGTGCTCGGGCTGGAGCCGGTGATGGAGGTGGAGGTGACGACGCCCGAGGAGTACGTCGGTGAGGTGCTCGGAGACCTGTCCGCGCGGCGCGGGCGGGTGCTGGGGATGGAGGCCCGGGGCAACGCGCGAGTGGTCTCCGCGCGCGTGCCGATGGCCAACCTCTTCGGCTACGTGAATGGACTGCGCGGCCGCACGCAGGGACGGGCCCAGGCCAGCATGCGTCTGGGCGCGTACGAGCCAGTGCCGGAAGCGCTCCAGACGGCGCAGGCCGAAGCGCGGGTGTGACGTGAAGTGAGGGGCCCGGGAGTGCGGCATCCGCTCCCGGGCCCGCCGCCCCTGCTCGAAGCGCCGCGCGTCGGTGCGTCCGGATTTGTCACGCGCTGCGGCACGGCCTCCCAGGGCCCTGCTCGCGCAAATAGCGTTGAATCCCGTCAATGCCGTGATTACCAAGCGCAGCCGAAAGGACTCCCCATGCACCTTCGGCTTCGTCCCGCAACTCAGAGTCTTGGTCAGGCGTTGGCTTTCTCCCTGCTCTTCTCCGCGCCCGTATTCGCGGATGAGGCGCGCCCGTGGTCCGCGAGCCCCGCGCCGACCGCCGAGGGCGAGACGCAGCACTGGGGCTACATCGAGTCCATCGGTCCCGAGCACTGGGGCGATTTGCCCGGGGCGTCCGCCTGTGCGCAGGGCCACTCGGAGACGCCCATCGCCCTGGAGACGCGGGGCGCCATCCCGGACACGCACCTGGCGCCGTATTTCCAGTACCGGCCCAGCCACGTGCACATGGTCAACAACGGCCACACCGTGGAGTTCACGTACGACGCGGGCAGCTCCGTGCGCGTGAATGGCCGCGAGTACGCGCTGGCCCAGTTCCACTTCCACACACCCAGCGAGCACACCGAGGACGGCAAGCGCTTCCCGCTCGAGATGCACCTGGTCCACAAGGACGGCAACGGCGGCGTGGTGGTGGTGGGCGTCTTCATCAAGGAAGGCGAGCCCAACCGCGTGCTGGACGCCGCCTTCCACCACCTGCCGCATGACCCGGGCGCCCACAGCGATTTGGAGCACGGCCTCATCAACGCGGCCGCGCTGCTGCCGCGGGAGCAGGCCTACTTCCAGTATCAGGGCTCGCTGACCACGCCGCCGTGCACCGAGGGCGTCGAGTGGTTCGTGATGACGAAGCCCATCGAGATGTCCGACGAGCAGATCGCCGCCTTCCAGCGCCTGCCGTACCTCAACCCCAACAGCCGCGCGCTCCAGCCGCTCAACGGGCGCAACGTCTACCTGCACACCGCCTCGCGGTAGTCCGCGCGGCTCGGCGTCCGTCAGCGCATGCCCGTGCCTCCGGGTGGGTCAGGCCCGGAGGACAGGGATGATTACAGCCTCCCCAGGTGTTTTGACTGGTTTGCAATTGTATTGCGAATCAATCATCATCCGCTCGCTGCACCTCAGGCGGGAGCGAGCTTCGCTTCCGCCGCAACCTCGGGGAAGACAATGCGCAAGCTGTCTCTGCTGGTGGTGTTCGCGGCGATTACCATGGCGGTCGGTTGTGGCGGTGACCTGCAGGAGCAGCACACGATGCTGCGCTCGCCGGACGCGGTGGGTGAGCAGGTGCAGGGCGAGTCGCGCAGCTTCAGTGTCGACAGTCAGGGCATCTCCGTGGAGGGCCAGGTCCAGGCGAGCGCGGCGGCGGAGACGGATGCTTCGCTCGTGGATTCCTGCTCGGGCTCGTGCAACGCGACGGTCTGCGTCTGCTATGGCACCTATGACTGCTGCCGCGCCGGCTGTTCGGCGTGTTTTGAAGTCGCCAACTGACCGGCGGCGCGTCTGTCTTTCAAGGGCGTGAGCCGGGCGCGTCAACCCGGCTCCGCGTCCGTCAGCACGTGCCCGTGCTTCAAGCGCCGGGGCACGGCTTGGTAGCCGCGGGCGATGAGCGGCACCAATTCGAATGGGAGGCGCCGCTCGCGCTGCACCTCCCGGGCGCTCGCCAGCAGCGACGCGCGTGAGCAGGACTCCGCGCGTGAGAGCCCCACGAGGATGCGGTTCGTCGTCGCCTCCACGTCGAACCGGTGGAGCTGCTGGAAGCTCACCTGCCACGTGCGGAGCATGGAGTCGAAGAGCGGGTTGGACAGCGACTCCCACACGTTGCTCACCACCGCGCCGTCCGGCGTCAGGCGCGCCCGCGTGGCCCCGAGGAACTCGCGCGTCGCCAGGTGCCCGGGGATGCTGTCGGGGCCATAGGCATCCAGGAAGATGAGCGAGTAGGGCGGTCCGGAGGACTCGATGAACTCGCGCCCGTCCGCCACGTGCGCGCGCAGGGCGTCGTCCTCCTCGAAGCCGCAGTAGAGCTTCGCCGCCTCCACCACATCCGGCTCCACCTCCACCGCGTCGATTCGCGCCTCGGGGAGCACGGCGCGCAGGAACATCGGAATCGCGCCTCCGCCGAGGCCGATGACGAGGATGCGCTCCGGTCTCGGCACGAAGGCCAGGCCCACCATGGACACGCGGGTGTAGGCGGCCTCCAACCGCAGCGGCTCACCGGGCCACACCACGCTCTGGCGCGCGCCTCCCTCCTCGAAGCGCAGGGTGCGCAGGCCCTCGGGGTCCTCGGTGACGACGACGCGGTGACTCACGGCCCCTTCCTCTCCTCCCCAACCCTCGAAGCGAGCGAGCCTTCGCGGTCTTTCGTGTTCAAACAGCAGGCAGGCGAGCGTGGGCCTGTCCTGCAAGCATGGGATACCGTGAAAACACGCGGCAAGGCGTTGATTTCACGGGACTTTGGGGCCGTTAGCGGGCAGGGTCCCCCGCCGCAGTTCCGGAATGGGTGGGGGGGCCCTCCTGTTCCACCACGTTCCCCAAGCGGTTCGGCCACATGGGTCTGACCGCGCACCGCCAGGCGCCCACGGCACTTAGACCGGATGGGCGCGCTGCGCGGGCCTCCTCACTTTCTGGGGAGGCGGGCTCACCGCTTCATCAGGACGACATGACTTTCGACGAACTCCAGCTTCACGACACCCTCCTGCGCGCCGTCAAGGCCGAGGGGTACACGACGCCCACGCCCATCCAGGCGAAGGCCATTCCCCAGGCGCTGGCCGGCCGGGACGTGCTCGGCGTGGCGCAGACGGGCACCGGCAAGACGGCCGCCTTCGCGCTCCCCATCCTCCAGCGGCTGTCCGCCAAGGCGCCCGCGGGCGGCGCGCGGCCGGTGCGCTGCCTCGTGCTCACCCCCACCCGCGAGCTGGCGGGGCAGGTGGGTGAGAGCTTCGCCACGTACGGCAAGAATCTCCCTCTGCGCCATGCCGTCATCTTCGGCGGCGTGGGCCAGAATCCCCAGGTGCAGGCGCTGCGCAGCGGCGTGGACGTGCTCGTCGCCACGCCGGGCCGCCTGCTGGACTTGATGGACCAGGGCTTCGTGTCCCTGCGCTCGCTCGAGGTGTTCGTGCTCGACGAGGCGGACCGCATGCTCGACATGGGCTTCATCCATGACGTGCGCAAGGTCATCAAGGTGCTGCCCCAGAAGCGGCAGACGCTCTTCTTCAGCGCCACGATGCCGCCTGAAATCGTGGACCTGTCGCGCAACATCCTCACCGACCCCATCCGGGTGGAGGTGACGCCGGTCTCCAGCACCGCGGAGACGGTGAGCCAGCAGGTGTACTTCGTGGAGCGCGAGCAGAAGCGCGGCCTGCTGACGCACCTGTTGAAGGAGGGCCGCATCGCCCGTGCGCTCGTCTTCACGCGCACGAAGCACGGCGCCAACCGCGTGGCGAAGCAGCTGGAGGGCGCGGGCGTGCAGGCCGCGGCCATCCACGGCAACAAGAGCCAGAACGCCCGTGAGCGCGCGCTGGACGACTTCCGCGCCGGCTCGCTCCGCGTGCTGGTGGCCACGGACATCGCCGCGCGTGGCATCGACATCGACGGGCTGAGCCACGTCATCAACTACGACCTGCCCAACGTGCCCGAGCAGTACGTGCACCGCATCGGCCGCACCGGCCGCGCGGGCGCCAGCGGCATCGCCGTGTCGTTCTGCGATGGCGAGGAGCGCGCGTACCTGCGTGACATCGAGCGCACCATCCGCCGCAGCGTGCCCGTGGTGGAGGACCACCCGTACCGCGCCGGCCGCTCGGGCCCGCGTCCCGCGGACTACTCGGCTCCGGCCGAGCCGGATCGCGCACCGGCTGGCAACAGGGGTGGGGGCCGTGGCGGGGGACGGGGTCAGTCCCAGGCCCGCGCTTCCGGCAATGGCGGTGGTGGTGGCGGGGGTGGGCATCCCTCCGGTCCGTCGCGTCGCAGCCGTGGCGGCCGGGGTGGTGGTGGCCGGGGTGAGGGGCGGGCCGACGGTGGCCGCTCCGGGCAGGGCGGTGGTGGCGGCGGAGGCCGTGGCAACGTCGTCGCGTCGCGTGGCCCGTCCGAGCACCGTCGTCCGGCCGCTCCCGCGGCGCAGGCCGCGGGGAAGGCTCCCGAGGCTGCTCCGCGTCCGGCGCGCCCGTCGCCGAAGTGGTTCTGATGTGATTTGAGCCGGGGCCCATGAGCTCCGGCGCCGCGACTGCGCGGTTCTGAGTTACCAGGAGCCGGGCCCTTGAGGGCCCGGCTCCTTTTTCATGGCATGCGCTCGCCGTGCCTCGACGGACGGCCAGCTGGGCTGCCCGCTGTACTGCCCGATCACCGGGCGCGATGACGTGCCAGCCGACAGTGCCTGCCTCAGCTTTGTCCTGCCCCATTCCGTGAGCACGGGCGGGGCGGCCACAGCTTCGGGCTGGCCGGACAGGAGGGCAGGGGACATGCGCGGGCGGCGGACTGGCGGGCCTCACCTGCGCGAAGCTGCTGGTGGACGCGAGCTGGGTGGTGACGGTGGTGGAGGGGCTGCCCTATCTCGGCGGCCGAGCCTCCACGTACCGCGACGCCGACGGCGACCAGGTCGAGCAGGGCCTCCACCTGTTCCTCGGCGCCTACTCCGAGTTCAAGGCGCTGCTGGCCAGCATCGGTGAGCCCCACGACCTAGTCCTCTTCTGGATGGAGCAGCTCCAGCTCCAGGACACGGAAGGCCCCGCCGAGGCCGTCTTCAACATCGACCCGGCGCGCTCGCCGATGAAGACGCTGGCCAGCGTGCTTGGCAACAACGACTACCTGGGTCCGCTGGACAAGCTGTCGCTGCTGCCCTTCGCCATGTCGGGGCTGCTGCCCTACGACATGCTCCGCGAGCAGTTCGACAATCAGACAGTGGTGGACTGGTGGAGCTGCGTCAACGGAGACACGCGGGTGCTGGAGCGCTTCGTGCGCCCTTTCTGCCGGGGCATCCAGTTCACCGAGCACGAGCAGTTCTCCGCCTTCAACTTCCACACGTGGATCCACTACCTCGTTACGCACCTGCACGAGTCCCTGCTCGCCGGCTATCGGGGCCCGCGCGACACGCTCATCTTCCGTCCTCTCTCACGCCACCTAACGGAGCGGGGCGCGGTCATCCGCACTGGCGTGAAGCTGGAGGAAATCCTCTACGAGCCCCCGGCTCCGGGAGTCGCGGCGCCTGGGCGCATCCAGGGCTTTGGGGTGAAGGGCGGCGAGCGCCTAGAGGCGGACGTCTACGTGGCCGCGCTCCCGGTGTGGAACCTGGTGCCGTTGGTACCCGAGTCGCTAAGGACGGAGCCGTTCTTCGCGAACCTCGCCGATCTGCCCCTGGCCCCTGCCATCTCGGTGCAACTCTGGTTCGACCGCGAGGTGGTGACGCACGATCGCTTCGTCCTCGTGGGCCTCAGCGAGGCCTGCGTGTAGCAGGGCCAGTCGCGCAATGCCTATCCGACGTTCGAGGGCAGCCGCCTGTCCGTCATCATCTCTCCCGCGGACGGGCTGCTCTTCGCGTCGAACGAGGCGCTAGTGAAGCGGGTGCTCGACTTGCTGGCGAAGGTGGTGCCCGAGTTTCGCGACGCCCAGGTGCGGAAGTCGGTGGTGCTCAAGCACCCGAAGCACCTGGTGCGGCCGCTGCCCGGTGCCATGTCAAGCCGTCCGGTGCAGGACTCGCCCGTGCCCAACCTCTTCCTCGCGGGAGACTGGACACAGCAGGCCTTCTTCGGCTCGCAGGAGGGCGCGGTGCGCGGTGGCAAGGCCTGCTCCGAAGCCATCCTCGGCTGCAACCGGGGCTGAAGCGGGCGCGGCGCCGCAGGGACGCCGCGCCCACCTCTTGTGCCGCGCGTCAATTGTGCGGAGGGAAGGCCGCTGGTTCACAGGTGGCACCATCAGTGCTCCTGTCCTCTCTATACGTATACGTTCACAGGTACTTTTCCGCGAAGTGTCGTAGCACCTGCGCGCTCGTGTAGGCCGCGTATGGCTGGTACCGGTCGTTCTTCTTCCCGTCCGCGAAGTCGACGACGGCCTTGAGCGCGAGTGGCGTCGGGCTGGGGGCGGAGCTCTCCTCTGCCGCCGCGAAGACCCCATAGGCTTCCATCTCCACGCCGAGCAGCTCCCGGTGCTGGCCCTGGAGCCGCTCCGCGCTGACCTTGTCGGCGAGCACGGAGGCGTTGGAGACGAGCGGACCGACGTGGACTCGTAGCTCGGTTGAGGGCGCTTCCCCCGGCCAACCTGCCTTGATGCGCGCAAGGGTCTCCACATCCTTTCCTAGGGCCTTGAATTGCTCTCTGAGCGTCACGTCCAGGGAGAGCTGGTGGGGCGCCGCGAGAAACCGGGGTTCGTCACCCTGGATCGTCCACTTTCCACTGCCCCCATCCCAGGAGGGGCTGGCGACGATGACGTTTCCCAGCTCCGTCTTCTTGCGGATGCCCGCCGTGATGCCCGCCATCGCGAGATAGCGGGGGCGGAAGGCGTGGATCAGCTTCATGGCGAAGACCGCCGCATTGGGCATGCCCATGCGGGGGCACTCGGCGGCGTAGACGACGCGCTCCTCGTCATCCCGCCTGTAGGTGCCCCGCCAGTAGATGGTGTGGTCTCCGGGCGCGTTGTGCTGCTTCCAGTTCCAGGGGAGTCGCTGGATGGCGGCCAGCTCCATGGGAAGAGCGCACAGCACCGCCAACGTGGACTGGTGCTGCAGGGGCTCACGGGCCCGGGAGTCCTGCGCGGCGAGGATCTGTCGGAGCCGTGCCTGCAGGCGCTGCTCCCATTCGTCCGAGGCGGCGTCGTAGTGCACCAGCGTGAGCAGCCGGCTGGAGAACCGATTCACCCCCTCGGTGAACAGGTGCTCGAAGCCGGTGACGCCGATGATGTGCGCGGGCACGCGCAGGCGACTGCGGGGCGAGGTGATCTCATCCAGCAGGCCAAGCCCGGCTTCGGGCTCGACGTCCTTGTCGGCGCGCGGTGGCAGCGCGATGTCCAGGACCAGCAGCTCGTACGTGGTCTCGGTGAGCTTGCGTCTGGCAGCGGCGACATCCGTGACGGTGTCCACCCCCGCCATGTCGAAGCCCTGTACGCCTTCCAGCGCCGCGCACAGGCGCTGGCGCTTGTCCGCATCATCGTCCACGACCAGAGTCTTGAGCATAGGTCCTCTAACCCTCCGCGGGCACCTGGCTACGAATCAACTTTTCCAGATGGGCCTTCCAGCTCTCGTCCGTCACGCTGTAGAAGACCGCGCCCAGGTAGTGCCCGGCATGCGCGGCGCGCAGCGCGGTATCGAGCTGTTCGAGCGTCAAGAGGTCCAGGCCCTCACCGAACCGGTCGAATTGCGTCAGCACGATGGCGGGGGTGCGAATCCCCCGGCGCTTCATGTGGCGCAGTAGCTCCCGGCCCGCATAGGCCTGGGGACGCCCGCCATCCTCCTCGGCGGTGATGTCGAAGGTCGGCATCGTCATATCGAGGATGAGGAGGTCCTGGCCTCCCTTGAGGATGGCGCTCAGCCCGCTCTGCATCGAGCGCGCCTCCTGCAGCACGGCGTCTGGCGCCAGTTCCTTGAGGAACTCGGAGACCTGCCGCCGCTTGTCCTCGTCGTCTTCGACAATCAGGATCTTCATAGAGGCGTCAGCGGGGCTCGGATGCGTTCGGGAACTGAGAACCGCACGAAGAAGTGTGTGTCATCCGAGAAGCCGAAGTCCAGGTCCGGGCTGACGCCCAGGTCGTGGGCCAGCAGCTTGCCAAGCTTGTGCATGCCGGTGCCGCCCTCCCGGTTGACGGACGGGCCATGGAGGCCTGCTCCCATGGTGGCCTTGATGTTGTCGAGCCGAGCCCTGGCTTCCGCTGTCGCAACGCCCTGACCCAGCTCGTTCTCCACCCGGATGTGGAGTTTCTGCTCGCTGATGGAGATGGAGACCCGGGCGGATGGCCGCGACTTCAGGGAGGCATGGCGGACGATGTTCTCGAAGATGATGAAGAAGATGTCGACGAAGGTGGCCAAGTAGAGGCCGGGCAGCAAGAGGGCTGCTTCTTTCCGGTCGATGATTTCCGCGCGGAAGTCTTGGACGACGGTGCGCACCGTCTCCGCGCCGATGTCGATGGCGTCCTCGAGCGGGAACGGCTCGTTGGCAACAAGCCGTGCCCTGCGGAACCAGGCGGCCACGCGGTCGAAGGCGACGTTCAGCTCCGTCTTTGCGGTGCGGATGGCATGGGTGAGCTCCCCTGTGTCCACTTCTTCATCGAGCGCGTCGATGTCCGCGGCGAGCCGCTCGAGCAGCTCACTGGCCCGCGCCTTGGGCGTCAGGGTGATGTACTCGCGGGCGCCCTTCAATTGCTCGTCGAGGATGTTCCCGAACAACTCCAGGCCGTGGTCAACGAACTGCTCGAAGGTCGTCTCGGGCGTGATGAGCTTCGAGCTGAGGAGGATGACCCGGTACTGGGCACGGGGCAGCTCAAGCGCGAACAGCCCGGTCTCTTCCTCCGCCTTCCTGATCTGGATGCGTGCATTGACGTCTGCGACCAGCGTGTCGAATTCCTTGGAGAATGCCGCCAACCGGTGGGTGAGCCACTCGCGAGCCGCGGCAGAGGCCCCCTTGATGCGCTTGGGCCAGTGCTCGTTCTGTTTGTAGCCGCCCGAGCTGCTCTCCTTGCGGGTCACGAGCCGGGCGAGTTCGACGGGCTTGCGCAAGTGGGCCGCGAGGGTGCCATGGCGGATGCGGACACTCAGGTACTTGGCGAGTCCGTGCTCCGGGCTCAGCAGATACTCCTCCCGGAGCCGCCGGATGAGGGACTCGAACAGCTCGATGGTCTCATTCTGTGGAAGCTCCAGGCTGTTCAGCCCGGTCAAGTCGCCACTGCTGGCCTTCTCGAGTGCCGCCTCCAACTCCGGCGAGTCACCGAACTCCTTGCGCTCGTTCTTAAGCGCCATGAACCGGCTGAAGGCCTCGCGCAGGTCCTCCGCTACGGTTCGCTTGATGCTGTCGGTATCGACGAAGATCTTGCTCTGCTCCACCTCCTTCATGCGCTTCTGCAGCATGAGGCGGCGGAGCAGGGTCTTGATTTCCGTGTGATACGCCTCTACGCCGTCCGCATCGATTTCGATGAGTAGCTGGCAGATGCCGAGCCGCTCCTCCAGCAGGGCGCGCGAGCTGTCGAACATTTTCGACCGGTCCATGATGGACTCCACGCAGACATAGCGCAGGAAGTAGATGAGCTTCTTGCGGTCGAACTTCTCGTACACGCCGCGCAGGTCGGTGGGCCGGTTGATCCCGTGTGCATCGAGGAACTCGGTGCAGGCGAACATGCATTCGGAGTCGAAGTGGTTGTCGACGTGCCGGGTGTACAGCTCGAATAGGATGGGAATGGACAGGTTCGCCGCGAAAGGCCGTTTCTCATCCGAGGCGACGGCGGTCGCCGCGGCCTCGATGGGCAGCAGGGCGTACGTGGTCCGCTCAGCGACGTACGCGCTGGTGAGCCGGTCGACGCAGTCCTCTGTCTGGCCCAGGTGGAGCAGCGCCGGGCAGGCCAGCCGGATGGCCCGGTGCCGGTAGTAGGCGTAGGAGGAGCGCTCCAGCCGGTTGGCGGCCGCGAGTGCCTCCTGGAAGTTGCCGTTGCTGAAGGCATGGACTGCTTCGAGCAGGGTGCGTTCCTCCCAGAGGATGCCCTCTGGAAGGTGTGCCGTTCGCTGCGGGTCTGCTGTCGCGAGCGCATAGGCGCTGGAGTCGCTGGGGTCCAGCAGGCGCTCCATGTGTTGCGCGTACCGTTCCCGGGCGCCTCCCAGGGGGAGCCAGAGGGTCCGGAGCGGGTGGACGGCCGGAATGCTCAACGCCGCCAGTTGCGCGTAGCCCGCGCCGCGCAGGAGGAGGTCGGAGGCGTTCTCCTGCTCCACTAGGCCCAGGAGGGTATTGGCCCAGGGCGCCCCGAAGAAGTTAAGGGCCAGCTTGACGAGCTCGATGGAGTCCTTGCTGACGCTCGCATCCTTGGCAATGACCCCCGCCATCCAGGACACGATGCGCTGGCTGAGGGGGCGCTCGTGGGACTCCATCCGGTTGGGCAGCATGGAGGCTGCCCTGGCCGCCACCAGCAAGGCGTCGGGATCCGCCGGATTGGAGGCGAGCGCCGCCGCGGCTTCGGCCAGGGCGCGCTCGGGGTGCCCTCTCAAGAGCGCGTCCGCAGCGGTCAGCGCCGCGGGATGGGCGGGCGGCAGGCCCGGAGGCGTGGCTCCCACGCCGGCGAGGATGGCGCCGAGTCGCGGGTCTCCGGTGCGGGCATACAGGGCCCCCAGTTCTGGCACCAGGAAGGAGGCGAAGCTGACCTGTCCCGTGACCACCACGAACTGGGAGATGCAGACGAACGCCTCGTAGTAGTCGATGACGGACCCGGCCTGCTCCCTGCGGAGGATTTCGGCCAGGAGCTGGGGATCCTGGATGATGCTGGGGCAGACGTGGAAGCGCAGGCGGGTGAGGTAGCCGGGGCTTTGCTCCATCTTCCGCACCCTGACCTCGAACTGGCTTCGGAACCGGCCGGGCGTCACGCTCGGCTCGGTCCGTATGCTCGTGAAGTAGGTCGCGCGGGCGATGAAGGGGTTTGCGTTGTCGCTGAAGCGGACTGACTCCGCATACTGCTTCTGGGCTTCGAGGCCGCTCATGGCCTGGAGCAGCGGCAGCCGGTGCTTGATGAGCCACAGGGACTGGCCGAACCGCTGCTCGATGTCATCCAGCAGGGTGGTACACGTGGCGAAGTCGTCGGCCAGGAAGGCTCGGTGGAAGGCCGCAGCGTAGGTGACGAACTCGCTCAGGCTCGCGGCATGGGGAACTAGGTTTGCAACGGCCCAGCGGAACTCCCGCACGGGGGTGGTGGCGGGCAGAGGACCGTCGCTCCCGTACTGGCTGAAGGTGCGTGGATATCCAGAGGGGAGCACCCTCCGTGCGACAAGAGGGGTGGCGTGGAGCCAGGCGGCGGCCTCCTTGAAGAGTTCCGGAGCGAGCGTGTTCCGCGCATGACCGAGAACGGAGCGGGGCTGCTTGGTGCCACGCAGCATGTTGCGCAGCTGGACGACTTCCGACCTGTTCTTAGAGACCCGATCCGACTTCTTCTTGCCCACGTGCCGTCTACCTTCGCGGAGGAGGGGCCTGAACAGGAGCCGGCCCATCAGGAATGTTACCGGGCCCCCGCTCGCCTGCCTGCGTTGGCCTCATGTGGTGCACCCAACACGCAGCTCCCTCTAGCATAGTCCGCAGGCCGCATCTGGCGCGGGGGGCCCTGGTCTCGTCCTCGCGGTGTGGTTTCCGCGTGCCTCATGAAAAGAGGCCCCGCGCCGTCATGCATCGGCGCGGGGCTTGGTGCCGCCGGTCAGCTCATGACGTGTAGACCGGGCGCATAGGAGGAACAGGGGCCCCGTTGCGGCGTGAGGCGCGAGTGGGCATGGGGCGCTGAGGGGCAGGAGGGGCCTCCATGGCTGTGCTCCCCGTAGCTGACTGCCCCTCTGAGCTGGTCGCCGGACGCACCTCCCCCTTGCGCGCCACCAGGGCGCAGGGGCTCGCGCCAGAAGGGGGTACGGGTGCTGCCGCAGTGGAGCGGCTACCCCCAGAGTGCCTGCTGCGGTGGCCAGCGCGCAGGTGCGCGCGGCGCAGGAGTGTCTGGCAGCTTCAGGTGCTGAAGGCTGGGGCGGATGGCCGCTGCATGCGTCAAGTACGCCAGCACCCTTAAGCCTGCCCCCGCATCTGGCGCAGGAGAAGACGTCCACCTTGAAAACGCGGCGCAGCAGTCCCTTCCCGTCGAGCCTCGGTGCGTATTGACGCCTCCTGTACGTATCCACCCCTGTGGCCGCTGCCGCAGGTGCCTGCTCCTCGCTCGGCCTCGCCGCCGCAGCGCGTTCGACCTGGGTGAGACGGATTGACCCCAGGTAGGGTGCCGCGGACGCGGGAGCCTTCACGACACGGTCATGGTAGAAGTCGTGGCCCATGCCTCACAACGGGCCTCGTGATTCCCTGTCCCCCTTGGGGGTGGCCGAGGTCTCGACGGCCGTCGGAGAGCAGCAGCGGGTCACGGAGTCCGCTGACGAGCTGGTGCCGGCCCTGACCCTCATCTCCCATCCGACGGCGACGCGCGCGGGAGCGCGGCTCCTCCTGGACGCGGTCCTCGCGGGCCGCGACGTCGCGCTGTCCCGGAACGGCCCGAACTTCACCCGGCCCGGAGAGCCTTTCGGCCATCCGCTGTCGGACCCTTTCGTCAGCCGGATTCCCATCGTGTTCTCCAAGGGAGACACCGGGTGGATCCGGCTGCGGGTCGTCGAGGGCGGAACCCGCGTGACGGTGAACCACCAGCTCGTGACGGACTGTGAGTTCACGCGGGAAGCGCTGGCGGCGGGCGTGCCGCTCGATGTGTCCGGCCGGCTGGTGTTGCTGCTGCACCTGGCCTCGCGCGAGACGGGCGTGCCCGCGGACACGCTGGGAATGCTGGGCGACAGCCAGGGCATCCGGCGAGTGCGCGAGCACATCCAGCGCATCGCCGACCTCCAGGTCCCGGTGCTGGTCCGAGGCGAGACCGGTACGGGCAAGGAGCTGGTGGCCCAGGCCATCCACCAGCACGGCCCGCGACAGGGGCGCCCCTTCATCAGCGTGAACCTGGGCGCCATCCCCAAGGAGCTGGCGGCCGCCGAGCTGTTCGGCGCGCAGCGGGGCGCCTTCACCGGGGCGACCCGAGACAGGGAGGGCTTCTTCCGGGCGGCGCAGGGGGGCACGCTGTTCCTCGACGAGGTGGGCGAGGCCCCGCCCGAAGTGCAGGTGATGCTGCTGCGGGTGTTGGAGACCGGCGAGCTGTACCCGGTGGGCGGCAACACCCCCATCAAGACGGATGTGCGGCTGATTGCCGCGACGGACTCCAACCTGGAGGAGCACATCCGGGACGGGCGCTTCAAGGCGCCGTTGTTGCACCGCCTGTCGGGCTACGAGATCCGGCTGCCACCCCTGCGCGAGCGCCGCGAGGACCTGGGGGAGTTGTTCCGACACTTCGCCCGGGAGGAACTGGAAGCCATTGGCGAGGCCCATCGCCTGACCTCCCGGGACCTCTATGCCGAACCCTGGCTGCCGACCTCGCTCGCGCTGCGCCTGCTGTGCTTCGCGTGGCCCGGCAACATCCGGCAGTTGCGCAACATCACCCGGCAACTGGTCATCGGGAGCCGGGGGCAGCCGGTCCTGCGGCTGGATCCGCGGCTCGCCGAGGAGCTGGAGACCGCCGCCATGGCGAGCCCCGTCGCGATGCCTCCGGCGGCGGTCGCTCGACGCAAGTCCACCGAGGTCACCGGGGAGGAGCTGCTGTCGGCGCTCCGCGAGCACCAGTGGGACCTCAAGTTGACGGCGGACCGGCTCGGGATACCGCGCTCCTCCATCTACAACGTCATCGACAAACATCCGAACCTCCGCAGGGCGGGGACGCTGACCGCGGAGGAGATCACCTCCTGCCATCGGGAGTGCGCAGGCGACCTGGACGCGATGGTCCGGCGCCTGGAGGTCTCCAAGAAGGCGCTCAACCGGCGCCTCAAGGAGCTGGGCCTGAGCACCCGGGGCTCCTGAAGCCGTGGCAGGCTCCATGCAATAGAAGATCGGGTCCGCCCGGGGTCCCGGGTCGTCGAGTGCAAGGAGCCGTGTCATGTCGAAGAACCAGCTGATCCTCTCCAAGTACGTCAACGCTGCTCATCCGGTTCGCTCCCTGGGGGGGCAGCTCGTGAGCGCCCGTGAGCTGGTCATCAACAGCCTCCGGAGTGAGGAGGAGCTGGGTGACCTCGGACTGTGCCTCGTCGCTCCGGGAGACGTGCTCGAGGTCGTGGTCGCTTCAGACCCTACCGAAGGCGTCAGCCTGTGGATCCTCGAATCCGACAGCGTCTCGGGTGGCGGCACGGTCATCGATATCGAGCGCGAGGTCCTGTTCCTGCCTGTGAACGACGTGTTTGCTCCGGGCCCGGGAGAGCAGCGCCGCAAGCTGTGGATCAGCGACCGGGGGCAGGAGCCGCGAATCCCGCCGAGGGATGGGACTGGAAACGCCGGCACCATGGTCGCGCTCCCACCTCCTCCCTGACGCGGCCTCGCGTCACGGGCTCGCCGGGAGGGCGCCGCCCCATTCCCGCCGGAAGCCCGGGTTGGCGGCGAGCGCGCGGGAGAGCTCCTGTGAGGCCTCTTCGCGCCACGCCTGCTGCTGCTCGGGGGTGGCCGAGGGGAGCTCCGCCCGGAGCGCGAGGAGGCCGCCTCGCAACAGGTGCGCGTCCGGCCATCCGGAACGCGCCGCGACGAGCGGGGCGACCTGCTCCAGTCCCTGCTCCAGGATGGGGCCCGCGTCCTGCTTCGCCCGCATCGCGCGGGTGGCCCAGCGCCGGAGGAAGTGCCCGAAGCCCAGGCTGAAGTCCTGTCGCTCCGGATCCAGCTCGATGCCCTTCCGGAACGCCTGGGCCGCGGCCTCGCAGTCCTGGGGCCTCGCCCCGGAGTACAGCGCCCGGGCTCCCAGGGCCTCCCCGAGGAAGTACCAGGCATCGGCCTGGTTCGGTTTTCGCGCGAGGGCCTGCCGCAAGGACTCCTCGGCTCGCGCGATGCTCGCGCGGGGATCGCGTCCGTGGTCGAGCTCGAAGGTGGCCAGGGTGGCGTGGACCATGCCGCGGTTGGCCAGCGTCCCGGAGTCCTCCGGAAGCCAATGGAGCGCCTGTTGGAGGGCCTTGTCGGCCGCGTGCACGCTCTGGGTGGGGTCCTCTCCGCAGGCACGCTGGTACAGGGCTCGCTGGGCGAACACTTCTCCGAGGTTGATGTAGCCGTAGCCGCTCTTCGGAGCGACGGCCACGGACCGCTCGCAGGCCTCCTGGGCCCGGGCCAGCGCGGGGGTGGGGTCTGCCCCGTGGTCCCATCCCGCCTGCGCCTGCTGGAGCAGGGTCAGGCACAGTCCGTTGTGGAGCTGGGGAATCCCGGGGCCGAGCTCAATCCCCTTGCGATACAGCTCCACGGAGCGCTCCAGCGCCGCGGCGGGCTCACCGCCCCGGACATTGAGCCTCCGGGCCACGAGCGCATGCGCCAGCCCCGCGTAGAAGTAGGACACCACGTGCCCGGGGTTGAGGGTCCGGGCCTGCTCCAGCGCCGCCACGGCCTGGGAGAGGTCTCCGTCCGCGTCCGGAGCACGGGGATGGGTGGCGCGGGTGTAGAGCGCGATGCCCAGGTTGAGCCAGCCTTCCGGCACCCGCCCGTCCAACTGGACCGCGGCGCGAAAGGCGTCGATGGCCTGTCCGTAGCGGGGCAGCGGATCCGCACCCACCTGCTCCTCGTGGTCGGCCCAGGTCTTGTAGACGAGGCCCAGGTTGAAGTGGAAGCCGGAGTCGCGGTCCTCCGGAGTCAGGCCCTCGAAGGTCTCTACCGCCTGGCGCAGCTGTTCGCGTGGGTCCTGGGAGTGGAGCTGGCGGAGGTAGCCCCAGATCCACCAGGCCTGCCCCAGCTCGAGCCGGGCCTTCGACAGCGAGGGGTCGAGCTCCAGCGCGCGCCGCGCGGCGGTCACCGCCTTCTCTGGCAGCGCCTCGTCGTACTCGCCCAGGTTGCCCTGGTACTCGGCGAGCCGGCGGTGGAGGCGGGCCTCCAGCACCCGGGCGTCGGCGTGGTCGGGCCTTGCCGTGAGCGCGCGCGCGACGGCCTCGAGCCCCCGTGTGTAGGGGGGCATGACCGCGCCCTTCCCGTAGACCTCCAGGATGAGCGCGCCGTGCTCCAGTTCGCCCTGGGCCGTGTAGACGGCGGCCACGCTCTCGCCGCTCGCGGCCGCCTCGGCGTAGGCCTTCCGGCCCGCCTCGAAGTCCGCCACCGCGCCCGCGTGCTCGCCCCGGTTCCACTGCCGCATGGCGCGAGCCTGGAGGATGTCTCCCCGCAGCTTGCGCGCCTCGTGGAACCAGGAGAACCCGGGGCCGAGCGTGGCCAGTTGGGCGAGGGCGTCGTCCCACCGGTCCTCGTAGAAGGCGAGCAGCGCCGCGACGTACGCGGCGGAAGGGACCTCGGCGCCCTCGCTCTGGCGCAGCCAGGCCAACGCGGGATCGCGATAGCGGCGCTCGACCTCCCGTTCGCGGGCCTCCCGCCGCCTGGGGTCGCGGATGCGCGCGGCCTCCAGCAGTTGTGCCTGGTACTCGTGGCCTTTCACCAGCGCCAGCGCATAGGCCACCCGGGGCTCGCGGAAGCCCCACGCCCAGGCGGACTCGAGGGACTCGCGGGCCCGGGCCTCGTCTCCGAGCGCGAGGTAACCGCGCCCCAGCGCGTAGCGGCCCGGTCCCTCGGCCTGTTCGCCGGCCTCATGGATCTCTGCTTCGAGCGCCGCCATGCGCGCGCGGATGGCGCGCTGCTCCTCGCGGGTGTCATGCAGGGGCGCCAGGTCCGAGTAGCGCGCCAGCGCCTCGATGCGCTCCACGGACTCGGTGAACCGCCGGGCCAGCCGCTCGCGCACGGCGGCCCGGCGCAGGGCCAGCCCCGCCCCGACCAGGACCAGGAGCACGAGCAGCGCCGCCGCGAAGCTCATGGACGCCAGGAGCCGGTGTTTGCGCAGCTTCCTGCGCAGCCGGTACCAGGTCCCGTGCGAGCGGGCCCGCACCGGCTCGCCCGAGAGGAAGCGTCCCAGCTCGTCCGCCACGGCCCGCGCGGAGTCGTACCGGGCCGAGCGCTCCTTCTCCAGACACTTGAGCGCGATGGCCTCGAGGTCCGCGGGGATGTTGGGATCCACCGCGCGCGGGGGCCGTGGCTCCGTGCCGGCGATGTTGTTGAGCACTTCCAGGCCATTGCCGCCGGGGATGGGTGGCTGGCCCGTCAACACGCTGTAGAGGGTGGCGCCCAGGCTGTAGACGTCCGCCCGGCGGTCCAGGCCGGAGACCTCGCCGCGGGCCTGCTCGGGCGACATGTAGTGGGGCGTGCCCAGCACCGCGCCGGTGGCGGTGGTGCCCTCCTTCCAGTCTCGCGCCAGCCCGAAGTCCATCACGTAGGGGCGCAGGCTCCCATCCTCCGCCCGCTCCACCATGATGTTCGAGGGCTTGAGGTCGCGGTGGATGAGTCCCACGCGGTGCGCCTCGTGCACGCCCTCGCAGGCCGCTCGGAGCACCAGCGCCTTCTGCTCGACGGAGAGCTCGCGGGCGAGCGTGCCCAGTGGTTGTCCCTCGATGAACTGCATGGCGATGTAGACGCGCCCCTCGACCTCGCCCACCTCGTACACCTGGCACACGCGCTCGTGGTTCACCCGCGCCTGGGCCCGGGCCTCGGAGAGGAAGCGCCGGGTGAGCTCCGGGGCATCCCCGCGGACGAACTTCAAGGCCACGTTCCGGTTCAGCCGCGGATCCCGCGCGAGGAAGACGCGCCCCATTCCCCCTTCGCCGAGGAAGCGCACGGGGTGGTAGCGCTCCCAGCCTGGGACCGGGAAGGTCGGCGGGGCGGGGGAGGGCACAGGCGGGGACTCCACGAGCGCGGTCGCGTCTGGAGCCTCGGCGGGCGACCCGGGTGAGGCTTCACCCCGGGCCAGCGCCATCATCGACATGAGCGAGTCCTCGGACAGGCGGCCCCGCTCACGGAGCAGCTCCAGGGGACCGCGTGCCCGGCGTCGGGATTCCTCTCGCAGCTCCTGGGCTTCCTGCTCGGAGAGCAGGCCCTCCGCGAGGGCCACATGCAGCTCGGCCTCGAAATCCTGACGCATCGGGCCATGCTCCCGGGTGAGGCGCCCATCGTACCCGGAACCGGCCGGGGGGCCGCGGCCGGTGCGTTCCCGGCCAGGGAGGGGAAGGGCACGGCATGTCACGGACATGTCGGCGACATGTCCGCTCGGGACGGTTCCTCCTGCACCGGTCCCTCCGCGCGGCCTTCCTCCTCGGGAACCCTCACCGGAGGCGATGCGCTCGGCCGTGGCGCGCTCCGTGCAATGTCACACATTCGCGCAACGTCGCGCATCGAGCCGCCCAATCCCTCGCATCCCGCCTTGGAGAAAAGAACCATGAAGCATGTCCTGACCTTCGGAGTCCTCGCACTCTCGCTCGCCGCCACCCAGGCTTCGGCCCTCGAGCTGGAGAACGTGCGCGCCATCTTCCCCAGGGCGACGGCCGCGCTGCAGTGCCCCGGCTCGTCCCAGCCGGCCTATGTGACCATGGCCTATCAGGGCATGACCGGACAGGAGATCTGCGCCGCGAACCAGAACAGCCCCAAGACCTGCGTCGCCGCGAAGTTCGTGGCCATCCGGATGGACAACACCTACTCGACCTGGCCCTCGTATGACGTGAGCTGCACCACGCCGGTCGTCGGTGCCTGGCCGTGGGGACGCATGCAGCTGAAGCCGGATGTCCTCGATACGCAGTGGATGCACCCCGACATGCACGTCATCTGCTGTCAGTAACACCTGGATGACGGATGGGAAGCCGCGCGGCCCCCGCGAGAGGGGCCGCGCGGTTCTCCATGCCGCCCGCGACTTCGCTCAGAGGCGAACCTGTCGACCCATCCTGGTTGAGCAATCTTCGCTGATGCGCTCCCGGACCCCACACCCGATTCCCCGGCCAATTCAAACACACACGATCCATAGTGCATTCCAGTTTTTCCGCTATAACTGCTTTGGCGTGGTTATCCGGAGGAGTTCACATATGGAGTGTCATCCGAAGAAGGTGTCGTTGCTGCGGACCCTGGCATGGAGTGCCCTGGGGGGTGCCCTGCTGACCGCGGCGCCCGTGCAAGCCGCCCCGCTTTGTGACGGTGGAGAGGTCATCCGGCGCGGGACGGTCATCGTGGGGTGCCGGTTCCCGAGATGGGGCGCCAATGAACAGCTTCAGTGCAACGGCGCGCAGACGTTCCTGCCCAATCCGGGCGGCACCTGCTACGTGTGCGTGGATTCCGTGGAGGGGGCCGTCGTCAGCAACCCGTCGCGCTGGGCGGAGCTGAACATCTCCGGCGCTCCCGCGAGCTTCAATTGCCTCGGGGGGTACTGCACGGCACTCCCGGAGGAGGCACGCGGCTGGTACCCGCTCGATGAGAGCGTGGGCCCCACCGCGTCGGACATCGTGGGTTTGAACCCCGGCCGCCACGTCAATGGCCCCGTCCCGGTGGCAGGCAAGGTGGGCAACGCGCTGCGCTTCGACGGCATCGATGACTACGTCGAGGCGCCCAGCGCTCCCTCCAACCAGCTGGGCACGGGTGACCTGTCGATTGAAGCCTGGGTGCGTACGAGCAGTGCCAACTACATCCAGATGATTGTCGACAAGCGGGATGAGTCCTCGTTCCCCAACATCCGCGGCTACGGCTTCTACGTCATCGGAGGGCAGCTTGGCCTCCAGCTCGCCGATGGTGCCGGTTATTCCATCTACGGCACGTCCGGCGTCTCCGTCTCCGACGGCCAGTGGCACCTGGTGGCGGTGACGGTCGACCGGGACAACCCCTCGGGTGGCCGGTTCTGGCTCGATGGCGCCCTGGTTGGCACGTTCGACCCGACGGTGCGCCCCGGCTCGTTCGACTCCACGAAGCCGCTTCGCATCGGGAGCCGCTCCACCTTCGTCACCGGCATCTTCCAGGGAGACATCGACGAGGTGTCCCTGCATGGCCGCGCGCTGCTACCCGCGGAGCTCGCCGCGCACTACCAGACCGGCGCGGCAGGTCGGTGCCGGCCCGCGTGCATCCCGACGAACCTGTCCATGAACGCCTGGTATCCGCTCGATGAGATCGTGGGCCCCACCGCGTCGGACATCATCGCCTGGAATCCCGGTCGGCATGTCAACGGCCCCGTTCCGGTGGTGGGCAAGGTGGGCAACGCGTTGCGCTTCGACGGCATCAATGACTACGTCGAGGCGCCCAGTGCTCCCACCAATCAGATGGGCAGTGGCGACCTGTCGATTGATGCCTGGGTGCGCACGAGCCAGATCAGCGATGTCCAGATGATTGTCGACAAGCGGGAGGAGACCGTGTCCTCCAACGTGCGCGGCTACGGCTTCTACCTCTACAACAGGCAGCTCGGCTTCCAGCTCGCCGACGGCGCCGGCTATTCCATCTACGGCACGTCCGGCGTCAACGTCTCCGACGGACGGTGGCACCATGTGGCGGTGACGGTCGACCGGGACAACGCCTCGGGTGGCCGGTTCTGGCTCGACGGCGTCCTGGTTGGCACGTTCGACCCGAGGGTACGCCCCGGCTCACTCGACTCCACGAGGCCGCTGCGCATCGGCAGCCGATCCACCTACGTCACCGGCATCTTCAACGGGGACATTGACGAGGTGGCCATGCACAACCGCGTGCTGACGCCCGCTGACATCAGCGCCATCCATCAAGCGGGCCGGGGCGGCAGGTGTAAGTAGGCACGCCGTGTCCGATGAGCGCCGCCGGTGCTTCGCCAAGGCCGGCGGCGCCCTCCAACTGCCCGCGCGTGAGCGCCGAACCGAAGGAAAAGGGGCAAGGGCGTTCGACTGCGCGGGGGCACCGTGTGCGCGCCCCTCCCGGACAACATTCGTGCACCAGCCACCGCCAGAAGGGCTCATGAAAACACGGTACCTGCTCATCCTCGTCGCGTGCCTCACCGCTTGCACCACGGGGCCCTACCAGAACACGTCGGTCCCCAATAAGTCGGCACCCATCCTTTTTCAGGGATATGCGTCGGCCGCCGGTGCCGCCATCACGGTGGCCGCTCTCAACAACAGCACGGGTGAGCAACGGACGATTGCCACCACGGTCGCGTCTTCGACGGCGGCGGTCGATAGCACGGGAAGGTCGTGGTACTACTGGAGTACCTCCGTGGTCCTGCCGCGCCAGGGCGGCTTCTGGCAACCGGACGGTGCGAGCAGCAGCAAGGCGAGCATCATCACCACCATCGGCAACATCCAGTCCTATACCTTCACGGCGGCCCAGATGACCTGCACGGTCCAGAATCTCTCCGCCAAGGGCTACGCGCAGGCGGCCCTGGATTGCGGGTCGACCGCCGATCCGCTCGTCCTGCTGGCTCCGTGCGACAGCAAGGTGACGACCGTCAACGCGGAGATGAACGGCTGTTATCACGTCGGGACCACCGCCAACCTCGAAGACTTCCCATTCAACCGCTCCTACGACCTGGCGAATGGGCTTCAGGGGGTGTGCCATGACGACAACAACTGGTTCGTCACCTCCGCGTGGCGCAATCTCTCCGGGCAACAGAGCCGCATTGCAAAGAAGCCGGTCAACGTCAGCTTCAACGAGGACAACTTCCTCGTCTACAGGAGCCCGTATATCGACCAGGGCTGGAGACACCCGGGCGATTGCGATGTGTACGGGGGCGTGGTGTATGTCCCCCTGGAGCCGGATGAAGGCTTTGCGGGATACAACGCGATTGGCCGCTTCAATACCTCCGACCTGTCCTACTACCCGGTGATGCCCATTCCGGTAGACAGCCCCCAGCGCGCCCGCGGCGATTTCCCCTGGATGGCGAGAAACCCCAAGAACAACCTCTGGTACAGCTCCAAGTTCAACGCAAACGAGCTGTACGTGTATGCCATTTCAGGTTCGAGCATCACCTACAAGGGAACGGTCGCTCTTCCGCAGACGATTTCCCGGATCCAGGGTGGCGAGTTCAGTCCGAGCGGCAGGCTCTTCCTCGCCACGGACTGGAACACGGGTCTCGTCTCCCTCGAGCTCGGAGAGGGCCTCGGCTCGACGGCGGCCATCACGCAGTGGCACAAGATCAACTGGGTGCCGGGTGACGAGGAAATCGAAGGGCTGACCGTGTGGAACCTCGATGACGGGCGTGCCCCCGGCATTCGCGGCCAGGTGCATGTGCTCATGCTCGACGTGGGAGAGGTCAGCAACGACGACCTCTACTTCAAGCACATGCGCGTCAGCCCGATTGATGCGCTCTGACCCGCTCCTGTGGGGTTGACGCAGGCCACGGCCCGGACCGGCGTCAACCGGGCCGGGTCGCTGGTGCTTCATCCGCCGCGGGAGCCTGCTGCCTCGCACGCACCCGGATCTCCGCGACGCGGGCGCTGGCGGCCTCCTCGTGCCGACCCGCCGCCTCCAGGACGGCCGCCGCGCGAGCATGGTGCTCCGCGGCCTCGTCCAGGAGCAGCAGTTCTTCGTCCGCGTTCGCGGCCGCATGCAGGTAGGGAAGGGCCCGGACCTCCTGTCCCGCCTCCAGCCAGTGGTGGGCCAGGAGGTTGGCCGGCGCGCCGTCACGCTCGAATACGGCCGCGAGCCGGCCATGCAGCAGGCGGCCCGTGGCCTTGCCGATGGTGGCCTGTACCGCCTCCAGCACCAGGTCATGGCTGAAGCGCTCCCCCACCAGCAGCTGCATGGACTCCAACTCGGAGAGCGCCGCGTGAACCGAGGTGGCGCTCACCTCCAGCGCCTCGGGCACGCGCGCGGCGCGAAAGTGGGAGCCCGCCCTCGCGGCGAGCTGCGCAATCTGCAGGGCCAGCGGCGAGAGCCGCTCCAACCGGCGTTGGATGAGCGGGCCCACCCGCCCCGGCGGTGGCAATCGCCGCGGCCAGTCCTTGTGGAGCGAGTCCGTCTCGATGAGGTGCTTGAGCGTCTCGACGATGTAGAGGGGGTTGCCTCCCGTGTAGCGGACCAGCGCCTCCGTGTGGGCCTCGGCGCCGGGCAGCTCCAGCCCCGCCAGCAACTGGCGCACGCTGCCGACGGAGAGCGGTCCCAGCTCGATGACGCGCCCCATCCCCACGTCCACGAGCTTGCGGATGTTGGCCTCGGAGAAGGGGAGGAGCTCACCCCGGCGATAGCATTGGATGAAGCACGGCAGGCGGACCGCGTGGGCCCCGGCGGCAATCATCCGGGTCCAGGCGTACATCGACAGCAGGGTGCTGGCCTTGTCCCAGTACTGCACATCATCCGCGACGACCACGCGCTCTCCCTCGAGCACCAGGGCCAGTGCTTCCGCGTGTGCCTCGAAGAAGCGCAGCTTGTCGGCCTCGGACGCCAGGGGAGGCACCGGCCGCGAGTCGCCAAGCTCGGGAATGAAGCGCGACAGTTCCGCCCGCAGGCGGTCCGGCAGCTTCAAGTCGGGCCGCCGGGCCAGCTGGGCCCGGAACGCCCGCGCCTGCGAGGAGTAGGGGACGTCCGGGTCTCCAGGCCGGGACTCGCTGCGCGTCCACCGGCCGTGGGCCGCCGCGAACTCCTCGGCGAGCCGCGACTTGCCCGAGCCCGGCTCGCCCGAGATGAGGATGACCTGACCCGCCTCGAAGCCCGCCAGCAGCTGCTGCCAGGCCGACTCTCGTCCCGCCAGTACCGGAGGACGCAGCACCGTCAGGGGCAGCGAGGGGCGGGCGACGAGAGCGGGCTGCGCTACCTGGGTGCCCTTCTCGATGTGCCGGACCAGCGCCAGGGTGTCTGGCATTGGAGCGACACCCAGGTCATGGGAGAGCGTGGCCCGCAGCCGCTCGAAGGCCGCGAGCGCCGCGACACGGTCTCCCTGGAGGTAGTGCAGGCGGATGAGGTGACGGCCGGCCTGCTCGGACTCGGGCTCCTGCTGGACCCACTCCTGCGCCAGGGCGAGCGCGGGCGACCAGTCGCTGTCGGCCAGGTGGCGCTGGATTTGTGCTTCGCGCGCCTTGCGAACCCAGCCCTCCACGGCGGCGCGGGCGCCATCCAGCCAGCGCGCCAGCTCCTCACAGTCATCGAAGTCGAATCCGGCCAGCAGCGGCCCTCCACCCCCGGGCCACGGGGCTTCAATCGCGCGCGCGGGACTGCTCGCCGTGGCGGCGGACTTCAGGCTCGCGAGGTCCAGACCCAGCAGGGGCGACAGCGCGAGGCGCTCGGAGTCGGCCTCCACCAGCTCCACGCCCCCCGAGGCAAGTCGCAGGCGGCGCAGGAGCTGGCGCATGTTGTTGCGGACGGTGGCGGGAGGCGAGTCGGGCCACAGCAGACACGCGACGGGGAACTTGGGCGAGGGGCCCTCCAACTCCAGATAGGCCAGCAGCACCGCGGCCCGTCGCTCCAACCTCACCCGTTGTCCCTGGGGCCCCAGCAACTGAGACATGCCCAGGACCCTCGCACTCCACTCTGGCCGGCTCACTTCACGCTCCTTGGTTGTCGGTTCTTCCCGCGCCGGCCACGCGGGTATCCGCTGAACGAACAAATGAACGAACAAAGTCAGGCTCCATACTGATCCTGGCCTTTCCCGATTGCGAGCACGGGCCTCGCCGACCCTGCTGACCGGCTTGCGGCGTCAGGTGCTCCTCCATGGCGCGCACCCTGTCGGGCCGAATCCCACCCCGCGTCGCCGGTTCAGGGCCGACGACCGCATCCCATGGACGCGGTCCTGCCCCTTCCGAGCGTCACCCTCGACCAGGAACTCGGCATCTGAAACAGGCGTCTGTCGTCGAGCTTCACGCCTCAGCGGCCTCTCCGTCCGGACTGGCGAGGACGACGACATAGCCATCCGGGTCCTGGAGCCAGATCTCCCGGTGCTGTGGAGCCGGGTTGACGTGCGGCTCTTCGATGACCCGAGCGCCCAGACGTCTGGCGCGGTCCACGGCAGCATCGAAGTCATCGACTTCGAACCAGAGAAGCACGCCATGGCCATGGGGTGCCCGGTCGGGCTCAACCAGGTTGGGGTGCTCCTCGGCATCCCAGCGGTGCAGCTGGAGGACCAGGGTGTCCCCACTCAGGAGTCGGTCATAGACGAGACGATGGGGATGGTCTGGATCGCCCCCCGAGCGTACTCCCAGCAGGGTCTGGTACCAGGCGCTGCTGGCCTTCACGTCCCGCACCGCAATCAACGTCTGGGGCCTGACCGTCAGTCGCGTCGGTTGTTCCATGGAACCCTCGGGTGAGAAGTTCGCGCGAAGGTACTGCACCCGTGTTGCCGTGTCTTGGACGGAGCCCGGGGCCCGCGAGCAAGCGCCGAACCGGAGGAATGGTGGCAGGGGCGTTCGACTTCGCGGGGGCTCCGTGTGCGCGAGCCCCAGACACCATTCGTGCTCCAGCCACCGCCAGAAGGGCTCATGAAAACACGGTACCTGCTCATCCTCGTCGCCTGTCTCACCGCTTGCTATCGACCAGGGCTGGAGGCACCCGGGCGATTGCGATGTGTTCGGGGGGCTGGTGTATGTCCCGCTGGAGCCGGATGAGGGCTTTGCGGAATACAACGCGATTGGCCGCTTCAATACCTCCGACCTGGCTTCGCACCCGGTGATGCCCATTCCGGTAGCCCGGACCGGCGTCAACCGGGCCGGGTCGCTGGCGCTTCATCCGCCGTCGGAGTGATACCTTGCGCGCGCAACCTCACACGCAAGGGGTATTGAGTGATTCAAGCTCGGCAGACCCGGTACATGCGGCTATCCACCCTCGCTGTCCTCATCCTCGGCGCACTTCCCACGCAGGCCATCGCAGGCCCGGAGAACGTTCCGGCCCAGTACATCGCCAAGATATACACGGAGGCCCTGGGCCGAGCCCCGGATCAAGAATCATGGAACGCGGTGACGAATCCGTTCCTGAGCGGCTGCACGGCGGCGCAGCTGAAGAGCCTGGGCAAGTCCATCTACACCTCCAGCGAATACGCGGGGCTCAACTACAGCCACGCCGCGAAGCTCATCACCCTCTATCGCGGCGCCTTGAATCGCGAGCCGGACAGCGCGGGCTTCAACGTCTACCACCAGCAGCTCACCGCCGGGACGCCCTGGACCACCGTGGTCGACACGATCTTCGAGAGCTCCGAGTTCGCGGGGAAGGTCAGCAGCTACTGCGCGACACGCTCCGGGTGGAACTCCAACCCCGTGCTCACCGTGCCGACCGAGGGGGTGGCGGACTTCGCGGGAGGCACCGGCGCCCAACTCCAGCTCCTCCTGAACAGCAAGGCGCAGAGCGGTGGAGGGATCGTCACCTTGAGCCGCCGCGCGGTCGTCCGGGTCTCGGAAACGCTGAGTGTTCCGAGCAACGTGGTCTTGATGACGGTGGAAGCCCCCCCAGCTCGCCGCTATGCGGAGATGGGACGCATCGTGCGGGCCGCTGGCTTCAACGCGCCTCTCGTGTCCGTCGCGGCCCGAGCCGTGCTCAAGAACGTATGGGTGGACGGCCGGCGGCCGGAATTCGGCTACATCCTCCCTCCGAGCGGCATCCGGGACGCCAACGCACCGAACATCCTGGCCTTCTGTGATTCGACCATCAGTTCCAACCGTTTCGGAGATTCATCGGGCGGACTGAACCTGTATGTCGCGGGGGCCTCGCAAGTCGGCACCTACTCCTCCTGCGCGGAGGATTTCACCGCCGACATCACGCAGAACCTCGTCACGGCGTATGCCAGCCCGGACAACAGCTACACGCAGGATGGCATCAGCGTCGCCTACCACAACGCGCAGATCACCCAGAACACCCTGGTGGACCTGACGGACGTGGCCATCGTGCTCTATCGACCCGAGGGAAACCTGGCCCAACACTCGCGGATCGCCAACAACACTGTCTTCAGTGCGGGCAACGCCGCTGGAGGCGGGATCGTCCTGGATCCGCTCCCGGCCCCCACCCCCGGCCAGCGGGTCTTCTACTCGTTCGCGGGCACGCGGGTCGAATACAACACGATCTGGACCAGTGCGCGGGGCTACATCAAGGTCGCGCTCTCGGTCGGCACGCGCCCGTGGTTTGGGGATTACGCGAACTACGGCAGCGGCGCGGTCGTCCAGTACAACGGCACGGGCAGCTCATCGCTGGTCACCAACTCCAACATCCTCATCGCCGCGAGCGGCATGAGCGACCCGACCACCATCGAAGGCAATGCCTTCTATGGCACTCCCTTCGCGCGGCCACCGGGCGTCGATCCCCGATCCTGCCCCGTGGCGGGCGCGGCGAAGGACCTCAACCCCGCGTACTCACCCAGCACCCTGCAAGGGGGCGCGTATACGGTGGCCACCTTTCCTCCTGACGGTTGCGTGCCGCCGTTCCCGTGGCCGCCGCCCTGGCTCTGAGAGAGCCGCGAGCTGTTGAGCACACCGGGAGTGCTTCCATGAGACGTCGGAAGCCTCCCGGGTGGCCCATTGAGCCCTCGGATGAGAAGAGCGCGCGACCGAGGACCGCGGGCGGTACCGGAATGCTACCGCCCCCTCATGGGGAGATGCTGTTCTCCGTGAGCGTCACCGGGCCGTAGCGCACCACGTCGTTGGAGTCGTAGTACCGCACGGTCAGCGTGGCCGGGCTCACGGACGTATTCACGTCGAAGACGCCGTACACGGGCGTTGTGTCGTACAGGAAGAGCACCTGCGCGTCCGACGTGGTGGGTGCCACGCGGCGGTGCGTGGCCACCGGGGTGGGCATGAACTCGTAGAGGTTGTACGGCGCGATGTCATTCAGCTTGAACGCGCCCGACCAGTGCTGGTCTCCCGACAGCAGCACCACCCCACGGATGTCGTTGTTCTTGATGTAGTTGAAGATCTCGGCACGCTCGGCCTTGAAGCCTCCCCACGCGTCGCTGCCCGTCGTGCCGAAGTCGTTCCACGGCACGGAGGACACCAGGAACTTGAACTTCGCCGTCGAGGCGGAGAGCCACGCCTTCAGGTCCGCCTTCTGCGTCGCCCCGAGCATCGTCTCGCCCACGTCGTTGGTGGGCGTGTTCTGGGTCCGGAAGCTGCGCGTGTCGAGCACGTAGAAGTCCGCCTGTCCTACCCGGAACGCGTAGTACAGCTCGCCGGCCGTCCGCGGCGTCGGCGCCTGGCTGGCGACGTAGGCCTCATACGCGGCGCGCGCCGGGACGTACTTGCCCGTCTTGCCGTTGTCCCAGTCGTTCTGGATTTCGTGGTCATCCCACATCATGAACATGGGGCTCTGCCGCATCAGGGAGCGGAGCGAGGACTGCGCCCAGTTCTGCCGGTACTTCGCCAGGTACTGCGGGTACGTCGAGGCCACCGTGCCCGCGTCCGCGTACACCAGGTCGCCGATGAACAGCGTGAAGTCGGAGTTCTTCGCGGCGAGCTTGTCGAAGATCTCCACCTGGGCGTGCTTCGCCGGGTCCGGCTCGTAGATCCAGCCGGCGGAGATGTCCGCGCCGAAGGCGAAGCGGAAGGTGCCCGCCGTGCCCGGCGTCCTCAGCGTCCCCACCGTGGCCTGGGACTGCGAGTCCACCTCGCAGTCCACCACCGGCCGGTAGTCATAGGCCGTGTTCGCCGCGAGCCCGGTGAGCGTCACCACGGCGGTGAAGTCCTTGTTCACGTCGAAGACGGCCTCGGCGCTGGTGAGCCAGATGTTGCTCGACGCCGGCTTGTACTGCACCCGGAGGGTGCGCGCGGAATGGCCGCGTGCCCAGACCTTCACCGAGCTGTCCGTCACCGATGCCAGCACCGGCCCCAGGGCCAGCCCCGGCACGAGCCCCCGGTACACGCCGACCATGCCCGACGCGGGGTCCGAGTAGGGCGCCTCGCCGGGCACGCCCACCGCCACGTCGCCCCGGCCATCCGCATTGGAGTCACCGATGGCGAGCGCGGCGCCGAACGCGTCCCCGGGCTCGTTGGCCGACCCCAGCTCCTGCTGCGTCAGGCGGCGGCCCGTCTGCAGATTTCCCGGCGTCCCCGCGTAGAGGAAGACAGCCCCGGAGTTGACGCTGCCCGTGGGCGACTCGTTGGGGGCACCCACGACGAGGTCGTCATAGCCATCGGCGTCCACGTCTCCGGCCGCCAGCGCCCTGCCGAAGCCATCCGACAGCTCGACCGGGTCGCCACCGCTGTTCTCCTGCGAGCGCCAGTAGCCCGTGAGGCTGCCCGCCGTGCCGGGGAAGACGAAGATGCTACCGCCGCGAGGAAATCCTCCGGGGGCCTCATCGGGTGCGCCCACGACGAGGTCGGCCTTCTGGTCCTTGTTGAAGTCGCCCATCGTCAGCGCGGCGCCGAAGTGGTCCCCCGATTCATCAGTTCCGCCGCCCTGCGTCTGCGAGAACCAGCTCCCCGTGGTGAGTCCGGTGCCGCTCCCCTTGAAGAGGAACACCGCGCCGCTGTCGGTGGCATCTCCCAGGTCTTCGTACGGCGTGCCGATGAAGAGGTCGTCGTACCCGTCGCCGTTGAAGTCCCCCGCCGCCAGCGCGTGGCCGAAGCGGTCCCCGTCCGTGTTGCTTCCACCGCCCTGCGGCTGGCCCTTGATGGACCACGCTTGGAGTCCGGAGGTGGAGCCTCGGAGGAGGAAGACCATGCCCGCGCCGTCCTCGTTGGGAGCGGATGCGGCCAGGTCAGCACAGTTGTCGTGGTTGAAGTCTCCCACCGCCAGCGCGTAGCCGAGCTGGTCGTTCGCCTGCATCACGCCGCCGAGGGCCTCCTGGTCCTTGTAGGTGCCCCAGTGCAGCCCGGCCGCCGAGCCGAGGAAGACGTAGACGACGCCGTCGTTGGTGTCGCCCCGGTCCTCCAGGGGGGCGCCCACCGCCAGGTCGGCATAGCCGTCGCAGTTGAAGTCTCCGGTGGCCAGCGAGAAGCCGAACCGGTCTCCCGCCTCGTTGCTCCCGCCGCCCAGGGACTGCGTGAGCACGGTGCCCGTCCCCAGGCCCGTGGACGAGCCCGGGAACACGAACACCGCCCCGGAGCGCGCCGTGCCCACCTCGTCGTCGGGGGCGCCGACCGCGAGGTCCTGGTATCCGTCGTGGTTGAAGTCCCCCCACGCGACGGCGCCTCCGAACCGGTCCCCCGCCACGTTGGTGCCTCCTCCGGTGGTTGGCGTGAGCAGGGTGGACTGGTAGCGGGCCTGCGGCGGACAGACGATGCCCGCGGGCGCCACGCCAGGAATGAGGATTCCTCCGGCGTACAGGGACAGCAGGGCCGCCACGCGCAGGCGGCCTCTTCGGACCGCGCGGATGGGAACAGGGGGGTGGGAGCTCGTCGACGTGTGCATGGGTCGGCCCTTGAATGAGGTGTGGGTCCACTCACAACGAAGGCCGGCGAAGATCTTCCTCTCCGGGGGGAGGCTCCGGCCACGGCCTCCAGCCCCCTGATCGAGTCCGGGCGACCCCTCCCTTCAGGGCAGGTAGGGAATCATCGTCCCATCCGGTCCCTGTCCGATGTGCCGGGTTCGTGTCCATTTTCATAAGAAAACCAACCGGTGGCGTTCTCTGGCCAGGACTGACTCGGAGTGCGAACCGGAGACGGGAGAAGCGCGGGTAGCTGAGCGCGCGACCATGCGTGACGAAAACGACAAGCAGTTCAACGAGCTCGTTGCCGACCACCTGCGGCTCCTTCGCAGGCGCGCGGCGAACATCCTGGGCAACGAAGCCGATGCCAAGGACGTGGTGCAGCACGCGCTGAAGGAGGCGTGGGTCCGGCTCATCCACTGTCAGGGCGCGGAGGCGTGGCGGGCCTTCATGGTGACCGCCGTCGTGAATGGCTCCATCAGCCAGCTCCGACACCGGGATGCCGAAGCGAGAAAGTGCGGGAACGTCGCCTGGGTGCTCCTGTCCGAGCTGGACTCCGAGGCGCCGCGGGACCAGGACGAGCTCTGGCGGTACATCGAGCCCGAGGACGTCCTGGAGGCCCTCGCGTTCATCAAGCCGAAGCTTCGCGCCGTCTACGAGCTGCGCGCACAGGGGCTCTCCTATGCGGAGATCAGCTCGCGGCTGAAGCTGCCCTCGGGGACCGTGGCGAACCACCTGAGCCGGGCCCGCGACGAGTTATTCGAGCGGCTGCTTCCCCTCGCCACCCTGCGGCGAGATGGGCCGAAGCCGTCCTCCTGACCTTGGGTTTGTCCGCGATGGGGCGGCGCGCGCTTGTCGAGTGGCGCGGGCCTGAGGCAGGGTAGGGGACATGTCGAGCTCCATCCCGCTGCAAGTCGCTGGCTTCCCTCGTCGTGCCAACCTCTGGGCGGGTCTGGCCCTGGTGCTGGGTGGCGCACTTGCCGGCTGTGCTCCACCAGAGCCAGAGGCGTTGCCCGTGGAGCCCGCGGTGGCCCTGGACTCACAGCCCCAGGCGCTGTCCTATCCCAACGGGAGCAGCCGGACGGTGGTGTCGCGGCGCGTCGTCTACAAGGACGCCTCCGGCAACTACCAGGCGGCGCCGGGCTTCGAGCAGTTCCGTGCGGCGGGCGCCTCCGACGGCACGCTCCACCCCATCCGCATCGCCCAGGTGGAGGCTCCGAGCGTTCGCGAGGCCATCGTCCTCATGTCCGCCGGGCAGAAGATCTCGAGCAGCGGCCACTCCAGTGGTGTGACGGGCCAGTCCTCCGACTGGGACGCATCCTGCGGCGACGTCTCCTGCCCCAATGTGCTCCTGGATGGGCGCTCCCTGGCCATGAAGCTGAATGCCCTGGGCTGGTTTCCCCCGGGGAAGACGCAGCTGTCCGTGGTCAACGACAACAACTTCGACCACCTGTTCGACAGCGACACGAAGCAGCGAATCGTCAATGGGTTCGTCCGCTGGCTCGAAGCCCAGGTCCAGCCCGAGACGCGGGCCATCTACCTCGCGGGCAGCTCCCGCGGCGGGTGTCTGGTGATGCGCATCGCCCAGGCGCTCCGCGCCAACACGGGGCTGGATGGCATCGACATCTATGTGTCGTCGCTCGATGGCGTGTGCAGGAACAGCCAGGGCGAGCTGGGCACGTTCGACACCAAGATCAACAACCCCGTGCGCCCCTGGGGCACGTTCTACGGAGCCTGGGCCACGGACCTGTCCGCCCAGTTCCCCCGTCGCCAGCGGCTGCACCTGTACCAGGTGGTGGGGGGCCAGGAGGTGGCGCCGGCCACCGGCATTCGCGCCTTCTCGGGGTACGCGGGCACCACGCCTCCCTCGACGGGCACCCACCTGGACTGGGGCTGGTACAAGCAGACCTGGGTGAGCTGGAAGCACAAGGAGATTGGCAACCCGTACACCGAGCCGAGCGCATCGGACCAGCCGCGCGTCATCGCGGAGACGCTCGACGCGCAGCTGACCTGGCTCGACGGCTTGCTGTAGCGGGCATGGGGCGGGGACCCGCGCCGATACCTCCGTCGCAACCGCTTACGACGGCAGTCCCTCTCCGGACTCCTCCGCCGTCATGTACCGCGCGTACCAGTCGGGCCAGTTCTCGTCGGCCTTGCCGATGCGCTTCTCGTGCTCGCCGTGGGCGGCCGCTGCACGCCGGAGCGCGCTCGCCAGGTCCCTTGCGGAGCTGAACGACATCTGGGAGCGGTCCACCCGCCCGGGGAGCCGGGCCGTGACCTCCTGCAAGAGCCAGGTGTTTCCGTCCGGGTCACTGAACGACGCGAACGAGGAATAGCTCTGGTGTTCAGGCGCGGGGCCACGGACCCTGTCGCCGAAGGGCCCCGGGCCTTTGGAGAAGTGGAACACCTCACTCACCTGGACGCCGCGCCCCACCAGCTCGTTGCGCGCGGCCTCGATGTCGGAGACGACCAGGTACAGGTTCTGGGCCGAGCCGGGCGCGGCCGACGTGAGGTTCGTGCCGAACTGGAACGAGCACGGGGAACCCGGAGGGGTGATCTGGAGCACGCGGGCATTGCCCTTGCTGAAGTCCGCGTCGAGCCGCCACCCGAGCCCCGTATAGAACTGCTTCGCGCGCTCGAAGTCCGAGACCGGAATGACGACCGCCTCGAGCTTCAGGTCGACGCTTCCGACGCTCGCGATACGGGGGGTGCTGGAACTACCGACGGCGGTGGCACTCATGGCTGTCTCCTGGGGGTGACTGCGGGGGGAGGGGTGACGACGTGATGGAGGCGCGCGCAGGCCCACTGGGGAGGCGGGTCCTCACTGCCGAGAAGGGCTCGGCCCCTCGCATGGATTCAGAGGCCATGAGAGCGCTCCTGCTCGCGATGCGTCGCCGCTCGGCGCGGGGTGTGTCGCACCCAGGTCCAACGTTGGGTCTGCACGGAGGAAACGGCTAGTGCGCAACGCTTGAAAGCATGCGCGGTGCAGGTCCGTCGGAATCCCGTGGGCACTCCGTGAGAGGGCGCTCGCTGCGTCGGTGGCAAGCGCGGCTTCGGGCACGGCCAGACAGCCGTAGGCGTCGTGCGGCAGCCGCCACGCTCCTCCGGAGCGGGAGGGCGTGGCCAGCGCCTGCTCCAGTCCGGCTCCACCGGTGATGGCCGCTGCGCCCAGGAGTCGCTCTCGCCGTGATATTTCGCCATCCTCGATATTGAATATGCGAATCGTTCTCAAGTAGCGTGCCGCCGCGAAACCGATGGCCGGGCCTGCGCCGACAGCGGGCTCGGGGGTTCGCAGTGCAACCGGGAGGAAGGGCCAGCGAATGAGAACGCATGAAGAGACGATGACGAGGCACTCCGGACAGCAGGGCCTCTGGGTGCTTGCCGCCGTGGTGGTGGCGCTGATGTTGATGGTGAACTGCGACTCGTCTGACGATGACCCGGTGCCGGATGCCGGCGTGGCGGACGCGGGGACCGATGCAGGCACGCAGTGTCTGAACGAGGTGTCGTGCAAGGACCAGAGCATCGACAAGCTCACCCTGCTCACCACCGTGTCCACGGGCGAGGTGCGTGAGGAGCAGGCGGCGCAGGGCGAGTTCCGCACGTACATCGACGCGCGCGCGGGCGGCCTCACGCCGACCATGTCCTATACCTATGCCCGCTTCACGCCGCAGGGCCTGGCCCAGGTCTCGGTGGATGACCAGGCGGCGCTGGCGCGGACGGACTGGGACATCGCCTTCCGTCGCTACTACATCCGCGTGAACAGCGGCACGTCCGGTCCGTCCTGTGTCTCGGTGGCGACCACACCGGAAGGCACCACGTTCGAGTCGGTGACGGCCGTGGCCTCCACCTGGGAGTTCAAGACGGAGGCCTGGTACGACCCGGCCTGCACGTTCAGCCCTGACGACTCGGGGCTCAACGGGCCCCTCATGAGGTTGAGCACCTTCTGGACGTACACCTCCTGCGTGCAGATGACCGGGGACGTCTTCGTCATCCGCCTGGCGGATGGCCGGCACGTGAAGCTGGAGGTCACGGGCTACTACGACCCGACACCGCAGCAGGTCTGCAACGAGACGGGCAGCGTGCCCCAGCCGAGTGGCTCCGGGCAGCTTCGCGTCAGGTGGGCCTTCCTGCCATGAGGCTCCGGGCGCTGCTCCTGCTGCTGCTTTCCGGATGTGGCCCGGTCCAGGCTCCGCGCGGACCCCATGAGCGGCATGAGCCGTTCGTGGAGTGGCGGACGGGGCTGCTGGCGGGGGCACGCCCTACCTCTCCCTCGGCGACACCGCCGCGCTTCGCCGCTGGCGAGCCGGTGGAGTCGGTCGTGTCGCCGGAGGGGAGCTTCCGGATTCACTTCTCCCGCTCGGGGCCCAACGCCGTGCCGGCCGCGGACGTGGATGGCAATGGCGTCCCGGACGCGGTGGACACCGTCGCCCGCGCCTATGACCGGGTCGCGGACTTCTACGCCGGGCTGGGCTTCCTGCGGCCGCCGGATGACGCCTGGGTGGGCGAGGACGCCGGCGGCGATGGCCGCTTCGACGTCTACCTGGTGGACTTCGCGGGGCGAGCGGACGGGGCCTTCCGGCTGGACGGCTGCGTGGGCGAGTCCACGCAGTGCACCGGGCACATGCTCGAGGAGAACGACTTCGCGGGCTACGGCTACGACTCGTACGAGGAGGCGGTGGCCGTGCTGGCGAGCCACGAGTTCTTCCATGCCGTGCAGGCCGCCTATCACCCGGATCTGGGCAGTGTGGCGTCGGAGGGCACCGCGGTCTGGGCGAGCGAGCGCTTCGAGCCCGCCCTGGATGACCTGGAGCACTTCACCGTTTCGTACCTGGCGCGCCCGGACCGCAGCCTCGTGCTGGACCCGGAGGGGCCCGCGGTGTCCTTCAGCTACGGAGCCGGCCTCTACTTCCAGTTCCTCGGCGAGCGCTTCGGGGACGGAGTCCTCCGCTCGCTGTGGGAGGAGAGCGTCCGGACGCCGGACGTCCGCTGGCCGGTGCTGGTGGACACGTCCCTGCGCCGCGACTGGGGGGCGGACTTCGACACCGCCTTCGCCGAGTTCGCCCTGTGGAACCTCTCCACCGGCGCGAGGGCGGGGCAGGTCCCTGGTTATGCGCGCGGTGGGGGCTATGCGGCGTTGAGCGTCTCCGACAGGACGCTGCCCATGGACGAGCCGTCCGTGCGGGTGGCGGCCGCGTCGACGCGCTATTTCGAGGTGGCGGGAGGCGCGCGGACGGTGTCCGCGGTCTTCGAGCCCGAGGCGGGCGAGCCTCCCGGCGGAGCCCACCTGCTGGTGGCGGCGGTGACGGCCGACGCCGTGCTCCGGGTCTCCCGGGCGGACGGGCTCGGAGTCCTGTCCGCGAAGGTCGACGCCGAGGACGCGGCGCAGGTGGTGGTCGCGGTGGTGGACGGCCGGGTGGAGGGACTGGGGCGCTATGGCCGCTTGTGCATCACCGGCGAAGCCTCCGGTGCACCCTGTGTCGCGGTGCAGCCGGGTCCCGATGGGGGCCCGTCGTCCGAAGAGGGCGGCGGCTGTGGGGCCGCGCCCGGCGGGCCGACCTGGGCCTGGCTGGTGCTCCTCGGCGCATGGCTGGCCCGTGGAAAACGAAGACCGTGAACAACCAGCATTCGCGCATCTGTCCGTAGTTCCTCCATGGAACGCCCCGCCTGTGTGTCCCCTCCAGGCCGGGCCTTGTTGGAGGAACCCCCATGTCCAGACGTGAAAGTCGCAGTTGCTGGGTGATGTTGGCGGCCGCACTGGCGTCGAGCCCGGCCTTCGCGGATGACGACATCACGAACGTCGTTGCCGCTGACCGTCATCCGGTCCCCGCCGTCCGCGAGACCCAGTACCGCAATCGAATTGCACAGGAGCTGGGAGGAGGCGGATGGCAGGTCTTCCTCGGAGACCTGCACACCCACCCCCGAGGCCATTCGAAGAACGAGAACGCGACGCTGGACTTCACCCCGCAGATTCGCCGCAGCGAGGTGCTCCTGAACGCCTTCCGCCACGGCTATGACTTCTTCGGGACCAGCAACCACACCACGTCGTGGGAGGACTATGACGAGAACGACCCCATCTCCGAGCTGAGCCCGGAGTTGGACGCCAATGGCCAGCCCCAGCTCCTCATCACCACCGGCCTGGAGAGCTACGTCGGCCCCGACACCGACGGGAAGGGCTCCTCCCACGACTACCACTTCAACAGCTTCAACCGGCACGTCCACCTGAACTCGGACTCCGCCTGGCAGTGGCACCACGAAATCCTCAACAACTACTCGGACGACCCACTGCTCAGCACCCACGTGTCGTTGAACCACCCGAGCCCTGAAGTCTGGTTCACCCTGCCCACCGAGCCGGACCGCCGCCAGAACGTGCGCAACGCCATCGAGCTCGTCGAGTTCAACGGGCTCCCCACGTACTTCGAAATCCTGCGTCGGGGCTTCCGCGTCTCCCCCATCTCCGACTCGGACGCGCACGCCACCACCCGCGAACAGCTGGCCTACGAGTTCCTCGACCACAACCCGGACGGCTCCTTCGTGAGGCCGTTCATCAACGAGCCCGGCGTCCCTCGCGAGAAGACCACCGGCAACGACGTGGCCCAGGGCCGGGCCGGCGTCGTGCTCCCACCCGGCACGCCGTGGAATTTCGCCAACTTCCTGACGGCGCTGCGCAACCGCTGGACGTTCAGTACGGCCCTGCCCGCCGCCTCCGGGTTCTTCACCGTCAACGGCCGCGCCATGGGCGCCGAGTTCACCCGCGGCTCCGCCGAGCGGCGGCTCGACTTCACCGTGTGGGGCACCACGAAGGACGGCTCCGGCGGCGGCGGCAACGAGTGGACGAAGCTCCAGGTCTGGAACCCCTACGAGCCCGACGAACCCGTCAAGGAAATCCCCTACAGCAATCCAGCCCTCGTCGACCTGCGCGAGGCCTTCTCGCTCACGCCCTACGCGCCCATCTACGTCGTCACGCTCACCCAGAACTGGCTCGGCGCCGAGGTCGTCATGGCGCCCATCTGGGTCACCAACCCCATCGCCAAACCCACCATCTCCTTCGAGCAGCCCGTCATCCCCAACCGGCAGACCGTGCCCATGCTGTTCATCAGCGGAGGCGGCGACTCGCTCCTGCTCCAGCGCTCGGTCCGTGGCCCGACCTTCAATGACTGGCAGACCGTCGCGACCCTCCCCAACAACTATTACTACCCCCTGGACCCCGCCATCCTGCCGACGAGCAGTTACTGGCGGGTGGTGGACCCCTATCAGCCGAAGGTCATCTCCAACGTGGCGCAGCTGACCGTCGCGAATGGCATCACCGTCGACCAGCCCTACCTGCCGACCCCGCCGCACGACGGCGTCAACGTCAGCATCTCCTGGTCCCACCCGACACCGCTGACGGTGGACTACTACGCCTCGCGCAACAACGGAGCGACCTGGACCAAGGTGGGCGAGGAAATCGTCCCGACGACGTCCCGCTACTGGAACTTCTACACGGGCGGCTTCGGCAACTCGAACGTCATCATCAAGGTCGTGGACCGCAACGACACGGGCCGCGTCGGCGTCACCGCGCCCTTCTTCGTCGACCCGCAGGTCGAGACACGGATTCCCGCGACGTCCAACAACGCCACCATCAACGCCATCGCCGCCCACACCGTGACGGACAGCAACACCGGCTCCTGCTGGTCGACGAGCAACGGCAACGAGCAGTCGGTGTACATCGACCTGGGACAGCAGCACCTCGTCAAGCGGATGGAGGTCCTCTTCGGCACCAATCCGCCGGGCTGGTACATGGGCACGAGCCTCAATGGAACCAGTTGGAACATGCAGGACAGCGGCTCGCTGACGTACACGTCCAATCCGCAGCTGGTCAGGGACTACAGCCAGCGCTCCGGTGGCGGGCTGACGGCGCGCTACATCCGGTTCTACGCGTCGGGGACGTTCCCGGGCCTCACCAGTTCCTCCAGCATCTGTGACGCCCGCTTCTACCGGTAGCGGCTCGCGACTGGAACGGCACCCGTCCGTCGTCAAGACGCCCAAGCCCGGACGAGGCGGGCAGGCCGAGGCAGGGCTGGCTCGGCTACCGCCGGAGGGGCCATCCAGTCCCGAGCACGCCTGGGTGCTCTGCCCGCGTCCCACGCATGGGGTGGCGGGCCGAGCACTGCGTGGCTCCCACCCGGCCACATGCGTACCTTGTGGCTACGTCCCTCGAGGCACCGTGCAATGGAGCCGCACCCCCTTGATGAGTCCCCGTCGGATCCTCCTGCCCGGGAACGCGGTCTGGAGGGCCTGTCCGCACTGGAGCTGGCGGAGACACTGGAGGAGGGCTTCATCGCGGTGGATGCCACCGGCCACATCCAGGCGGTGAATCCGGCCGCCGAGCGGCTCCTCCATGCTCCCCGGGCCCAGTTGCTCGGCCGTGCGCTGGCCTCGCTCTCCGACGAGGCGGCCCACGCCTGGTCCAGGGGAACACCGGCGACGCTCACCCTCTGCGTGGGCGCCCCCGGGCAGAAGCTCGAACTGCGGCTTCATCCGCGGCGCGGCCAGGGTTGGCTCTTCCTGCGTGCCACCCACCAGGGGCACGAGCCCCAGGCGGAGGTGTCGTGCGAGGAGTCGCGCAAGTGGCTCCAACTGGTGCTGAGCCACGCCCCCGTGCTCCTGTTCTCGTTCGACAGGCGGGGCGTCCTCACCCATGCCGAGGGAAAGGGGCACGAGGGCCTCGGGGTGCCGTCCGGGCAATTCGTCGGCACCTCCCTGTTCGAGCTCTACCGGGACGTCGACTGGGTCATCGACAGCGCCCGGCGGGCGTTGGGGGGCGAGGAGGTGTCGGTGGCGGGGCAGGTGCGCGAGACGTGGTTCGACGTGCACTACACGCCCGTCCGTGATGCCAGCGGGCAGGTGGACCGCGTCATTGGCGTGGCCACCGACGTCACCGAGCGGGAGCGGGCCATCCACGTCCTCCGCCACCAGCAGTCGGTGCTCCGGTACGTCATCGCCAACGTGCCCCACGCCGTCTTCTGGAAGGACCGTCAGGGGCGCTTCCTGGGCGGCAACCAGAACTTCATCCATGACACCGGCGTTGGCAGCCTGGAGAACCTCGTCGGCAAGACGGACTTCGACGTGTGGAGCAAGCCGGAAGAGGCGGAGTTCTTCGTCAAGATCGACCGGGAGGTGATGGAACAGGGCCGGTCGTTCCATGACATCGAGGAGCCGGTGCTCCGCGCGGACGGCTCGCAGCGCACGCTGCTGACCAGCAAGGTCCCCATCCGGGACGAGTCCGGGAACGTCACGGGCCTGCTGGGCATCTACGTGGACATCACCGCGCGCAAGCGGCTGGAGCTGGAGCTGGAGAAGGCGAAAGAGGCCGCCGAGAACGCCGCGCGCGCCAAGAGCGAATTCCTCACCGTGATGAGCCATGAGCTGCGCACGCCGCTGACCCTCATCCTGGGTCCCCTGGGCTCGCTGCTCACCTCCCGCGCCAGCGAGCTGACGGAGCACGTCCGCGCGGACCTCGAGCGCATCCACGGCAACGCCGTGCGGCTCTTCCAACTGGTCGACGACATCCTGGATCACCAGAAGGTGGAGGCCGGTCGGATGCCGGTCGACCGGCAGCCTCTGGACGTGGCGGCCTGCGTGGCGGGCATCGTGGAGGACGCCCGGCCCGCGGCGAGCGTGCGGGGGCTCGACCTGGGCTTCGAGGCGGCCTCCGGGCTCGGCACGCTGATGCTGGACGGGCGCAAGTTCGAGAAGATCGTCGTCAACCTCCTGGGCAACGCCCTCAAGTTCACGCCCTCCGGGGGACGGGTGACGGTGTCCCTGCGGCGGGCGGAGGACGACCTGGAGCTGGCGGTCCGCGACACCGGGCCGGGGATTCCCCAGGACAAGCGGGAGCTCATCTTCCAGCGCTTCCAGCAGCTCGACGGCTCCGCCACACGCAAGCACGAGGGCACGGGCATGGGCCTGGCCATCGTGAAGGAGCTCGCGGAGCTGATGGGGGGCCACGTCGCCGTGCGGAGCGAGCCTGGCGCTGGCGCGTGCTTCACCGTGAGGCTGCCGCGGGCCGGGGTGGTGGCCCACGTCCCGGCAGAGGCATGCAGCACGGCGACTGTCTCGCCCCGGGAGGGCGCCTTTTCGCGGTTCGCCGTTCCGGCGGTGCCCCAGGTCGTGCCCCGGCGACCCGCGCATCCGGCTCCGCGCCTGCTCGTCGCCGACGACAACGCGGGCATGCGGGCGTACCTGGCGGAGCTGCTGGCCGATGAGTACGAGCTGGAGCTGGTGGAGAACGGCCGCGAGGCGTGGGAGGCGGTGCAGCGGCACAGGCCGGACGTCGTCGTGTCGGACCTCATGATGCCGGAGGTGGACGGCATCGAGCTGACGGCCCGGCTCAAGGCGGACGCGCGGTACCGGGACGTGCCCATCATCCTGCTGACGGCCAAGACGCATCGCGAGGATGTGGTCGGGGGCCTGGACGCAGGTGCGGACGACTACCTGGGCAAGCCTTTCAGTCCCTCGGAGCTGAGGGCGCGGGTGCGCGCCGCCGTACGGCTCCACCAGGTCTATCTGGAGCTGCGCGATACGCAGGAACAGGTCGTCGAGAGCGCCCGGCGCGCCGCGGTCGGCACCCTGGTGTCGGGGCTCTCCCACGAGCTGAACAACCCGCTCGCCGTCATCCGGATGAACGCGCAGATGCTCTGCAGGCACTCGACGGACCCGGCGGGCCTGCACCGGGCGCTGCACGCCATCGAGCGGCAGTCACAGCGCTGCTCTCAGGTGCTGAAGGCCCTGCTGGAGTTCTCGCGCCAGGTGGCCGCCGCGCGCGAGTCGTTCCAGACGGAGGTGTTGGTGGACCGGGTGCTCGACACCCTTCGCCCCGAGGCCCGGCGGCGCGACGTCCGCCTGGAGACGGTGCTTCCCCCGTCCGGCGCCCCCTGGGTCCACGTGAATGCGGCGGAGGTGGAGTCTGCCTTGGGCAACGTGGTGACCAACGCGCTGGAGGTGAGCGCGCCGGGGGCGACGGTCCAGGTCGAGGTGCGCGCTCTCGAGCGAGGCGGCAGGAACGGAGTGGAGTTGACGGTGCGCGACAGCGGACCCGGCATTCCCGCGCACGTGCTGCCGCACGTCTTCGACCCCTTCTTCACGACGAAGCCACCGGGGCAGGGCATGGGGCTGGGCCTGGCGCTCGCACGCCGGTTCATCGACAGCCAGGGAGGCGCCGTCCAGGTCGAGAGCGAGGAGGGCCACGGAACCGGGGTTCGCCTCTGGATACCGGCAAAGGCAGGGGGGGAGCCCTGATGATCGGCGTCCCAGAGCCGCCGCCACCCGTGGGTGGCGCGCGCGAGCACATCCTGGTGGTCGACGACGAGGAGGACATCCGCGACGCGCTGGCGACGATTCTCTCGCTCGAGGGCTACGACGTGAGCACCGCGGACCGCGGCGCCTCGGCGTTGGCCATGGTGGAGGCCCGGCACTTCGACCTGGTGATTTCAGACCTGAGGATGCCCGGCATGGATGGCGTGGAGACGCTGGTGCGGCTGAAGCGGCTCCGTCCAGACCTGCAGGTCATCATCGCCACGGGCTACGCTTCCGCTGAAACCGCGCTCCGCTGCAGGCTCGAGGGCGCGTACGACTACATCTCCAAGCCCTTCGACATGGATGACCTGCTGAGCCTCGTGCGCAGGGCCATCGAGGCCGACTGAGGCGAGCGGGGCACGCGCGGGCCCCCGATTCTTTCGGGAGCCGCGCGGCGCCGGCCTCTACCGCCTGATGCGCACCGTGACGGAGGTGAACACCTCGACGCTCTGTCCGTCGACCTGGACGAAGCTGCTCGTGTAGCCCACCGGCTTGATGAAGAGGCCGCTGGCTGCGTGCTCATTGACGGATCTGGCGCTGAACCGCGCCATCGTCCACGTACCCATGTTCATGCCTGTGCAACCCTCGCACTTGGGGGCGAGGTACACGATGACCGTGCCGCCCTCAATCTGGTTCGTGGCGTTGAGGCTCGGCTTCGGTACGGCGATGAACAGCCGCTGTTTGGGCTCGGTATTGGGAATCTCCCAGACCGCGCCCAGCGGGAGGCTGCTGGCGACCTCGGCATTGCTTCCCACCGGACGGAGGGTGACGTCGATGTATCCACCGTTGTCGATGGCCGAGTTGACCTTGATGAGCTCCTCCTTCTTCGTCCACCCCAGCCAGTGGAGCTGCGGGAGGTTGTAGTTATCCGACGAGAACTTGCCCATGTACGTGCTCGAGTCGCCGTAGGGGACGAACTCGTCGGACAACGGGGCTCCCGCGTTGCCGTGCGCGAGGCCGAGGACGTGCCCGGTCTCGTGGGTGTAGTCCCGGAGCAGGTTGCCATTGAGGTAGATGCTGCGCTCACCGGCTCTCGAGGTGGGACACAGCCCGCTGGGCATCGAATACACGGTCAGGAACGCGCTCGATTTGGCTTGCTGGACGGCCAGTTTCTTCGCCGCTTCGCAGTTGCTGCCCGCCGTCACGGCCACGGTCTGCGAAGCGACGCTCGCCAGGCCCACCTGGTTGTGAGACGCGACGGCGAAGAAGTCGTCGTACATCTCGTGGACCCTGCTCACGATGGAGTCCATCGAGGGCGTGGTCCTGCCCGCGAGGGTGACGCGGACGACCTTGACGGTATGCTTCCGGTTGATGGCGCCCAGTTCGATGTTGTCGTTCTCGACGCACGTCAACTCCCCGGCGGCGCAGTCGTAGCGGTGCTCCGATGGCGGCGCCCCGACGTCCTGAATCCGGAACGAGCGCACGTTGTCGTTCGCGTTGGTGCCGTTCCCGAACGAGGTCCCACAGAGGTTCGTGTCGGTCTGCACGGTGACCGAGGCCCCGGTACAGCCCACACCGGCATGGAGCGTCACGGCCTTGCCGATCGGAACGTCGACCCAGGAGGCGCCAGCGGCCTGCGCGAGCGTGTAGCAGCCGTTGGACTCGGCCTCCTGAATCACCTGGGAGATGCCATTGCAGCTCACGCGCACGCGGACGAGCGGTGGGCGCGGGGTGATGAGCTGCTCGCGCAGCGCGGGCCAGTTGGCCGCCGTGCAGTTGCCTGACTGCACCTCATCGAGGAAGAAGCCGTCCTCGAGCTCCGCGTGCTCGTAGGTCGCGCACGCCTCCCACAGCTCGCTCCAGTGAGCCCAGTCGCAGGTCCCCGCGTTGGCATACGTCTCGACGCACGCGAGCGACGCCTCGAGCGCCGGGGAGATGACCGCCTGACGGGTGGACGCGACGGACGCCTCGGTGCCGGTGCCGCCGGGCTGTTCGTGGGCGGGCTGCTCCCACTCTTCTCCCAGGCACCCTGACACCAGCGCTCCGCACAGCACGACGCCCGTCATGGACAGCTTGCGCATACGTCTCCCGCTTGCAGCCCGTGGCTGCATGACACTGCGCAGCAGTCGCAGTGGCGTGGCTGTTGAAATTCGATGAAATCAACAGCTCTTACGGGATTTTCTCGAAAATAGCGACGGGCGGTGGAGGTGCCTCACCGTCACCGCCGGATGCAACCCACCCCGGCGAAGCAGCAGGGCGGCCGGTCCTCCCATCCGGGAGCCCGGGCGCTCGACGCGACCATCAGAGCGACTGAAGGAACTCGAGCAGCGCCGCACGGTCCGCGCTGGTCATGGTGCGGAACGCCTCCTTCGAGCCCTCGGCCTCGCCGCCATGCCAGAGAATGGCCTCGCTCAAGCTGCGGGCGCGGCCATCGTGCAGATAGGCCTCGCCTCCGCTCACGCCGGCGGTGAGCCCGATGCTCCACAGCGGCGACGTGCGCCACTCGGCGCCCGACGCGGTCCACTCGGCCAGGTTGTCGGCCAGGCCGGGGCCCATGTCGTGCAGCAGCAGGTCGGTGTACGGGTGGATGGTCTGCCCCCGCAGCTCGGCGAGCGGGTGATAGGGGCTCGTGGTCATCGTCGGTGCATGGCACTGCGCGCAGCCCGCCGAGGTGAACAGCGTCTCGCCCCGCAAGGCCTCCGGGTCGGTGAGGTCCCGGCGCGCGGCGACACCGAGCGTCGCGATGTAGCGGTACAGCAGGGCCAGGTCGGAGTCGGACAGCTCGGTGCTCGGCCCCGGGTCCGACTGTGACGAGCCCCGGTCGACGTTCGGGAAGATCGACGTCGTGACTCCCATGTCGTTGACCAGTGCGCTCGCGAGCTGATGGGTCACGCGCGCCTGACCCGCCTTGTAGCCGAGCCGACCGAGGCGCTGGGCGCCAGTCTGAGGGTCGATCACCACCTGCATGCGGCCAGAGATGCCGTCGCCGTTCGCGTCGTTGGGGTCGGCGAGCGCGGCCACCGCGTCTTCGCGCACCGCCTCGAGCAACCCGAGCCCGACGAGCTGCGGAGTGAGCCGCACCGAGTAGAACGAGGGCACCACACCGGTGAACGTGTAGCTCGGCTTCCGCAGGGAATAGGGGGTGCCGTCGCCGTAGGTGCCGTTCGTGGTGGTGTAGCTGCTGATGGACGCGCCGCCCTCGGCCACGCCCGAGGTGACCTGCGGTTGCAGGTAGCGGCCGAGGTTCGGGTGCGAGGCCCCGGTCGCGTCACCGCCGACCCGAACGACGGACGCGAGCATCGGCGCACCGACGGCGGGCGGGAGCGCCCGGCCGTTGTTCACGTGACAGGCCACGCAGCTTCGCGCGACGAAGGCAGGGCCGAGCTTGCCGGCCTGCGCGGTGAAGACCGGGTTGCCGGGCTCTTCGTGCGAGCCGTCGCCAAAGTCGGTGTGGTGCAGGCGGCGGCCGAGCATGAACGGCTGCACGCTGTTCTCCGACATGTGCCCTGCGATCTGCTTGAACCGGTGCAGGGGTTCGTTGGAGTACTGGTACGGCAGCGTGGCGCGGCCGCCCATCCACGCAGACTGCGGCAGGGGAAACGAGTCTTGTGCGCCCGACGGCAGCACCGGCCCCTGGCCGTACCAGGGCACGAGGCCGCCCGAGCCAACGACATACAGCACCGTGGTGCCGTAGTAGTTCGCGCGGCCGTTGGTCGGAGCCTGGAGAAACTGGCTGACTTCGATCTCGACGCGATCTCCAATCCGCAGCGCCCGGTTCTCTTTGGGGTTGTGGCTGATGGTGGCGCGGTAGTGCAGCGGGTCGAGCCGGGTCGCGCTCAGGTTCAGGTGGTACTCGGCCTTGGTGGTGATGCCGCGGAAGATGGCCCGGAACTCCGGCGCCTCGAGCGGCCATTCGGGGTTGATGTTGAACTCGATCTCGGTTCCACCCTTCGCGACCTTGTCGACGATCTCGATCTTCGCGGTGCGCTGCTCCCAGTAGAACGTGAGGTAGTGGTCGTAGATGTGGAACTCCGCTTCGCGGGCGTGGCGGTCGCGCGCCCGGTCCCCGAACCGGGTGATCAAGGCGGTCGGCGTGTCCTGGACCATCGCCGGCTCGAGCACGGTGGTGGCGTCGAACAACGGCACCGGCCCGCTGCCCGCGGCCAGGGTCGTCGCCGTCACGGTCGCGCTGAAGGCGCTGGCGCCAGCGGCGTTGGTGGCGCGCACCGCGTAGGTGTGGGTAGAGCTGGCCGCCAGGCCGGAGTGCGCGTGGGGCGAGGTCACGCTGGTGACAGTCACTCCGTCACGCTGCAGGTCGTACCCCGTCGCTCCCGGCACCGCGTTCCACGAGATGGTGAGCTGGCTCTCGCTGGCGGCGGTCGCGACCAGGCCTGAAGGCACCGCCGGCACGGTAGGCGTGGCGTGCGTCGTCGCCGTCACGGTCGCGCTGAAGGCGCTGGCGCCGGCGGCGTTGGTGGCGCGCACCGCGTAGGTGTGGGTAGAGCCGGCCGTCAGTCCGGCGTGCGCATGGGGCGAGGTCACGCTGGTGACAGTCACTCCGTCACGCTGCAGGTCGTACCCGGTCGCTCCCGGCACCGCGTTCCAGGAGACGGTGAGCTGGCTCTCGCTGTCGGCGGTCGCGACCAGCCCTGAAGGCACCGCCGGAGTGGTCGGCCCGGTACTTCCATAGACTTCGAACTCCCACAACGAGTAGCCACCCGAGGTGCCGCGTGCGGTGCCATACATGCGTACGTAGCGGCCGGAGCCCGAGACGGCGTGCGTGGCGACTCCTCCGCTGCCTCCGGTGACCGTGACCACGTCGGTCCACGTGGTCAGGTCGTTCGAGAGCTGGATCTTGTAGTCCCTTCCGTAGGCCGTCTCCCAGCGCAAGACGACGGTGGAGATCGTGTAGCTCTGGAGCAGATCGACCCAGAGCCAGCCGGGGTCGGTGGGGGTGCTCTCCCAGCGAGTGCCGAGGTTTCCGTCGCACGCCTTGTTGGGCGTGTTGGTGGCGTTCTGGGCGTTGGACGCCGAATACACCTTGCCGATAGCGAGGTTGGTTCCCAGCGGGTTGATGGTGAAGACCAGCGTCTTCGAGCCGGTGCCGCTGCCATTGGTGGCGCTGATGACCACGCTGGTGGTGCCGGCGGCGGTGGGCGTGCCAGAGATTTCTCCCGAAGCCGGGTTGACGCCGAGGCCGGGAGGAAGACCGGTCGCGGCGTAGCTGCCGGGAGCGTTGCTGGCGGTGATGAAGTAGCTCAACGCAGTGCCCACCGTTCCGCTCTGGGTGAGCGGGCTGGTGATGGACGGCGGGGCCCCGGCTTCAGCGATGGTGAAGACCAGCGTCTTCGAGTCGGTGCCGCTGCCGTTGGTGGCGCTGATCGTCGTGCGGGTGGTGCCCGCACCGGCGGGCGCGCCCGAGATCAGCCCGCTCGTCGGGTTCACGTTCAGCCCGGCCGGCAGGTTGCTCGCGCCGTAGGCCGTCGGCGAGTGGGTGGCGGTGATCTGGTAGCTCAACGTCACGCCCGCGGTACCCGCCTGGGTGAGCGCGCTGTCGATCACTGGTGTCGCTGACGCCACTGACGTCACTGGCGGCTGCCGCTGCTCGGCCGGATCGCACGCCAGGACCGCACACAGGACGAGGCAGAATCTGAAGAGTGTCGAGTTCATGTGAGCGCCTGCGCTACTGACGAAAGTAGAAAGTGCCCGGGGCGGTGGTGAAGAACTGGAGCAGCCCCAGCCAGCTGAACACTTTGTTCGCCGTCAGAACAAACTATCTTTTGGGTCAGGGATGTAAAGGCGCGGCGCGTCGCCCCCTCGATTCGCGTCACCATCCACATCCAGGGGGCCTGAAGCTCACCCCTTTCAAGGTGATGGAGGAGGCTCCCTGGCGGGAGGGGAGGAGGCAGGAGGGGTAGGGGGCGCTGAGAGCAGCGGCGCTGGGCGAGGTCAGCGAGAGCATCTTTCAGGGAGGAATGGCGGGAGGAAGAGCCATGGCCCTGGACGTCGTCTTCGAGCGCTTCGTGCAGGGCGCGAGCTCTCGTGGAGGCCGTCGCACATGCCCGCGAAGCCGACTGCGCCCGCCTGCGTACTCCCCGCCGCCCTCGAAAGGGCCCCCCATCCGTCCTATACTTTGGATACAGGGGCGAGGGCGCCTTCAGCCCGCGCGTCACCGCCGCGGACGGTCAGCAGGTCGAGGACACCGTGCAGAAGGTGCTCGAAGACGACACGGCAGAAGGCACCAGCCAGTTCAAGTGAGATGACACCTCATGGAAGCCCTGCATTGGAGCGCGACATCTTGAAGAGTCTTCCTGGGTGGATGGGGCTGTTGGCGCTCTGCGCCCTGGCCTGTACCTCGCCCGCGCCGGGAGGTGATTCGACGCGCTCCTCCGACCCCAGCGGCGCGACGAACGGCTTCGGCGGACAGCGCCCCGCCACCACCTTTCCGGAGCTGGATCCGGGCGCGGTGGCGGCCCCCGAGGAGCTCGCCGCCGTGTTCACCGACTGCAAGGCGCAGGAGGGCCGGCTGGACGTCTGGTGCGGCGACCTGGTCTTCGCGTCCTTCAACCGACCGAAGAAGAAGGACGACCTGCCCGCGGGCCTGGTCGCGCTGCGAGACCTCATCTCCGAGATTCCCGGCAGCAACGTGAAGGTCGAGGGGACGATGCAGAAGGAGCGCTTCCGCGAGACGGAGGTGCTGACCACGCGCTACCGGTACACGTGGGAGGGGCGCGAGTACATCGGGCAGAGCTTCGGCCGCATCACCGACGGCGGCAGCGCGATGACCGACTGCGCCGCACCCGCGAGCGTCCCCGACGGCGTGGAGCGCTGCCGGAACCTGGGCCTGCTGGTGCTGACCGTGCCACTCGAGCAGCTCAACTCCTTCCTACAGGTCGAGCAGGGCGTGCCCCGCCCTCCGGCGCGCTTCGACGATCCGCGACGCAAGTGCAACCGGCGTGACCTGCCGGGCACGGTGGCCTACTCGTGCAAGGACGGCAGCGGCTTCATGCTGCTCGACCCCCAGAAGGGCGCTGTCAGTTCGCGCCAGCTCATCTCCACCATGGGTGGCCAGGGAACCGTGGAGCCCGCGGGGGAGATCGATTGCACCGTGTCGGGCACGGCGGCGCGCTGCCAGCGCTTCACCTGCAAGGGCGGCCCCACCGGGTGCGAACTCCTGCTGGGGCGCCTCGGCAAGGAGGCCACAGCGCAGGAGGTCCTGTGCGTCATTCCACCGGGCAAGTCAGAGCTGCCGTGGATCTGCCAGAGCACCTTCGGGCCTCTGTCCTCCACGAAGCCCGGGACACCGGCGAAGGCGCCATCCTCGCCGAAGAAGTAGCGCAGAGCTGCTGGACGTGGGCACCCAGGAGCACACGCTCATCGCCAACGGCTTCGTGGTGGGTGACGCGCGGATGCAGACGGACCTGGAGCGCCAGAAGCACCCGGCCGTCCCGTCGAATGTGCTGGCGGCGCTGCCCGCCGAGTGGCACGCCGACTCCCTGAACCACTGGCTGAGGAGGGGGCACTTACCGGCCCATGACTTCCTGAGCGATGAACTCGAGAGTCCTCGCGAGGTCTCCGGCGTACTCCGCTCGCCGGATCAGCGCGATCACCGACGGTGGGAAGACCTCGGAGTGTCGTGACATCAGGCCTGCCAGGCCGTCCTCCTCCAGAGAGCCGGATGCAAGCGGAGCCCCAGCGGCCTGGATTGCCGCCTCGAGGGGCGCCCCGGCGATGAGCATCAGTGCCATCGAGAAGAGGCTCTGTCTCGGAATGGACGGCGCTTCTCGTGACGGCTCGTAGGCGACGAGCCCCTGGAGAGCGCCACGGCCGATCGCCTGGAGGGTTCGCGGCAGGACCTGGGATGCCTCCGCGCGGGCGATGACGCTATCGAGTGGCCGAGGCAGGACGCGCGAGCGCTCCCGGACCGCCTCGCCGAGCGGCTTTCCCTGTCCGACGTGCCAGGCGATCTCCCTCCACTCCGGGTGGCACTCGAAGACCTCACGGCCTTCCGCGAACGCGGAGCGCACGCCGAGGGACTCCAGCGCACGGCCCAGGTAGAGGAGAGGCAGCCGGGAGTCTGCCGCGAGGGCCCACCATTGGCAGACTTCGTCGAGCGCATCGAGCAGCCCCCCGGTCCGCTCTCCCTGCCGCACGAAGGGCCGGAGCGTGGCGGGGAGCTGCGCGAAGCAGTCGGCGACGGGCGCTCCGGCGAGCAGGCGCTGATGGGCCTCACGCATCGCTGGGGACTGCAGTTCGGCCGCCGTCAGCTCAACGGCCTCGAGCAGCGGGAGTCCCCCGCGGCACAGCACAGCGAGTCTGCGCATCGGCCATGCCGCTTCGGGGAGTGCCATCCGAGAGAGCATAGACGGCAGCGCCGTAGTCGCACGCTCCGCCAGTCGTCATTGTTCCGCGGCGTCCACCGGCTGGAGACGACCGTGCCCCAGGGCGCGCCCCAGAGGTCTCTCGGCATGCTCGAGCCCACCCCGGGCGCGAGCGGCGCCGCGGCTCACCTGGCCGTACGGCGTTGCCACCGGCCGGGGAAGGAGCCACCACCCCTGGCCTTCCGCCGAGCCCTGCTCTCGCGCAGCCACCCAGCGTCCACCGGAAGAGGGGTCGAAGAACCCGCTGTACCCGCCCGTCACGGAGCGCACGAGCGGGAGCCCGTACTCGAGCGAGCGGGCCATGCCCATCGCCAGGGTCATGCGATGCATGAGGGCGCTTCGGAACCAGCTCTCGTTGCCGACGTTGAGCAGCACCGCGGGCCGCGCGTCTGGCTGGACCAGGCCGGTGAAGGCCACCTCGAAACAGATGAGGGGAATCACGGCCACGCCGTCCACGTCGAGCGGCGGCTGTGGCCCGGTCCACGCAATCACCTGGCTCTTGAGGGTATTGACGCCGAGCCACGCGAAGAGCCGCCGGAAGGCTTCCCCGGGCAGGTGCTCCGAGAACGGCACGAGCTTCTGTTTGTAATAGACCGGCTCGCCGCTCCCCAGCTCGACGAGGGTGTTGTACGTGCCGGCGGGAGCCCGCAGCAGCGTACCGGCGAAGAGCCTCCGGCCCGCCAGGGACAGCAGCTCACGCAAGGGGCGGATGCTCGCATGGCCATCGCGGATGACGGACTCCGGCCAGATGACCCAGTCCGCTTCGGCGCGCCGGGTGGCCACGACGTACCGGGAGAGCAGCTCCAGGTCATCCCGCTCGCGGTCGCCCGCGCTCGCCTCGTCCAGGGCGATTACAGCCACCCGGACGGGCCTGGCACCCGCGCCCGGGCGGAGGCTCACCGGAATGAACAGCACGGCGCTGAACACCCCCACCGCCAGGAGGAGCTGGACCCGGGGCCTCGGCTGCGAACTCCACAGTCCGAGACACGCCGAGAGGAGGAGCAGCAACAGCCCCGACGCGCGGGCGCCGACAAGGCCCAGCCATGCGCCGAACGGCCCCTGGGCCAGCCAGTAGCCGGAATGCAGCCACGGAAAGCCAAGCCAGACATCGTGGACGAGCACCTGCATGAGCCACAGCCCGAGGGCCTGCGCATACACCGGCAACGGACGGCGTGACGGCAGGGCCGCCACGAGCCCCCACAGGCCATAGGGCAACGCGACCAGCAGCAGGAACCCGCCGAGCACGGCGGCACCGACGAGGCGCTCGCCGGGCGTCAGCACGTAGAGGACATCGACGAGCCAATACAGACTGCTGGCCGCCAGCAGCAGGCCAAACAGGTAGCCGGAGAGGAACCCGGCACGCGGTGTCCCACGCCGGCCGAGCGCGTGGAAGTAGCACGCGAACCCGGCGACGAGCCCGAGCAGGTTGGCGGGGAAGAGCAGGATGAGGTGGGCCGAGAGGCCCACCAGCAGGGCTCCGAGCGTGGAGACCCGCGTCACGGAGCCCCTGTCGCCTGGCAACCGGGCTTCACCTTCAGCCACCGGCCGTAGTGGTCGGAGTGGGTATAGAAGGGCCACTTGCGCTGCTGGGTGTCGAGCGTCTGCCACGCGGGCGCCCAGCCGCTATACGAGATGCTCGCCGCCGGGCAGGTGCCGAACCAGGCGGGCTTGCCGAGCAACACGGTGTCGAAGTCGCCCTTCTGGCCGGTGCTCATTCCGTTCGGCCCGGTGTCGGCGGCCGTGCCGGGCCAGTTGGACTTGAAGCCCGCCGTCTCGAAGCCACCCAACACCGCGCCAGCGCCCCGGTAGGCGTAGGGCTCGAGGAAGGCCCCGCTGGCGGAAGCCTGCAGCAGGAGCTGGTAGCCCTTGGAGTTGGCGACGGTGCTGTCGAAGTCGGCGTTGAAGTCGCCCCCGAAGAGGACGTGCGCGGGGGGATAGCTGGCCTTGTTGGCACTCACCGCCCCCTGGATGAAGGCCAGGGACTCCTGCATGTTGGAGATGCGCGAGCCGTCCGAGGCGGCGTGTCCGTCGAGGTGACTGTTCTCGCCGTAGGTCAGGTGGGTGTTGAAGACATAGTAGTAGCGCCCCTCCTTGGCGAAGATCGCCCCCCAGACTCCCTTCTCCTTGTGCACGTCGAAACCCGTCACGTTGGTGAAGGCCTTGAAGCCGAGCTCCTTCACCAGCGAGGTGCCGCTCTTGTAGAACATCACCAGGCCGCTACAGTCGTTCTCGATGGCCCCGTCGAGGGAGTCGTCGCAGTAATAGCCGGCGGGGGTCACCATGCCGTAGCCGCGCGCGGCCAGGTCGGCCTTGGGACCATCCAGGATGATGTCGTCGTAGTCCCAGGCCTCCTGCATCAGGAGGATGTCCGCGCACTTGAATACCTTCCCCAGGCTCTGCTCCATTTCGTCTCCGAAGTCGGTGACGAACGGGACGTTGTGGAAGATGTTGTAGGACGCCACGGTGAACGCACCGGTGTCGTTGCAGGCCTCGTTGAGCTGCCAGGAGCGGGTGAGCGAGGTGTTGAAGTAATCCATCTCGCTCACGGCGTCGAACCACTCCGCGGGACGGTTCGAGTAACGGTTGTCGAACGACGGCGTGGACTCGGCCAGGGCGGCTCCGGGGAGGACCAGCCCCAGCAGGACAGACAAGACGAGGAGTGGGTGTCTGGACTTGTGGGCTTCCATCTTGGACCTTCCGGGACGGTGAGTGGATTATTGCAACTGATATTTGACGAGCAATTGTTGATCGACGGCGGGCATCCGCTGGCGCAGTTGCTCCGGCGTCAGGCCGGAGCGGGTCAGCTGCTCGAGGAGCCGCGCCCGCTCCAGGTTGAAGGCGTCCAGACGCTCGCGCCGCTCCGTCTGCTCCCGCTGATGCTCCAGATACCGCATGGCGGACTCGGAGCCGGCATGGCGCTCGTACACGGCCCGCTGCTGCTCCGGGCCGAGCGGGCCGGCCGTCTCGCGAATCCGGAGCTCGAGCTTCGCCAGCTCCATCGGCTCCACCACGGACGCAAGCCGCACGCCGTGTTCACTCTCGAGGCGCTGGAGCCATTGCTGCCAGGCGGCGAGCTTCTGGTCCACCGAGGTATGGGAGTCGGTGGCGAGACGGTCCACCTGGTAGGGAAGCTGGAAGAGCTCATCGGAGAGACCGAAGAGCCGCCCATCGATGGATGGGCCGAGGATGTCGCGGCGCGCCTCACGGAAGCGCTCGTGGGCGGCGAGGAGCGCCTCGTCCGAAGCGAACGGGAGCTGTCTCACCACGAGCCGCTCGTATTCGGAGTCGACCTGCTCCAGCATGCTCCAGAGCTGTTCCTGGGTGAGGTCGTCGGGGAGGGCGAAGCGCTCCTTCAGCCAGCCGAACAAGAGGCTCCGGCACGCCGCGGCACCGTCCGGTCCCTCGAGCTGGAGCTGGGCCCGGTAGGGGGTGAGCTCCTCGAGGTGGCTCCGCAAGGCCCCACAGCGCCTGTCGAGAAGGCTCTTCAGGAGACGGCTGGGAGTGAGCGCGAAATCCCCTCGCGCGGCGATGCGCTCGCAGACGGTGCCCAGCCTCTGTCTGAGCCGGGCCACCAGGAGTCGCGCCTTGATTTCCCGCGCCTCGGGAGCGGTGTCCACCAGGGCGCCTGCCTGGGCGCGCCTCGAATCGAAGGGGAGGAGGGCAGGGGGCGCGGAGGCGCTCGCGGCACCGGCGCTCCCCGCGGGAGACACGCTGCTCTCGGAGGCCGCGACATACCGCCAGGCCATGAGCCCGAGGATCGCGGCGCACACCAGGACCCCGGTAGCTCTCGAAGGGGTGCGCATGGGTGCTCTCGTCGGAGGGGAACCCGAAATGGCGTCAGGGCCGGGGAAGGGCGAAGGGGTCCGGCATCCTGGCGGCCCCCTCCGCCAGGGGCCGCGAACACCTGCCCACCGCCGAGGTCGTCACACCCGCGTGACACGAGCCACACGTGTTGGGACATCCGCAGTCCTTCGGACAGGTGTCCACCGTCTCGGCGACACACACACCGTCCCCACACCAGCAGTCCCCGGGGCAGGTGGCCTCGGTCTCTCCCGAATCACAGACGCCGTTTCCACATCCGTGACAGCCCGAGCAATTCGTCTGACCTTGTGTCCCCATGGCCACGGGACAGGTACTCACCGCGACCGCATCAGCTCGCGTGGCCAGCGCTTCCGGCGTGGCGCCAGGCTGCGGGTCCAACGAGCCACAGGCCGCCAGCATGGCGAGACAGCACCCCGCGAGCGTGATGGTGAGGCGATGGCAACCGGGAAACTGCTCCATGACGAGGCCCCGCGATTCTGGAATCCTGCCGAGACACGGTATTCTGTACTTACTTGGTATTCCGATACAAGCGGGCTTGCCACCCTCCGGTCCGCTACCCTGGGACTTCGTAGTACAGCGACAGGTACTGGATGACCTGGTCCGCATGCGGCACCAGCTCCGGCAGGTAGCTCTTGAGGGCCTGCCGTGTCGCCTCCGCCAGCCGCGCCTGGCTGCCCAGGTGCTCACGCACATAGGGCTCCAGTCGCTGGATGAGCTCGTAGTTGCTGGAGACGTTCTCCGCCCGCATCGCCTTCTCCACCCCCGGAGCGTTGGCCGGCGGCACGTCCGGCAGCAGCCGGCTGATGAAGGTCACCCGGTGGAGGATGCGCCAGCAGGGCGGCACCTTCTCCGTCTGCCGCGCCTGCCTCAGCGCCAGGGCGTTGGCTTCGCTGGACTGCTCCAGCCAGTGCGGGTCGATGACCTTGCGGAACAGGTCATCGAAGTGCCGGCGGTCCGTGTCCAGGTAGAAGCTCATGAAGCGGTACGCGTCCACCTTGCCGGGCACCAGCACCGGCTGGTTGTTGGTGTCGAAGACGGGCCCGGTGGCGTCGTACTTCTGGATGTTGGCCGGCAGGCCCAGCTGCATCTCCAGGCCGAACGCGCGGCTGGCCTCGCTGCTCTTCGCGCGGGTGAAGGTCTGCCCCCCGCCGAAGGACGCATCCAGCTGGAGACCGATTCCCACGCCGGCAATCTCCAGGTTGAACCCGAAGTGCGCCTCTCCCATGACGTTGTAGGTGAAGTGGCCGTTCTGGCTCTCCGTCACCACGTCCGTCGTCTCCGTCGTCTCCGCGAAGAAGCCTCCCTTCGCCGTCCACACGTACGTGTTGCACAGGTTGCGCCTGGCGAAGGCGCGCGCCGTCTCCTCGGTGTTCGACGCCGGGAGCGCCATACCCGGCAGCTCGCCAATCACCCCCTCCAGGGCCTTGCGGGCCTTGTTGACGACCTCGTTCACCCCGGACTGGGTGAGCTGGCTGCCCGTGTCGAAGCTCCGGAAGTAGCTGAGCTCCTGCTGCTCCTCCCGCAGGATGCGGCGCTTGAGCGCGTACGCCTCGCTCGGCTTGAAGTAGGAGTACTCGCCGTAGGCGGAGGCCATGGGGTAGTCGGGGTCCAGCACCTTTCCGGCGCTGGAGAAGCCGATGCACCCGTCGAGCGTGCCCTGCTTGGTGTACAGCGGGTTGATGGGGAAGGGGATGAGGTTCCAGTCCCGGGGGATGTCGGGGTTGGGCACCATCCGGTAGCCCACCAGCGCCCGGTTGTGCTCCAGGCGCAGCGAGTACACGTCCGCCGTCTCCGACTGCACCAGCGCGAAGCCCACGTTGGAGGGGACGATGCGGCGCTCCAGTCCGTCCGCCCGGGGCTTCTTCGGGTCCTCCCAGTTGCCGGCGAGCGACACCGCCATGTTCCGGGACCTGCGCTGGCTCCTGCTCACGCTGCCATCGCTCATCCACCCGCCGGACAGCTCGGTGCGCACCGTTCCGGAGCCCTCCGCGAGCACGTTGACCACCGGCGTCGACGTGCCCAGGCCGAGCGGGGCGGTGACAATCTCGACGTCCTGGCCGAGCCCGGTGCCCAGGGTGAGGGCCAAGCTGCCCTGCATGCTCGTATCCGCCGACGCGGCGATGGTGGTGGTGACCTCGTCGGCCTGCACGAACTCGATGCGGGACAAATCCCCAGGCACCTCGCCGGTGTACTCAATCACGCCGGCCGTCAGGTTCTCCGACGGCACGGGGGGCGCGCCCTCGATGAAGCCGATGACCTGCGGCGCGAACTGCGCCTGGCTCACCCACTCCGTGACGAGGTTGCCCACCTTGTAGCCCGTCACCAGGTGCCACGCCCCTTCGAGCGTGAAGGAGTACGCGCGCTTCATCGCTCCACGCATGCCCCCCGTCGCATCCCGCTGCAGGTCGCCGTACTCGGCGACGGCGGGCGAGGAGTCGATGGGGGCATGGAACGGCGTGCGCACTCCCGCCAGCGCGGAGCGCACCCGGGCGGTGTCATTGGACACCGGCGCGGTGCTCAGCGCGGGGACGGGCCGGTGGCTCGCCTCCGGCATCTCCAGGTGGTTTCCGCGCAGGCCGTTGTCGTTGACCCGCATGGACTCCGTCCGCGTCGAGTCCAGGTCGAAGGTGTAGTAGGCGACGAGGTCCTCCTTCTCCCCCTTCAGCCGGGTGAAGAGGTTGTCGAGCACCTGCTCCTCGGTGCGCAGTCTGTCCCAGATGCGCACCTCCTCCAGTTCGCCCTTGAAGCCCGCCTTGAGCGCGTCGCCGTCCCACACCCCGCCCAGGTTCAGTCCCGCGCCCACCTGGGGCAGGGCGGAGACTTCGCTGCCCGTCACCGCCACCGCCTGGAGCGCGACGCCCTTGCCATTCACGTACAGCCAGGCCTGGCTGCCCGCGGGGTTGGGGGACTTCACCCGGCTGGCGCCGCGCAGGCGCACCGGGTAGCTCTGGCCGTCGTCCTGGGTGACGTTGCCCTCCTTCTCCGGGAAGCGCCACCGCGCCACCAGCCCGGTGTCCTTCGGCTTGAGCGGCACGCCGAGCTGCGCGGGGTCCAGCGCCCGGCTCCACATGCGCACCTCGGCCAGCGTCCCGATGAGGCTGTACGTGTCCGTGCCCTCCGCCATCCTCCCGAAGTACAGGGGGCCCCCATGCCCGAGCGGCTCCGCGCCTTCGTAGCGCTTGACGCCCACCTCCCGGCCATCGATGTAGAAGCGGAGGTCGTCCCACTCCTTCACCTCGACGCTCTCCACCACCTCGACGCTCTTCCCTGCAATCTCCAGCGTCCCCTTCTTCTCGGTGCGGCTGTTGCACGCCTTGCGCACCACCGCGACGCGGTGGAACTTCCCGGCCTCCACGCCGCCGTCCGACAGGAACTCCTTGCGGCCCCCGTCCGCCTCGAAGGTGAAGGACAGCTTCCCCGCTTCGTTGATGCCGAACATGTAGGGCGCTTGTTGTCCGCTGCCGTCCTGGAAGCTGCCCTTGCCCATGAGGGGCTGGCGCCGCCCCAGCGCCTCCACGGTGAGGAACACCTCCAGCGTCAGGTCGCCGGTGAGCTGGAAGGCATCCGCGTGGGCCGCCTCCAGCCACGCGCCGGCCCGCAGCTGAATGCCCCAGGACTGCTGGAAGGCGAACGCGACATGGCGCCAGCTCCCCACTGGGAAGGACTCCTGGCTGAGCACGTAGGAGTCCCCCACGCCCGCGAGCACCTTGAAGCCCGCGTCGATGGGAGACTTCATCCAGCCCGGCGTGCCCACGACGGAGCAGTGGAACTGGCGTCCCGTCGCGTCTCTCACCCGGGTGTCGTTGAAGCCCCAGCACGCCAGCAGTCCCGCCTCGCCCCCCGACATGCGCTTGCCCTTGTCCCCCTTGATGGTGTCCAGGCTCCGCGCACTGTTCCAGACCCGCACCTCGTCCAGCCCGCAGGCCGCCGGTACCGCCAGCGCCTCATCGCCCACGTCGGGCCCCAGCCCGCCCAGGCCCCACTCGCCCTCGCCCGCGTAGGCCTCCGAGCGCGTGACGTTATCCACCCGCGCGCCGTCGCAGTAGAGGACGACGGCCTTGCTCTGGGCATTGTGGGTGAAGGCGTAGTGGTGCCACTCCATGTCCTTGACGGCGACCTGCGCGTCCGTCGTGCCGGCCTTCATGGACAGCACCAGTTTGTTGTCGGCGGTGAGGGAGAGCGCCAGCCGGTTGCCGTCCTCCGCGAGGGTGGAGCCATGGAACAGCACGCACCCGGGGACCTTGTCGCGGGTCCGCTTCAGCCACAGCTCGACGGTGAAGCTCTTCCCGGACAGCTCCAGCGCGTCTCCGCAGTGGACGTACGTCTGCCCGTCCAGCGCCAGCGCCGAGCGGACGTCCTTCTCCTTCGCCTTCACGAGCGCGAGCATGTACTCCAGCGGCGCCAGCGGGCTGACCAGGGGCGCTAGCGGGGACGCCACGAAGGCCGGCGTGCCGGCATACGTTCCGCCGGACTCGCCACCGGCGAGGGCGATGTCGCGGGCCTCCTCCTCCACGAAGTGCCAGCAGGCCAGCAGGCCCGGCGTGTCACCGGCCACCCGCAGCTCCTGGCCTGACACGATGGACTGCGCGGTGCGGGCATGGTCCCACACGCGCACCTCGTCCACCTGGCAGGTGGACGGAGAGGAGGCAGTCCCATCCGCGAGCACCTCCGCGCCCAGGAACAGCCCGCCCTCACCCGAGTAGGCGCTGGAGAGCTCCTTGCCCGCCACCTTCTTGCCATCCAGGTACAGGACGGCCTCGAGGCTCTCGGCGTCATGGGTGACGGCGACATGGTGCCAGTTCGTGTCCTTCACCGCCGTCGAGCCCGTCAGGCTGTCCTTCCCGAAGCCGCACGACAGCTTCCCCGCCTTGTTGAAGGAGAGGAGCAGCCTCGGGTTGCCGTCCTCCGCCGTGGCGCCATGGGCCAGCAGCACCTCGGCCACGCCCGTCTTCGTGCGCTTCAGCCTCAGCTCCAGGGTGAAGTCGACTTCCGCCAGCACCACCTCGTCCCCGAAGCGCACGTACGTCTTCCCGTCGAGCGCCAGCGCGAGGTTGCTGGACTCCGGAGTCCGCGCCGCCGGGGCGCACGCGAGCACCACCGACGACGTGTCCACTGCCGTCGGCAGGAGCCAGGTCTCCAGCGTCACGTCGCCACGCAGGGCCAGCGGTGTCGTGTCCTGTCCGCTGGGAGAGGCCAGGTACGTCTGACCGGTGAAGGAGAGGTCTCGGCCGGGGGCGTCTCCGTGCCAGCGGCCGGGAGTGGTGGACAGCACCTGCTTGCCTTCGCCGTTGGCGAGCGTCGTCACGCTGAGCGTGGGCACCGGGCGCAGCCAGAGCGAGCCCTGGGCGAGCGTCGAGCCCGGCAGGTCGGACACCGCCTGTCCGTAGTCATACGGGAGGAAGCGGACGGCCTGCCCGGCGGTGAGCGTGCCCTGGGGGGCGGCCTTGAGGGTGAGCTTCGTGGCCTTGGGTTGGGTGAGGGTGCTGACCTGGAGCACCTGCGTGCCCACCTGGATGCGGTCTCCGGCCGCCAACGAGCGCTGGGCGCCGCGCGCCAGCGTGAGCGTGGTGCCGCTGACGGAGGCCACGTTGCCCAGGAACTCGGGGCGGGCCTGACCGGAGAGCACCTCGGCGAGCAGCTTCGGGGAGCGTGGCACGTCGGTCCACGTCTCGGTGAAGCTCCGGGCCTTCACGGTCAGCTTGCAGCGCTCGGCGCTGGTGCCGTCCGCGAGGCTGACCTGGATGCCGTCCGCGTCCAGGCCCGCGCTGGTGGCGACGAGGGTGAGGCCCTCCGCCGCCTCGCCCAACTGCACCACCTCGCGGGTGACGGACGGCTCGTAGTAGGCGGCCATGAGCTCGCCCTCGGCCATGCCGCGGAAGTAGAGGATGACCTGGCCGGTGGAGCTGTCGACGAGGAACGGCGTGTTCGTCGTCTCGGCGAAGGCCAGGAGCGCGCCGGCCACCGGCAGCCCCCGGCGGTCGACGGACAGGATGCTCATCCGGAGGGACACCTCGCTGCCCTTCGCGCCCAGCGTCAGCTGCGCCAGCGTCATGCGCGCCTCGCCCTGCGCCTGCTCGGCGGACTTCAGCGCCAGCTCCAGCTCCGCCAAATCCTTCCGCATCCGTGCGAGGACCACGTCCAGGTCCTCGATCAGCTCGCGGGTCACGAGCCGGCACGCGGCCGGGCCCGTCAGCCCGTTGGAGGACAGCCCCAGGGCCCCTGCCTCCGACGTCAGCACGAGGAACTCGCCCTGGTGGGCCGGGTGGCCGGAGCCCGCGTGTACCACGGAGAGGTTCTGGACGTAGGAGGACGGCTTCGAGCGCTGCCAGGTCCAGTCCGTGCTCGTGGCATGCTGGACGAAGCCACTCGTTCCCCACTCCAGGTACATCTGGCTCTTGCGGTTCTGGAGGCGGTATCCGCCCTTGTCCGAGGCCGCGGCGATGAACCGCCAGTCCAGGTAGTCGCGGTGGAGCCCATGGATGGGCATGGACGCGATGACGTCGGAGCCTTCCTTCGAGTCCCGGACGCAGAGATAGCGGTTCGGCTCGTATACCTCGATGGTGAACCAGTACAGGGTGAGCACGAGGTTCCCGCCGGGCGTGGGCTTCTCGAGGGCGGCCAGCTCGGCCCGGGTGGAGGTGAGCTGGGACTGGACCTCCGCCACGCGCGCCTCCGCCTTCGTGACGGCTTCCTCGGCTTTGCGCACCTCCTTCGCGTTGGCCTGCTTCCGGGGCTCTTCGAGCCATGGCAGCCGGGCGACGTCCTGAACCTGCGCGAGGCGGCCGTCTCGGGCCACGGCGAAGTCGAGCACCGCGGCGTACTGGTTGCGCGTCGCCTTCTTCTGGGGACCCCGACCGTGGGTGGCGAAGGAGAGCATCAACCGCGCCTGCCGCTTCTGCGGCTCCCCGCTCCGGCTGTCGCCGCTGCCGGTCGTCTCCTGCTGGTAGTAGAGGAGCGCGGCCATGCCCGAGGTGACGACGCGGTTCTCGACGACGAAGCTGTCGCGGTGCAGCGAGGGGCGCTCCCCCACCGGCGCTCCCGACGTCACCCAGGTGGGTGAGCCCGTGGCCTCACCGTGCAGCAGGTTGTCGGTCTGGTCGTACAGCGTGCCGCCCAGGCCCTCGTCGATGCGGTAGTACGCGACGAGACCCGGCTCGTTGCCCACCAGCCGGAAGCCCTTGTCCCGCGCCAGCTCGGCCGCGCTCCGCGCGCGCTCCCAGAGGCGGACCTCGTCGATGACGCCCTGGAAGAGGTTGGTGGCCCCGCCCTTCTGCCCGTGGGCGGCGCCGATGACGAGCGGATCCTCCGCGTCCGGCTTGAAGTCCATCGCCTTGGAGCCCGTCAGCACTCCGTCCAGGTAGAGGCTGACGGTGGTGCCGTCGTAGGTGACGGCGAGGTGGTGGTACTGCCCGGCGGTGACCACCCCGGTGGAAGTGACTGCGCCATCGGTGACGTCATGGCGCAGGCGCACCTTCCCGTCCTCGAGGATGGCCAGGTCGTAGCTGCCATTCGCCGAAGAGGAGTGCTTGCGTAGCACGGTCATCGGCAGGTTCCGGCCGAGCGCCTTCGGCTGGACCCAGGCCTCGAGCGTGTACGTCTTCCCCTCGAAGGCGAGCGGCTTCGACCCGGCGACCTCGACGCGGTCGTCCTTGCCGTCGAACTCCAGCGCCGTCTCCGCGAAGTCCCGCTCTGGCAGCAGCGGCACCAGCTCCCTCTTGGTGAAGGGACAGATGCCGGGGGCGCGCTCCAGGATGGCGCCCTGATATCTGGGCTCCGGGCTGGTGTAGAGCAGCGAGCCCTGGGTGTTGAACAGCCCGTCCTCTCCCTGCTCCAGGTTGAAGGCGTCGATGCGCTTGGTGAGGGCGTTGAAGCTGAAGAACTGCCAGCGCCGGAACCCGGTTATCTGCGTGGGGAGCAGCGCGACGGCGAAGCGGCCCCGCGAGACATTGCGGATGAACGACAGCTCCTGGGTGGGCTCGAAGAAGGGCTTGCCGTCCATGTCCTCGGTGCCGAGGGTGTCCGTCTGGCTGTCGGGGAGCGACTGGTGCCGGCTCCGGCGGTAGCGGACCTCCATGCACGGCTGGAGCTCCGAGCCGGACAGCACGAAGCGGTCGCACAGCACGGACTCGCGCGTCAGGGGCACCTTCGAGCCGTCCGCCGCGCGCACGTAGTCCTCGCGGGAGCGGTCTCCCGAGGAGCCGCCGCCACTGAGCTTGAACACGGCGTCGGGGTGGACGTCGCGGAGGGACTGTCGGAAGAGGAAGAGGTGCTTGCCGTCGGAGACGACCTGGAGCGTCGTTCCCCCCGCGGTCAGCCGCGCGGTGGTGGAGAGGAAGGGGTCGACCTCCTCGGGGGCCAGCTCCAGCGGCGTCTCTTCCCGGCCGCCCTTCTTGACGACAGGCATGGACGTGGCGCCCGCCGTCGCGAAGCCGACCTCGGCGAGCTCGGAGGGGAAGGGGAGGGCCCTGGGCTCCTCGCTCCAGAAGTCGACGTCGAGCTCCCCCTTGGCTTCGCCCGGGTTGTCGAGCGCGAGGACGGAATAATAGATGACCCGCTGCTCATCCAGGGCGAAGGCCACCACGGTGCCGTTGTGACGCACCATGGTGGTGAAGGTGTAGGAGCGGTCTGCATACGTCTTCATCAACCGTTGGTCAGGCATGAGCTGGGTCCCTGAAGACGCGTCCCCGAGGCTCTCGGGGCGCGCTCCTGATGTGCTGGCGGGTTCGCGATGCTGAAGACCCGCACCGAGCACGCGCCGTGCCGACGCGGGGCTCGCGGTATCCACGGCATCCGCCTGCACCTGTCTGACGGTACGACCGCGGGCTGACACGTCAGCCGGGGCCACATGTGCGCGGCACTGACGTGTCAGCCGCGCGCGCCAGTCCCTTCAGGAGGGGACCTCGCACTCCGTGCCGCGGGTGCCCTTTCGCATGGCGCGCAGGGCGGTTGCATCTGCAATCCGGGAAGGCGAAGGATGTACGCCATGCCCAAGCCCCGTCCGACGAACATCGCGGCACTCCCTGCGCGAGCCGACAAGCAGCAGAAGGCCGCCGCGAAGGCGGACACCCGCCCGGACGTGGCTTCCGTCGCGCAGGTGCTGGCGGACGTCCACGTCACCGCGAAGGGCACCGTGGTGGTGCTGGCGGCGACGCCGCACCCGGACTCCGACTACGGCTATGTCGCCGGGGACGACCTCTGGGACTTCGACAACAAGGTGAAGTGGAACCAGCCCTGGACCGACGAGGTCTGGCTGGACCAGATAAGGGTGGACGAGGTCGAGGTCGAGCACTTCGAGCCTACCTATGATGTGGACTTCAATCGTCTGCTGACCCACGACGGCAAGGGCTGGACGCGCACCAAACTGCCCAAGGCGCTTCCCTACGGCTACGTGGCCTCCACCCTCCGGGACCTGGGCGCGCCCTGGGGGCTCACGGGGTTCGGCGTCTCCGTGCTCGCGTTCAAAGGCGGGGGCAAGGGCTGGAAGCTCCGGGAGGTCACGGGGGCCGTCGCGCTCGACCTGGTGGACGGTGCCATCCACGAGGACACTCTCTTCGGCCTGTGCTCGGCGAACGGGGTGGGGCGGCTCACCCCCGAGGGCAAGGAATTGAGCTTCGAGCAGGTGGGCGAGGAGCAGCCAGGGCTCCGCGGCCTGTTGTCCCACGCGGGCACACTCTACGCGTATGGCAACGGCGGTCTGTTCGCGCTCGAGGACAAGGCCCTCGTCGCGCGGCACGCCACCCGCTTCCCCGTGACGGGCGCGTGCGCGGGTCCCGAAGGAAGCCTCTACTTCCACACCGGCGCGCAGGCGTTCCGCCTCCCCGCCAGGGGCAGGGCGCGGAAGCTCGTCCTTCCCAAGGGGGCCGTGCAATCGCTGGCCTTCTTCAAGGGCCACCTGTTCGTCAGCCTGGAGGACCGCGTCCTCCGCCTGGACGACGACCAGGGCACGCCGCTCAAGGTCCCCACGCCGGCGCCGGGCTACCCGCTCCTCAAGGTCGCCGGTGGCAGGCTCTGGGCGGTGTTCCCACACCACCTGGCCTTCACGACCAACGGCAGGTCCTTCCAGGCACTTCCGTTCCGCTGAAGAGGAGGCGCTCTCGCTGCGTTCACGGCCGTATGCCGGTGAGCGCGAGGCGCAGCACCCGGCGCGCGGTGAGCGGATCGTCTTCGTTGGCGACGGCGATCGCGTTCGCCAGCATCATCAGGTCCTTCGTGGTGGTGCCGGCGTGAATCGCGCCCGCCGATGACGCCCGTGCCACCAGGACGTTCAACACGTCGAGCAGCATGTCGGTGCAGCAGAGTTCTTCGGCCGAGAGGCCATCCGGGCCGGTCAGCAGCACAGCGGCAAGCCCGCGGTTGTTCGCGGTGTAGACCGTCACCTCCTCGAGCCAGGCCGCCAACTCGGCGGCGGGATCCTCGCCCGGTTGCGCGGCTGCCCGCGCACAGAGCTGCGCGACGCCATCGCGGAATACCGCCTCCAACAGCGCGTGCCGCGACGGGAAGTGCCGGTGCAGGGTCGCCGAGCCTACCCCCGCCCGCCGCGCGATCTCCTCGAGCGACGCCTGCGCGCCATCCCTGCCGACCAGCTCCGCGGCGGCCGCGACAATCCGCTCCCGGTTGCGTCTCCCGTCCGCTCGCAACGGCTTCACACGATCCACGGCGATGGTCTCCTCACGAGAACCTTCCTTGACAAACGGGGGACCCCTCCATATTCAACCACAGAATTAAACGGTGGGGTCCCCCACTTACGAAAGGAGCTGCCAATGAGCAGCACCGCTCCCGTTCTCGTCACCGCCGCCACAGGACGCCAGGGTGGCGCCACCGCCCGGGCGCTGCTGGCCGAAGGCAGCACATCGGTGCGCGTGATGGTGCGCAATCCGGAGGCGCCAAACGCCAGGGCCCTCGCGGCGGCTGGCGCCGAGGTGGTCGTCGGGGACCTCGACGATCCGGCGTCGTTGCGCGCCGCCTGCGCCGGGGCACGGGCGGTCTTCTCGATGCAGTCACCGATCATGTCCGCGACCGGTGTCGACTTCAGCAAGGAGCGCCAGCAAGGGAGGAACCTCGTCGAGGCCGCGCTTGCCGAGGGCGTCGGGACGCTCGTGCACACCGCGACGTCCGGCGTCGGCGACCACCGCAACGTCGAGGGCTGGGCGGAGGGGCGCTGGAAGTCGCACGAGGAGTACTGGGAGAACAAGCTTGCCACCTGCGATCTCGTACGCAACGCGGGTTTCAAGCACTGGACCCTCATCCTGCCCGCCACCTTCATGGATCAACCCATGTTGGATCCCGCCTGCTTCGTCGACGGGCGCCGGTTGCTCACGGTGATCAGGACCGATCGGCCCATCGCGCTGATCGCGCCGGAGGACGTCGGCAAGGCGGCCGCGGCGGCGATCAACAATCCCGCGACGTTCAACGGTGTGACGCTGCAGCTCGCGGGTGACCTGCTCACGCTTCCCCAGATCGCCGAGATCCTCTCTCGCCTCGACGGCAAGGAGTACGTGGTCCAGTCCGGCACGGTCGAGGAGGCGGTCGCGGCCGGCCTGCATCCCGGCGTGGCGCGAGGCCTGACGTACATGAACGTCGCCCCGCTGCTGGCACGGCCCGAGATCGCGCGTTCCTACGGCCTTTCGCTCATGAGCTTCGAGACCTGGGCGCGCCAGCGTCGCGAGATGACCTGACCGTCGCCCTCGGGAGTGGGAGGGGTCGCAACATGAACCACTCACGGTGACCCCACCGCTCGACAGCAGGGTGACGCTCCGGCCCCGCCATGCCCGGGATGAACAATCCTGACATAAGGCTGTCACAGGCCAGCTACACTCTGTCTCCATGAACACGAACGCACTTCCGCCCCTGACGCTGCTCGAGGTGGCCGACACCGGTCTCCCCAGCATCGAGAGCTATTCCCCCTTCTGCCTCAAGGTGCACCGCGCCCTGAAGTACGCGGGCCTGCCCTATACGCGGAACTGCGCGGGGAACCCGGCGTCGCACCGGACCCACAACCCCACCGGACAGGTGCCCGTGCTGCTGGTGGGCGGCGAGGCCGTGCCGGACTCCACCGCCATCCTTGCCCGCATCATCCAGCTCGTCCCGGGCCGCATCGCCTCCAGCCCGGAGGCCCTGCTCTGGGAGGAGCTGGCCGACACGGCCTTCAACGGCTTCCTGGTGGCGGCGCGGTGGGCGGACGAGCGCAACTGGCCGGCCACGCGCGCCGCCTACTTCGGCGCCATGCCAGCACCGGTGCGCGCGGTGGTGCCGGGGCTGCTCCGTCGCAAGGTGGTGAAGGGGCTGGTGGCACGCGACGTGTGGCGCGCGGGCCCGGAGGCGTGCTGGCGGCGGTTCGGGACGCTGCTGGACTCGCTCGACGCGCGCGCCCCCGAGCAGGGCTTCTGGCTCCCTGTCGGACTCAGCGTGGCGGACCTGGCCCTCTTCGGCCAGCTGCACAGCCTGCGCACGCCCCTCACGCCCTGGCAGGCGGAACAGGTGGCGCACCGCAAGCGGCTGAGCGCGTGGCTGGACCGGGTGGACGAGGCCACCCGCGGCACGGCCACACCCCTTCGCGCCGTGGGCTGAGCCCCGCTCCTGCTGGCGCATCAGGTTTCCAGTGACTTCTTCCTTTCTGCAACCCGGTTGAAGCATACAGCCAGCCTGCGCCCAGGGCTGAAGCACCGTCAGCCGGCGGCTGTTCCACATTCCAAGGGAGAAGCTCCATGCGTCCGTCACTTGCAGGTCCGCCAGCGGTCTGGCTCGTGCTCGCGTTGATTGGCTGTTCACCTCCACCCCAGGACGAGGGGAAGCACGCAGCCGCGGGTGACTCCGCGCAGTCGTGTTCCGCCCTGACCTCGCCGCAGCCGCAACTCCTCGCGTCCGCGACCTTCACGCCTTCGGACGGGCTCGCCTACGTCACCCTCACCATCACGCCTCGCGACTCGAATGGAGCGCCCCTGGGGTCGGGGCTTCACGTCGAGGTGCTGAGCAGCGACGGGCTCGTCACCCTGGGCGGCCCGGGCACCTCGGCCTGCACCGTCAATGCTCCGTCCGCGACCTGCCTGACGGCGGTGGACTCGGGAGCCGGGAGCTACGTCGTCACGGCGAAGAGCGCCACGGCGCTGGCCGTGCCGACGACGTTCTCCGCCACCGTCACGGATGCGAACGGCACCGTGACGCTGCCGGACACGGCGGATGTCACGTTCGATTCGAGCAGGTTCGACGGCGGCCCCGGTTGCACCGGCGCCTGCGGCACCACCGTCACCACGGGCACCGTCACCATCACCGGCAGCCACGCGGGGGGCCGGAACCTCTACATCACGGGCGGCACGGTGACGTTCGATGCCACCACGGTGGGGCAGACCTTCGGTGACGTCTTCATCACCGGCGGCACGGTGACGCACCTGCAGGCCACCAACGCCGCCATGTACAAGCTGGACATCAACACGGGCTCGTGGAACCTCCTGGGGGGCGCGGTCAATACCGACAGCAAGGGCTATGGCATGACCTGCTTTGCCAATGGCTCGTGCAGCGGCAATGGGCTGGTCAGCTTCAGCGCCAACGGCGTGCCGTCGTCAGCGCTGGCCGGGACCAACGAGCGGTACGGCGCCAGCCACGGCGGCATGGGCTCCGGCAACTTCCGCATCAACATGACCGCGGCCAGCAACGCCCACGCCGGCAACGCGGGACCGACGTATGGGGACTACCGCGACCCGAAGTATCCCGGCGCCACCAACAGCACCTACTCGGGCTTCCACGGGGGTGGCGTCGCGCGCATCACCTCGTCGGGGACCTGCGTGCTGGCTGGCACCGCCTCCATCATCGCGACCTCTCCCTACAATGGCGCCGGAGGCTCCATCAACCTCCGCTGCCGGGGCATCACCTCGACGGGGTGGACGGGAAGCCTCAACGCCGACGGAGGCCGCAGCGCGGGAAACTCCTCCATCCCGATGGGCGCTGGCGGCGGGGGCCGCATCGCGCTGGTCAGCACCGGTGACGCCGCGACTCTCACCGGCGCGGTGAGCTATCCGCCGACGAACCTTACCGCCCGGGTGCACGCCTTCGGCGGCGCGCCGGCCAACTCCAGCTATGTGATGGGCGCGGGCGGCGCGGGGACGATCTACCTCAAGCACAGCGACCTGACGTACGGCGACCTCATCATCGCGAACAACTCACCCGCGCATTACCAGAACGAAGGCACGACGCGGCTGCCCGCGATTGTCGGCACCCTCACCGCCAACGTCGCCGCGGGCGCCACCCTGCTCCCGGTCTCCGTCGCCAGCACCAGCCTCAACGCGACCTACTACGAGAACGCCGGTGCGCCGCTGAACAACAACCCCGCGCTCACGCAGAACACGACGCCCTCGTCGGCGGCGGCCTACAACGGGGTGTTCGCGGGCGGCTGGCTGCGGCCCGACATCAGCGCCGGGAGTGGAGCGCTGCTCGACCCGTCCAACCTGGTGAGCGTCACGACCAACGCGGTGGGCAGCCTGACGACGAGCGCCATCCCCGCCGACGTCCCCGCGGGTGCGGTCTTCCGGAGCGTGGACGTGTTGGACCACCTCGACGTGCTCGGCAACGCGATGCTCGAGACCAACGGTGACATCTACGTCCTGTCGGGCAACACGACCAACTCCGGGGCGAGCACGATGACCGTGAACGGCCTGGTGCTCTTCGACACGACGAGCAACCGGACGGGCCGCATCCAGTACGCGGGCGGGACGGTGGATGTCGTGCAGAGCACCCAGGCGATGCCCCCGGTGGCGGGTGCCACGCTCGTCGCGGACAACGTGTCGGTGACGGGCGGCTCGCTCACCGTGCCCTCCATCGTCGCGTCCAGCGACGTGGTCGTGTCGGGCGGCACGCTGACCACCAACGCGCTGACGGCGGCGCGCTATTCGCAGACCGCGGGCGTCCTCAAGCACTACCCCCCGATTTTCAAGACGTCGCCGGCCGCGGCCGTGGTGTACGGGCTCAACCTGACGCTCTCGGACACCTTCAGCCTCACGGGAGGCTCGGTGGATGTCGCGGGGCTGGGCTATCCGATGGCGTGCGATCCCCAGGGCGCGCCGCTGACGGCCTGGGGCTTCGGGGCGAATGGTCCCCTGGCCGCGACGGGTGTGGCGAACGGCTACGGCGCGGGCCACGGCGGCGTCGGTGGTGGCTACGCTGCCGGAGCGGTTCGCGGCATGGCCTACGACGACTATCGGGACCCGCGGTATCCCGGTGGCGCCGCCGCGACCGCGGGCGGCTCGCCGTCGTACCTCTCCTACCGGAGCAACGGGGGTGGTGTCTTCCGGCTCAATGCCTCCGGAGCCTGCACGCTGGGTGGCAGCTCGCTCATCAAGGCCAGCGCGGTGATCACCGGCTCCGAGTTTGGAGCCGCGGGTGGTTCGGTCTCCCTTCGCTGCGGAGGCTTCGACACCACGGGCTGGAATGGCTCCATCAACGTCAACGGGGCGAACGCCAAGACCTCGAGCTCGCTCGGAAACGTGCGTGCGGGCGGTGGCGGCCGGATTGCGCTGGTCAGTGCGGGCGGGGCTTCGAGCTTCGTCGGCGCGCTCACCTATCCGCTCCCGACGACCAATGCCCAGGTGCAGGCGCGGGGAGGCACGGGCGTCAGCGCCACGTACAGCGACGGCGGCGCGGGCACGGTGTTCCTCAAGCACCGCGACGTGGCGTACGGCCAGCTCATCATCAACAACAACAATCAGACGCACTATGCAGCGGGCGGCAACACCCCGCTCATCTCCATCGTCGGAACGGTCAGCACCGCGGTCTCTTCCGGTGACACCACGATGGGCGTCACCATCACCAGCTCGCCGCTCCACGGCTCGGCCGCCTTCAACCAGCTCCTCTCCGGCATGTGGCTGCGGCCCGACACCAGCGTGAACAGCGGCAACCTGCCCGCGGACAACCTCGTCACGGTCTCCGGCAATACCTTCGTGAGCTCTTCGCTGACGCAACTGACCCTCTCGCCGGCCCTGGCCGCGGTGCCGGCGGGCGCGAGCTTCAAGAGCGCAGACCTCTTCGACGTCTACAACGTCGTGGGCGGTGCAGTCGTACAGACGAACGGCGACATCTACGTCGTCCCGTAGCCGCACCCGTCCCGCTCCGCATCCCTCTCGGGCGGAGCGGGACGAAGAAGGCCCCGGGACCGAAGGCGCTCCCAACCCCACTGCGTCCGCCCAACAGGGGCTGGCAACGCTCCAAGCGTTGACTTGCTGGCTCGGAAGTCCACGGGATGCGCGGTGGCGTCCTCGGAACTACATGAGAGGGAGTCGCGCCACCGCGTCCAGCCCAGGAGCGGCCATGCAGCCTCCGGACCTCCCGCTTCCTCCTTCTGGCATTGCCCTGGTCCTCGCGGACGTGGATGGCACGTTGCTCACGCGCGACAAGGCGCTCACCGAGCGGGCAGTCGCCGCGGTGCGGGCCCTGCGCGCACGTGGCATCCGCTTCGCCATCACCAGCGGGCGTCCGCCGCGGGGAATGAGGATGCTGCTTCCGCCACTCGCCCTCACCACGCCGGTGGCGGCCTTCAACGGGGGCATGTTCTGCCGGCCCTCCGACCTCTCCATCGTCGAGGCGCACACCCTGCCGCCCGCCCTGGTGCCGGACCTGCTGCGGGTGCTCGCGGCGCATGGGCTGGATGCGTGGGTGTATCGGGGCCTCGACTGGCTGGTGCGCGACGGGGAGACGGCGCACGTGGCGCGAGAGCAGTGGACGGTGCGGTTTGCTCCGAAGTGCGTGGCGGACTTCGCGGGGCTGGAGGAGGGCGTCGTGAAGCTGGTGGGCGTCAGTGACGACGCCGTGCGGATGGAAGCGGCGCGCGCGGACGTGGCCGCGCGCTGCGGCCCGAGGGTGAGCGCCCAGCTCTCGCAGCCCTACTACCTGGACATCACCCATGCCGAGGCCAACAAGGGCGCCGTGGCCCGACATCTCTCCGCCTCTCTGGGTATCCCGCGCGAGCGCATCGCCACGCTCGGGGACCAGCCCAACGACGTGCTGATGTTCCGCGAGAGCGGGCTGAGCATCGCCATGGGGCAGGCGCCGCAGGAGGTGCGGGCGCAGGCAACCCGGGTGACCGCCTCTTCCGAGGAAGAGGGCTTCGCGCTCGGGCTCGAGCGCTGGGTGCTCGGGGATGGCGTATTCGAGGGAGCGGGAGCGTCACCCGGCTAGCGCGTCAATGACTTGTCATGGGCGTATCAGGCCGAGCACCTCGTTCCGGAGGTGCTCCAGCCAGCGCAGGAGCCGTGCCTCCGGGAGCTGCTGGGAGCGGCTCTTCCAGAGGGCCCGCTCCAGTCCCCGAGGCGGCTGGAGTCGCGCGAGCAGGGCGCGCAGGACATCTTCGCGTGCGTACGCCCGGAGGAACGCCGCCGCGAGCCCCTCAACCGGGCCCTCGGGCGCGCGTCCCACGAGGTCGAGCAGGAAGACGAACAGGTCATCCGCGTGGCGATCCCCGGCGGGCAGCCTCGCCTCGTGCGGTGTCTCGAAGTCGATGAGCCACGCGCGCTGCTCGCCCGCGTCGTAGAGGACGTTCTTCAGGTGCGCGTCTCCGTGCGACCACGGCCGGGACGAGCCGGGGAACGTCAGGCCATGCGCCCGGCGCAGCTCGTGGGCCGCGGCCTCCACCATGGGCGGGGTGAGCTGCCCGCGTGCCAGCAACAG